>NZ_JBREVE010000001.1:0-1153734 GCF_052921365.1 Paenibacillus sp. T2-29 | reverse complement strand
CAACAGGGGGTCAACTATATTCCATTCTTCATCCGTTAACTCGTATCTTCGTCTCATGTGCCTTATTTTACTAGATTTCTACGAGTTGTACAGTTTGCGTACAGGCCCTAGAACAATTTGATGATAACCTGTTCAATGCGTTGGTGGAGAAGATCACGATTCTCTCATCAGCGCATTTTGTTTTTACCTTAAAAAGTGAAATGAGCATACATAAAATTATAGAAGATCAATAGATCATTGTTAAATGAATTAATAGACTAACGAAATAGGCTAATGTGATCAATTGGCTAACAAATATTTGTGGAGAGTGTATGACGGGATGGATCAATCGAATCCCGTCATACACTCCTTCCATGTAGATGGATTGATTGTCCTGACTTAGCTGATAACCTATAGCTTCTTCCCATTCAGATAGCAGATGTTGGATTTCCTTATTTTGATTCATTTTGAAATGATCCATTTGAGTGAATAGATTTTTGTCCTCTGATGAACATGAAGTCTGTTATACATGGGCTAGTTCTAACTGATAAAATCGTTGGCGTAACGTTTCCTGAAACCAGTCTGGCCAATACGACATAGTGTACTTGCCCTCCCGTTGTTTGAGTGTGTGTATGTTAACTCTGATAGGGAGGGATGGCAAGTCATTGTTTTTAGCTTAAAAAGGTCAAATTTACACTAAATTATTAATAGACTCGAATGATGATTTCATCCATGTCCATTCCAATTATTCTTCTAACATATCAAGAAAACTATTTACATTATCAGCGATTTTTTCTGTAACTGGATCATAATCGTCAGACTCCTCATTGTACCAAATACAAATTACTGGGTCGGTCTTACTTTCGCTAAAATCTAAACAGACGAAATCGCCTGCAAATAGGGCTGCAAATGGTACTAATTCTGCACCTGTTATGTCTCCATCAGAAAGTATTCTTTCATCTAACTGACTGAAAACAACCTTGATGTCATACATCCCTTTGTCATGCTCGCCGGGATTGTCTAATAAACAAAGAAAACGATCAACTACATATCTATTAGATTTATATTCAAAGAATCTAGTTATTGGAATAACACCATTGTTTTTCGATATAAAATTTATAAAATCATTAGGAAACTTAATTTCGAAATTCTCTTCCACACGCATAATTAAATTTCTATCTGGAAGAGGGAAAATTATACTTTTATTCTGTATTTTCAAAATATTTCACCTCTCAAATTAATGTCGTGGATCGTCTGCCCAGTTTCCTTTTGTTCTTTCCCCATTATGCTTGGTGATGTTATGAATACCTAACGGGACTAGTGCTAAGATAATAACAAAAAACAAGCCAATTATGGTAGTATCTAACCATAATGACCTGTTCAGTGTATTGTTAAATAGGATATTCTTTTTTAGAACTTTCGTGTGAACAGTTCAACTCTCAATTCACGAAACTTCCTCAGATAAAACAAAGGTTAAATCGAAAATAATGGTGTGATTAAGTGTTTAATTCAGCACCAGTTTGCCTCTCTCCAAATATTCAAATTGCAACATCCTGGTAACCTACTTCAGTTACTTTTTCATTTAATAAACGAATTCCCAATCCATTCTCTACATCCCATGTACAATCAAAAAGTATTCCGATTTCTCGACCTTCATAAATACCTGCATATGGAACAACAATTCCATCCAAAGTAATCATTTCAAGAAGTTTGTCGGTTGTTTCAACTAAGGGATAATTCTCATTAAGTTCAGTATCATAACCAAGTTCATGTCGCTTTTGTTGGTAATAATCTAAAATTGGTTGCAAGAAGCTTTGCTGCAATTGCTCCCAATTTTGCATTAATGATTGATATGCCGTATATTGATCTTCATCAAACTCGCCATCTTCTTCACCATCTATCATCAATGCAATCTCAGTTTCTTTTCCCAAAAAATGAATAGTGGTATCTTTAGCCCAACTATAGTTATATTCGAGTTCGCCAAAGATTGGATCGTTTATTGTCATTTTAAAATCTCCTCTTTCCACTGAGCATATAGTCGATTCTACTTGTGCTTTTGCTACTGGTGAAAGATTGGGGACAGCATTTTTATATTGTACACCATTAATACCAGCTTCATATAATATCTTTTTTATTTAAGGATCTGGTGCTGGCTTAAGCGTACATTGAGACTCCCCACGTGCTCCTTCAAAACCGATCTTTGGATTATCTGGCGCAGGAGTTTGACTAACTCTTGCTTCATAATAAAATGGCGAATTCAGTCTGCTTGAAGGCAGGTGGAATATCAGCCTAATCTGTATCCCGCTTACGTTACGCAAAATCAAAATTTATGTAATGTTTCAGTGTTATAACGACTGTTGATATACCTGTCTACGCATTGAAAAAGCCTATTCCTCATTATAACTCTTATTGGAATAAGCTTCTCATTACATATTTATATTTGTTTGTTTTTGTTATGTTTATTCGTTATTTTCTATACTCTTAACTTCTGTCATTTTCTGTTTGATCCAATTCATAACCATTTCTGCCTCTTCTTGAGCAATCACCCCCCGCTCACTTTTATATTTATAAGTTTCATAAGCCCATACTAATATGATTTTCACAAATTCAACTGTCTCTAATTTACAGATCGGTTCAACTTCATCTTCTTCCTCGTCATAAAAAGGATCTTCAATTATTGTATAATCTCTGTAGGATATAACACTAGATGCATTTCCTCCATGGTTGTATTGTGGTATATTTCCTCTTAATAAATCAATATAATTATCAATATCAATTTTCAAATCTTTAAATCTCCAAGGTATATCAGATCCTAATGGATCACTTATCATATTTGCGAACTCCAGTGATTTTTCTTCGTCAAAATCTAATACGACTATATTGAATTTTTCCATATATTTTAATTTATATTTATACTTAATCATTATTCAAATCTCCTCTAATTAATATACTGGATAAGCTGAAATTATCTTATCATTTCTTAAAATAAACTCTATCTCCATTCCCGTGCTTGTTTTTCCTATATATTTATTGTTCTTTATAATTTCTTTATTATTAAAAGCTTCATTTACTACATCTATCACCTGTTGTGGTGTCCATTCCTTTGGAAAAAATGTGGATTTAGGGCCCTTTAATACTCCATTAATTTCAATATTTGCTTGATACACACCAAACTCATTAGGTGGGTCGATATTTCCTACAATTTTACCGTTACTATTCGGCATTCCTTCATAATGGAAACCGTTGGCATTTCCATTTTTGAGTATTTCACCATCAAAAATATGGTTTAATCCATTTTCTTTGGTCCCTTGTTTGAAGTTTTCTGTGTTTTGCAGACTTTCAAGCCATTTCTTTTTCTCTATAGAGACGTTTGTAGACCTAGCACCTTCATCCGTTCCTTTAGTACTCTTACCCGTGTACTCTCCTGATTCTAACGCATCAATCTGTTTTTGTCTCTCAGGCGAAATTTTTGCACCAGAACCTTTAGAATGTGGGATATCATGACCAGAATCATGAAACCGATAATGATCTCCAGCAGTTGCAAAGATGGGTGACCTTTTAGTAATACGAATATTCATCTTTCTAGCTACACTTTGCAAGTAACTACCTAAGGATTCAAAATTATTAGGGAAACGAATGGCATTCGTTTTGAATTTTCCATCTCCAGCCTTGGCAAGGGCAGATTCAGCTTTTGCTGTATCTCCGAATAATCCCGGCGCGCCACCTTTTCCAGTATTCTTTTCTCCAGTTTCCTTGGCCCCTTTAGATAAGGAGACTTCTTCTTTACCCAGCTTTCCAAGATTTTTAAATAACTTTGCGCCGCCTTTAAGAACTGTATAAATGTCTGCTGCACGTTCCGCGGCTTTTATACTATCATATCCTGCATCATAACTTTCCTGTTTGGTATCGGTATAGGGGTTGGGGAAGAAGTTATCTAATTTTTTTACGAAAGGTTCTGTGATGCCGTCCCATATAAAGTTAGCATCTTTTTTTACTTCTTTCCCAACGTCTTTAAATCCCTGTCCTACACTGGACGAATTTTTAACAACTTCCACATACTTGATACCTTTCTCAGCGCCCAGTTCTATACCATGCTGAATACCTTCGAAAGTTTCATTACGTCTCAAGATTCCTTCTGGCAAGATAAAACGAAAAGCAAGAGGAACTGTTACAAGATCCGCTATATCGACAAACGAATTCCACATGCCTTTTGCAAACTCCAAACCCGCATCCCATTCTCCCTTGAGGGTGGCACCAACGTTTTCTTTAGCACGTGCCCCCATTACGCCCTGAATTCCCTTTTCAGCGACTTGCATCTCAAAGTCAGACAAGATCGGTTCTGGATAATATTGATGGAGGGAAGCTTTAAGCTGGATTTCCGAACTCACGCTGTTAACTTCCTGCTCCAAATCAAGCGTATCCGTTGTTGTATTCAAGTGTAAGCCATTCGTTCCTTGCAGAAGAATGCTACCTGCCGAAAGACTAAGACTACCTGCGGCTTGAATTTGTACACGTTGGGTGCTGTTCAGGCTGACACCGTTATGGGTATTCATGGAGATGTATAGTGATCCTTCCTGTGCACTCATCGCCAGCTCGGAGTTCCCTAAGGAAATTTCTTTTCCTTGGGGATTTGCAAAGGATTTGATTCCGGGATCAGAAGTTTTACGCTGGTGGCGTTCTGCTGGTGATTCGATCACGGTACCTTGAGCTGCGTGAGATGAAGGGACAGCAACACTAGATGGTTTCGTTCGGACCGATTGTATAACCATCGCATCGTCCTCGTCAGCGCTTGGAAAATACAACTTCACCTGCGCACCCTTTTCCGGCATCAGATACCACACCTGATTCCCTTCTGCAGAATAGGGAAACCACTGGGCATCCTTAGGATTCTGCTGATCGTCCATATCCAAATGCAATCGAACCTGATTCCGGCTGACCTCCAGTATTTTTCCTTCAATAGCCGCGCCAATGATTGTTCGATTATAGATTTTAGGGACCTTCAAGCCCGCCGACAGGGCGCATTCATATGACCAAGTCATCAAGCCACGAATCAATTGACCCTCACGTTTGGTGATGACGTAAGTTTCGTGATTGCGTTCAACTTCATCTCCCAATTGCAGCATTTGATCCCACTCAAAGGTATAACGGGTGTAATCTCCGATGTTGGCAGATCTCCAGCCGTTCGCCTCCTGATCCAGATAAGGAGCGATCTTGCGTTGTAACGAAAAAGGAACCTCTTTCAAATGAATATGCTGCCTGGCTTGCGGGATTCCGATCCAAATTTGCGCATGGTGTGAAACGATATTGGGGACGAGCAGGGCTCCCACATGTGAAGCCAGCCGTTTTAAAAAAGTCCAATCCGTCTCCTGATACTGCATAATAAACTGGCCTGTCGCTTTTTTCTCAAAAGCTTCATCGATCTTATCCGAGCCTTTATAATCGGCCAGCACTGCATCTACAATCTCCACAAATTTTTGATTGATATGTTGAAAGGAACGATTTTTGAGCTGCGTATCCAATTTGAAGCTGTGAGAAATGACGTCGAGAGTTACCACGATTTCCTGGTGCGTGTGCTCCACATCTACGCAGTATAGTTGTCCTATGAATAATGGATGCTTCTGATCTTTGGCATCGGAATACCATAGCTCAACTTCGTCGTCGCTACTTGCTTTAGTAATGATCGTGTCTGCTTGATTGCCTTCCAAGACGCCCGTGATCTTCAGTCTGGCATGTTCTCCAAGCTCGTGACTCATATGGACATTACGAAGACGCAGCTTGCCATAGGGCCAGGTAACATGTAGATGCTGATAGGTAAAACGGTCTTTTGCTACGATGTTCATTCCTGAATCTCCTTGCTTGATAAAGTCAACTGTCTTGCCCGTCATCGATGATCGAGATGATGCCCCCACCACTAGGTCCGATCGCAGAAGAGAGGGTACCATCATCACTGGGGTCTATCATGAAATTGAACGTATTAGTCAGAACATCTTGGCAGCTACACATTAAGGTCGAATTGTTGAGTAGGGCGGGTGCCCCCTCAATCAATACGTCTTCTTTCCTACCGGTCCACTTGGACCCAAACGCAATCTCTGGTTCGCAAGGAAGACCATGCTTCAATTTACACAGACCAAAAGCATTGATTTTGCTAATATTGGCTCCACAAATGGCATCGTCCACGTTCAGAACGGGTTTATCTTTAATGAAGACACCATGGCTGTACATCATATTAAGCACACCAGGGTCTGTACCTTGACTGCACTGTAGCTTGGCTCCTCTCACCACATAGGAATGTTCTCCGCTGAGTGCACCTTGGGCCAAAGCTTTAATAAGTATAGGTAAAAACATATAAGTACCTCCTTGGATAAAAGGTATAGATTCAAGAAAGCTCCAACCATGTCGCAGTATGCAGCATGGCATAGGTTAACGGAACCCAGAGGGGAGCATCCTCCAGCTTAAATTGGCAACTCCCGATCATAGCCTTGCCACGCCAGGAACGCACAAAGACAATCTGATAATAGGGAGAGGGGGAAACTAGAAAAATAGCTTCATAGCAGCCAATGATGGTATCTTGAATAGAAAGAATCTTTTCATCTACAAGCTTCATACTTGGTTGTGCGCGACTGGTTTGCTTAATCATCTGTTGTTGATAGACTTCTATTTGCGTAGGGTCCAGTTCTTGCCCGCTTTGGTGCAGACCGAACAGGATTCCGCCCAGCTTGTCCTGAACGACGAAGCTTCTCGATGGATCTACCGTCTGTCCAGTTCGAACTTCTGGAGCAAGAGAGTCAGGCAGGGAAATGGTGACTTGATTTTCAAAGACAGGAAGGGTTTGAAACCGAATTTCCTGTTCATTCGTCAGCGTTAGTGAGCCTTTTAAAATTCCCTCTATCGCTTCTTCAATAGATATCATCATCCAGCTTTCATCGTTTTCCGCTGTACTTAATTGCTCTTTCAATATTTGCTGATGATGCAGTTTTAAAAAAAATTCATCCCAATGCTCCGTCAAGATTGAACCTCCTTATAAGAGTTCTAGCTTCTGTAGCCGAAAACCACTCAAACTCCGCCGAAGCAAGCTTTCAGCAGCCTCTAAGCTAACGATGAAATAAGGTTCCCTCACGTTGGACAATCGGAAAAAATGGTGTCCATTCACCTTATGGCTATCTAGAACAAGTCGTTTTAGAGTTTGGTCGTGCGCATAAAATTCAGTCTGTTCTGAAATGCCATCCACAGTGGGAACGGAACAAATCCAATATAATTCCTGACGGCTAGGTTCCCGGTTCACGATATACACCTGCTTAAAACGAGCTTGTGTATTGTATAATTCTAGAATCCGTTTCATAGGATCGGAAAATAGCGGTTGTGAGGTTAAAAATGGTAGCCAGTCCGTATACTCCGCATCTTCTGTCGCATGAACATCTAAAACCTGAGCCGGAGGCATGCCAACAAATGGCGTTTTAAAAAGATTTAAATTCATCGGTTCAATGTTTCGGGATATACGATGACCATCGACCAGCACATAATAATGGCGCATACACATTCCTCCTTACTCCGTCCACACAATAGATTGAAGCTGTGCTTCGCTTAGTTTCCAATGCTGGTAGTACTTTTGCGGGACGAGGGTTCCTTGCATCGAAGCCCCATCAAAATACGCATGTTCAAACGAATGCACATCCGTAAAATCGGCCCCATCCAGGATGGCATGTTCAAAATGAAGGCCACATAGACCTGGTACCCGAACTCCATGTTCCCGATAAGGTTGTCCGCTGGCATTACTGAAGTTAGCATCTCTCAAATCGCTATATCTAAAATCCGCGTCGGTCAGTAAGCATCCCTGAAAGCTACCCCCTGCTAGATTCGATCGCTGCCACATGCTTCCGATCAATATGCAGGTGTGAAACTGGCTTTCCCGTAAGTCAGTGTGGCTAAAATCGTTATAGCGCAGATCCTTTTGCATCAGGTGAAGGTGGGGAAGAGAGAGCCGCTTTAGGCTTTCGTAAACATAGGGTTCTTCTTCACTGGAGTGTATCAATTGCTCTCTCACATGATCTGCAAGAAGTGCTTCCTGATCTTCGACATATAGATTCTCGCTGATATCCTTGTATTCGCCCGTTCGGATGACTACACGATCAGCTTTATGAATAGCGAGATACTCAGGCATTTGAACCACTTCTGCTATCCCTAAGCGCAGAAGGGAGCTCACAAACTGGTGGAATAAAGGAGCGGATTCCAACATCAATCGTTCAACGTCCACTGAAGTGATCGTCCCCATATATATTTTTCGTTCCTTCTCCAAGGCTTCCAACATGATACTCATTGGTGCGTAAGCCCATGACGCGTCATAGGTTAACTTGCAATCGGAATCATCTTCGTACCATTCAGCAGAATAAGCCTCGACCATATACAGGTAGGATTGCTCCAGCATCTGAGTGCGCAAGAACGAGTAGTGAATATATCCAATGGGTTCTTTTTGGCCTTGTTGCTGCATGTTCAGAATGTGTATACACAAATCCCTAAACGATTCTTTGAAATCGGAGATTAGTTGAGCTTGGTAGCGATCAAACATGGCTTCCAGCCTGTCCAACTGAATGTCCAGCAAAGGTGTAAAATGATGTTCTTTAAAATGGTGTAATGCCGCTTGTTTATCCATCTGCTAGTTTTCACCTTCCGTTAGTTCATCTTAATTTCCGTGCCGGAGAAGGTGGTTTTGTCATCCAACGTGATCGTGTTACCTTTACCAGACAGCTCAATTTTTCCGGCAGAAAGCTGGATGTTACCGGAACTCATAATAATATCCGAAGCCGCGCTAATACTCACATTTTTTCCACTTACAATATCAATGCCTGTTTTATCGTTAATGACAATGGACATGCCATTGCCAGAAATAACGATTTGATCTGGGGCGAGCATGATTTCTTTGCCGTATTTGGTTCGCAGCGTTTTAATGGCAGGATCAGCCATTCGATCTGGCGCAGGAGCTACCGCAGACAGTGCCGAAGAAGACTTTGATCCGGCAGACGAAGCAGAAGTTGTGCCATGACCAGAAGTAACAGAAGCTTTTCCCCCGGAAGGTTGTGGTTCTCTTTTAACTGAGCTGATTGCGTATCCTTCTTCTTCCTTATAACTGGGGAAATAAATGCGAATGCTGTCCCCATCCTCAGGCATACAATACCAGCCCGTGTTATCCGCAGAGGCATAAATGGTAGAGTAGGGAAACCAGTAATCTGTGTTCGGATCTTGCTGATCGTCCATATCGAGCTGGGCACGTACTTTGTCCCGACGAACGCTCAGTACTTTGCCTTGAATAGAAGCGCCGATAATGGAGCGATTGTAGTCTTTAATCGGACGTAAGCCGCTTCGTGGTGACAGCTTGGCGGTATGGGTCAGTACCCCGTCCTTCATCTCTGTTAGCACTTCAGCTACGATCAGCTTATGACCTTGAAAGGTCACTTCGTAGCCAGGCTCCAGCAATTTCTCCGTCTCGACCTCATATTGGATAAAATCCGCATCACGCACGCCAGGGATATGGTTCTCTGAGGCGGTTTGAAAATCCGCGACCCGTTTGGTGACTTTATAATTGGTAGATTGTATTTCGCCCTTGCTGAGTCCCATAGGTAGACCAAAATAAAACTTTGGCACTCCATAGCCCACTGCAGGAATGAGCGGAGAGTAGAAGTGGGAAGCCATCCGTTTCAGAAATTGCCAATCGGTTTCATCATATTGCATGATAAAGGTACCAATGGGCTTCTTATGGGACACAACATCCATCGCTTCTGCTTTGGAGTAGTCCGATACAATACTTTCAATCAAACCCGTATAGGTGAGCTTGGGATTTTGGAAAGAGCGTTGATGGCGTTTAATATCTAACTCGTAGGTATGAGAGATGGCTTCGACGGTTAGGTAATGGACCCCGTGAACGACTTTTTCCTCCACATCCAAGGCAATGCCTCGAAAAAGAGGCTGCCGATTGCCATTTTTGTCCGTAACAAAAGCTTTGACCTGGGTTTCTTCATCCGAAGCACGTACATACAGCTCTCGCTTTTTCTCCGAGATGATGCCTGTACAGATCATTCGGGCATGGTCATTGACTGTTTTAAAGATTTTAAGTTCATGAAGGCGGACGAACTCATAAGGCATGATTTCGATATGACCGTACGTCACGATATTTTCCATAGGTGTCTCCTTCTGTAGTTGTGTTTAAAAAGTGGAATTATAAATCCAGCATATGTATTTATCGGTTAAAAGAGAGAGTTAGTTTACAGAATGACCCATTCATTATGGTATTTACTATGTGTAAATCTGGAATTTGGAGATATGAGAGGGAAGTATAAGATGGAAAAAAGCATATAATAGGTGGTAAGAGGGAGTATAAAGTGATATTTATAAAAGATTAAGCTTTAATAAGAGAGGAGGGTTCATGTTATGCCAAAAAACGGTAATATGCTGGCCATTTTATGGATGCTGAATTCGGGTGTGAAAATGACCGCAAAACAAATATCCGAAAAGTTAGAAATAAATATAAGGACAGTTTATCGGTATATTGACGCACTATGCGCCAGTGGAGTGCCTATAATATCCGACACGGGTCATCATGGCGGGTATCGCTTGCTGAATAATTTTATTAGAGCACCTTTACTATTTGATATGGAGGAAAAAAAGGCGCTCCTTCATGCTGCGGTTTTTGCAAAAGAGGCTGGATACCCTTTGAGTGAGGCATTAAGCAATGCGACGTCAAAATTGAAAATGTATTCGAATCAAGAGCAGGAAAGTATACTTAGTCGTCATTTAGCCGGATTTGAAGTGATAAATCGCATGGGAGATCCTTCTCTTCAGCCGATATTGGCAGAATTGGAGCAGGCTGTAGCCAACGAATTCTCTGTCGAAATGGATTATCGCACAAGCCATGAAGAACAACCCAAGAATAGAATGATAGACCCCTACGGAATGGTTTACTGGAACAACAAATGGTATACTGTTGCATTTTGTCACCTAAGGAATGAGATCCGTAGCTTTCGGGCAGATCGGATTCTACAGATTAAGCGTACTCCAAGCCTATTTAAGCGGCCTGAGGCTTTTTCGGCTCGTGAATTTTTTATGCAAAATCTGTTACCTGATTTAGTAGGCAAGGACGGTTTAATTTCTTTAATGATCGAAGGCAAGTCAGAGGCATTGGATGACTTATGTCTGCATTGGTTTTTGGGGCATCATCTGAAAGAACGAACCGCTAACCAAGCCATCTTTTTGCTTGAGGAAAAATCACTTCATACATATGTCCCTTATTTACTCCTCCCCTATGGGAAATCCATTCAAGTCATCGAACCACAGAGCTTGAAGGAAAAACTAGTTGCTGTTGCGTCGGAGTTAGTAGAATATTATCAGCGCTAAAAGCTTCACTGACAGCAGATGTCAGTGAAGCTTTTTTATAATGGGGATAATCACGGGTTACCGAGGTTGGTATCACTTGATAAATTATAAAATAAGGAGAACCTGTGAATGAATAGTACGGTATATCTTTATGTTTTTGACACTATGGCAGACTGGGAGATCGGTTACTTAACTGCCGAACTGAACTCGGGGAGATATTATAAAAAGGGGCTGGTCCCATCCAAAATAGTTACTGTGGGAATGGAGAAGACTCCTGTCACTACCATGGGTGGATTGAAAATCCTGCCTGACATCAAACTGGATGAGTGCAGTATTGAAAGCACGGATTTATTGATTTTACCCGGTGGAAATACATGGACAGAAACCATTCACCAACCGATCTTAAAAGTCGCTGAGAGGTGTTTAGAGAAAGGTATATGGGTTGCAGCGATTTGTGGTGCTACCATGGGACTTGCCCAGGCAGGACTGCTGAATTCACGTTCGCATACGAGCAATGATCTGGAATACCTTAAAATGATCTGTCCCACCTATACGGGCGAAAAGTATTACAAAATGGAGTCTGCTGTAACGGATGGAAAACTAATCACTGCATCTGGAATGGCTCCGTTGGAATTCTCCGTACACGTTTTGAAAGCTCTAGGTGTGTTTTCTTCTAAAACATTAGAGGCTTGGTATAGTCTTAATAAGACTCGTGCATCCAAACATTACTATGAATTGATGAATTCAATCCAATGAAGCTAAGCATAAAACTGAACTGTTACGATCATTTAAAGGAGGAGTTAAAATGACTGAAAGCAGAGAATATGTGGGAGTGTCAGGTAAATATACAAAGAAGGGAATACCCAACGGCTTTACATCTATTACCCCGTTTATTACTGTGGAGAATCCTTCGGAAGCAATAGAGTTTTATAAAGCGGTTTTCAATGCGAGAGTTAAGGATATTACTGAATTTCCTGATGAGAATGGCAATAAAATCATTGTTCATGCGGAATTAGATTTTGGAAATGGTTTTTTGCAGCTGGGAGCAGCGAATCCGACATATCAATTGGTCTTGCCGCCAGATGAAGGAAATGCGTGTTATTCTTTCGGAATTTACGTAATGAATGTGAATCAGGTCATTGAAAATGCGGTAGCAAGAGGAGCGAAAGTAAGGGAACCCGTTACAAACTTTGTTTCAGGTGATCGATTCGCAAGTATATTGGATCCCTGTGGAGTAAGATGGTCTATTATGACCAGGATTGAGGATTTGTCAGAAGAAGAAAGTAGTCTTAGGGTTGCTGAATGGGCCAAAAGCTTTAGTGAAAAATAGATGCGATCACTTTTTAATAAAAAAGTATTAAGAATGACAGTTTGCTGAAATGATGTAATAAAAATTCGGATGCCAGATAGTTGGCCCAAAATACGGCAATCATTGTCACCACACAAGAGTATGAGGAGTGCTGTACACTGTCAGTAAGAAAAGATTGATTACAGAATGCATTGGTGTTTAGCTCCTCAATGAGGGTCTAGTTGATAAATGGAGAGAGCTCCTCAAGTCTGATACATATGGCTTGAAGAACACTGATAATAACAATTAATGTATATTAAAAGTTTGGGACAGAGGTTCAACTCCCCACGTCTTTATACTGAAATCCGCTCATTGAGCGGGTTTTTGCTTTTAATCACCCTTAATTGTAGACCAAATGTAGACATGAAACTATTTAAGGCACAGAGTTTGATGGGGTTTGTAGAGATTGCTGTTTTCTTTTCTTAATGGATTTTAAAATGAAGCGTGACTGGACTAAGATAATAATTTTTAATTTTAATTACCAAAAATTTATGTTTATGATTTTTGGCAAGGGAAAATAAGATATAAAATATGGAAGGGAGTGATATAATAAGTAATTATATTAAATAATAGTAATATAAAAGTTATAAAACTAAGAGATTGAAATTATTTTGTTACTAACCATTTTAGGAGGAATTATCTATGAAGAAAAAATTAACAATACTTAGTCTGGCTCTAGCCATCACAGCCTTCTCTACTGTAAGTTTAAGCGCTTCTTACGCTTCTGATTATGACGTTTCCTCTGGAAATTCTTCTCCTTTAATTAGCGCGAATGCAAATGGTGCTGCTATTGAACCTCAAGCAATAGCCTCCCTTGCTCGTAAAGCAGTACAAGTTGGTAAAGCAGCTTATGAAGCTAACAAGGATGCTCTGAGAGAAGCGACCCGCTTAGGAAGTCTATTAGGTACAGGTGTTTCTAGCAGTGATGTAGAGAATGCAGATGTAATTTTTGATAAATAGCTGAAATATTAGGGAGAGGATCAGATTTTTATGTTTCTCTCTCCCTGATGTTATTAAAAAGAGGTGATTTCTTAAATGAAAAAAAAAAGTGAAGCGTGTATTTTAAATGCTACGTTATTCTCTTTATCGTTGTTCTTGATGGTTCATTTCTTCTTTATTTTACTTCACGCTGGACCGCTTAACCCGGTCTCTGTTTCATTGAAATCAGTAACTGATAACTATGTTGGACGGTTTTTTCAACAAAACTGGCATCTATTTGCTCCCCAGCCTATGACTCAAAATCTAAAATTATATGTACGTGTGAAGTATAAGGAGGAGGGCAGTACCAAAACTGTTTTAAGCAATTGGTATGATGTTACTGAACCTATGATTAGGACGAATGAGACGACAGTATTTTCACCTTATAATAGGATGCTCAGAATTGGAAGTGGATACATACATCAATTATATATAGGAGGGAAAGATGACCTAACATATAAATTAATGGATAAAATATCAAGAAAAGAAAATATATCCAAAGAAATAAATGCTTCTTTAGAAAAAGATTCGGATCAAGTTGAACAAATCATTTATCGCTATGCTTCTGCGTTTGCAAAAAGGGAGTTTTTGAAACATGAAATAACTGATGTCCAGTTTATGACCTCAATATCGGATGCGATTCCATATTCAAAGCGGAATGATCTTCATTTTAAAGTGAAAGAAGAGAATGTCGTATATGATTGGAAAGGAGTTGTAAAGGATGTTGTTGAATTACCGTAATTTTTTTATGAATGAACGCTTTCTTATTGGTACAAGTATCCTTCGGATATGTATTGGGTTGATATTACTTTTCAATTATTTTATTCATTATAAACAAAGATACTTTTTTTGGCACGAATCTGGAATTAATATTTATTCTACTGGGTACAAGTCATTAACATGGTCTTTATATAATTTGAATTCATCAGCTTTATTTTTTGACTTTATCTATCACCTAGGAATTATAGTTACTATTTTTTATTTAATAGGATATAAAGGCCGTCTTTTTTCAATTCTAGCCTACTTATTTTTTTATTCATTGTATGTTCGCTCTTTTCATATTAGTGACGGAGGAGACAACTTACTTATAGTGAATATGTTTTTTCTGTTGTTCACCAATAACACTGCCTATTTCTCTTTGGATTCTAAAATGAACAACTCACGTGGAAAAGACTCGAAAGACTCTTTACTCTATAAGTTATCCGTGATAATCCACAATTTTGCAGTACTTTTTTGTATTATACAACTGTGTATTGTTTATTTTTTCTCAGGAATGTACCAGCTTATGGGCGAAATGTGGCAAAACGGAACAGCACTTTATTATATATCTCAAGTGAGAGAGTTTAGCAGACCTATTTTGGATTATATGGTTAACCATTATGTTGGACTCACCATTCTATTCACTTATTTATCTATAATTATTAAAATTGCATTCCCTTTTGCTGTGATTAATAAGAGGCTTAAACCGTTTGTAGTTATTGCCATGATATTGTTTCATATAGGTATTGCTATAGGAATGGGTTTGCTGACATTTTCGTTAATTATGATTGTTATGGAATTATTGTTGTTTACGGATCAAGAATATAAAAAGTTATACCATTTTATAAAGATCAGTTTCCGGAAAATAACAATTACAATTCGAAGAAAAACAAGAAGATTAGGATATGTAAGCTTTCAACACAAACAAATTCTGGTTTTCTATGATGGTTGGTGTCCTGTCTGTACAAATATAAAAGACTATTTGTACAAGCTGGATTATTTTAGAATGCTACGGCTTGTTAGTTTTCGGAATTCTTCATTGGTTCAAGCATACAAATTAGATGTTGATGAATTACAAAGGCGAATGCATAGCTTCTCACTGAATGATCCCAGTAGAATACACCGCGGAATTGACTCTATTGCACAAATTTGTACAAGAATACCGTATCTATGGTGGGCGGTTCCCTTTATAATCATTTTCAAAAAAATGGGTATAGGCGGTTATTTGTATGATTATATAGCTTCTAAAAGAAAAGTGATTCCTGTAGGGAACTGTGACGATTTATGTGAACTTCACCATTAAGGAGCAAAGTATGCAAATAATCTTATTGTTAGTAGCTATAACTTTAATATTTGTTTTCATATGTATCCTGTTTTTGCTCATTGCGAAGCGCCAAAATAATAAGAAAACAGAAATAGATGTTCTAAGCTTTTTGAAGGAAAATCCGAGTAAAGCTTCTTTGTATATGATCAAAAATGGTATGGAGAAAATCAGCTACAACTCAGAAGTTAAAATGCCGCTTGCCAGCACTGCGAAAGTGATCATCGCTATTGAGTTTGCTCGCCAAGTAGCGGCAAAGCTGTTAGATGAACATGAACTTGTGGATTTAGAGGAATTAAATAAATTTTATATTCCTGGTTCTGATGGCAACGCTCATAATAGCTGGATCAAATGGATTAAGTCAAATCATAAAGAGGTTCAAGGAAAAATTACATTATTTGAAATTGCTCACGGTATGTTAGCTTACAGTTCCAATGCCAATACAGAATTTCTGATGGATAAAATGGGATTAGATGAGATAAATGAAAATATAAATAAACTCTCACTTTCGTTACATGATAAAATTTTTCCTTTTTCATCTGCGGGTTTAATGTCTTCTTATATCCAAGAAGTAGATAAAATAGGATTTAAAGAATCGATACAAAAAATAAGTGAAATGACCTACAAAGAATACATGGAAAAATCCATTGAAATTCACCAGATACTAAATAGTGATAAGGGGTTAGGATGTATTCAGAAATGGAACACCAAGCAGAATTATGCACGAAGGCTTCAAGTGCTGGAATCGCGCAAGCTTCCTCGTTCAACGACTAAAGAATATGCTTACCTCATGAAGCTTATACACAAGGAGGAGTTGGTTCCTTCTACTTTAAATCCATATCTAAAAATGCTAATTCAGCGACAGGTGGATAACTCCAAGCTAATAGAGTTCGGGAACAAAGGTGGGTCTACCATTTCTGTCCTAACAGAGGCTTTATATTGTACGGATCGGGAAGGAAATGACATTCAACTAGCCATGTTTATTCAAGATGATTCTGGGGTGGATCACATTTGGCTCAAGCAGAAGCTGGATTTATTTTTTCATAAATTATTAACGGATACTGAATTTCAAAAAGAGGTAAGTAAAAAATTATCATATGATAAAGGAAGAAATTGAATGTTTTTTTATTTTGTAAAAATGCTGCTGATTCCACTTATACTTTATTGGATTATGGCTTACTTTCCATTTAAAAATCGTATTTCGTGGTATATTCACACTTTGTTTACAAGTGCATATACGTTCATGATTTTATTCATAAATGATTGGACAGAAATTAGTTATTATTTACGTCCGGTTTGCATCGTATTGTTTGGATGTTCCTTATTCCGTCAAATGGTTACTTTACGCTCTTTTAAATTTAATGGCTTAAATAGAAAAACACGAATATTCCTTTCTCTTTATGGTTTATTAGCGATATATCAAGTTTTTATATGTATTTTATTTAATATTTCATACATTACATCCACTCCTAAACACGAAGATGCAGTCGATTTAGCGTTCCCTTTGAAAGGAGGGGCTTACGAGGTAGTGAATGGTGGAATGAGTTCATCTATGAACTATCACTTTTCGCATCGTACTCTGAAATATGCGGTAGATATAACCAAGCTCACCCCGTTAGGTTCAAGAAAAGGAAAATTTGATAATCCTGAATCTTTAAAATCCTATCCCATTTATAATGATTCAGTATATAGTCCGGTTGAGGGTAGAATTATCGAAGTTGTGGATGGAGTAGAAGATAATGTGCCAAACTCCCTGGGTCGTAGTAATACAAATATGATTATCATCAAACACAAAGGATATAATATTTTGCTGTTACACTTGAAGAAAAATAGTCTGTTAGTTAAGAAAAATGATTTTGTCAAGGTTGGACAAGAAATTGCGAAAGCAGGAAACTCAGGTTACAGCAGTGAGCCGCATCTTCATATTCATGCTATAAAACATGACAATAAGAGAGATTACTTCAATGGAACTTCGATACCTATTACTTTTAATGGTAATTACTTAAAAAGAAATGATTTATTGCTTAATCAAACGCTTATTTTTCGATAAAAATGAATATCTCCTTAGAACGTCGGTTTGAGAATTTGTTTGTCAGGTTTTCCGTACATCGTCTCGACACATGTTGATTACTGTTCACTGTCAGTAAGGAAAGATTGAATACAGGATGCATTTGGTGTTTTAGCTTCTCAATGAGGGGCTAGTTGATAAATGGGGAGAGGTAATAAACCATGTTAAAACGTATAATTTTACCCTTAGCTGTTATCTTTGTGTTTGTTTCTTCTATCTCAGTTGAGAACGCTTATGCAGGATCTAAATTTAGTTATAATGTTGAAGTTGATGTAAATAACAGCGCTTTGACATTAGATCCATTTGGAGAGAAATCTACAAACGAAAATAATAGCACTTTGATAACAGACATCAATCCCTATATAGAGAGATCCACCAACACAGTATACGTCCCTATTAAATTCATATCTGAGGGCTTGGGAGAGTCTGTCTCGTGGAACAGGCCTACACAAGAAGTTACCATTAAATCGAAGAATGGTACAATTATACGATTAACCGTGGGTAGCAAAGTTGCATACGTGAACGATGAAGAAAAGATGATGCCAAGTGCTCCCGTTATGCCAGAATTTCCAAACCGGGTCATGGTTCCTCTTAGATTTGTTTCGGAAGTTCTGGGAGCTATAGTAAATACAACGACGATCAATGGAACATTACATGTTCACATTAAGAAATAATGCTTGATTGCTTGGGAATAGGTAACAAACCAAGGACTCTTCTAATCTTGGATCGTAGGTTTGAGGAGTGAAAATTTTTAATGCATATTAAAAAGTTCGGAACAGGGGGGGCAACTCCCCATGTCTCTATACTGAAACCCGCTCTTGAGCGGGTTTTTGCTTTAAATATTTAAGACATCGAGTTAAGTGAGCTTGTAGAATTCTGCTACGTTAGTACAGCTGTTGTAATCCTTCGAGAAACTAATCTAGCCAATGGGCGAGGTAGCATAAGAAAAGCCATGACTCAAGACATACTCTTATCAGTTAAAGAGCTAAGGGCCTTTTAATTGATTTTTAGTATTGTATATCTATTTGACAGAGTCTGTTCAGACCGACTACCAAGCATTTGTATTGAGTTTAAACTTCTCCAATATTACTATTTTCGTTCGTTCTTCGTTTTTAATGTTCTTCCGGCAGCTAATATATACTGCAAAGGGTCATTTATTTTGAGATACGACAGACTTTGAGACACGCTGCCTTCCGGATTAACTTTTGGACGTTTTCGATCCGGGAGATCTATAGACGCGAAGTCTGCATCTATATCCACCGTTTGATTAAAATAGCCAATGATGTGCAAATCTTCTTTCCCTTCTCTAATCGTAGAGCCTGTCCGATTTAATCCACTCACCGTAATACTCCCTCTGGTTTCGCCTGCTGAGTTTTTCTCTTCCACAAGCTTGAAATTTTGAATATCCAGTGCAGAAGGATTATCAAGAATGAATCTTCCTTGGTCCAGTTCTATTACTCTTTGAAAAGTCTTGCTTTGGTCAAAAGCCGGATTTTTTAAAATCACTTTGTTGTTCCTGTACTCAAACGGGATATTCATACTTCTCAGCAATACTCCAAGCGGAATGACAAAGGCATCCTGAATCACTTCGGGCTGAGTGTCCATCTGTGCTGGAGTATTGTTCAGTTTATATGTTTTTGCTCCCTTTTGAAACACAATTTCATTTGAACTCCACCTGATTTTTGCTTCCTGAAGTTTACCGTTATAATCAACTTTTGCGCCAAGAAGCTCGGCAACGGAACGAAGCGGAACCATGAGACGTTTTTCTTCATTAACGTAGGGACCAATCGGTGTGCAGTACAAAACATCATAATCATTCACTTTGAGCAAAGAGGTTCCTTTGACATGAATAGAGTGATTAATCGGTGCTGCATTAGCGTTATAAGAAGAGGTTCCAAATATAGCACTCACAAGAACTGCAAGAGATAATACAGCCGTTCTATAAAAATATTTTCGTTTCATTTTTTTACCCTCCGTGAATTGAGATAGGTTGCGTAAGATCGCATGTTTGCTTTGGAGCAGTGATAGTTTGTCCTTCTTTGACACATGTGGAGTGCGTACGTTTTAGGATTGAGTGCTGTTCATTGTTACTGCATTGTACAATGGCAAATAATTTGGAAGATGTCTGGGAAAACAGTAAAGAGGGGCGGCGTGCCCCTCTTATTTGTGTGATGCTGAACATTTTCATCTATTTACAGAAAGTGCAGTACTTCATTTTCACAATTGAACATCATAAAAGAGCTTTTTTCTCATTCAATGATCTTGCTATATTCGATAAAAGCTGAATTGTATTCCTTATCTCATCTTCCGTAGTGTCTGGGTGAATGGCACAGATTCGGAGAACCGTTTTTCCATTAAGTTGTGTCGTAAGCACAGAGGCGTATCCGTTTGTCATCATTTCTTGGGAGATCCTTTTATTGAGTGAATCTAATTCTTGGTCGGATAATCCAGGTGGTGCATATCGAAAATTAACAATCGCTAACTGCGCGGGGGATACAATTTCCCAATGATTATGTTTCTTGATTTCATCTTCAGCCCATTCTGCGAGTTGAACTCCATGCTCTATGGCTTCACCGACAGCATCAGTCCCCAAAGCTTGCAGTGTCACCCACAGTTTCAAACTTCGAGCAGGTCGCGTTAATTCGGGGCCCAGATCCCAATAATTAATATATTCTTCATTAGTCTCGGCATCTTTCAAATATTCTGGATGTGTGCTGAAGCAGTTTCTAAGCTGTTGATTTTCTTTGGCTAAAACTACGCTGCAGGAATAGGTCTGCATTAGCCATTTATGTGCATCCCAGGTGATACTATCTGAACGCGATATCCCGCTCAAAAGAGACTTATATTTCGAAGAAGCCAAAATCGACGCACCGTAAGCTCCATCCACGTGTAACCAAATATTATGTTTTTCACATAAGTCAGCAATTTCGTTTAGCGGGTCAATGCTTCCTGTATTGGTTGTGCCTGCTGTGGCAATGATCGCAAAAGGCTTCATGCCAGCCGCCTGATCATCCATTACCTTTTTTTCTAAGGCTGAAACATCCATACGAAATTTTTTATCACTTGGAACTTTCCTGATTTGATCACCACGGAATCCGAGGATGCGTAGCCCTTTGGCGACCGATGAATGAGTTTGATCTGAAACATAAGCGGTTCCAATGGCATATTCCTGCTCGGATAGCCTTGCATTGCGGGCAGCCGCTAACGCGGTCAAATTTGACAGCGATCCGCCCGACAGAAATAAGCCCCCAGCCGTATCTGGATATCCTGCTTGGTCACACATCCACCGGATCACTTCTCCCTCTAAAAGGCTTGCGCTCGAACTCAGCATCCAGCTTCCGGCGTGGGTATTATAAGCACTGGTCATGATATCTCCTAACCAAGAGTAAAGAGACATTGGACTAGGAACCAAGGCGAAAAAGCGAGGGTGTTGCATGAAAGTTTGATGAGAATAAACGTTTTTCCTCATTTCATCGACAACTTCTTTTACGGGTCTTCCTTTTTTGGGAAAACCAATTTTCCTTAAATGAGCTATTGTTTCCTCATCTGCAGTGTTGATTACTTTTTGAGATCGGATATTATTATTTTCTGACATATATGAATGTATGAACCGCTCAATAATCTCACCTAATTGCTGATTTGGTTCTTGATTCATCATAAGCATCTCCTTTGCTTAATATCAACAAAGTATAATATAACATCTGTTGTCATTTTGTGATATTCACCGATTTCATCATTATGTTTATTTTTAGGCTTTTCGCTATTACGTAAAGTAATTCTCAAAGGCAAAGAGGGCTATATAATCGCCGTTCAGTGCAGATGCTGGAAACGTGATGTTGGGAATGAGATAGTACTCCAACTCAAGGCTGGTACGCAGGTACATAGTTGCTGTGTTGCTTGGATGGTAACGACGAGTAATTTTACAAGGCAGCTAAGGAGGCGGGGGAGCTTGAATATAGGAGGGGGAAACTTAGTTATCTGAAAAGTATTAAAAAAAGAATGTATAGTCACTTGTAAGAAAGAAAAGGGTTCGAAAACGCTTTGCCATATGTTGCAAATGAGCTGCTTAAAAATTTGAAAAATGACTCTAATTAGAACCCCAAATTCTTTAGGATTTTTATATCCAATAATTAAACTGGGAGTAAAAAAATACTGGTGGCCCCTAAAGATATGTTAGGAGCCACCAGTAAAAACTAATTTACGATATTGTGCATATTGAGAGCCATCTTTCGATACACACCTTAATTTTGACTAAGGATTATTGTCCAATTTGTTCTAAGATTTGTGTGTAAGCATTCCTATAATGATCAGGGTTAGGATCTTCTCCTATGATCTTGGGTACGTCAAAGTCAGACAGCAGGAAATGGTGTTTGGGTTGAACTTCATGCCTTGCTAAGCAACTCTTGCAACAGGACAAGGGACAGCCGTCAATTGCAATGATGTCACGTCCCGATTTTGCTGTTCTGACAAGGGGTTTGACATCACCACCAACACCAGCAATGCAGGACATTTCAGCGACTTTTTCTCGGTCCATTTGTATAGCGATCATGTTAGCGGTTTGTGCTGCGGAGGAACATCCAGAACAAGAATAGACAAGAGGTAAATCAGTTCTTTTCATCTTTGTACACTTCCTTGTTTTTTCTTTGTGATCGATCACGGTATCTTTGGTTTCAGCTGAAATAAATTTAAAATTGTTTATATTTTAACTTAAATTTACAGTCTAAACCGTGATCGTGATCACGACATTGTTTTTGTGAAATCTGCTATAGGGCTAACTGTGTGTATGTAAATCAACTAGATCTCTAATTATTCATCCATCTCCCAACGAAAATATGTAGATAGGTTTTTGTATGCCTTATTAATATCATCATCTGTGCATCTATTAATGATACGGTTTAATGTTGTTTCAAGTGTATTTTCATTAAAGTCCTTTGCTATAAAATGACCATGCCCGATAATAATATCACCTTGATCTGCCATTCTATCTAACCTTTTTGGACTTATTAGTTCAAGTGAAAACATGTCTGATGCTCCATTTATTTCACTGGGTCCGATATCTACATTATAAGTAATATAGAAATCGTCTATATCTTCACCCCAATCCTCATACATCTTGGTTAAAGCCTTTATTATAAGCATTTAATTATTCTCCTATTCTTCAATATCAATATGAACATTACTTACCTGCTTTGGTGCCTATGCTTTACCAGCACTGTATTCTTCGAACATTTCCTTTTTCAAGTCAAACGTCTTTAGATGGGAAGGGATCTCAAGTCATTGTTTTAGGGGAAAGATAGGGGCAGGTTCTACGATTTCTTGTCCACAGTGACTTCTTTGGCGTTATGTTTTTTACTTTGGTAAAGTGTAAATAACATCAAATGGGTTCTTATCTTCAAAAAAATCGGTGTAGAGCTTTGCAATTTCGTTTAAATTCAAATCCTTATTATATCGCAATAATCTCCCTAATTTCACCAATACGTCAGCTTCTTTTGAGGTTACTATTTTCTTTTGTACTATATTTTCTGTATTTTTTGGGGTTACCCATGCCCAATCATTCATAGCCGCTTCAGTAAATGGATATCCAAAAGATAACGAACTGACATGAGCGTATTCTGAACACAGAGGATGAACAATTAATAAAAAGGCTGCAATTATTCCTGAACGATATCTTATCCTTTGTGCTTTTTGAACCTCTTGAGCAAATGATTCTAGGTAATGAGGGATTTCTCCCCAATTAGAACGTCCCATTGAAACTAGTATATCAAGGGCAAATTTATTATTTAATTTATTGGCCAATTGTAAGAATATCTGATTGTTTGTAGATCCGGAGGCAGTAAATGCACCTAAACATCTTGCAGCTTCCTGAACGTTAGTCGCACCTTCTGATATAAGTTTCACATATTCGTCCAGTACCGTATCGTCGCTAACGAATTCTGGAGATTCCACAATTGTTTCAATTAAAAGCGCCTTTGTACTCTGTTCTTTAACCAGAGGAATCATACTAACAAGTTGAGCAAAATAGTCACCCTCTAATTCTTCTAAATTGCAATCATTTTTTAATAACTTTAGAGCAGCTACTATAACACTATCATCTTTATCTAAAGACGCGTTTATTATTAGGTGCATAATTTTTCCAATCACATATTTCTTCCTCTCAGGATTAGATTAAAAGGCTCATCCTCCTCATTGTTTCAGAATAAGCCATTAGATGATCCTTTTATTTAACATTTGAACTACTCACTCTTAATAGCTCTTCTCCCAGATCCAAAATACTCTTGGAAAAAGTTGAAATCAAACAACTTCCCAAGAGATTTCATGTATTTAGACTCTACTTTTTTAAAATTTGCTTGCTCTATGCTACTGCTATTCATGAAATCAAAAGGAACTGTCTCCTCAATATTAAATTTTAATGTTATTTTAGGCTTACTTTCAGTAACAATCATTAATGCTACGTAGCAATCCTCTAGGAAAGATAACTTCCCCCCACATTTACATACAATATCACCGCTATCAATTGTATAGGGCCAACTGTAAGATTGCTCACGTCCTGCAAGAAGGTTACCTTCAATTAGTTTGAAATCCGCACCTTTGACCCCCTCAATTCGAACTTTCATTTTTCCAAATACAAAAAGTGAATCATCTTTTACATGAAGTCCCTGATTTTTATTTGATCTTTAAAATTATAAATATCTATCACTGTATTTATGAGTTCAAATTCGTATATTCCTCTAACATCACTTGGAAAATTCAAAAAAATAGTCGGTGTAAATTCTCCATCACCATCTATAATTCCATCAAATTCTTCATTACTTATATCAAGAGTAAGTATCATTTCACTATAACCTCACTTTCTTATAAAGGTGTACTAATCTAGCATTGGTGATTTTATATTTTCACCATCTGTAGTTAAATAGCTGCCATCATTGGGGATCTCTCGTCTTTCACCTTTATCTTCAACCCTCTATCCTCTAATGTTCTCACCAGCTTGTTCATATTACCAAACGGCATTAAGGCCAAGAGTAAAGCAAAAAAATAAGTCAATCATGGTAGTATCTGACCATAATCGACTCGTTCGACTTAATTCAAAAATGTTATTTAGGATACTCTGATTTTACTTTTATCATATAATAAACAGGAAAAAGTTACCTTTTATATCCGCTATCTTTAAAAATATCTTCTTCTAAATAAGGATAATTCAGTAGCTCTAGATTTTTTTTAGTGATATACCTGGTTTGATTTTCATCAAGATTATTATTGATAAATAAACACTGTTCTTAGTGAATTTCCCTCCCTTAGCCGTTTGAGTCTGTGTATGTAAACTCTGATGGGGAGGGATGGAAAGTTATTGTTTTTTTGGATGGAAATCCATACATACTAATAAAACAAGTTGGAATGAGCTTTTGTAAGTTTATCGAGTGCTTGAATCAGTTAGTGTTTGGTTTGTTGGTAAGTATTCGAATTTACTCTAAAAACTCTTTTCTGCTTGAATTTGTTCAAACCATTCCATTGAAATATCGTCTGCAGTTTTAACCGGATGATTAGTGTGTACTAATTCATAATTGTAATTAGCTGTTAATTTGTTTGATTTGACATCATAAATTATTTTCATTTCTGTAGGTATTTCACGTCCATATCTTTTGCATAAATGAAAAGATTTCTCAATATCATTGTTTATTATTTTTATAACTCTACGTTGTCTTTTAACAGATACGTCATATACAAAAACGTCTTTTTCTGCACTGTTTAATACATCATTAAGTTTATGTCTTTCAATAACTTTGTTGTTTATACGATAAAAAAAGTCGCTAGAAATCATTCCCTCTTCATATGAGCAATAAATATAAATTTTATCTGCTCTATCATTAACATATTCCAAGCAAATGGAAACCATATCAGCTTGTAACTCGCTAAAAAAATTTTCAAATAGATTAGTTATATAAATCTCTCCTAATTTAGGATTAGAAGGTCTCCAAACTATCTCAATATTATTTTCTCTAAAAGTAACATAGTTATGCTTATTTATTTTCTCTTTCTACAGTTTCAAGATACTTTTCTAAATGCTTTTTTCCTGAGTTACTTTTAGGCATAATGCCGAGATAATTGTATTTCCAAATCGTTTTTCTTGCATGAGGGTCTGTGTTCGAAAGATTGTCATAATTAAAATCAATTTTGAATTTTCCTGTACTTTCTAATACTAAAGTTAGATTGCTCCAGGCCTCTTGGTCGTTATCTTTAAATTCTCTCCAGAGCACCTGAATTAAATCCACTAATTCATTCCACTTTTCAGAATATTCAATTTCACTTACTGTGAAAATTTCAGGAATGTCATGGCTGTAAACAGCTGTATCACTACCCTCAGGATAAAAGTAAAAATATGCAGTTTGGGCACCGTCTACGATTTCGCCGTACAGGTAGACCTTAGACCATTCCTCGGGAATCGCATCCACTATGACTTCTGCTATTTGTTGATATAATATTCCTAATCGTTCATCATTCATTCAATTTCCCTCCTGGTACATTATCGAATCTACTAAATTCCCAATCTTCTTCACCAATTTTATATTTAATATCAAAACTTTCAGGACGTTGAGAATTCCCCTTGTAATTTGGTGTTATTTTTACCTTCACTTCATCGCCTTGTTTAAGTGCGTCAGCCCAAGAATTTTCGAGTTTCTTCCATTCACCTTTATTTAGATTACCATTCATTGGCACGAGATTATCAAGATTCCCTGAACCCTTAAATATACTTGCAATCAGATGGCCACCTTCGTCATCAGGCAAACGATCTTCTCGACCTGCAATCCTCTGAGCATATCCGTTTCTTTTTCCGTCTCCTAATTTGAGTTCACCTTCCACATTTGAAACACGTCCTTGACCATCGGTTTTATAATTGTATCCTTCCTTACTAGTATACTCAATATCTGGTTTCAAAACCTTTTTGCGACCATTTTTAGTGTAATGATCTCCATAGTTTACTTTGGTAGGATTTTCTGAAATCTTCTCAGTTTTAGGCGGTTTCTCCTTAGGTTTGCTCGGCTTAGGAGGAGCGGAACCATGTTTGCCTTCATCTTTGATCATTTGCCAGAGTTCAGCGGAGCTTTTTCCAGTGTTGGACGCGCCACTGTAGAGCGCCTTACCTCCATGAACCATGAAACCAGCGGATGCTGCTGCTGCCAGTACGCCTACAGGAGTTAATACGCCCGTAGAAGTCGCAATTACAGATATGCCTTCTCCTCCCACCCCAGCGATTACTTCCCCAGCACCTACTAAAGTGCTAACCACGTTTCCTGCAACTTCGCCTACCTTACCTGCTGTCGGGTGCTTAGGATGATAGTCACGTTGCTTATATAAATCCATTGACATATTCACCTTGATGGTTTCATTGGCTCCCTGAGCAGCATCCCATATCAATTCACCTTGAAGCTGTGCCGCTTCCCTTTTTGCTTGAGCAGCCATCATGTCATTTTTAGCACTTTGTTCAAACATCTTTTCCCACCAAGGCTTAGGTTCCACGACTTGTGGTTTAGGCTGCTGTGCCATGCGGCTGTCGTAATTGGCTCTCCAGCGTTTTCTTACTTCTTCCGGAACCTGCTGATACGCATGAACCATGGCATTCGATTCTTTAAGCAGATTCTGTACTAGTTCCAATGTGCCGCCGGAATGCGCTATATGACGTGCGCTCGTAAACACTTTCCCAAGAATCCACTTGTTATAATAGGCTTGTTTAGCTTTCTCATGCTCGTGTATACTAATCAACCCTTGCATGGCCAAACCAGCCAAGTGTTTCAACGGATGAATGCCGTTCCCCTTACTGCCTCCAACGGTAGGGGTTCCTTTGCTCCGAACAGGGATCGCTGCGGTTGCTCTCAGAATTATACCACCCGCAGGTCCACTCAGCGCACCCGCTACAACACCAGCCACTTTTCCCATCACTGGAATGGAGCCTAATAGTTTGGACACCGTACCCATCAAGGCATTCGCCTGTTTAAGCTCTGCTGGACTTGTGACTTTTGCTTTAGGAGTAGAGGCTTGGCTGCTAGATGAATCCTTGGCTGCTGATTGAGCTGCTTCATAGGCTTTTATGCTCATGAGTGGCGGCTCAGGTACAGGAGGGAGGTCAGCCACGAAAACAGGAGCCTTCACTGTACCTTCCTGATAAATCACCGGAGCCTTGGTATCTGTCTCACCATCCAGTACCATACTGCTGGCTCCGCCTTTTAGATACAGCGCCGTTCCAGCTTCCAGTGAAAGTTCCTGTCCAGCATCAAGCTTCACGTGACCACCCTGAATTTGCACATTCCCCGGACTGTCAATCGTAATGCCGTTACCTTCATGCAGTGTAATGGAAAATTCACCGGAGGTGGATAGGGTCAGTTCATGCTCAGACATTTCGACGCCGCTACCTTGCACATGTTGCCATACCTTCACATTCGGCTTTCCATTTGCGTGGCGTTGTTGTCGGAGCGAATCCGTTACATAGGCATCCTGTTCGCGGTGGGTGGACAGATACAATTCCACCTGTTCCCCGATCTCAGGCATATCGTACCAGCCACTATGTTCTTCCGCGACATAACGGGTGGTGATGGGAAACCAGCACGCTTTGGCAGGATCTTGCTTCGGGTCAATGTCCAGTTGAAGCTGTACAAAATCCTGCTGTACCTTGAGCACCGTTCCTGTCAGCGAAATTCCAGTAGCCTGATGGTTTTCATACCGCGCATAGCGGATATCTTGTTCGGCTTGAAGATCATAACGGGTGCGCAGTAAGCCATCTGCTAAGGTTGTCACTGCTCGAACCACGACCAGTTCTTTGCCTTGTCCAATAGGTAACGTGATAAGGTCGCCTAGTGCATAGTATTGCAGGCTTTCGATCATATAGGTGACATACGAGCCAGCACGTTCTCCCGGCTTTTTCACATCCAGCTCATGAAACGTTTTCCGTACTCGATAAAATACATCCCGCTCCACCTTATGCTGTTTGCCTTCTGGCATACCGAAGAAAACCTTGGGCGAGGCTGCGGTTACCTCTGGTACAAGTATGGAGCCGAAGCGAGAAGCGAGGCGTTTTAAAAACGCCCAATCCGTCTCCTCATATTGTAAAACAAACGTCTCCAATTTGGCATGGTTGCTTACCGTATCAATGGCATCTCCGTACTGATATTTTCGAACCAGCGCTGTGACCAGATCGTCATAGGTGCGGTGAATATCTTGATAGGAGCGTCTTTTACGTTTGATATCCATCTGGTATGAATGGGAAGCGGCCTCCAATTCAAACGTATACACGCCTCGCACACAATGTACGAACATACGTGTAACAATCCCGTGGAACAGCCTTCTTAGCGATTGTCCCTGATCATCCAACTGACGAATCACAATGGGCTCCTGCTCCATATTTTGACCAATACAAGCTACTCCCTGTTCTTCGGAGAGCATCCCACTGATATGTAAGTAGGCATGATCGTTAATTGTACGTGTTATTTGAAGTTGTTCGATGTGTAGGGGCTGAAAGGGACCATAAAAGCGTAGGCTTTCATATCCAATCCCATCTGATAATACGCTCAAGTGAGTTCATAACTCCTTTCCAGATGTGATGGGTATTTTTCTAAGTTGAATTTGCTTCTGATTATAGAAGCCGCAGATGAGTACAACTTGAGTTAAGACCCATATGTATCACTGAGTTTATTTGGCATAGAAACCTTGTTATTCGGATTTAGGAGTTTCAAGTAAGCTTCCATTCAAGGTACAAAGGGCAAGAGGAGATATTTAAATAACAGTCCAGCATATGTATATATCGGTTAAAAGAGAGATTTAGTTTACAGAATGACCCATTGAAAGCGGTATATACAATGTGTATTTATGGGAGAAGGAGAGTTATGCGATGTGTAATATGAGTTAATATGGAAACCTACCAACCTGGTCATACCCCTGTCAAGTAGACAGGGTATGACCAGGTTGGTAGGTGTTTTAATTTGTCTTACGTTATGGGACACAGGCTCAGGCTTTTCAGTTCAATTCGTCTTGTTTGACTATGCTTGCAACTTACCCGCACGAATATCATCTGTCATGCCCGCGTAAGGTGCCTGGGCAATCAACTTCTTGTTGTTCACACCTGCATTTTCAATGAAAGTAATATATGCGAATTCAGGAACTACATGCTTCGGATAAGTCTCATACTTTTCACGCGATTCTTCCATTACAGGGATGAAATCATTTTGATAGCGTACTTTAATCCCTGGATGCTCATGCACCCATTTCGGAAAGAAAATAATACCATGCATGGTCAATGAAATGGCTGGATGGGTTCAGTATTGGAGAAGCTTCGCCGAAAGAATCATAAACTTTAAGTCGGTATAAGTCGATTAAATAATTAAGGGCTTATATATACACAAATTTCTATATTAGAACATACCTAGCAGTGAACTTAGGCCCAAGCGTAGAAGCCGTATCTAAAAATAGAATTCATTCCAGGAGGTAAGCTATGAATAAGAGAACAGGCTTTAGATTTTTAGTTGTAATTATGATGATTTATGTATTTACTTTTAATCTGGGTGTGGAAACTGTAAAGGCAAATTCCGTATATTATGTTTCTACAACGGGGAATGACATCACTGGAACCGGTACACTATCAAATCCATGGAAAACCATACAAAAGGCAGCAGATACCATGACAGCCGGAGATACCTGCATCATACGAGGTGGTACATACCGGGAAACAGTAACACTTCATACTTCCGGAACTTCTGCAAAACCCATAAACTTTGAGGCTTATACAGGAGAGAACGTAACGGTATCCGGTGCCGATCCGGTTACTGGCTGGAAAAATTACTCCGGATCCATCTATTATGCGGAAATGAAGGGTTCCCTTGGAACAAAAAATCAGATATTTGTTAATAAGCAAATGCAATTTGAAGCCAGATGGCCCAATTCACCAACACTTGATCCCTTAAATTTAGCATATGCAACAGTTGATTCCGGTTCCACTACAACCATCAAGGATGGAGACTTAACTCAGGCACCTGGATACTGGGTTGGCAAAACGGTTTGGAGTGTTCCGGGAACAGGCTACAAATCTTATAAAAGTACCATTACCAGCTCAAGTGACGGCTCCATTACCTTTGATCAAATAGATACTGCAGCGACAGGCGGTAACAGCTATTATATTACTGGTAATCTTGAAGATCTTGACAGTGCGGGAGAATGGTATTTTGACAGCATTACTGGCAGACTTTATTTATGGGCACCTGGTGGAGTTGATCCGAATACTTTGACAGTAGAAGCAAAGAAGCGGACTTATGCATTTGATTTAAGTTCCCGCTCTTACATAAATATTACCGGAATTAATATCTTTGCCTCCAGCATTAAAATGTCTAATTCTAATTACTGTAAAGTTTCTAATATGATTGCGGAATATGTCAGTCATGATTCGGATGTTACCAGACAATACAGTACAGGGATATTTATGTCCGGTACCAATAATGAGCTTAGAGACAGTACTTTGACCTACAGTTCCGGTAATCTGGTGAGTATAGAGGGAACAGGAAATAAGGTAATTAATAATCTTATTCATGAAGCAAATTATTCGGCAGCGGATATTCCGGCAATCTATCTATTGGGGGCAAACCATCTAATCAGTCATAATACGGTATATAACGCTGGACGTCATCTGATATTTATGCCTACCCAAAACAGCCAGATACAATATAATAATCTGTACAATGCAGGAAAGCTGACAAAAGACTGCGGAATACTCTATGAATTTGCCTGGGATGGGCAAGGGACGGTAATTCATCATAATTACATCCATGATAATCTGGCAAAGAATTATTCCGGCACTGGTATCTATCTGGATAACGGTAGCAAGGGCTATATTGTGCATCATAATGTTGTATGGGGAAACTATACAGGGATAAGATTGAATACACCCAGTAATTTTAACCTGATTTATAACAATACCACCTACAGTAACGGAAATGTAGGATATTGGGGAAGTAATTTTCAGTCAGATATGTACGGCGACAGAATTTTCAACAATATCTTTACTACTACCTTTACACTGCCTGGTACTCATATAGAGGGAAATAATATTACCTCAGAAACCAATCCGTTATTTGTGAATCCCACAGCATATGATTTCAGGTTGCAGTCTACTTCTCCAGCTATTAATGCAGGGGCTGTAATATCTGGAATCACGAATGATTATGTTGGTGCGGCACCGGATATTGGAGCATATGAGTTCGGTGGAGCTGACTGGACTGCCGGGCATGATTTTTCTTCACCTCCGGACCCGGTTTTTGAGAGTGTCAGCTTACTTTATGTTAATAACGTAAGGCAATCTGATTTCGAGAAAGGGATAATCTCACCATGGGCAGCAACATATTCAGATACTGCTGCAAGTGTATCGGTACCAAGAAGCGGCTCTAAGAGTGTTAGATTGGGACCCGGAGAAGATGGTATCGAGCAGGTACTTACGGGGCTAAGTCCTAATACCAGCTATATGTGTACCGCGTGGGTTAAGGCAGACATAGGAGAGCGGATTCAGATTGGCGTTAATGGCTTTGAAGGAACGGATGCATCCGCAACATCTGACAGTACATCCTGGACAATGGTAAACATTCCTTTTACAACCGGAGCAGGCGCTACCAGGGCAACAGTGTATGCTTACAAGAATCCTGGTACAGCATATGTTTATGTGGATGATTTTGGGGTAGTTGAGCAATAAACTATTTTACTGGTTTTATGTTTGACAGGATTGTCAGAAAGTCAGAAAAACCAAGACTGCCTTGGGGCAGATGGATCAGGAGGGACACTTTCAGTAGAAAATAAAAAAAGAAAGACATAAAGACTCTGATCTAAAAACGATAGATTTTCCGCCAAGGGGCGACCAGGCCTTAGGGTCATCATTTTTGTACACTCAAGGCATGTGGAGTGCGTGGTAGTAATATATCGAGAGGAAAAGCATTAATACACGAGGGATTAAGATTAACTTGGATATGTTCCTGCATTCAAAAAACGCTTTAGGGTTGAGTGCGGGAATATATATTATTTACATACCTAAAGCATGTGGAGTGCTGTGTGTTGCTGTGAGATAACACCTGATAAGTATCACATTTACCTTTGTGGATCAAATAAAACGCAGACTCAACCTTCACAGGATGGAAGCACGGCGTTAATTGGCTTCAATTTCAAGAAGGCTAAAACTCCAGATTCACACAATTTAATTGAATGGGCTTAAAATCAGTTTGATTTTTTACTGGCGCACGAATTTCATGCTAATATAACAGAAATAGAGAAGGTATAATCATGGGGGCATGAATGTATGAAAAGTGTGGAGAATTTGGTTAACAGTATTGTCGATGAATCTGTGCTTAAAGGGAAAACTTATATTTATTTAATATCAGGCACAGAGAATTCGTTTACCAGCGGATATTATAAGATTGTTGAAAATGAAGTCTCATATGTTAGTGATGTAACGGTTTTTCTTTTTGAAAAATATACAAATGAGATTGAGATGATAATGAAGGGAAAGGGGATTCTTTGTATTAAAGTGGAAGCTGGAAAATTAATGGAATATAGTATTGTAAACGATATGAATCCAGAGCTTTTTGATAGTGATGTCTTCGAATTGATTATCTACCAGAGATATGATTTGGAACCGGTGGGAGAGGAGAGTAAAGTAACCTTACGGAAATCATTAAAGGCCGAAAAAATTTAAAAAACTCTAGTGTTTGCATGTTATATGAATGATATGGAAGGAATCAAGGAACTCGTTGCGAACGCAAGTAAATCCAATTTAGATAAGGTTTTGAAATATCACGGCACAGCTTTGCAGTTTTGCTGTAAACACAATAATTTAGAGGCATTTAGACTTTTAGCAGAAAAAGGGGCAAATGTAGGAAAACGTGCGTTGGCTGAAACACCGCTTGAAATTGCATTTAGATATTCAAGTGATATTGTGAATTATATACATACGGAATATGCGGATATCTATCAAAAAGAGGTAGAAAAGAAGGGATTCGGGATCGCTCTTCATTGTAAAGATGAAGCTCTATTAAATGATATCTTAGAGATGGGCTGTGATGTGAATTGCGAAAAGAAACCGTTTCCCCCTTTACATAATTTTGCGGATTGTAATAACGTTTTGGGTATTCAATTCCTGTTGGATCATGGAGCTAATATTGAATGTAGGAACCAGTATAAACAATCGGCCTTGCATAGAGCTGTCAGCAAGGGAAATGCAGCAGCAGTTGAAATCCTATTAAGATATGGGGCCGACATTCAGGCTAAAGATGATAATGGAAAAACACCTTTGGAATTGGCTCGGGCACGTGAAGACAAAACAATATTTAATATGATGGAATGATGTAATTGTAAATATGATTTAAGTAATTTCTTTGATAGCCGATCTAGTATGAGTAAATGGTGGGATTTCTCGGAGATATTAGGGGGATATAGAGAGTTTCTTTGAGGTTGTAAGAAGATTAATTCAAAAAATAGTGTTGCACGAGAATAATAATCGAGTGGTTGAGAAAAATCCTTCATCATGGTCGGAATGGTTTGAGGGATATGCGATGATGTTGTGGGAAACTGTATGGTTTGAAAAAATAGAGAAGCAAATTAGATAAATAAGGTTACAGAAGGCTCTGTCAAGCCTCATTAATCGGGATGAAAATGGAATTTAGCAAAAATTATATAAATGCTCTAAATTAGGTCCTTAGTATTAACTAAGGGCTTTTTTTTGTTCCATATATCCCCATGAATATGCTATAGTGTAAGAAATAAAGAAGATTTATGCAGAATTTAGTAGGAAAATGGACTAATGCGTTTCCTTGGTCGTGAGTATATAGTCCTTTTTTATAAATTGTGGTAATTCAAAGGATAATGAGGTAACCACCAAGAAAAGACTTTTTCAGACCAGCAAAAGTATAAAAATTACTGAGACAATTGAAATTAATTAAGGAGGTTCACTAGTGAAAACTAATCCAGTACCGATGCTCGAAATTCCTAATAATACTAGTCGAATCTTTGATACAACGATTGATCCATTAGTTCGTCTAAGAACTATTGAAGCTGGAGAGTTCGAAGATATAGCATGCGAGTGGGCATCCGGGTATTTAACGCAATTTGAAAATTATAAAAGTATTGCTCAAATAGGTGGTTCTAAAGATTCAGGACGTGATATTGTTGCCTATCTTGATGATTCTATGCAGAATTTTGATATATTTCAATGTAAAAGATATAAAGATCCCCTTGCACCTTCAGGGTACATGACTGAATTTGGAAAGCTTTGCTATTACACTATGATTGGAAAATACAATAAACCACGAAAATATTTTATAGTTGCAAGCAATGGTATAGGACAAGACTTGAGAAATTTAGTTGAACATCCATCAAGAATAAATAATGAATTAATAGATACTTGGGACAAATACTGTGCTGGGAAAAGAAAAATTTTATCTGGTGGCTTACCTTTATCTTCTCAATTAAAGACGTACATACAAGATTTCGATTTTTCTATTGTCTCTGAAATTGCACCTGCAACTCTGATTGAGCAGTTTGCCAAAACAGGATGGTACAAATATCATTTTGGGGGAGGACTGAAGCAACGCCCAAAAGTTAAAAAGCCCCAGGAAGCCCTTGAAGATGATGAATTAAGAATGAATTATGTTGATCAATTATTACAGGTATACTCAAATCATGAGAATACACCTATAAAGGATATTGATAGTCTTAAATCGAAGAAAAGTTTGCATAATCATTTTAAGCGGCAAAGAGAGTGTTTTCATAATGCACAGGCTTTAAAAAGATTTACTCGGGATGAGTTAATAAACGATGATATCTATGAAGATGTTAAAAATCAAGTCTTTCATGGAGTTATATCAACTTGTGAGATTAAATATGATAATGACTTGAAACGCGTAGATAAAACCGTTGCAAGATCTCAAATTCTTCCTATTAACAGTTCTGAATTAGGAGATATCAATGTAATGGAGAAAAGTGGGATATGTCATGAACTGGTCAATGATGGGGAGATGAATTGGGTATATGACGACTAACAAAATTAAAATTTTTAATTCACCTGAAGAAGTTGGTACACGAATATTATTTATCTTATCTTTATGTGATAAACGAATGAGTTCACAGAGAATTATGTACTATGATTATTTTGTTTTGCATTTAAATGATATTGATAATTCATATGGTAGCTTGCACCCGGATAATCCCAATCACTCTTCCGAAATTGCAGTACGAAGGGGTATTGTAAACAAAGGAATAACGCTTATGCTTTCTAAAGGATTATTAGATGTTAAATATACGAAAACAGGAATATATTATAAAAAGAATAATATAACCGATCCTTTTGTGAGTTTATTTTCTAATGGTTATGTCGAGCACTTAAAGAAGAATATCGCTGTGGTAAACGAAAAATTTTCTAATTATTCTGATACTCAAATTTATAGGTATATTAATAAAAATATAGGTTCATGGACAGGAGAGTTTGAAAAAGAATATTCTTCGGGGGATGAATTAATTGAGTGATTTTGGAATAAAATTAAAAAAACTAGTATTGCAAGGAGCTAGGAAAGAAGATGCCATTCTAATATTTAATGAGGGTTTAAACGTTGTTGCTGGGGCATCCGATACTGGGAAATCTTTTGCATACGAATGTATCAACTATATTTTTGGCGCTACTGATATTCCAGAAAAGCCGATTGAGTCCTTGGGTTATGATATAGTTCTTTTAGAGTTTTTTGAGAAAAAATCTGCTCAAACTATTACTTTGAAAAGAAGTTTAAATGAGAGCGAGAAAACAAATATTCACTATTTTTATTCAGATATTGATCATATGAATGATGCATCATTGGATGTCCTCTCAAGCGACTCAAAAGCTAAAAACAGTTTATCATCCAAGCTTATGAGCCTATGTAACTGTACATATGAAAATGTATTGAGGTCGACATCTCAAGGAAAAACTGAAGCATTCACATTTAGGAAGTTTGTTTCTTTGACGATGTTAAATGAATCAAGGATTGTTCAGCGTAATTCACCAATCTTTCTTGGTGATACAAAACGTGATGCAAATTCTTCTAAAGAAATAGCAACTTTTTTTACAATACTATCTGGATATGACTACAAAAAATATGTTAAATCCGAAAGCGTAGATGTAAAAAAGGCCCAGCTTAGGGGGAGAATCGAAGAGCTATCCCTGATTTGCAATGATTTAAAGATCGAAATTGTAACTATGGAGAAGTTTGTAGAAGAAAGTAAAGTAGGAGAAGTCAATGAAAAAATTACTGAATTAGAGCTTATTATAAAGGAACACAAATTGCTCCTAGAAAAGCAAGAAGAAGAACATAGGTTATTGCTAGATCAACTTAGAATTCTGTTAAATGAAAAATCAAGAATAATGGATAATTTATCGAAATTTCGATTGCTAAAAAAGAACTACGAATCAGACATTGAAAGACTGGATTTTATTGATCAGTCTCACAACTTTACTGATCAACTAGTTAATATAAAATGTCCAGTATGTAATTCTCCAATGGAAAACGAAGTGGATAATCACCCAAAGGAAATTTACTTTATTGCTATTGATAAGGAGAAACAAAAATTAAAAGCCCACTTATCTGATTTAGATGATACTATATTTGATTTTGAAAATGATTTGTTGGAGAACAATAGATTGCTGCACAAGAATCAAACCACTATTGAAGAACTGGAAAGCTTGCTACGCACACAATCATTGTCTGTTTCTAGTATAATATCAGATTACGAAAATTATTTAAAAATAAGAGATAATATCGTAGAAATTCAAAAAGGAAAAAAGAAGTTGTTTGATATGAGCAGCCGTATTAGTGAGCTTTCTAATAGGTTTGACAATACCAAATCTGATGCAAATAAAGTTGAAATCAAAAAGTTATCCGATGAATTAATGATTGAATTCTGCAATATTATTCAGATGTTTCTTGAAAACTGGGGCTTTATTGATAAAGATGAGGTTTCATTTAATAAAAATACCAATGATGTTGTGGTTGCGGATAAAACAAAAGCTTCATATGGAAAGGGTGCTAGAGCCATAATAAATTCTGCTTTTATTTTATCTATAATGGAGTATTGTGTTAGCCGTGGGCTCTCGCATCCTGGGTTCGTCATATTAGACTCTCCACTAACGACATATAAAGAACGAGATAAAAAACAAAACGAGAACAATGAAGAGGTCAAAACTAGTGTCAAGGAATTATTTTTCAAACATTTGGCAACCTTATCAAATGAATGTCAAATAATTATTTTTGATAATGAAGTTCCTCCGAGTGATTTGGAAAATATCACATATCATCATTTCACAGGAAACAAAGAAATAGAACGTACGGGGTTCATTCCTAATTAATGAATAAGATGTAGACGGAGAAAAAATGATGAATTACAAATAAAAACAGAAAAATAATTCCTAAACAGTTATACTCGACCCCAACTAATGGTTATTCATGTCGCAGTGATTGTTTTATTTTATAGTACAGTTTTTATAGTAAAAGGTTCAACAACGAACTCTGTCAGATTTTTTAGGTGAACTTATCTTTAATCACATCAGTTTGCCTTTTTTACTGTAATTAATGAAGACCTATTATTGATGATAGCTAGTTTAAAGCAAATCTTGGTTTGATCTCAAGTATTAGTATGATTGAATAATTGCAGAATAGCATCGTTATCTATAAAAGGAATATAATCCTTTTATTATAAAAAGAGTGGGGTTTTTCAAATGGAAAACTATGTGCTCTGGAGGGTGAAATGATATCAAAGCCAAACTTTCAAATGCGTGGTAATTCCTTCGGAATCATGTCGTTCAACCTGAGGAAAACGTAAGTCATCTCGTAGGCTCCTTAATAGCCTAAAGCTAACAGTTGTGGATTTAGTTAATAGCAAAAATATAGTTTTTTATATAAAAATGTAATATCGGAAAGTTGAATTAGAAGAATAAGTTATAGGTTACTTTATCATGGATAAATTTTTTGTGGAGTTGAATACAGTTGTATAAAACAACAATAATACCGTTAATACCAGGTCAGATTGATATTGTAACTTCGAAAGGAGAATTTAACTTTCAGGAGGTATTAGATGACTTTCCTAATGCAGAATCAATTTTTGTTACAACATATAATATTTCAGCACATCGCAGTCAATTAATACGAGCCTTAGAACGTGCAACAAAACATGCAGATGTACGCATTGTAACGAATATCCCTGATCGGTATGAGCAGTATTACAGTCAAAAACCAAGGGATCGTGCAACTCAAAGTATTGAGCGTATTACACAGCGGCTAGACCCTACTAACTTTGAAAACCTTGCTACCACTTTCCATCTTAGCAATCATTCAAAAGTGGTTATGACCGAAAATATTGCTTATATTGGATCGGCAAATTTTTCAGATGAAAGCGGAAGAAGCAGAGAAACAGGATTTATTGTTCGTGGAACAGACTTAGTCAGCAAAATCAGTGAAAATCTTGTTCCTATATTGATCGAAGAAGGGATTCCTTACTTCGGTAGTATGTTGGATGATAAGAAAATCCTACTTTCCTTTCTCTTGTCACGGTTGGAAGGAGCAGCTTTAATCATGCGTGATGGGTTATTTACGTTTGTAGGATACCCGTATGAGGATAAAGAAGTATATAACATGCATGACCCTTGGTTGAACAACAAAACTTTAGATGATCTTTTAGCTGAGCTTGAGCAAATCGAAATTGAGTTAGAAAAGGAATTTAGTACAGTCAGTGGACTTGAGCATGTTGTGGATCTTATTGATATTGAGTCGATAAACTTAATACGCGAACTTTGTGATTATGACACCCCAATTTTTGAACTTGCTGAGTTCAATGCTGTTGAGTACGCATCTGATTTGCTATCTGAGCAAATGGTTCATAATGAGGATATGAATGACGCTTCACAAGAAGCTGCAGATAGTGCTAATGAAAAGCAGCATGATCTGGCTGTAGCTGCGGAGGCTTCTGTTGAAGAACTGTATCGATTGATAGGGAGCATTAAAAATTCATTCCAGACTGCAGTTACGGAATTGAATCGTCTTGAGACTCAACAATCAACCATAAATAATACTTAATTAATTTATGCTCGAAAGAGGTAACTACAGAAAGAAGAAGACAGGGCTTTCTTAACACTTATGTAGTTTTGAGTAACTAATTGCAGTATAAGAGTAGAAAATGCAAGTTTTAAAGATCCCATAAGAAGTTCTTATTAGAAATGTTAATTTTCTTAATTTTTAGGAGGCTAATATATGTATGAGGTTTATTTGTATGAACGTTCTATTCAGACCAGCCACCTTTCTAACAATGTCTCTCTAAAACTGGAATTCGATCTGAATTTTTATGAAGACACGATTCGCTTTAGCAGGATTAAACTTTCTGATCAGCAGAATCGAATTCAAAATGTGTTAGATGTTCAAGTTTGTGCTAAGGTAAATAACATTAAAATTAAAAAGACAATAGGTCAGATCCAATGCTCTCTTTTAACCTTTAATTATTATTCGAATTCTACTGAATGGGAATGGGTCTTTGACTCCAAAGATATTTCCAATATTGAAGAGATTCGCAGTGGGGATGCTAGTTTTTCAATAGAAATCAAAATTATTATTCTAACGAAGAACGAAAATAAAATCATTCCTTTCAACGGTAGCGGTCAGATAAGCTTCCCAGAAGAGAAATGGCTCTCTTTCATAAGACATTTCGGGTATTCAACTAAGTACGGTTTAACGTTACCACCTTCACTCCTTAACGACAAGAGTTGGCTTCAAGCTTTTGATAAACTAAAAGTTGCTAGAGACCATATGCAAAGGGGAATCACACATGACGCCCTTCGACAGTGTCTTTCTACCTTAGAAGCCTATTCGGATGCTAAGGATCGGGGTGGACCTTATGATAACAAATCTTGGGAAGGATTCCTTAAAGACTTTGTACCACAGAAGAAGGCCGCTCTTGCTGGATTATTTTCAGGTATAGCTACATACTTAAATAAAGTCGGACATCACAGGGAATCAAAACAACTTGAAGATGGTTTGAAGACTACTATCCCACTTGACCAATATGAAGTTGAACTGCTGTTGGCAATATCTCATTTGACTGTCACATATCTGGAAAGAATTAGAATAGGAAATACTCAGGGGGAAATCGGCGCTAAAAACCTTCATGTTTAATTGAAGCAAAACTGCGAAAAAAGGAGAGTGACTTGTGACTGAATTTTATCAGATTTATTTTAAAGATTTGATTCCACTTATATCTGTTTGTATTGTTGTATTAGGATGGATAGTAAACTACAACGCAAATAGAAAACAAAAGCTATATGAAGTATTCCTAACAAAAACAGAATTGAATATAACAGAGATATTGGGTCCCATGTATCAAGAGTTACGCAATATTTTTCAGGAAAAAAATATTAGTGCCAGAGATCGATTATTAAAGTCGTTTGTAGAAAAATACCGAAGTAAAGATACCCCATTGTTTCTTTCGACTGAAACTGAAGTACTCTCAAATTTCAGAGAGTTACAGCTTCAGTACGACTATTATAAATTAAAATCACCACAAATAAATGATGAGAAAGTTTGGATGGCTTTATGTTTGTTAGATGAAATAGTAGATAAGAAAATATCTGAATATAGAAATGTAATATTTAAGCATTACAATTGGTATTATATTTTAGAACGGAGTAACCCTATTTTAGCCTTTTGTTATGAAATCTTCAGAAAATTGTATGTAACTGTGGCGGGTTTGTCAAAGGTATCTATTAGCCTTTCGGTTATTATATACTTGGAGTATCTGGCTTATCTAAAATTAGATTTTTTTCATTTATATTTCGTTGTTGATATGCTGTATATATTACCCTGGACGGTTTTTATATCTATGTTCTGGATAGTTCTTTATGCATTAAATTGGGTCACGTTTCGAGTGGGAATAAAAAAAGAATATAATCGTTTTTTATACAATGAGAAAAATATTGAGATTTACAAGAAAAAATATCCATATCCATTTTTGGATGAAAATAAAGAAATCGAAGAAGATGGATAGGTTCGATATTATTTTAATGTGAGCCTGTAAGATACTTTGTGTAAACTCCAAAAGCATCTAAAATGGGAACAAGAGAATGGTTGAAGAAGAACACATGAGACTTTGGATAAGAAAGCAACTGTGGGCATCCCTTTAAGAATAACAAGCTGGAACGGCTCAAGTTAAGTCGTACGAAGGATTTAAAAGGGAGACTTAGTAACCGATGCTAGGTCTTTTCGTCATGCCTTTCCATATAAAAAATTATTAGAATTCAACTCTTGTTATACGAACATATATTCTGTATAATGAATAAGAACATTCGTTCTGTATGTCGTACAGATACAAAATCCATCAGGATGGAACGTTCACATTCATATCACTCAAACCAACAAATAGGAGGCCAAAATTTGTCCAGTAATCCAACACGAAAACAATACCAAATCAAACTGTTCCACTTTAACGAGATCACGGTTGAAGGAGATCAGCTTTACGCGCCACAATCCAGCACTCGTATCATCACCGTATCGAACAGCATCTATCTCGATCAACTCAAACGAATCGTAGCAGAATGTGATCCTTTCACCAATGTTACCGATGTCGTCTTTATGCTCAAAGCTGATCAAATTGACGAAGATGATCCATCCCAACTTGCTTTGTTCGAACGTATGTTACGAGAGGGTATCTACTATAATGGAAGGAAATATGTTCGTTCGATCAAGTCACCTGCCATGGGACGTACACAGCGAATAGAATTTATCCAGGAAAAGTATGTTGCTGATCTGTATGACCGCATCACACTCGGTAAAATGTCACCATTCACCAACATCCATAAGTGGGAAGCAGCACTTGGTGTGAGTCGTTCAGCAGCACAACCAGTTCCGTATATCCCTCGTATTGTAGTCATTCCAGATTATGAAAAAGATACGATCATTGAGGATGTATGGAAAGTAGAAAAGTGTGCTGAAGATTTGGAACAGCAGAAGTTGATACTAGATGAAAAGGCAAAGCAACGTGAATACTTCAAAGCGAAGAAAGAATTAAAGCCATCAAAGGAACATCTACATAAATTAGAACGTATACCGAATAAAACGATCTCGTGGAATGGTCGCACGAAGTCTGTTCCCGATCCAAAAGACTATAAAACCTTCAATGGGTGGAATAAACAGAATCGTCGTGTGAAGCTAGAAGCAATTCCTTTTCCTGCTCGTTCGGTTATGTATAATGACGAACTATACCCTTGCTATTCCATCGAGCAGACAGAAGAAATCCCAATCATAGCAATCAATGAAGAGTCCATCGGATTTAAGCGAGTGGAGTATCCAAAGTATAAAAATAAGAATATCCAATTTTTTGATGGTCAAGGTCTAATGAGCTTCCAGTTTGCCGAGCGTATTGGACAACACCTGAATCTATCTTATCCAGCTAATGCAGTTCAGGGAAGACTACCATATATCAAAGGTAACTTTATCCGGTTCGATCTGATGAAATGGTTTAAGGAACATAACGTGACAGAGATAAAGGATGTTTCTGGTGAATCACAGCCGATCATCGACAAACAGGGTCGTCCTATTGATCTCATCCTCACCAAATCCTGCTTCAAAGCATGGCATCAATACAGTGAGGGAGAAGCAAAGCCTAAGTGTTTGTTTGAAAATATATCGGAATACGAAGCATTACTGAAAGTACATAATCATAATAACTTCTGGGTCGCCAATTATGCGAAACCAGCATACCAGATGAACGCCTACACACCACTGACATACCAATATATTCATGCGCTGAATCTTACACTGAACGATTTATATCAATTAGCTACGCCTCTAATGGATGTCATCAAACGTGTACTACATGGGCAAAAGAATGCCACCCATGAAAAGTGGCTTCGAGATATTGCGTACACGAAAGCGTTCCTACATATGCTAGTCCAAGAAGACGATGAACCTAAAGATGTAGATGAAGAATCTGATGAACAGGAAGATGAAATAGGACGGGGCCAGAAGAAACAATTTATAAATGAAATCATCCAAGCCATCGATTTGAATGAACTAATGCTGTATGACGGAAACGTCCGCAAATTCATCGTGAAGCAAGCCATGCTGAAAGTACAGGATATGTTGAAAGGTCGCATCCCGATTCGAGGTAGCTACTTTTATCTAACCAATGATCCCATTGCATTTATGGAGCACGCCGCTGGAAAACATGTAACAGGTGTGCTAAACAAGAACCAGGCTTTTATGAATCGAAAACGTGGAATGCATGCGCTATTCCGTTCACCGCTAACGATATTTAATGAAGTTGGCAAGCTAGATTTTGTACAAGTACATAACCGATATATACGTCATTTAGATAATGTGATTGTTCTGAATTGTTGTGATTTAACACTGGCAAGGCTCGGACTAGGAGATGTCGATGGGGACACGGCTCTCTGTACCAACGATCCCACCATACTCTCAGCAGTGATCGATGCTCCTACCATTATCAATGAGGATGATAAAAAAGTAGCTGCTCCTGTATCGAATAATATGGATAGCATCGTCAAGATGGAACTGAAAAGCCTTCATAATCTGACGGGTAGATGTACGAATGTGAATACGTATTTTCAGAATATGGCTTTGGAGGAAGGGAGCCTTCAAGCACGCGTTTTGGAAAACTCAGTCTTAAAATTTCTCCAAGGTCAAATCATTGATGCGACCAAAAATGGACTAGAAGTAGAGATCCCATATGTGTTGGATCGTCTGGCTATTCAGATGCCGTATTTCTTTCGTTTCGTGAATGGTGGCAAAGCGGATGATTATTATCAGTATTCGAAAAAATCACCGTTTAACCAGTTTTGCGTTGTGGCAGAGAAGTACATAGATGACAAGTTCCAGATGAAAGATGGCAAACTGGATCAGTCGATTTTGGGCATCGAAAGTACGAGACAATTGTTACAGGATATGAGAAAGGTTAGCCAGCCTAAGTTTCTGGACTATCTAGCCCATATTGAGCCACTGTATAAAAAATACAATAAGCAGAAAAACCAAATTAATCATCGCCAAAAGCAATTCAATGAACTGAAAAAATGGGAACGAGACAATGAAACTCGGAAAGCCATTAGTGCTGAATACGCCGAGTTAAGAGAGAAGTACAAGGCTCAGTGTGAGGAGATTTGTCAGCACCCTTCAATACTTGCGAGTGTAGCTGTGGAGATCGCTTATCAGAAATATGGAACGTACTCCTTTGCATGGCTATTTGTAGATGGGCTACTAGAAAATCTAAAGCAGCATGAAAATGTGATGAAGAGGGAAGTACGAAGAGTGAACCGGCTCACGAATCGTAATGTAGAAGGCAAAGGGCTTACCGTTCACGCTGGCATCGCTGCCATAAATGATTTGGAGTTTCCATTCCATGTGCCGGATGGAGTGTATTCATTATTTGAGATCGTGGGACAATTTTTTATCGGGTACGAAGCTGAGAGGGAAACCGTAGTACAAACTAGTAATACGCCTTCTTTGCTGGATGGGAAAAGTACAAGACGAACATTGAGGGATTACTTGCTCGGCTTCAGCACATTGAAAAAGTCTCAGGAAGAATCGCAGTTGGTTGCTGACGATCTATTAGGCAAGACATGGCGGATTCAAATAGCCAAATACCAATATGTTCATATTGTAGATGAGCAGGGGAAAGTGAAGTGTATCATTCCGAGGGATCAGGTCATTCACCGAGATGAGGGGTTATCCTTCTTTGATTTTGACGGTGCGACAATTGAATTTATAACTACCGAGAAAGTCACGAAATCGAGCTTTAAGGCGATAGTCCATATCGAATAAATTAAATCATAGGTCTGTCATGATAGGCGCCTGTTAACACGGGCGCTTGGGTGACACCTGCTATATAGGTGCGATTTCACAAATGAGAGGAGTGAATCTGAGTGAGCTATTTTTATTGTTACGATGGTCAGATGATGCGGAAATTGCAGGGTAAAAATATCCGGTACATTACTCGCGCTTTGACGATTGATAAGCATCAAAAGTTTTGGTTGTACGCTATTAATGAAGAATTTCAACAGGCTTTAGAGGAAATTAAGCAACTGAAAATATAAGGAGTGAATCTGATTTGGCAGTGAATCAATGGAGCGATCTGGAAGCTTATATTTCTCGTTCGCATATGAACAGTCTCCACGAAGAGGCGTTTATGGAAACATATCATGCATTAACAAGTTTTGTACATAAGGGATTTCAAATGAATATGGATGAATCTGAAAATGAAGAATCCTATTTGTCATGGGTAGTTAATTCTGCTCCAGGCACAGGGAAAAGTACAGCATTAAATGTTCTATGCAAGAGCCTATTAGAGAAAAATGCTTCAAATCAACATGAAAAGTATCCGCTATTGCTTGTGTTTAATAATAACGACACGATGAAGAATAATGTATATAAGGATGTCTTTGAATTTGCCAAGCAACATGAAATACCAGATGCCATTGCATATGTCAATTCTGATGAGATTCATAAAGTGATAGATACCATGAGAAAATATCAAATTTTATGTATTCCTCAGCAAAGACTTCGAGATTTGATGTTAGATGATGAGCACATGAATAACTATTTATTTTATTACCCGCAGCGAGCTAAGAATACGAAAGATGATGCTCAGCTTAAAGAGGTACATAAGTGGAAACGATTGGTGATCATAGACGAGATGCCTATTTACTATGACAGTTGTGTCTGGGATATTGGCAGTAAAGACAATTCATTTGACTGGTTTGAGCATTTGGCAGATCGTATTCATTTAAGTAATCGTGAATTTAAGGAAGCTAGAGATATCCTGAGTGAGTTGATCAACTTGGAATTAAAGGACAATGTAACTTCCCATTCAACATTACGATTGAATCGATTTATAGAGGGTTCAGAAAGAGAACGGTTCTTCAATACAATCCTGGCTAAATTGGCTGATGCTAAAGGCGAACTTGAGGATATGAGAAGATATACGTGGTTTATAAAGATGTATGCAAAGGATCATATCGGCTGTATAGAACGAACGAATAAGCAAGCTATTATTTGTTCAGAGTGGCTAGACTATAGTCGGTTACATACCCATATGTTGATTTTGGACGGGACAGCACATATTAGCCAAAGTATATATGAACGTTCTGGATTTGAACTGATCCCCATGACAAATGTTCATCGATATGCTGAGCGGTTGAATATTCGATGGAAAAATATAAATACGTCCACAACATTATCTTACCGTGAACTAAAAGAAGTCAAGGAAGCGATAGCAGGAGATTTCTTGGAGATACAAAGTAAACTACAAGAAAAACGTCCAAGTTTCAAAATGATTGCATTACCTAAGCAGGATGATATCGCATTTTATCACGCTGAGGGTGTAATTACGGACGAGCAGCTCAAGCAATTTTTCACAATCAAGCAGAAGTCAGATGATGATATGAGGAAACATCTTTTCAATGTGGTAGGTAATAATGATTTTTCTAGCTTTAATGCGATGGCCTTATTTGGTATTCCCATTCGCCCTCCTAGGCATTATCGGGAAACCGCTGTAGCCATGTATGGTGTAGACATCGATATATCCTTAAAAGAGAACCGAAATAAAGGAAACTGGTTTACAGATGAGAGAATACAAAAACTATATATAGAAGATGTGCTGGCTAATCTCTCACAAATTATTCATAGGACATCCTTACGCAATGTAAATTTAACCGAAGAAGTGGATATTGTAATGTACTCGAAACGGACGGAATGGTTAACACTGATGCAACAGGAATTTAGATTGCCGGATGAACGAGTCCATATGCATCAACTACATAATGAACTTCGATTTAAGAAAGCTTGTTCTAAGAAAATGATCGAAATGGTTAAGCTCATGGTGGGCAAAAAGAATATCAAGCTTACCGCTAAGGAAATAGGTGGAAAAGCACTATATCAGTGGTTTAGAGATAATTGGAAGGGAAATAGAAAGCAATTCATTTTGAGTGAGTTAAAGAATCATAATATATTGCTTTTTGAAAAAACCTCAAAAGTTGGACGACAATATTGGTTATTTATGCTAGTGGATCAAGATGCATTTACCGATCACGTGGTTAGCGAGCATTATCGTAAACTATTATAGTAGTTCCAAAGGAAGATTTTCTCCCTAATATTAAGGGAAGATTTCTTCCTCTTATGATAAATTTGCAAATAAAGTGTCCAAAATGAGCCGCAAAAGGGTGAATTGCCGTAGGCAAGAGGGGAAACGGCGGCAGGTCGATGAATACCGATTACGAAGCGTAGCGAAGTGGTTTTTATCGAGATGGTGAGAGAGTTTCCCTTTATGTTGGTACAGATGTAAAGATCAAAAGAAACCGTCAACAAAAATTTGTAAACAAATTATTTCTTTCCGTAGCCATCCAACATCGTTGGCTGTCTTTATTTTATTTTCTTGAACATGATGGATTGTCGTGACCCTACTTTTCTATATATAGGGGGAACTGGTGTCAGTCCATGGAATGTAGCTTAAACTTAGAAAGAATGAAATGGAGAAATGATGTTTACCTCATATTCAAGACAGCTATTCATTTGTAGTCAGGCTGCTTATTTTAAAATTTGCATGTTTCATATTCAAATTTATCTTGTTGAATACCAACTGCTATTTGCAAAATTTTAAACTACACGAATTGAGGACTTGAACCTACAAAGAGTAAAATGTGTCACGTGACACAATGTTGAAAATTTAAAAGTACATATTATATACGGGAACTCTGGCTATGAGCTAGGGTTCCTTTTTCATTTAGAGAGGAGAAATAAGAGTGTTATTAATGTTACAAGTAATAATCATAGAAATATTACGATTTGTTACTGCAATTGGTGTGTTTTTCACCTGGATGTGGATTGCAGCCTTTTTAAAAATGAAGGTAGAAAGGGGGATCAAGTGGATTGGAAATCAAATTTGTAAACGTAAAAATGCTCGTACCTTACATAAAAAACGCCAGAAATAATGAGAAAGCTGTAGATTATGTAGCAACGAGTATTCAAAGTTATGGATTTAAATAAAAGGAGCAAATTCTATAAATGAAATGGATGAAATTGAAGATCGATCAACTGGTACATGCCGAATATAATCCAAGGAAGGATTTAAAAGCGGGTGATCCAGAGTTTGAAAAGATCAGGAATAGTGTAATGGAATTCGGTTATTGTGAACCGATTATTTGTAATAGTGATTATACCATCGTAGGAGGCCACCAACGTGCCAAAGTGTTGAAGGCACTCGGATACGATGAAGTCGATTGTGTCATAGTGGATGTGAACAAGTCGAAAGAGAAAGCTCTGAACATAGCGCTCAATAAAATTACAGGGGAGTGGGACTTTGACGCACTGGCTACATTATTAGATGAGTTGAAAGAAGCAGAATACAATATTGAGCTAACTGGCTTTGATTGGTCTGAAGCGGAGAAGTTGCTGGATACATTACATGAAGATACAGCGGAAGACGAAGAGGATTTTAATGTAGAAGAAGCATTACCTGTGCATCCGATCACTCGTAAAGGTGACATTTGGCTACTTGGTAAGCATAGGCTCATATGTGGTGATTCGACTAATCCGCAGGATATCGCAACGTTGATGGATGGCAAGAAGGCTCAGCTTATTGTAACTGATCCACCTTATAACGTGGATTATACAGGTAAAACCAAGGATGCATTGAAAATAGAGAACGATAAAATGGACAATCACCAGTTTTATAATTTCCTATTGGCCGCCTATACTCGAATGTATGAAGTAGCAGATGACGGAGCAAGTATTTATGTGTTCCATGCGGATAGTGAAGGTTTGAACTTTAGGAAGTCATTTATCGAAGCTGGATTCAAACTGGCACAGTGCTGCATATGGGCTAAGCAAGCGATGGTTATGGGTAGACAAGATTATCACTGGATGCACGAACCTGTATTGTACGGTTGGAAGCCGACAAGTGGACACTATTGGAATAGTGATCGTAAGCAAACGACATTATGGCAATTTGATCGCCCCTTCCGCAATGAATATCATCCTACGATGAAGCCGATCCCCTTGATTAGCTATCCTATTAAAAATTCCAGTAAGCTTGGTGAAATTGTGTTTGATCCATTTGGTGGTTCAGGTTCAACGTTGATTGCTTGTGAGGAAACGGATCGAATTTGCTATACGAGTGAGCTTGATCCCAAATATGTAGATGTGATTATGAAGCGATATATTGCCCATGTTGGCGATAATAGCGGCGTTTATCTGATTCGAGATGGTAAACAGTATGACTATCATGAAATTGTTGCTGAGTCAGAATTAGAGTGCGTGTAGTTAACCTTTTCTTGATAAAAGTGTAGTTATAAATACCAAAATAGAAAACAAGGAGACACTGAAGCTAATTATTGCGTAAGTTTTTCGATTTGCCTTAAGTTCTGAGAAGCCAGAAAATAGAAACATGAGACCGAGGAAAAATTGTGAGAATTTGAATAGAATATGGTCGCCGGGATAAGCAAGTGACCAAAGGGACGTGATTATAACAACTGCGGCACATACAAATTTAAGAACTTGATAGATATTCAGTTTTTTAAGCATAGGTAAATTCCCTCACTTCATATACCGTATTATTCGGTGTAACCCTTTTATACAGTATTATACAACTATTTGATTCGGAATGGTAAGTAGTATGGTTATGATGAAGTAGTTGCTGAGTCGGCAAGGTCAGAGGTATCATGTGCTGACTAAACCGAAGGGGTGATTCAAGTGGGTAAGGCAAAAGTGAATATGGTGATTCGATTCCTAAAGGGCATGCAAGCTGAAAAGGTAAATGTGCTAGGGACTGAGGAGGCTATGAAGGACAATGAGTTGATTCAAAAGGTGATTGAGGATATCGAGTTGTTTTACGAGGCTGAATTGGAAGGGTAAGCTGATACATATGGGGAATGGCTGATCGTTGGCTGTTCCCTTTTTTTGTGATGGAGGTGAGTTAATGAGCAAAAACAATGACAAGCCAAAAAGGAATAAGCCAAAGATACAGACCAAGTATGATCAATTTGTTGTGCCAAGACTAAGAGATATTCCTGTTTGGGTACGTGAAGGGGCAACAGATGAGGAAATTGCGAAACGACTAAACATTCATATCTGGACATTAGGCGATTATCGTAGGAAACATCCCAAATTTGCTGAAGCATTGGAACGTCCAACTAAATGGGAGACACATGTATATCCTAGATTAGCGGAGATTCAGCAATGGTTCGAAGAAGGCATGAACGCAGAGGACATCATCAGGAAACTCGATATAGGTAAAACAACTTGGTACGAGTATATAGATAAACATCCGATGCTGGCTGAACTAGTCAAATGGAGCAGATCTGTCCCTATATCCCACGTGGAAAATTCTTTATTGAAAGCTGCTACAGGGTATGAATATGAAGAAATTAAAACGATTATTGAAGAGGATAAAAATGGAAAAAAGAAGACGCGCATCGAAAAAGTAAAACGATATCAGCCTCCGAATCCGACAGCGATGATCTTCTACTTAAAGAACCGTGCACCTAACGAATGGAATGATCGACGTGAATTGCTGGTCAATACAAAGGCACTGGAACAGGAGCGCAAGCAGCTATTTTTGGATATGATTGAAGCCGATGTAGTGGATGCCGACTATGAAGCTATTGAGGAATCAGTGGATATTGAGGAAGGATACATAGAGCCAGATGATTCACAGTCATAACATTATGCCGTCAGTATTTGTATAGATAAACGCCAGTTTCAGCCCGGAATTTGCCCCAAAAGAAGCCAAAATCAGTGCATAAGATAAGTTATGTAATGAGTGGACTTTCCCCCACATCAACGGTATGATGTGACACACAAGCGAAGGGTGGGGGCGAATATGGACTATATTCAAGGCTTTGAAGCACATTTACGGAGCAAGGATCGGAGTGAAAATACGGTTTCCTGCTATATTAGGGACGTATTGCAATTCATAACCTGGTTTCAAAGGAAAACAGAATATGGACTGGACAAGTGGATTGAATTGGATGGGGTAGAATACAAGAAATATCTGCAAAGCACCAACCAAGCAATACTGACCATTAACCGTAAGATCGCTAGTATCAACGTCTTTGCTCAGTGGATGCATCAGCAAGACTATATAAAGGAAGAAATACATATCGAAGCGGTCAGAAACAAGGTCGTTCGGCAATACAAAGGGCTAGCGGAAAAGGATTTGTGGAAGTTGCGGAATGAAATTCACCGTATGGGCAATCGAATGCATATCTGTATGATTGAATTGCTGCTGGGAACAGGGATACGGGTAAGCGAATTGGTTGGTATCAAGCTGAAAGATATTGAAATAAGCGAACGCAAAGGTTTATTGAAGGTATTCGGCAAAGGGAATTCCTACCGCACCATACCAATAAATAAGGATGTGCGAAAAGCCATTATTCGGTATCTTGAAATTAGGCCAAAAGTGGAATCAGAATATCTATGTATTGGTCAGCGTGGAGCATTGGAACGAAATGCGATCAACCTGATTTTGAACAAATACGGGGACCGAGTCAACGTAAAGGTCACGCCCCATATGCTCAGGCATACACTTGGCTATAAGCTGGTCAAAACGACTTCATTGACGACCATCCAGCAAATCCTTGGACATGATCACGTAGCCACAACCAATATTTATACCCTAACAACACAGCAGGATATGGCTGAAGCTTTGGCAAATATCGAGTGGTGATGAGCCACTCTTTATGTCGTGGATGGGGAGGGGGGCTTCTATATGTAGAAACAGAGTCGCCAGCAAAGGGTGCAGAAATTTTTGTGATGATTTTATAGTGAATATGAGAAAGGAGTTATACCCATTGAAACAATAAAGCAAGAAGAACAGCGACAAGCTGAGCTACTTAAGCAGTATATGGAGAAGCATTTCAAGCCGCCCAAAATGAAACAACTGATCGAAACGTTCTCTTTCTCTGAACTAAGAAAGCTTATCGGTGAGATAGACATTGAATTTTTTGCTTTGGCCTATTTTCCTAAATATTTTGATCGAGTATTTGGCAAGTTTCACAAAGAGCTATTCACGGAATTAAGACATATGCTTGCAAATACAGGACTGATTACGGCTTTCGGCCTCCCAAGGGAGCATGGAAAGTCGACGATCAGTTCTTTTTTATTTCCGCTGTATGCCACACTATATGATAAATCACAGTTTACATTGATTATATCTGCGACAGAACAAATTGCTCTTCCGTTCCTCGATATGATCAAAGATGAGCTAGAAACCAATACGATGCTGATTGAGGATTTTGGGATTCGTAAAGGGAGCCGCTGGAACAACAATGAAATATGGCTCAAGAGTAAAGGTGGACTGGACTCATGTATTATGATTCGCGGGATTGATGGTAGTTTGAGAGGTATTCACTATAAGCATCATCGTCCTACACTAGTTCTAATGGATGATTTGCTTAAAGAGGATACGGCTCGATCCGAAGCAAAACGAGAACAGATTAAAAATACGTTTACGGATGTCATTCTGCCTATTGGCACAAGAGATACAAATATTCTGATCTGTGGAACCATTTTGAATGAAGAGGACATTATGGCCGATTTGCTCAAAGGTAAAATCCCAGGTGTGAGAAGTGTTCGTAAAGCAGCCGTGCTTCGGTTTTCAGAGCGTGATGATCTTTGGTCAGAGTGGGAGCGGATGTATAATAACTTGCAGGATGAAGACAGGATCAATACGGCCTTGTCTTTTTTTATAGCTCATGAGGAGGAAATGCTGAAGGGTACGGAAATCCTGTGGAGCGAGTATTTGGACTATTATTATCTGATGTGTAAGAAGCAAGCCATGGGTGAAAAGAGCTTCTATAAAGAATTACAAAACGATCCGCGTTCAACCGATGAATATATATTTCAAAATATCATGTATTGGGATAGGTTACCTGAGTTTGAGGATATGGAACTAGCCATGTACATTGATCCAGCCATTAAAGCCGGGAAGAAAAATGACTATTCTGCGGTTTCAATTATTGGGCAGCATCGGAAGACGAAGCAGATGTACGTGATCGATGGCATTATCTATAAATTGCTGCCGGATGATTTGTTCCAAGTCGCTATTGAGAAGTTAAAGCTTTATCCTGTAGATAAGCTGGGCTTTGAAGTCAATCAGGCACAAAGCTATATGAAGCAGAAATTTGAAGAAGAGTTATGGAAAGCGAAGATACATACGCCAGTTGAAAGTGTTCATTCCAAGGGGCAGAAGCATGAACGCATTATTAGCTTGGAGCCGGAAGTGAAGAAGGGTCATATTCTGTTCAATGCAGATAACCGCAGATATAATCATCAGGTGAAGGATTACAATCGAAATTGTACATATGATGATGCGCCAGACAGTTTATATGGGGCTGTTCAATTGATTCAGTCTGTGAAAAGTTTAAAGTTTTATGATCGTAGTTTGTTGTTTTGAGGGTCAGGCAGTTTAGACTACGGATTGATAATGAACTGCAAGAGATAATATTGATTTCAAGCATAAATAATATTAGAGTTATATCATAAAAATACCAATTTCAATGTAAACTTGAGCCTGAAGCCCTGTCATAATAATCTGAGTACTGGCGCATTCTCAGTCTTATTTAGGCTGGGAATTTTTGTTTTAAGGGAGGAATTAAATTGTTAAATGATTCTGAAAGAGAAGGAATATTTAAAGCCATTTTTGAAAGGAGAGATATTCGATCATTTAATGGAAAACCCATATCCAAAATTAAGTTAAACAACATATTAAGGGCTGGTCATCATGCACCTTCCGTTGGTTTTATGCAACCTTGGGATTTTATTGTAATTGACTCTCAAGAAGTTAAAGAACGATTGGCGCATGCATGTCATAAAGAAATACAGGCCTTGTCCATACACTATGAAGATGAAAAAAAGACAAGATTTCTCTCGTTAAAATTAGAGGGTATAAGGGAAGCACCTATAACGATCTGTATTACATGTGATCCAACAAGAGGTGGCGGACATGTAATTGGGCGAAATTCTATTCCTGAAACAGATATTCTATCCGTCGCCTGTTGTATCCAAAATATGTGGTTGGCGTCTTATGCAGAAGGAATAGCTATGGGATGGGTTAGTTTTTACAAGAAAACAGACGTACGGGAAATACTAAATATTCCACCACATATTGACCCTATTGCTTTGATTTCATTAGGTTATACGGATTTTTATCCTACAAAACCAATCCTAGAGCAAGTAAATTGGGAGAGACGTCGAAATCTAAATAATCTAATACACCATAATGCTTGGGATTGATTTGAAATATAAGTGAATTCTCCTTTTTGGATATGATGCTAATGGAAACGATTGTTTCATAAGCATCAAGATTAAGCTGTTGGTTTAGTCGAGCTTGCTACGTTTAGAAAGACTGCAATATGGTAAAAACCGCTGAAGAGAAAGGTAGGAGGATTATGAAGCAGGGACAAATGAAAAAGATAAATTTATTCGAGGTTACAAAAGACATAAACGATTATGCGAACTTTGTGGTCAGTGAAGTTAACGATCATGTTTTAAGAGCTGCTGTAATCGATGGTGAATTTCATTGGCACAAACACGATGACTGCGATGAACTCTTTATTGTAATTGAAGGGGAATTAATAATAGATTTTGAAGACCAGACTATAGTTTTGAACCAAGGAGATGTGTATACCATTCCCCAAAATGTCATGCATAGAACACGCTCTAACGGAAGAACTGTAAATCTTTGTTTTGAGAAAGCAGAAAATAATATTAAGGGTAACTAATAGGATAGAAATATACTCAAGTACGCCATGTAGTTCGTTAATAACTTAACGTAGAAGGAACTGCCTTATTAAAGGTGGTTCTTTTATTATTACAATCAGCAATTAAATGACCCATTTTTGAAAAGAGGCAAAGGTATGAAAATAAATGTAGAACTTATTTTTGAATGTCTAAATGAACTCCAATCGGCTGCATTAGCCAAACAGAAATATTCAGATTACTACAATGGTCAGCATGCTATTCTCAAGAACTATGCGATGCAAGAAAGCCGAAGCAATCAAAAGCTTATCTTCAATTTCCCACGTAAATTTGTAGATAACGAGGTCGGCTATCTGCTTGGAAAGCCAGTAAACTATGTGTCCAAGTCGGATCAGGATGAAGCCATACATAAAATAGATGTGCATATGAACCATTGGGATAAGGAGCATAATTTACAGCTTCGGAAACAATCCGAAATCTTCGGTGAGAGCTTCGAATTGAACTATATTGATTCGGATGGTCAGTTCTCAGCCACGGTATTATCTCCTTTGAATGCGTTTGTGTTAGAGGACGGAACAGCAGAACGAAATGTATTACTTGGCTTACATAAATTTACGAGAAGGTTTGATAAGCAGGTATATTTGGACGTGTATACCGATCATGAAATCCTACACTATACAATCGACAGTGATGATAAAGGCAATCAAATAAAGCAAAATCAAGCACCTGAATTAAAATATATCGGTAAACATAATCACATCTTCGGAAGAGTACCGCTCATCTCCTGTCCAGCCAATACGGAGAGAAAAAGTGGCTTCCATGATGTGATTTCTTTATTTGATGCCTATAACGCATTGAATTCTGACTTGGTCAATGAAATTGCAGATCATCGCAACGCCTATCTTGTGATTGAGAATGCAAAGCTGGAAGCTGAAGATTTATTGAATATGAAGAAGATGGGCATTATTCAGGTTCCGGCTGGTGGGAAAGTAAGCTGGCTTACGAAAGAGATTAATGATTCTTTTGTGAAGAACGAGCTGGACAATATTGAACGCAAAATCTTCGACATGATGGATCAGGTCAACTTCAATGAAAACTGGGCCAGCAATACGTCTTCCTTGGCGCTGAGGAATAAGCTGCTGAATTTGGAGAATCGAGTAGCTATGCGTGAAGCGTTGATGGAAAAGGCAATCAAGCAGCGTTTACGGAATTTCTTCACGTTCCTGCACATTAAAGAAGGTGTGCAATATGATTACCGTGATATCGCCGTAAAGTTTACAAGAAACTTGCCAACAGATTTGGTTGGGATGGCTGATGTGATCGTTAAATTGCAGCAAGTCGTATCTCAGGAAACGTTGCTTACACTATTACCATTTGTAGAGAATCCCAAGCTGGAATTCAATAAATTTCATGCGGAGCAGCAACAATTAGTTGGTACGGATAAGGAGGTATCAAATGCAGAATAAAAATAGGATCAAGCGACTGGTCAAGAATAATTGTGCGTGTTATCTCGGAGCAAAGCATGGTATCCCAAACTATTGCTGTTTACAGGATGGCCCATGTGTATTTTTCGCTCAAGATGATTCTCTGCCTCAATGTACATATTTTGAAAATGGGGTTTTACCCATAGATGAAAAGTTAGAACGAGAATATAAGTCTGAGCGGAATATAGAATCTGAATTTAAAACAGCGCAACTGAGGGTGAACTGTCCGAAATGTAGGGCTACATTTTCAGCAAATTCGAATCGGCAGAAATATTGTGAGAAATGCAGAGATAAGAATGCGAACGAAAAGTCGAAGCTACGGATGCGCCAGATGAGAAAAAGCAGGCTCGATGTTACGTTTTAGGCTATTCAAAAGCCAAATAAACTAAGGGTGAAAAACAACTGTAAATGGTGAGGGAGTATGTTTGTACTATTTCTCATTTTTGCGGTTTCTAATGCGTAACATCATTGTATCAGATATGACGTTAAACGAATTCAACATACATATGCGTGTTCGAAAGCTCGAACCTATACAGACTCAGTGTTACGCTTTAGGCTATCCAAAATCCGCATAAACAATGGGTGAAATATAGGTAAAAGTAGGAGTTGGTATGTTTGTACCTTTTCCTCGTTTTTGTGATTTCTAAAGCGTAACAAATCCTGTCCTGAGCATGACATTAAAAGGCTCCATACATACATAAGCGTGTTCGGTTCTACAGAGTCGAATGGGCAATAAAGGAGATTAATGAAAATGAATTTAGAACAAGTAAAGCAGTTGATTGAGGAAAACCAAACAAACGAGGAATGGCAATCGTATCTTCAGAATTTGAATCCATATAGCGTGAAAGGGGTAGAGCAATACATTCAATCTAATCAGCAAGCAAAAAGTTGGTTCGATAGTACGGTGGACAAACGATCAGCCAAATCGTTGGAAACGTGGAAGACCAATCATCTGGAAAGTGCAGTGGATGCTGAGATCAAGAAGCGATTCCCGGCTAAGGATGAGAAAGAAATCGAAGTCCAGAAGCTGCGAGCCGAAGTGGAGAATATGAAGCTGGAGAAACAGCGTGAACGGTTAACCAGCCGAGCGATCAAAATTGCATCCGAAAAGAAACTTCCACTTCCGTTAGTGGATTTTTTTATTGGTGCAGATGAAGATACAACGACAGCGAATTTAGCTATGTTGGAACAATCACTCCAACTGGCTATCCAACAGCAAGTGGAACAACGGCTCAAAGGGGATGGTTATACACCTTCGGCTGGTTCAATGAGTAGCACATTTACATTAGAAGCGATTAAAGGCATGTCGCCAAACGAGATCAATCAGCATTGGGATCAAGTCAAACAAGCATTACAAAACAAACAATAATCCATAGAAAAGGACAGGGTGATTAGATATGTCAGTACAACATTTTATTCCTACCATTTGGAGTGCACGTTTAAATGAAAGTCTGAAAAAGAATCTGGTATACGGAAATGTGGTCAACACCGATTATGAAGGTGAGATTCAAGGTCAAGGCTCCACCGTAAAAATCAATTCCATTGGGGCAGTAACGATTGGCAATTATGATAAAGCTGCAGGAATCGGTAACCCACAGGAACTGGACGCTACGCAAAAAACGTTGGTGATCGATCAAGCGAAGTATTTCAACTTTCAAGTGGATGATGTAGATGCTGCTCAAGCGAATGTAAACTTATTGGATGGTGGAATCGTGGAAGCCTCTTATGGACTGGCCAATGTAGTCGATCAGTATCTTGCTGGATTCTACACAGAGGTCAAAGCTGAAAATATTATTGGCAATGATACAACACCTATAACTCCAACGAAAGATACAGCCTATGATTTGCTGATTGATCTTGGCGTGCTGCTGGATGAGAACAATGTGCCTGAAACGGAACGATTTGTGGTGGTTCCCGCATGGTACTATGGCTTGCTGCTGAAAGATGCACGTTTTACCAAAGACCCGAACATTATCCGTACAGGTTATGTCGGAGATATTGATGGTATGACCGTTTATAAATCCAACAATGTGCCAAATACAGGAGGAGCCAAGTATAAAATCATCGCAGGTCATAAGAGTGCCATTTCGTTTGCCGGACAAGTAGATTCGGTGGAAGCCTTCAGACCAGAGAAACAATTTTCAGATGCAGTGAAAGGATTACAAGTATTCGGAGCTAAATGTATCAAGCCGGAAGCTCTCGCTGTACTCACAGCCAATAAGTCTTAATTGAAAGTGGATGATATGCAAACACATTATAATAGAAGAAACACGTTTAGGGTGTCCGTTTTGGATGCCCTATTCTTATTTTTTGGAGGGTGATGGAAATGTGGTTTTTGAATCAGGAAACAGGATGTATATGGGAAGTAACAGATCAGGAGCTAATGCTGCGGTTACAGGCCAGTAGGCATTATGAGCAAGTAGAGGAACCGCAACCAGATGAGACTGAGCAAGAAGCAGCCCAAACGAAAGTACAAGCTACCAAGAGCATGAAGCGTACCGAGAAGGAGCAGGTAAAGGAGGTACAGGAGACAGCACATGAGTGAGCTAATGGATTTGATGAAACGATTATTAGGCATGGAACCAACAGACATATCCAAGGATGATATCCTGATCCACTATTTGAATAAAGCGAGGAGTAATATTTATGGCTATTGTAATGTGGCAACACTGCCTGTGGAATATGATGATGTTATGGTCGATTATGCAATGTTTCTTTATAAAAATAGGGATTCGGTTGGCTTAACACATAAGCAGGAAGGTGAACGCTCAGCCACCTATGAAACAGGCATTCCGACAAGTATCCGGCCTGCTCTTCCTCTACCTAAAATCAAGGTCGGAACAGATTAATGTTCTATGATACGAAGCTGGAGATTTTGAATAATGCCGATTTCACTCCTGTCCAGTTGATCATGGCAGATGTACAACCTTATCGCAAAAGTTTTTCATTTGAAGATGGCTACACCTTGGAGACGATACATCGAGCCTTCTGTCCATTGGAATCCTTATTGCAGTCAAATTCCTATGTTCGAATTGGTAAGGATGTCTTTATTATTTTAGATATGAAGGAATGGAGTGATTACGTGGAGTGTTACCTGTATCGCTGTAAGCCGGACTTTGTATTGGAGGTGGAGGAATGACAAGGAGCCTAGAGCCGATGATGGATTTCTTTCTGCGAGAGAAGGGAGAGCTTGTGCATATCAATAGTGTAAAGCAGCTTGCTCTGATTCGGGATGCGACAGATACCATTCAAATGACCGATGAAAAAATCATTCGGACAGTGACACCTTTACACACAGGTGATATTGTAGATTATCGTGATGAACGGTATCTGATCACCAGTCAGGTGGATCAAAATGAAAAGTCTTGTCGAGGCAGAATGAAAAAGTGTAATCAACGGCTAGCTTTAAACTGGGATGGACAAGTGAAATGGTTTGATGCTGTGGTAGAAGCCAGAACGTTTTCAACGGAAACAGGTAAAGTTATCTCCATGCCAGAGGGAAACATTATGGTTACTGTACAGGACAACGCAGATACGAGGGGCATTACATTAAGCCAACGATTTTATATGACTCATCAGCCATTTAAAATAGTCGGAATGGATCGCACGATGAATGGCATCATCCAGTTAAGCTGCACATTGGATAGCATAAATACAGCTTATGATGACGTGGAAAATAATATTGCGGACAAATGGAAGTACGAGATTGCTCATACATACGCATTACATATACATCAAGGAAGGATAGCTCATGTGCTGCTCAGCGAAACGTTATCTTTGAATGTGACCGCTACGGATAATGGGAATGAGTTGGCTAATCTAGCAATTACCTATATATCCAGTGATCCAAGTGTGGTTAGTGTAGATCAGCAAGGCAAGGTGATAGGCATCGCTTTGGGACAAGCAAGCATCACCGCAAAATTAACGTATCACCCCACAGTACGGAGTACCATTGAAATGAGAGTCGTTGAAACGGGAACGCATATCTATTCGATAGCCATTACCGGCAATCCTATGCTCAAAACAGGCCAAAGCGCCTCATACGTTAGTCATATCTATGATCATGGAACAGAAGTGTTCGACCAGTCGGTAGAGTGGAGCCTACGGAATCAAGATGATTCAATTCCGATCATGGGAAGCATAACAGCCAGCACAGGAAATAGTGTGACGGTGAAAGCCGGAAGCAGTAGCGGGGTGAACAATAAAGCCCTTGTACTGACTGCCACTTTAGTAAGCGATCCTAGCATGACCGCAGAAAAGAACATTAGCCTTAAGAATTTATTCTAAGTATTGTATCTACCGGCTTGCCTTAGAGGGCAGCCATTTTTTATTTCAAAGGAGCCACTTACATATGCAACGAAAACCTATTGATTATCTACTGAGTCTAAGCCTGTTGAAGCAATTGAGATCACAAAATGTAATCACAGAAGAAGAGTTTAGAGAAATTGATGAGCTGAATAAAAAGTCTTTCAAATAGCTATAACATGGGCAGAAATGGACTTGATGATGTGCCGCAAGCATTATAACATGTGACCGTATAAAGAAGATATCGAAGGGAGAAACACCTATGGCCCAAGCCGCAACCGCAAAAAAAGTCGTCGTTGTTCCCATTAAAACGATGGACATCGTAGAGGGAATTCAATCGATTCAAAAGAAGAAAGTCGCTGCCTATTGTCGGGTCAGTACCGATTCCGAGGAGCAAAAGGAGAGCTATACTAATCAGGTAAACCATTATACCCAATACATTCAAAACAACTTGGAATGGGAAATGGCTGATATCTATGCCGATGAAGGGATCACCGGAACCAGCACTAAAAATAGAACACACTTTAATCGGATGATACAGGATGCTCGAAACGGTAAACTGGATCTGATTCTGGTCAAGTCGATTTCGAGATTTGCTAGGAATACACTGGATTTATTGAAATATGTACGGGAACTCAAAAGTCTCGGAGTGGCTGTATTCTTTGAACGAGAGAACATTAATACGCTTGATACGACAGGTGAAGTGTTGCTGACCATCCTGAGTTCCCTTGCCCAAGACGAGAGCCGAAACATTTCTGAAAACAGTCGATGGGGAATACTGCGTGGCTTCCAAAACGGTAAAGTCTTCTGCAACACGAATCGCTTCCTTGGCTATGACAAGGATGAACATGGTGAATTGGTCATTAATGAGCCAGAAGCCGAGATTGTACGGCGCATATACGAGGAGTATTTGGATGGTAAAAGCTATCAGGCGATAGCCAGAGGATTGATGCGAGATCACATTAAAACAGTCACGGGTGGCGATACGTGGTGGGATTCCTCCATTACCTTAATTCTGACCAATGAGAAATATTACGGAGCTTTGCTTCAGCAAAAGACAGTAACGGTAGATTTTCTAACCCACAAACGAATAAGGAATAAAGGACAGGAGCAGCAATATTTAATTGAAAACAACCATGAACCGATTGTATCCAAGGAAATATTTGAAGCGGTGCAAAAGGAAAAGGAACGGAGAGCCAAACTAAAAGGGAGTGTGATGGGGGAGAGTAAAAGATACTCCAGTAAATATGCACTCAGTAGCAAAGTATATTGTGGATGCTGTGGAGCCATTTTTAAACGCCGAACCTGGAACAGCAATAATCCATCCAAAAAAGTGGTATGGCAATGCAAAACGTATGTCAATGAAGGGAAAGTAGCCTGTGATGCCAAATCGGTTGATGAACCAGTTTTACATTCCGCGTTTGTACGATTGTTCAACCGGATGTATGAGAATAAGAAAGGATTCATGAAGACGTTGAAAGCCAATATTGAATCGGTGCTTTCCAGCAAAGTAGGGCAAGAACCGCTATTGGATATCGAAGGACAGATGCAACAATTGAAATCCGACTTGAAGGAATTAGTGAATCTTAAGCTACGGAATCAGATTGATGAGATTGTATATAATGAAGAAACGAACAGACTTTCCAGCGAGCTAAACGAGCTACGGCAACAGATGCTGATATTAGAGGAGGAAGAGGATCAGAAGGAGAAAACCAAGGAACGAGTTGATGAGATTATTCAACTTTTGAGCTCACGGCAAGATATACTGGAACAATTTGATGATAACCTATTTAATGCGTTGGTGGAGAAGATCACGATTCTCTCACCAGCGCATTTTGTTTTTACCTTGAAGAGTGGAATGAGCATAGATGAAATATTGGACTAACAGAATCATAAGCTAATGCGATAAATAGGCTAACGAATATTTGTGGAGTGTATGACGGGAAGGATCAATCGAATCCCGTCTTTAACTCCTTCCATATAGATGGATTGCTTGTCCTGACTTAGCTGATAGCCTATAGCTTCTTCCCATTCGGATAGCAGTTGCTGAACATCCTCGTTTTGATTCATTTTGAATTGATCCATTTGCGTGAATAAGTTTTTTTCCTCAGATGAACATGAAGCTTGTTCACTGGCAAGCTCTAATTGATAAAATCGTTGGCGTAATGCTTCCAGAAACCAATCTGGCCAATTTGGCATAACGTATTTTCCCTCCCGCTGTTTGAGTGTGTGTATGTTAACTCTGATGGGGAGGGATGGCAAGTTATTGTTTATTTATGGGGGATTGGCTGGCTATATTATTTTGTTATTAATCTTGAATAGATAAAAGACTTATCCACCTTATAAATCAAGTTGGAATGAGCCTTTAGGAATATAATAATTTTGAAAGCAATTTTCTTACTTAACAAGACCCGTGAATTGGGTAATCAAATATATGTGCTCAATTAGTTTGACTTTTTCTAGATTTTCTACCTTTTCGGAACCGCCTAATCCTAGAAGTGGAACATAACCAAAGCATTCATCAAATGCTGGTTTTCCGTATTTTTCAATGGCATCAGGATATGGTAGCCAATCTAGATCGTTTTGTAGGGATGAATCATCCTCTAGGTCAGAGAAAAAAAATTCAAACCCAGATGATATGCCTTGCATCTTTCCTCTTCTAAAATTAAGTAAAAGTAAATATTTATTATCTTCCCAAATAAGTAGATCTCCCATGGAAGTAGTAAATAAAACCAGAGCCTCTTTGCTTCTTACATACACCTCTTCTAGCAAAGAATGAAATTCATCTGGGTTTACTATTTTTAAATATCCATTTAGGATACTACCAAAGCCATACTGCTTCCAAACTTCTATTAATTGCTCAGGTACTTTACCTTCAAATTTATTAATCAGTTTTTCAGAAGCCTTTTCATGTAGCTCAAAATCATTAAAAATTCCAATATCCATCCTGATCTCCCTCTGTTAATTTGTTAGTTTAATATTTAAATGAGTTGACTTTCTTTCTGCCTCGGTCATAGATTCCGCAGCTGATCTTACATGTTCATCTATTTTACCCGCCCTTTTTTTCCATTGGGAGCCAAGAGAAGAGTTAATCCTTCTATCCCCCACTCCACTGACATGTTCTGGTATACCTCCAGCAATTTGATCAGGATTATGTAATGCCGCCTGACCATCTAGCCATTTACTAGCTTGTTTTTTTGCTTCTTCTTTATCCACTCCTTCTTTTCTTAACTCAGTAACCTTATCCAAGTATGCTTTTTCTCTCGCAGCTTTTTGCGCAGTATCACCTTCGGGTGCTCGTCCTTCTTTTAAATATCTATCTCTATTTTTGATAAACTCATCAACGGTTAAGGAATTAAGTCCTTCCTCTTGAGCCTTTAGCTGTCTTTCAAATTCTACTTTATCATGTTTTGGATTCCTTTTGAAATTGACTTCAACTTCAGAGATTCGGGGGATTTTTTTTAGATTAGCTTTACCCGTCCCCTCAGTTTTAGTTTGACTCGATTTCGGCTCATTCGTTGGCTTCAAGGGTTTTGGTTCTGGAGCATCTTTGGAATTATGATGTTTCCCTTTTCCACCTTTTATTTTTCCCTTACCCAGAAGAGAGCTAATTAGCATCCCAGCTAATGTCTCACCCTCCATGTAACTTTGGCCCTTCTCTAACATCCGTTTATCGTCTTCTTTTAAACCTTTGAGATACTCTTCTCTGGCATTTTCCTGATCCAAAACATAATTTTTAGCAAATACCAAATTTCCCTTTGCCTCTTCATATTGGCCTGACACTATAGTACTTATAGTATCCACAGGATGCTCGATAAGAGCATCTTTTAACTGTTTTAAGCCTTCAACGTTCGCTTGAACTGTTTCCTCCATGCCCTGGAAAAAGAGTGTCGTTTCCTCGCCAAAGCTTTTTTTAGGGGGTTCGGGACGATTAGCTTCCCAGTCACGAATACTTTGCACATACTTTCTTGTTCTCTGTAATTTTTCTTCTTCTGGGGAAAGCGGCTTAGGAGGAGGTTGTTGCTTCATATAATCCCTAATCCATTTTTCACGAACACTTTTAGGAACCTGCTGATACGCATGAACCATCATCTTAGACTCTTTCAGCAAGTTTTGAACCAGCTCCAATGTTCCACCGGAATGAGCCACATGACGAGCACTTGTATACACTTTCCCCAAAATCCACTTGTTATAATAGGCTTCCTGAGCTCGCTCATACTCGTATTGACTGACCAGTCCCTGCATTGTTAAACCAGCCAAGTATTTTAACGGATGAATTCTGGTTCCCTTACCGCCTCCTCCAACGGTAGGGGTCCCTTTGCTCCGAACAGGGATCGCTGCGGTTGCTTTCAGAATGACACCCGCCGCAGGCCCACTTAGTGCTCCTATAACAGCACCAGCCACTTTTCCCATCACCGGAATGGAGCCTAAAAGCTTAGATACCGTACTCATCAAGGCTTTGGCCTGTTGAAGGGCTACCGGACTTGTCACTTTCGCGGTAGGAGTGTTGCTGGATGGAGCTTTGGCTGTTACTGCAGTTTGAGCCGCTTCATAGGCTTTAATACTCATCAATGGAGGCTCAGGTACAGGAGGAAGTTCAGCTACGAAAACTGGAGCTTTTACCGTACCTTCTTGATAAATCACTGGGGCTTTGGTGTCTGTCTCACCATCCAATACCATGCTGCTGGCTCCACCTTTTAAGTATAGCGCCGTGCCAGCTTCCAGTGATAGTTCCTCACCTGCATCGAGCTTCACATGACCACCCTGAATCTGCACATTCCCCGGACTGTTAACGGTAATGCCACCATCTTCATTTAGTGTAATTGAAAATCCATCCGAGGTGGACAGGGTCAGTTCTTGCTCAGACATTTCTATGCCGCTTCCTTGCACGTGTTGCCACACCTTCATATCGGGCTGTCCATTCGCGTGGCGTTGTTGTCGTAATGAATCTGTCACATAGGCATCCTGTTCGTGATGTGTAGGCAGATATAACTCGACTTGTTCCCCGATCTCAGGCATATCGTACCAGCCACTATGTTCTTCAGCTACATATCGAGTTGCTACAGGAAACCAGCAGGCTTTGGCAGGATCTTGCTTTGGGTCGATGTCCAGTTGAAGCTGTACAAAATCATGCTGTACCTTCAGCACCGTTCCTGTAAGCGAAATCCCGGTCGCCTGATCGTTCTCATACCGGGCATAGCGAATATTCTGTTCCGCTTGGAGATCATAACGGGTACGCAGTAAGCCATCCGCTAGTGTGGTCACTGCCCGAACAACGACCAACTCTTTTCCTTGTCCAATCGGTAACGTGATGAAATCACCCAACGCATAGTATTGCAGACTTTCAATCATATAGGTGACATACGAGCCAGCACGTTCTCCCGGCTTTTCCGCATCCAGTTCATGAAACGTTTTTCGTACTCGATAAAATACATCCCGCTCTATCTTATGCTGCTTGCCTTCTGGCATCCCGAAGAAAACCTTGGGCGAGGCTGCGGTTACCTCTGGCACAAGTACGGAACCAAAGCGAGAAGCGAGGCGTTTTAAAAACGCCCAATCCGTCTCCTCATATTGTAAAACAAATGTCTCCAATTTGGCATAGTTGCTTACCGTATCAATGGCATCTCCGTACTGATATTTCCGAACCAGCGCAGTGACCAAATCATCATAAGTGCGGTGAATATCTTGATAGGAGCGCCTTTTACGCTTAATATCCATCTGATACGAATGGGAAGCGGCCTCCAGTTCAAAGGTATATACTCCACGTGTGCAATTCACAGACATTTGCGTAACGATCCCGTGGAACAGTCTTCTTAGCGATTGTCCCTGATCATTCAACTGACGAATCACAATCGGCTCTTGCTCCATATTTTGACCAATACAAGCCGCTCCCTGTTCTTCGGAGAGCATGCCACTGATGTGTAAATAGGCATGATCGTTGATGGCACGTGTTATTTGAAGTAGTTCAATGTGTAGTGGCTGAAAGGGACCATAAAAGCGTAGGCTTTCATATCCGATCCCATCTGATATTACGCTCAAGTGAGTTCATAACTCCTTTCTAGATGCGATGGGTTTCCAAGTAAAGCACTTCATTTTGCATTTGCTTCTGATTATAGAAGCAGCAGATGAGCACAATAGTGAGTCAAGATAAATATGTATAACAAGGTTTGTACGCTAAAAAGGGGCGAGAGGTGATATTTAATAAACAACCCAGCATATGTATTTATCGGTTAAAAGAGAGATTTAGTTTACAGAATGACCCATTCATTGGGGGATTTTCAATGTGTATTTTTGGAAGTAGGAGTATGAGAAGAGAGAAAGCTGACAGTAATTTTGAGCAATTGCCTTCCAAAGTCAGGAAGGGGCTGATTTAATCGTGATCATGGATTCGGTAAACTAAATACAGGTTCATATGGAATCAGTGGGATCAATAGAAGTGAAGGGAGAAGGGCATTATCTGGCAAAAGGGGTATTGTGAGAAGGAGCAGCTTTTGATACTATAGGTAATATATATAATAAAAAGGAATATATCCCTTTTGTTGTCTCGACACATGTGGAGTGCGTGGTAGTAATATATCGAAATGAGAAGCATTGATGCACAAGGATTTGAGAGCAACTTGCATATGTTCATGCATTCAAAAAACGCTTTAGGGTTGTCACTGCATTGCACAATGACAAATAACTTGGAAGATGTCTGGGAAAACAGTAATGAGGGGCGGCGTGCCCCTCTTAATTGCGAGATGCTGAATATTTTTAGAAAGTGTAGCATTTTATTTCAAGATTTTTCATCATAAAAAGCTTTTATCTCATTCAATGATCTTGCTATATTCGATAAAAGCTGAAGTATATTCCTTATCTCATGTTCTGTAGTGTTGTCATATTGTGAGATTCACTGATTTCATCATTATGTTTAAACTTTAGGTTCATCTCTATTACGTAAAATAATTCTCAAAGGCAAAGAGGGCTACAAGTAGCGCCCAGTAAAGTATGGGCGCTTTTGCTTAAATAATCCTTTATATAGATTTAAAATAGTTTATTTTAATATATCAGCATGCCTTGCTTGAGAAGTTATTGGAAATTGATGTTCCTATAGTTCTAAACATGTCTAGGGTCTTCTAGATCCCCTAATTTAATCTTTAGTGTTGCCGACAGCTACGATATATTTAAGAGGATTGGATTGAAAATTGTTGGAAGAACTTGTAGACGAAAGATCTATTTTGTTCCAGGTACGCGTAAAAGTTGCTCCTGCTTCTACTGCAGGTCGATCTCTATCCTGTTTATCGTATTGGTAGCTTATATCTGTAATGAAAGTGGGCCGAAGGTCTTCGCTACCTAATTTCAAATCCTTACTAGATATATTTCGAGCGGTTATAGATAATGTTGCCATTTTTGAACTGCTACCATCTCCTGGTAAGGTTAGCTCATAAGATAGCGGGCGAATTTTATTGGTATCTATGTCCGTGCTTAAGGGGATTGTAATTGGATCGTAGCCGCCCTCTAAATAGGAAATCACTTTACTTTTTTTGAATTTATTATCTTTAATCGTTAACAATTGATCCTCCCAGCTGCCCTTAATGTTTAAGCCGTCAAGTAGTACCTTGGCAGGAATAAAAACTTGTTTTTGTTTAAGAACAGGTACAGTATCAATTTTTGTGTTTTTTCCATTATACGTTACATTGTTAGAGTTAATTGTAACTTCTATATTCTTGTGATCCCAAGAAATTGTGGCTGTTTTTTTAGGCACATCGTAATTTACTGTCGCTCCAAGCAACTTGCTTACTGCACGTAATGGAATCATAAAGCGCTGTTGTTTGTCGATGTATGGCGCGTCAGGTGATGTGTATAAGATGTAATATTGGTTGATTTTAAGAATCACTGGTGCCTTAATGACAGTCGCTTTCGCATCTACGTTCCCCATGTTTAACGAAAACAATAATAAGGCCGCCAAAGAAAATAAAACAATACTTTTACACAACTTCATATAATATTGCCCTCCATTCATTTATACTGCACTAGATATTTTACTCCAATAATTACAGTTTAGAGGGCTAGCTATACAGGTTCCCCTTAATGAAATTGCCCTGTGCTAACATTTCTTACTCACAACATAAACCTAATTTTACCTATAATACCATTACATAACAAATTAAAATACTTCAGATTTAAAATTCCGTGACAGTCAAACGCTTGCTGGAAAAGGGCTTGCAGCCATCTATTACTGATAAGTACTTCAAACGCCAGAATGTGAAGCTCAATGGTTTCATCGGCTACATGCTGATTCAAATGTAATTGAGGATATCAAGTTTTTTTACGAGGAAAATTTTGAAAGTTAAACTGATACATATGGTGAATAGGCTCTGTTATATATGTTTTCGCACTAAATTTATGAATAAGAATAGACCCTACATAATCGTGCAGGAATTATCGGATGGATACATTCAACTACTGTTATTCTATTGATGAAGGAGGTCATATAGTGGATTTGCTTAAGAGCATGAATGAAGCAATCAAGTATATTGAAGAAAACCTGACTAACGAAATTGACTTTAAAGAGGTAGCAAGGCTGGCTTACTGCTCTGAATTTCATTTTAAAAGGATGTTTTCTTTTCTTGCAGGTGCTACGTTATCAGAATACATCCGCCGCAGACGCCTCACTCTTGCAGCATTTGAGCTTAAAGATAGCAACGTAAAGGTCATAGATATCGCGATTAAATACGGGTACAATTCACCAGATTCTTTTACAAGAGCTTTTCAAAATTTACATGGATTAACGCCGTCTGAAGCCAGAATTAATGGCCGTTCACTTAAAGCATATCCACGAATGACCTTCCAGTTATCAATTAAAGGGGGAAGTGAAATGAACTATCGAATTGAAGAAAAAGGGGCATTCCGCATCGTTGGTATCCAAAAAAGAGTTCCCATTATTTTCAACGGAGTCAATCCAGAGATTGCTGCGATGTGGGAAAGTTTAGATGGTGAAACGATCAATAATCTTAAAAGAATTTCTAATGTCGAGCCTATGGGGTTGCTTAGCGCATCCACGAACTTTTCTGAAGGTAGAATGGAGGAAAAAGGGGGGCTTGATCACTATATTGGCGTTGCAACAACAAAGGAGTGTCCGGATAACCTAACACAACTTGAAGTTGCTGCCTCAACCTGGGCAGTATTTGAAGCAATCGGATCATTTCCTGATACTTTACAAGATGTGTGGGGCCGTATTTATTCCGAATGGTTTCCATCCTCAAACTATGAACAAATAGAAGGCCCGGAAATCTTGTGGAATGAGAATAAGGATATAACCTCACCGAATTTCAAAAGTGAAATATGGATACCAATCTTAAAAAAGTAAAATAATGCGTGTGATTATGAAGTATTCCTTGAGCTGTTTCGGCAGCTCTTTTTACAATTGAAGCTCATTTTGTGAAGAAGGTATTTCTTTTAAGGTACAGCCATTTGGCGTGAAAGGAAGGATAATTTATTTCACGGGACTAATGATTTGAATTGAAAAAATATCCATTCATTTAGTTGTACTTTTAAAACTTGTAAGTTTGATATAATCCTTATCTCGGAATGTCAAAGGGTCTTATTTTATCTTGCACACTAAATTGTCATAATAACCTTATCTATTATTTTCTAATTGCTACGTATCTACGTACCATATCCGTTATCATCCTTTGATACACTTTGAGTAAAAGGAGATGATAACTTGGATACCCAACCTAAGATACTAAAGAGCATGGAACATACAAACTCATCTGAAAATACGGCTAAAGAATACGAGAGCTTGGTACAGCAGGAAGACGAACACATAGAGAGACTTAAAACATGCACAAAGCTCATTTGGGATGCGCTAGCTATTATTTCTCAAAAGGCGAGCGTACTACACATGGATACGGTCAAAGAAGCGGCCGACCATCTTCATATCATGGAACTGGATTTACGAAGAGAACTGTTTAAAGTTCGTTTGAAAAAAAGTATTTTAGCAAACCAAATGAAACAAACCCAAGCATAACAGCGAAGGGGACGGAATCGTTCTGAAGAAGCGGAGCGTTCGCCTTTGACCCCGGGTTTTAACCGCTAAAATATAATTAAAAAAATCAGGGGGCAACAGCGATCGGAAGAATGATCCGTCCACGTAGCGGCCTCATATGCACGTACTTGCTCAATCCACCCAGTAATCAATTTTCTCAATAACCCGACATGACCTTTCACGGTCTAATCGGGTTTTCTCATTTCAATCCCTCTATCCCCGCGCGTAAATCTCACTCCCTTCCAAACCACTTGCCACCCAGATAGTTACACCCACTCCCAACATCATGTATAGTAAAGTTATGGGAAATAAACATGAACCCGCATATGATCTTGATCGCTTAGACGTACAATATGAAACATGGCAAAAACGAGGAGGAACGTGATGATACATCCAACACAGATTCAGGATATGCTGCAAGCCGCGCTGGAGACGGGCGGGGATTTTGCAGAGGTGTTCGTCGAGGACCGTACCAATGGACAACTGGGCATGACCGGAGGAGTCGTGGATACGGCGTTGTCAGGCCGGGATTTTGGGATTGGTATTCGGATCATGAAGGAGCATTTTTCGGTGTATGCCTACACCAGTGATATGAGCAAGCAGAGCCTGATCAGACTGGCCAAATCGGCCGCCAAGGCTATTCGCGGAGGTGGAGCGCCAGGTACACACACGATTACACTCCATCCTCATGTGATCCCTAACCAACATCCGATTGCGATCATTCCTGAAGGTTCGCAGAAGCGCGCCAAGATCGACATGATGAGACGGGCGCATGAGGCGGCAAGCCAATACGCTCCTTCCATCACGCAAACCTCTGTTGGGATTAGCAACTCGATCCAGAACGTCTTGATCGCCAATAGCAACGGGCTGCTGGTGGAGGATACCCGTACGTATACACGCATGAGAATAAGCGCGATTGCGACTGATGGGGAGCATAGACAATCCGGGTTCCGTGGGCCGGGAGCGTATGCAGGGACTGAATTCCTGGAGAATCTGAATATCGAAGAAAATGCCAGACACGCAGCTCGGATTGCGTCCACGATGGTCAAAGCGGGATATGCGCCTAGTGGCAGACTGCCTGTCGTAATTGAGAACGGCTTCGGCGGCGTTCTTTTCCACGAGGCGTGTGGGCATGGGCTGGAATCTACGGCGGTGGCGCATGGAACTTCCGTGTTTGCCAATAAAATCGGGCAGCAGGTGGCTTCACCGCTCGTCACGGCTATAGATGATGGAACGATTCCGAATGCGTGGGGCTCGCTCAATATCGATGACGAAGGGGCGCCAACACAGCGTAACGTATTGATCGAGAACGGCATTTTAAAAGGATATCTGATCGACCGCATGGGCTCGCGCCAGATGGGGGCGCCTGCGACAGGGTCGGGACGAAGACAGTCCTATAAATTCGCGCCTGCATCCCGTATGAACAATACGTTTATTGCGAACGGGGATTCGACCCGTGAAGAGATCATTGCGAATACGGAGTATGGAATCTATGCCAAATCGCTGGGCGGTGGTTCGGTGAACACCTCGACGAGCGAGTTTAATTTTGCAGTTGAAGAGGCGTACATGATTCGCAACGGCAAAATTGCCGAGCCGGTCAAAGGCGCAACGTTGATCGGCAAAGGGATTGAAACCCTGCAAAATATTGATAGGGTCGGCAACAATCTGGATCATGGTCAGGGGATGTGCGGCTCGGTCAGTGGAAGTCTTCCGGTCAACTGCGGACAGCCTACTATACGGGTGTCCGAGATGACCGTCGGTGGACGGAAGGGGGAATAGGCGATGAATATTCAGCAATTTCAGGAAGCGTTGTTCGCCAAAGGCCGGGAAATGGGCTATGCGGATATGGAAATCTACTATGTAAATGGACGTTCTACCTCGGTAAAGGTGCTAAAGGGAGAGATTGACCAATATACCATCGTTGAAAATGGCGGACTTTCCTTCCGTGGTGTCATTAACGGGAAAATGGGCTATGCCTCTACGGAAAAGCTGGAACCGGATGTGATCGACTTCTTATTGGAGGAAGCACGCAGCAACGCGGACATATTGGAGAGCGAGGAGCAGGATGAGCTGTTTGCAGGCTCTGAGAGCTATCCTGAGCAGCCTGATTATGCCTCAACGCTTGCTGACACAGTTCCTGAGATTCTGATTGAAGCTGCGCTGGAAATGGAGCGTACAGCGCTTGCCGCAGACCCACGGATTGTGATGGCTCGGCATTGTTCGGTCAGCATTCGTGAAAATGAAGTCCTGATTGTGAATACCAAAGGGTTACACTGCCATCGTCGTAAAAGCCTAGCGAACGCTTATGTGTATGTGATTGCAGCAGACCATGGCGAGACGGTTACCGGGGGCTGGCATGATTATTCGCTCCGGAGCGTGGAGGAGATCGATATTGCGGATGTGGCGCATAAAGCCGTACAAGAGGCCGTTTCCAAGCTGGGTGCGCACACCATCCAATCGGATAACTATCCGGTCATCTTCCGTCATGATGCAGCAGCGCAATTGCTGGCTGCGTATACGTCGGTATTTTCAGCGGAGTCAGTGGATAAAGGCTTTTCACGCTTAGCTGGGAAACTGGGACAAAAGGTGGCAAGCGAACATATCACACTGATTGATGATCCGCTGATGGAGAATGTTCCCGCAGGCAGTACGTTTGATGCTGAAGGTAGTGCGACACGCCGCAACGAGATTATCAAGGATGGAGAACTACGGACGTATTTCCATAACCGCAAGACGGCCCGCAAGGCAGGGGTACAGAGTACCTCTCATGCTTCCAAAGGCAGCTATAACGGTAAAATTGGGGTGTCGTATCATAATCTGTACGTGGCTCCAGGCACGTCTACGTTGGAGGACATGATTCGCAAGACGGATCGCGGGTTGATGATCGTCGAGCTTCAAGGGCTGCATGCAGGTACGAATACGGCGTCTGGTAATTTTTCGCTAGCTTGTCTGGGCTACTGGATTGAGCAAGGGCAAGTGGTCAGAGCGGTCAATCAGATTACGGTATCGGGCAACTTCTTTGACGTGCTACAGCAGGTAGAGGAAGTTGGCAACGATTTGCGTTTTACGGGAAGCTGCACTTCTCCTTCGCTCAAGCTGGCTGCACTCTCGATTTCAGGCTCGTAATGGCTGGAGTAGCCTACTTTTTTTCACACTTACGCCCTGTACCTGACGTTCTAATTGACTGGCGATGACAGATGCCTGATGCATCAGGGTATGGTAAAGTAGGAGAAAGTCTTTGAAATATGAAAAAAAGGCTTGGTTACAGCACCGCGACAGGGTATTATAGACAATAATATATTCGAAAAAGGTTCGAATTGAATTTTTATTGGGGGATGTATATGAGATATATAAGCACTAGAGGTCGAGTAGAAGCCAAGGGATTTATTGATACCGTGCTCATGGGGTTAGCTGACGATGGAGGTCTGATGGTACCGGAGCAGATTCCGACCGTGTCGGGAGCTACGCTGGAGCAGTGGGCTACATTGAGCTACAGAGAGCTGCTGCTGGAAGTTTTTGCGCTGTATATCAATGATGAGATTCCTCGTGAAGATTTGGAACAACTGGTAGAGCGCAGCTATGCAAGCTTTCGTCATCCGGAAGTTACGCCAGTGAAGAAGATCAACGATTCCCTGTCTATTTTGGAGCTGTTCCATGGACCTACGTTCGCGTTCAAGGATGTGGCGCTGCAATTTATGGGTGAATTTTATTCCTACGTGTCCAAAAAGCAGAATGAGATCATTCATATTCTGGGTGCAACCTCGGGCGATACCGGGGCAGCAGCCATTCAGGGCGTGCGAGGCAAGGAAGGCATTAAAATCTGTATTTTGCACCCACACCAAAAGGTGAGCAAGGTACAAGAACTGCAAATGACGACGGTAGACGATGAGAACGTGCTGAATCTATCTGTAAAAGGGAACTTTGACGATTGTCAAAAAGTGATTAAGGACCTGTTTGCCGATTTGGACTTCAAAGCCAAACATCATCTGCGGGCGATTAACTCGATTAACTTTGTGCGTATTTTGGCGCAGACGGTATATTACTTCTATGCTTATTTCCGGGCGCAGGAGTCATCGGGTGCAAAGAAGATCAATGTCAGCGTGCCTTCCGGCAACTTTGGCAATATCTTTTCCGGCTTTCTCGCAAAGAAAATGGGTCTGCCAATCCATAAGCTGATCATTGCCACGAACGAAAATAATATTTTGGAGCGCTTCGTGAAGACAGGCGAATATAAGCCAGGAGACTTCAAAAGCACATACAGTCCTTCGATGGACATTCAAGTGGCGAGCAATTTCGAAAGATACCTGTACTACTTCCTCGGAGAGGATGCAGCCAAGGTATCTGAGTACATGAATAAGCTCAAAACCGAGGGACGGATTGTGATCGGGGCAGAGGATTTGAAACGGGTACAGCAGGATTTTGAAGCGCTTGGTGCTTCGAATGAGCAGTGTCTGGAGCTGATCAAAAAATACAAGGCTGAATACGATTATTTGCTCGATCCGCATACAGCTTGCGGTATTGCCGCGTATGAGGCGTATAATGGCGCAGGCGAAGTCTGTGTGACCTTTGCAACAGCACATCCGGCCAAATTCGATGAGGCGATCCGTCTGGTGGATATTAAGCAGGAGTTCCCGGCGCAAATTGAACAATTGTTCGCCAAGCCACAACACCAGCAGGTGGTAGAGCATGACGAGGCCGAAATTGTGCGTCAGCTTGAAGCCTTTTATGTGTAACAGAATATTTCCGTAACGGTGAGTGGTTACATTCTTGCTGATGAGAAAAGAGGCTGCGCCTTGTGCGCTAGCCTCTTTTTTTATAATCCATATTTTCCAGATATAATGTATGTTTTAGTTTCAATTTGTTCACATTATAATGCCATACAAAGTAAGGTGTGAAAGCCTTAGAAATCGTGAAAAAAGCCCGTAAATCAAGGGATTTGGCTTTAGGAATATAACAGGCAATGGTAGGTTCATAGAGTTATTTAATGAAGGATACAAAAATCTTTTATAGGCGAATTGGATGTATTTATATAAAAAATCATGTATAGTTAACTAAATTTTATGAATACATAAAGTTCCACTCTCAAGGGTGCAGAATAAAGTCATTCCGTCATTTAACAGAGGGGCTAATTATAAAAGGGGTGTATTAAATAATGACCATGATCCGTCCAGAGCAGAGTCAACAAGCAGCAGCTGAATATGTGCAGTCCGTTTTTGAGAAGGTTATCGCGCGCAATCCTCATGAGAATGAATTCCATCAGGCCGTCAAGGAAATTTTGGATTCGCTAATTCCGGTATTGGCTAAGCATCCTAAGTATATGCAGCAGGGGCTTTTGGAACGGCTGGTGGAGCCCGAACGTGTCATTACCTTCCGCGTACCTTGGGTAGACGATGCAGGCAATGTACAGGTCAACCGTGGCTTCCGCGTACAGTTTAACAGTGCGATTGGTCCTTATAAAGGTGGACTCCGTTTCCATCCGTCCGTGTATCTGGGTATCGTCAAATTTTTGGGTTTTGAACAAATTTTCAAAAATGCGTTGACGGGTCTTCCCATCGGTGGTGGTAAAGGCGGTTCGGACTTTGACCCCAAAGGTAAATCAGATAACGAAGTGATGCGTTTTACACAAAGCTTTATGACGGAGCTGTATAAATATATCGGCCCAGATGCTGACGTTCCGGCAGGGGATATTGGCGTAGGTGGCCGTGAGATCGGATACATGTTCGGGCAATACAAGCGGATTCGCGGAGGGCATGAAGGCGGCGTCCTGACGGGTAAAGGGATTCATTACGGAGGTAGTCTTACACGTACGGAAGCAACTGGCTACGGTTGTGTGTATTTTGTAAACGAGATGCTGCAAGCTCAAGGTTTGTCCTTTGAAGGACAACGTGTCGTTGTGTCGGGCTCGGGTAACGTATCCATTTATGCGATTGAAAAAGCTCAGCAGCTCGGTGCTACAGTCGTGGCATGTAGCGACTCGAATGGTTATGTTTATGATCCAGACGGTATTGATCTCAAGCTGGTGAAGCAGCTTAAAGAAGTGAATCGTCTGCGAATTAGCGAGTATACGAAAGAGCGTCCAGGCGCAATCTATACAGAAGGCTGCTCGGGAATCTGGTCAATCCCATGCGACATCGCATTGCCATGTGCGACACAGAATGAAATTGACGAGCATGCAGCGCAGTTGCTGGTAAGCAATGGCGTAAAAGCTATAGGTGAAGGTGCGAATATGCCGTCCTCGCTACAGGCTATTGAAGTATTTTTGGAGAACAGAGTTCTGTTTGGACCAGCCAAAGCTGCTAATGCAGGCGGAGTAGCAGTCTCGGCGCTTGAAATGTCGCAGAACAGCATGCGCCTGTCATGGACCTTTGAAGAAGTGGATGCCAAACTCCATGATATTATGAAAAATATCTATGCTAACAGCGTGAAGGCAGCTGAGGAGTACGGCGTACCGGGCAACCTGGTGGTTGGAGCGAACATCGCCGGATTTGTGCGTGTAGCTGATGCTATGCTGTCTCACGGAATTATCTAATTGAACGCTACAATTCCTTTTCTCAACTGTACAATGATTAATAACCTAGCTAATAAAAGCAAACTTGAAGCTGAGCGGCTCCGTGGGAGTCGCTCAGCTTTTATTTGGAATGAGGCACTTTATTTTTCTCAGGGACTTGATTTATTGTTAAAGAGGATGTATATTACTTGATAGATCAATAATTGATAGATCAAAGGTTGAATCACGAGACCCAGCGATATGCTAAAGGGAGGAGAGATTGATATCACCCAGACACCATCCGAGGCTGAGTATATTTTTGATATGCTGCTGCTGCTGAACAAGCAGATTAGCTCCAAGTTTGAGCGGTGTGCAGGGATCAGCGCATCCAGATTGCAGTTGTTATGCAAGTTGTATCAAGTGGAGGAGATTAGCCAAACGCTGCTGCAAAAAGAGATTGGCATCGACGGTGCGGCCGTAACGCGCCATTTGAAACAACTGGAGGCGACTGAAATGGTCACACGACGCACGAAGCCAGAGGACAACAGGGTTACCTTGGTAAGCCTGACCGATTATGGACGTGCGCGTATTGTCATCTTTAAGCAGGAGCGCTCGCAGTTTGTAGCTCAGCTGCTACAGAGCTTTGATGAGACGCAGCGGCATCAGCTAGCCGATATGCTGCAAGTGATGAATAGTCATATATCCAGTATGGACTGACAACATTGTCATATTACGATTACCCACAGAGGAACAAAGGAGAGATTGGAATGAGTAATACGAATACATCCAATATTGTAAAAACGAATGATTTTAAGGAAATCGCACTGGGACGCCGTTCGGTAAAAGTATACGATCCGTCCGTGAAGATTAGCCGCGAGGAAATGACAGAGATTCTAACGGAAGCTACACGCGCACCATCCTCCATTAATCTGCAACCTTGGCGTTTCCTTGTTATTGATAGCCCAGAAGGTAAAGCAACCCTGGCGCCATTGGCTCGTTTCAACCAACGTCAAGTGGAGACCTCCTCGGCAGTGATCGCTGTGTTTGGGGATCTGAACAACTTTGATAATTTCGAACAAATCTTCGGAGAAGCTGTAGAACTGGGCTATATGCCACAAGACATTAAAGAAATGCAACAGGAAAAAGTAACAGCCCATTTTGCTGCCCTTGATCCAGTTGTGAATAGAGAAACGGTCCTGATCGACGGTGGATTGGTGTCCATGCAGCTTATGCTGGTGGCACGTGCTCATGGGTACGACACTAACGCTATCGGCGGTTATGAAAAGGATCAAATTGCTGAAGCCTTTGGTATGGACAAAGACCGTTATGTCCCTGTTATGCTCATTTCGATGGGTAAAGGAATCAACGAGGGTCATCCGTCCACACGTCTACCAATTGATCAAATTGCACAGTGGAAATAAGTTGAGTTAACATCTATACGCAACATAAAATATAAGCAACATAAAAAAACAGGTGGAGCAAGGACATCCCTTTGCTCTCACCTGTTTTTTTATTTGCCTAGATGTAATGCGGATCCCGGGTTTGGTGACGTGTCGATCCTCTGGTTATTTTTGTACTATATTCGCTCCCAACGTCTGTGTTGGGTCAGCGATGTCATTCTGAGTAGGATGGTAGCGCTTGGGCCATATAATCTGGTGCGAAGTATGGCTAAGCTCCTCATAAAATAACAGGCCTTTCTTGAATAAGCGTATGACCAGATGGAAAAAGAACCATCCGTTTATCACCAACAGCACAAGACTGATCAGAACATTTATCCAAGGAGACAGATGAGATCCCAGTACAGATCCACCTAGTACGTAATTCAGTCCAAAATACAACCAATACAAGAGACTGTAGCGCTTAATGAGCTCCCACAGGGAAACTCTTTTTTCTCTCCCCGTAAGATGAATGCGTACCAGCCACTTCCCCGGAGTTCGTCCATTCGTCAGGTAAGGAACCACCATAAAGTAAATTCCACTGGAAACCCAGAAAGCAGCAGATACATGCATGGACTCCATAATGCTGAGCAACCCCGCCCAAAGGATAGAATCCACTAAATAGGCTACTCCTCGTCTCGTATAGGACACCCGTTTGGTCGTAATGTCCAAGTGCTTGTCCAGATGTTCCAAACGGGGAAGGAAGCGTGAAAACCATTCGCCGAGCAGAAAGCCCAGCATACCGCCCAATGTGTTAGCCATCAGATCATCCACGTCAAACACACGATACGCATGGTCAAAAAATCCATACAATCCTGTCAGCTGTGTCACCTCAAAGAAGAGGGACAAGGTGAAGGACAGAATGAGACACCATCTCCATCGTGCGCGGAAATAATAACGTAAGAACATACCGAAAGGCATGGTCATCATCACGTTAAAAACCACTTGCAGAAAAGCACGCTCCTTCAGCAAATGAACATAACTGGAGGGATGAGCAGGTGAAACGGATGTTTCTCTTATAATGTCTTGCACGAACTGCAAGGGCATCAATTGCAACGCTCCCCCGGCCAAGGCTGCATTATGACGCGATGCTGGAAGCGGTAGTATGACCAGAAAGAAGGCGTTCATCAAGTATAACAGCATCAAGTAAAGCAACCACGCTCTAGCCTTGTGAATATAGCCATGTCTGCGATATTGCACGATGAGAAATGGTAGTGTAAACAGTAACGCAGCAACAGGGAAGGCTAGAAAAGCATATGAAACTGGAAACAGATACGATTGAATCATGAGCTGTTTAAGCCTGCTTTCTCCGGAACTTCACCAAAGACCAGATGATTAAAAATGCCATAAAAGCCACGCATACACTGATACTGATCCGATTTTGCGGGTCAATCAAGAACAGGAAGGCAATGACCCATAGGCATCCCACTGTTACCGCCGTTATATAAGGGTATCCCCATATCTTGAAAGTAGGCTCTACTGGATAAGATTTGCGCAGTTTCAATTGGGACAGGCAGATACAGCTCCAGACAAGCAGCACGACAAAGCCAGGTACAGCCATCAAAATACGGAACAGCCCGTCCTGAGCGACGTATGCGACCATGGAGCCAACAATCAGGATGACTGCGCACAGTTTGAGACTGTTCACCGGAACTCCATTTGAAGACAGGCGAGCGAGTGACTTGGGACCTTCTCCATTAATCGCCAGCGAATGAAGCATGCGTGTAGCCCCGTAAATTCCCGAATTGGCGGCAGACAGTACAGCAGTGATCAGAATAAAGTTCATGACATGAGCTGAGCCTTGAAGCCCTACAGAAGACAATACCTGTACAAACGGGCTGGTACTTGCATCCAATTGGTTCCAGGGAATCAAGCCACAAATAATGAGAATTGGCAGCGTATAGAACAAAACAACGCGAAGAATAAAACTTTTAACCACTTTAGGCAGTACCTTTTCTGGATTTTCAGTCTCCGTCAACGTCAATCCGATCAGCTCAGACCCTCCGTAAGAAAAGGTAACGACCAGCAACGCCGAAAAGATAGCCAGCCAGCCATTGGGGAGAAACCCGCCGTGCTGCGCGTAGTTGCTCAGATAAGGTGGAGTTTCAGTGGGAATAATTCCGAATAGTATACAGCCACCCAAGGCGATAAAGATAATAATCATGGCGATCTTAATACCCGCCAACCAAAATTCCAGCTCCCCTAAACCGCCGACACTCAGCATGTTGACGACAATAATGAAAGCCGCACTTGCTAAGCTGAGGAGCCATAGAGGAACATCTGGCAACCAATATTGCAGAAAGCTTCCAGCAGCAATGACCTCAATGACACAGACGGCCAGCCACATGAAGCAATACAACCAGCCGATAATAAAAGAAAGTCGCTCTCCAAAAGCCTTGCGAATAAAATCCTTCATATTCATGTTAGGATAGACGGTAGCCATCTCGGCAATCGCGCCCATAACGACCAGGAGCAGGAGTCCTGCGAAGACATAGGACAAAATAACTCCAGGTCCTGCCAAGCTAATCGTCTCGGTACTTCCTTTAAAAATACCCGTCCCGATGACTCCACCCATAGCCATAAAGGTAATATGCCGTGGTCGAAGCTTTTTGTGTAAAGTTGCTTCATTTGATTTCAATATGAAATCCTCCTTCATCATAGTGTATAGCTTCAGCATAGCCCAAGCAGGGTTACTTCAATTAGACTTATACTACATGAAAATATCCAATTAGGAAATGAAAGAAATAGGATCTGGTAGGGAGAATGACATAGATAGGGGACAAACTGGTGAACAGAGGCAGAATGATATCGTTGACGATTGTTGTATTATGATATCATTCTGTCTTTATGATATATAATGAGGTTGGTTTGAAAAAAAGTATGATATTTAAGAAGCGGAGGCTTGGATACGTGAAGCAGGATCGGCAAAAGCAGACAGGTTCCCATACCGGGATGAGCAAGGGGCATGAAGCTGATGAGCTGAACAAGCTGCTGTCCGTATGGCTTCATTCGTCGATCCGTGTCATGGATGTCCGGCACATTCGACTGGAAGCGGAAGAGCTGGCTCAACCCTATCGTCTCCCAGCGCATGCTTTTGTGTTTATGCTACAGGGTAGCGTACGCTTGGCTGGTGATTGGAAGGATGCACCCCATTCAGGTTATGTACTGCATGGCAGCAAAGGCTTTGAACTGAATATAAAGCCCTCGCCATGCGGAATCGAATATATTCTTGTACTATATAAAGCAAACTCTTTTTCGGGAAACACGGTGTATAATCATCCTTCGATAGCTTATGGTTTCAGACCGTCCTATCCGGTTATACTATATCAAAAGCTGCAACTACTGGCGGACGCCTGGCAGGATCAAGAGACGTTATCGAAGATTCAGGCTCAGGGTCGGTTCTATGATTTTGCATATGAATGTATGCGTCAATGGCAGGAGCCGCAGGCTCGGACTTCCACGCGGGATGTCGTGGCACAGACAATTCGATTTATGCAGGCTCATTATGCGGAATCCATCACACTGGAACGTCTGGCCGGATTATTGGAATGCAGCCCGCGACACCTGACCCGATTATTTAAAAAACAAACGGATTGCAGCCCGATTATGTATCTGATTCAATTACGGATGGACAAGGCGAAGGAGCTTTTGCGGAAGACGGATGCCACTTTACAGGATATTGCTGTGAGTGTGGGGTATCCGGATGTGTATTTCTTTAGCCGGGCATTCAAAAAACATACTGGTGTATCCCCGGTTCATTATCGGGACAGCTTATATTCATCTGCTTTTATTAGTAATATGCGTCTGGATAATCCATCAAGCATGTCTGAATGTTCCATTGATTCGAAAAGTGGCGCCCTGCATACTGTTATTGAGGATAATAATCATTATCAAAATCATGATGAAGGGATTTTACGAATGAATAGAAACGCAAAGCATTCCATGGCATTTATTTTATTGCTTAGTTTTACCCTGCTGCTGAGCGCATGCTCAGACTCATCCAGTCCTGCGGCAACCGATGGCGCTTCGCAAGGGAACAATAATACATCAGCGGAACCAACATCACAGGAAAGGGTGCTGAAGGATGCACTTGGGCATGAGGTGAAGGTTCCGGCTCAGCCTCAGCGTGTGCTCGCTTCTTATCTTGAGGATCATCTGGTAGCGTTGGGTGTTAAACCGGTAGCCCAATGGTCGGTAGGTAAAAATTCAGTTCAAGCTTACCTGCAAAAAGAATTGAAGGATGTTCCTGCGATCGCTTCAGATCTTCCGTTCGAGGCGGTTCTGAACTTCAAACCTGATCTGATCATTATGGACAGTGCGAGTATGGTCGAAGGTGACAAATATGATCAATACTCCAAAATTGCTCCGACCTATGTTGTAGGTAGTAATATGAATAATGATTGGCGCCAAGAGCTGCTGACCGTGGGTGAGGTGCTGAATAAGAGCAGTGAAGCGAAGCAGGCATTGAGCGATTACGACAAAAAAGCAGCAGAAGCGAAAGCCAAGCTAAGTCAGAAGGTAGGACAAAAAACCGCTGCGGCATTGTGGGTAACGGATAAAAACGTATATGTGGTGAACCAGAATCTATCCAGCGGTGATGTATTGTACAAGGATTTGGGATTTAAGATTCCACAGGTCGTACAGGAGATTTCCAAAACAGCCAAGGCGAACTGGAGCAACTTATCCCTGGAAAAACTAGCTGAGCTGGACGCTGATTATATCTTTATCGTGAACAGCAAAAAAGTGAGCAAGGATGAGATTATTAAAGATCCAGTCTGGGCAGGAATACCGGCAGTTAAAGAAGGGCACGTATACGATTTTGGTAAGGATTCCAGCTGGTTGTATACAGGTACAATCGCAAACAGTCAAATGATTGACGATGTTCTGAAAAATGTAATGAAATAAGCAAAACGGTAATCAAAAAACGCTGCTCATCTTGACGACAGTATGTCGCAGGAAGAAGAGCGTTTTTTTATATAAAAAGATGCCTGCAAAGGGCAGACATCTGGTTTATATTCGATATTAGGATTGCGGAGATACCAGGATTTTAACCTGATTTTTCTCTTTCAGGAGACCTTCAAAACCTTGCTCGATCACTTCTTCGAGCTTAATACGTTTGGTCACAAGTTTGTCAGCAGGGAAATATCCTTTTTCCATCAAGCTGATGACAGCCGGGAATACATCACGGTAGCCGATAATACCAGTCAGATTGCGTTCTTTCATGACAATATTGTTTGGTTTGATCGGAGCTTCTTTTTCAAAAATGCTGACGATCATGATTTGTCCGCTGATTTTAGTGGATTCAATCGCTTGAGTCAGCACAGGAGGTACTCCAGTGACTTCATAGGCTACATCTACGCCACCGTTGGTCCGTTTGTGCAGCTCTTCCACAACATCATAAGTTTTAGGATCAAGCACGATAGCACCCAGCTCTTCAGCTTTAGCTTTACGCTCTTCGGAAAGCTCTACTGCATAAATCTCGGATGCGCCTGAAGCTTTCAACGCTTCAATTACGAGCAAGCCGATAGGACCAGCGCCAAATACGACAGCTTTATCGCCGACTTTCAATTGGCTTTGACGTACAGCATACAAAGCAACAGCCGAAGGCTCTACCAAAGCGCCTTGCTCGAAAGATACGCTTTCTGGAATTTTGTGAACCATGTGCTCGTCAGCTGCCACATATTCGGAAAATCCACCGCCGCCGCCTGCCAAACCGAGGAAGCCCATTTTATCGCACAGGTTATATTTACCTTGTTTACATGCATCACATTCCCCACATGCAAACACAGGTTCTACGACTACACGGTCGCCAACCTGAATTTTGGTTACGCCTTCACCGATTTCAACGACTTGTCCAGAAAATTCGTGTCCCATCACAACTGGAGCCTTTTCACCAGTCAATGGATGCTGAGCATTTTCAGGAATGAAGATCGGTCCTGCTACATATTCGTGAAGATCACTTCCGCAAATACCACACCATTCGACTTTGATTTTTACTTTTCCGGGAAGAGCAGCGGGCTGCTCAATGTTTTCCAAACGTAAATCTTTTACTCCATGCCATCTCAATGCTTGCATGTTTTGTCATCTCCTTGATGATTATATGATCATTGCCGCTATAAAAGTGAATGAATTAGGAAACGTTTCCGAAAAATAATATGTCACAATTTTTACACATTGTCAAACCAAATTAATGCAAAAAGCACTTGATTTTTTTGTGAATATAATCACTTGTGACTATGGCGCTATATTTGACTCATTGCTTAGTACAAAAGAATTTTTGCGAATTTTGCAAGTGAAGCAGAGGCTAGAAGAAAACGAATTCAATTTTTAGAGAACTATTCTGTGGTATAATATCTATATTAGAGAGTTTATGTGCATAGATAGAAAACGATTCCGAGCGTGAAAGGATTTTGGGTGTGTCAGAGCAAAAGAAAGTAACCATAGAGGATGTAGCCAAGCGGGCAGGGGTTGGTATTGCGACTGTCTCTAGGGCTATTAATGATAGTGAGGGCATCAGCCCCAAGACGAAAGCATTTATTTTGCAAGTGATTGAAGAAATGGGCTTTACGCCCAATACCTCAGCTCAAAGTCTAAAGGTGCGGCAGACACGGCAAATTGCGCTGGCTGTACCGGATATTCGGAACGCGATCATTCCAGAGATTGCTTGGTCTGTAGAACAGGCTGCCAAGCAGCACGGTTATCGTGTCGTGCAGATCAATACGGCCGGGAATGCCAGAATGGAGCTTGAAACGGTGCGTGAGGTTAAGAAGCTGCATGTAGACGGACTTATCATTATGCCGCTGGCATATCCTAAAATGCTGGTAGACCTGATTAATAAAGCCAGCGTTCCGGTGTCGATTATTAACTATGGTAAGAAGCTGGGTGAAGACGTTAAGGCGGATATCGTCAGTTTGGCCCGGCAAGAGGGAAGACTTGTGATGGAGCATTTGCTTAAAATCGGGAGAACGAGAATTGCTTATGCAGGTGCGGCGAAGGACAAAATCGAAGAGAGATACTTTGCTTACGAGCAGTCTCTCCAGCACGTGGACCCTTCGCTTGTGTATTTTGGCGATGATTTTTCCTTTGAAACTGGGCTGCGGGCAGCCGATTATTTTTACAGCTTGAAAAATATGCCGGATGCCATTTATGCAGTTAATGATATGGTGGCCATAGGAATCGTAAACCGCTTTAAGGATTTGGGTGTAAAAGTACCGCAAGAGGTTGCAGTGGTTGGTATTGACAACAATTTGTGGGCGACCGTAACGACCCCACAGATCAGCTCAGTTTCTATCATGGGGGAAGAGGTGGCACGCCTGGCTGCGGAACTGCTGCTTAAGCGAATTCAGGACCAGACCGTGGGAGATTATGAGCGTGTACAGTTCGAGCCTCGTTTGATCGTCAGGGAATCCAGCGTCTCTGTGATCCGTAAGCCTACGGTTGGGCGTGACGAGTAGAAGATAAGTCTAGCTCTGAACCCTATTCCGTTATAACCATGGATGAATGGCTACAGGAGTAATAGATATGGATAGGAGAGTGGATTCGTGTCAAAAGGTAGCGTGTTTGTTTCTGTAGCTTGTACTATACTTTTGCTGGCTGTAATCATAGGGTGTACTCCCCATGCTGACCCTGCGGCGCCGTCTGAAGCAAGCAATGAGGTGTCTAAGCATAGCGCAGTCAGTACGCAGCGTGCCCAGCAAAGTAAAGAGGAGCTTGTGCTGTCCTTTTATAAGGATTCCTCTCTCAAGGATGAAGTAAAGGTACGTCACATTACGGACCAATTGGCAGGTATTGATTGGAGGAAGATGAACGAAATCAGTGAACATCAAAGCATGGAAATTATCGAATATTTGTATAAGCAGCGTGCTTTGATTCCTTCGGAAAGTTTCCCCAATGTGATTAAGGGCACTGCTGGCTTGGACGGAGCGCTAACTGAAAGCTATGATGCACTTATGGGAGATTTGTTTACAAGAGACAGAACTGCGATGACTCGAGCATTGGCAAATATGGACAAAGCCAACCGTGTACAAGGTATAGGGGGCATCGGGTATGCTCTCAGCTATAGAGACCCAAAGGAAGTCAAGAAAGAGATTCAACAATGGCAGGCTGGGCAACAGCTTACTACGGCAGAGAAGGATGTTATTCGTGCTCTGTTCGCCAAGCTGGATAATCCCTATTGATGCTGAACGAGTGATGAGCTTTGCCTCGAAGTATATAAAATGAAAAGCTGCTTCTCTATCCGAGGCAGCTTTTTTGTGCTGTTTGTACATCCTGCGATTATGATTGGAGGTAATCCTGATCTACACGCAAGCGCTTGATATCACGAATTGGAGGGAGGCCGAACAAACGAGCGTATTCACGACTGAATTGAGAGGGACTCTCGTAGCCTACCTGAAAACCGACATCTGCCGCATCTGCTGATTCAGATAACAACAGGCGACGAGCTTCTTGCAAACGTAATTGTTTTTGATATTGCATGGGGCTCATAGCCGTAACCTCTTTAAAATGACGATGTAGCGACGAAGGACTCATACTAGCCAGTTGGGACAATTCCTCAATTCGCAACGGCTTATCATAATCTTGTTTAATTCGCTTTATGACTTCTGCGATCCGGCTTGAATGGCTGCCAGTCATGACCAGTTGTTTTAAGGATTCCCCCTGCTTCCCCTGTAAAATCCTATACAATATCTCACGAATGACTAATGGAGCCAGCACCGGAATATCCTGCGGTCTTTCCAAAAGACGTACGAGCCTTACCACGGCATCCAGCAGTAGGGAGTTGGTTTGACTTACATACAAGCCTCGTCTGGAATCAGGTATTGAGGTTGAGGTAGTAGGAAAAGTAGACTCCTTGATGAGATCCAAAACCTGATGCGGATCAAAATTGAGCCGGAGGCACAAGTACGGGGCTTCTGCTGAGGCTTGTATCACCTGTCCGGAAATGGGTAAATCCACCGAAACCACAAGGTAGTCGGATGTGCCGTAATAGTAACTTTCCTCTGCGAGTATCACAACTTTTCTCCCCTGGGCCACAATGCATAAGGCGGGTTCATGAACCTGATAAATCGGAACGGTGGTATTCGAACTTCGGACGAAGTAAAGTGAAGGGATCTCTGTAGCGTGAACTCCGTCGTGACTTGTAAATTGTTCTATGAGACTGGGCAATTCGGCTTGCTTTTCCGTAGTAGAACTCTCAATTTCGGTTGCTTTCACTAGGACCCTCCCTTTTTCACAACGTAGCTAATCTTCACTCTTCAGTGGACAATTCACTTTAAGATGCGCTTTGTTTTTCGATATCGATTTGAATTCATATTAAGTGTATTTGGAGGATTAGGCAATAATTTGCTCTGATTCTTCTACCAGCCCGATGGACATTCCTCTCATAATAAGATGCAGATACAACACCTAATGAGCAATTAAGAAAAAATAAAAGTGCAAAGGAGTGAAATAGTCATGGAGAGCAACAAAGCGGAAAAAAGTGTACACGCTTCTCGGTATCCCTATATAGGGATGTGGGTAACTTATCGTTTTTCAGTACAGGAGGAACAAGCATGTTAAATATTAAAGGGAAAGTCGCAGCTATTACAGGGGCAAGCAGTGGAATAGGTGAAGCTACTGCTCGTTTACTTGCTCAACATGGGGCTCATGTGGTATTAGGGGCCAGACGCACAGAACGATTGGAGGTTCTTACCTCCGAAATTCGTTCAAAAGGGGGATCCGCTGATTATCTGCAACTGGATGTGACCCAAAGGGAGCAGATGGAAGCGTTCATTAAGTATACTGAAAAACGATTTGGACGTGTGGATGTCATTGTGAACAATGCGGGAGTGATGCCTCTTTCAAAATTGGAAGCCCTGAAGGTAGAAGAATGGGACCGCATGATTGATGTTAATATACGAGGCGTTCTGCATGGGATCGCGGCAGGGCTTCCCATTATGAAAAAGCAAGGATTTGGTCAGTTTATCAATATTGCCTCTATTGGCGCGTATAGTGTAACTCCGACTGCAGCAGTATACTGCGCAACGAAGTATGCAGTTCGGGCCATTTCCGAAGGATTGCGTATGGAGGTTGGAGGAAATATTCGTGTAACACTGGTATCACCGGGAGTAACTGAATCCGAGCTTGCCGACAGTATTTCTGATGAAGAGGCCCGGCAGGGAATGAAAGAATACCGCCGTATTTCAATTTCGCCGGATGCCATTGCTCGTTCCATTGTGTATGCCATGGAGCAGCCTACAGATGTAGATGTGAATGAAATCATTGTCAGACCCACGGCAAGTCCGAATTAACACCATGAAATGAAATCCGTAGTTCATCTTTGCATTTAGATTGTTTGGTCCTCTATCTTTATGGATGGGGGATTATTTTATTATAAGATGAGAAAGACCATTATTCACACTATAGAGTTCAAAAAAGATGTGACTTTACCATAACGGGTTTACTTTTACCAAAGTTTGTGTTAACTTAATTTCGACAAACATCGAAATTAAGGTTGGAACTGAAGGGAGACGAACAGGGTGAAAGATACAACAGAGATGCAGCAAGCTGTAAAAATATATAAAGCACTTGGAGAACCGACTCGTCTCAAGATAGCACTTCTGTTAAAAGAGGAAAGTGACCAATGCTGCTCTGTGCTGGGCGAGAAACTGAACAGTGTAGCTATTTCAACGCTATCGCACCATCTGAAGCAAATGGCAGAGTCGGGGCTGCTCACATACCGTAAAGAGGGGACGTTTATTTATTACAGTTTGGATGTGGAAGCAGCACAGAAATATGCCCCGTTTCTGATCACATAATTTTTTTAGTCTTTATTTCGATATTTGTAAAAATATAAAAATACAAAAAGGAAAGAGGCGTTATTTACAAAATGCAGAGCACGTGGAAAGTGTATATTTTGGCAATTGTTAGTTTTTTGGTAGGCACATCCGAATACATTATCTCAGGCATTTTGGATCAGATTGCGACAACCATGGGGATTACAGTGTCCGCAGCAGGCCAGCTAATTACAGTCTTTTCTCTTGCTTACGCGATTGGCACGCCGATTCTGATGGCAGTAACCGCTAAATGGGACAGACGCAAGCTGCTCTTGAGTTCCCTCGGATTATTTGCAGTAGCCAATGTCCTCTCCTTTGTTTTGCCGGGTTTTGGAATGTTTATCGCTGCACGTATTCTTATGGCCCTCGGGGCAGGGATGGTCGTGGTTACAGCATTGAGCATTGCTGCGAAAATTGCCCCAGCTGGCAAGCAGGCTAGTTCTATTGCTACGGTCACTATGGGTTTTACAGCCTCGCTGATTATCGGGGTGCCGCTTGGAAGAATGATATCTTCTGCATATGGCTGGAAAACCGTATTTCTCGGCATCGCTTTGACAGGGATTATTGCTTTGATTGTTATCGCTATGACAATCCCTCGCTTAAAAGGAGATCAACCGATTCCCTTACTACAGCAGTTTGCTCTTCTGAAGAAGCCTGAAGTTGCTTTGGGATTGGCGATTACCTTCTTTTGGGGAGGGGGATATTCCCTCGCGTATACTTACATTTCACCGTACTTGCTGAATGTATCAGGTGTAGGGCATAATATGCTAAGCTCAGTATTACTTGCCTTCGGGATTGCCAGCCTGATCGGGTCGAAAATCGGTGGATACAGCGCAGATAAAAAGGGTATTTCCTTTACATTATTCGGGGGCATGGTGTTGCATGTCTTTTCCTTGCTTTTACTTCCTGTCGCCGCTCATTCTCTAGGTGTATTATTTGTCTTACTGATGCTGTGGTCGTTCGCAGCCTGGACAACCGGACCTACTCAACAATATAACTTGGTCACTCTCGTACCGGAATCTTCCGGTGTGATGCTGAGTCTCAATCAGTCTATGATGCAGCTTGCTATGGCAGCCGGAGCTGGTATTGGTGGTGTGGCTGTTAGCCAGGTTTCGCTGGCTTCTATCACTTGGTTTGGAGCAGCTGGTGTCGCCATCGCCATGGTAGCTGTATATTTACTTTCACGAAGATCTTCGGTTCACACGGAATTGGGTGTGATAGAATAAAGAATTATAGATAATTGAAGGATGAGCCCAGCGATAGATGGCATCGCTGGGCTTGTTTATTTTGAATGAGCAATCATATGCTCTCTTACAGCAGGAGGGTTTATCCAAACGCAATATCAGTAGTTCTGCTGCCTCCGCAGCTGAAATTTGACTTGCTGGATCAACTGAATGGTCTAAAGCCTCCTCTGCAAAGCCAGCTAGAAACTGGGCAACTAACTGTACGTCCTTTGAAATGGCTTGTCGCAGAATTCCCCCAACGCCTAAAGGTTTTTTGTATTCAGGACAGAAATAAGATTCCATGACCATGTGTGTATGTACCTGAGCAGTGTGCCGCTCGGCGTAAGCATTTGCGAACTTCTCGACGGTTTCGACATCACCACAGACACCTGGTAGGTTGTTTCCTTTTAAATAACGTAATAGTTGTTCGATATAGGTCAACTGATGGTTGCCGATGATTTGCTGTGAAATCCATAGCCAAGCCTTATGTCCGGGTGATTGAGCGAAAATCATATTTCCATCAGACGTTTTAAGGCATGTTGATTCTTCTGACTCACATATTCGATGAAGCAAATTATATCGAACCTCATCAGCTAAAAATAAATTGTGATTTAATAGATCGTCGTATGGGACTAGCTGCTCAATCATGGATTTGCCTCCCTAAAAATGAGGTTTGATCTAATGTACTTGTATATGCTATGAAAATTAAACTGCTACGAAGTACTGTTGTTATATCTACTAGGACTTAAACTTCCGCGCTATAAGTTTCTTATTCTTTTGTCGCCAAATCCATCTTTCGATAAAGTTTTTTTCTTTTCTTTCCTGAAGCGTTTCTTTCATACCCTTAATGAGAAATTCGGATCTTCGCTTGTCGTTCCTGCTAATTTCACGTAGTTCCTCAATAAATTTATCGTCCATGTCTACATCTCCGTTAGTTCAGGATTTTCCAAATTGCTAAGCTAGATTATACAGAACGTATGTTCCTTTTTCAAGTCTGCGTCTGCTCTATTCAATCACATAACCATTTTTAGATGGATGCTGCGAGGCCCGCGCCAATCGGATGGTGAAGCATAAGATAAAGTTGAAAGGAGGAATTACAATATGGACAACAAAGCATATGTATCTCAAACGTATCCACGTCTTACAGTTTACAACGAAGAAAATTTTCGGGGTTCCAGGAGAGTATTCAGAGGAAACCTAGGCATTCGTAATACCGATAATATTCTCGACGGCATCGAAAGTCTGCGTTTCTTTTCTACCAGCAGCAATGCTACACTTGTACTCTTTACTGGCACGCGGTTTAGAGGTAACTTCCGTGTGTTTAGAGGCAATCGCAACATTGCCGACCTGGATGATCTGATTCGCGGGAATGATGTGGAATCTATTATCTCTACCAATCAACGTTTGACGTTGCAGCAAATCCGTAATATCCGCAGTACTGGCAGACTGCCAGCTGGCTATCGGATCATCTAACGGACTCCATTCGACACAATAAACATTTTACAAGACTACTTCAGGAGCTTGCAACTTTCGGGCTTCTGGAGCAGTTTTTCTATTTGTACACAATGCCTACATAATAGAACGATGAGAAGAACTGTATGGAAGAATGAATGGAATGTTATTTTCATGAAAATAAAATAAGGAGGGCATACGATATGCTCTCCTTATTACGTATATGGTTATTTACTTCATTTCCCAATTAGTTACTTTGATTATGGCTGCATCTGCGTTCTTAAGATCTGTTTCGCCAGAAGCTAAAAGAGAACTCCATTGTTTCACCCGATTCTTACCATTAGGAGGTTGGTTATAATCGTTGGTATCGACAACCAATGTACGCTTAGCATAGAAGTTAGTCATGAATGTCTTTTCATTCGTGCTATTGCCAGATCGTGAGAGGACTCCTTCAAGACTACCGTCATCACCCGTAGCACCTTGATTGAGTGCAGTGTCGACAAATGATCCAATCGTCAGAGCAGTATTAAATCCGCGCTTCCGGGCTTGCTGCACACTATATTCGATATAGGTGTCATAGAACGTACGCCACATGGCTTCTCTCCAAGCTTCATTATTTTGGAGAGCTTTGATCTTCTTTTTGATTACACTATCGCTATCGCTGAGTTTTAAAATCGAGCCACTCATTTTCCCCTTCAGTCCAGCACGGGCTAATCCACCTGCAATGGAAGGATTGCTAGCTCCACTAGCAGCATCAAAAGCTTTGAATAAGGCCGGACCGTCTGGTCCCGTATCATTGGAACCGCCTGTTGTTGCTCCAAAAATACCAATGGTATATCCACGATCATCGCCAATATCTTCGGCATAGCCATAGAATTCAGTCCATTTCAAAGAATCCTGCTCTGGCTTGTTCACTAGCTTCATAATATTATCCCATTGCTCACCGTCGAGTCCTGTATTATCCTTCAGAAACTGAAGTGTTGAAGGTGAGAAATTAGCATCATGATCAATAGCTGTAACCGCTGTTTGGCTAGTAGTCTCCTCGCTGGTGAGGGGGATTTGCTGTATATTTGATTCATTTGTTTCTTGTACTGGAGTTCCGTTTTCTTCAGCAAGAGCCTTGGCGGGTAAGGGGCCGTACAAGCTAGAGAATGAAGCGATTACAGAAAAGCTTAGCAATATCATAAAAAACTTCGTTTTATGGGAAATGAGTTTACTCCTGATTTTAAACATATAACTCCTCCTCTAATAATGTAATTGTGAAAGGCTAAAAGAAATGTTACATATAAAAAAAGTGATGCTGTGTCAGTAGTAAGTGGCAACACCAAATACACTTTTAAAGCTTACGTAGATTAGCATCTAACTCGAATTAATTTAGCAAGATTATAGATAAGAAACATATGATTGAACAGTGCTCGAATAACCATTTTTATTCCAGTTTTGTGAATTGTAACTGGATACATTGGCCTAAATCTTCTGTTTTTTAATTCAAAATTAGATTCGTAGAGTGTATGGAAAACAGAAGGAACACTTTAACAGCTCGTTTGAATTCAAGTAATTAGATTAACACAGACCATAAAAGCAAGAATGAGGACGAAAACCAATACAGCCTCTTGATAGAATGAGATACATCACCTAACAGGAGGTTATAAATTGAACAAAATACAAGAATTTAACGATTTGCATACATCAGAGGAAATTTTATTTCTAGGGAACGCCTGGGATTTGCTATCTGCCCTGGCTCTGGAAAAAGCAGGCTTTAAGGCGATAGGTACGACAAGTTGGGGAATTGCCAATACGCTTGGGTTTTCAGATGGAGAGCTTATTGATTTTGAACAGCATGTAAGCATCATTCGGACGATTGCAGAGCATGTTCAGATTCCAGTGTCGGCAGATATTGAGGCAGGATATGGGAAGGATGTAGCAACGATTGTTGAGCATGTATTAAGGACAGCCGATGTCGGAGTGGCAGGGATTAATATTGAGGATTCATTAAAACAGCAAAAGGGGCTTCGAGAAGTGAGGGCGCACAGTAACCTGCTGTCCAAAATAAGAGCTGCCTTGGATGTTCATGGGTTTAAAGATTTTTTTATAAACGCAAGAACGGATACATTTTTGCAGATAGAAGCTCCACTTTCGGAGACCATAGAAAGGGCCAAAGCGTATGTGGAAAGTGGTGCGAACGGCATTTTTGTGCCAGGGTTAAAGAATGATGAAGAGATCAGAAAAGTTGTATATCATATACATGCTCCGCTTAATGTTTTATCCTTGCCAGGTCTGACGAATGTCCGCCAGCTTCAGCAGTTAGGAGTCAAAAGGTTTAGCTTTGGAAATGCGTTTTCTGATAAGATAATAGTTGCTTTGCAAAAGAATGCGGAACAGTTGATCAACCTTCGAGATACGTCACATTTATATGATGATTTTGCAAATCCTGAACTAGATGAGTATGAACTATAGAAGGGACGGAATCTTCGATCATGGCTAACCTTAGTCTTTCTTTTGAAGAAATGTGGGATAAAATTATAGCATGTGATCGTAAATATGACGGGGTGTTTTTTACCGCTGTGAAAACAACCCGTATATATTGCCGACCTTCCTGTCGATCCCGAAAACCGAAAAAAATCAATGTCGAGTTTTACTTTGATGTGGACACCGTGGAAAAAGCGGGTTTTCGCGCTTGCAAAAGATGCCAGCCTCATATAGATCATTCGCCGTATATCAGGCTTGTCCAGAATGTGGTTGCTTTTTTAATCAATCATTATAAAGAAAAACTAGTATTGCAGGATATTGCAGACCATGTTGGAATAAGCCCTTTTTATTTGGATCGGATTTTTAAACAGGAAACCTCCGAAACCCCGCGTACGTATTTGGAAAAAATAAGAGTAGATAAGGCGTCCTATCTTCTTAAAAATACAGATCTTACGAATCTTGAAATTTGCTATGAGACAGGCTTCCAAAGTCCCTCAAATTTCTATAAGTCGTTTCGCAGCTTGAACCAATGTTCTCCTAGTGAGTATAGGAAGTTACATAAAGATTAGGAATGGAAGGTGGTTATCTTTTTATGAGCAAGCTATCCGTATTGAATTATGTATCGCCGATTGGAGAGATAGAGATACAGGGCACCAAAGAGGCTGTCTATTCTATTATGTTCTCTAATCGGAATGAGCCCTTAACGAGGCTTACAGAAGAGGCTCCAGTCCAAGTATTAGAGGAATGCGCCAGCCAGCTTGACGAGTATTTTAAAGGTGAGCGCTTTAAATTTTCGTTTCCTTATGCTTTTGAAGGTACAGACTTCCAGCAAAAAGTATGGAATGCGCTGGTGACCGTAGGTTACGGTAGAACGACAGCTTATAAAGATATTGCTCTTGCTATTGGAAATGAAAAAGCAATCCGAGCTGTTGGCAGTGCGAATGGCAAAAATAAGCTGAGCATTGTGATTCCATGTCACCGAATTATCGGATCGAATCAGAAACTAACTGGCTATGCAGGGGGCCTATGGAGAAAAGAATGGCTTCTTCAGCATGAGAAGCGTTGTCTGGGATCAAAAGGAGGGCTCATGGATGAGAGAGATATATTTGAAAGAGTTTAAGCCGGAAAGCTGGGCCAACATGGTTCAAATCTATCAGGAGCAATATGATCAGGTAGATCCAGCGGTAAGAGCAAAGGTGGCCAAGAGTGAAATTCCAAAGGAGATTCAGATTGTGCTGCTGCCTGACATGGGCGAATATTTGCTGACTTGGATGGATCGAAAGGTTCCCGCACTTGGTCACGAAACACCGTCGGATTATTTAAAAAGCGAAGAAGGGACCAAAGCACTGAAGGCAGCCATTCTGCGTATGCCGCGTTAAACAACTGACACAAGGAGATACATATGAACACGTCCAAACCCCAATCAAGCTATACAAAGGGAGCCGTTGCCGTGCTCCCTCTGGCGATCACAAGCAACCTGTGATAAAAGAGTTCTAATTGGCTGAAAGCTCACTCTCCGTCACCCATTTATGATTTTTGACAGGCTCTCCTCCTGTAGTCGGCGTGTAATCTACCATATATACGGTCGTTGGTTCAGCGGAATCTATGGTAGCCTTAGCCCCATCCATCCCCTTCATATGATCTGCCGCCAGGATAACTTCCGTTCCCGGTTCATAGGGCTCGCTGCTTGCATCCTTAATCTCTTCATGGATAACCCACTTATGATTAGTCACTTTTTCTCCTCCAGTCGTTGGAGTATAGGAGACTGTATAAGCAGTAGTCGTATAAGCACCCACAATCGTGGCCGTAGCGCCGTTCATGCCTGCCATATGATCGGCTTGCATGGTCGCTTGACTGCCAATTTTGAAGGCTGGATGTTCAGCTTCTTTTAGCCCAGCAGGAAGCTCACTGGAAGTGGAATGGTTCATATCTGATGTGTCGTGCTGTTGACTGCTGTTTGTCGTATGCTCCTGATCTGGCGTGTTACTGTTCCCGCACCCACTCAAAATAATCATGACTGCACCAGCAAGCAAAGCCCATTGTTTTTTCATATTTAAATAGCTCCTTTAGGATTGTATTTACACACTCAATTATACCCCCTGGGGGTATAATTGAAACAGAATTATATTACAAACTTGTGAAGTGTTTTGCCTTCAAGCGGAGCGCCTGATGTGATCCTTTTGAGTTATGCGGAAGATGCGTAATTAAATATTGTTGACAGTGAATAAAAAATTATTGTAATATCTACAAAACATATCAAATTACTATGTTTTAAAAAGCTGTAAACATTTTAACTCACTAAACGTAGATCATATCAAGGAGCAGGGGGAGACATCAAAATGAAGAAACAATGGATTTCATTTATATTGCTACTGGGAGTAGTCGTGCTCTTTATTTCAGGCTGTGGCAGCAAGAATACGTCGGGCGGCGCTGCTGGTGAAGAAAAGAAAACACTGCATATCAGCTTTAATCCCGGCCCATATAGCGATCAGTTTAAGAATGGTGTGGCTCCATATTTGGAGAAGAAGGGGTATAAGATTACATATAAAGAGTTTACAGACGGGGTTCAGCCCAATGTAGCCGTGGCTAATGGTGATATTGATGCCAATGTGTTCCAGCATTCGCTCTATCTGGATTCTATGAATAAGCGGGAGAATATTGATCTGGTTGGTGCTGTGCAGGTCCCGACTCCTCCAATGGGATTGTACTCCAGCAAGCATACCAGCCTTGATGAAATCAGCACTGGCGCCCAAATCAACCTGCCCAACGAGCCAGTTAATATGCTGCGCGCGCTGAACATTTTGAAGGAAGTAGGTTGGATTACGTTAAAGGACAATATCGATCCATTGCAAACCTCGGTGAATGACATCACCTCTAATCCGCATCATCTGCAATTTGTTGCTACCGATCCGGCACAGGGGCCACGTGTACTGGAGGATGTTGATTTTGCGGCTATACAAGGGAACTTTGCTGTATCGAATGGAATGAAGTTGACCTCGGCATTAAAGCTTGAAAATATGACAGACCCGTTCACGAACGTGGTGGCTGTGGACAGCAAGAATAAGGACAAGCCATTTGTCAAAGACATTATTGAGGGATATCATTCAGATGAATTCCAACAGTACATCAAATCGAATCCTGCGTATGAAGGCTACAAGCTGCCAAGCTATTTTAAATAAATGGCTATGATCCTGGCGGGCTGACATTCTCAGTCTATATCTTATGGATAGAAGGTGGAGATAAACGTGATTTTTTCATCCTCTGATCTCGTCAAGGCTCTGCCTGACAACTATTTTAGTGCAATCGATGACAAAGTGAATCTGTATAAAAGCAAAGGAATAGATGTAATTAATTTGGCAGCCGGCAACCCGGATCAGCCAACACCGCCGCATATCATCAGCGCTTTGAAGGATGCGGTCGATCAACCGATTAATCAGGGCTACCCGCCTTTTCATGGAAAAAAAAGCACGCTGGAGGCAGTCGCTGCGTTCTATAAACGGGAGTATCAGGTGGAGCTGGACCCTGAACGGGAAGTTGCCGTATTCAACGGCTCTGCCATAGGTGTAATGGGGATTCCACAGACGTTGCTGAATCCTGGTGATTGGTTATTGACCACCGATCCGGCATATCCCCAATATTATTCCGCTGCTGCGCTGGCAAGAGCCCATATTCATACGATTCCACTGAAAGAGAAGCATGGATTCTTGCCTGATTATACAACCGTGCCGGAAGAAATCGCAGAGCAGGTCAAACTGCTCATGATTAATTATCCGAACAATCCGACAGGAGCCGTAGCTACTGTAGATTTTCTGACGAAGACACTGGATTATGCTGCTCGGTACCAGTTTCCGGTTATGAATGATTTTGCTTACGGTGCTCTTGGCTTTGGTGGACATAAGCCGATTAGTCTATTGCAAATCCCTGGCGGCAAGGAGTATGGTGTCGAGACGTATACAGCTTCCAAAACGTATAACATGGCTGGATGGCGCTTCGGCTTTGCGGTTGGAAATGCGTCCGTCATTGGTGCACTCAAGCATTATCATACGCATGCCTACAGCACTGTTTTTGGTGCGGTACAGGATGCAGGAGCTGTCGCATTGCTGGGCACCCAGGAGCCAGTACGGGAACTCGCGGCGTTATATGAGCGGCGACGTGATGTTCTCATTGCAGCGTTACGAAATATTGGCTGGGATGTAGCTGCTCCCCAAGGGTCCTTTTTTGCCTGGTTCAAGGTGCCGGAGGGGTATACATCGGCTTCCTTTGCAAACTTTTTATTGGATGAGGCGCATGTTGCGGTTGCCCCTGGAGAAGGCTTTGGTCGTGCAGGAGCTTCTCATGTGAGGGTCAGTCTGGTGAATAGTGAAGAAAGACTGCTGGAGGCGGTACAGCGCATCGCAGCAACGGGTGTTTTTCAAGCTTAAGCTGGAATAAAAGAAATTCATGGAGGGATCGAGAAACGAACTTTGAGTATAGCCATATCGGAGCCATGGAAGAAGAAATAGCAGGTTTGAGAGCGCAAATCGAAGGGATAAAGATGACCCAGATTGCGAACGGGATTTTTTATACGGGTCATCTTCAAGGCAAGGAAGTTATTGTGCTGCGTCCATGCAATGTTCAGGAACGTATTTTCTTTGGCTTGCCATACTGGTTAATGAGAGTTCGAAGTTGTTTCCCGGCTTGATTCAATTCCATATCATTCAACACATAATCGGTGCTGACTTCCCAGGTGCTGCGGTCATTCAGATAAAAAATAAAGGCGGGGAAGCGAGGGCGCAGCCATTTACGGATGGAGGCCCCCTCGAATTCGACTTTAGTGATTGCAGACCACGGGACAGTTCGAATACCATCGGAAATACTGTGTTCGTCAAAGATGAACAGGAAGGCTTCCTTACGAAGCGTTCTGCTCAAACAGACCACCAAATAACTACCGAAAAAAGGAATTCCAATAATGGCGGACGTAATAAAGAAGAAGATTTGCAGAGCAGAGATATCTTCGTCGATAAAAATGAGCAACAGCAAAAACAGACAAATCAGCACAAACATCAAGCTGCCCAGGGCTTTCCAAAATGCCAAAGATCTGCGATATACAATTTTATCCACGGAATACCGCCTCGTCGGGTACAAACGCCTGAATGAAATGAGTGATCCGTTCTCTCCAGTCTGATTCGGTCACACTTTCAATTCGCAGGCATGGGGTGGCCTGCATATCCAGTTCTGTATTTCTTACAACCCACACATCATTCGTTCCTTTAAGAACAAATAGCAGATTCGTAACGGAAGGACCCTCTTCATCCGTGTCCGTGTATACCATCTGGCTCAAATTATCCAGGCTGCAGTGATTACGATTAAAATCCTCTCGCCAGTCTTGTATCATTTGTTGATCCAACTCTTGAAGTTTCCACGTTGCCATTTGCTGCATCGTGAAGTTGGATGAGGTCAACTCATTCCACTGTTCTTCTGTCAGATCGACGTATCGGCTGTGACCATTGAAGCTGGGAGCCGACAGGCCGAACAATTGATCAATATCGTGATGCCAGTCTTCTGGAGAAGACCAGCGAAAGAAATGGAGTTCATTGTGGCTGGAAAAGTGATACAGAAAACGTTCGTTTCCATGGTGTATCGTTAATGTATTTTGCTTGTCCTGCTGCTCCTTGTATCCACGCAGCATTTGGCGGCTTTGTACCAGATGAGCTAGCATTTCAACAATGAACGCATCAAATTCAAGCTGCTGTTGCCCGTCATCCTGCTGTTCCAACAAGCCTTTGGATACCAGGCTATGTGTTGCAGCATGAAAAAGCAGTTCCCAGCGATCTTCGGTTAGTTCCCCGTAATAGGATTGGAGCAGACCCGAAGCCATATCCTCTGCACCCAGCGCGGTCAAGGCAAAGCCTAGTTCCTCAAGCGTTAAAATTACCGTTTGTTTGTCCATAGTCAGGCTCCTTCTCCATCTGTTAAGTGTATGTTTATTTAAATAGTTTGCTGGCCCAGCGTATCCCTTTTTCGGCGAATTTGGCGACTTTTCCACCTGCCCAGCTCCCCACTGTACCGCCGACGTATGCACCGACGGCTGCACCAACCGGACCGCCGATAGCACCGCCTATGGACCCCAAAACGACAGCTCCGCCATAAGTTGCGGCGGTTTTAATCGCTACGTTAGAAGCAGATACAGCCACATCCGTTCCGGTAAGCTTCCCGCTTTTCCATTTTCCAGCCAGACTGATGCCTTCGCCCACAATATTCATGGTGGCATTAATTGGATATAACTTTTTGGCGATCATGCCGGGAATTTGGCGTGTTGCTATGCCGTAGCGTCCTTTTTCCACCCCGGCGATGACGTTGCGCGTCCACTGAGGAAAGCTGTTGGCTTTGTTAAACCCAAGGCCGAGCTTACCCATTTGCAGCTTTCCAGCTAAACGATCAAAACCTTTCAAGCCCTTCATCACAATACCTGGTTTAGCGAACTGGCGGTTTATGCTTTTGCCCAAATTACGCATAAAAGCATTGTTACCTTTGCCTTTCACCCATGCCGCATTATGTATAACCGCTCGAGTGGGATTTTTCAGACTTTTCTTGAATTCTACTGTTTTGGTGAGGACAAGTGTGGAAGCCAGACCGCTATAGATCGCTGTTCCGGCAAAGCCCAGTTGCCCTCGCCATTTATTGGCCTCTGACAGGCTGTTAATGGCTATATCTGCGGGATCGTTTCCTTTTTTCCCGGAAGTTGCTCCTTCACTGCTCTTAATCTGTCCGCTTTGATCTCCTTGGTTAATCCCTGTGTCTGCTTGGGTATCTGTTTCCTTGAATTTTACTGCAATCGAACGCAGCTCTGTGCTGACAGAACCGACGGTTTGAGTGAAAGCGTCCATTTGTCCACGTGCTTTGTGAAAATCCTGATAAAAGCGCTGCTGTGTCGTTCCTGCCCAGCTATTCTCTAGCATTTGAATATGCTGTGACAGTTGTCCGCAAATTTGTGCCCCCAGCTCACGTGCCTGCGCGAACTGCCTGGAAACCGCCTCTAGTTTCTCAGGAGGAACCATAATTTTAGCCATGATGTCCACCTCGGATGATTAAAATAATTACTTTATATTTTAGTGATTCTAGCGGGAGTTAGCAAAAAAAGGAGGGGGTTTGAGCGAAAAATAAGTCATTTGTATGAGTTCATTGATGGGCATAAGGGAGAATAGTAGGAGTCGTTATGATCCGAAGTTCTTATATGTCATTTATGAAGAAAATGGAAAAAGACTCTCTTTCTTGTAGGAATTTCTATAAGAAAGAGAGGGCTTCTTGCGTAGAGGCTATTTATATACTGTGCGATACTCTAACTTATTTGAGAGGGACCTGCTTGGACAATTTTTCAAACTGCTGCAAGTGAGGGGTGACCTTGGCGGTAATCCCTTTGAGATACTTGATGGCCGCTTGTCTTTGATGTTCTTTGGTTGCGACCTCTTCAGGGAACATGGAGTATTCCTTTTGAACAGAGCCATTTTTATAATTTACGGAGAAGAGCTCTCCTTGCTGCCATCTTTGGACTAGATCCTGATTACTGTGCAAGATGTTTAGCACTTCTTTTCCATTTTTATAAGTGAAGCTATAGTCTGGATCGGCTACAGCATGGATCACTTGGTAGCCGTTCTGTAATCCATTATCCTGAAAAGTACCTACCTGGATCTGATTCGAACGGATCGTTCCATCCGATTGCGTCACTTTTTCAGTCTGCGTACCCTTACCGCTCATCGTGTCATTGCTCCATGTTCCGTTGTATACGACTTTATGATGTTGTCCATCTGCATCTGTGTATTGATTCATATATTTTCCAGTTCCTGATCGCTTGCCATTCACAAAATCGCCCGAATACTGCTTGTATTCGCTCCATTTGATCGTACCACGTCCGCTTGGCTGTCCATTCTCAACCTCTCCGTAGTAAGTCGTCTGTCCGGATAACTGAAGCAGTTCCTTGGTCGCAGCCGCATTCACCGTAGGTATATTATTTACCAACAGCGTTCCTGAAATCAGCGATGCAGACACCACTATAGGCAGGGACAGAGCCTTTCCTTTTTGCCAAAGTTTTTGCATCATGAGTTCTCCCCTTTCGAAGCTTTGAGTTTCTACGAGTCATGTTCAACAACCCAGCACTTTTAACCTATTTTGTGCTTGGTGGTTTATAGTTTAATATAGATTGAGAATTATAGGAAACTATAAAGTAAAAAATAGGTAATAAGGAGGGGGATTTTGATTTTACCTGAATATGGAAGTGAGGATGTATCGAGCATCCTTGCCGTAGAGTTGGATCATGGGCCTAGAAAGACAATAAAAGGAGTCCATGAAGTGGAGCCTGATTCTAATATCTACTGGCTGATTGATGTGGAATTCAATGGTTTTACGTTGTCAGATGAAGACATTTTGCAATTGCTCAAAGGATATATCGTATACGGGCATGTCCAAGATTTGCAGATATGGACTAGTGTCGGGCGTAGACTAGAAGGCGAATGCCGTTATGATAAAATCTGTATTTGTGTGGATATATTCAACAATGTAGAGATGCAGATTTGTTTGGAAGAAGCCAAGGTTGCTGATTTTATGAACACACTACCGGCGCGATTTCAGGAGAAGGGGACCATTCGCGTGCTTCCTCGGGAGGATGCTGCCCATGCACGTGCAAAAGCGGAAAAGCTACAAGCCTTTACAGATCAGGAGGGTGAGAGGGAACACTTTGTCATGCTTAGGCTGGTAGCGGATCAAGGTCAATCTTATCGTGGAGCGGACATTTGGGATGTCATGCTGAGCCTTGGAATGAAGTGGGGAGATATGGATATTTTCCATGCACACCATCACGGTCGGGGAGGCAATGATGAACTATTTAGCGTACATACGGGAACAGAGCCTGGATTTTTTTGGCTGAGTACACTTGCAGAGGATCAGTTTGCAGATTTGATTTTCAGTATGGATGTGGTAAGAACAGTGCAGCCGCAAGCTGTGTTTGAGGCGATGTGGAAAAGTGCCGAATATGCACGCGCTAGACTCGGCGGAACATTAGTCAATGAACAGGATCTGCCAGCTGTACCGGAAGATTATCTTTGTCAAATTCAAGGGATGGAAGACCGATTAAGTGAGTTTGGATTTAAAGCAGGCTCGTATGCTGTTGCGTTTCTACTCTAGCCTAGAAAGGGGTGATTTCGTTGTCCAGCAACTCTATCGAGAAGCTAAGAACGATTCTAAAGCGTAAAGCTACTATTTTTCATACAGGGGGCCACAGACCGTTAGATTCCCTGGAACAGAGCTGGATTGGCAGAGTTGCAGTGGCTTTGCCGGCGGAAGAACAACCCGTTGATGTACAGGGGAATGTTATGGCTCCGATCATGCAATTGTATTTGCCTGCTATGCCTTTTGTTCCACAAGCTATGCGTGATGTCAAGCTGTTGACGGTCTTCCTGTCACCCGATGTTCTGGATCATGAGGACATGGAAGGATATATGTGTATTCGTGAGTATACGTCGGTAGAGGATTTGGTCGAAAAAGATTTTGGGGAGGCATTCATGCATATCAAGGCATTCCCGTTATTCCCCGAGCTCATAGAGAATGACTATCCCGTTTGGGACGGGGAAGACATCCCTGAGGAATATGGTGATGCCCTCAACAACATGGATGAGGAGGAACCCGACTATTTTGAGGACATCGTGGAGGAAATACATGCGGTTCACAAAATCGGTGGCTATCCCAGCTTTATTCAACCAGGCATCGACTTTGGCGAAGGCTATGAGTATGTGTTTCAGATTGCGTCAGATGCCAAAGCTGGATTGAATATTGTCGATGGGGGCAGCTTTTATTTTGCCAAGCATCAGAATGAAGGAATCTGGCGGGGTTACTTTGATTTTTACTAAATATTGAAATGGGGTAAAAAAGAGATGAATGTTTTAGGTCAGTTAGGATCTGCCATCCAGAACAGTCTATTTATTCAATCCGAACTGAAGAAAGCACATGCCTTGATTCAGAAGCACGACCTGCCTGTAGAGCAGGTGGAGAATGATTTTCACAAGCAGATCATCTTGCTGGAGCAATATGCCGGCACTCGCATTTTTCAGCAAGGGCTTGCCAGATACAAAGTAATTAATACAATGCTTTTGATCATATCTGTGATTATATTGCTGGCAGCAGTTATCGTTGCGGCGGTGGAATATTTGCAGCCGGAACGACATCTGCTGCAAGTGTTGGTGAATGCCATGTTCGACTACTGGGTTCCCTCTATTACCATACTTAGTGTTGTATTCGTGGGTGTGATCGTTCTTGCCATCGTTAGAAATGTTTTTGCCAGACGATTACATACGCGTGTGCTGGATCGGTCCTGGCAGGCCATTTTCCAACATGTGGACAAATGAGGCTAGAGAGCAACTAGTAGATTGTCATACCAGCTTAAGGAGTGGCAGCAATGAATGACTGGGAATCGGGAATCATTCAAGTTGATAATGAGCACGCGATTTATTCTTCTTTAACGGAAGATCAGTTGTTAGAGACTGCTTTGTACACGAAATATTTTCATTCTGTAAGAAAGCTAGGAAATGGGTACATTTGGTACCATTTTGATCAGGTTCCTTTGCTGCACCGGCATTTTTTTGTGTCTGTATGCTTTAAGGATACAACCCTAATTGTTGTGGAGATTTCGCTCCAGGGCAACGAATTTCCAACCTCATGGGATAATTGGTCTGAGGAAGGGGAGAGAAAGCGGCAAAGGGAGCATGATCGTTTGTTAGAACAACATTTGTCCATGAAGCCAAGCTATCGTCAAACCAAGCCTTACCCCTATATGGAATATGAACTGAACTGGGGGAAAATCTCTTCTTATTTTGACCCCCGGTCGGGAAATACGGCCATTGCTTTTAAGTATAAAGATGATTGTTGAAGGTGAGAGTGTCAGACGAGTAAGGAGAAGTGTGATGGATAAAAAAGCTAAGAAAATACTTATGAACACTTTCTGGTCCTCCAGCGGCTGGAAGCAGGAGAGGGAACCTTTTTCGGGTGAGGATTTTGAATATGCCAAAAGTATGGGCTTGATGTTCGATCCGATCACCATTACACATGATGAGATTATAAAAAGGTTATATGAGCTGCACCAGCAAAAGGCTACAAAAGAGCGAGTGGCAGCAGCGTTTTTACACAGTCTTTCCACGAAAAAAGTCCATTTACGAAGCGCCTTATCGAGCTGGGCATTAACCGCAAAACTGCCTTTGCACACCTATAGGGAGCGGCCTGTCGTCCTGCCCAACTACAGTAGCTGTGGGGATTGTAATTTTAATAAACTAATGTCCGATAAGGAATACGTCAATAAGGATTTGAATGTACTGAATTTTGAACGAATCAAATGGGGAGGTATTCGGCTGAATCACCTTCTTTATTGCTGGATGGACCTCGAATTGTTCAGTCAAGAGGAGGAGTTCCAGGTTACTGATGAGGATCTGGTTATCCTTCATAACATGCTGGAAGCGATTCAGGACTGTGAGGATCAGAACGGTCCACGACAATTGGAGAAGCGCTGGAAAGATGTGCTCCCATCCAGTAAAAATGAACGCGATGTGGCTATGGAAGTATGGGGATATGCAGGATTGCTCACACCACGGGACACACCTCGCAGGCGCCGCGGCGGCAATGATGATTTTTGTTCGGTAGCAGCCTGGCAAGGAGATGACGGATACTCACAGGAAGCGCTCGACTATTACTTCGGTACGTTTTTATAAAGAAAGTGAAGGTTTATCTTCAGGTTAGGCTATTCCCCCAAACAAATAAGGGAACTCCCTGATTGGTTCAATTGGACAGAATACTTAGAATTAAAGTAGGGTGAAAAATTGAACTTTGGGGGAATGGATGATGAGTCGATTAACCGTAGCTACAAAGATGTTACACATTGTGAAAAAAGGATCAAGACTTTGAAAGGGATCAGTAGATACATCCCCAATCAGCATGGAGCTTGGGCAATGCTCATTCTTCCATTTTTGTTTGGCTTAGCTGCTTCTCCAAAACAATTCATTCATATACCTCTATTCGTATGCTGGTTTTTTATCTATTTATTTAGTTTTCCTGTTCTCCAATGGATCAAAACAGGAAACAGTAAAAGATACCGTAAACCTGTTGTTATTTACGGAGCAATACTCCTTCCTCTTTTAGCTTCTCTAGTATGGGTTAAACCTGCGTTGATCTGGTACGGAGTTCTGCTTCTGTTCTTTTTTATGGCTAATATGTATTACGCCAAAATGAAGAATGAGCGTGCTTTGTTAAATGATATTGCCGCTATTCTGCTTTTCTGCTCTTTTATATATCCTGTTGTTCATATTGGAGAAGGCGGAGATTGGACGCTAACCACAGAGCTGTTTTTGCTGTTGGTGTGTTATTTCATAGGAACGGCTCTTTATGTTAAAACGATCATCCGTGAAAGAAAAAATCCACGTTACTATTATGCGTCTATTATCTATCATCTGATCATTGTGCTGTTTGCCGCCTGGATCAAGGTGTTTTTGGTTATTCCATTTTTAATTTTGTTCATACGAGCTATATGGCTTCCTAAGTTCGAGTTAAAGGCAAAGCATGTAGGCATGGCTGAAATTGGATTTTCATTGATGCTCTATGTATCTGTGCTGTTTTTATATTTTTAAAAAGGAGAGACATCAATGATATCTTTGCAAACGCCACGAGATTATCGCGTAGACCCGTTTATCGTCATTTGGGAGGTAACAAGAGCTTGCGCATTAAAATGCCTTCACTGTAGAGCGGAAGCCCAATATAAGCCTGACCCTCGTCAGCTGACATTTGAAGAGGGCAAAAAGCTGCTTGATCAAATCGCCGAAATGAATCATCCATTAGTGGTTTTCACAGGTGGAGATCCGTTATCGCGTCCTGATTTATTTGAGCTGGCTCAATATGCAATTGAGGAGAAAAAACTATCGGTTTCAATGACGCCCAGTGCTACCCCAAAAGTGACACGAGCAGCGGTCGAAAAAGCAAAGCAGGTTGGTTTATCACGGTGGGCTTTTAGCCTGGATGGTTCATGCGCGGACATTCACGATCATTTTCGAGGGACTGTGGGTTCTTATAATACGACCATGCGGGGAATTGGCTATTTGAAGGAATTGAACATTCCTATCCAAGTGAACACAACCGTGTCCCGATACAATCTTCACGATCTGAAGCGAATTGCAGAGAAGGTAAAGGAAATGCAGGCGGTGTTATGGAGCTTGTTTTTTCTCGTTCCAACCGGGCGTGGTATGGAAAAAGATATGATTACTCCTGATGAGCATGAGGCTGTAATGAAGTGGTTGTATCAGATACAGCAACAGATGCCCTACGGTGTAAAGGCTACCGAAGCACCTCACTATCGAAGGGTGGTTCTACAGGAAAAGCACAAAGCAGGACAGCATAGTGCAACGTTCGAACAAAAAAGGGCAGATGTTCTGGGGCGTGCCCCTAAAGGTGTAAATGATGGAGATGGATTTGTTTTTATCAGTCATATCGGTGAAGTGTACCCGAGTGGTTTCCTGCCGCTAACATGCGGGAATGTACGAAAGGATAGTTTGGCCCATATTTATCGGAACTCTCCGATTATGAATAATCTTCGGGATAAATCTCTGCTTAAAGGAAAATGTGGAGTCTGCGAATTCAATACAGTCTGTGGAGGCTCCAGAGCAAGGGCTTTTGCCATCACAGGAGATTACTTAGAGAGTGATCCATATTGTGCATATATGCCTGGAGTGGGGAAGGAAACGTGCGCTTATGAATAAAAATGCTAAAAAAGTTGTGATCCTTGGTGGAGGAATAAGCGGTTTAAGTGCCGCTTTTTATGTGAAAAAGCTGGCAGAGGACAGGCAGCTTGAAGTGGAGATTACACTGGTGGAGAAAAGCGATCGCCTGGGAGGAAAGCTGCAAACGGTTCGCCAAAATCATTTTATGATTGAAAAAGGACCGGATGCTTTCCTGGCCAGAAAGACGGCTATATTGGATTTGACTATGGAATTGGGACTGGAAGCTGATTTGGTGTCAACAAATCCGAAGGCCAAGTCGGCCTCCATTTTGCATAAAGGGAAGCTGCACACCATGCCGATGGGCTTTATTTTAGGTATTCCAACCAAGCTAACTCCCTTCATTCGGACAGGGTTAATTTCTCCATTGGGAAAAGCGCGCGCAGCCATGGATTTGATCATTCCAGCCAAGAAAGGTGATATGGATGAATCTCTGGGAGATTTTATCAAGCGGCGTCTAGGTAAAGAGGTGTTGGAGCAGATTACAGAGCCTTTGTTATCTGGTATTTACGCTGGCGATACGTATTCTCTTAGCCTCAAGTCAACCTTCCCTCAATTTAAACAGATGGAACAAAAGCATGGAAGTCTGATTATAGGTATGGCTAAAGGGGCGGGGAGAAAGTCGGGTGCACCTAACAAATTGCCGGAAATCGCCAAGAAAAGCATGTTTCTTTCCTATCGACATGGATTATCGACCATCGTGGAGCGGTTAAAGGAAAAGCTCGACACTGTCCAATTTGTGATGGAGCAGCGTGTGGCTGAGATAAGAAAAGAGAACGGTTATCAGGTAGTCCTGGACCAAGGACAAATCATAGATGCAGATGCAATAATCTGCGCTATTCCAGCCTTTGAGGCAGCTAAATTATTTTCCGATATCGCAAGTGTAAGTTGGCTCCATAAGATCAATTACGTTTCGGTAGCGAATATTTCCTTGGCGTATAAAAATTCAGACCTTCATCTTTCCTATGAGGGTACAGGATTTTTAGTTCCTCGTAAGGAAGGAAAAATGATTACGGCCTGTACTTGGTCATCTACAAAGTGGAGCCATACCGCACCTGAAGGGTATACACTCTTACGGACTTACATTGGTCATGCAGGTGCACAGGAGTGGGTTCAGATGACAGACGAGGAACTGGTGGAAGCTGCCCGCAAAGACCTGAAAGATTTAATGGGGATCGAGGCTCAACCTGAAATGACCGAGGTCAGTCGGTGTATTCAATCGATGCCACAATATCCGATTGGGCACAAAGAGCAGATGGCGAAGGTGAGACATGATTTGTCACAGTATTTTCCGAATGTATTTCTTTGTGGCGCTGGTTATGGAGGCGTTGGCATTCCAGATTGTATCGCTCAAGGCAAAGAAGCAGCTGAACAGCTGGTCTCAGGTTTTTTATAATCAGGCTCTTTCCACGAGTGAAAAAGGGATCACCCTAATTGGTTCAGCCTTGAGAGAGACATAGAATGAGAGTTGAGTATAAAACTGAAGTAAGATGGGGGAATGAAAAATGAGCCAGTTAACGGAAGAAACATGGGTAGCGGACATTGTGAAAGAAGTACCCAAAACAAGTGACTTGTTCCGTAAACTACGGATTGACTTCTGCTGTGGCGGGAAAATATCACTCCGTGAAGCAGCTGCCAGCCGGGGGCTTCACGCTGGTGAACTGCTGGCGCGGGTGCATGAAGTGGAGGAAAATCAGGCACGGCACAAGCAAATGCAACCTTCCTCACTCGAACCCAAAGAACTAATTGCCTATATTCAGAATGAGTATCACACAAAGTTATGTGAAGAACTAGCGGCGCTCACACCGTATATTACCAAACTAACGCGGGTTCACGGCGAACGTTATTCGCACCTAAAGCGAGTGAATGAACTTTATACCTTGCTTAAACAGAAGTTAACGATACATATTCAATTCAAGGAAAGCCTCCTGTTTCCGTTGATTCAAGCGTTTTTTCAAGACTCGGCATTTGAGCGTGTGGACGCACTTCACTTTCATTTATCCGAGTTGCAAGAGGAGCATCAAGCGGTTGTGGATATACTGCAGGAGCTGCGCTTGATTACCAATGGTTTTGAGCCGCTGCAGGAAGCTTGTGGTACGCATCGACTTGTATTGAAGCGTTTGGAGGATCTGGAAGCGGACATTTATAATCATATTCTTCTTGAGAATTGTACCTTAGTTGAACGTACCAGACAGGCACAACTCCATTCATAATGTAACCTCTCACTTAATGACAGGCTGAACGTAAGGAGCCAATAAAATGAATAGATTTGTTAAACATAGTCAGGCACTCTTTTTTATTTTTGCCATTGTGTTATTACTTGCGGGGTGCGGTGCGGGGCAACAATCAGCTTCAAGTGGTAGCAGCACGGCTCAGAATGAGGTCTCCGGCCAGGATTCATCGAACAAGGCTGAAACTGTTGATCTGACCATTTCCGCAGCCGCGAGCTTAACAGATGCACTCAAAGAAATTCAACCGTTGTACGAATCATCCCATAAAGGTATTAAATTGAATTTCAACTTTGGTGGTTCTGGTGCACTGGAAAAGCAGATTGAGCAAGGAGCTCCATCGGATTTGTTTTTGTCTGCTTCGAAGAAAAACATGAAGTCTCTCGTAGATCAGCAGTTAATCGAGAGCAATCAACAAAAAACATGGCTGACGAACGAGTTGGTAGTGGTGATCCCTGCAGACGGGACGATGAGCATCACGAGTGTAAAGGATTTAACGCAAAGCGAAGTGAAAAAGGTAGCAATCGGTATTCCTGAGAGTGTTCCTGCAGGCAAATATGCACAGGAAGCACTGACGAACGTAAAGCTTTGGGATGTGCTACAGGACAAGCTCGTTCAGGCAAAAGATGTTAGACAAGTGCTGCAATATGTGGAAACGGGTAACGCAGATGTCGGATTTGTGTATAAGACAGATGCGTTGACTTCGCAAAAGGCGAAAATTGCCTTTGAGGTGGACTCTAAAACTTATTCAACGGTTGAGTACCCTATCGGGATTATCAAAGCTTCCAAGCACATCCAAGAAGCCGAAAGCTTCTATGAATACCTTCAATCGCAAGAAGCTCTGAATATTATGGCTAAGTATGGATTTACCATACCGAAGTGAGCATGCAGGCTATAGATTGGAACGAATATTGGCCTCCGATCCGATTATCGTTACAGGTTGCACTGTTATCCAGCGTTTTGGTGATCCTACTAGGCTTGTTTGCGGCATGGTCCATGTCGCGGTTAGGATTATTCAAAGGGAAAACACTCGTTGAAACCGTGCTTATGCTGCCTTTGGTACTCCCACCAACGGTAGTTGGATTTTTACTGTTAATCTTACTCGGACGAAAAAGTTGGTTTGGACGTTTGGTGGAGCAATGGTTTGGCGAGCCTATTGTATTTTCATGGTGGGCTGGGGTTGTGGCCGCGGTGGTTGTGGCTTTTCCTCTAGTCTATCGAACACTGAGAATGGGATTCGCTTCAGTGGATCAGGACTTGGAAAACGCGGGACGCTCAATGGGGGCAAATGAATGGCAGGTCTTTCGATATATCACCTTTCCGTTGATTTTCTCTTCTTTTAAAGCGGCCTTTATACTCGGGTTTGCCCGTGGGCTGGGCGAATTCGGGGCTACGCTGATGATTGCCGGAAATATTCCGGGTAAAACACAAACGATCCCTACAGCCATCTATATTGCAGTAGATTCTGGTCATCTTCCTATGGCCTGGGTATGGACATGCTCTATTATACTGATTTCCTTTATGATGCTCCTGTTAACAGGCCAAAAGAAAAATTAATTTATTCATACAAGCTTCCCTCTGGTAGAGGGGGCTTTTTTTGTATCTTTCCATAGAACGAGGGATTTTCTATAGCGCTATAGGACATTCCCTAATGGGAACGGAGATGAATGAATTACATAATGAGAGTAAGCGAATGAATCTTCCCCGTGAGTTTGCGATGGGCTGATTCATTCTGAAAAGGAGCGTTGATCACCGATGAAAAAAAAATACAGTCTCAACTTCTTCAAGCCAATCGAGAGCTATTCTGGAAATTGGTCAATCCTTGAAGAAAAAAATAGAGAATGGGAAAACGTGTATCGCCAGCGTTGGTCTCATGACAAAGTGATTCGTACGACGCATGGTGTTAACTGTACTGGCTCCTGTAGCTGGAAGGTTTTTGTTAAGAATGGCATCATCACCTGGGAAAATCAGCAAATCGATTACCCCTCCTGCGGTCCAGACATGCCGGAATTTGAGCCGCGTGGATGCCCGCGTGGGGCTTCATTTTCTTGGTATGAATACAGCCCGTTACGTGTGAAATATCCATATATGCGCGGTAAGTTGTTGCGACTCTGGCAAGCTGCCCTCAAGGAGCATAGCAATCCGGTAGACGCATGGGCCAGCATTGTGGAAGATCCAGAGAAAGCCAAACTCTACAAATCGGCTCGCGGCAAAGGCGGCCATGTTCGTGTGGCTTGGGATGATGTTCTGCACCTGATTTCGGCTCAATTAATTTACACAATCCGTAAGTACGGTCCTGACCGGATTGCAGGCTTCACCCCCATTCCGGCGATGTCAATGATTAGCTACGCCTCGGGAGCTCGGTTCATTTCTCTGCTTGGTGGGGAGATGTTGAGCTTTTACGATTGGTATGCCGATCTTCCGCCTGCTTCTCCTCAAATTTGGGGTGAGCAAACGGACGTACCTGAATCCTCAGATTGGTACAACGCAGGTTATCTGATCATGTGGGGCTCGAACGTGCCGCTTACCCGGACGCCAGATGCCCATTTTATGACGGAAGTACGCTATAAAGGAACGAAGGTTGTATCCGTGGCTCCGGATTTGGCGGAAAATGTGAAGTTCGCTGATAACTGGCTTGCACCTAATCCAGGTACAGACGCCGCTGTGGCACAGGCGATGACGCATGTCATTCTGGATGAGTTCTATCAAGAACGCCAGGAACCTATGTTCATTAACTATGCCAAGCAATATACAGATATGCCATTCATGATTCTGCTTGATCCCCACGAAGGAGCCTGGAAAGGCGGACGTTTTCTGCGGGCCAGCGATCTGGGGGATGCTTCACAACATGCAGATTGGAAACCGGTCATATTCGATGAAGTAGCAGGCGAAATGATGGTTCCGAACGGTACAATGGGACAGCGCTGGGAGCAAGATAAGAAATGGAATCTGATCTTGGAGCGGGAAGACGGAACAAAGGTTGAACCTGCGCTCACGGTGGTAGGTCATGACGAGCAATGGGAAGAAATCATATTCCCTTATTTTGATAACGCAGGTAACGGAACGTTTAAACGTGTCATTCCGGCGAAAAAAGTACGTCTGGCTGATGGTTCAGAGCGTTTCGTAGCCACCGTATATGATTTGATGATGAGCCAGTATGGTGTCGCTCGCAATGATAGCCCTCATAATGCAAAGGACTATTACGATGCAGCTTGTCATTATACTCCTGCCTGGCAGGAAAAGATCACGGGAGTCAAGGCATCGGTTGTAGTGCAAGTTGCTCGCGAATTTGCTCAAAACGCAATCGACACCCAAGGACGTTCTATGATCATTATGGGGGCGGGTATCAATCACTGGTTCAACAGTGACACCATTTATCGCTCCATCTTGAACCTGGTCGTGCTGACTGCTTCTCAAGGTGTCAACGGCGGAGGCTGGGCGCATTATGTAGGTCAAGAGAAGTGCCGTCCTATTGAAGGCTGGTCAACGATTGCCTTTGCAAAAGACTGGCAGGGACCGGCTCGATTGCAAAATGCTACTTCATTTTTCTATTTTGCAACAGAACAGTGGCGCTATGAAGAAAGTGGCACCGACACATTGAAATCACCGACTGCGGGAGATGTCAGTTACCAGCATCCGGCGGACTACAATGTGCTTGCTGCCCGGTTGGGTTGGATGCCTTCTTACCCGCAGTTTAATAAAAACAGCCTGCTATTCGCTGAAGAAGCAGCGCAATTAGGCAAGAAGTCAAACGAGGAAATCATTAACCATACTGTGGAAGAGATTAAATCGCGTAAGACCCGTTTCGCTATTGAAGATCCAGGGGCAGCAGAGAACTTCCCGCGTTCACTCTTTATTTGGCGGTCCAACCTCATTTCCAGCTCGGCCAAGGGACAGGAATATTTCATGAAGCATTTGCTCGGAGCCTCCGACGCGCTGCTTGCCCGACCGAACGAAGATCAGAAGCCAGAGGAAATCGTTTGGCGGGAAGATGTAGAAGGAAAGCTTGATTTGATGGTCGCACTTGATTTCCGGATGACCACAACGCCATTGTACGCGGATGTCGTACTTCCGGCGGCAACCTGGTATGAGAAGACGGATTTGTCCTCAACAGACATGCACCCGTTCGTACATCCATTTAATCCGGCGGTAAATCCGCTTTGGGAATCCCGCTCAGACTGGGATATTTACCGTCAGCTGTCTGAAACCTTCTCGAACATGGCCAAAGTGCATCTGCCGGGAATATATAAAGACCTTGTAACTGCACCGCTTGGACATGATTCTATAGGCGAAATTTCGCAGCCGATGGGTCTTGTCAAGGATTGGACGAAGGGCGAGGTCGCTGCTGTACCGGGTAAAACTATGCCTAATTTCAGCATCGTAGAACGCGATTACACGAAAATCTACGATAAGTATGTCTCGCTCGGTCCCAATTTGGCTACAGGAAAAACGGGCGCGCACGGCGTTAGCTTCTCGGTAGCGGAGGAATATGAGGAATTGAAGAAGCTGAACGGGGTCTATTACGATGAGTCCATCAAAGATGGACTGCCGAAAATCCAGACAGCTCGCCAAGTGGCCGATACGATCCTCCATCTGTCGTCGGCAACCAATGGTCGTGTCTCCCAAAAAGCCTACGAAGAGGCGGAAAAGGATCACGGAGTGAAGCTGATGGACATCTCAGCCGACCGCGCTGCCGAGAAAATCACGTTCCAAAGCATTACAGCGCAGCCGCGTGAAGTTATACCGACACCGGTATTCAGTGGCTCCAACAAACAGGGACGTCGCTACTCGCCATTTACCACGAATATTGAGCGTCTCGTTCCGTTTCGGACTTTGACAGGCAGACAGCATTTCTATATCGATCATGAAATCTTCCAGCAGTTTGGGGAGTCGCTGCCTATCTATAAACCGACTTTGCCACCGATGGTATTCGGCACGCGTGATCGGGAAATCAAGGGTGGTCAGGATTCACTGGTGCTTCGTTATCTGACTCCACACGGGAAATGGAATATTCACTCCACCTACCAGGATAATCAGCATATGCTTACGCTATTCCGCGGAGGTCCTACGGTATGGATCAATAACGAAGATGCAGCGACTCATGCTATTGCCGACAATGACTGGCTGGAGGTGTACAACCGTAACGGTGTCGTAACCGCCCGGGCAGTTGTCAGCCACCGGATGCCAAGAGGAACGATGTTTATGTACCATGCTCAAGATAAGCACATTCAAGTGCCAGGCTCCGAAATCACGGATACACGCGGGGGCAGTCATAATGCGCCAACAAGAATTCATCTCAAACCGACCCAGATGGTTGGTGGATACGCTCAGCTTAGCTACGGATTCAACTATTACGGTCCGATCGGCAACCAGCGCGATGTGTACGTAGCGGTACGTAAAATGAAGGAGGTTAACTGGCTTGAAGATTAAAGCTCAAATTGCCATGGTCATGAACCTGGATAAATGTATTGGCTGCCATACGTGCAGCGTGACGTGTAAAACAACTTGGACAAACCGCAAAGGTGCGGAATATATGTGGTTCAACAACGTGGAAACCAAACCTGGTATTGGGTATCCAAAACGCTGGGAAGACCAGGAGCAGTATAAGGGCGGCTGGCAGCTTCGCAAAGGGAAGCTTGAACTGAAGTCAGGGAACAAGCTGTCCAAGATAGCGCTAGGTAAAATTTTCTACAACCCCGATATGCCTGAAATGAAAGATTATTATGAGCCGTGGACTTACAATTATGAACATTTGACCAACGCTAAAGAGCAGAAGCATTCTCCGGTAGCACGTGCACAATCTGCTGTAACAGGCGAAAAAATGGATCTGAATTGGGGACCAAACTGGGAAGACGATTTGGCAGGCACCCATGTGACAGGACCTCTTGATCCCAATATTCAGAAAATCGAAGAAGAGATTAAATTCAATTTCGAAAAGTCATTCATGTTGTATCTCCCTCGGCTTTGCGAGCACTGTCTGAATCCGAGCTGTGTCGCGTCCTGCCCTTCGGGTGCTATGTACAAACGGGACGAGGATGGCATCGTGCTCGTGGATCAGGAAGCATGTCGCGGCTGGCGATATTGCATGACGGGTTGTCCATACAAGAAAGTGTACTTCAACTGGCAGACGAACAAAGCAGAAAAATGTACCTTCTGCTTCCCGCGCGTGGAAGCCGGGTTGCCAACCGTCTGCTCCGAGACATGTACTGGACGAATTCGTTACCTTGGCGTTCTATTGTATGACGCGGATAAGGTGCAAGAGGCTGCTTCTAAAGAGGATGAGAAAGATCTGTATAAAGCACAGTGTGATTTATTCTTGGACCCAAGTGATCCGGCAGTGATTGCGCAGGCCAAAAAAGATGGGATCTCGCAAGACTGGATTGAGGCAGCGCAGAACTCACCGGTCTACAAGCTTGCGATTGAATATAAGCTGGCATTCCCGCTTCATCCGGAATACCGCACGTTGCCGATGGTCTGGTATGTACCACCACTTAGTCCGATCATGAATTACTTTGAAGGGAAAGACTCCATCGAGAATCCGGATATGATCTTTCCAGCTATCGAAGAAATGCGCACGCCTATTCAGTATCTTGCCAATATGTTGACGGCGGGCGACACCCAGACGGTGAAAGAATCGCTGCAGCGGATGGCTATGATGCGCTCCTATATGCGCGCCCAGTCCACAGGACAATCTTTCGATGAAAGCCGTCTGGAACGCACTGGCATGACAGCACGTCAGGCAGAGCAAATGTACCGGCTTCTGGCCATTGCCAAATACGAGGACCGTTTCGTCATTCCGACATCGCATAAAGAGGGTTATGCCAATCCATATCGCGCCCAAGGAGCTGCCGGTTACGGTGATACTTTAGGGACTATGGATAGTTGTGGAACTCAAGGAGCTGGCTGTAGCGGTTGTAGCCTGGGAAGCTCCACAGGAATGGAAGAGCCTTCGAAAACAGGCAAGCAAATGTATGAAGAAAACTTCTACGGGGGTATTTGGCGTGATTAATGTAGCGAAACTGTATGAATTCAAGCCTTCATTCGGGTTTTTCGCCCAACAACTCATGTACCCAGAAAAGCTGGATTTTCATCCGGCTTTTCTGGAAGCATCCTTTAATCCGGATCATCCTGCGTATACGCATGCTAATATGTACTGGTCTTTGATGCAAGAGTTTAGTATGGAAGAAATCCAGGAAATGTATACGGAAACTTTTGATTTTCAAAAAAATTGCGCACTATATATGACTTACTTCAAGTTCGAAGATGCAAAGGAAAGAGGACAAATGCTGGTCAAGTTAAAGGTCCTCTATGAAATGTATGGTCTTGAAATGCCAGATGGAGAGCTGCCTGATTATCTGCCGCTCATGTGTGAATTTCTATATGCCGCTGAATGGGTGCAGGATGCAAAGACGACAGAAAACTTCCGCATGCCCATCGCGATTTTGGAAGACGGCACCTATCATTTGCTTAAAGCGCTGGAAAAAATGGAAAGCCCGTATTTTCATCTGGTCAAGGGACTGCGCGAAACGCTTAAAGCTTGCGTAGAACAGGAGGCAGCCGCGTTATGATGATGGAGCAGTTTTTATGGGTCATTTTCCCTTATATGTGCGTGGTCATCTTTATCGTAGGTCATATCTTCCGCTATAGAACTGACCAGTTCAATTGGACGGCAAAATCGAGTGAATTTATTGAAAAGAAACAATTGATGATTGGAAGTCTCTTATTCCACTTGGGGATTATTCCTGTTATATTTGGTCATGTGTCTGGTCTGGGCATACCCAAAACCTGGATGCATGCGCTGGGTGTAAACGATCATCTATATCACATTGGAGCGGTCTATATTGGTGGAATATTTGGGGCTATGACGTTCCTGGGGATGTTGATACTTACCTCTCGACGTTTTACAATTCGTAATGTGCGCCGTTTAAGTACAGCTTCTGATTTGATTGTAAATGTATTGCTGTTGGCGCTTGTATGCATGGGGATGTTTGCAACTCTCGTAACGAATGCGGTACAGCCTGAATTCGATTATCGGGAGACGATCTCAATCTGGTTCCGCGGCCTGTTCATATTCCGTGTCGACCCGACACTGATGAGAGATGTACCGATTTCTTTCAAGCTTCATGTACTTATGGGTTTTGCGATTTTTGCGTTCTGGCCGTTTACCCGGCTTGTACATGTGTGGAGCGTTCCGTTGAATTATGTGCGCAGAAGTTATATCCTGTACAGAAGACATAAATCGAACTAGGAAAGCGGGCCCTGCCTTCTTTCCTAGTTTTATTAGGAGAGAGTGATGAATAATAAGATGGATTATCAAAGGGAGCTTGAGCGAATACGCGAACATTTCGGTTATGATTTTATGGCACTTGCTCTGGTTGAACCGGCCGAATATCAATACGTCATTAAATGGAAAAATGCCGCTGGCAATTTAAATGATCGATTTAAGCGGATTGTGCTGCAATCTGGAAAGGGCATAGCAGGAGTCGTGTTTAAAACCGGGAAGTCTGTCTTTATTCCATCTGTTCATCAATATGTTGGGGCAGAGAACCTATTTAACTATCCGATCGTTCAATCCGAAAAGCTCAAGAGTCTCGGGGCTGTGCCTCTGTGGAACGATGCTCGCGTCGCGGGCGTACTATTGGGTGGATTTCGAGAAGAACAACTGATGACCGAAGCCATGATGCGTGATTTGGAAGCCTTGGCACATGAGGGATTTGGAGAGTTGAACGGGAAGGAAGTGATTTGAATTGACATTGTCTATAGGGACAGACTCTTTGAGTGCGCTAATGGTAAAGATGTTTGAGAACAGCACAGAAGCTATCTTCTTTTTTGATAGGGAAGGGAAAACCCTAGCCATGAATCCGGCGGCTGAGGAGATTGTAGGCGATGACGTTCTCATTCAACTCTATGAAGGACAGGACAGAGCTTTATGCGGAACATGCAGGGGTTATACAAGCGACACAGAGCCTCGCACCTGCCTTGACTGTTACTTCAATGTGCCTGAATCCGACAAATTTGCTTCTTTTCAAGTCTATTTGGAAACCAAAAGCAATGGCATGGTTCCCTATGCCGCTTCTTTTCACACCGTTGATTCTACAAATGGAATCCGGGTGCTGATGCTGAGAGATTTGACCCCGCAATTTCAGACGCAGGAAAAATTATATCAAAACAAAATGATGAAGCATGTCATTGAAGCACAGGAAAATGAGCGAAAACGGCTTTCCAGGGAACTGCACGACAGTGTCGCCCAGGAATTGATGAGCGCGGTTGTTGAACTACGGGTGCTAAAATACATGACGAATGATGATCAGCTCATTAAAAACATGAAGCAGACGGAAGCATCCATGACACGCTTGCTGGATGATATCCGTAACCTGTCTGTGGAACTTCGTCCGGCCACCCTTGATGATTTTGGTCTTGAAGCGGCATTTCGCTCTCACTTTAAGCGGGTCGAGCAAAGCTTTGGTTTAGTGGTTGAGTTTGTATCTGATCTTCCCCAAAAGCGGTATGGAAGTGAAAAAGAAACAGTCATATACCGTGTCTGCCAGGAAGCTGTGCTCAATGCGTTGAAGTATGCGCAGGTCGATACCATTAAAGTTTCTTTGTCCGAGCATGAACATTCACTTCGTTTGACTGTCGAGGATAATGGGATTGGCTTTGATAAAGGGGGCAAGCCTATTGGAACGGGACTTGGCTTGTATGGTATGCAGGAGCGGGCAGAGCTGGTAGGCGGAAGTTTTGGCGTCCTTTCGAATGTCGGTCAAGGCACCAAAGTCTTTTTACAAATTCCGATTGGACATGAGGAGGAATAGAAACTTGATCAAAATTGTATTAGCGGATGACCATGCCATTGTACGAAGTGGATTTTCCATGATCCTCAACTTCCAATCGGATATGGAGGTTGTCGGGACAGCTGCAGACGGTATTGAAGCGTATACTATGGTAGCTAAGCATAAGCCGGATATTCTCATTATGGACCTTAGTATGCCGCCAGGCGAAAGTGGATTGATTGCCACAGGCAAAATTAAAGAAGACCACCCTGACACTAAAATTCTGATTTTGACCATGCATGACGACGAAGAATATCTATTTCATATTTTGAAGAACGGTGCTTCAGGGTATGTTTTGAAAAATGCACCTGATGAGGAGCTATTGCTTGCCATACGCACCATTCATGGGGGCGGGACGTATATCCATCCTAAAATGGCTACTTCTCTCGTGCGTGAGTTCATCAAAAAAGACACAACATCACAAACAGAGGATCCATATGAGATCCTGTCCAAGCGTGAGCTGGAGATTCTCCCTCTGGTCGCAAAGGGATACGGTAACAAGGAAGTTGCCGAAAAACTGTTCATCTCTGTCAAGACCGTGGAAGCTAACAAAGCTAAAATCATGGAGAAATTGAATTTAAAAAGCCGGCCTGAGCTGGTCCAATATGCTTTAAAGAAAAAAATGCTGGATTTTTAGTTTATGAAGAAGATTATCTTTCATCCAATAATATATCTGGAATAAATCAAGTAGCTTCTTACGAGAAGCTGCTTTTTTATTTTCAGGGACTCCCCTGACCGGGAAAGGGGAGTCCCCTATATTCGAAAGGAAGGCTAGCGGCTACAATGGGAACAGAAAAATACAAATCAAACATTCGACAGAATAAAGTTGAAAAGGTGAGTTAAATGATTAGAAAAATGCAGTTGCCACTACAAACATTGAACCTGATTCTTGGATTTATGGTATGGGTTATCATTTCATCTCTCATGCCGTTCATTACGGAGGATATTGCTATTCCACCCGGAAAATTGGCTATGGTTACGGCGATTCCGGTCGTGCTTGGATCGATTTTGCGCATTCCGCTTGGTTATTATGCCAATATTTTCGGGGCAAGAATCGTTTTTCTCGTTAGCTTTGTTTTGCTTTTGTTTCCGGTCTACTATATCAGTGAAGCTTCTACGATGACGGATTTAATTATCGGTGGCTTGTTCCTTGGAATTGGGGGAGCGGTGTTCTCGGTTGGGGTGACTTCGTTGCCAAAGTATTATCCGAAGGAAAGACATGGCTTTGTCAATGGGATGTATGGTGTGGGCAACCTGGGGACAGCGGTAACGACCTTCTCCGCTCCGATTGTAGCGACGCAGGTAGGATGGGCACTTACAGTTAAGCTGTATCTGATCCTGTTGCTTGTTTTTATCGTTTTGAATTTCTTCTTTGGGGACCGTCATGAAACTAAAGTCAAAACCCCCATTATGGAGCAAATCAAAGGAGTTTACAAAAATGAAAAGCTTTGGTTTTTCTCGCTCTTTTATTTTATTACGTTTGGTTCATTTGTAGCGTTCACGGTGTATCTACCGAATTTCCTCGTATCGAACTTTGAACTGGATAAAGTGGATGCAGGGATGCGTACAGCAGGCTTTATCGCGATTGCCACATTCTTCCGCCCTATCGGTGGCTGGCTGGCGGATCGTTTTCAGCCCTTGTTCCTGCTGGTAGGTACGTTTGCTGTGTATACGGTTGCTGCGATTCTTCTGGCTTTTTCACCAGATATCACACTGTATACCGTAGGGTGCTTGGCTATCGCTGTGAGTGCGGGAATCGGGAACGGTGTCATTTTCAAGCTAGTTCCATTTTATTTTAATAAACAGGCAGGCATAGTGAACGGAATTGTATCCATGATGGGTGGTCTTGGTGGCTTTTTCCCTCCGATCTTGTTATCGACGATTCATGCGGCTACTGGCCAATATTCCATTGGGTTCATGTTACTCTCCCAAGTGGCATTGGCTAGCCTGATTCTCGTCATATGGCTATATTATCAAGCACGTTTCCCTGTAGCTGCCGAGCAGAACCACTTTGAGAAACAAAAGGAACTTCAGCAGTAAAGCATTAAGAGTGAAGAAATTATAAAGGCACCTTTAACGTTTCTAGCGAGAGCCACAGGAATAAGCACAAAGTTAACGATCGCTCTTCAACGTTAGGGGGACATTGTGATGAAGGAACGTTATTCAAGACAGATCTTATTTAGACCCATCGGCAGTGAAGGACAACGTAATCTGTCTGAAGCTGTTGTCACCATTATCGGCTGCGGGGCACTAGGTTCCGCCATTGCTGAAACATTAGTAAGAGCGGGCGTCGGAGAGATTCACCTGGTTGACCGTGATTATGTGGAGACATCGAATCTGCAACGTCAGCAGTTATTCACGGAGCAGGATGCTGTACAAATGCTCCCCAAGGTTATGGCTGCTGAAAAAAGACTGAAGGCGATACGAGAAGACGTACGCTTGTATACCTATCTCGACAGCCTGGATGCCGGGCTTGCTCAAGAGCTTGCTGGTAAAAGCACATTGCTGATGGATGCAACGGACAATTTTGAAACTCGGTTACTTATAAACGATGCTGCACTAAAGGCTGAAATTCCATGGATTTACGGCGCCTGTGTTGGAAGCACAGGCGTTGTTTTTCCATTCGTGCCGGGCAAGTCGGCATGTTTTCGCTGCCTTCTGCCTTCGCTGCCAGCGATCAATCAGACCTGTGATACGGCTGGAATCATATCGCCTGCTGTCCAAGTGACGGCCGCCCTCCAATGTGCAGAAGCCATGAAGTGGCTGAGCGGCAAACGTGATAAGATGCGCAGCAAGGTTCATCTATTTGATCTATGGGAAAATAATCAAATGGACATAGGGATTTCCCGCATCCGGAATCAGGATTGTCCAACCTGTGGAGAACAGCCTGAGTTTCCTGCACTGACAGCAACCCATCGCTCGGCATATGCGGCGCTGTGCGGGCGGGATGTGGTGCAGGTTCTTCCAGACCCTCATCGTCCGATCACGCTGGACGATGCAGAGAAGATGGGCAGACTTATGGCGGAACATGTAAAAAGGACCCCTTATTTCGTTGAATTTTATGCCTTTAAGCATCGAATGATTTTATTTAAAAACGGAAGACTCCTCATTCACGGGATCGGAAGTGTTGCCAGAGGTCAAAAGCTATACCATCAGTTGTTTGGTTGAACAAGAGATATAGATCTGATAAATGTAAATAATGTATAGAGTTTTCATAGCAGAGTAGCTTGTTAGGTGGCTGGAAGGTGGAAAAGATGAGAGTATTTGAAATCGTGACGGAGCCCATTCTTCCGCAGACTTATGCAGACTATGTCTTAAGACCGGAAGCGGGAGCGGTGACCGTGTTTACGGGGCATGTAAGAGAGTGGACCCAAGGCGTGCGGACATTATATCTTGCTTACGAGGCTTATGTGCCTATGGCCGAGAAAAAGCTTGCAGAGATTGGCCGCGAAATTGAACAGAAATGGGAAGGGACAAGAGTAGCAATTGCACATCGGATTGGTGAACTTCAGATCGGTGATATTGCCGTTGTCATCGCCGTCTCCTCACCACACCGCTCGGATGCATATCAGGCGAATGAATACGCAATCGAGCGAATCAAGGAAATCGTTCCAATCTGGAAACGAGAGATTTGGGAAGACGGAACGCAATGGATCGGACAACAAAAGAAAAAACCGGAGGAAATCAGTCATGATTAAGCTGTACTATTTTGCAGGACTCCGTGAGGTGACGGGGAAATCTGAAGAAATGGCAGATTTGGCAGGACAAACTGTAGGAGAATTATGCAGTTGGATTACAGATAAATATCCAGATATGCCGATCAAGTCTACACGAATTGCAGTAAACGAAGAGTACGCGTTGCTTACAGATGTACTGCAGGATGGAGATATCGCAGCTTTTATTCCGCCTGTTAGCGGTGGCTAGTGAAAATGCTCGTCATGTGTCCATTTCTGCAACGTCAAATACAGCTAATGAAAAAAAGAAGGTGGTCACATGAGTTCACATTCACTGAAAGACCTATTGCGGCGTCCGATCCGCGATTTACGTATATCTGTTACGGATCGCTGCAATTTCCGCTGTTCCTACTGTATGCCAAAAGAAATTTTCGGCGACGATTTTGCCTTTCTTCCCAAAAGCGAATGCCTATCGTTTGAAGAGATCCATCGCCTTACGGAGCTCTTTGTAGGCCTTGGGGTCAAAAAAATCCGGCTCACAGGCGGTGAGCCATTAATGCGGCCGAATCTTCCCGACCTTGTCTCCCGAATTTTGTCTATCAACGGAGTGGAGGATATGGGGTTGACCACAAATGGCTTGCTACTAGGGCAACAGGCTCAGCGCCTCTATGATGCGGGGCTGCGACGACTGAATGTCAGTGTAGACGCTCTGAACCCCGAGCTATTTGGGCGAATGAATGGACGGGGCATTAAGCCTGCTTTTATTTTGAAGCAGATTGATTGTGCAAGAGAAATCGGATTTGAGATCAAGGTCAATATGGTGGTTCAAAAAGGTGTTAATGATTCTGAAATTTTGCCGATGGCCGCTTATTTTAAGGAGCAGGGAATAACCCTTCGTTTTATTGAGTTTATGGATGTAGGTAACGATACCGGGTGGAGCTTCAAAAAGGTAGTAACAAAAGAAGAAATTATTGAGCGTCTTAAGAATGCGTACGAGCTGGAGCCGATAGATCAAAATTACTTTGGAGAAGTGGCAAAACGTTACCGTTATAAAGACAGCGACGCGCAAGTTGGCTTTATTACTTCGGTTTCTGATTCATTTTGCTCATCCTGCACGCGTGCCCGTTTATCTTCTGATGGCAAGTTTTATACGTGTTTATTTGCTTCAGACGGATTCGATTTGCGTCAGATGCTTCGTAACGGGGCGAATAATGAGGAACTACTCGATGCGATTACTTCAGTATGGGAACAACGTTTAGATCGGTATTCCGATGAACGTACTGAAGAGACTGCAAACAACCGAAAAAAAATTAACATGTCCTATATTGGGGGCTGACATTTTTATCATGGCAATGGGCCGTATTCAAGGTTTTGCCCCCAAAAAGAAAGCGCAAACATTTTTGTTGGCAAAACTTAAATTTGATGTTATTATGATCTTGGGATTGTTACTGAAAAGGCAAAACCCGGGACATGGAACTGGATTTCCATGTGTTGGGTTTTGCCTTTTCTTTTTGTATACAGATTTGCAATAACACAGAAAGGTGAGTGATGATGTAGGGCTTATCTCTCTTTATGAATGCGCTTTCAATACAATGGAGTTGTAGATCTTTACTGCACTTTACAGTTTGTTTGCAATGAAAGTTGATCGGCTATTACCGTCTTGTGACCTATCTGAAATATCGCCCAGCATCTAAATCCTTTTTTAAATTATTACGGGATCAGGGGGCAGCCAGAATGATCATAACAAAGATATTTAATAATAACGCCATAATAGCCAAAGATTCAAAAAGGCATGAATTTGTTGTTATGGGTCGTGGAATTGCATTCAAAAAGAATGCAGGAGAACAAGTAGAAGAGCATTTAATTGAAAAGGTGTTTGTACTTAAACAAAAAGATGCTTCAGAAAAATTTAAATTATTGTTAGAGGATGTCCCTACAGAATATGTTTCGTTATGCTATGACATCATTGAATATGGAAAAAGCATATTGGAAGCACAACTGAGTGACTATGTATATGTTTCGCTTACAGATCACATGAACAATGCATTTAAAATGTTTGATGAAGGGTTTAAAAATGCGAACCCGCTCATCTGGGAAATTAAAAAATTTTATCCTAAAGAATTTGGAGTTGGCTTAAAAGCACTGGAGTTTATTGAAGACGAGACAGGTAAACGATTGTCTGAAGATGAAGCAGGGAATATAGCTCTTCATTTAATCAATGCTCAAGTAAACGGCTCCAACCATAAAGTAACTGATGTCGCTCAGCAAACTCAAAAAATACAGGATATCTTAAATATTATTAAGTACTCTTACAATATTACGCTAGACGAACACTCGACCAGCTATGAACGATTTATTACACATTTAAGGTTTTTCTTTCAGCGGTTAATTCAAAAAGAAAAATTAGCACTGGAAGATGATTTTCTATTAAGGCAAGTGAAAGCAAAATACAAAAAAGCTTACAGCTGTATGCTGAAGATTGAGAAATACTTGGACACGGTATTATCAGATGAAGAAAAACTGTATATAACGATTCATATTCAGCGCGTAACTCAATGACCAATTGAATAACTCCTTGGATTGTTACTGGTAATGCAGGCGAAACCAACCTAGATCGAATTTGATCTATTTTGGTTTTGCCTTTTTTTATAAATACAAATAAAGGGGCAGTTACAATGAAGTATGAGACATTAGCACAAGACATCATCAGAAATGTCGGCGGCAAAGAAAATGTAAATAGTCTAACTCATTGTATTACACGCTTGCGATTCAAGCTAAAAGATGAAAATAAGGCCAATACAGAGGTTCTGAAAAACATGGATGGTGTTGTCACTGTGGTAAAAAGCGGCGGGCAATACCAAGTGGTGATCGGTAATCATGTGCCCGAGGTTTATGCGGATGTTGCCACGATAGGTGGTTTCCAGGCAGGTGACTCAGAAGAAGCATCAGGTGAAAAAGTGAGTTTGTTCAATAGGTTTATTGATACCATTTCAGGTGTATTTACACCCACGCTGGGTGTCTTGAGTGCCACGGGTATGATTAAGGGCTTTACAGCATTGTTTGTAGCCTTGGGCTGGTTGACCGCAACATCAGGTACCTATCAAATTCTCAATGCTTTAGGAGATTGCTTGTTCTACTTCTTCCCTATTTTCCTGGGGTATACGTCGGCCAAAAAGTTCAATGCCAACATTTTTATAGGTATGGCGATCGGGGCGTCACTTGTTTATCCAACCTTTAGCACGATAACAGCCTCGGGTAAACCGCTATACACTCTATTTAGCGGCACTATATTTGAGTCACCAGTATACATCACCTTCTTAGGTATTCCGGTCATTCTGATGAGCTATGCATCAACTGTTCTTCCGATTATCATATCCACCTATGTAGGCGCAAAAATAGAAAATTTCTTTAAAAAGGTCATCCCTAGCGTAGTGAGAACATTCTTGGTACCGTTTTTCACCTTGTTAGTTATTGTTCCATTAGCACTGATTGTGATTGGACCGCTCTCGACTTGGGCAGGTCAACTGCTTGGCGCAGCAACGCTCTTTGTGTATAACTTAAGCCCAATTATAGAAGGTACCATCATGGGTGCTTTCTGGCAGGTATTTGTTATTTTTGGATTACACTGGGGTCTTGTTCCTATCGCTATGAACAACTTGGCGGTGCTCAAATTCGATCCGATCCTTGCTGCAACGTTGGGAGCTTCCTTTGCTCAAACAGGTGTTGTGCTGGCGATTTTGTTCAAAACCAAAAACGTAAAGCTGAGATCCCTTTCCATTCCAGCGGTCATCTCCGGGATCTTTGGTGTGACAGAACCAGCGATTTACGGGATTACATTACCACGTAAGAAACCATTCATTTTAAGCTGTATAGCGTCTGCGGTAGGTGGCGGTATTATAGGCATGATGGGAACGAAAGGCTATATTATTGGCGGCTTGGGCATTTTCGCGATTCCGAGCTATATCAGTCCATCAGGAATAGACAGCGGATTTTATGGGGCTGTTATCGGTATCCTGGTAAGTTTCGTATTAGGCTTCTTGCTTATGTTCTTTGGCGGATTCAAAGATGATGAGGTGAAAGAAACGAAAAAAGAAGCGAGTACAACAGGGGCAGCAAAAGGAGGGGAAGTATTAGTAAGGCAGGAGACGGTGATCAGTCCGTTAATGGGTGACGTAAAGCCTTTATCTGAGGTAACTGATGAAGCCTTTTCCACAGGTGCTTTGGGTAAAGGGATTGCCATTGAGCCTTCCGAAGGCAAGGTTGTTTCACCTGTAGATGGTGTATTAACATCCTTATTTTCGTCAGGTCATGCCATCGGAATTACCAGTGATCAGGGTGTGGAGATCCTCATCCATGTAGGCAAGGATACGGTCAAATTAAAAGGTAAACATTTTTATCCCAAAGTAAAACAAGGGGAAGCCGTCAAAAAAGGGCAATTGCTCATGGAGTTTGATATGGAGGCGATCAAAGAGGCAGGTTACGTTCTGACTACCCCTGTGATCGTTGCCAACACTGCTAGTTACTTGGATGTCATTGAAACAGAGAAGAAGACGATTGGTTATAAAGAGGATTTATTGACGGTCATGGTCTAAGCTACCCATATTTTAGGAGGAATGAACAATGAAACACAATATAACTAAGGAATTTCCACAAGGATTTTTATGGGGAGGGGCCACGGCTGCTAACCAATTTGAAGGTGGATATAACGTGGGTGGTAAGGGACTAAGCACTGCTGATGTCATAACAGCCGGGACGCATACTGTTTCCCGAAGAATTACGCCTGTGTTGGAAGAAGGCATGAACTATCCAAGTCACGAGGCGATTGATTTCTACCATCATTATAAAGAGGATATCCGATTATTTGCTGAAATGGGTTTCAAGGTCTTTAGAATGTCGATTGCTTGGTCCAGAATATTTCCTAACGGAGATGATACAGAGCCGAATGAGCAAGGCTTGCAGTTCTATGATCGTGTGTTCGCAGAATTAAAAAAGTACAACATTGAGCCATTGGTTACAATCTCACATTATGAAGCACCGTTTCATTTAACCCAAAAATATAATGGCTGGTCAGACCGCAGAGTCGTCGATTTTTATGTAAGATATTGTGAAGTGCTTTTTAACAGATACAAAGATGTCGTAAAATACTGGCTCACCTTTAATGAAATCAATATCTTAACCTTATCTTTCGGAGCGTTCATGGCCGGAGCGATGATGCCAGAGGGAAATGGAGAGCTTGCCCATGCTACAGTGAAGGATGAGCAGGTATTGTATCAAGCTTTGCATCATCAATTTGTAGCCAGCGCAAAGGCGGTAAAGCTAGGACATGAGATTAATAAGGATTTTAAAATTGGCTGTATGATTGCTTATATGTGTTCATATCCACTTACCTGTAACCCTGATGATGTTTTGCTGGCTCAACAAAAGGATAATTTGAGTAATTTCCTATGCTCAGATGTTCAAGTAAGAGGTGCTTATCCGGGATATGCTAAACGATATTTTAAAGAACATAATATCCAAATTACGATGCAGGACAATGATGAGGATGTCTTAAAAGAAGGTTGCGTAGATTTTTATACCTTCAGTTATTATTCATCTACTTGTGTCAGTGCAGACCCCAATCAGGAGAAGGTGGGTGGCAATTTATCCATGGGATTAAAGAATCCCTACTTAAAAGCAAGCGCCTGGGACTGGCAAATCGATCCACAGGGATTGAGATGGTCCCTCAATAACATTTATAACCGATATGAAATTCCGTTAATGGTTGTGGAGAATGGTCTGGGTGCTGTGGATACCGTGGAAGAAGATGGCTCCATTCAGGATGATTATCGAATTGATTATTTGAAGCAACACATTGAGCAAATGAAAGAAGCCATTGCTGATGGAGTAGATTTAATAGGTTATACGCCTTGGGGATGTATTGATCTGGTAAGTGCGGGAACCGGTGAAATGAAAAAACGCTATGGATTCATATACGTCGATAAGGATAATGAAGGTAAAGGGACACTTGCCAGATCCAGAAAGAAGAGCTTCTATTGGTATAAGAGCGTGATCGAAACCAATGGAGAACAGCTGGATTAATGCTTCGTGTGTGTCTTCAAAAAGTTGTACAGTCAGCGCGTGCCTATTCCATAGGTATGCGCTGTTTGGATTTAAAAACGACTCCCCTTCAGGAAACTACGGTAAATGTATACAAATTAGGGACTCAACCTAGCCAATAGTATGTTAATTCACTAAACACATGGGATGAAAATGTCGAAATAGAGGGTAGGATGGATAACAAAATATAAGGAAGTGGATACATATTATGAATCAAGTAGAAGCTGTTTTGACTGCCATGCCGTTTATCAGAGAAGCTGCACGACAAGATATTTTAATTTCCGTAATGGATAGGGAAAAATTTCTATTCTTTCAGTCGGGTAAAAGTTTAGTCTATGACTTCAAGGCAGGCGACCCTCTTCCTGATGTACACAAGAACTTCAAAATGCTAGTAGGCGGAGAAAAGACCAGAGTGCGTTATGATGCCGAAGTTTTTGGGTTTGCTGCTGATTCTTACTTTCATCCGATTAAGAATGAACAGAATGAGATCGAGGCAGTAATGTGCATCACCTATAGTACGGATAATCAAGATCAACTGAAGAAGTTGATGAGTCAAGCAGAGGATGTTACAAGCAAGCTAGTTGAAGGGATTCAGCATGTGGCAGCACATTCGGAGGAGCTTAGTGCGACGGCCGAGGACATTTTAAGCAATACGAAAAAGGCGGTTGAGGATTCTGGTAATGTGACTGAGGTGGCAGGCTACATCAAGGAAATTTCAGAGCAGACAAATTTGCTTGGATTAAATGCAGCCATTGAAGCTGCTCGGGTGGGTGAGGCAGGAGCAGGGTTTGGAGTTGTCGCTGCAGAAATCCGCAAGATGTCTACGGGCACTAAGGAAGCAACTGGACGAATCGAGCAATCCTTGCAAGCTGTCAGACAATCCGTTTATAACATGGAACAAGAGATTACGCAGATTACGGTATCTTCCCAAGAGCAGGCCAAGCTTGTGTCGGAGTTTATGAATATTATCGATCAATTAAATGAAACTAACCAAGGTTTGAGAGGTTTAATAGAGAAAATCACGAATGATATTGATGCAAAATAAAGATTGAAAAAAAGTCTCGGTCTGTGAATTGTGCATTCCGTCATGGAAATGTAGATCACAGGGCGAGACTTTTTTTAAGTTTATAGATGAATAACTTGGAGTGGATACATGTATGAATTTGAATGGGTTGAATGAACAGAGTTACACAGAACTAGAGGATTATTGGGTGCGTGTATTTCTAAATGTAGTACAAGATCAGGATAAGGAGAACTGGGTGATTCCTTATTACAACACATCTTTTTCTAATGGTCAGAAAATCATGGATATGAACCCCATTTTTTCGGCTAAATCAAAATTAAGTCATAAATCCATCAGAATCATTCAAGAAACGGTTCATGAAGAGGATGACGTACACTATTGGTTAGATACGAATGGGAAAAACGAATTAGTTATTATTTGTTCCTTATCACAGCAACATGTGCACAAGGTAAAAGGGATCATTAAACGCTGGATTTATGAATGAGATCCATTATCCATAATCAAATCTTTTCCGATATAATAGGGAAGAGAAGCCATAGAACAGATACTACCTCAGAGAGGTGATTTACAATGACCGTTGATATTCTCCTACGTAATAATGTAAAAGTGCTGGGCACAGGTAGCCAGACGATTGTGTTTGCTCACGGCTTTGGATGCGACCAGGATATGTGGCGTTATATCGTCCCTAGCTTTATCGACAACTACCAAATCGTCTTATTTGATTACGTTGGTTCCGGAGATTCTCAAATAAAATACTATGATTCCAAAAAATACAGTGACTTGCAAGGGTATGCCCAAGATGTGCTGGATATTATGGAAGCGTTAGACTTACGAAATACCATATTCGTCGGACACTCCGTTAGCAGCATGATCGGAATGCTCGCATCCATCCGCAGCCCTCAATATTTTGAACGCATTGTCATGCTCGGTCCTTCTCCACGCTATGTGAATGACCTGCCTTCTTATTATGGAGGCTTCGATAAGAGTGATATTGATGAATTACTGGATATGATGCAAATGAACTTTATTGGCTGGGCTAGTTACATGGCACCCATTGCTATGCAGAATCCCGAGCAAGGGAACTTAACCGAAGAATTGGAAAAAGCATTTTGTTCAAGAGATCCTCATATAGCACGGCAATTCGCAGAGGTTACATTTTTTTCAGATTGCCGTGTCGATCTTCAGCATGCTTCGGTTCCTACGCTTATTCTCCAGTGCTCAGACGATAGTATTGCTCCGATTGAGGTAGGGGATTATTTGCATACCCATCTTAGAAATAGCAGACTTCAGCAGATGAGAGCAAAGGGACATTATCCTCATTTAAGCCAACCAGGAGAAACGAGCGATTTAATCAAAGAATATTTAGCCAGTATGTAATATCGAATGAAAGGCAGTCATACAATGGACATTCAATTAGATAAAGCTCCCTGTGGATACTTTTCAATTTCGGACGCTGGGATCATTCAATCGGTAAATCAAACTTTATTGGACATGCTTCTTTATGAACACGATCAATTGCTTGGACGGCCGATTGAAACGACAATGTCTGTTACGAACAAGCTATTTTTTCATACTTATTTTTATCCCTATATCCAGTTGTACGGGCGTGTCGATGAGATGTACTTTTCGTTTCGGACAAGTGATCGACAGGATGTGCCTGTACTTCTAAACGGGGTTCGCCAGGAACGAAACGGAGAAGCTGTTATTGATTGTGTAGTGCTAATGATGCGTAAGCGAATTGAACATGAAAAAGATATATTACAGACCAAAACCAAGCTTCAGGAATTATATCAGGCGACGAATGAAGCCAACCAGAAGCTTGAACGATTGCACGCAGAATATGAAATCAAGCAGCAGGAATTAGTGCGAATCAATCTCCAGCTAGAAACGATGGCGTCAACCGACCCGTTAACTGGGCTAAAGAATAGAAGATATTTTCAAGATCAATTACTAATCAGCCTAGCCTCTTTTCAAGAGACTGGAATACCTTTTTCGCTGCTGCTCATTGATATTGATCATTTCAAAAGCATTAACGACACTTATGGTCATCCGGTGGGCGACCTGGTGCTCACTCATCTGGCAGAATTACTACAATCCATTTCACGGGAAATGGACATTGTCGCTCGTTACGGTGGCGAGGAATTTGTAATTATCCTTCCCGGCAACAATCAACAGGAAGCCATTCGTACGGCAGAAAGATATCGTTCCATGACGGCCTCAAGGGATTGGGGAGAATACAGCATTACTGTGAGTATCGGTGTGGCAACGGTTACGCAAGCGGATACGGAACAATCGATAGTTCATCAAGCGGATTTGGCACTGTATGCTTCTAAGAGTGGCGGGAGAAACCAAGTCACGCATTCAGCAAGTCTCGTAAAGAAATAAATGAGGCTTCAATAACCGCATGAAGAGTTGGGGAGTGATAAACATGGGGGAAGCGTACAAGCTGGACTGTGATACCTGTGCTTATACTAAGAACATATTTGTAGGGTTTGGTTTTTCATATACGAGTTTGGAATCCATTGCTTCGTTTGTACAGGATACTGTCCTTAAACGACGTATTGGGGAATTCATAGGCAACCCTTCGACGAGATATGATGCTTATGACGCGATATATGTATGTCCGGTCTGTCAGGCCATCCGCAATGAACTGTTTATTGAGATGATATCGGACTCATCACAGTATAAAATTTCTTATGCTTGTCCTAGATGCGCGAGTGTTATGGAGCAGGAACACATTGAAAACAATGTGCCTGTTCATTTGAGTTGCCCAGCATGTGAAAAGGGGAAATTGAAAGCAACGTTTTATATGGATTGGGATTAATAGATTCCCCGAATATCACTACAGCATACTCCAATAAGTCTGGTCAAACCATTCAAATTCAGCTAATATTAATGATAACGATTCTCATTTGAATCATCAAAATGAATGAAAACCTTTGAGGTGGATGCTTGTGAATTCAAATTCGTTATCATTAATATATCAGCATTACTTAGAAAAAACTCCGTTTAGAAAACAAAACGAGCATACGTATATGATGTTACCAGAAGCGGGTAACGGATATATCTACCGAGTTACAACTTACAGCGGAATCGAGATTGTCTATTCGCACATTCAATATCACGAGCCGTACCCGACGTATTTTGCTTCCAGAGGACAAATGATTGAACTTCAATTTGCACTTTCGGGACGACGTCATGTGAATATATCTGGTCTGGATTATACACTCCCGATGGGACAGGGTGCTCTTATTTTTTTACAGGATTTCAAAGCACGTTTCCATCCTCCGGTTAACGAACAATACCAATCATTTGCACTTGGCATTCCTGTTTCGTTGTTTAATTATGCTGCTTCACAGTTGGCGGCTCGTCACCAGGCAGCTATTGAATTTAATCAAATTCTGAAGGGTGCTGTATTCCATCACCTTGGTTTTGAACTGGATCACCGAAGTATAGTGATGATTGAACATTTGATCAAAGACTTGAAAAGTGTGCATAGATCGCCTTTATTAATGGAAGCAGCAGCACTAGAGATTTTAAATCGACTTATGATTCAATTATTTGATTTAACCCCCATGCCCGAAGGATTATCTAAAGAAGATGTCAGAAAGTTGCATATGGCTCGGCAAATCCTTGAATCCAGCATGATTGATCCTCCTTCACTGATCGCATTATCCCAAAAAGTAGGATTAAACGATTTTAAATTAAAAAAAGGATTCAAAGCATGTTTTGGAACGACTGTATTTGAATATTTGCGCCAAATTCGTCTCAATTATGCGATGAAGCTGCTTCGAAGCCAGGAAAGCAATGTAACAGAAGCTGCGATGGCTGTAGGGTACAGCAATGTGAGTGCATTTTCAGAGCAATTTTTCCGGGAATACGGAGTGAAACCATCATCCTTGAAGAAAGTATTTTAAAATTTCTTTTTTGACCATTCTAAAAATATCAAGTAAACAAAAGCTGGAACCCTGTTATAGAAAGGATGCCAGCTTTTTATTTGGTGCTTATTTTACGAAAGTTTCTGTACCCTCTGAATTGATGGTTGAAGTATGGGTACGAGACGCTTCTTCAATATTTTTGAATGCCCAGTAATCTACTGGTACATCCTTCCAAGTAGCCTGAATTGTTCCTTCCAGGGGTCCTCGCTTTAAGATCGTGTTCAAAATGGTAACAGTCTCTACTCGTGTTATATATTTATTGGGTTGGAAGCTGTTGTCGTTATAACCGGTAATCCATCCTGCATTAGCTAGCGCTACAATGGAATCTCTTGCCCAATGCTTTTCGATATCGGTATAGGGAGACGCTGCGGTTTGTGTACCTTTAAGATGCTTCCAGGATGCGAGTATTGCTGCCATTTCTGCACGGGTAATGGGTTGCTCTGGCCGAAATGTTCCATCTGCATATCCATTCATGAGGTGCTGTGCCGTAAGCGCTATAATCGAATCCTTTGCCCAATACATGTTAGGTACATCTTTGTATGTCGTTGAGCCTTCTTTTGTCTCCAGCTTCATAATTCTAGCCATCATCGCGGCGGTTTCAGCTCGTGTAATGGACTGGTCCGGTCGGAATGTACCATCCTGATAACCCGTTATATATTTTTCATGCGCAACCTCGGATTGCTCTACGGGCATGATTTCCGGAGTCGGTACATCCGTTGTTGAAACCGATGGTGATGAAGATGTGGTTGTTTCACTGGAAAAAGATGAATCACTGCTATCCGCGTTATCCTTCTTATCTTTTTTATTACTACTGCTGCTATCGTTACCAGTAGTAGCACCGGTTCCGCTCGTACTTCCAGTACCACCAGTGCCTGCATCTCCGTTTACAACCTGTATATACGCTTCAGAGGTACTCGGCGCGAATCGAACATCTCCACTGTATATAGCAGTAATCGGGTGGCTTCCCACACTTAAGTTGCTTGTAGTGTAGTACGCATTGGCATAACCATTCGAAATGCCCACTGGCTCCATCGTCAGCGTACCTAATATATTCGTGCCGTCCATAAGAATGACCGTTCCGGTTAAATCGCCCGAAGTTTGTGGGTTCGAAGTTGTCCTCACGCTAAACCTTACTTCTTGGCCGTGACTAGATGGATTCGGCGAACTCAGTACTGTAGTTACTGTAGGTCTCAGTGAAGGTGTAGTCGTAGGTGTAGATGCATTTACGACCTGAATGTATGGCTCAGATGTGCTGGGAGCAAATCGAGCATCCCCACTATAAATAGCAGTAATCGGATGACTTCCCACACTTAAATCGCTTGTGGTGTAAGTCGCAGTGGCATATCCATTCGCAATGCCATTTGGCCTCATCGTCAGCGTATCTAATATATCCGTACCGTCCATTAGGATAACCGAGCCGGTTAAATCTTTCGTAATTTGTGGGGTTGAGATGGTTTTGATGCTAAACGTTACGGATTGACCTTGTTTAGAAGGATTTGTCCAACTCGTTACCGTGGTTTCAGTAGCATACACAGCATCCGTTACACTAGGTGCTGGTGAGGAGGTTGCATACACGGTACTCTCGGAAAAACTCCATGTCCAGGTTCCAAATAAGACGATAACAGCAAGATAAGTTAAACAAAAAGACTTGAATTTACTCATAAACTTCCTCCATAAATTTCCGGTGTCACGATGAGCTTACTAAGATCTCCATGATGACTAACCTACGAATATGATTTTCTTACACTACTGAATTACTATACTAAATGCCTCTGAACCAATTCTGAACCAAATCAACAAAAAGCGTGTCCAGTTCACATCGCTAGAAGGGAATCATGATTTGCAAGCCTTTTCAGTAATTCCTCAGAACAATGCAAAAAGGGTCAACCAGAAAGAACTGGTTGACCTTATAATATGAATAACAGTTTAGCGCGATGTTTTGGAAAGACTTATTTCCGTTAGTATTTAAATTTGACCGTTAGATCTTGTAACTTTTGTGACATATCCGACAAGGTCGTTGCCAGGCTGGTGATCTGCTGCATCGAAGCCAGCTGTTCTTCTGCAGACGCTGCAATATTCTGCGAGTTGTCCGCCGCTTGAAGCGCCAGACTGGATACGTTCTCTCCGCTCGCCGAAATCTCCTGGACACTTGCGGTTATTTGCTCCGTGATGCTCGCGAGCTCTTCCGTTTGCTGTGCGATATGATTGGTGGACGCCACAATTTTATTAAACTGCTGCTCCGTCTCATTGGCAATTTTAATGCCGGAGTCTACATCCTGTTTTACGCGTTCCATGGTCTTAAGCGAATGCTCCATATCTTTGCGCATATTCTGAATCAACTCGGAAATCTGCCCGGAAGACTGGTTCGATTGTTCGGCCAGCTTTCTTACCTCTGAAGCAACTACGGAGAAACCGCGGCCTTCTTCGCCTGCACGGGCAGCCTCAATCGAAGCATTTAAGGCAAGCAGATTGGTCTGCTGTGCGATATCCGTAATGGCATGTAGCATCGTGTCGATCTGTTGAGTGCGTTCATCCAGCATTCTCATAACCGCATCGGTTTCATTGACGGAATGGTTAATCAAGTCCATTTGCTTCACCGTATGTTGTACAGCAGTACCGCCAAGGCTCGCCATTTCCATCGCGTCTGCAGACGATTCAGCAATAGTCAAGGAGCTATCCGTGATCCGCTGCATACCTATTGAAATTTCCTCAAGCGAGCTGGTTGTCTTCTGGAGCATCAGCTGCTGCTCCTTCGCACCGGCCGCCGATTCCTGAATCGCAATAGTGATATGCTCGGTTGCCTGCCCAGTATGCTCTGCACCAAGGGTTAATTCTTTCGAGGAAGCTGCTACCTGCTTTGTGGACAGGTTTACCTCACCGATCAAATATCTAATATTTTTAATCATATGATTGAAATCCTGTGCCAGCTCGCCAACCTCATCTTTTGAATTCATTTTGACTTCTTCGACCGTTAAATCACCGTCCGCAACTGCATTAAGCCGCTTTGCAATCATGATAATAGGCTTCGTAAAACGTCCCGAAACAAAGCTTACGATAATTGCTCCCAGAATAACTGCAATAGTCGTAATAATCAGGACAATATAAAGGACCTTGGTCGCCCCGCTGTTAAATTCGTTAAAATATGCTCCAGAACCGATGATCCATCCCCAATAAGGATCCCTTTCAACGTACGAAATTTTCGTCTCCACTTGATCTGTACCAGGTAAAGCCCATTTATAAGTGACGAATCCCCCGCCGTTTGTACCGGCTTCTACAAACTCTTTTCCCACATGCACACCGTCTTCCGATACGGCATTTATTAAATCCTGGCCTTCATTTGAAGGGTTCATCACTGAAACGGCATCTTGGTTGACTGCCCACGGATAACCTGTTTTACCTACAGTATATTTAATCTTTACCGGTCTTTTGTTATTAGCATCTTTTACACCGAGCAGCTCGATGCGCAGTTTTTCCTGTGCTTCTTCCAATGTTAAATTACCGGCTTCGACTTGCCCATTGAGGAAACTAATCATACCAATTACCATTTGCACACTATTCTTAAGTGCTACTTTGCCTGATTCATTCATTTCATTCTTGGAAACAACATAAGAACTGATTCCAATCACGAATGTGGGTACAATTAAAATAATCAAGCACATTATGGTTAACTTCGTTCTTAACGATCTTACCTTCATGATTGATCCTATTTTTGTTTTCACTGAGATTTCCCCCTTAGACATCGATATACAGACTCAACCCACAGCTACGCTAATTACTAAAGGCAAAAGACTGTACATCATATATCGTAATAACATGCCAGGAAATGAAGCCCTTCCATCCAGTCAGCGATGAAGAGACCGATGTAGTTCATTTCACAACGAAAGAGCGACTCTATAATTAACGACGCCCATTGGGCCATAGAATGCAGGCCATTTTTTACTGTCTGAAGACTGGCTGCTGTTTTATACGCAAAATTAAATCCGTTTAACCGCAAATTTATCCGTCTATAGGCAGTAGCGTTTTGGTATGCTCCGTATACTTCTGCATAGAGAGAATCTTTAACAGAGGAGTGTGCGAGGATGAGTAGAATAAAAGGGAGCATCTTTTTCAGTGTATTTGTGGCTATGCTAGGGCTCATGCTCATTGCTCCAATTATGCCGCCCCTTATTCGTGAATTAGGCTTAAGAGAAAGCCATTCCGGATTAATTATATCGCTTGGTTCTATAACGATGGCCTTAATGGCTCCAGTATGGGGAAATCTGAGTGATGCAAAGGGACGCAAGCCGGTGATTCTGCTTGGTTTCATAGGGATGTGTGTAAGCTGTCTGTTGTTTACACTTACTCTTTTTGCAGGATTAAATGGTTGGCTTAGTGGGGGGCTGCTGTTAGTCCTGCTGATTGTTACACGCGGCTTAATTGGCGGCTTTATCCCGGCGGTGTTGTCATCGTCTCAAGCTTATATGGGGGATGTAACGGAAGGAGAAGAGCGTGGAAGTGGTATGGCTATTATTAGTGCGGCGAATGGGCTTGGGCTGGTATTTGGCCCCGCGATTGCAGGTGCCTTTACTTTAATAGGGCTGTTATGGCCCTTATATTTTGGAATTGTCATTGCCGCTGTTGCATTCGTGGTGTCTCTGCTGGCGATTCCGGCGGCCCAGCCCGTTATTCAGCAAAAACCCGCTCGAATTAACCCCCTCCAGCCAGGTCTAAGAATGTATTTGTTTGCAGGCTTGGTTACGATGATAAGTATTGTGACTATTCAGGTTATAGGTGGTTTTTATTTTCAAGATCAGTTAGGTCTTACATCCGAAGAAACAGCAAGAGTCGTGTCCTTTGGACTTATGTTCTCCGGGGCAGCGATGCTGATTGTGCAGATCATCCAGATGAAATGGCTTAAATGGCAGCCTAAACCGATGATTTTGCTTGGTTCTCTATTCCTAATTGCTGGAATGGCATTATTTCTGATTTCAGCCAGCTTGGTCGTTTACTATGCAGCATTCTTTATGTTTGGCATAGGCACAGGCTTACTGATGCCCGGTTTTATGGCAGGTGCTTCGCTTTCGGTCAGTCAAGAGCAGCAAGGGGGAGCAGCGGGGCTGGTAGCTGCGGTACAGGGAATTTCCGCGATCATTGCTCCTATTTTGACGACCACCTTGTATCGAGTGGACAAATATATTCCCTTTACGCTTATAGCAGTCTTGGTAGCTGTTATGGCTGTTATTATGTTGGTAGTGAGAAAAAGAAACGGGAATAGTGAGCCTGTTTCTCATAAGGCAAAATAAATAAAAGATTGGTTAGATGAATCCATAGGCTTCCGGGGTATACTCACCGGAAGCCTATATCTATTATAATAAGTTATAAGAAATTTCAGGAAAATCAGAAGGAAGTGAGGGGCTTATGGAAATCCAGCAAAAATGGGTGGCACTAAACAAAAGATATAGTTTGTACGCACCCAGTCCCGAGGCTGTACAAGCCATGTACCAATTGAAGGAAGAGCTTGAGGGCTTAGAAAGCGAGCATGCTACAGGGAATATTTCATGACCCTGCTTGCTGTGCACAACTAGAGGAAGCAAAACTGGATGAGCTACTGCATCGGACTCCCGGTTATGAGGCATGGCAGACCGCCGCGTGGCTGGATCACTGCGATGACTACTGTGTTTTTATAGGTTTTGTGGGCTGGAAGGAGCTTGTCAGTAGAGGGATAGAAAATGATGTCAACCTGATGTTTATGCCTATTTTGGCTTTGTATAATGAAAAAGAGGCTAAGAGTCGAATACGGGAAAGCATGGAACGTGACGGATCGTTTCGGGGTTATTTATTTCAGTGCAGGCATTGTAAGGAATACCTCTTATATGCGGACTATGACTGAATCCAAGTGAATTTCCTGAGGTGAATGAGAAGGTGAAACCCAATTTAGGGGCGGTTCTAATTAAGGAGGAGTTCATAAAATTGGAGGAATGCAGATGGGGTGGGAGTATGGAATTAAGGTCGCAGATGTTAAGGATATTAAAGCGCTAATGGGACGCTTAGCTGAAGCATTGCCTAGGATTGAGGGATATCGGATGCAAAGGGATGAGGATGGCTTTGTTCTGCTTCAGAATAATTCTGATTGGCCTGAAGCGCTTCAGATTTCAGTGGAAGAGGCAAGAAATATTGAAGGGTTAGAAGATGATGAACCTTATATCTATTGTCTATTTCATATCGGCGGCGGAGATGCGATGAGGTTGAGGGAAGGAATGTGTAGGGCACTGGAAGAAGAGAAATGCGCTGCGGATTGGTTCGAGTTGTAGCCGAAGAGAGGAGTAAGAGAGAGTGACTAAGAAAGGAAAAACAGAGATTCAGACACTAATCTATCGCTATAGTGGTCCAAGAGCCAATATTGGATATACTTTTGAACCGCTGCGCTATGGAGATACAGATGAGCCAAAGCTGGAGGAGATGATCTTCATCTACGCAGATGACTTTGATATCGTGCTGTCTGTGTTAAAGTCCAAATATCCACTTGTCGATCCTGACACGGGGGAAACGTATGAGGCTTTTGATGCCTGCTGGGATAATCCGATTCAGGCGTCGGTATGGCATGAAATATTAACAGAATTGGATGCTTGGCCTGCCAAGGAGCCAGAATTACGCATATTTATCGATTCCTTTACAGCATGGGTCAGAGCGCATTTGAAGCAAGCAGATGGTATTATCGTGACCGGAAATCTGTAGAGGAAGGCAATGCACTGCAATCCGTATTTTCGCTGCCCCTCGCTTCGAGGGGCAACTGGAAAGCGAGCTGCTGGGTCAAATGCCTCGTTCTTTACATTGCATGCGACAGGCTCCTTATGGCAACTGGATTATTGACGTTGCTTCCGAATCCTGAGTAACTTTTGCTCCAATTTGGTATCACCCATAAATTTGCTGACAGATACAGCAAGCTGATATTGAATGGTCCCCATATTGTTAGCGGCAGGTTGAAGAACCCCTTTTATCGTTTGCCATAACGAAGTAGCCTGTCGGCTTTTTGCTCCAAAATGCATGATGATGTGGATACAGGCTGTAATTATATTGCGGCCAAGTCCGTACAGGAACCATTCTTTTTCCTTCGTAATAAGCGGAATGATGGTTGCCATCGTTTCCCAAGCTTCATCCCATCGTCCTGTTTCAATGAGCTTTTCTACCAAGCTGGATGCAGTAGAACAGTAGTTACTAGGATTTTCTTCTATTTTCTCCATTTCGGCCAGCTTTTTGAGAGCTTCAATTTCGCCTTCTGCATGGTTGCGCCATCTCTCATGATAAACGAGTGCCTGCAAATTTCCTTTGTTCCAATCCGTCTGCTCTCTGATCCACATATCAATAAATAATGATAGGTATACATCTTCCCCGAGTTCACTCGCGATATTGATGCAATCTTCAAGATCAGCTGTATCTTTGCTGAACAAATATGTTTCCAAAATCAACGCAGGATCAAACCCGGCGTATGTATCGAAATTGGCTTTCTTGGCCTGCTGGAACAAAACTTGGTCCTGTTCACGCTCATACTTTTGCAGTAAAAAAACGGCATAATGCAGAGCATCTCCAATCCCTTGAAAACTGTTCGTTTCCCTATCTATAATCTCATTAACGAGCAGCCTTCTCACAATCGGTTCGTAATGCGGGGCATATCGATCCTCACGATTATACAAAGCCAAAAGCACCTTCAAGCGATTGGTATAATTGGCATCACTTTTTCCATATTCCTCACTGTGTTGCTCCAAATAGTCAACCTTCGAAAAATCGGCGTGATCACTTATTAGACTCTGCAGCATTTCATCATAGGGTGCCATCATCTGATCCAGCAGCTTTTTGTAGTTCGTTTCCATTACTGTAATTCTCCTTTCACGGATCGGCTTAATACTACAATCCATATGCACAAAAAACAAGAGTTTTCCTTTTGAGTACTGCGCTGTCACACGTACATATTTTTCTAATAGACCCATTTTAAGATTCAATATGAGGGATGGACATTCAACACCTGTAAATCAAGCATACAACATGCAGGGATACAACATTGCGCACAATTAATGAAAGCGTTTTAATTTGAGTATAGAAACACAAAAGAAGATCTCAGGGAGGACATAAGAATGCTAAAAGTGAAAGCGCTTAGATGTGAACATGTAAACAATCCGATTGGACTGGGTTGTCTAAAGCCTCGATTAAGTTGGCAAATTGAATCTGACAACATATATGTTTTCCAAAAACGCTTCCAATTGCAGGTATCCATAAATCCTGTTTTTGAACCGCTGCTCTGGAATCATTTTTCCTATTCGGAACAATCCATTCTGTTTCCCTATGAAGGTCCTCCACTCGAATCAGGACAAAGATATTATTACCGGGTAAAAGTATGGGCTCAGGGAGCGGGTGACACCGAACCGGAGGAATCGGAATGGAGTGAGATTGGCTTTTGGGAAATGGGGCTGCTCCATGAGCAGGACTGGAAGGCACAATGGATTACAGTGAAGGAGCGAAGCATTCATGAAAAGTTTCAGACAAGAGCCCCTTTTGCCGCTTCCAAGTGTTTTTTGGTTGAGGGAAAAGTGAAAAAAGCAGTCATTTATGCCACAAGCCTTGGTCTGTATGAGCTGGAGCTCAATGGACAAAGAGTAGGCGATGCCTACTTTACCCCGGGATGGACAGATTATAACGATCGTGTTCAGGTGCAAGCCTATGATGTGACTTCTACCGTTCGAGAACAACATAACCGCATCACAGCAACGGTGGGAGAAGGCTGGTACAGCGGCTATCTAGGCTGGCAAAAGCGCAAGGATACCTACGGGAACACGAATGCTTTGCTATTTCAAATGAAGATTAGCTATGAAGATGGCCGTTCAGAACTCATTTGCTCTGATTCTTCCTGGGAGGAAAGGAGCTGTGCCATTTTGATGTCAGATATTTATAACGGCGAAATCTATGATGATCGACTGGAGCAGCAGGCAGCCGAACATCGCTTCTTGAACGAACGGAAAATGATGCAGGTCGTCCCGTTTCCGTTAAGTCATCTGGTTGCTCAGGAGAACGAGCCTGTCCGTGTAATGAACCGATTAAAGCCTGTTGAACTGATTTGGACTCCTAAAGGCGAACTAGTACTTAACTTGGGTCAAAATATGGTAGGCTGGCTGGAATTTAAAGTGGAAGCCCCCGAAGGTACGGTTCTGAATCTGGTTCATGGTGAAGTGCTGGATCAGCAAGGGAATTTTTACCGAGATAATATTCGTGATGCAGCGCAGCAGATTACGTACATTTGCAGCGGCAAGAGGACGGAGATATTTAGGCCGCATTTCACTTTTCAAGGCTTCCAGTATGTGAAGCTTGAGGGCTTTCCGGCTGGCGTAGCCATTGAAGATTTTACAGGCGTTTTTTTGCATTCAGACATGGCGACAATTGGCTTGTTCGAGACATCCGATCCAAAGCTGAACCAACTCCAGCACAATATTGTATGGGGACAAAAGGGGAACTTCCTGGATGTGCCGACCGATTGCCCGCAACGTGATGAGCGATTAGGCTGGACCGGCGATGCACAGATTTTTGCCAGAACGGCCAGCTTCAATATGAATAGTGCTTCCTTCTTTCGAAAGTGGCTGAAAGATTTGGCTTACAACCAGCTGGAGAATGGGGCTGTGCCTTTTGTCGTGCCGGATGTCCTCAAAGGAACCTTTGCAGACAATATGGACCAAACGACAGCCGCATGGGGAGATGCAGCAGTTATATGTCCGTGGACGATCTATCAATGTTATGGGGATAAGCAAATTCTAGCTCAGCAGTATGACAGTATGAAAGCATGGGTCGATTATATTCGTGCCCAGGGGACCGAGGAACATTTGTGGGATACTGGTTTGCAGCTGGGAGACTGGCTGGCGCTGGATAGCGAGGAAGGAAGCTATTTTGGAGCGACCGATGGAACGCTGGTAGCGACTGCATACTTTGCGTATTCGACTCATATCTTGGCGCAGACGGCCAAACTGCTGAATCGGTATACCGATTACAACACCTATCAAAGCTTGCATGAGGGGATCAAAGCCGCTTTTGCGAACCGTTATTTTGATGACGCTGGCAAGCTGACTTCGAATACCCAAACTGCACAGGTTGTAGCTTTGCACTTCGGATTGGTTCCGGAAAAGTATAAAAAGCAAGTGATCCAGGAGCTCGTACGGCTGATAGAAAAAAATGATATGCATCTGGATACTGGCTTTGTAGGCACACCTTATCTATGCCTGGTTTTATCCGACAATGGCTATACAGATATAGCTTATAAAATTTTATTTCAGAAAGATTATCCTTCTTGGCTCTATCAGGTTGAACGGGGAGCAACGACCATGTGGGAGCATTGGGACAGTATCAAAGTGGACGGCTCGTTCTGGAGCACCGATATGAACTCGTTCAATCACTATTCGTACGGTTCAGTTGGAAACTTTATGTACCAAAATATTGCCGGAATCGATGTACTTGAAGCGGGCTACAAAAAGTCGCGGTTAGCACCCAAACCGCCTGTTAATCTTACTTCGGCCCATGGCAAGCTGGAGACACCTTATGGTGAGGTTGCTGTCCATTGGGAAATCGTGAATGAAGAAATGCGGATGACGGTTCACGTACCACATAATACGACAGCTGAGATTACGCTTCCGGGCGTTCTAGAGCCAGATGCATTACAACAGACCATTACTACGCAATACCCGTCGATTCAGTATCCGCCTGGTAATGTGCCACAAGAGCTGGCCGGGAAATTAGGTTCTATCGGAGAACAGGCGATTTTCCAACTGAGTGGAGATCATGAATTGACGTTTACCGTCGGATCTGGACAGTATACGTTCCAGTACAAATACAACCAGAGGCTAAATAACATAGACTAGAGGTGAGAAGCTTGATGAATATTAAAAACAAAATATGGTTTAAAACAGCATTGTTGTCCATTTCCTTAGTCCTGACATCAGCGAGTGCTATTTCAGCTATCATCCCGATGATGCTGAACCAATTACCGGGAGTCTCCAGTTCACTGATTGAAAGCATAGTTACAATCCCATCTTTCTCGATGATGCTGTTTGTGCTGTTGAGTGGCCCGATCTCTTCCCGCTTGGGTAAAAAAAATACAGTCCTGCTAGGACTTTTGCTCGTGGTCATCGGCGGAATACTTCCTATGCTCACTACGAACATTACATGGATTCTCGCGTTGCGTTTGGTGCTAGGTGCAGGTCTGGGGATGTTCAATTCGCTGGCTGTCAGTTTAATTAGTGATTTTTTTGAAGGGGACGAGCGTGCTCAATTGGTAGGCTTTCAAAGCGCTGTACAAGGGCTCGGAAGCAGCTTGGCTACCTTCGTGGCAGGACAGCTTGCCCTAATCGACTGGCCGTTTGCCTTTTTGTGCTATGCGATCACTATTCCTATCGCACTGTTGTTCTTTTTTATCATTCCTGAACCAGAGCGTGGGGAGCCAACAGTAAGCTCGAAAGGAACGGGCCAAAAGAGTGGGGGAATGTCCCTACCTGTACTTGGATTAGGGGCTGCACTTTTCCTGTTTATGACCTTTATCATGATTGTGTATACCAAAACAGGTATTATGATTGCTGAAAAGAGTATGCCTAACGCAGGGTTTTTAGGGACCGCTTTGACGCTGTTCTCCTTATCAACTATGATTGCAGGCTTCTTGTTCGGTAGAATATATAAATGGTTCAGAAATTACGCACCTTTTATCTCCAGTTTAATAACAGCGACAGGTTTTGTCCTGCTGTGGTTTGCTCAGAATGTGACCATGGTTACGGTTGCCATGCTGATCATTGGCTTTAGCTTTGCGCTGTTTATTCCTTATATTTTTACGATACTAACTAAAATCGTACCTAAAGGCAGTGAGACGATATCTATTTCGATTGCAATGGTAGGCTCCAATTTGGGAGCGTTTGCTTCGCCTTATGTTATCAAGTTAGTTGGGGTGTTGTCTGGGAATGAAACTGCCTCATTTTCCTTTCTCGTCTCTGCGATTGTATTTATGATTGCTGCGCTCCTCTGTCTGGGAATCGCTATTAGAGGAAAGGGAAGCAAAACACAGACGGCAGTTCACAGTTAATGGGAGTATGAAGGAGGAGTCTGTGTTTATGAACCTTCATGAGTTGGATCAGTTGCTGAGAAGTAAAACTGAAATTGAGCTTTTACAACAGCAAAACAATCAAGTGATTAATGATCTCTCCAAAGAATCGGAAGATGAGCGATTTTTTGATATAAATCAGAATATGTATCGAATGTCTGCTTTATTTTTCTTCGGAGAACATGATATTTATATTAGCAAGCACAACAGGTTTGCTCCGATGCTGGAGCACATGCATGAATTTATTGAATTAAACTATGTTTACTCAGGTAAGTGCAACCAAATCATAGCGGGTAAAGAAGTTGAGCTTTGTGAAGGCCAAGTGTGTGTCCTCGATAAGGATGTGCCGCACAGCATCGCACCTTTGGGAGAAAACGATATACTGATTAATATCCTCCTGCAAAGAGAAACGATTTCATCCCTATTTCTACAGCGGCTATCTAAGAAAAAAAGTTTGATCGGCGAGTTTCTTGCCAATTCAGTCCTCCAGCATCAGCATCATAATCACTTTATTATTTTTGAGTCACAGCATAATGAAAACCTTCAATATATATTGCGTAGAATCTTGATCGAATATTTTTCCAGGCAAGAGGATTCAATGGAGCTGGTCAAGGCTTATTTGCCCATTGTATTTGGGGAATTGGTCCGTGTATTGGAAAGCGAGCATAATATTCACTTAAACCAGCAGGAAAGTAATATTACTTCTATTCTGAATTACATGGAAGAGCATTATCAGCATTTAAGCCTCCAGCAATTATCTACTCATTTTAATTACAATAGTACGTATTTAAGTAATAAGTTGGAAAAAGTAACCGGTCTTACTTACACGCAGCTTATTGCCAACATTAAACTTAATGCGGCCTATTCTTTGGTAGTGAATACCAACCTGCCATTCGAAATGATCTTTAAGCAGGTCGGATATAACAGCATGAGTTTTTTCTATAAAAAATTTAAAACAGCGTATGGTGCCACCCCGCAGAATATCCTAAACAAACAAATGAGGAAATGAAGGATACACAAGGACGTCCAATTCTAATGGGCGTCTATATTTGTTATAATAACTGCAAATTCATAAGCGGATGTTTAATAGGGAGGATACATTTTGGAAGCGGTATTAAGACGGCACTGGCCGGAGTGGGACGGGACACTACAGAGACGAACCGGAGGTTGGAATAATACGACGTATTTTGTTAAGAGCGGTGGGCGAAGTGGGGTGCTGCGCATCTACGATACACACAGGGATCGGAACAAAATCGAATTTGAGCATGCGGTTTTGCAGGAACTGAGCAGGCATTCTCTATCATTCAGGGTTCCAATGCCAATCCGAACGATTACGGGAGAGACACTTGCACAGGTTGAGAAGGATAGTGGCAAATATGTGTGTCTGTTCGAATACATAGAAGGCACATCCCCATCGGAGCAGGATCCTAGCTTTGCCTATTCTTTTGGCGAGACAGCTGGCGAATTATCTGCTGCACTTGCAACACTTAATCTTGATATGACTCCAGTCTATCGGCCGTATTATGCTTTGCAGCAATCCTATCCATTATGTAACCGGGAAGTAATCCAAGGCTTTTGTTTAAACCCGCCGGAGCCTCTAAAAGATTTACATGAGGAGCTGCGTTTGATAGGAAAAGTATATGAAGAGATTATAGATTCACTTCATGCATTGGAAGACTTGCCGCATCAGCTTGTACATGGAGATTTGAACGCTTCCAATTTGTTAGTAAAGGATTCTGACCCTAGTCAGGTGGCTGCACTGCTTGATTTTGAATTTTGTACGCTGGACGTTCGGGTCATGGATCCGGCGGTCATTTTATCAGGATTTTTGGGACAACCGGAGAAAGCGACAGCTGTTCGTGATTTTTGCCGGGGCTTCAGCCGTCAGGTTTGTTTAAGCCAATCCGAGGTTGACGCTTTGCCTGTGTTAATGCTGCTTAGGAAGGTAGACGTTTTTCTTCATTTTATGAGTCGCTTTCTGGAAGGAACAGATCAGCCACACGTGCTGCAAGAACAGATCAAACAGATCACGGCCGACTTGCTCCAACTGTCTACCAGCAGTAGCTGGATTCAGGAGGAGTTGGTCCAAGCTAGAACAATGTATGAATAAACGAGCTACATGCCGTGTTATGTTATAATTTCTGGAATAACAGAAATGAAGTCTACTGAATCGTACTCGGAACAGGAGGAGCAGATGAATAGTTGGTTAACGAACGCGTTACGACCCTATTTTGGGCTGGAGACGCTGGAAGAACATTGGGACGTAGTAGAAATTAAAGAAGGATATTTTATTTGTATGGATGGAGATGTTATTCGCAAGCGAATTTCTTCCAAAGAGGATGCTTATGGAGAAGCTGATGTAGAGATTTTTACTCGTGATCGGGCATTTGTTCTACCTAAAACGGCTCGTGGCAAAGAGAAAAAACTGAATTATACAAGTGTTTCGAGCATCACAGCAGAAGGTGTGTCCTTTTCAGCAGGCATTCGAAGAGATCGTCCTATTAGTTATGTTACTGCTGTGAATAGCAAAACTGGCGTAAGATTGCCCATCACTGGATGTGAGCATTTACATAGTAAAAGAAGAGATCATCGATTGGCTTCAACGTTACCCGTCGCTTGTGCCTAACGACTATGATCGTAAGCTGGAACGATTGAAGCATATGAAAAACCTGCGTTATAAAACCATTCCGGGAGACATCTTCCGCGTGGAAATAGACCTTTTTACAGATGGCTATGTACTGGTCGTCGGAGATTTGCGCCAAATGCAAAAGGATCAGTTGTTTGCAAAGGAGAGCATATGGAACAGTGTCATGACGATGCCTTTATTCGTACGTCCGTATTTGTGTACAAGTCGTGACCGTTCAATAACTTTGGAATCCATCACGGCCGCCCCGTTATCTGATACAACCTGGATTGTCATGGATGATTCCTTTATGCGAGGGTCCTACGAGCGGATAGGGCATAAAGCGTTGGCGGAAGAGGATATTGTGTTTCCGATTGGTTACGGCAGTAGCATAGATAGCAGTAAAGAAAGAATATATAGACTGTCCTGGGGAACGGGCACAATTTCCAAACCGGAAGGGAAGACAGTGTTCAAGTCTTCGCGCGAATTGTTAAATAACGGTGTATATTCAGGTGTCATTGCAGACTGTTTTGGTCCTTGGGAAGAGCGGGAGTGGCACCACACCCTGGATAACCCGTTGTATCGGGAAGAGCGCCGAAAAGCACTGGCCGAATTCGGATTCCCGGAAGACATTTCGTACGATGAGTTCAATCGCCAAACAGGAGGACTGACGCGTTCGGAATATCTCGCATATTTGACAAGAATCTATAGCGGAAAAAGAAAGATGAAATGACACGGTTATACATCCTTTTAGGAGGTACGAATGAAATATCTTAAAGATTGTCCAGAACCAGGCATGGGAACCTGGTATTTTGAAATAGACTCAGACGGCGTAGCCTATCGGCAAATTGTGATCCAAGATGACGGTACTTTTATTGCTTCTAATCGTAAGCACGAGCAATATCATTTCTTGTTAGCAGAGAAAGCGATTGATGATACAGAGCCCTATTATACGAAAATTACAAAAAAAGAGTTTGAAGAAGTCTGGTCCAACAATCTTCACACCTTCAAAAAGGAATGGCATCAAATCAAAAATGCACTGCCGGTTGGGACTAAGGTAACTGGATATATTGAAGCCCTTTTTCCACACGGAACACTAATTCATATTTTCCAGCACAATGCAGTCGGATTGGCAGACACCCATTCATATGCGGAAAAGGCCCCATCCGAGTGGATGTATCCGAGGCATGAGATCACGGCGATTGTCCAAGGCTACGACGAGCTGAATCAGTGGGTGATTTTAGAGCAAACGCAAGTTTTCGAAAATCAGTTCACAGGTTGAAAGATGGATATTGGAATACAGGAAGGAGAATGGATATGCATACGTTAACGGTTGATGAGCTAATGGATCAGGACAACCATGCATGGGAAGAGGTCAGAAATATTCTGCAAGAAGGGAATAATCCATATTGCATTGTATCGGCAGAATCGGAATCGGCTAGGAGAGATGCACTATACCGTCTGCAGGCGAGTACAAAGTCGTATTTGGGAACGGTTGCCTATGAAACAGGAGGGATCATGTTTGACCATGGATGGATCACCTTACTGGGTGCAGGCGGGCCCGGAGTTTACGGTAGTTTGGCTTCATGGAACGGGCTGCAAGAGCCAGCGAGCGTTCCTGCACTTGGGGGAATGCTGATTGTGGCCTATGATGCAGCAGGTGGCTTCTTTGGATTGGATACAGGAAAGTTTGGATTTAGCGGCCATATCTACTATTTTGCACCGGATGCATTGGAGTGGGAATCCACTGAGCTGGCCTATTCCGGTTTCTTGAGCTGGTTGGCTGAGGGAGATTTGGGTTTGTTCTACCAGACATTCCGTTGGAATGGTTGGCAGTCGGATATGGAGCAACTTCAGCCAGGAGAGGTATTTGCTTATTATCCGCCGCTATGGACTCAGGAAGGTGGCGGAGAGACCAGCCACAAATCACCTATAGCAATAACAGAAGCGTGGCAGGCGGTGACGGATCGGGAATAGCCGCGAGTGGGGAGGGGGGACATAGGATCATGAATCATTCCATTCAATCCAAACTGATGCAGCTGAATGAAATACTTTCTCAAAATAACATTGACCATTACTACATTTATGATTATACAAGTCGCCCTAAGCTAGTACTAGCAGGGAGCTTTGACTTTAGCTATTATCACAACATAGAGATTACATTTTACAAGGTCTCGTTTCTTTCCTGTCCGGGCGGTGTATTTTCAATTGAATACTTTAGACTGGCTAATGACAAGGAATTGGAAATGTTAAAAACTGTCTCTTACGGATTTATTGAGGGGCCTGTGATTTGTATGGAAGATCAAACGTTTGGTACCCGATTTTTCATTGCTGCGGAAAGCTTGGATTACGAGCTCAAGACCGTATATTACTATAAATGTGAGAACCTTCAACCTCATGAAAGTGTGGCTGAATGGGTTGGAAAAGATGGAAAAGGTTGAAAAAGGTAGCAAAAACAACTTTTAGAGACGTCAAGGTAGGAGGGTGGTTATTATGTGGAGTATTCACTTTGAACATCAATTTATAAAATGTCCGGAAGCAACTGGTGAACAAATCGCGAATTTTTTGAGCACATGGAACATCAAGCTATCGGAGCAGGAAATTCACGAAATCCAACAAAGACAAGCGAACCCTTTTCCGAAATCGTCTCCATTTTATGATCAATATCAACCTCTAGATCCTGTTGGCTGGCATCTGCCCCAAGGACAATTTCCTGATAGTTACATAGAACTTTTGAAATACTCTAACGGTGGGGAATTTCAAAATGGAGAACGATGTTTTCAGTTTTTCAATACTGAAGATTTGAGAGAAATGAACCTCGCCTACGAGCTGCCAGAGTATATGCCGGGTGCCGTGTCGTTTGCGATGGATGGTAGCGGAAACCACTATATGTTTGATATGAGAGAGGAAAAAAGAAACAACGAATATCCCATTCTTTTTGCTCATTCTGGTAGCTTGGGGTATGACGAATGTGAACAGGTTGCTCATTCTTTTATGGAGCTGTGTACAGAAAAATGGGCATTATATTAATATCTTGACTAAACATACGCTTTATTCCTCCTAATTCATCCAGTGGGAAAATGTAAAACCCGCAAGCTGGACCCTTTTTGCTAGGTCTATTTTGCGGGGGTTTTTAACGCTACTTATTTTCATTCATCATTTCCATTAAAACTTGATAGACGATCGGTAAAGTGGTAAAGCCGTCACTTTGTAAAAAGTGCCCTCCATGATCTAATTCGTGAAAATCAGCCTGAACATCTTCCGCTAGTTTCTTACTAAGTGCAAAGGGGACAATTGCGTCGTCCTTTGAAGCTATAACCGCACGCGCTTTTAGCGAATCCGTGATCTGCTGTCCATCCAAATGGTCATTTGTAAATTCATTTAATGACGGCAGGCTTGGCACTGGGTCAGTAAAACCGGAAACGAAAACGGCGCCACCTAGCGGTTCCGGGATGTTGACTTGCTGCAGGTATCTTAATATGGATACACAACCCAAGCTATGACCAATAAAATAGGTGTCTTTATGTAGGGCTTTAATATTTTGCAATAGGTGCTCAATCCACTCATTAAGTTTGGGGGCTTGCGAGTTGGGCATATCTAGTATATTTACCGAAACCCCGTCTTCCTGTAATTTATCTTGTAACCAAGGAAACCAATGATCTGTTGGCGAAGCTGTATAGCCGTGGATTATATATACTTGTTTTTGATTTTGTAGGTTTGTCACAGTGTTTTTTCTCCCATTATTCAGTGTTTAGTTCATGCTGATGATAGGTGTCCCTCTACGTCTGAGAACCCTTCCAGTTTAGCAAAATCTCTATGCCTATAGTATTAGAAATTGTTGATTTATATAGATAATTTTTTTAATGAGTTTTGGCGAGTTTTTGATCTTGCCTAGCCCTATTTAAACACGACTGCAGTCATGCGTCCATATCCTGCAACTCTTCCTGTTCAGCCATTTGCATCAGCTTATAAATCTGACGGGTTGTGTTCACATTCCGCACCGTCATTTGCTGATACAGCTTAGTGCCTACTAATTTTGTTAAACCGCTTTTTGTGACTTGTTCCTTGCTGACAGAAAACAGAATGGCTCCGGTCGTATAGATGACATGTCCAATTCCCGGTTTTAAAGGAAGCTTGTCCAGAACGGAAATATCGTTAATTTCATCCCACAGAAACATTACATCACTTTTCATCTGTGTATCATTAGCCCATTCATTCGGCAGTGCCTCCATAATGCTCTGAATCTCCTTCATATTACGGACGATGACGCGGATAGGTAAGCTAAAATCCTCGAGAATCGCCTGTTCCAGTATGAGCGATAGCTCCTGGTTGGACCGCTCCTGACTGGAAAAAATAATGTTTCCAGAATTAATGTAAGTCGTCACATGCCCCATACCTGCATGTTCAAACGTTTGCTTGAGCTTCTTCATCTCGATCTTGTTGTTGCCGCCGACATTGATGCCCCGCAGTAATGCGATATAGATCATAAAAAGCCCCACCTCTCTTTAACCAATAGGATTTCTAACAAAAGGATAGGTAATTCAGCAAATACGTGGTTTGGTTTTCGCCCAACAAATGATGCAGCAATGGTTTTACGTGCTCGATATATGCTGCTTTGGTTTCGTATGTATCTTCATCTATCAATTCTCCCTTAAAGGTACAGGCACCTTCAATCAGGATGGAAAGAGCCGTAAAGAAGTTAGCTAAAGAGTCAGCCACCTGCTGCGCCCCACCACTCTCAATTGCAGCATATACAGGGGAACCAGGTGCGCTAGTATCGACAATGACTGGATCATCATTAAACGTGGCAATTACAACATGGTGGGAGGGCCACGAAGATGACTCATGAACAAGCTCTCCAGATGTAATGAAGCGATAGCCTAGCTGTTGGCGATACAGATGTTCTGGTGCGACAAAAAAGAGAACCGCGGCATCTCCAATTTCAACTGCTGCATTTTTTAATTTGTGTGTTCCCGCTGCCTTGGCATCGATCATTTCATAGTGGCTATATAGGTATTCAAGCTCAGGGGATACAGGAATTCGGCTGTCCCAGCAATCTGTCAGGTTCTCCGTCCGGGGCTGGATGTCGTGGTCTTGGAACAGCCCGTAGGCTGCATTATACAAGTCTTGTAGTTGTACAAACCGGGCCAGAGCTTCGCTTAGCTGTTTCATAGGTGTTCATTCCTTTCTAATCGCAGACTATGACCTTCGTCATAACGTTTCATTCCTAGCATAAAGATATCATAATATAGAAAGGAAGAACATACGTTTCTCTATTTTATGTCACCTTGCCAGTCGATCCAGATTAATTTTACAATATAGGAGTTCGGATTAATGTGTTATGCCAGGTTCAACATGAAGTTTGTCTTGCTGTGCAAGGAGGAGAGAAATGTCTTTTTCTAAAATATACGATTACAAGTTAAGAGCCTTCTTTAATGAGCGTATTTCTGATTTAAGTCATGAATATCTATTCTATTCCTATCCTGATCAAGAGCAAAATTTAAGAATATTAACTTTGAATATAAATGAGCAGAGTCATATTTCTTTAGTGCGATGGCATGATTTATTTGACAGGTCGCTATTTACAAAAATGGATCATCCCATTCTAAGCGTAGCAGATGCTGAACGTCTGATTCGATTGCTTTCGCTCATTTTTAACGTTTTTGATATACATAAAGATATTACTTATAGCCAAAAAAACTTATGTTGTTTTTATTATCAATATCAGGTTTCACATCTAGCAGAGAAAGGGAATGAATTCTCGCTTACTCAGGACAGGCTATTTTTTCTTCACCATCTCTTATTTGAACTGGGTTTAGGGGATGACATTTATGATCGTCTAACGATTGAAAATAATAAGATGATGTACAGGATGGAAGACGCACAACAGTATGATATGCATATTCTAATTGACATTTTGCATGAGCATATTAACAAAAATGAGATGGATATAGATACCCGAGCAGCGCTAGGAAAAATAAAAATTTTGCAAGGTCAGTTGGTGAACTTCATCCTGGGCAGTCATGATGTATATGATTTTCCGTATGACGATTTCAACAAGCCGTTTGCAGAAGCAACGATGTTTATACATGCCTATAACTCTAATAAAAATAGGGTATTAGAGGTGCTGATCGACTGTATAAATGAGCATCAATCGCCAACAGAGAAGTTCATCTCCAATTTGATCTTGATGAATTACTCCTATTTTATTCTCAAAAGTAATCCTAGCGAAATTACATATTTTAAATGTTTCTGCAAGAAAAAACCGGGAGTTTTTATGAAAGTATTATCTGCATTGCTTGAAATCAGATTTTTTATCGATAAATCCAGCTTCACAAATACGGGTATAAATTATTATTTATCCAGATTAAAAGGGGTTAAATGATGCCATTTCATCACGTTTCTTTACCTGATTTACCACAGACTATCGGACGTCTTACGGCCATTCATCCACTAAAGGGTGGCTCTCAGGGAAGCATAACCCTGCTAGCACTAAACACACAGGCAGAACTGTGGAGACTAGAACTTCGCTCTGGCAGCGCAGAATTATGCACACATATTTGTATTCCTGATTTTAATCCCCTGCAACCTGTCCAAATGGTTACCAGTCCTGACGGCAAGTACGTGGCGATCTCCAATCGATTTGGCCGACATGCGGCAGTGTATGATTTAGTCCATGCTCAAGAAAAAATGCAATTATCACGGGACGAATACCACTACGATAAAAGTATGTTTCCCCTGGCATTTGTTCATCGAGATGGTGCATGTATCCTTGTTCATGGGACGGAATGGAACCGGCTGGATCTGACGGATGTAGAAACCGGGATGCTTTTGACAGCAAGACCAACCCCTGTTTATAACAGCGAAAGAAAAGATGAGCATTATCTAAATTATTTTCATGGGAGGCTCCTGACTTCTCCAGAGGGAAAGTGGATTGCGGATACGGGATGGGTATGGGCTCCATTAGGAGTAGTCCGAACTTGGTCCTTATCTAATTGGCTGCTGAACTCATGGGAATCGGAGAATGGTCCGTCAGTTCGCCATCTTTGGCAAACCATAGATTGGGATGGGCCAGTATGTTGGACAGGACCCGATAGATTGGCGGTTTGGGGACAGATGGATGCCGATTTACTGGAGGAGGAAGATTGGGGAGAGGAAGGAGTGGAACCGGCGGTTGTCCTATTCGATATGACTCAGCCAGGGTACCGACGTGTGCTTCCTGCGATCCCGCCTCTAAATTGTAAGCCTGATGAATACGGGATTTACCCATATCCCCAAGCGGATATGGCCGTTTCCGGTGACCGATTATTCTTGTGGGGAAAAGGAGTACCGCTCCAGGTATGGCGGCTTTCAAGCGGTGTGAGGGAATATGTAGATACGGTGCGATTTCCACTCATTTACCATCATGAGGCAGGGATTTTCATTGAATTAAATCCAGATAGCGGTTGTACAGCCTTAAGCTACGAATAAACGACGGTATCGGACTTTCTTCCTTCCTAGTGTATGGGAAAATACGCATTAGCTATAACAATTATAAAGGAGCTTAGATCAAAATGGCACTGATCAAGGATCGTTTTTATGGAAGTCTCGCTGGACTGGCCGTGGGTGATGCTTTGGGAACCACTGTGGAATTCAGCAGTCCAGGTACATTTGAACCTGTAACGGATATCGTGGGCGGCGGTGTCTTTGGGTTAAAGCCGGGGCAGTGGACCGACGATACGTCTATGGCACTTTGTTTAGCCGAGAGTATGGTGCAAAAAGATAGCTTTGATCCAGCGGACCAAATGCGTCGCTACACCAATTGGTATCACCTGGGATATATGAGTAGCACGGGAACGTGCTTTGATATCGGTGGTGCAACGAGAGCAGCACTGCATCGCTTCGAGGCCTCTGGAGATCCGTATAGTGGGTCCGTTGACCCCATGACTGCCGGTAATGGCTCGATTATGAGGCTTGCACCTGTTGCCATGGCCTATGCGAACCGTCCGGAAGAGGCAGTGATGTACGCCGAGCTGAGCTCGCGAACCACCCATGGAGCAGTCGAAAGTGTGGAGGCCTGTGCCGTGCTTGCTTCAATTCTTGTGGCGGGTCTGTGGGGAGCGGACAAAGAATCCATGTTATCAGCCGACATCTGCTATAAGTGGCGGCGGCAGGAACAGCCAGCTTATTCGGCAGCCATTGAAGAAATCATTCAGGGATCTTACAAGGATAAGGAGCCGCCCGAAATACAGGGAACCGGCTATGTCATTCGTTCCCTTGAGGCTGCGCTGTGGGCATTTCACCATTCGACTTCGTTTGAAGAGGGGGCACTGCTGGCCGTAAATCTGGGGGATGACGCCGATACGACCGGGGCGGTGTATGGGCAAATTGCAGGAGCTTATTACGGGCAAAGCGGTATCCCGAGTCACTGGCTCGAGAAGCTGGTGATGAAGGAGACTATTGATGAGCTGACGGAGGCTTTATGGCAGAAGGCCGACAAGGGCCAGATACTTTAAGAGGGACATCTATAAAGATCAAGCTGGGTTGCTTTTCTTATGAAGCAGAACCCAGCTTTTTTTGTTGACTATATTTTTGCCGATGACTCATCTCTTGGGATCACTATCGATATCGCCATACTTCCGCCCTCCTCAGTAGCATGTTGTTATGACAAAATGAAGTCCAGTACAAATCATACTTCACTTTACTGATCTTTCAGAGGAGGAACTACATTGTCACATCTAAATAAACAGCTTCATTCATTTGTCGATATTTCCAACTATACTAAAGGGTTTGAGATTGTTTCGACCCAATTTGGCCCTGATGGGCGCGTGTATATTTTGCTAATTGATAAAGTCCCAGAACGAGTGCGGGGGATGTTCCCGCCTGCCTCTCTTAAAGAGAGACGTACTTACAAGATACTCATTCTAGACGATCATATTGAAGAAGTGTATGTGGAGGGACAGCAGTTTAACTATCATTATGTACAGCCTCTACATCATCATCTACTGCTCGTCGGAGCACGTTGTCATTATTATGGAACCGGCCAATATGATTTAAATGGTAAAATTATTGATTATGAAGGCCGTACTGTGAATGAACTACTGCTTGGAGACGGTATCCAGAGTGTTCAGGTTACAGGGGAAGGTACGATCTGGACCAGCTATTTTGATGAAGGTATATTTGGGAATTATGGTTGGAATGAGCCTGTGGGGTCCTCCGGCCTTGTCGCCTGGAATAAAGAGGGACACAAAATATATGAAAACCAAGCGGCAGACATTCATGATTGCTATGCTTTGAACGTAGTCAGCGAACAGGAAATCTGGTTTTATTACTATTCAGATTTTTCATTAGGGTGCATTTCCGGTAGCGATCGTACGAAGATTACGTTTATGAATCCGAGCATTTCCGGCTGCTCTGGGGTGGCTACAGATGGGTATCACTTTTTGTTCGACGGCGGGTATGGAAAGAATGGACAATATGTCTTGAAAAAGAATGTGAAGCCAGGTAACTTGAGCAAAGGACAACACATTCGTTTTTTAAATGACGAGCAAGAGTTCCTTCAGCCACACGAACAGGATTTCAGAAAAGACCGCCTGCTGCTCCGTGAAGGTTCTCTGCTGTATCAGGTGGCTGTTGAAGAGTTAGCATAAAAACCCACGTCAGACGTGGGTTTTTCCTTAACATCAAAAATACTTATTCATACGTTTTGACAAGATCATTCAGGGAGGTAATGGTACTTCCTTCTCCAATAGCACCGAATTTCCACTCTCCTCCATAGCGGTATACTTCACCTACACGGATGCTGCACATCCCTTTATAGTACTCTGTCAAGTTGTATCGGAGAATCTCTTCATCTTGCGACGCATCCAATACTCGAATATAAGCATTGTCCACCATACTGAAATCCTTACGTCTACCAAAACTAAAAAAACGGAATATATTCACTATAAATACGACTCTATGCACTTCAGGTGGTAGTTGTTGGAGGGAGACGGTAATGACTTCATCATCACCGTCACCATGTCCTGTCAAGTTGTCACCACTATGTACGATGGCCCCGCAAGGGCTATTTTTATTTCCGAAATATACTAGATTTTTCGTCTGAGTTAGCTTGCCGTTCTCATTAAGAAGCAGCGCTGACGCATCAATATCCATGTTTCTGCCCCTCATAGGGTCCCATCCAAGCCCTACTTTTAGCACGGATAAGTGTGGATTATTTTTGGTTAGGTCTACCTTCTGCCCTTTAACTAGACTAATACTCAACGTTATGCCTCCCTATCATTATTTTCGTTCTACTCTGAAATTGTAGCATATATATAGAAGGATATAATCTATTCGTAACTTCACAGACTTTATTCCGTATAAAGATAAAAACATGATCCAAATCGTTCCCTCAGGGAGAAATGCAACCATGTTTAACAAAATGAGAAATTGAGGTAATGCATCATATGAATAAAAAATTTCAAGCCGATACAGGATATCAGCTGGCTGAACAGAAGGCGCTTCAGTATTTTGCATCACTCTATAATCAGGTCAAGGATAAAACTTATGTGACCTCTCTTATAGAAGATATCCATATATGGAAAAGGAATCATATCCATTCTTCTTCATGGTTATCCTTCTTTTCGCGGAATAAGAGAAAGCCGGATACCCGGGATTACTACAGATATATTCAATGGCTGAGTTACACAGGGAAACTGGATGATTATCTGAAGCGGAGTGTCTCTTATATTTACATGAGGGATCTAGGCAAGGCTCTAGATTCTGCCGACACACAGACCCGGATTCAGCGCGTCATTGCTGACGTAAAAAGATATTTGCTTCAACCCACCCATGCTAACAGGAGAGATCAACCGGATTTTATGAATTTAGCGGGGGTGTATCGGTGGTCTCAAAAGGAAGGGATCGAAGCCACTGTAATCTGGCTAATCAACAAGCTTAACTCTGTAGCTTCTCATATTCCTGAGGAAATGGATGCAGAGCATGCCCAGCGCAAACTGATTAAAATCATCATTGGGGTTATTCTGCATGTGATGGAAGAAATGGACGAAGCCGTGTCACCTGTTGAACGTTCGTGCAGACTGGATAAAGCCATCAGGCTTGGGTATTCCTATGGGTTGACTTATCCTTTTATTGATGATCTGCTCGATTCTCAGCTGTTGACCGTTCAAGAGAAAGAACAATATTCCCATATGATACGTACCGCGCTTCTTACCGGATCTGTGCCAGAACTGGGCGACTGGTCCGGCGATCATATGAAGTTCATTCGCTATATCCATTCGGAGCTCTCGGATGCTTTTGAGTATATTAAGGCACATCAGCGGCCAGACACACAGCAAACCTTTTTCGAGCAGTCCTATGTTTTCTTTCATTCTCAAGATATCGACCGGGATAAGGATCTAACACGAGCTAATTACACCAATGAAGAGCTTTATATACCCGTTATTTTAAAATCTGCTTCTTCTCGCTTGATTGTCCGTTCCGTGATTAGTGCTCCTGAGGATGAAGGGTTTGAGCAACGAACATTCTATTATGGTATCTATAACCAGCTTGCTGATGATTTTGCAGATATGGCCGACGATATGAGGGACGGTGCGGTAACACCCTATACCTATTATTTAAAATATCATCATCAAAGATCGGATTTGATCAATCCCTTCGAACTATACTGGGCGGTCATTTCGAATTTGATCCATAACGTATATGACTCGGATGCTATGGCTCGCGAGGTGATACTGGACCGTGCAATAAATGGACTCAAACGTTATAAAGAACGGGTAGGGGCAGAAAAGTACAATGAAATAATGGAGATTTTTGCATCCGGAAATCCTGAATTCAACCGTCTCATCCAGAAGATGGTGGGCAAAGCGGAGGATGTAGATTTCTTGGATAAGCTGCTTCGGGACCAGATGATAACCCATTTGAAGAACGATTCGAGGGAAAAAGAAGACTTTATGAATACGGTCAAAACCGTCCGTGACCAGATTAACAACCAATTGAAAATTACCAAGCCTTCTGGGATCGAGGCCATGAAAGAACAGCTTATTGATGCTGCCAATTATAGTCTTGAGGGGGATGGGAAAAGGATACGCCCTATATTGACCTGGGTTATGGGTGTGAACGAATATGGATTAGACCCATCGGCAATCGTGCCTCTTCTAAGATCATTGGAATATATGCATACAGCCTCCCTGATTTTTGATGATTTGCCTTCCCAGGACAACGCCTCTACCCGTAGAGGGCGCCAGACATTACATCAGGTGCACAATAGCGCTACTGCGGAATTAACCGGTCTGTATCTGATCCAGAAGGCCATCGGGGAGCAATCGTCACTGAACCAGTTCAATGCTGAGACTGTGCTTGCCTTGATCCAATACTCGGCTCGTAAGGCAGAGGATATGTGTATGGGGCAGGCGATGGATCTGGATTCCAAAGGAAAGGCTTTGACCTTGGAACAGCTGAATATGATGTGCTTTTACAAAACAGGAGTGGCGTTCGAGGCTTGTCTCGTTATGCCAGCCATGCTCGCACAGGCCGAGGAATCAGAGATTGCTGCTTTGCAGAAATTTGCCTATCATATGGGGATTGCTTTTCAGATTAAAGATGATTTGCTTGATGTGGAAGGAGATACGCTGTTACTTGGAAAACCTGTGGGCCAGGATTCGGATAACAATAACTCGAATTTCGTGTCCATCCTTGGTTACGAAGGTGCCAGTAAAGAAATGTGGGAGCACTACTGCCTTGCCATGGAAGCATTAAAAGAGGTGCCACGCAATATCGCTTTTCTGAAGCATCTAATGAATTATATTGTGAACCGGGATCGTTAAAAAGAATTGTGCCCCATAGCTCTATAGGAGTGGTGGGGTGTTTGTTCGTTGAGACAGTAGAGTTGCTCATTTTCCCTTGCCCTCTTTGGTGATCATCTAATGTAATGCAGATACGTCTGGATAAACAAGCAAAGATGTGAATATCCGGTGACTTCAGTACCGTATTTTGTCCGTTACGGTGCGTTCTCCCTTATAATGATTTAAAACGGACAAGGAGATGAACTCCAGATGAAAAAAGGAATCTTGGTCGCTTCAGGGTTGGTTGTTGCGGCATTGGGCACGTACCTGATTGCAGGAAATATGCAGAAAGAAGGAGCGGACAAGCTCGGGACCACAGATATCAAGCAATTAGTACATGATATTAGCGCAGGCAAGGCAACAGCTCAGTCCGCTTCCATTAATTCCAGTCAGTTAATTGTTAATGGAGACAACACCCAACCCATAACTTATGATTTGCCTGACAACGAGTTTTTTGTTTCGATAGCGCCATATGTAGAAGAGACCCACCCTTGTGCTACTCATAGTCTAACCGGCTGCCAAGGCGAAATAAAAAATGGAAAGTTTAATGTGACCGTTCACGACTCCGAAGGGAATGTCATCATGGAGAATGCTGCCATGAAATCACAACCCAATGGTTTTATTGATCTATGGCTGCCGAGGGATAAAACATATCGTATTAGCGTGAATCATGAAGGTAAAACGGCTGAAACTGAATTCTCTACATATGAGAAAGACGATACATGTATTACAACGATGCAGCTAGGCTAACGATAGAGAATAATGGGGTTGAGCTTACAGATCGCTCGAACGCTTTAGGTCTGCAAACCCTCGCGTGTTCATAGCTTTTTTAGAAAAGAGCCTGCGTCTGACGGAGGCTCTTTATGCTGCCCTAATCTTTTGCTGGAGTTACTGAACAGGTTGGGAGGAAATCTATGAGGAATCAGATAGCAAAACTTTAAATTGTGTATACTAAAAACCTATTAAAACAGCTGCAAACTTCCGACATATTATCTAAGAGCTTTTCGCTCAATATTCCTCGGGGAGATGGCAGCATGTCACAAAATATGAAGAAGCGCGTATTCAGATCATCCAGCATCGCCAACACGTTGGCCATGGTCTTGTTAGTTATTATCGTTGTCGTCTTTGCAACCTTGGGGACGTTCATGTATGCTAGCACGCAAAGCATGCTTGTCAAGCAGCAAGAGGCCATGCTCCAGACCAAGACGCAGGCCACCGTCAGTCAATTTGATGCGTTATTTAAGGAAAAGGGCTCACTTGTCAAACAAATGGCAACAAATAATCTTTTTCGGCAGTATATAGAGACCACCGAATCAGCTGAAACGGTAAAAACTTCCCCACACGCTGCGGAAACCGAAGCGACTCTGGCAGCGATTGTAAAAGCAGAGCCATCATTTGCTGATGCTTGGATTGCGGGAATAGCTGGTAAAGGCTTCTTTCTACAAAATGATGGTGCTGTTTCCAAGCCGGATTTCGATATCAATACACGCCCATACTTCAAGCCAGCTGTTGAAGCAGACGGTTTATACTACTCAGAACCCTATAAGGACGTCAATACGGGGAATGTGGTCATGGGCATTTTCTATCCGATCAAGGATAGCGGTAACCAATTAATCGGATTTGCTGCTGTCGATATTGCTTTCAAAGACATCCCTGCTGTTATGCAAAGCTATTCGCTTGGAAGCACAGGCTATTCAATTCTTGCGTCCAAAACAGGTGATATTTTGTATCATCCTGATCAAAATAAAGTGCTGAAAGAAAAGATTAACGAAAGCACAGGTGATCTTGGCGAGATCGGTAAGAAAATGATTGCTGGTGAGTCTGGAGTACAGTTGATTAATGATAATGGCGAGCGTCGTTACATTGGGTATGCAACCAGTAAAGATACGGGGTGGTCCGTAGGTTTAACCATCTCTGAACAAGAGGCACTCTCAGAACTAAGAACCTTTACCTGGATTACGATTGGCGGTTTTGCTGCAGCTACCATCCTGCTGGTTATAATTTGTTATATAACGCTCCGCTATCTGTTGAGATCAATCCCGAAATTGCTTGCCAAAATCAAGCTGATTGAAAATGGGGATTTGACCGTTCAGTTTGATACGCATTCCAACAACGAAATCGGGCAAATTTCTCAAGGAATTTACAATATGGTTCAAAAAATTCAAGGCATGCTCCAAATGGTGGGCGGCTCAGCCCAAGTCTTGAATCAGTCCTCAAATGATTTGCAATCCATTTCTTCCAGAACCGCGATCACGATGAACGATACGGCGACAGCAATTAATGAAATTGCCAATGCGACGAACTACCAGTCCATCGAGACGGATAACATTTTACAAAAAACCGGAGCCTTATCCGGCCAAATTGACGAAATTGCTAATGATGCCAAAACCATCGAAACGATGGTGCAAATCTCTGCTGAGCAAAGCGGACAGGGGCTTGCGGTAGTAGATCAGTTATCCAGATGGGCGGAAGAAAATCACAATTCCACACAAGCGATGTCGGCCATCATTCAGGATATCGATCTGAGCCGTCATGAGATTTCGGGGATCGTGGATACGGTCAACCAAATTGCAACACAGACGAATCTGCTGGCGCTTAATGCTTCTATAGAAGCTGCGCGTGCAGGAGAACAGGGCAAAGGGTTTGCTGTGGTTGCCGGAGAGGTTCGCAAGCTGGCTGAGCAGACAGCGCTAGCAACACAGGAAATCTACAAGAAGGTCCGTGTCATCGAAGAAAAAACCAGCGTATCGGTTGAGCATACCGTTCATGGTCTGAAAATCGCAGAAGAAAATGCGAGATCGGTGGAGGACACGAAGCAAGTGTTCTTTAGTATTAACAAGGATTTGGAAGATTTAAAATTGCGAATGATCCAGATCAGTACGAACACCTCCAAAGTCCACAAGCACAAAGATGAGATTTTGCAGGCACTGGAGATTATCTCTTCTACCACCGAAGAGAATTCCGCTTCAACCGAAGAAGTTAGCGCTAGCACGCAGGAACAATTGGAAAGCTTCGAACAGGTTGCTGAACTCTCCAAACAATTAAACCAATTGTCCACTAAGCTGCAAGACGAATTAAAACAGTTTAAGGTTGAGTAACAAGGCTAGGCATGATTTTGACTAAATATACAGCAAAGCCCGCGTTCAGCGCGGGCTTTTTTACGGCTTATCTTATTTTCTTAATAAAATAAGCAGGCTATTCTTTTGTTTTTTCGGTGATGTGACGGAGGAACTGGACAAGTAAAGGCAAGACACTTTATGATGACGAAAATTGGACTTAATGGATCAATAATTCGATCTGAAAGAATCAGGGACTTAAGATGAATATCCATCTTAAGTCCCTTTTTTTGTGTAAAATTAGATTTCCAATTTTTTGAACGGCTGATATACTAAGGAGGCAAGTGAGATGAAGATAAACCTACTTTATCGGGATAAAAAAACGATTGGCGTACGGTTGGACGGGTAAGCGAAGTGGTGAGGTTGCGTCTTGAAGACTGCGACCGTGAACGGAAAGTACTGAAAGTTCGTCAGGGAAAGGGCAGGAAGGATCGGCAAACGCTACTATCCGAAGCGGCTTTTGCGGTGGTCGAGCAGTATATAGAGGTGGAGCAGCCAGCAGACTGGCTGTTTCCAGGGCAGAGGGAAGGCCGCCACCTGACGGAACGTTCAGCGCAGAAAGTGTTTGAAAAAGCGCTGGCTGAAGCGGGCATTCGCAAACAGGTGAGTATCCATTCGCTAAGGCATTCCTTTGCGACCCACTTGCTGGAGAATGGGATTGATCTTCGCTATATTCAGGAACTGCTAGGGCATCAGAGTGTGCGAACGACGGAGCGGTATACACATGGGAGCAGACGGGACATTGGGCGGATTCAAAGTCCGTTGGGTCGGATGAGCGGGCTGGAGCATTGAAACGCAGAAAGTGCAGGAATCAGGAACAAAGTGCAGGATTCACGAAGTTCGTGAATATGACGAAGAGAACATTTTTTCTAAAGTTCGTAAATAAGATGTTATCAGAAATTAATGCAAATCTGAAATGCTCAAATATAAATATCTACTAAGAGAAGGTGCCTTCATGGACAAGAATTCATTAAATAGAAGAAGCATTATTGTTGACGGGGAAAATGGTGTCGGCAGCTCGGAAGAGTTAAAAAAGAATGTTGTTCATAAAACAAACAGCCTATATTGGGATACCAAAGGCAATGACTTCTTAAAAGCAATCGTGCTCCCTTATTATGGAGCATTTATCTCAGAAGAAAAGTGCCAGCTCTTTGGTGATATCTCAGGAAAAAAACTGCTGGAGATCGGCTGCGGAAATGGTCAATCCTTGCAATATCAAGGGGAACGAAACGCATCTGAACTATGGGCTGTGGATATTTCAGAAAGACAAATTGAAAAGGCAGCGCAACATTTGAAGTCATGTGGAATAGCAGCAAAATTGATATGTTCTCCCATGGAAGAAGAATGCGGCATCCCGACGGATTATTTTGACTATGTTTATTCAATTTATGCCATAGGTTGGACCACCGATCTTGAGGGTACCTTTCGACGAATATCTTCTTACCTTAAAAAAGACGGGCTATTTATTTTCAGTTGGTCTCACCCTATACACAGATGGGTTACTACAGAGAATGATAGGTTTGTAATTAATAAGAGTTACTTTAATGAAGGTTGGTATCCGGTAGCAGTTGATGAAGGTGAGCTATTGTTAGCGGACCGTATGCTGTCAACTTATGTAAATGCGCTTGCAAAAGCTGGGTTTGTAATTGAGCTAATGATTGAGGAATCTGATTATGAGTTTATGCAATTGCGGGATGATAACAGCGATATGGCAAAGAGAGCAAAAATGCTTCCAGTAACTTTTGTGATAAAGGCAAGAAAACTATAAGATATAAAAACAAAAGCGAAACTGATTCCAAGATTTTTAGAGGTTCGAGGAAGGTATTGACATCCGATAACAAAAAAATTCACGCTGCGGGTCGCTGTCGCGCCCCTTGGTCCGCCCGAGGATTTTCAGGGAAGATTAACAGGCGGACAACCCTGCACTGCCTAACCGCATCGTGGCCGCTCCCGTTGGTCGCTTAAGGCAGTGAGGGTTCGTGAATGCCTGAACGTTATACGACATCTTTTAAAAAGTGAGGGCCTAAGTATGGATATTAATGAAATAAAAAACAATATTGAATATCTTGAACATATACGAATGCACTATACCCCTTTAAAATATGTGAAAAAATATGTAAAGAGTACAAAAGATATTTACGAAGAACGACGCTTACTTAAATCAGTTGAATTTGACTCAGATTCCATTGAATACTTTGTCGATATAATTGTCAAAGATTTAAAGTCGAATAGCCGTTTCCGTCGAATGGAATGCCTTAAGGTGCTTAAAAGAATAATCAAAAATAGATCTTCAAATAAGCTATTTAGTAAAAAACTTATAAATGATTTATTCTATATCTACCAAACCTTTATTTTGACTAGCACAGAAGAAATTCAGTGGGCAGTTAGTACACTTATTAAAGATCAGCCCTTAGAGGACGAACAAATTAATTGGTTGATTGATAACTTTGAAGAGTCTGAGCATATTGTAAACAGACTCTTACGTTATCCTACTAGTAACAGGCTTATTACTAACTGGGCACGTCAAATAGTTAATGAAAGAAAGCTTCAAGAAAGAGTTTCTGAAGTAATCGGAATACTGATTGAAGATGGTATTCCTGAAAATATAAAAGCAAGTAACAAAAATCTTATGTGGGCGATTTACTACTCCAAAGTATCGGAAGATGAAAAAAGAAAATTAATTTTAAAGCACCTAAACTATAAAGATTATTCATGTGCGATAGATGTTGCAATGAGGCTAGGAATTAGTGAAGTTTCTCAGGAACTATTAAGTCATTATTGTGGGCTTCTCAAAGAAGAAAATGACGTCGTATAACATAATATTCACACATCGGGCATATGCCCTCGGTCCGACAGAAGGATTTCGGGGAAGCAGAAGCAGCCGGACACATCTGACTTCGTCAGACGTCGTCAGACGTCGTGAATACGGGAACGTTAGGCGAAATTACATAAAAGGGATGGTTATTTAGAATGAAATTTTACTATTCATCTTTGTATATACATGAAACACTGAGCTCATTTGAAGACATCAAAAATAAAATAGATCCCCAATTAATTGAATTGTGTTTGGATACAAATATTTGTATATATCTAACCAGATTCTATAAGGAACCAAGTAGTCTTTTAGGTCAAAAAGATAACACTCTTGAAGAATTATTAAGTTTGCTTAAAAATATTGAGATGAATAATTTATTAGTTGACTTTTCTCTTGGACTGGAAGAGTCATGTCGAGAACTAAGCAACTTTGAAATTAATATGTCGAAGTTCCGTGACATGAATAATGCAATTAGATCTTTATTTGAGATGGATTACTTTCAAATGTTGCAGCACAGCAAAATTATAAAGTTTGAGCCATTCATTAAACACGAAACACTAAAAACGGACAGTAAAACAAAGAGTCTAGAAAGCGTAAGTAGTTTCCAACGTCTTCTATTTGTTTCGTATGCGTGTTTGTTAAAAATGTACATATTGGATAAGCAAAAAGAGTCGAAAAGTAATACTCAATTAATAATTGAGTATTTTGACTTTGTGGAAAAGGAAGTAGATATTTTTAGTGCTTCAACAACAATATTTGCTCATTATTATTTTAGTGGTAACAATAAAATTAGAAAGCTTATCCATAAAACAAAGAATAATGATGAAGATAGGCTGCACGCAATATGGAATGCATCGTTAGACTTAACATTTCCAACATTGGTGAGTCAAAAGCTTTTAAGAGATAAGATTGTCCCAGTTTTCGTAACAGCAGATGAAAATTTATCGTTAATTTTTGACTCGATGAAAATGAAATTTATGGTCGCGAATAAGACTGAAGCAGCATTGCCTCCGTTTTTAGAAGTAGATTATACAAGAACTAACTGGACCCAAGCTGAATTACAAGAAATTAATAATTATTATGATAGAATTATGGAACGAAGAAGATATAAATTCGTGTTTAATAATTTTGATCAAGAAGAAGTAATCAATCGTATGCGGATATTATGCTTCAATTTAGAAAAAGAACTGAAGAATTCTTTCTAGAATCATCGAAGAAGTACGCAAATTCGCCTAACAAAATATTCACGCTACGGACATTCGTCCTGGGTCCGGCATTCGCCGGACACCCAACATTCGTTGGGTCGTGAATACAAGAACGTTATGCGTAATTATTGAAAAGATCATGGAGGGGAAATCTATGAAAAAGAAAGAATATAAAGATAGATTAATTGAATTACTTAATGAAGGAATTGAAGAACTAACAACAGACCAAGTAATCCACAAAACGAAATTACTGATCTTTGAATATGAGAAAAAACAAGCGTATAGTACAGAAAATAAGGGGAGACCTTGGACAGATGAAGAGTTAAGAGTAGTATTATCATTTGCACCAACTAAAGAAAACATACTGAAGTTGGCCAAAGGATTTAAACGTAGCTACGGGAGCATTGAACAAATTTTTAGATGGGCTGTAACCACAGATGAAGAGATTATAAATAAGGGAAGAGAAGATGATATTTTTATAAAACAGATTAGAAGATTGTATAAAGAGATGGGTTGGAAGGCGTAAATTAGAATGTCAATCAATGGAGTGATAACTACACATAACATAATATTCAAGCTGCGGCCCCGTTGGAGCCTAGGTCTGTGAGAAGGATTTCGGAGAGGCATTTCAGCAGACAACCCCTTCGGGGTTCATGAATACAAAAACGTTATATGATAGAAATGAAAAGCAATATGATCAAAGAAGAATGAAAATACAATAAAACAGATAAGAACGCTTGTGCGCAGATGTAAATACAGGTAAAATATAGATACAATTGAATCTTGGGTGGGTATGGTTTCCCTTCGAAAGGAGGTGAAACCATGGAAGTGAAAGATGCGATGACTCTTATGCTATTATTCGGAACATTCATTCTTGCACTTTTAACATACATCAATAACAACAAGAGAAAGTAAAAACCCACCCCAAGGTTGACCGCCAAAGGTGGGTTTTTATTCCGAAAGCTTTAAGAAGGGATAAACCATCCAAGCCAATTGTACTGACCAAGTGTTGACGCACTTGGTCTTTCTTTAAGAATATGATAACACATGAGAAAAGATGAATCAAAGCTAAATTAAATAATTGAAGTGAAAAGGACAGGTTAGTAAGCAATCTCGAAGAAGCATATCCATCATATAACATAATATTCAAGCAGCGGCTCCTGATAGAGCCTAGGTCTGCGGGAAGTATATCGAAGAGGGATTTCAGCAGGCAACCCTACGGGTTCATGAATACAGAAGCGTTATCTGAAACCAATGCTCAATGCAAATAAAAGACAAATATTAAGGAGCCAATAATGCAATTATCTCAGAATAGTATGAGTGGAATTAAAGGCTGGCTGCTTTTCTTTGTGATCTATTCTTTTTATCTACTTATAAGTAATTTAATAGGTCTTTATTTCGAATTTTATATTTATATGTTAGTTGGAACAATTGGTTGGAATCTTGCTAGAACTATTTCTGTCGGAATATATTTATTTTCTGAAGTCTTAATTATTGTTTCTCTAGTGCTTATATTGAAGAAGAAAAGGAAAGGACCAAATATAATAATTCAAATTGAAATAATCACTATAATATTTGGATTTTTAAACTTCATTCTCACAATTAACAAAATAGATGAACTCCCAAGTTTAATCTCTACAATTATTTTTGGATCAATATGGATTTTGTATTTTAAAAACTCAAAACGAGTCAAAGCAACATTTGAAAGTTAATCAAGAAGGCATTGGCAACAGATAACAAAATATTCACGCATCGGGCCATTCGGCCCTCGGTCCGGCAGAGACATTTTGGGGGAGTGGAAGCAGCCGGACAACCCTGCACTGGCTAAGTCCGTCGGATCCGGCGCGTTCGCTCCTTAAGCCAGTGAGGGTTCGTGAATACAAGAACGTTAGCAGAAATCCACGAAACAATAAAATTATAAAACCAAAAGACGAAGGAGACGATTGTTGTGGAGCTTTTCAGACAAGTACCACTGTATAGATTTTTAGCTTTATGTAATGAAAGCGGTATGGAAAGAACGGTATTGGACTGCGGGGCGGGAGGAGATTCCCCTCCATTAAGTCTATTTGCACATTATGGATACAAAACTATTGGAATAGAAATGAATATTGAACAGTTTCAAAAAGCGAATCGATTTGCAGAAATGAGAGGACAGAATTTAAATATACAACATGGTGATATGAGATCTTTATCATTTAGTGACGAGTCGATTAGTTTTGTGTATTCATATAACTCGGTGTTTCATATGAGAAAAGAAGATGTGAAACAATCAATCAATGAAATGAAACGGGTATTGAAACCCAATGGAGTATTATTTGTGAATTTCCTAACCGTTAAGGATTTTCGGGTTGGAGAAGGTATTGATTTAGGAGATAACCAATATGAACAGATTGAAGATAATGAGCCAGTTATCCATTCGTATTATGATTACAATGAAGCTGATGCGATGTTTGATGATATGAAATTAATCTATAAAGAAGATCGAGTTTTGGAAAGAATCTATGAGGGCAAAAAAATACGACAAGGATTTATTGATTACATATTAAAGAAATGAATATATAAAGATTTATCGTATGTAATTCGAAGAGGTCGTGGACATCTGTTAACATCGCATTCAACGCTGCGTGGCGGGTCAAGTCTGCCACTTGGTCCGGAAGAGGCATTTCGGGGGAGTGAATTCACCGGATACATCCCACCGCCTAACTGCCGCAAGCGGCAGCCGGCCCTATACGAGGCGCTGAGACGTCGTGAATGCGGGAACGTTATATGAAAGATATGCAGATCTAATCAGAAGGGAAGTCAAACATAATGATCAGAGTCGATGTAGCTTACTCCTTAATTACTGATCCAACCAATTCCAAAGTGTTAATGGTCAGGAATATTGATGATTCTAGTGACCGATGGTCTCTTCCAGGCGGTGCTGTTGAAAGAGACGAATCATTAGACCAAGCAGCAATAAGGGAAGCTAAAGAAGAAACTGGACTAGATATTAAAGTTCATGGAATAGTGTCAGTGAATGAATGTATATTTGTAAAAAAAGAAGAACATGTATTATTTATTACATTTAAAGGTGAGGTAATTGGTGGGAATGAAGAATTAGTTAGACCTAACGAAATTTCTGAAATAGCTTGGATTGATATAGAGAAGGCTGAACAATTAATGCCTTACTATAAAGATGGATTAAGAAGACTAATAGATGGAAATGAAATAACATATTTTAATGAAGGCAATAAGTAATTTAGTGAGCTGTTAGAGACGGCATATCCTTTATATAACATTATATTCACGCTTTGGGCATGACGACCCTCGGTCCTTAAGCCTCTCGGCGTCGTGAATACGGGAACGTTACGTTATATGACATGCGATAGTTAATACTAAAATAAAAGAGGTTCAGATCAAGACTAGACATGTGAGATTTAGTTATAGTCAAGCAATTCAATTAGCGAATTGGTCAATAGAGATTTTTTACAATGAAGAAGATGTTTATGGATTTAAATTTAAAGATTTTTGGAATGAACTGAGAGAAGAAATAATATTAAGATTGTTAAAACCTCATAAAAAAACTATCTTACACTACTATTTAGAATACGTTGATGGATTTGTTGAGCATGATGTAAGAAGCACTTTAAGTAATCTTAGTGTTTCTGAATATGAAGCTTATATTTATTACGAAGTTAAGCTAATTGAAGGAGCAGGCATAGACCTACAGGAAGTTGACATAGATTTTGAATCAATTATTAATTGTGAACATTGTAAAAAATGTATTGAATGCATTCGATTTGAGGAATTTGTAGATTTTCTGGTTTCTATGCAAGAAGAAATTAATCCAACAGTAATTAATTCGAGTTTTCACTTATTAATGCTTAATAAATCATTCCTAAGAGATTTTCACGAAGAACTCGCGAATTGCTTAACTTACGAGGAAAATGACTTGGATTTCGAATATCCTGAAAGTTTTAAGAAGGGGAACAAAGTCAAAAGAATTCGATGGCCTGCCTGGTTAAAGAAAGGATTGTTTTACAGAGATAACGGAGTTTGTATAGTTTGTAGGAATGACTTGACGGGGGTTATTAATCGAGGAGGAGATTTTGAGATTGACCATATAGTACCTATTTCTAATTACGGGAATAATGATCCTTCGAACTTACAAATTTTATGTAAAGAGTGCAATTTGAAAAAGTTAAATAAAAGTAGCTTGATCTCAGTTTATGCAGTGCCCTTATGGGATATTTAAATATTCTGATGGCATTTCGAAAAAGCATCGCACTTCATATAAAAGACGTTATACAACAGAATCAAAATGAAAAAGAGCCAGAAGGCTCTCAATCTAAAGATATATGTAATTCGTTATGCAGGTGAAGAGCGTCCTTAAAACCCTGCAAATAAATTTCACGTTCTAAAATAGCTTGAACAGAAAGCTCAGCATCATCGTAAAGAAATAGGGTCTTATGTATATTCTCCGGTACGCCTTCATGTAACTGCTTGAAGTAGAGATTCCGTTCGGATGAGAACTGGTTGTAGCTGGAGTTGTTTTTGATAAGCTCGCCATATAAAGATTCAATTCGAGTATGAATCAGTGAATCAAGTAAGACTTCTAAAGAATTATGCATTTTAGACACCATCTAATGTATTTGATTTTATGAATAAAAGTCCAACTTATTAAATATAACTTTATCATATCGAATAATTAAGTCAATACATGTTGAAGATGGTTTTGATATAAAAAGTATACTTTCATATAATTAAAGAAAAATTCACTTGATGTGTGAAAGGAATCTCAGATGATTAGTTATAAACCTTTTCAAAAATTATTGATCGACAGGGAGATTAAGAAGCAGGATTTATTGAAAATGACAGGTATCTCGTCTGCTACAATGGCGAAACTCAATACGAACGAATATGTGTCATTAGAAGTGACTGATAAATTATGTGCGGCTTTAGGTTGTCAGCCAGGAGATTTATTGGAACATATAATTGGAACATATAGCAGAACAATGACAGATTAGAATCAAGAATGAATGTTGGTTAATCGAAGAAGTGATTCCATCGTATAACATAATATTCGAGCAGCGGCTCCTTTGGAGCCTAGGTCTGCGAGAAGGATTTCAGGGAAGCATTTCATCAGACAACCCCTTTGGGGTTCATGAATACAGAAACGTTACATGAAATCAGGGTGAAGTGGGTGAATAAATGAATAGAGGCATAAGTTTTGAAATTCCAAATTCTTATGGAAACCATCTTGGAGAGATTTTAAAGCCAATAGATATAACTACTTTCAGTTGGTTTATTGGTGGAGAAGAGTCATATTTTATCGTTGATGATACTTTAGGGGGTAGTCTCTTTCCAGACATGGTTACTGGAATGGATGGAGAAGATCTTAAAAAGATTATTGATTACAACAAGTACTACTTAATATTTGCGAATTTAAAGGCATATCCAAAAGGAGCAAATATAATAGATGTAATGTCATATGAAGAATATATTGCGAGTGAGTGTCAGATTATTCTTCTTGTGATTGATAGTGTGTACATAACAGTTTACTGCAAAGACCTTGGAAAACTTGAGGACTTATATGATCACATAAAGAGAAAGGGATATAAATCTCTGGAATATATAACTGATGAAAATGATACAAGGACAAGACTATCAGTTTGGTGATTAAAAACAAAAAATGATTGTTGTAAGTAGTTCAAGGAAGACGCTGAAATCTGATAACATAATATTCAAGTTGCGGCTCTAATGGAGCCTTGGTCTGCGGAATGAATTTCGGAGAGGCATTTCAGCAGACAACCTCGTTGAGGTTCATGAATATAGAAACGTTATGTGAAATCGACGATATTATTTAAGAGGTAAGCACAATGAAGATAATAATAAATAAAGAAGAACTTGAAGGCACTTGTTATATTGAAATTTTGCCGGGTAGATATCTTGGTCAATGTTGGAATGATACTTCAATCTTTTTGACCGAAGAAGTATTTGGTTTTATAGAGAAATCAATTGAAAGTGAATATACTACTTATGATCACTATGCTTTTAATGAGATTCAAAAGGAAATTTGGTGGAGAATCCTAGGGAGATTAGAAAGAGTAATAAATCTTCTTGAAGGACAACCCGAAATGAATACACTTAAAGAGCATATTGGCTTTTTCTTTGGATGTAGTGAAGATGAATTTATAAAAGACTATGAAAATAACATTGAAAAACTGAGAAAATTAATTAACGAATTTCAAACATGGATTAAAGAGCGATTGAAATCCCAAAATTATATTTCAGTACTAGGCATTTAGCTAATTTGAGGAAGTTGTCGACATCACATAACATCTATTCACGCTGCGGAACCTGACGGCTCCTTGATCCTCCCGAGGAATTTTCAATGGAGTGGATCTAGGCGGACAAAACCTGCGAACCTAACCGCGTCGCGGCCGCCCCGTTGGGACTTAAGGTTCTCGGGTTCATGAATACAGGAACGTTATGTGAAATCACATAAGATTTTAAAGGATGGATGATTCAATTGGATAATTTAGCGCTAGAGAGCTGGATTGATACACATAAAATTATGGATAGAACCTTAGAAGGTTTTTGGGTAACATTCAATAACTACATGAAAGAATGCCCAGAAGAAATTAGTTTATTTTTTGATGAATTGAATCTAGAAGATATTAAGCCTTCAATAGATACAATTGAGTATAAAACTATTTTTCATTCCGATTATCAGATTGCAGACAGTCACTATTCCCAGCAGGTTATATCTACGTTAGACATTTACTACAAAAAAAAGAGAATAGGTTATTATAGAATGTTCTTTTATACCGATGGCGAATGCTTTGACGATAGCCTAGTTACGGAATGGACAGGCTGGTATATAACATTGAAACTTGAAGCGTTAATTGAACTTCAACAAGAAATTAAAAATGAATTGGTAAAAAATAAGATCAAAGAAGATGAAATCGAAAAAATCTATAATTTAATAGATAAACAAATATCTAAAATCAAGGTTCAAATCCATAAATAATTGTAGGTAGAAAGTTCCAAGAAGATGTGGCATCACATAACATAATATTCAAGCTGCGGCTCCGTTGGAGCCTAGGTCTGTGAGAAGGAGTTCAGGGAAGCATTTCAGCAGACACCCCCTAACGGGTTCATAAATACAAGAACGTTATAGGAGATACTTGATAAAGGGAGAAAGCAAAATGTTTTAGAAATATCTGCGGACGAAAGGGTATTAAAGATATATGTTTCACCGAATATGGCTTATGAATCCAAAGGAACATTTTATGAGTTTCCACATTCAGAATTTAATGAAGAGTACCCACAAATTTATCATACAAATCTCTGTTGTAGTTTCAATGGAACAAATGGATATGGAATGTACATTGATGCAAGAGGTAGAAATCAATAAAAAGAAAAAATGGGAGATTCTTGGTTTTGTTGGCTTGATACAATAGACGATGATTATGCAGTAATTAGTAAAAGAGCTGATAGAATTGTAAATGAAGATATAGCGGTTTACATGTCGTATTAGTCCGGCTGAAATGTCGCAAAAGTATATGGTAACGCGATGTGGAGATATATTATACTCGCCTTATATTTCGATAATGAAAATCATTATCATACATAAGGAGGATTCACCATGAATAAAGGAACAAAGAGGCAAGCTGCCAGAAGCATGGCACACGCTGACCATAAATCACGATTTTTAATGGGCTGGATGCTGGCCCTTGTTCTTGTACTGACGGCTTGCGGTGCCGGAGCAGGTACAAATGGCGGCAATGAGTCTGCTACAACTCCAACGGACACGCCTTCGAATGAAGCGCCTCAGACTGCCGGAGCCTTCCCGGTTACGATCTTGCATAAGAAGGGTGAGTATACGCTTAACGAGAAGCCCAAAAAAATTGCTGTGCTTGATGTCAAATTTCTGGATCAATTGCTAGCCATTGGCGAGCAACCGGCAGGCAGTGTTATCGCTGAAGGCAATACCACATTTCCAGAATATTTAGGCGATAAGCCGGGTGACGTACAGGTTTTAGGTACACGGGACAAGCCCAATCTGGAAGCGATTGTAGCATTGGACCCGGATCTTATTTTAATGACTGATTTTCAAGAGAAAGAGTATGAGCGTGTAAGCAAAATAGCACCCACAATCGTACTTGACTTCTACGAGGATTGGCGAGATACGTTAGCTACGGTGGCTGCGATCACAGGTAAGCAGGCAGAGGCAGAAACTGTGCGTAAGGCTTATGAGGACAAAATTGCAGGACTGAAGGAGAAGCTGTCGGAGAAGTTGGGAGAGGAAACGGTAGCACTTATTCGACCGAGAAAAGAAGGCATTCGTGTTCATGGTCTTGAGCATCGTACAGGCGGGATTCTGTATGAGGATTTGGGCTTAAAAATGCCTGCATTAGTCCAGAAGATCAAAGATGATACCTCCGTTGAAATCTCGATGGAGAAAGTTCCTGAGATTGGAGCAGATCATTATTTTGTTCTGTCTGATGAGTTGTTTGCGGCAGAGGCAGAGGCTTTGGATAGCAGCTCAGTATGGAAATCCCTTGATGCAGTCAAAAATAACCGTGCATATGATGTTAATTCTACACTTTGGATCGCTTATTATGGCCCACTTGCAATTAATATTATTGTAGATCAGGCATCGGAAGCACTGTTGGGATCGAATTAAAATGGACCATTATCTATCGACTGACTTATGGCAGCAAACGGCGGATGAACACTCGATTCGGCTTGGTGAGCCGTCTGAAGATAATGTCCGTATTATTGCTTTGAGTCAACTACATGAAGAAGCTGCATGCCGAGAGTATTTAAGCTGGCTTCAAGAGTATATTGGTGCGCCTGACATGAGGGTAGCCGCTTCGATGTTAGCTAAGCGAATCGGCTACCTGTGGATTGCTCCGTTACTGACCGCGATGAGCGTTCATCATCAGTATGTTTCTTTTCGGCTAGACAACAGCTTTCTCTATCATCCGACGCTCACAGCTAATGAGGGGGAGACGCGTTTTCCTTTTCTGGCTATAAACGGGCTTCGGGCAGAAGCACTAACGGGAGACAGGGAAGTATGGCGGGAAAAGGTGGTAAAGGAGATGTTTGCGTTACACCTTGCACCGCTGTTAAAGACGCTTGCTGCGATTGCTCCTCTTTCGATGAGTATCCTTTGGGAGAATATCATGATACGCATTGTCCCATTATATACTCCTGAAGTAGACAATGCTGAGCAAGAAAGTCAGCACATCCAGGCAGATTTTTCATATCTGACGCAAGGAGCGCCCGGGCATTTGTTCGGTGTAAAAAGAAATCCGTTCACTCGGTTCACAAAAAATAAGGACAGCATTCCAGCCGTGAAAAGCAAGCGTACCACCTGTTGTTTTTATTACCAGATGTCAGGGGAATATTGCAGAAAATGTCCGAAAATTGACAATGAGAATAAATCTCAATTAAAATGACAACAGCAACAATTTTACTTTTGCTAACAGGCCTGGTTGTAGTTAATTGGTTAAGCCCAGTCATGCGAGTCACTCTAGCAAAGGATGCTATTGTCAGGAGATGAGAGAAATGCCGCTACAAGAACAGACAAGTCTATGGAGTGATACAACGATCAAGATGCTTGACGAGTATAGCGGTACTTTGCAGACAGGCAGTGTTCTTCGCGAAACGGAATTAACTTCTAATGTGTTGTTGCTGGCATACGGAGGGGAAGGGGAGCTTGCAATGAATGGTGAGGTTTGCCACATTGGAGCTTCTTTTGTTGGTCATGTTGTTAAGGGGACATCCTTAACGCTGACGGCTAGATCAGACGACATTTATTATATCGTGATCATGTACAAGGCTTCTTCCATGGAGGGAGCCTCTCTTGTTTTGCCCTCATATCGCAAACACCCGTTGCGCACTTCATTTGTGCAAAATTCGGTAACCCAAGCAGAATGGATTGAGAATGCAGAGAAAATCGTTGCCAAATGGCGTCGTGGCGAAGGGATGGAACGTTTTCATGCCAATGCGTTGCTTCAGGGTATGATCTACGAACTGATCATGGATTACGAACGTGGTCATGGAGGAGAAGCGTCTGACATGGTGGATGTTGTCGCTTCATATATAGCGTCGCATTATCGCCAGAATCTGAAGCTTAAAGAGCTGGCAGCCCTTGCTGGATGCAGCTTAAGACAGCTGCAGCGACGATTCAAACAAGAGAAGCAGCTCGGACTGATTGAGTATGTCATTCAGTTGCGCATGGAGAGTGCATCGCGGATGCTGCGTCATACGGATGCTCCCATCGGTGAAATTGCTGACAGAATGGGCTATCGCGACATGTATTATTTCAGTAGGGCGTTTAAGAAATATTATGGCGTCCCTCCGCTGCGTTATAGGCTTGATGCCGCTTCGAAAACAGATATAGACTATGCCCATTCCTTGCAGCGGAACCACACAGCTTCTTCATATGAGTCGGCTCAAGGCTCGGTGATATGCCATATGCGAGGGGAATACTATGTTATCGGATCTCCGAAGCGTATCGCTGTACTCGATGTGCAATATGCCGATCATTTGCTTGCGCTGGGGCTCTCTCCAGCAGGTAGTGTAGGACTAGGAAGTGCAGTGTTACATTTCCCTCAAATGATCAGGGCAGGACTTCAGAATACCGAATTACTCGGAACATATGAGTATCCCGACCTGCTTGCATTGGAACGACTGTCTCCAGATCTGATTATTTGCACCGAGGTGCATGATCAGCACTATGAACAGTTAAGCCGGATCGCTCCAGTTCTCATGTTTAAGCGCAATGAAAACTGGCAGACCATTCTGAAGCTGTTCGGTGAACTGACAGACAAACGAGAAGAGGCAAAGCGTATTATAGCGGATTATCACCGACGAACCACATTGCTGTCCGAAGAACTTGCTCCCGTACTGGCAGGCAAGAGCGTGGCACTGATCCGTCCGCTGGATTCTCTGGTTCGCGTGCATTCTGCCTCTCATCGTACAGGGGCTGTACTGTACCGTGATCTAGGTCTGCCTGTTCCGTTATTTGTGGCAGATACCTCCGACACGGCCTATCACATCTCAGTTGACAGACTACCGGCTGTACATGCCAGCCATTACTTCTTGCTTAGCCATGAACTCATGCAGGAGGAAATATCGGCGACAGAGCAACGTGTCTGGGGAATGCTTGATACCGTTGAGCGCCAGCACATACACGCGGTCGATGCCGCGACATGGATCGGCTGTTATGGACCCACTGGCATCAATGGCATTGTGGATCAGATCGCTCAGGCTTTGTTGGCTTGATGGGGGAAGAAGTTGCTACTTGTGCGCATAGAGATTTTAACAGGAACTAAAGACAGTTCATCTTTGCCTTATGTCATAGAGGGAAAGTTGAACTGTTTTTTTGCCAATCCATCAGATAACATCATATCCACGCATCGGAGCCTGGCGGTTCCTCGGTCCGGCAAAGAGGATTGCCAGGGAGCGGGGGCAGGCGGACACATACGCACGACGGCCGCTCATTTCGTTCGCATAAGTCAGAGGAACATCGTGAACACAGAAACGTTATATGCTAGAAATGATGGACAACAAATAGAATAAAAGAAAAATGTAAGAAAATAGATGGGAACACTCGGTTCTCAGAAGTAAACACAGGTAAAATATGGATACAATTGACTCTTGGGTGGGTATGGTTTTCCTTCGAAAAGTGAGACCATGGATGTAAAAGATGCGGTGACTCTAATGTACTATTTTGAACATCTATTCTTGCACTTTTAACATGCATCAATAACAACAAGAGAAAGTAAAAAACCACCTAAAGGTTAAGAGCCGAAGGTGGGTTTTTATTACCTGAGACTTAGAAGGGAATAAACCCTCCAAGCCAATTGTAATGACCAGATGTTGACCGTAATTGGTCTTTCTTTAAGTGTGCTAACAGATGAAAAAAGATGAATTAAAGAAAAAATTAGATAAGTGAAGTGAAAAGCCAGTTAGTAAGCAAACTCATATGCGAAATACTATGCAACAATTTTAAAAATCTATTAAAACAAAGAAAAGAAAATGAGGGATATGCCCAATGACATTACAGGACCTATTTAATGAAAAACCAACTCAATTGTGGAACAAAAGAATGGTTGAATACGGAGATGACCTTTTTACGGAAGAGAGATTATTAATGTCTGATAAAGTCCTGAATAACTATCTAAACCAATTAATATTATTACAAGAAACTAAACATCCTGAAAGTATTATGAAGGCTGTAGAAGAAATTGTAATTTCTTTTAATGAATTGAATGAATCGAACGATTATTTTATTGAAACGATGGAACGTGAAGAATTGGCTGAATTTATAGACAAGGTAGCAAGACTAGCTGGATTAGAAATTGAGGAAGATCAGGATATTACAGAAGAATGGAGAGAATGGTGATGGTGAATTAAACAGGATTTCTAAGTAGATTCAATGAATTCATGGTACCTTTGTATAACATCACATCCAAGCATCGTCGCATACGCCCTCGGCCCGGCAGAAGTTGAGAAGCCATGAAGTAGAATCAGCCGAACATATCCGGCATACGCCGGACGTCTTGAATTCAGAAACGTTACGTGAAATCAGCTAGGTATAAAAGATTATATTTAGGAGCAAGTACTATGGAGCGAATTTACAAGCATATCAAGGAATACACAGATCAGGAAATAAAAGATATTTTAACTCGTCAAGAAGTAGAAGAACTTCTATATTTACCACTTTCAGTTGGAATGTATCATCACAATTGGAAGTTTGCTCAAGATATATGTCTTAAATCAGCACAACATGCTAATCCAAATGTAAGAGCGAATTCTGTATTGGGATTAGCACATATAGCAAGAACTAAAAAACAGTTAGATAAAAGACTAGTAAAACCAATCATTTTGAAAGAATTAAAAAATAATATAGAACATAAAGGAATAATATTAGATGCTATAAGTGATATAAATTTATTCATGAAGTGGGAACTAGCAAGGAAGCATAATTATTAGTTGGCTCGAAGAAGAACTGACCTCATATAACATCGCATCTACGCTGCGGGCGTTGCCCTTGATTCACTAGAAGTGGAAAGCAGAGAAGCCGGGATCAACTCACAACCCTGCGAAGCTAAGTCCGTTGGAACCGGCACTTTGCGCCTTAAGCCTCTCGGATTCGTAGATACAAGAACGTTATGTGAAAGGGAAGCAAAAATCAGTTTTTAAAACAGCTAAAAAAATCCAAAAGAGGGGGGATAGTACAATGAAGTTTAGCTATAAGAATTTCTCCTGTGACACTGAGATTTATTACAAAGATAAGGACATAATAGTTAGATTTTTCGATAGCTCCAAAGAACAAGAAGAAGATGACATAATTGACCCTGGGTATGGCTATCTTTGTTTGAAATATAAAGGAGATGCAGCACTCTTAAGTGGATTTCTAGATGAAGATGTTTTCTCATCAGATGACTATATAGATGCAGCAATTAGTTTTATTGAAGTCTTAAGTAATTCCGTCGTATAACATAATATTCAAGCACGACTCCTTCGGAGCCTTGGTCTGCGAGATGGATTTCAGAGCGCAATTTTTATTAATACTACAGAAATTAAAAAAAGATGGTAAAATGTGGAGTTTATATGGTGATGAAGAAAATTTATAAACTCTGACATAAGGAGAGAAAATACATATGGGTAAGAAGAAAAAAAACCTACCGAAAAATTTTGATGAACTAATTAATGTAGGTGACATATCAGCACTAAAAGAGGTATTTACCCGATGCGAATTGGATGCCCGTGGCGGTTCTAGTAAATCAACAGCCTTGTGCTTTTACCAAGTACCGAATGAATTGGTTCGCTGGCTCGTGGAACAGGGTGCTGATATAAATGCTAGAGACAATTACGGAAAAACGCCTTTGCACAAACATGCAATGAGTTGGTGTGGTAATACTGAGTTGCTGCTTGATTTGGGTGCAGATGTAGAAGCCGTTGATTATCAAAACGAGACTCCTTTATTTGCCGCTACAGGTTCATTTAAACCAAAGGTGGTTTACACGTTGGTTACTAAAGGCGCAAATATCAGCGCAAAAAATAAGATGGGACAGACTCCATTAGAGAAAGCTTTGGCATTGTGCAAAAACGCGGATATTGTCAATACGGCGGAAGTTGCCGATATTTTGCTTAACGCTGGAACAACTGTAACGCCGGAAATGAAAGATTCTATTAAGCGAATCGGAAATAACTTTGAATTTCACAGAGAAGGCTTTAATAAAGAATATTTGAATCAAACCGATGAGGCACTTTTACGTCTATATGAGCTATTTGATGTTCCCCCAGTAGAGAAGCGAAAGACGCACGACGGCGTCTCTTCAATAATAGTATCAACAAAAGGATGGCAGGCGCAACATAATGAACTCTGGAGTTTACTAATTCCTTCAAAGGGACATGCGAAAACCGTACAAGGTGAGGTTATCCGTATTACTGGTAAAGTGTCATACGAAATTTTAGATAATGGTGGTATTAACTGGGATAACCAATATCGTAAAATGCTCAATAGTTTGATACATTACTTTAGCTTGGGTACACCATTAAATCCCGCTTCACTTAAGGAAGCAGTAACATTAGTTAAAGAACTTCATAACGGAATTGGTAGTGATGAACCTGCGAGACTGTGTGAACTGGCAGTGCATTGGGTACTCAGCAATCCGAATCCTATTACTTTGGAAGAGCCTGAATATAAGCGATAATATAGTTCGAATTATCACCGTATATAATAAGCTTTTTTACGCAAATACATTCCCTTTTTCTAAGCACTTTCTAACTAAGAAAGAGGGATATTATTTTAATTCAATACAATAAGAAATGTCAAGAACCAAGTAAATAAAGTAATTAATGAAGTGCGTTGTAGAGTAACTCGAAGAAGGCAATCATTATCTGATAACAATATGTTCACGCTTCGAGGCTTATGCCCCTTGGTCTGCTGGAGGCATTTCGAAGAAATCGTATCAGGCTGACAACTCCTGCACCACTTAGCTGCATCGCAGCCAGTCGCTCTTCTCCTTTAAGGTGGTGAGGATTCGTGAATACAAGATCGTTAGACGAAACCCGTGCAAGAAAAAAATAATGGAGGTATGTTTGGTGCTGACATTAGAAAAAGCTAGAAAAAATGATGCACAAAAACTTGCTGAAATACAAAAGGTCAGTTTTGAGGATGAATCAAAGCATTTTAATAATAATGAAACCGTTGGGCCAATAGAATATGACTTAAGTTGGCAAGAAGACATGATGCAAAATTGCGAATATTTCAAGGTACTCTTTAATGGAGAAATAATAGGGGGGCTATGATATTTGTAGAATGTAATCAAGTGCATAATCTAGAAAGGATCTTTATTGATCCCAACTTTAAAAATCAAGGAATCGGAACAAAGGTGATGGAGAAAATTGAAAGTAAATTTCCAGGCAGCACTGAATGGTGGCTGGATACTCCTAGCTGGAGTATGAAGAATCATCACTTCTATTCAAAGTGTGGGTTTACTAAGGTTAGAGAAGAAGGTGACTTATATATTTTTAAAAAGACTCTATAAACTTATTTTTGTGACTTAATCAGAGATTCACAATTATCATATAACGTTAAATTCAAGCAGTGGCTCCTAACGGAGCCTTGGTCTGTTGGAGGATCTCAAAGGGGCGTGAAGATATTGAATTACATAAAAGAATTAAGAGAGTTAGTAGGTACCCGACCTATAATTATGGCAGGAGCATGTGTGATACTCATAGATGATGAGGGACGATTACTATTGCAACAAAGAACTGATAATGGTCTATGGGGATTACCAGGAGGTTCAATGGAGCCTGGCGAGAGTATGAAGGAGGTTGCAAGCCGGGAACTTTTTGAAGAGGTAGGCTTAGAAGCTGAAGAGTTAGAATTACTTGATATATTTTCAGGCCCGGAACTCTACTATCGATATCCTCATGGAGATGAAGTATATAACGTAGTTGCAGCTTATATATGTAAAGAATACAGTGGAATAATTAGAGGCGATGGAAATGAAGTACAAGATGTACAATTTTTTGATTTAAACAAGATACCCAATCAAATAAGTCCTCCTGACCTACCGATAATAACAAGATTTTTAAATGAAGTAAGATCATGAAAATATTTTTTTAGTAAATCGAGGATGTCCCCGACATCACCTAACAAAGGGCTGCTTGAACTTCGGGAATACCCAACGTTATGTGAAATCAACAAAATTATTTAAGAGGTAAACATGGGTGTGACTGCTTGGCGTTTTCTCTTATTCCACATGCAAGTTGCAGTAAAATGAACATGAAGTAGACGGAGATGAGTGTTTACTTCATGTTCGCCTAAATTTTTGCAAATTGAATTACAGATGGATCAATGGATCTTTGGAGGTTCAGAATTCATCGTATCGTTAAGCTGGGTCACAAAAACACCTTCTTTCGGACCAGGGTTATTTCGAAACATTTTCGCTTCTTCCACCAGAACTTCGTCTGTATCCGTGCCAAGTATCTTTATTGTTGCATCAATGAATGAATCAAGTGGCATCGCACGCGGTTCATCGTTGTTGCTTTGAACCCATGGGGGCACAATTTCTATTACTTTTACCGATGTGTCTTTAAGCATGTACCTTTGGGACAGCGTATAGGTGTGAAGTGCTGCCTTCGTCGCGGAGTATACAGCAGTTGTCGCTAACGGTACAAATCCAAGTATTGAAGTCGTGTTGATGACAACCGCTTCTTCTTTGGCCTTCAAATGCTCGATGAATGCAGAAGTCAACCGAATGGGACCTAGCAAGTTTGTAGTGACAGTCGAAATCAAAACATCCTCATCGATCATGCCCGCCGCGTCATCGGACTGTATGATGCCGGCGTTGTTAATCAAGACATTAACATCCGGGTATTCTTCGATTAACTGCTTGGCGGTCGCCTTTATGCTGGCAGGATCTTGTACATTCAATTCCACTGCGGACATGCCGGGATTCGCTTTAATCGTCTCCTCCAGACGCTCTTTACGTCGACCGGAGATAATAACTTTATTTCCAAGATTGTGGAGAGCTTCTGCTAACGCACGTCCAATTCCCGAACCGCCGCCTGTAATAAAAATCGTGTTTCTTGTAAGTTTCAATTTTTAAACCTCCTAATTCAATATGATTTAAATAATTCAAAAAATTGTAAAACAATAGATTTCATGATTACAGCTCCTCTAGAATTGAACATATGTTGAATCATCAACATAAATTTTATAAAGTGAATGTATCAGAGCGGTATGTGGGGTTCAATGGTTAAAACAAGCGTGGTTGTTGATTTTTCAACAGAGGACTTCGAAATGTTCATTTTTTCGGATGGTACAAAGGGGAGAAGGATATGGACAGGCGTATTCAAAAATCGAGGCAAGCCATTATTGATGCTTTTATGAGACTGATGTCAGAAAAGGAATTCGAGAGAATTACGATCAATCAAATTGCGGAGGAAGCGAATGTCAATCGCGGAACGGTTTATTTGCATTTCGCTGATAAGTACGATCTGCGCGATCAATGCATGGAAGCTCAAATTAAAGAGTTACTACGCAATTGTATGTCTGAAGATAACTTCTTTCATCTCCCTTCCAAAACCGCACTACTGCGTACGTTTGAATATTTGGAGCAGCATGCTTCATTCTACTCTATAATGCTGACGAACAAGGGAAGTACGGTTTTTCGAAACCAAATAGAGACAATGTTTCGGCAAAGTCTGAGCGAGCATCTGGATTCGATCAACCTCGATCAGGAAATGAACAGGGACATTATGGTGCAATTTTTAATTTCAGCGGCAGTGGGGGTATTGGAATGGTGGATTACCCGTTCGATGCCGTATCCAGCATCGGTCATGGTTGAACAATTTTGGAAATTGCTGAATTGTGGTGTCGAGGGAAACGAACCAACATCGTCCATTTGAGTCTCTAAATTTGAGGCTTTTTTGAGGCTGGCACCCATAATGAAGAGAATTCAAGTTGCATCTCTAATGGAGCCTAGGTCTGCGAGTTGGGTTTCGAAGAGGGATTTCAGCAGACAGACCCTTTGGGTTCATGAATACAGAAACGCTATCAGAAATTCTTGAATTACTAAAAACATAATAATTAGATCTCAAAAGTACTAAAAACTATAGTATAAAGAACGTGAAAGATCTGAGGTCATTTTATGAATATACTCTTTGCCAATTATGGGATTAATATAATTCGAAGAGATGCATATGAACTAATAATCAAACTACAAAATGAAAAAAGACCATATAAGAAATTTCGCTAATAAAAAAATTGCAGATTGATTTTGAATGCATAGTGAAGAAGTTCGGTAACTTCTGATAACATAATATTCAAGCATAAGAATCCTCACGAAGCCTTGACCTGCTGGGATGGAGTTCGAGGAGGCGTTTCAACAGACAACCCTGGAAAAAATAAAAAGACAATGGAGGTATGTTGGGTGCTGACATTAGAAAAAGCTAGAAAAAATGATGCACAAAAACTTGCTGAAATACAAAAGGCCAGTTTTGAGGATGAGTCAAAGCATTTTAATAATAATGAAACCGTTGGGCCAATAGGATATGACTCCATAAGTTGGCAAGAAGAGATGATGCAAAATTGCGAATATTTCAAGATACTCTTTAATGGAGAAATAATCGGGGGAGCTATAATATTTGTAGAGTGTAATCAAGTGCATAATTTAGGAAGAATCTTTATTGATCCAAATTTTAAAAATCAAGGAATCGGAACGAAGGTGATGGAGAAAATTGAAAGTGAATTTCCAGATAGCACTGAATGGTGGCTGGATACTCCTAGCTGGAGTGTGAAGAATCATCACTTTTATTCAAAGTGTGGGTTTACTAAGGTTGGAGAAGAAGGTGACTTATACATTTTTAAAAAGACTTTATAAACTTATGTACTGTACAACGTTATGAGACATCAATGCTAAGTGTTACCAAGAAGATATTTAATGAAAAGCGTGAAAGGGAGGATTTACAATGAAGATTGATTTTGCAATTGAATCAGATTGCGAGTATATCTCGTTAAGAGACAAGCACATACATAAAACACTGATAAGACCAAAAATAAAAGAAAATGAAATCCTAATAATCAGAGAATCCAATCAAGAAATAGGTTGGATGAGATACGGTTTTTTTTGGGACAACACACCATTTATGAATATGATATGGATAGATGAGGAGTACAGAGGAACAGGTATTGGTAAAAAAGTTGTCCAGTATTGGGAAGAATTAATGAAACAAAAAGGATTTGAAATGGTTATGACCTCAACACAGTCGAATGAAGGAGCTCAACATTTTTATAGGAAGCTTGGGTATAAAGATGCTGGATGCTTAATGCTTGAGAACGAACCTCTGGAAATAATATTGACAAAGGAGTTGAACAAGAATTGACGTTGAGGAAATCAATGTAAAAAGCATTTTAAGAAGAGAGTGCTAATATGTGGTGTATTTCTTCCAATATAGAACTAAAAAAGGAATTGACTTTAGACTACAGAGATTTTTTTTAATAGAGTAATCCAGAATAGACGAGACCAAATAATATTAAACAAGGATTGAAGAATATATTAAATAAGAACTATAGGTATCACATAACATCGTTTTTCTGAAAGTGAAAGTCAGATGGACAATCCTGCGAGGCTAAGAACCGAAGCTAGCCAGTCGCTACGCTTCTTTAAGCTTCTCGAGTTCAGGAACACAAGAACCCTATTAGACATAATTGCCGATAAAGTAATGTTGAGGTGAATGATGAAAGCATTTCGAAAAAAAGCAATCCCAATCATTGTTAGACATTATCAATTCATTTGCATTGTTGACGAGAAACCTTATGAGGTATTGTTTAGAGCTTATTCAAGGAAGTATAAAACTTCTTTTATTGAAATTTTGTTCGACTGGAAAGAATGTTATTACACTAACTTATATAGACCTTTAATAAAATCCATATTAATTGAATATTGTATAAAGCTTGGTTGGATATATGATAAACCGAAGCAAATTCTAAGAATAAAGGACAGTAGAAAAATTGTTCAAGAACTATCATTAAGGGATTATGATTACAAATAAATGTTGGCATTTTCATGCGAAGCAATTTTGTCTACGATTAAGAGAATTGCTTATAAATAGTTGATTGAGAATTTTAAACAGCTCTAAGGCGAGGATCATAAAGGGCTGATTTTGTAAGTTGAAAAGTGTTGGAGGATAGTATGGCGAACACCATTTCATTACCAAAACAATTAAATGATGTAGTTGAGCCCATAGGTATGTCAAATGGATTAACATCAGTCTTTATTGAAGTTCTAGCTATTAGTGGATCACTACTAGCTAAAACGAATCGAGAAAAAGAATTAATTATTTGGCTAGCACAAAGGGACCAGTCTGTAGTTGGAATAGGAACAGTTGGTTTTGATATTGATGAAATGCCTTGGACTATAGACTCTTTTGAAAGTGAGAAAGATTTTATACTAGATACTATTTCAAACGCAGCAGATGGCTTAGGGTGGGAGAAATTAAGCTATAAACCACGGCAAGATTGGGTTGTTAATTGTTTGAATCAATTTGGCTTAATGATTAATGCATTCAATAAAGAAGATGTTGACATAAATAATTATACAGAATGGTCAGAGATTGAAGAGGGGGATGATAACCCTACAATTCCAAGAGGGTATCCTAAATGCGAAAAACATGATATCTATTTAAATTGTCATGGATGTATACTTTGCAATAATGGAAGCTGAATTAAGGACTGTAGGTATTTCATGAAGATGGTAACAATCATATAACATAATATTCATGCTTCGGGTCATGCAGAGCTCTTGGTTTGCCAGAGAGATTTTAAAGAAGCCAGAGCAGACAGCGACCCCTGAGGGGGACATGAATACAGAAATGTTAGGTGAAATATGGTGGTCATACAACAAGTTCAGGGAGAAACCATGAAAATATCCTTAAATAAAGTAGATGAAAATAGACTTGATGTGCTGTCAGTAGATATGGAAATTGACATAAGAAAAGAATACAAAAATATAACAAGACATTCTGGGCGAATGGTCCATGTTATTAATTGGAGGATAGCTTTATATATAAACGGAATGCAATTGCATCACTTGAGAATGCAGCATCCAATAAAGTTATTCAAAAAAGTAATTTTAAGTTTGTAGGAGAGATAGAAATAGATGCTGAAAGATATAATCATTATAGAATTCATAAAAAATAGAATTCAGAAAAAATTTTTAGCAAACCCCACTTTTGGGGTTCATGAATACAAATACATTATCTAACTAACTCAAATCTGAAAAGAGGGGTCTGAAACCATGAATGAGAAGTCGCAGTTACTAGAGGAGTTCAAGGAATGGATACGTTTTGTTTCTGAGATTCGTGAAATGGATTGGCAAATAAAGATTGCCGAAGATAAATGGTCAGTTCACGATATCGTAAGTCATATACTGCTGTGGGATAAATATTTTTTTGAAGCAGCCATAAATCCGATATTAAATAATATACCTTTGAAGACGACAAGTTTACTAAAGAATATGCTGACGGGAAGTTTACTATACTATCATATTTAAGAGATTTTATCTGGCATGATCAACATCATATAAGACAGATTGATGAGCTTAAAAGAAGAGCTATGTGAGTATATAGGCAGGTGAATAATATGAGAGATTATTGGAACAAAAGGTTTGCTGAAGAAGGAATGATTTGGGGTTGTGAACCAAGTCACACTGTAACCCAAGCTATAGATTTGTTCAAAAAGAATAATGCACATAATATTTTGGTTCCTGGGGCTGGGTATGGGAGAAATACCAAGATGTTCTCTTCTTATTTTGAGGTTGATGGAATTGAGATATCTAGTTCAGCTATAAATCTAGCAAAAGAATGGGATTTAAAAACGAATTTTATTCAAGAATCGGTGTTAGAGTTTCGTACAAGCAAAAGGTATGACGGCATATATTGTTATGATTTATTACATTTATTTTTGTTAGAAGACCGAAAAAAACTGATACAGAATTGTGTGATGCATTTGAAGGAACAGGGAGTGATGTATTTTACGTGTTTTTCTGATCGCGATTTTAATAATGGTGTGGGTAGGAACGTTGAGGAAGGAACATATGAATACAAGAAAGGGAAATATGCTCACTTCTTTACTGAAGAAAATTTAATAGAACATTTTAATGATTTGAATATATTAGAAATGGGTTCCATAAGAGAATGTCTGACACATGCAGAAAAACAACAAGAATATGAATTAAGATATGTAGTTGTTCAAAATATTGGATAGCTATTTCGGGGAAGCAATTCAACAGATACATCAACCGCTTAACTGCCGCAAGTAACAGACGGACTATTAGTCCTAAAGCGCTGGGACATCGTGAATACAGATCGTTATATGTAATTGGAAGCGAAGGGAATAAAAAAATGAGAATGCAAGACAAACCGATAGTAAGTGTTATAGGCTTGGGATTATTTAGTCTGTCACTAGTGGTGCACATTTGTTTTAAATCAATAAGAACAATGGATGATGTAGGGATGGGTATATTATTGTCTCTAGTAAATGCCATATTTCTAGTCTTTCCATTGCTATGGGGAGTATTGGGTGCGGTAGAATTCTCAAGAATAATGAGTTGGAGTGAGAAAATAAAAGAAAGAGAAGTGAACGAAGAAGTAGATTTAGATAAATATAAGAAAAAAACTAAAATATATCTATGCATAAACGTAGTTTATTTATTGCTAGTTATATGTCAATTGGGTTATGTAATTTATAGATGGGATGAGGTGAACGTATAATAAATATAGCAATGTGATGGCTATTCTATAGATTTTCTGTAAATATATATACATAAACATTATGAGTAAATTAATAAGGGGGGAGCAAACATGACAAATAGAGAGGAAATAAATCCTAAAGTTGATGCATATTTAGATAAAGTGAAAAAATGGAAGGCAGAAATGGAGAAGTTGAGAGCGATCATGCTTGACTGCCAGCTCACTGAAGAATTGAAGTGGGGTAAACCATGTTACATGTTTCAGAATAGTAACATAGCTATAATACAAGGATTTAAAGAACACTGTGCGCTTATGTTTTTCAAAGGTGCTTTGTTAAAAGACCCCAATGGTATTCTAATCAAACCTGGGGAGGATACGCAGGCGGGGCGCCAGATACGGTTCACTAATGTTGAAGGAATTGTTGAGATGGAAGCCATCTTAAAGGACTATATTAATGAAGCCATTGAAGTGGAAAAAGCCGGTTTGAAAGTGGATTTCAAAAAGAATACAGAACTCATATTTCCTGAGGAATTTCAGGCTAAATTAGATGAAGATCCTGCCTTGAAAACTGCTTTTGCTGCATTGACGCCGGGACGACAAAGAGCATACGTTATGCATTTTTCTGCGCCCAAGCAATCTAAAACTCGTGAATCAAGGATTGAAAAATGTATGCAGGACATTCTCAATGGAAAGGGATTAAACGATCGATAGAGTCAGTTGATACCGGATCATATGCAGCTGGGTACATCGAATGAATAATGTTGAAGGGAGATATTCATTTGGAAATTTTTCCGTTGGAGATATCTGTACTATCTGCAGATGCACTCCGTGAGTACATTTCAAGAGAATATTTTTCTTATGCCTTACTTAAATGCCGGTTATTTTATAGAGGCATACATGACATATATAGAGTTAATGCAGACGAAAAAGAGTATTTCTTTAAGGTTTACCGTAAAGGAATAAGAAGCATGGAAGAAATACAAACAGAGGTAGATTTGCTCAATCACCTAAAATTATCAGACATTGAAATTACTACACCAGTTACAAGACATGATGGAAAATTTATTTCACAGTTTAACACTGCAAATGGGATAAGGTATGGAGTACTATATACGTCTGTTGGAAAACATGAGTTTAATCAAATTGAGGAAACTGCTGAATTAAACGAGAGACTAGGTAGTTATATTGCTACAATTCATAATGCTTGGGACAAATGTGAGCTTGGAAAAAAACGATGGAATCTAGATGCTGACTCATTTATAGATAATTCTATGGATGCTATAAGACAGTTCTCAACCATTCATGATTTTGACCTGCATTTTTTAGAGGAAGTAGCAAAGAATGTGAGCGATAAACTAGAGTGTTTGACTGTTGAAAGACCGCAATATGGTATATGTCACGGCGACATATATAGTGGGAATATCCGAGTTGACGCTAACAGTAATCCTATCCTTTTTGATTTTGATTTCTGTGGAAATGGATGGAGAGCATATGACATATCTATGTATGCTTTCCCATTTGGCATGGGATGTGACGAAACAAAACTACAAAAGAGAGCGGAACGAAAATATCAATTCTTAAATGGATATAACAAGGTTAGAGCAATGAGTCAAAGTGAAGTAGATTCTATTGCCCTCTTTATTCCCTTCAGAAGAATTTTTAATATTGGTACTCTATACATTTCTTATCTTCCAAATACTTGGGGAGACTCTGCTGTCATCAAAAATGTCGATGAAGATATTAAACTGCTTCAAAAGTGGTTGGAATTAAACCCTATATTTTAATTAGTACGATAAGTTAATGGTGACCATATTCGGAAATCAACCCAGAGCCCTTTGCAAAATTAAGCAAACACACTGCCATGAGCTCAATCGCTTAAGGCAGTGTGTTTGTCTTTAGAACCTGTATATCTGTTAAAAATGGATTATTCCTGTCCAGTCGCCACCGGATTTTCCTCATAGCTGATCCAATCGCTCCAGCTCCCCGGATAGAGTCTTACATTACTAAATCCTGCCTCATTCAAGGCCAGGACATTCGGACAGGCGGATACGCCTGATCCGCAATATACGATGATCTCAGCGTTCTGATCAAGGTCTGAGAAAAGCTGTTTTAACTGCTCTGCGTTTTTAAATGACCCCTTTTCATCTAAGACCTCTTTCCAGAAGAAATTCACTGCACCGGGAATATGCCCCGCTGCTTGATCTATGGGCTCTTCCAGCCCCAGGTAGCGCGGACGCTCTCTGGAGTCGATCAATATAGGTGAAAAACCGATATAGGAGCCAACAGGAACAGAAGTTTCGGATATACGTTGTACTTCTTTCATACTTGTGAGCATTTGTGGCTGAACATTTGCCACAAAGGTTGAGGGAATGCGAATCGGCTGGTCTGCCGTAACGGGGAACTTCGCTTCCTTCCAGGCACTGTAGCCTTCTTCCAGTACGTATACCTGTTCATGCCCGAGGTAGCGTAGAAGCCACCAGAAGCGGGAGGCCATCATGCCCCCTTGGTCATCATAAGCAACGATGCGTGAAGCGGAGTTGATCCCAGCACGACTCAAACGTGCGGCAAGTGTATCCACATCAGGTAGCGGATGGCGGCCACCATGCTTGCCTAGAGGAGCGGTAAGGTCTTCTTCCAAATCGAAGTGAACCGCCCCTGGGATATGGTCTTCATTAAATTCGTTTCGTCCAGCTCCGGCTTGTCCAAGCAGGGAACGGCAGTCGGCAATGATTATATCAGGTTCGTACAATCGGGCCAGCAACCAGCGTTTGGATACGATGGATTTCATAGAGGATTCCGCCTTCCTTTTTTTAATAGTAAATTTAATCCATTGAGTATGGTTTATGAAAATGGGGTAATAAGCTAAGAGTTAGCCTTCAGGGGGTGCTCAGTGCCGGGCAACTCACTTTGGTGGACAACTTGCTTTTTAAAATCCGCTCCGTATCGGATAAAAACCCATACCCCGAACAGGATAAAAAAGCCTGCACCAAATTGCAAAATAGACAACCTCTCCCCGAGCAGCACCCAAGCCAGCAGGGAAGAAATAACGGGCTCACCGAGTACCGCCATCGACACCGCAGTGGCGTTAATGTATTTGAGCAGCCAGTTAAACAGGTAATGTCCGAACAGCGTAGGTACAATGGCAAGCAGCAGGAACAGCCCCCATTCCCGTGGTGCATATCCAGTAAAAGGTATAGTATTGACCACATTATACAGCGCTAGCGATGTGGCTGCGATGATAAAAACCCAAAAATTATAGACAAAAGCGCTCAAATGCTCGCGCAGATGCTTGCCCATCAGCATATGGATGGACACGGCGACCATACCCAAAAAGGACAGTGCATCGCCGAGCAGGGCTTGTCCTGAGACATGAAAATCTCCTGCACCGATAGCCAGTGAGCCGACAAAGGCCATGCCCATTCCGAAGAGCATAGCGCGATTCGTGCCTGTCCGGAAAAACAAAAAAGAACCGAGCATGACAAGGATCGGTTCCAATGTCATAATAACAGTAGAGCTTGCAACGGTGGTCAGTCGCAGCGAGCCCATCCACAGCAAGAAATGCAGCCCTAGGGCGATACCGGACCAGAGGATCATCATCCACTGCTTGCGAGTGAGGCTGAATAGCTCGGTGCGGTATTTCCAGACCAATGGCAGCATCAGAAGATTGGTCAGGTACAAACGGTACATAGCGATGACGGACACCTCGGCTTCAGACCATCTGACGAAGATCGAGGAGAACGAAATAGCGATAATACCTATGATGTATAATAATTCAAAGGAAAACGACGGTTTGTGTGCTTGATTCATGTGGCAGCTCCATCCGTATGGAAGAAAATAAATACGTTAATATTCCTTCTAACGGTATCTCGAAAATGAGGTTTAATATAGCCCATTATACCGTACCTGGCATCCCCATGGTATTAGGATTTTGCAAAATCCTGAGAATATAATAAACGGGAGCGAGAGGAAAGGATTTTAAGTGATATGCTGTATAGAACTTTTGCTGCACAAGCTCGTCTATCATCGTGGAGGTGGATTTTATGAAAAAACACAACACATTTTCAATCATACTACTGACTGTCGTTGCAGCGCTGGCTCTATCAGCCTGTGGTACGAAACCGCAAACCAATAACAATGCACCTCAAGGGGCAGACAAACCGCAAACGCAACAGCCGCAAGTCGCACCAGAGCCGGTCGCCGAGTCGCAGGTTAAAAAAGGCACAGGTGTATACAACGGAGCTGCTGACCCGCATACGGTAGAGATTGAAACCAATGGCGAAGCCCAATCCTTCCAACTGGGGGAAGGACTGGACACAGTAATTGCTGGACTTAAGGAAGGTGATCCAGTAGCGTTTGAATATACCGAAAAAGCAGTAGAGGGCGACGCGACAGCGAAGCAACTGACTTTAACGAAAATACAAAAGACAGAGGCTGCAACAGATAGCAATCAAAACGGAAGCTCTGGTCAACAAGTAGGCGGGGAACGCACGAAAACTCAAACTTTTGAGCTTACCCTTGAAGGGAAAAAGGAAAAGCAGACAGCAACTTTGGCAAAGGGAGAGGGCTATTCGTTGTATGTGTTTGATCCGATGTCCCTGTTTCCCGATCAAAACCGTGTCGCTTTAGCGGTAGATGATAACTACTACGCCGAAATTACGAAGCTGCCCTCCAACTTTAATTTAGATGAGCTTCAAAAAGATGGCGAGAAGGACCTGGCTTCCATAGGCAAGGTACAAAAGCTGGACAAAGCAGCCGTGCCTCAAGCGCTGACCAGCAGCCGTCTGTTCTTGCAAACGAACGGTTCGAAGATCACCCAACAATATATTGTTGTGGAAAATACTACGGGCGCTTTCAGCGTGAAAGTGAACATTCCACATGGTGAACCTGCTGAAGGATTCGAATCCTTCATTTATACATCGCTGGAGAGCCTGCAAGCTAATAAATAATCCTGTTTAAAATTAAGGTGGTCGCTGGCTTATAATCATGAATTTAAGGCAGTCAAACTGCTGAAAATTGTTGTTTTACGTACTGGATTAGCGATTCGAAGGTCTAATCTGTAATTGCGAGACCTGCACTTTTGTGCTATAAAGGATGAGAGAATAAGATCATTCCGGCTTGCGAAGTCGTATGAAGCGATGAAGGAGTTGTTAGATTTAATATGTCCATCGAAATGAATACACAAGAAGTCATCAACGTGATTAAAAACAGCAAGAAAAAGACGCCTGTTAAAGTATATGTAAAAGGGGCTTTGGCTTCCGCATCTTTTGGCGAGAATGTTCAAGCTTTTATTTCTGGAGACAGCGGTGTGGTATTTGGTGATTGGGCCGATATCAAGCCTATACTGGATAGCGCAAACGCGAAAGAAGAAGATTATGTGGTGGAAAATGACCGCCGTAACTCTGCTGTTCCAATGTTGGATCTGAAAGGCATTAATGCACGCATTGAGCCAGGCGCCTATATCCGCGATATGGTGGGCATTGGTAACAACGCCGTCATTATGATGGGCGCAGTGATTAACATTGGCGTTACGATTGGTGAAGGCACAATGATTGATATGAATGCTGTACTGGGCGGTCGTGTTAAAGTCGGCAACATGTGCCACATCGGTGCAGGCGTTGTCCTTGCAGGTGTCATTGAGCCACCATCCGCACAGCCTGTTATCGTAGAAGACGAGGTATTGATCGGTGCGAACTCGGTTGTACTGGAAGGCGTACGCATTGGTAAAGGTGCAGTTGTTGCAGCCGGAGCGGTTGTAACTGAAGATGTGCCTCCATACTCCGTAGTAGCTGGTACACCTGCACGTGTAATCAAACAGGTCGATGACAAGACCAAATCCAAAACTGAGATTTTGAAAGAACTGCGCGTTCTGTAAGAAGGCAACGTTTTTTAGGTACCAAAGGTGAACGATTCCTTGTCAGGAGCATGATGCACTGACAGCATAACTTAGGGACGAAGCACAACGGACAAGGCTCGGCGGCTGCGCCGGGCTTTTGTCCTTTTATTCTTTTGCCCGATAAGAGCTGATGAGCTATAAAGAGGAGGCGTAGCAGCATAATGAGCACAGCCGATGATCGTTCTTTTGTTCAAATACGAAGGGATCTGCATCAAATTCCCGAACCAGGGTTTGAGGAATATAAAACACAACGATACTTGCTGAACTACTTGGAAACGCTCCCTCAGGAGCGGCTGGACATTCGTACATGGCGTACGGGCGTGTTAGTACTTATTCATGGAACGGCTCCTGAGCGCCGCTATGGATATCGTTGTGATATGGATGGTTTACCGATTGAGGAAGAGACGGGTTACGATTTCCGTTCGACTCATCCCGGCTACATGCATGCTTGTGGTCACGACTTACATATGACGATTGGATTGGGAATTGTAACACACTTTGCGAGTCATCCGATTAAGGATGATCTGGTCGTGTTGTTTCAACCAGCTGAGGAAGGACCTGGTGGAGCCTTGCCTATGCGGGACAGCACGGAGCTGGCCGACTGGATGCCGGATGAAATTGTCGCATTGCATGTTGCACCAGAATATCCTGTAGGCACCATAGCCACTCGCCCGGGCATCCTATTTGCCAATACATCGGAGCTTTTCATCGACCTCAAGGGTACGGGGGGGCATGCGGCGTATCCACACAAGGCGAATGATATGGTAGTGGCTGCTTGTCAGCTGGTGGGACAATTACAAACGGTGGTAGCCCGTAATGTGAATCCACTGGATGCAGCGGTCATTACTGTTGGTAAGGTTAGCGGAGGCACGAAGCAGAATATTATCGCGGAAACCGCTCGTTTGGAAGGTACGATCCGAACGTTGTCTGCCGATACGATGACGCTGGTTAAATCGCGGATTGAGGCGCTGGTGCGCGGTGTGGAAGCTGGATTTGAATGCCAAGCGAAGATTCATTATGGCTCCAATTATTTGCAAGTATACAATGAAGCCAAGGTGACTGAGGAATTCATGAAATGGGTTAGTAATCGGCAGGATGTGCAGCTTGTTGAATGCGGAGAAGCGATGACCGGAGAGGACTTCGGGTATTTTCTGGAACGAATTCCTGGCCTGATGTTCTGGCTTGGCGTGGATACGCCTTATGGCTTGCACCATGCCAAGCTGGAGCCTGCAGAGGAAGCCATCGAGGTAGCTATCCGTGTGTTGACAGACTATTTTACATGGAAGTCACAAGGGTGAATGATACGGTCTGAATAATTATGTTTAATGAAGAGAATGTGGTGGAATGAAGTCGAATTTTTTGAAGGAGGGTGTTATGGGAGAGCAAACCATCATCCGATTCGAACGGGTGACCAAACAATATGACAACGATCCCCCAGTGCTGGCGGATGTCAGCTTTGAGATTGAGCGTGGCAAATTTTATACACTGCTGGGTCCTTCCGGCTGTGGTAAAACGACGATTCTGCGTATGATTGCAGGTTTTGCAGAGCCGACAGAGGGCTCTATTTATTTGAATGGAAAACTCATTAATCGTGTTCCAGCCAATGAACGGCAGGTCAATACGGTTTTTCAGGATTATGCGCTATTTCCACATCTGAATGTGTTCGAAAATGTCGCTTTTGGTCTGCGGATCAAAAAGATGAACAAAAAGGAAATTCAAGAGAAGGTGACACAGGCGTTGTCCTTTGTCAATCTGGAAGGCTACGGCGAACGGGAAATTTCTGAAATGTCCGGGGGACAGCGGCAGCGTGTAGCTATTGCACGGGCTATCGTCAATGAGCCTGATGTTCTCTTGCTGGATGAACCATTGTCGGCACTGGATTTAAAGCTGCGGACAGAAATGCAGTATATTTTGCGTGAAATGCAGCAGCGACTTGGAATTACTTTTATATTCGTTACGCATGATCAGGAGGAAGCACTGGCCATGTCAGACGAAATTTTTGTCATGAACAAGGGCAAGATCGAGCAGAGTGGGACGCCAAATGATATCTATGATGAGCCGATTAATCGGTTTGTTGCTGATTTTATCGGCGAATCGAATATTGTTCCTGGACGTATGATCGCGGATTACCAAGTGGAATTCAACGGTCGACAGTTTGAATGTGTCGACGGAGGATTGCGTCCGAACGAACCTATTGAAATTGTAATTCGGCCAGAGGACTTGGAGATTACCAGTGTTGCTGAAGGCAAGCTGCGTGTTCAGGTGGATACCCAATTGTTCCGTGGAGTTCACTATGAAATAAGCTGCTATGATGATTCAGGACAGGAATGGCTGGTGCATTCTACCAAAAAGGCGGAGCTGGGAAGTGAAATCGGTCTGCGATTTGACCCGGAAGCCATTCATGTCATGCGGTTCGGGGAAACAGAGGAAGAATTCGATCGGCGCCTGGAAGCCTATGAAGAGGTGGATCAGCATGTCCGGTAATACAAGAGCAGCGTATCTGCTGCCTTACTATTTATGGATTGTGCTGTTCGTGGCAGCTCCAGTTGTACTTGTATTTTACTATTCACTGTTTGATGTGGATGGTCATCTCACATTCAGCAACTATGCTCAGTTTCTGACACCTGTTTATTTAAGCATGACGCTTAGCTCGTTTTGGTATGCATTTCTCATCACTGTATTTTCACTGCTCGTGGCGTATCCGGCGGCATATTTGCTTACTCGCACCAAGCATAAGCAGCTGTGGCTGTTGCTCATTATTTTGCCGACCTGGATTAACCTGTTGCTCAAAACGTATGCTTTTATCGGGATTTTCGGGACTTATGGTCCGGTAAATGCGGTATTAGGCATGGTTGGGTTGGGCGGTCAGCAAATATTGTTTACCAGCTCCAGCTTTGTGTTTGTATCTGTTTATATTTTTGTGCCTTTTATGATTTTGCCCATCTATAACGCGTTGGAAGGTTTGAATCCTTCACTGCTGGACGCAGCCCGTGATTTGGGGGCCTCCAAATGGACCGCATTTCGCAGGGTTATTTTTCCGTTAACACTTTCGGGTGTGCGGTCTGGTTGTATGGCTGTGTTTATTCCAGCGTTGTCGCTGTTTATGATTACCCGTCTGATTGCAGGTAACCGTGTGATTACGCTGGGGACGGCGATAGAGCAGCATTTTCTAGTTACTCAGGACTGGGGTATGGGCTCAACAGTGGCTGTGTTCCTGATTTTGGCGATGGCGATCATTATGCTGCTCACCTCGCGAACGAAACGGAGGGTGCGGCATGGTAAATAAAAACCGATTCGGGAATATATATTTGGTGATTGTTTTTCTCGTGTTGTATGCGCCTATCTTGTATTTGATGTACTATTCCTTCAACAGCGGCGGGACCATGCACGAGTTTGAAGGCTTTACACTTCAATATTACAAAGAGGTGTTTGCAGACACCCGCTTGATCATTATTGTTATTAACACCTTAGTAATCGCTTTGCTGTCGTCTGCGTTGGCTACGATTATTGGTATCATGGGTGCGCTGGCTATTCATCAGATGCAGAACCGTCGAGTCAAAAATACGTTGTTGTCGCTCAACAATGTACTGATCGTGAACCCGGACGTCATTATTGGCGCTTCCTTCCTCATTTTGTTCACGATGGTTGGCATTAAGCTGGGTTTTTACTCTGTTTTATTATCCCATATTGCGTTTAGTGTGCCGATTGCGGTCATTATGATTTTGCCGCGCCTTCAGGAAATGAGCCCATCCCTGGTGGACGCTGCGCGTGATTTGGGTGCCAGCCGGCTGGATGTGCTAACCAAGGTGATTTTGCCCTTTATCAAGCCAGGGATTTATGCAGGCTTTTTTATGGCGTTAACGTACTCGCTGGATGATTTTGCGGTGACCTTTTTTGTGACAGGCAGTGGCTATTCGACCTTATCGGTGGAAATATACTCACGGGCCCGTCAAGGGGTTTCCTTGTCCATCAATGCGCTGTCCACGCTCATATTCCTGTTTACTGTGCTGCTGGTGGTGGGCTATTACTTTATTATGCGCAAGGCGAATCGTAATGGTAAAAAAGAGCCTGCGGCGGAAATGGGGGTGCCTAGATGAAGTCGCTTGTACGCGTGTTTCTGTCCATTTTCATCATCTCGTTTGGTCTGATGGGCGTGGCAGCCTGGTTGAACTCCAGTCAAGGCTACTCCGGTGGTAACACACTGACGGTGTACAACTGGGGAGACTACATTGATCCTGAGCTGCTGGAACGGTTTCAGAAGGAGACGGGGATTACCGTCATTTATCAGACATTTGATTCCAATGAGGCGATGCTGACGAAAATCGAGCAGGGAGGAACTTCGTTTGATGTAGCGGTTCCCTCGGAATACGCTTTGGCTAAAATGAAGCAAGAACATCTACTGCTCCCGTTGGACCATAGCAAGCTGCCGAATTTGAAGCATGTAGATTCTCATTATCTAAACCTTTCGTTTGATCCAAATAATCAATATTCGGTTCCGTATTTTTGGGGTACAGTTGGGATTGTGTTTAACCCGGAGCTGACCAAAGGCATTGATTTTCATAGCTGGGATGGCCTATGGGATCCGAAGCTGCGTAATAACCTGTTGCTGGTTGATGGAGCTAGGGAGATTATGGGCATGTCGCTGAACAGTCTCCACTATTCCTTGAATGATACAAACAAGGCGCATTTGCAGCAAGCTTTGACGAAGCTGGAAAAGCTAGCGCCTAATGTCAAGGCTGTGGTTGGCGACGAGATTAAAATGCTGCTAGCTAACGAGGAAGCTGCTGCTGGAGTTGTATGGTCCGGTGATGCGTCCGAAATCATGGATCAGAACGATAAGCTGGATTACGTCGTGCCAGATGAAGGGTCCAACCTGTGGTTTGATAATATAGTTATTCCAAAAACGGCTACCCATGTGGATGCGGCTCATAAATTTATCAATTTTATGATGCAGCCCGATGTAGCCGCTCAAAATGCTGAATTTGTGGGTTATTCCACACCAAACAAGGATGCAAAGAAATTGCTGCCTGAAGATATTTCTGGCGATGAGCGGTTCTATCCTCCATCTGAAATTACAGATAAGCTTGAAGTATACGATAACCTAGGCAAGCGAATGCTCGCTCATTATAACGAATTGTTCCTGCAATTCAAAATGCATTTAAAGTAGGAGAGTGGCGTGTGGATACGGGGTGGTGCTTTAAAGGCCGCTGCGGAGGCGGATGGTGCTTACCATCGCTGTTAAATTCCGATTTTTATGTTACGTATAAAGGTGAAAATCGGAATTTAAAGGCGACCGCTTCGCTTGTCCAGCACCATTCCGCCCCCTTCGCTGCGCCGTGCTTAAAGCAACGTACCCCTGAATCCCACGCCGACGGTGAGGGAGTAGTGAAAGCAAACAGGCCCTTGAACCACCCGTGTAGGTGATTCAAGGGCCTGTTTTGTTTACTCACCGCGTGAGGCGGGTGAGTAATGTTTTTAACCCTACCACTCCACACACGTTAGATAATTGTGGGACTTTAAGGCGGACAGTGAAGCGAAGCGGGCCATTTGAATCTGTAGAAGCGGCAGCGTTCGCTTTTGCGGTGGGATTCTTACCTATAAGTGTTTTATCCATTCAAGAATCCCATCAACAACGGCGATCGGAAGATCAAATGGACTGCGTAGCGCCTCTAACCACCTTAACCCCTCACGATTCCTCTAACAAACTTCTCTATTTTATCCAACCCTTGCTCCAGTACATCCTGTCCGTAAGCGTAAGATAAGCGAATGTAACCTTCGCCATAAGAAGAAAAAGCATCTCCCGGGACGACGGCTACTCCTTGCTCTTCCAGTAGCTTCAAGGTGAAGTCCATCGAGCTTAATCCAAAATGGGCGATGGAAGGGAAAAGATAAAAGGCTCCCTCAGGCTTCTCCAGCGGAATCCCCATATCTGTCAGTCTTCCGTGTACATAGTCACGGCGTTTGCGGTACTCTTCGCGCATCGGAAGTGCATCATCCACCCCAACGGTCAGGGCTTCCAGTGCTGCATATTGGCTAATTGAGCTAGCACAGGTCACGTTGTACTGATGTACTTTGACCATGTGCTGTGTAATCTCGGCGGGTGCAAGTGTAAAACCAATGCGCCATCCTGTCATGGAATGTGATTTGGAGAGACCGTTAATGACGATGGTACGCTCCCGCATACCTGGAAGAGTTGCAATAGATACGTGCGGTGTATCGTAAATAAGTTCGCTGTATATTTCATCTGAAATGATAAACAGATCGCGTTTCTTGAGTAAATCCGCGACTGCTTCCAGTTCTTGGTGACTCATCACCCGTCCGGTTGGATTCGAAGGATAGCCGAGAATGACTGCTTTTGTCCGCTCAGTCAGATAAGGCTCCAGCACTTCTGCCGTTAGCTTGAATCCGCTGTTGCGGGTGTCAGCCAACACTGGAATGCCACCTGACAAACGGATCAATGGCTCATATCCTGGGTAAATCGGCACAGATAGAACAACTTCGTCTCCGGGTGACAAAATTGTGCGCAGGGTAATATCCAGCGCTTCACTGGCTCCGTTCGTCACGATAACCTCATCTTGTCCACGGTAATTCAGGCCGTATTTGCGGGCTACAAACGCTGCTGCAGCTTCTCGTAATTCCGGCAGTCCCGGATTAGGTGTATAAGTGGTTCGGCCTTCATCAATCGCCCGATGGGCAGCTTCCATAATATGCGCAGGGGTAGGGAAATCCGGCTGCCCAATCGTTAATGACAGAGTTCCGGGTAATGCGGCAACTTTATTGGCGATTTTGCGAATGCCGCTGATTTGAATATTTTTGACCTGGTCGTTAAGCAAATGCTCCATAGCGTGTGTGCCACCTTTTTCTGTATTAGAACAAGTTTACAATAATATGATCTGATTATGCTACGGCAAGAAGAATTCATTTTACATATTTAAGGTACTAAATTGGCTAATTTGTGGTATCTTAAATATAGGATATGTTTGTAAGCGTAATCATAGGAAAAATGAAGAGAGGGGAGCTTCTATATTCAAGAGTTGGATGATCGAGTGGATCAGGATGAAAAAACATCTGAAGCCATTTTGATGTACTAGCCTAGTCATGGTGTAAAGCTAGGAGATAAGGTAAGCATTGGTAGTTCGGTGAAAAACACACGGAAAGAGCGTAGGCAAGCAAGCCAATTGACTTATCGACCATAGAACTATGTAAATGTCAGATTGATTGACTTTGTGAGATAGTTAAGTTATCTTTTGTGGAGAAGTCGTATGCTAAAGTAGAAGGAAGAGGTGAAGCGTCGTGGGAGTAACAGCTAAACAAATCTTTGTGAATTTACCAGTTAAAAACCTGCAACACTCCATTGATTTTTTCACTACCATCGGATTTGAATTCAACGCTCAGTTCACGGATGAACATACAACCTGCATGGTTGTTAGTGAGCATATTTTTGTCATGCTATTGGTTGAAGAACGTTTTAAAGCATTCACTACAAAGGAAATTTCAGATGCCACGAAAAGCACAGAAGCGATTGTTGCTCTTTCGGTGGAGAGCCGAGAAAAGGTAGACGAGATCGTCCACAAAGCTTTGGAAGCAGGCGGCAAACCCTCAAATGAGCCTCAAGATCATGGTTTTATGTATGGATGGAGCTTTCAGGATTTGGATGGTCATCTGTGGGAGTTCTTTTATATGGCAGAGCAGTAATAGAAGTAAGGGTAATTAAGTAAACAAAGTATGATGGGAAGTAATCTGTCCTAAAAAGATAGTTTACTTTCTTTCTTGCATGTTATCGAACTCATCAGGAGGAATTACAATGTCTAACGAAGTGAGAATATACCCTGTTCAAGTGCTTAGCGAAACATTGTCAGATTCACTAAACCGGCTGTTGATTGACGTGGTTGCTGATGGTGCATCTATAGGTTTCTTACCACCCCTAGGGTATCAGGAGGCAGCAGCTTATTGGAACAGTGTGCTTGAGGACGGTGTAGTACTGTGGATTGCCGAGAAGGACGGAGTACCTGTTGGGACGGTTCAGCTTCAGTTAGCCCAAAAAGCAAACGCTACACATCGTGCGGAAATTGCAAAGCTTATGGTGCATCCGTCTGGACGCAGGCTTGGGATCGCACGACAGTTAATGAAGGCAGCCGAAGAAGAGGCAGTGCGTCAGAATAGAACTCTACTGGTACTGGATACGCGGGTGGGAGATCCTTCTAATAGATTATACGAGTCGATCGGGTTTGTGGAAGCGGGCGTTATTCCGAACTACGCTCAATCAGCCGATGGTCAGCTGCACGCCACTCGATATTATTATAAGCCTTTAAATCTGTATTCCAGTCATAGCTGAGCATTTGCCGAATAACCGTGGTATTTACGGGTAATCATAACTTGTCATAGGATTACATAACCTTTTTCCGCGTTTATTCGACTGGTAAAGCACGGGAATTGGAACGTATAATGAAGAGGAGATCAGAAAAGGTCTTTTTTGTCATTTGACTGTACTGAATTGAAGAACGTAGCAAACACAGCGGAGGAATCAAAGAATATGAGGCTGGAGCATGATTTTTTAGGAACCAAGGAAGTGCCGTCAGATGCTTATTACGGTGTACAAACTCTAAGAGCAAAAGAAAATTTTCCAATTACAGGCCAACGATTGCATCCTGAGTTGATTAAAGCCATGGCGATTGTAAAAAAGGGAGCAGCGACGGTAAACATGGAACTAACCCGTCTACATCGCTCCAAAGCAGAGGCCATTATTCAGGCTGCTGACGAGATTATTCAAGGACAGTTGCATGATCATTTTATCGTCGATCCGATTCAGGGCGGCGCAGGCACGTCCATTAATATGAATACAAATGAAGTGATTGCGAACCGTGCGCTGGAGCTGATCGGCAAGCAGCGAGGAGACTATCACGAAATCAGTCCTAATAATCACGTTAATATGGCGCAATCAACAAACGATGCTTTTCCTACGGCTGTACATTTGGCTGTATTAAGTATGATTGATAAGCTGTTAGTCACCATGAGTGAGCTTCAGGAAGCATTTTCCCGCAAGGCTAATGAGTTTGATAGTGTGATCAAAATGGGTAGAACCCACTTGCAGGATGCAGTACCGATCCGATTAGGGCAGGAGTTTCAGGCTTATGCGCGTGTACTGGGCCGTGATATAGGACGTGTCCGTGCGACCAAGGAGCACCTGCTAACGATTAATATGGGTGCAACAGCGGTGGGTACTGGCTTGAACGCAGACCGCCGCTATATTCAGCGTGTCGCTGAGGTACTGGCTGAGGTCAGTGGCTTTCCTGTGGAAGCAGATGAACATCTCGTAGATGCCACACAAAATACGGATGCCTATACCGAAGTGTCTGCTGCCTTGAAGATTTGTATGATGAATATGTCCAAGGTGGCTAATGACATCCGCTTGATGGCTTCTGGACCTCGTGCTGGTCTGGGAGAACTGAGTCTGCCTGCTCGTCAGCCAGGATCATCCATTATGCCGGGCAAGGTAAATCCAGTGATGTGTGAGGTCATTAACCAAATTGCTTTTCAGGTCATTGGTAATGATCATACAATTTGCTTGGCTTCGGAGGCGGGCCAACTGGAGCTGAACGTGATGGAGCCTGTACTTGTCTATAATTTGCTGCAATCGCTGGAAATTATGAAGCAGGGCTTCCACGTTTTCCGTGTTCATTGTGTGGAAGGAATTGAAGCAAATGTGGAACGGTGTCGTGAATATGTAGAGAACAGCGTAGGTATTATTACAGCGCTCAATCCGCACCTCGGATATGAGGTAGTATCACGCATTGCCCGCGAAGCAATTACGACTGGCAAATCGGTACGTGAATTGTGTCTGCTGTATAATGTACTAACTGAGGAAGAATTGGACATTATATTGGACCCGTACCAGATGACTCAGCCTGGTATTGCAGGAGAATCTTTGCTGAATCGTGAATAATATTGCGGAATTTAGAATGTAGGTAACTTTGAGATAAAATGAAGGCAGCCCCGCCGAATTCGGCGGGGTTGCTTTTGTGTAAAACTGTGTCAATGTGATAGGAGTGGTAACGGTAACCCTACTAAGGAAAATACCGCTTGCATACCTGCTGTAGAAAAGGGGAAGAGAAATGCTGCTGGAGCAATTATCGGCATATAAGGAATTAGGAATAGGACTTATTGTATTACTATTACTGCTTGTGCTCACCATCAGGGGGATGATACGTGGTCGTCGGAACCGGATATTGCGTGATCTGGACCCGCGTAAAATTGGAATTCAGGATATAGATCGTATGGAGGATGGCTCGGAATTTGAGCTTTATTTGCAGCGGCTATTATCCGCACTTGGCTATAAGGACATTTATAAAACAACCAGCAGCCGCGATTTTGGAGCAGATCTGGTATTTACAGACCGTGAAGGCGCCAGAGTCGTAATTCAGGCCAAGCGTTATGCTGTACAACATCCGGTCGGCTTGGGGGCTGTACAGGAAATTTATACTTCCATGCGTTATTATGCGGCCGATAAGTCTGTTGTCATCACCTCCGGACGTTACACGGAATCCTGTAAAACACTTGCTGCTGTCAACGGGGTTAAATTATTGGACCGCAATGATTTGGTGGATATGATTGACCTGTTCAAAGCCAAACGTCGTGAGGAGGTCATGGAACGTATAGAAAGTAGGGCAGAGGTGGTCGTTTCCAAATGGAGTAAAACCAAATAGAAGTATATGAGGAGTGAAACGGGTATTAGGGACAGGTGTTCCTGTCCCCTTTCTGAAATACTCTTAACTATATGGCTAGATACATATAAATAATTGTGTTTGAACGGTGTGGACAATAAAGATAGGAGAGGTAATCAAGTAATGTGCTTGAAACTAGAAAGTTTTAAGCTATATTTACAAAAATAAAAATTGATATAAATGTATTTTGTTCTTTATATATTCAAAAAATATAATAATGTGTAAAATTAACTTTCCATTCCTTGAGCATAGAGTTATATATTTTTGTTTGTATATAAATTATATACAAATTTTACAGAAGTTTAGGTTATGGATTTTACGTAAGTAACTAGCAGCTGATAGCCTAAACAATAATAAAAGTAAAGATGTATATGAGAATATTCCAACAGATGACGATCAGTTGGGATATTGTTCATATAAATTAACTTCGAAGAGATAGCATAAAGAAATCATTAGTGATAATCATCACATCTATGAAAACAAGTTGAATGAGAGGAGGAAAACAAAATGGCAAACGATGCTTTTGATTTGGATGTACAAGTGAATAAGTCTAAGGGATCTATAGAACCACAAGCTTGGAATAGCATAGCAGCATGTTCCGCTGCTGCGTGCCAGGGCGAGCGCACATCCAATTGTCATACCAACAAATTATGTGTAACAAACTTTGAAACTTGGTGCTGCTAAGATTTTTGATGTGTATAATTCGGAGTATTTGTTTAACTTTGGAACAGGAAAATGGAAGAGAAAAGGGGCCTTCAAGTCCCTTTTCTCTTCTATTGTAAGGTAAATTATTCTTAGAGATTGCATATGCACAAGATAGTCCGGGGAGGCGAGGAATTAATGAATCATCAGCGATATGTTTACAAAGCATTTGATTTCTTTTTACTGCGAACGCCTGTCCTGTCATTTGACGATTATACATCATGTTTCCCTGAGGAATGGGGGAGTCTGGAAGATCTGAAAGCCTACACCGTGAGACGTATAATTGAATTGTCTAACGACCCTGTAATCAAGGAAGCCATTGCCGTTTCCAGTCCGAGTCTACACGAATCCTTATTTCGTTTACAAGATGTGGACGATCCGCGCAAGCAAGAGCAGGTACTTAAAGGATTCATGCGATATGTACTAAGAATGATGACCCGTCCGACGCCATTTGGTTTATTTTCAGGCGTTTCTGTGGGACACTTTGGTGAGTCTTCTCAATTGTATCTCAAGAATACGCAGGCTCATCGCAAACGGGCGAGACCTGATATGGAATGGGTATTGAAAATTATTGAAAAGATAGAAAATATTCCGGAAGTATTATGCCAGCTTCGTCTCCATAGCAACCCTTTAATCTATCGGCAAGGAAACCGGGCGAAAATTCCTTATACAACTAGATATGGAAAATTAATAAAAGGGGAAAACGATAGCGTATCGGTGAAGGCATCCGCTGTTTTTGATTATATTATGGAGGCCTGCGCTCATCCGGTAGTATATTCAACATTGGTTAAGCTTGTTATGGAACGTTTTTCAGAGGCGGACGAAGGAAGGGTTGATCCCTATATTCGGCAACTTTTTGAACAAGAGTTTCTTATTTCTGAGCTACGGCCCTCGACCATAAAGTCAGATCCTTTTATTCATATTTTGAATATTATCGATCCGTTAAACGGAATGGACGATCTAAAGTTGCTGCTGCAAAGTATTCATCAGGATATCCAATTGTACAATGAACTTCCTATCGGGGAAGGTGAGAAGCACCTAAAGTTGCTCCGGCAAAAGATGAGTGAAGTTTCGGACATTGAAATGTCCACTTTGCAGGTCGATTTATCACTGGAGGACCATTCCATTATTCTGAATGAATATATTCGTAAGGATGTTGAACGGGTGGCCGAATTATTGTCCCAGCTCACTCCCCAAACCGATCCTCATCTCAAGGAATACGCTGATGAGTTTTCAGAAAAGTATGGATATGGTAGAGAGGTGCCATTGCTGGAACTATTAGATGAAGAAATGGGTTTGGGCGCGCCTGCGACCTACCATCAACCTCAGAGTCGGCGCAGGTCTTTAAAAACGGAAAAAAGCGCCACAACGCAAGCCAATCGGGAACAGCTTCTTTTTCAATGGTTTGTATCCTCCATACATAAAGGCAATTATGAACTGAATCTTACGGATGAAATGATTGGGCAGCTTACACATACTGAGGATTCCATTACCCGTCCGACATTGCCTTCTATGGAACTATACTTCTTATTGAATACCCGCGACCAGCAAGCGCTTAATCGAGGAGACTACACATTACTGCTCGGACCAAACCCTGGGTCGAATGGTGCGGGAAAAACGTTTGGACGTTTTATGGATTTGTTGGGTACACCGTTTAAAGAGGAATTCCAAGCTATTCATCAGGAAGAGCAAAGTCTGTACCCTGATAAAATTTGGGCTGAGGTATCCTATTTACCTTGCTCTGGAAGAACAACGAATGTTATTCTTATTGAAAATTTTCGAGACTATGAGATTGCAATCGGCACCAGTCAGGCTCTACCGGACGATCGGCAAATTCAAGTATCAGATTTAGTTGTGGGGCTGCGTGATGATCACTTCTACTTAAAATCTCGCAAACACAATCGGGAAGTCATACCGACAATCGGACATATGCTCAATTATCATCAAGCTCCTAATGTATACCGATTCTTGATTGAGGTCGGTCTAGCAGGATTCGGACAATGGAGCACAATGAACTGGGGAATTATTGCGCAGGCTCCGTTTACTCCTCGTTTGCGGTACAAAAATATCATTTTTACTCCGGCAACATGGAGAATGGGGTTTCGCCAGGACAAAAACAAACCACTGAGTATGGAAGCCCTGAAAAAAGCGGTGCACCAATTCTGCTTAGAATGGAAGGTACCTCGGTATGTCTACTTGATTCAATCCGATCATCGCATTTTGTTAGATTTGGAGCATCCCTTACACATCGAAGAACTATATAGAGAATTAAAATCCGGTAACTCGATTGTTCTCATTGAACACACTGGTGGATTCGAAGAATTACCTATTCATTGTAGTGAAGGTAGACTGACAGCGGAATTCGTATTTCCTCTAGTTCGACGGCCAGTCGTTGCTTTGGATACTCTTCAGGAGGTCGCGACAACTTCAGAAGATGTGGAACTAGCCCATTCTACACAGCCAGTAAATTTTGCTCAACGAGTACATTTTCCGGGTAGTTTATGGTTCTATGCGAAGCTATACGGAGTGGAAAGCAGGCAAAATGAGTTTATTGGTTTATATTGGGATGAGTGTACTCGGCAAGCAAAGGAGTCGGGTATAGTTGAGTATGGATATTATATTCGTTATGCAGATCCAGAATCCCATATTCGTGTTAGATTCAAAATATCTAGTGAGAGAGTAGTTGCTGACTTTTTTACCATGTTTCATGATTGGACAAAAGTGTGGATACAAGAAGGATTGATGACCAGATTTGTTATCGATACCTATGAACCGGAAATTGAGCGTTATGGAGGACCAGAATTAATGGGGTTAGCGGAGTCTATGTTCGCCGATGATAGCGAGGTTGCCGCTAGACTTATTCGTTTGAATCGTTTTCAACAAAATAAATTAGATTTAGATTTTGTAGCTGTGTGGAGTGTAATCTATTTGTTGCATCAATTAGGTTTTAGCGAAGCAGAAAGTTACGACGTTCTTAATCAAAAATATGACATAAGGGAGTTCCTAGGCGAATTTCGCAAAGAACGTAGGCTTTATTTGGATTTCTTGGATAAAACATTTGCACAGGGCCAAGGTCAATCTCAGAATCAAATTAATGATATTCTAGATTTATTTAAGATCAGGGAAACAACAGCTTATTGTTATCAACAAAAAATTTTAGAACAAGAAAAGCAGAGTTCTTTAATGAATACGAAAGAGGATATTTTATTCAGTATCATTCATATGCATTTGAATCGCTTACTTGGAATTGATCGATATAGAGAACGGAAAATCATGATCATGGCTCGTCACGCAATGAATAGCCTCGTTCACTATCATAGGAAAGTAACATGAAAAATATGGGTAATGGAAATAATGGATTGCACTCCGCTTGGAAATCAGTGAAGAGTGGTCTTAAGCTGCTTCGGTTAATTTTTAGTACTAATAAACGTTATCTCATTCTCAGTATTATGTTCTATTTTATTCAAGGGGTCACACCGATTTTCACCCTGGCTGTTATGCAAAATGTACTAAATAAAGTTTCAATTGCTTTGCAACAAGGCGCTGGTTTAGTAATCATACCGTTTGGTTGGTTTGTATTGGTTTATGTTGTGAAAAATATAGTAAATGCCGCACAGGGTTATGTGGAAGGAAACCTGGAAGCTGTTCTTTCCAAATCATTGAACATTATGATTTGTGAAAAATCAACTCGATTGGGATTAGGGGATTATGAAAATGCGACTATTAATGACCAGTTGAAACGTGCCTCTCAAGAGGCTTCTTATCGTCCGTATCAACTTTACACTCAAATGGCGGGGATTGTATCAAGTCTTATTACTATGATATCCTCTGCAATTTGGCTGATTTTATGGAAGTGGTGGGTTGTTCTTATTCTACTAATTGTATCAGTGTTATCTTTATATTCTTTATTTAAAATTAATCGTGAACAGTTTCAAATATACATGGATCGGACTCCACAGTATCGACAATCTTGGTATATGACTTATTTATTAACGAATGATCGTGCGGTAAAAGAAGTGAAAATTTTTCAATTAGGTCCATATCTATTGGAACGTTACTCCAACTTACTGGAAAGTTTTTTTAAGGTCGATCGTCGAATGTTAGGTAGGCTCACCCGCTTCACTTTGATGTATAACTTGCTTGAGCTCGGAGTAATGTTATGGTTTGTATGGATGGCAATGAAGGAAACTTTGCTTACTAATATAATGATTGGTAGCTTATACGGGTATATTCAAGCCATAATGTTAACGCAAAGCCAAATTCAGATGATGATGCGTGGTATTTCACAATTTTCGCAAAATAATCTTTATATTGAACAATTGTTTTTGTTTTTAAAACTACCCACCTCAGATCCTGTATATCATCAAAAAGATCTGAGTTACATGCAACCTTCGGGAGTCGGGCAGGATTTCCATATTGAACAAATTGCATTTGAAGGGGTCTCTTTCAAATATCCAGGACAGTCCAGATATGCATTAAACAAGGTTAGGTTGTCATTGTCCAAAGGTGAGACAGTTGCAATTGTAGGTAAAAACGGATCAGGTAAGACGACTTTAATGAAAATTTTGATGCAATTGTATGCAGATTACAGCGGAACAATTAGTGTAAATGGTTGTAATATTAAGAACTATGAACTAGCGGACATTCAACGAAAAATAGGAGTAGTGTTTCAGGATTTTATGCAGTATGAAATGTCTGCTCGCCATAATATAGGCTTTGGCGATTTGGGACAACTTGAGGAGGATGGGACATTGATGGATGCCGCAAGGTATGCTGCTATGGATGACGTGATCCAAAAGCTACCACATGGCCTGAATACTCAACTTGGTAAATGGTTTGAGGAGGGGCACCAGCTTTCAGGAGGTCAATGGCAGCGGCTGGCGATAGCGCGTGCTTTTGTTAGGAAGGCGGATGTGTATATCTTGGATGAGCCAAGCTCTTTTTTAGATCCTGTAGCCGAACGTGATTTGCTAGAACTGTTTTTGGATTTAATGAAGGATAGAATTGGAATCTTTATTACACATCGTATTTCCTCGGCAAGGCTTGCTCATCACATTGTTGTTATGGAGGATGGACAAATCATAGAGCAGGGAACCCATGAGTACCTTGTAAGATTAGGTGGTGTCTATTTAGAAATGTATCAGGTACAAGCCAGTTCATTTGCCGCTGATGCTGTGACGAACATGGGAGGTGTCTTTCAGTCATGACATCTGCTCAATTGCCATTTAGTTCATGGCGTCCCTTGTCAGGTGAAATAAGAGAACGAGTGGTCAAGGTATTGGATTCCATCGGAGAACGGTATAGGAATCCGGAAGAGGTTTGTTTACGTTCTAAAAGTATACCTACATTAGAAGTGGACGGATTTGAAATAGAAAGATGGAATGATGGGATTTTAAGTAATGGTTATCCAGGAATTTGTTTATTACTGGCTCAGTTGGATTTATTATACCCAGAGGATGGATGGGATCAGACTGGACATATGTATTTAGAAAAGCTTCAAAAGCTTATGGAAGAAATGGGGATGTATGATCTATCCCTATATAGCGGATTAGCAGGTGTGCTAATAGGTATTCGGGCTTTATCACGGGGTGGAACACGATACCAGTCTATGTTGAATCAAGTGGCCTCATGGTTTGAAGAATTAGCGGCTGAAAGAATACCATTATATATGGAACAATGGCATTCAGGGCACCTGAAAATGAGTGATTATGATACAATTATGGGTTTTACAGGAATCGGCCGTATTATTCTTTTTTTTTACGAACGGCCCAAAATGAAAGAGCTATGGGGGCAAATTGTTGGGTGCTTTCAACTTTTTTGTGGAGATAAAAATTGGGAGGGACAACGTATTCCCTTTTGGCATATTTGCGCAGAGCATCAGTTTTTACAGGACGAGAAGAGGCAATATCCTAAAGGTAACTTTAATCTAAGCTTATCCCATGGTATAGCAGGACCGCTAGCATTAATGAGTATATCTGTCTTACAGGGGGTTACCTCGAAAGAAGTAAACAAGGAAATTGCCACGTTGGCAGAATGGCTCACTAAATGGCAGATTGAAAGCCAGGTGGGGACGATATGGCCTGGTAAGGTATCTTTTGAAGAATGGGAACAATCTGAATTGTCCGTTGGAAACACTCAATATCAAAGGGATTCTTGGTGCTATGGTGCTCCAGGAATTGCGCGTTCAATTTGGTTGGCCGGTAAGGCTTTACAAAATGATGAATGGATATCCTTGGGATTGAAAGCTTATCTGGACATCGAAAATCGAATAGATCAAAATGGTGGGATGGCTTCCGCTACAGTATGTCACGGTCTTGGTGGCTTGCTTCATCTGCTTCAACGGATGTACTCCGATACAGGCAACGAAAGGCTAGGAGCACTGCGTGATCTGCTTGTGGAGCGAGTATTAGATATGTTTGATCCAAACTCTATATTTGGTTATTACGATGTGAATTTTCTGAATGGAGATTATAAAAACATAGATGAAGCGGGATTTTTAACGGGGACTGCAGGTATTGCTCTTGTCCTCGCCTCATTGATTAGTGATAGAAGTCCAGAATGGGATGCTGTACTAATGATTCGTTAACCTAATTGTTAGATAAACTGGCACAAAACCGTGTCAGTTTTTTGTTTTATGCATAGTAAAAGTGATTCAGAAGAAAATTATGCTCGCAATCTCTTTCCCTAAATTGTTTTTACTTGTTACAACAAGTTTATAGAGAAACTCTTATAAAAAATATGCTTCTAATAACCGATATAAATATGTTGGAAATTTCCAAATTAGGATGAAGTGATAAGTCATGAAAAAGCAAGTCGTATTATTAACTTTTAGGTGGATTCCCATGGTTATAATCTTTGCATTATTGCTAAGTGCATGTGGGCAATCGGCCGCACAAACCAAGTAAGTTGGCAACTTTGAGATAAAATAAAGGCAGCCCCGTCGAATTCGGCGGGGTTGCTTTGTGTAAAACTGTGTCAGTGTGATAGGTGGTAACGGTAAGCCTACTAAGGAATATACCGCTTGCATACCTGCTGTAGAAAAGGGGAAGAGGAATGCTGCTGGAGCAATTATCGGCATATAAGGAATTAGGAATAGGACTTATTGTATTACTATTACTGCTTGTGCTCACCATCAGGGGGATGATACGTGGTCGTCGGAATCGGATTTTACGTGATCTGGACCCGCGTAAAATTGGAATCCAGGATATAGATCGTATGGAAGACGGCTCGGAATTTGAGCTTTATTTGCAGCGGCTATTATCCGCACTTGGCTATAAGGACATTTATAAAACAACCAGCAGCCGGGATTTTGGAGCAGATCTGGTATTTACAGACCGAGAAGGCGCCAGAGTCGTAATTCAGGCCAAGCGTTATGCTGTACAACATCCGGTCGGCTTGGGGGCTGTACAGGAAATTTATACTTCCATGCGTTATTATGCGGCCGATAAGTCTGTTGTCATCACCTCCGGACGTTACACGGAATCCTGTAAAACACTTGCTGCTGTCAACGGGGTTAAATTATTGGACCGCAATGATTTGGTGGATATGATTGACCTGTTCAAAGCCAAACGTCGTGACGAGGTCATGGAACGTATAGAAAGTAAAACCGACGTGGTTGCCTCCAAATGGTGGAGCAAGAGCAAATCATAAAAGGGACTGAACTACTAGCCAACGAGATCGATGCCTGGTAGTCAGCCCTTTTATTTTTTACATGATGGATCTTTATATACCGTTATCATCAGATGCCTGTCCAGACATCCTTGGCATAGCGTTTTTCCTGTTGGAGATGATCCAACCATTGCTGCGCTTCTTCTTTACTTGTATGGTGTATATCCGCGTAGGCCGCACAGAGCGTGTCTTCAACGTCGGGGGCCATCCGGCTACCATCACCGCATACATACAGATGCGCTCCTTCATCAAGCAAGTGAATCAGAGTGTCTGCATCTTCATTCATAACGTGCTGTACATACCTTTTAGGTTGACCAGGCAGACGTGAAAAGGCTGTATGGACCGTAACGATCCCTTCCTGCTCCCAGGCTTGCAGCTCTTGCTTGTATAGATAATCGAGCTTTGGATCACGGCAGCCATAGTATAAATGAGCCTCGCCGAGCTGTTCTCCTCTCTCCATAAGCACATGGCGTGTTTGGAGAAATCCGCGGAATGGGGCAACACCAGTACCCGGACCGACCATGATGACAGGCACGGTCGGGTCTTCCGGCAAACGGAAGCCAGACTGAGGCTTTCGCACAAAAATGACAACCGGATCATCTGGTTGGAGCTGTGCCAAATAATTGGAGGCAATACCGAGGTATTCGCCCTGTCCGCTACGGGCTGGTCCACGCACAACGCTCACAGTTATACTCGCCGAATTCTCCGATTCAAGCGGAGAACTGGAGATGGAGTAGTATCTAGGCTTGAGTGGTGGTAACAGCGAGATGAAATTTTCAAATGGCAGCTCACAGGCTGGATACTTCTCCAGAATATCTAGCATCGTGACACGCTTCTTTCGTATCTCTTGATCAAAGGTGGTATCCTCTAGCAAAGCTTCGATTTCTTTCTTGTGCGGAGGACACACTGTAAAGGATGCCAGTTGCCGTAGCTGGGCTCTGGTTGCCGATTCTTGCAGTTCCACACTGAGAGTGAGCAAATCTCCTACGCTGACAGGCCGATCTAAGGGGAGATGCGCCGCATCCCGGTCACTGCCTCTCAATACGATGTAGTTTTGATCCTGCAACTTAAAGCGTTGCATTACCCTATTCACCAGCAAAGCAGGATTACGCGGCAAAACACCCAGATGATCACCCTCGCGATAGGACAATCCGGTTGGTAATTGGATCTCCAGATGCCGAGTACTGCGTTCACTTTCAGCAGCGTGCAGTTCACGATTCACAGTAACAACGGCAGTAGCTGCCTCATAGTTGGCCGCCAGAGGAGCGCTAAGTACGTCGCTTACAAACTCTATGCTCAGACTGCTGGTGTCCTGTGGTTCTGTATCACTGTGCTCTATCCCGAAAGCATTCAGCAATTCCGGCCATAAGCCGTGGTTCCAGACTTCCCAATCCTTCTCGAAGTCACCACTAGCGTCGCCCTCGCCGCGATCATACAGTCGTTTTGCCCCTTTGGCAGCCATCAGTTCATCGATCATCCTTGGAATGCGCTGATACGTGCTGGCCCAATTCCGGTCACCGCAACCAAAGACAGCGTACCTTATGCCTGCCAATTGTCCCTCATCTACCTCCTTCAACCATTCTACGAAGGCATCAGCATTATCCGGCGGATGCCCGTTATAAGATGCGGTCGTAATAAGTACCACGCCTTCTTTAGGCAAATGGTCCACACGATCATTCAGAGTTGCTATGCTGCTGTTGAAACCCAATTTCCGACCTAAATCGGCTAGTTCACCTGCAAGTCCCTCAGCTGTACCCAGATTCGAGCCGTATAAAGACAACAAAGAAGTATCATGCTTTTCGGCATGGGGGGCTGCAACTTTTTGTTTCTCCTTTTCATGAAGTTCTTGAGCGGCACCTGGCAACATGATGGTAGTCTGTGTGCTGCGCGGACGAACTTGAATGGTGAAGCTTTCCGGCTTGAGTGTGAGCGTCTCTTTGACTTTCAACTCATAATGAGTATGATCAATCAGCTCAAAATGTTTTAGTACCATACCCAGCACAAGGGTGGCCTCCTGTAAGGCAAACTGTTGTCCAATACAAGCACGTTGACCGTTGCCAAACGGCTTATAAGCATCTTGTGGGATGACGGATGGGTCCTCAAAGCGTTCCGGTCGAAATTCCTCAACATCTTCGCCCCAAGCCTCGGTATCACGGTGCAGTTTCGGGATGAGTACATTGACACTGTCGCCTTTTTTAAGCGGATAGGTTCCGTCGAGCAGTGTATCTTCTTTGGCAAAGAGAGAGAAGGCGGGCGCTGTCGGCCATAGCCGCAGGGCTTCATTCAGTATCATCCTTATGTACTTGAGCTCACGCACCTGAGTATAGGAAGGCAGCGAATCGGTGAGCACGCGATCTACTTCTTCATAGGCTTTAGTTAGCGTTCGTGGATTTTTAAGCAAATAGTAAATGGCAAAGGAGAAAAGCCCACTGGTCGTTTCATGACCGGCGATGAGAAAGGTGATGATCTGATAACGGATATTTTCATCATCCAGCGTTTCACCTGTTTCCGGGTCCTTGCCTTCCAGCATACGTGCCAGTAAATCCTCTTCACCTTGGTTGCCCAGGGTTTTGCGTTCTTGAATAATGCTGTCCACTAGAGAGAACATCGTTTCGATGTCGTGTTTAAACTGTTTTTTCTTCGATAACATCAGCTTGTTTTGCAAATTGAGGCGTTGCAACTGACCCATTGCTTCATCCAGTGCGCGTGTCATACTGGTCACGAACGGATGGGGTTGGTCGCGGTAAAAGCTGTTAAAACGATAATTAAAGCCGCATAATCCGATGGTATCCAAAGTCAGCCGGGTCATATCTTCCGGTACTTCTACACTTTCATCTGGATTGAGCCGAGACCATTTCTGTACCAGCTGAACAGCAAGATCAAGCATCATATTGTGGTAACCCTTCATAGCCCGCTGACTGAAGCTTGGTAGCAATATTTGGTGGGCCTTGCGCCAGTTCGGTTCCTCAGTCCAGCTTGTGAATAGTCCGTCTCCGGCAAAAGCTCGTACTTTTTGCAAAGGAGCCCACACCTGTTTGTCGAAACGGGATTCATCACAAGCATCTGCGACCAGCTTATGACCGGAAATATAAATGTTCGTTCCTTCAGGCAGATCCACGCGAAAGATGGGACCGTGCTCATTAGCAAGCTTAACCAGAGACTGGACAGGGGCATGTGTATCGATCAAGGGCAGATTTCCTAAGGGACCATATGTTTTAGGCTGCGGAATTGAATTTGTTGAAGTCATTCTAAATGTAGCTCCTTTCAGTTTCAACATAGAGTGATGGTTTCAGTTTCAAAATACCTAGGTTTTTCAATGGAAATTACACTTTAATCTTTCGAGATAAACGGAAATAAATGAATTTAGACAGTTCGTATAATAAAAACAATGCAAAATATACATTTTTTACATAATAAATAAAGACATCACACTTATCACACTTCTATTAACAATGAATTTACAGAAACTCTTATGAAAAAATATGCTTTTATAACCGATATAAAGATGTTGGGGATTTGCATTTTATGTTGAGGTGATATGTCATGAAGAAAAGAGCTCTATTATTAACTTTTAGGTGGATTCCCATTGTTACGATCTTTGCATTATTGCTAAGTGCATGTGGGCAATCAGACGTACAAACTAAGGCCCAACCCATTAAGGTGGGAATCGTGCTGTCAGATATTGGTCTGGGTGACCAATCTTACAGTGACGCGGCTTTTCGAGGTTTGGTCAAGGCACGGGATGAGGGGAAGATTGTTTTTGAATACCGGGAAATAACTGAGACCAAGACGTATGATGCTGCTTTTAATCAGCTTGTTCAAGAAAAAGCAGATTTAATCATTGGGTTGGGTTATATGGTGAAGGACAGTTTGGAGGCCGTTGCCAAAAAGAATCCAGACCGTAAATTTTTAATCGTGGATGAAACATCGGAATTGCCGAATGTGGCCTCCATTACGTTCAAAGCAGAAGAGGGCAGTTTTATGGCCGGAGTTGTTGCCGGTTTGACGAGTCGTACGGAACAGGTGGGTTTTCTTGGAGGTGCGGAATCTCCTCTGCTGAAAAAGTTTGAAATTGGGTATCGTGCAGGGGTGCAATCAGTCAAACCTAATGCGAAAGTTACGACAACGTATGCAGGAGATTTTGGCAAGCCGGAGCTGGGTACGAAAATTGCAGATGACATGATCAACCAGAATCAGATTGATGTCATTTTTGCAGCAGCAGGGCTAACCGGTGTAGGTGCATTACAGGAAGCGCAGAAGCAGCATAAATTCGCCATCGGGGTCGATAGCGACCAGTTTTTTATTGCGGAAAAAGCGGTAGTGACCTCAATGATTAAAAATGTAGACACTGCAATTTATACAGTAGTCAAAGGCTTTGCAGATCATCAAAGAAAATTTACGGAGAAGGATATGGTGTTTGGACTTGCGGAAGAAGGTATAGGTTTGGCGCCTATTCGTGTCGTGACACTGAATCCGGATCAGCAAAAGGTGATGGATGATTTAATGGAAAAAATCAAATCCGGCACACTTACTGTACCCACCCAATAAATTTTCGCAAACGGAGGATGAATGCTGATGAAACTGCAAGGTAAACTGGTGCTTAACGCGATGATTTCCCTAATCGCTTGCCTGGCTTTAGTAGCTTATATCATTTTTGAATTGTTACGTATTAACGCTCAAAGCAGTAATCTTGTTCCAGCTATGTTGAATGTACAGCAACTTAATGCCTATTTGATTCAGTCGGGGCAGGCGCTGCAAAATTATTCTACTTCCATGACGGAGAGCAACAAAGCCGATGTGCAAAATCAGCTAACTCAGTCTGAAAAAACGATTACTTTGCTTTCACAGGGCATGATGCAGACCGAAGCACAGCAAAAGCGACTGGATACGATTAAAACAAAATTCAGCCAATTGAAAGCAGCAACGGAAAAAGCGATGAGTGCTCAGAACAGCCCAGAATCCAAACGAGAGGCCATGCGTGCCCAGGGGATTCAGAACGATGTATTTATGCTGGATCTACTGACCAAGGCGCGTTACGAACAATACACAGAAGAGTTGACCAAGAGTATTCGTTTTACTTGGCAATTAGCCTTGACAGGCGCAGTTCTACTTCTGGTGGCGGTCGGGCTATATAATACATATACCTCCAGGCAGCTTGCCCTTAGAACCCGCAAGTTAACGGATGCAGCGAAGCAAATTGCCGAGGGAAATTTAACCGTTCAACTTCCTCAAACAAAGGGCCGAGATGAACTAGACGAGCTCAATGAATCTTTCCGTGTTATGATCGGGAACTTGCGCAGCATTGTACTCTCCATTGATCAGGCGGGGAATCGTGTCGATCTGATGGCTCGGGATATTGATCAGCACAATGAGGCCATGAAGGAAATTGTGACACAAGTCAGCACATCAACAGAGGAACTTGCGATAGGCAGTCAGAAAATTGCTGAGGACCTGTCATCGACGGTTGGCGTGGTGGATGATATGCAGCAGAAGTTTGAATCTAATCTGCTGGAGACCACGCAATCCACCGCGTATAGTGAGGATGCTTTGCGTGTCATTGAGCAGGGTGCGCGTGTTATGAGTGATCAAATGCGAATCGTTGCGGAGAATCGTTCAGCAATGTCCGAAGTGGAGCAAACAGTCAGAGAGCTGGAGTCTAATGCAGCCGAGATCACAACTATGACTGGTTATGTATCTGAAATTGCCAGCCAGACGTCGCTCTTATCCTTGAATGCGTCGATTGAGGCTGCACGTGCGGGTGAAGCGGGAAAAGGCTTTGCTGTTGTTGCCAATGAAGTGAAAAAGCTGGCGAGTCAATCTGAATCTGCTGTAAAGAAAATTTATACCGCTGTTGAGGGGATCACGCAGGCTATGGATAAGGTGAAGGCTTCTGTGGAGCAAAGTCAGGAGCTGTTCCGCGAGCAGGAGAAGGCAACCTCCTCCACCGGAGAATCGTTTAGAGAGATTAGTGGCAAAGTGCAGCAAATTGCCGGCCAAGTCAGCAAGTTATCCATAGACATGAATGTATCGCGAGAACTGAGTGTACAGGTGCAGCAAGCTATTGAGAATATTAGCGCAATCACTCAGCAGTCCGCCGCAGGCAGTGAAGAGATTACGGCTTCCACGGTGGAGCAGAAGCGTTCCTTCGAGGAATCGGCTGAGAAGGTAAAGGAGCTTCGCCAGATTCGCGAGGAGATGCAGCGGGAACTGAATCGTTTTCAGGTGGAAAAGACGAGCTAAACACTGTAATACGAATACCTATGCTGCTGACCAATGAAGGCAGGCAGCACGTAAGAAGAAGTTCTACCTTGTACAGGGAGACTTCTTCTTTTTATTTTTAATGATGTGACTTCTGTTAAGTTTGATTTGTAAAGGCAGGAAATTCCACTTCATGCGTCAAATAGATGTAGAGGTAATATGTCATCTAATATAAAGTAAGAGGAAGATGGACAACGTAGTCCGGAAGGATGAAGTTACAGGAATGTTGCGACTTAAGCTTCGTTTGATACTGAAAAATAAGCAGACAAGACTGATCCTGTTGCTCACGCTGTGCGTGTCGCTCGTGATAAGCCTGATCGGCTTGCTATCGTATTCAAGATACCGTGAAGGTTTGGATACCGAGCTGAACACACCTAATATAGAATTGTTGCAAATCAATCTGGATGTGACCAATCGGGCTTTTCGTGAGTCGGATAACAAGGCGCTGGATGCAGCTTATCATCCGGATGTAGAGTCTTTTATACGTATTCATACGAACGGAAAGTCGGTATCCAACAAAGCTTCCGTTATAGATCGGCTTCAGAAATATTTGAAAACCCTTTCTTCGAGCGAAGAAATTTATTCGGTTGAAGTCATTTCTTTGGAGAATCATGCTCTCATCTCCAGCAATTATGGTTATTTGCCCGATTGGAACCAGGCACCGGATACAACCTGGGTTCCCTGGATTCAGAACATTCAAAAAAAGCCGCTACTGATTAAGCGAAGATGGTATGGCACGGATCAACAGCATGGCACGATAGAACTGCTCTCGCTGGCTAGGCCTATAGTAGAGAATGGACAGGTCATCGGTGCAGTGTTAATCAATTTGGATTACGACCATTTTTTCTCCAAATTGTATATTCATTTATCCAACTCGCAATACGTCTATGATCTGGAGGGTGAGCTGATCTATCCCAAGCTGAGATCGTCCTTACCCTTAAATGAGATGGGCAGGGTTTTGAAAGAGCTGGATGTGAATCCTTACGCTTATGTAGAAATCGGGGATATGGAATATATGGCGAACCAGACCTTCTCTGATGTCACAGGCTGGCGTCTAGTATCACTCGTGCCGATGGACAAGCTGCTGAAAAATGTCAAGCTGGCGCGCAATATGATGCTGTGGCTGGCCTTGATCTCTATCCTGGCTGGGTGCTCAGCGGTTTACTATTACAGTTATGCCGCTTTTCGCCCCATGAAAAAAATTAATAGCCTCCTGAATTCAGGCAATAAGGGAACACGCCAGGGAGGATTGTATGATTTGGAACCCGTGATTAGCAAGTTGGTTGGAGAATTTCACCGCAAATCTTTGGTGGTAGAGCGAAGCTTGCCGGAGCTGCGATCCAAATATATAGAAGATGTCATCCAGCGTAGAATGGGTATACAGGAAATGCGTACGAAATGGGAACAGTATTTTTCCGATTGGGACCGTAATTCTTTGGTTGTTATGGTCGTGTCGATTGATCGGTATTCTATGTGGACCGCAAGCTTTCCAGAAGAGGACAAAATGCTGCTCAAATATGCGCTGAACAATATTTTGCTGGAGATGCTTGAGCCTCAGTGGAAAGCAGTCAGTGCGCCGGAGGAGGAGAATGGTCTGGTTGTCCTGCTGCAGCTCAGGGAGAGTGTATATGAAGTTGGAGCAGAGGGAGCAGCCAAAGAGAGAACATGGCTTCGTAAGAGCGTTGACAGGCTAATTCAGGTTGTTGGGGAGTATCTTCCCATGACTATTTCGGTAGGGATCGGCCATAAGGTCACAGATATTCAAGAGGTATGGGCTTCTTTTATACAAGGAAAAGAGGCGCTTAATTTACGTTTGTACGAGGGGTATGGACGTTCACATATGAATATGAGCAGCAACATAAATGTGAAATGGGATTGCATAGTGGATGTGCAATCACAGGATCAGGCTCAGGATGCAAGATTACTGGACCATCGGCGTGTGGATCTGATTCGTGCTGTGGAGTCACAGGAGCCTGGTGCAAGTGCAAAGCTAGTCAGCCAATGGATAGAAGAACTTCGACACTATAGGACATCTCCAAACCAGGTCTACCTATTTGTTCATGAACTGCTGGAAGATTTGCTAAAATGGTGTGCCACTCAGAGTGTGACACCGCCAGATCAGCTCGCTGATTATCATTGGAATCAGATTCTGACACTAGACCTTCAAGACATTGAGCTTTTGCTGGCCATTATGTTGACTGATATTGAAGAAAAATGGCATGGACGCCAACAGTCCAAAGATTTTGTACGCGTACAAGAGATGATCGACTATATGGAAAACTATCTGCATTTGAACATCGGGCTTCAGGAAATTGCGGATCATGTTCACATGAGCGTGTCCTCGGTGAGCAGTATGTTCAAGGAGAAAACGGGGACTACCGTTTACGATTATTTGACTGGATTACGTGTCAAAAAGGCATGCATATTGCTATGTGAAACGCATTTGAAAATTGGTGAAATTGCAGAACAGGTCGGGTACCGAAATGAGAACAGCTTTATTCGTGTATTCCGCAAGTATAAACAAGTGACCCCAGGGAAATTCAGACAAATCAACAAATCTTCTAATGAATATGCAGATCGGTCAAAAGATCGGCGCTTTGGTGAAATCGAAGATAAATACGAGGATTAGGCGATAGATGTGGACCTCCACGGTGCGGTACATTGACTTCATGTAAGCGTAAACAATATGTCCGTAAAGGTTGGAGGTGACAACGGGTGCAAGATGGGCCCAGTTCATTTTTGGAGAAGAGGAAGCGTAATGAAGAAAAAGCCATGGCAAAAATATGTGCTGGTTGCGGCAGGAGTGGCTATGCTTTCTGCCTTGAGTATCAGTGAATATGTGGATCACCGTACCCTGCAGGATCACAGTCGTATATTTCCTGCGAAGCCAGTAACGCTTGTCGTTCCATATGCGGCGGGGGGCGGTACAGATATTACCGCAAGAGCGTTGGCTAAAGCCGCCGGAAAGCATCTCGGGCAGCCGATCATCGTCGTTAATCGAACAGGAGGCGGCGGTTCTGTCGGGCTGATGGAGGGAGCTGAGGCGCAGGCGGACGGTTATACCGTAACGTATCTGGTCGCTGAACTGACTACATTACCACATTTGGGACTGCTACCAATCACCTACGAGCGTTTTAAGCCGCTGCTTCAAACCAATATGGACCCTTCTGCCATTACGGTTCGGGCGGATGCGCCTTGGAAGACAGCGGAGGCATTTCTGGAGGATGCTAGGGTCCATCCAGGCAAGCTGAAAATGGGTAATGCAGGCACAGGAAGCATCTGGCACCTCGCTGCCGCGATGCTGGAGCAGAAAAGCGGAGTCCGCTTTACCCATATTCCTTATGAGGGAGCAGGCCCAGCAGTTTCTGCTTTAATGAGTGGATTCGTGGATGCTGTACCCGTCAGCCCCGCAGAAGTAAAGAAATACGTGGACGATGGGAAGCTTCGCATACTGGCGATCCAAGCAGACACTGTTTCGGAAGCGTTTCCAAAGGTGCCGACACTTCAGCAGGCGACTGGGTTACGTGTCCATTTTATCGGCACTTGGAGAGGGCTGGCTGTACCCAAGGATACACCGAATGAGGTGGCTCGAACGTTAGCGGATGCACTGATCAAGGGGACGAAAGACGAGCAATTCAGGGAGGAAATGCGGAAGCATGGGTTAGGGTTGCGTGTCCAGGATGCAGAGGCATTCGCACGTCAACTGAAGGATAGTCATGATACTTTCGCCAAATTAATTCCTGAACTCGGCTTAAGTCGCAAGTAAAACGGCCTTGTTTTTGCATTGGCAAAAACGAAAGGGTTGAATGAAGTTATGAAAATCAAACAAAATATCGATAAAATTCCTGGGGGCATTATGCTGGTGCCGCTGTTTATTGGCGCACTTTTTCATACGTTTACTCCATGGGCAGGCGACTATTTTGGATCTTTTACCAAGGGATTGATGACCGGTACGGTGCCCATTTTGGCAGTGTGGTTTTTTTGTATGGGTGCTTCCATAGATGTGCGAGCGACAGGCACCGTATTGCGTAAATCGGGAACGCTCGTATTGACTAAAATCGCGGTCGCCTGGGTCGTGGCGATCATAGCGTCCAGATTGCTGCCTGTTGGCGGCGTAGAAAGTGGGCTATTTGCAGGTTTGTCGGTGCTGGCGCTGATCTCGGCTATGGATATGACGAACGGCGGGCTCTATGCCTCCATTATGCAGCAGTATGGCTCGAAGGAAGAGGCAGGAGCATTTGTGCTGATGTCACTGGAATCGGGCCCGTTGGTGACCATGCTTATTCTAGGTAGTACCGGACTGGCCGTTTTTGAACCGCAAACATTTGTCGGTGCCGTATTACCATTTTTGGTCGGCTTTATGTTGGGCAATCTGGATCATGATTTCCGTAAATATTTTGGAAACGCGACACAGGCTCTGATTCCATTTTTTGGTTTTGCACTGGGGTGTTCTATTGACCTGAGTGTTATTGTTCAGACAGGCGTACCAGGTATTTTGTTGGGCATTTTTGTCATTATCATTACAGGTATTCCGCTGATTCTGGCGGACAAATATATTGGTGGTGGCAATGGTACGGCAGGAATTGCAGCCTCCAGCACAGCAGGTGCAGCGGTAGCCAATCCAGTCATTGTTGCCAATATCAAACCTGAATTTTTGCCTGTTGCACAATCTGCAACAGCATTAGTAGCCGCTTCGGTCATAGTGACCTCTATTTTGGTGCCAATTCTGACGGCATACTGGGCCAATTATATGAAGCGCAAGGGGGAGTCCAAAGGAGCGGGACCTGTAACTCCAGGGGCGAATGTACCTAAATAAAGTTTGAATAATGAGGGCTCAATTCATCGACGTTACCATTACCCGGGAAATGTTGTGTCAGTTGCAGTTACACCTTATATCCTGACATGATAAAACTTGTCCTAAAACGCTTCTGCCAACATACATATGTAAGCAGAGGAGCGTGATGTAATTGGAAAACAAGGTGCGTCGCTATTACCAGTTAAAGCAAAAGCAAAAAGAAATTGAAGGCGAACTGGCTGATTTGCGTAATGACATTACCGCTCATTGCGCAGAGCAGGAAGTATCCGATTGGAAAATTGGCAACTACAGAGTCAGGATTGTACAGCAGCAGCGCAAGGAATACGATCATGCAAAATTGTATGATGCATTGCCTGATCCTCAATTATGGCGTTTGTTTTCCAAGCCGGACACTTTAAAAATTTCCAGCTTGCTAAAACTTAAGGTTATCGCGGAGGAGCAAATAAAAGATGCTGTTTCTCTTAAAACGGTGACCTTGTTACAGGTGGATAAAAAATAAATAAAAAGAGCTGGCTCCGAAAACGGGTGCAGCTCTTTTTATTATCTGTGGTTAGCAGTCTTCCACTTTCATATCTATTAAGCTATTTATCAGACAAACCTTTTCCCATGCCTTTGAGAAAATGAATACCGAACCCCATAGCCCGGTTTACATCCGGATCATTCATGGCCTTCATAAGATCACGTAGGCGAGTCTTTTTATTCTGCTTTAGATGCTCTTCGGCTTCGTTCAGGCCCGTAGTGACGCTGCTTGCCAGTTTTTTCATCAGCTCGGGGTCTACCTCAGACAGCATCCCTGCTGCACCCATCAGATTATTGATCATCTTCGTCACAGGCTTGCGCGTCGCTTGTCCTACAGCGATTTTGGCGATGGTTTCTTTGGCTTTTAGCATAGACTGGGCTGCTTCGAGAAGACCGCTGTCATGCAGCTCCCGTACAATCTCAAGTGTCTTCTGCAATGCCGCCCCATTGTCCGCCAGATCGGCAGTCAGTTGATCCAGGGATTGTTTTTGCCGTTCTTCTGCTGTCAAAATACGTTTTCTCACAATTGAAATAGGCTTAGCCATGGTTCGACCTCCTTATTTTTGATCTACCAAATCGACGTAACCGGGACGACTCCACTTACGGTTCACTTCAACCCCATTTTGCGGATGCCGCTTTTTATAACGTGGATTGATATGTGGCAGTGGATTTTGACCATCGATCTCCAAAATTTGCATCCGTACTTTGGTTTGTTTATAGGCTGGTGTACGGGTGATGACATCAAATGCTCCACCAGTTAATAGATTGACAGCACCCTCATGGCTGGTAGAGTGCATTGGCACATAAATTTCAGTTCCCTGTACCCGGTCCGTCACCAGAACACGTAGCTTGACCGCACCATAGGGAGATTCCAGCCGAACCAGCGATCCGTCTGTAACTCCACGCTCCTCAGCCAACTCAGGGGACACTTCCACAAATACTTTTGGAAGTTTGAGCTGAAGGCCTGTTGACTTTGTCGTCATATTTCCTTCATGAAATTGTTCGAGCAGTCGACCATTATTTAAGGTCAGATCGAATTCAGCGGGGTACTCTTTTGGTGGTACATATTCGAAAAGTCCCAAGCGTGCTTTTTTATCTGGAAAGTTAAAGCCATTGGTATGCAGAAGCGGTGTGTTGCTACCATCCGGCGATCCCCAATGGAAGCTGTTCCAGCCTTCCAATACGTCATAATTACATTGGGAGAAAAATGGAGTGAGCGCCGCCATTTCCTCAAAAATTTCACTCGGATGACTGTAATCCCAATCAAATCCCATGTGCTTGGCAAATTGGCTGAAAATCCACCAATCCGGTTTGCTGTCTCCTATAGGGCGAAGCGCCTCGTATAAACGCTGTACGCGACGTTCGGTGTTTGTGAAGGTTCCGTCTTTTTCGAGTGAAGGTACGGCTGGCAAAATGACATCAGCGAATTCAGCTGTCTTGCTCAGAAATACATCCTGAACGACAAGGAAATCCAAATTCGCCAGCATTTCTTGGGTATGGTTGGAGTCCGCATCCACCCATGCCATTTCTTCTCCAGCGATATACATACCTTTGAGCTTACCCGTCTCAATGGCTTCCAGCATTTGAATGTTGTCCAGTCCGCGTTGGCTTGGAATTTGTACGCCGTAGGCCGCTTCGAACTTGGAACGAATGGCATCGTTCGTTACGGGCTGATAGCCAGGGAAAATATCTGGCATCGTACCCATATCGGCAGCGCCCTGCACATTGTTATGACCACGAAGCGGATATGCGCCTGCACCCGGACGCATAAAGTTGCCAGTCACCAGCAGCAGGTTGGCAATTGCAATCGAAGTGTAGGAGCCTGCGATGTTTTGTGTCACGCCCATACCCCAGCAAATGGCCGTGCCATCCGCTTCGTGAATCATGGTTGCTACCTGAATCAGCGTCTCTTTGGAGATGCCAGTTTCCTGTTCGGCGAATTCCAAGGTGAAGTTCTCCAGCAATTTCAAATATTCAGGATAGAAATTTACATGTTCCTTAATGAATTTAGCATCATGCCAGTTTTGCTCAATGATGTATTTGGCTACAGCGGATAACCATACATAATCCGTACCTTGCTTCGGACGCATGAACAGATCTGCGCGTTCTGCCATTTCATGTTTGCGCAGGTCCACCGAGATCAGCTTTTGACCATGCAGCTTATGCGCACGTTTGATGCGGGTAGCCAGCACAGGATGTCCTTCTCCCGGCGCACAGCCGACCAGTATGACCAAACCTGCTGAGGCAATGTCTTTAATCGTACCGCTGTCTCCGCCGATGCCTCCGGTGTATTGTAGACCCCATGATGCAGGAGATTGGCAATACCGTGAGCAGTTATCAACGTTATTCGTTTGGAACACCTGACGAGCCAGCTTTTGCATCAGATAATTTTCTTCATTGGTAAATTTGGACGAAGAAATAAAGCCGAGTGCCTCGCCGCCGTAGGTTTCTTTGATCGCTCCCATTTTGCTGGCCATCAGGCTCAAGGCTTCTTCCCAGGTTGCTTCCACGAATTCGTCTCCTTGACGAATTAATGGCGAGGTCAAACGCTGATCGCTATTCACAAAATCCCAACCGAATTTCCCTTTGACGCATGTCGAAATGCCGTTAACAGGCCCCTCAGAGGTAGGTTGTACCTTCAAAATTTTGCGGCCTTTGGTCCAAACTTCAAAGCTACAACCTACACCACAAAACGTGCAGACGGTTTTTGTTTTTTTTGTACGGGTTTCACGCATCGCTGCTTCAGCTTCCGAAATTGCAAAAATACCGCTGTAGCCTGGCTCCACTTCCTTAATTAGATCAACCATTGGATTTAATAAATCCTTATTTATGCCGCTCATGAAGCCGGCCTCTCCCAGCATGGATTTTTCCATCAAGGCGTTACATGGGCAGACCGTTACACACTGACCGCAGCTGACGCAAGAGGAATCGTTAATTGCAACCCCATCGTCCCAGATCACGCGAGGGCGTTCAGCCTCCCAGTCGAGGGACAGTGTTTCATTGACCTGAAGGTTCTGACATACCTCTACGCATTGGCCGCATGCAATACATTGATTGGGATCATAACGGTAAAAAGGGTGGGACATATCCACTTCTGTGGGATCAACCTTCGGTCGATATGGATATTTTTGATGTTCAATTTCCATAAGCTCTGCGGTGTTATGCAGTTTACAATTACCGTTGTTGTTATCGCACACTGTACAGTAGAGGAGGTGATTTTCCAGCAAACGATCCATAGCCTCGGTTTGAGTTGCTTTTGCGCGATCTGAATGTAGATGAATATTCATTCCATTCGTAGCAAGTGTTGAACAGGAGCGTACAAGCTTTCCGTCTACTTCCACGATACATGTGTCACAGGTGCGGATCGGATCCACTTCGGGAACGTAACACAGTTGGGGATGGGCAATATTGTTTTCGTTGATTACTTCAAGAATGGTTGCACTGCTATTCGTTTTCAGTTCCTGTCCGTTTAATGTAATTTTGATCGTACTATCCGTCACGGTTCAGGCTCCTTTCAGATTTTGAATTTTAAAATTGGGAACAAAAAAACTCCACCATAAACACAAGTGCTCGTGTTTAAGCACTTGTGTTTATGGTGGAGTAGTGACCAAGCTCTAGGTCCTGGAGGCCAATCCGCCATAGGAGTATGTATTAATACCAGACAGTACGCACCGTCTGTATATCAATAAATTGAATATGTCATTTTCTGCATGTCATCTGGTGTAACTATAGCGTAAAATTTAAGATAGTTCAACGGTGATTTATTAAAATTTTTAATCGATAATGATTATCAATTGAGAAAGCGAAAAATCATTGACAAACGTTCCAGGATTGCTAACAATAGGAATGTATCTATTTGAGAGCATTCGTGAATGGAGTGTACGTGAGAATCGCGTATATTTTATTTGGCGCAGCGCTTGTTAGTTTGATTTTTCTATATCACATGATGTGAGGATTCGTAAAATCCTGATGTAGATAAATTAACCGGCATTTAGCAGATTCTTCGGTATTCATAAGCGAAGAAGTTGTTGTGATGCCGGTTTTTTTGGTTCAGTTTAGAGTTTAAAGAGGTTTATTAATGAAGACGGATTGAGGTGAACGGGATGGCGAACCGCAGCGACGATCAATGGAATCGTCCGTTACGGGACTTGAGAATATCCGTCATAGACCGATGTAATTTTCGGTGCCGATATTGTATGCCTGAAGAAATATTTGGCCATGACTATCCGTTTTTGCCAAAAGAAAAAATATTGACCTTTGCGGAAATTACCCGCCTCTCTCGTATCTTTGTCTCGCTAGGTGTTACAAAGCTTCGCATTACTGGTGGTGAGCCGTTGCTGAGAAAAGATCTGTCCTCGCTCATTCATTCGTTAACTCAACTCGATGGGGTTGAAGATATTGCTATGACGACGAACGGTGTCTTTATGCCTAAGTATGCAGCGTCACTGCGAGAGGCGGGGCTGAAGAGAGTGACAGTTAGTCTGGATTCGCTTGATGATGATCGATTCCGCCGAATGAACGGGGGGAGAAGCAGTGTAAAGGCGGTGCTGGAAGGTATTGAGGCTGCAGCTCAAGCGGGAATGCAGGTGAAAATAAATATGGTCGTGCAAAAGGGCTTTAACGATCAGGATATCGTGCCCATGGCGGACTATTTTCAAAAGAAAAAGCATATTTTGCGCTTTGTTGAATTTATGGATGTAGGCAACACCAATGGCTGGAAATTGGATCAGGTTGTTTCCAAGCAGCAGATCATCGAAACGATCCACGAGCACATGCCGTTAGAACCTGTTCCACCCCAGTACAAAGGTGAGGTAGCGACGCGCTATAGGTATCTGGACAGAGACGGGGAAATCGGCATTATTTCATCCGTTACGGACGCTTTCTGCTCCACATGTACACGGGCGAGAATTTCTGCTGAGGGCTCCTTGTACACATGCCTGTTTGCGTCTAAAGGGTACAAGCTTCGCACGATGCTGCGGTCCGAGCAATCCGATGATGAGATTAGATCTTACATTGAGCGTGTATGGAGAGGACGTACCGACCGCTATTCAGAGGAACGGTTGACTCATACAAAGCAAGCATCGTCCAAAATTGAAATGTCACATATCGGCGGGTGAACCAAAGAGCCAGCCTGTCAGAAACAAGGGAGTTGAGCACATGGAAAAGCCGGCTGAGGTAAAACGCGAGATCCTACGTTACCGGGACGGTCAGATCAAGCGTTTTGAAGACACAGTGGTGACGGAGTATCCGGTGACCATTAAAATCAATCAGCAGGAATTTGCCACCATGGTTTGTACACCAGAGTATGTAGAGGATATGGCAGTAGGCTTTTTGGCCTCTGAAGGCGTCATTCAACGGTATGATGATATCGAAGATATTTGGGTTCAGGAAAAAGAAGGATTTGTTCATATTAAAACCCGTCGGATGAATGAGTTTTATCAAAACTTTCATTCCAAACGATACATTACCTCCTGCTGCGGAAAAAGTAGACAGGGATTTTACTTTATAAATGATGCCAAAGTGGCAAAAAGAATGAATGATGCCCATGTTACGGTATCTTTCGATGACTGTTTTCGGCTGATGAATTTGATGCAAACCTCGGCACATACGTTTCAGGAGACTGGTGGCGTTCACAATGCTGCGCTGTGTGATAAAGACGGAATAATCCTGTCCAGAATGGATATCGGCCGACACAATGCGCTCGATAAAATCTATGGGTACTGCCTAAAGCATGATATTATATTACAAGATAAAATCATCGTATTCAGTGGGCGCATCTCGTCTGAAATTTTGTTGAAGGTTGCGAAAATTGGTTGTGAGGTTGTTTTGTCCAAGTCAGCTCCCACAGAGCTTGCACTTGAATTGGCAGAGGATCTCGGGATTACTACCGTCGGTTTTATACGAAGTCGTTCTTTGAACGTGTACACGCACACGGAGCGGATTGATGAACTGGTAGAATCTAAAATATAATATAAAAAATAATCAATGTAGACCATCGTCGTTAACCAGCATGGAATAAAACCTTTCGAGGTATTAGTTCATGTTGGTTTTTCTTGGTGTATATGCGATGGTCATTCTTGTACTGAAAGGGGGGAACCTACTTAATGAACTATCATATTCAAGTATTTGCCGGACTTGCAGAACTGATGGGAAAGCCTATGATCACGGTGTCTGCTGATCAGGAAACGATGACCATCAACGAATTAAAAGACTTGCTGTCCAAATATTTCCCTGAAGCAGCGGCCCAGTTGCAGGGGGCTTTTGTTGCCAGAAATCAAGCCTACGCCGCTCCTGAGGATCTGGTTAGTATACATGATGAGATTGCGATTATTCCTCCGGTTTCAGGAGGATGAGTTTCAATAACAGGCCAGGTGAATTCGATAGATAGGGTGTATTAAAGGGGGGCGGGTGCATAATGCAATATCATATTCAATTATTCGCAGGTATGGCGGAACAATTTGGTGACGTGATCACTATGGAACTTTCACAGGAAACGGTGACCATTGCAGACATTCGAACAAGGCTGAATGAGCTGTACCCGAAGATAGCTTCACAACTGTCAGGTTCTTTTTTTACCCATCATAAGAAGTTGGCTTCTCCAGATGAACTTGTGCTTCCATCAGACGCAATTGCTCTTCATCAGTCAGCACCCGGAATGGAGACGGTCGTTTCAAAATGTGGCTTATACGCTATTACCTACGATCTGATTGATGCCGATGAGGTAACCTCCAAGGTACACGACCCTTCACATGGGGCTTCATTGACCTTTAATGGTACGACTCGGGAATTTACACAAGGTCAGCGAACGGTGCTGCTTGAATATGAAGCATATGTGCCGATGGCCATGAACACGATGAAGCAGATAGGTGACGAAATTGCAGATCGTTGGCCGTCAACGCGCACTGCTATTACACATCGGCTTGGTACGGTAAGGATTGGAGAGACCAGTGTCGTGATTGCTGTTTCTGCTGCGCACCGTGATGCTTGCTACGAGGCCAGTCGCCATGCCATTGAACGCTTGAAGCAAATCGTACCGATTTGGAAAAAGGAAGTGTGGGAGGACGGCTCGGAGTGGAAGGGGCACCAGCTAGGTGGCTGGAATCCTCATAACACCCCATAACTTCGAGTTAGGCGGGACATCTGGACTTTTATCTTGTCTGATCAACTTGCAGCAATTAATGGATAAGAAGTATGGGGGCGTAAATTAACATGTCTGAAATGAAAAAGGACCCAATAAAGGATGCTGATGCAAAAGCACACACGCAGGCGTCTCACGCCCGATATTCAAGGCAGGAATTATTCGGAAAAATCGGGCCGACAGGACAAAAAAATATCCGCAGCAAGCATGTATTAATGGTAGGTGCTGGAGCACTGGGAACTGCGAACGCGGACATGCTGGTGCGAGCGGGCATCGGACGGTTGACGTTGGTAGACCGAGATTATGTAGACTGGAGCAACCTGCAACGCCAGCAGCTCTACGACGAAGCGGATGCCCATGAACAGATACCCAAGGCAGTGGCCGCCCAGAGGCGATTGCAGCAAATCAATTCGGACGTGGACATCCGTGCACTAGTTCAAGATGTATCACTGGAGGAAATCGGCGATATTGCGATAGGGGTGGACCTCATCGTAGATGCCACTGATAATTTCGATACACGTCTGCTTTTGAACGATTACGCTGTAAAGCACCAAATCCCCTGGATTTATGGAGCGTGTGTTGGTAGCTACGGGACAACCTTTACGATCGTTCCAGGACAGACACCCTGTCTGCATTGTCTGCTCGGAACTGTACCGCTCGGCGGTGCCACCTGTGATACGGTCGGTATCATTAGTCCAGCTGTACAAATGGTGGCAGCTTACCAAAGTGCCGAAACATTGAAGCTGCTGACTGGGGACAATTCAGCCTTACAAGGCAAGCTGATTTCCTTCGATCTATGGAATAATCAACATCAGGCGATCCAGATCAGCGCCATGAAAAAAATAGATTGTCCGACGTGTGGTGAGCATCCAGTGTATCCATTTCTACAATCGGAGCATCAGGCTAAAACGGCTGTACTGTGCGGACGTGATACGGTTCAGATTCGACCAGTCACGGGTGCTGTACGTGATCTGAACGAAGCGGCACGCCTGCTATCCCGCCAAGGGGGCAAAGTGGAGCATAATCCATATCTAGTATCCGTTGTCATTGGATCGCATCGGTTGGTTCTTTTTCAGGATGGACGTGTTCTGATCCATGGCACCAAGGATATCGCCGAGGCAAGATCTATTTATCACAAATATTTGGGTTGACCCAATAGATTTGGACCGTTATGAGATTGCATTGTCAACTCATTTCGGAATTTAGAGGACAGGGGAAAAACAAATTGAAAAAGAGATTCGGGTACATATTCATGTTTGTTGGATTGTTGGCATGGGTTCTGGCTGGGTGTTCGTCTCCGGCTGCTGTACAGTCGACACCGTCCGCACCCAAAACAGAGTTGATTGTATCTGCCGCTGCGAGTCTTCAAGATAGTCTGAATACGCTCAAGGATCAATATGAAAAGCAGCACCCAGATATCAAGCTTACCTTTAACTATGCTTCATCCGGTACTTTACAAAAACAAATTGAGCAGGGTGCACCCGCTGACGTATTTATATCGGCAGGCATGAAGCAAATGAAGGCTTTAACCGATGCTTCATTAGTGGAAAAAGATAGCGTACTGCTTCAAAATAAACTGGTTGTGGTTGTTCCGCAAGATAAGGCGAACAGCACGGATAACAAAAGTATTACACTTAATGATCTGACAAATCCTTCTTTCCTAAAGCTTGCTGTTGGGGAGCCTACTACCGTTCCAGCCGGACAATATTCCAAAGAATCGCTGACAAAGGCCGGATTGTGGGACAAGCTGGAACCGAAGATGGTATTCGCCAAAGACGTAAGACAGGTATTAAACTATGTTGAAACAGGTAATGCCGATGCTGGACTCGTTTATTTGACAGATGCCAAATCATCCGATAAAACAGTCGTAGCACTAGAAGTACCTGAGGAATTGCATGCACCTATCCTGTATCCAGAAGGTATTGTAAAAGCAACCAAACACAGCAAGGAAGCAGGCGAGTTTGTCGATTTTCTGCGTACAGATGAAGCCATGAGCGTATTCAGTAAAGATGGATTTTCAGCTCCAACAGAAAAGAAATAGAATTCACAGATAAAGGAGGGGGTCCCGTTGGATTGGTCGGCTTTTCTTCCTCCGGTTATCGTATCTGTCAAAGTCGCTGTCGTTGCCAGCATTATTGTCTTTTTATTAGCTACTGTGGTAGCTCGGATGATGGCGAACTGCTCGCTGCGGAGAGGAACCAGCGTGATTGAGACCGTCCTACTTCTTCCGCTCGTTTTGCCGCCCACTGTTGTCGGCTTTATATTGCTCATCTTGCTGGGAAGGAAAAGCTGGATTGGCACTGCCTTTGAAAGCCTGTTCCAGCAGACCATTGTATTTACGTGGGGAGCCGCAGTGGTGGCGGCCGTAGTTGTTGCTTTACCACTGGCTTATCGGACGATCAAAGCAGGCTTTGAAGCTGTAGATCCCGAGGTAGAGCAGGCTGCACGTGCGCAAGGTGCCAATGAATGGCAAGTGTTTCGCCATATTACGGTGCCTCTTGCCTACCGACCGCTCATTTCAGGATACATTCTCGGATTTGCCCGAGGGTTAGGGGAGTTTGGAGCTACGCTGATGCTTGCGGGTAATATTCCTGAACAGACTCAAACCCTGCCTACGGCGATTTACACCGCGTCCGAGGTCGGAAATATGACACTCTCCTGGAGTTGGGTAGCCGTCATTATTTTATTCTCTTTTATCATGTTGATGCTGTCGAATCGATTGGTGAAAGATTAGTCTGTTTGGATTCAGTAATATACGCAGTCTGTCCGATCGGGCGGGCTGTGTTTTCTTTTCTATGCGTCCAATGGTAAGCATGTTCCAAGAATCACTTTCGCTTAATCTCTGTTTTATATGATAGGAATCGGTTATGATGGAAATAGTAACAAGGATTTTAGTAGATTTAGGAGAGCGGTGCGATATGAGAAAGGAAACGGGTTTTAACGAAATTATTCGAAAAGTACGTAAAGAGCTATTTGGAAAAGGCCCGGAACGCATACATACAACCTTTGTAGATAATATGGCCATCACAATGCTATACGGCAATTTAACTCCATCCGAAAAATTTCTTGCACAAGAGGTTGCAGGAAGAGAGATGGTGCATGCAGCTCGAACCAAAATGGTACAAAAAATCTATCCTGTACAGTTCAATAAAGAACTGGAGGAGTATATGGATTCCCGCTTACTGCATCTTTTTTCAGATATTAAAGTGGAAGAAGATATAGCCATCTCCGTTTTTGTATTTGAGGATAATATTGCTGTGAAATAAAAATCTTCTCACAAAATAGAGATTATATTAACCAATATGTATATCTGAACAAGGATGTGTGAGGTTTGGAGTGTGTCATTTTTATAGGAATTCAGGCTTCGGGCAAATCGACTTTTTATAAAGAACGATTCTTCAAAACACATATGCGAATAAATCTTGATATGCTTAAAACACGAAATAGGGAAAATATGTACCTTCAGACCTCCATCGAAACGATGCAGCGTTTTGTAGTGGACAATACAAATCCCACAGTCGAAGAACGAAAGAAATATATAGATGCTTGTAAAAACAAGGGATTTAAAATCATTGGCTACTACTTTGAACCTGATTATGCTGAATCTATTAAGCGTAATGAGCAGCGCACAGGCAAAGAGTATATTCCTGAAATCGGTATTAAAAGTGTAATGAGTAAACTAGAGGTCCCAAGTTACGAAGAAGGATTTGATGAAATTTACAGCGTGATTTCGAGTGAGGGGACGTTTCGGATCGAAAAGCAACCATAGAACCGTATAATTTAGGAGGAGCATCTATGAACATACCAGAGAGATTTATCAAACGTTTTCCAGCATACGAGGACGTATTTGCCAGCGATCTTGAACATCACCGCAAACACTTTCTGCCAATTTGCTCGATTAATCTCCAATTTTTATTTCCAGAGCAGGACGAGTGGCTTCATTTTGTTTCCGTAAAAGAAATCCACGAAGGCTGTGTGGGTGAAAATACTCAGCAATTTCATACCTTATATACCAAGGAAGATATGCTGGGATTCGATGTAATTGACGGCAAATACAAATTCGAAGCAGACTGGAATTATTTTAGTCTTCATCAGAAAGCGCAGCTGGAAGCTACCTATGAAGCGCTGAAATCTACCGGGGATAAAGCGTACCTACGTATGAAGAGAGAAGTCATGGCGTTGGACGGACTGGAGCAGGTGTACACAGCTAATGAACAAGATTACGAAGCTCGCAAAGCATTTTTCTTAGAAAATAATAAAATCTATCCTTATTCCTCCTTTGGAGAGGCCAAAAAGTCTGTGGAAGAGCTCACCCACGATTTTGAGGAAAAGCAATCCAGTGGTTGGGGGCTAAGCTTTCCCGAAGTCAACGGTATTCTGGATGATATTGCATTTCAGTCTGATGAGGCTCAAAGCTACATCAAGGAATATGACGAATCCTTGGAAGAGATGCTTAAGTTCGAGCAAACTAACTTGCTTCATGTGCCTAAACGTACCAATGGTGAGACATTTACATATATCGGTTCTTTCACCGGGTATTATTTTCAAGCGTTTGGAGCTGATACGGTTTACTTATTTTATGATCGAGAATTAAAGAAAGCGGTAATTTGCTTCGAGTATTCCTAGGAAATAGAAAAAGCTCCCCAGACGGGAGCTTTAAAATTTATTTCTTATTGATCTTCACGTCGTGCTCTTTGGCAAGTGTGTTAACCTGTTCACCAAAATCTCTGAATAGCTTTTTACCCTCGCTTAGCTTGGTATTACCCTCATTAATTAAGTTCAGATCCCCTTTTTCCAACGCATCGACCATCGTAATGAGTGCTTCCTTTTGAGTGCTAACTGCCTTGATGTAGGTTTCGTGGACAGCTCGTACCTCAGGAGTTTCCGTCTTTACTGCTTCAACCTTATCCAGGTATTTGGTGTATTCTGGGATAATATCATCTCGTAACGTATTATATAGTGTTTCATCATCTGTGAAGTTATCCCCTGTCACGGATTCATATTTTTCAGTTACTGCTTTTTCATCTTGTGCTAACGGAAGCATTCCGTCATTCACATAGGTAATTAAATCTTTTTTTACTGGATCGGTAGAGCAAGCTGACAAAATTGAAAAGCAACACAATACTAGCATAAATACGGTGAGTTTTTTCATCTGTATTCCCCTTTTTTATGTATGTTTATGGGTAATTCGACGCTGATATAGGCTAAAAGTACTACCCATATCTATTTATTATAACGTATAAACAAGAGATTGGTAGGGTTTTTATGGTAAAATAGTGTCTAAAATAAGTTTATTGTCCCAGAATTATCATATAATCTATTGACTCTAGGGGTTTCTATTTTAGGGAATGAAGACTAAAAAATATTTACTCAATATATTCCATTAGAACCAAGAATGTTTTATGATAGAGACAACAGCCTAGAATTGCCCTGGTTTCTCCGGGGAAAGCGGGAATTCCTTAAACCATTTGAGAGGGGATTTCAGTATGAAGAGGTTCAGAAAGGCTATTTCAGTTATGCTAAGCTTGATGCTCCTGTTTGCTTTTGGGATGACTGCAAACGCGAGTCAAGGTACAGAGTTGAACAAGGAGAAACAAGCTATTGAAGCTGATTCCAGTTTTCAGCTAACAACGAACAACGAAGATGTTATTGAGCGTTTAACCCGGGTGGACAAGCCTGAAGGTATTACATCCTCCGTTTATAACATGCAGGAAAATATCAATTTTAAAGCACCAGAGACATTCTCTTTGAAAAGGGAGACCCTTCCTTCCCTGAAAGCTAGTCCAACGGCAGCCACAGCTTCTTCTGCTACGTATTCAGGTACAATTACGGAAGAGGGAGGCACGCAGTTTTTATATCCGATTTATGTGAAGCCAGGTGAATTGTTGCAGGCACAGTTGGATGGTCCATTTTCAGAGCAGCTTGACTATGACTTATACTTGTACGAATTTGATATGACAACAGGGGATATCAACCCCAATGCTATTGACGCCTCCACCTATGGAACCTATTTTAACAAGTATGAACAGGGATCGGCATCACTTCCTGAAAACGTAGGAAGCCGCAATGCTACCGGATCTGAGAAAGCTTACGCAGTTGCAGTCCATTCCAAAAAGGGATCGAGCATAAATGATCCTTTCTATTTAACCGTGGATGTAAACTCCCAATATGATGCCTATGAACCGGATGAGAGTGCTTTTCATGCCTATAACTTTACATTTAGTACAGGGGGATCTACCCTTAATTCACGCTCCATTCATTCAGGAATTGACAATGATTGGTATCAAATCACAATTCCTGCGAATCGCAATTATGATGGTTTGAATGTCAAACTGGACAGCACTTCGGAAAGCTACGGTTACAAAGCGGAAGTTTATGGGGCTCTTAGTGGCAACCAAATGGCGCTTCTGCCGCAAACCAATCATAATGTCACTTTGAATACGGGAACCTACTATGTGCGAGTGTACACCACAAACCAGTATTCACCCGACCATTTATATGCACTCACACTTAAACCAGTACTTCGGGCTGGAAAAATTGTAATTAACGGTTATGACTCTAAAAACGGTCCGAATGACTATCCATCCTACTCTTACGGTCGCCATTATCGGGTTAATGGAAACACCAGCCTGACTGTAAAGGGTGTTGTTACTACAACGGATAATTATCCAGTAGCAAATGCACCAGTTAATGTGACATGGTTGAACCAGAACTGGACTGAAAGCAGCGGGAATCGAACTCGTACAGGTACTGGTTATACGGATCAAAATGGAGCCTTTAGTGTGACCCTTTCCCTGCCGCATTCTACGGGAAGTATTGCAGAATACTTGTCTGGTCCCATAAGCTTTACACATTACTATGATCTTTCAGGTGTAGCTGCCCAGGTGTCAGGTACTTCACTTACAGCTACAGATATTGTATATCACTTTGCTTATAGCATTTATGGTGGTTGATGTACTGTCTATAAAGCAATGACAACGTCAGATTGTTTATTTTAACAATTTATATTCAGAGTCAGGATCTTGCTTCAAAAATTGTTCATTTTTAGGACAAAGCATATATTCATTCCATATATGCTTTGTCCGATATATATAGCAACAGGGTTACATTACATCGTACATACGCCTTAGATTGCCTGTTACAAAAATGACAGGAGGAAGTTGAATGAATTTTGAACCTCTTAAAGCACAACAAGCGGTTCTTAGCTCTGGTAGCTTACGGATCAATCCGACAAGCAAGCAAGTTCCGTCCCCCCAGCTACATGAAGAAAAAGTGTCCAGGTTCGTCGTTCAGGATTCTGTGGAGATTAGTGAAGCTGGCAGAAAGCTGGCTGAGGGGGATATCGTGTCACATGCTGCCAAGTATTTTGGCACAACTCAGATCAACGATGCATTAAACCGGGTTTTGGAGGGCCAACCGGAAGAAGTATCCGATGCTGTGTACAATATGATTCAATCCAATTTTATCGTCGATGGAACGGTAACGGATGAGAAGCAGCGCGCGGTATTGCTGGAGATGGGAGTTTCCCAGTCCAAGTATATTGCGGATCATTACATGGAAGGCGATAAAGCCAAGGAATTTATGCAAACCATGAACCAGATAGCTGGTATTGCCTTGACACGAACTATGGATTCAGAGACCGGAGATATTAGCTACACGACTCCAATAGATCGTCCGATAGGTGCCCCTGAGGATTACGTTAAACTATCGGAAGTTATGAAACAGGTAGATCCTCAAAAATATACTGCGTTCATGAATGACATCAAAGGTGGAGGAAATGGATTAAGCCAGCTGCTAAGTTTTGCGCAAAAGGTTCCTCAAAACTCCGATTGGATTAATAAATACAAGGAGCGTACAGGACAGACTGAAGAGCTGTTAAATAAACCACAGTTAACGAATCAGTTTGACAAAGCCGATACATCCTCAGTTTCTGCGTTTATGAACAGTATGCAAAATCTTCTTAAGGAATCTTCTCCTGCTCAGGACTCTTACATGCAGAATATGCGGGGATTTTTTCGAAACTTGGGTGTTCAGGTTGATTAAAACTTCAAAACGATCGCTGAGATGAGAAATTCGAGAATTTATTACAGTTCATTTTGCTGTTCTGTTTACATCCTCCTTGGAACGAAGTATAATAGCTTCAAAACATACTCGTGAACTTGAGGAAGCACCTCAAACTCAGGCATTATTGCCTTGGTTTGGGGTGCTTTTTCTATTTTAGTCAAAGCGAGTACGTAGAAATCTTTGAAAATAAAATAAAGTAAGGAGAAGTGATATGTATCGAAAAAATAAACGAAGGGTTAGGAAGCACAGTAAATGGGTGTATGGAGCACTGGCTTTACTCCTCTTATTGATGATCATTCCTATATTCCCGGAAAGGGTATCAGCTGCTACCCAAGAAATCATAGGAGGCCCTTTTTGCCAAAACAATTTGCCGGGTGGGGGCGACAGTTGGGGCTCTTGGTCAGGAAGTGGGGTAGGAGCAACGGAAGTATACACTGGCATGGGTTCGGCAAGGTATAAATGTGATGGGACTACACAGCCGACAAATCGTTTTATTGATATTGGAAGATCTATTAAGACTTCTGATTACAGGATTTTTGTATACATTGAGGGGTCTTATCATACCGATATATATACATCTAATGCCGCAGCAGGCGACAGTTGGAGACCTAACGGAACGAATTTATATACATGGACTAATGTAACGAAATTCTATGCCAATAGCGATTACCAGGGAAAATGGATAGATATCACCGACTCTATTACATTAAGGGATGTTCGATATTTCAGAGCGATGGGTACTAGTCAACAGACAAGTAATGAAATATCCAGGTTTGGAATCCGTATTATTCCCAAATCAGACTTGATGCCTAAACCACCCCAGATTCATGCAGGTGCAGAGGGACAGGCTGTTACAGGGTGGACCAAAGAGCATGTAACCGTGTGGATCGATGGAGATGTAGCTCCTGAAGGATTAAAATACTATGAGTATAGCCTGAATGGAGGAGCATTTCAGCAATATATCGGGCCTTTCACTGTCTATGATCATGGTGTAAATACAATTTATGCTCGTTCAGTGGATGTGAATAACCAGTATAGTGGTCTTTCTTCCGCGAATGTCCGGATAGACAGGATGCCACCCACTCCCCCCAATATAGACGTAACAGGAAACAGTAATGAATATGCCATTTCATTACAACCGGGTGCAGACGATTATTCTGGATTAGCTCATACTCAATTTCGGTTGACCGGCGTTGTGAATCAGGATTGGCAGGATTACGGTGGAGTGTTTCATGTGAATCAAGACGGCAAAAGCACGATATATGCTCGTTCCATCGATAGCGTCGGTAATGTGAGCCGGGAGGTAAGCAAAGAAGTCACGATTGATAAAAAGGGGCCGACGGCTCCTCTTATACGGGCTAGCGAAACAGGTCCAACAAACCGTGATGTGAATATTGCCATTGAGTCAGGGAGTGACTCTACAAATGGAATTAAGATGACGCAGTATCGTTTGAGTCCAACAGGGGAGTGGCTGACATACAATAGCACTTTTACATTGAATGCAGAGGGGAGTTATGAGCTATCAGCGCGGACGATCAATAATCTTGATGTGTCTAGTCCAATTGTGACTCAATCGGTCCTGATTGATCGTACCAAACCAACCCCTCCGAAAGTTGCGTTTTCTGAGGTAACGAATCCTACCCGATATATCAATAAGCCAGTACAATTTACGCTCTCAGGTGCAACGGATACTACAGCCGTACATTATGAATATCAATTGGGCTCTGGCGCTTATGTGCCTGGTTCATCGGGAATATTAAATAGTTCGGGGATTGTAGAAGTAACTGCTCAGGCTGTAGATGCAGCTGGAAATCGAAGCGTTCCGGTGACCGCAAAAACTTATATCGATTTGGAACGGCCGAGCATCCAACTGACTCCCCATTCGCGTGAATGGAAAGATACTAATATTCATGTAAACATACGATATGCTGATCAGCATTCAGGGATTGAACCATCGACAATGGAGTATAAAATCACGAACAGTTCCGATTCACCCGAAAACTGGGAGGCTGCAGCCGATCCCATAGTCCAGCTGGATCTTTCAAATGAAGGTGAATGGTATGTCCATGCGAAGGTAAAAGACCAGGCAGGAAACATCTACGAAACGGTCAGCAGTGCACTTCGCATTCAAAAGCAACCGCAGTCGGTTGTACTGTCGGCAACATCTGTACGCAACACAGAGGTTGATTTGCAATGGACTCTACCCTCTGGTCTTAACGATGGTTATGTCTATACAGTCCGGAATGTAACAACAAATGAGGTTTGGGATGTTAGCCATCCCACCAATTCTTTTACAGATAGAGGGCTACTAGGAGGACATGAATATGAGTATGAAGTGCGTTGTAGTAATCATGTAGGTGGCAATGCGTATTCCAATCGAGTGCATGTATTAACGTTACCTGATGCCCCAGATCACGTCCAGTTGCGACCAGTCTCTCGTCATTCAGCAGAAATTATGGCCGACTTTACGCCAGTATTTTCAGCTAATAAATATAGTATTACAGCAGCGGACGCAAGTACGGGAGAAATCATATTTAAGGATACGGTTACACAGGATGTGTATAACTTAATTAAGGGAATGGAGCCTGGTAAGTATTACGAAGTTTCTGTATCCGCTATAAACGACACGGGAGAGGGGGCAGCAAAGCATGTATCTTTTTTAAGTCTACCAGACAGCCCAAGCGGATTCCGAAATGTAACCGTAAGAGAAGATGGAATCGACTTGGAGTGGAATTCTGTAATCACTGCCACCTACTACGCCCTTGAGCGAGACGAGGTCTCGGTTTATAACGATGTGTATACAGAATTTACCGATACTGAGCTTCAGGCAGGAACGGAGTATAGCTATCGTATATCTGCCGAAAATGCAACAGGATTTGGAGACTACGCTCATCTCGGCGTTATGACATTGCCAGATCGGGTAACTACACTTTCAAGTGTAACCAAGGATGTATATTCTGTCGGTGTAGCGTGGCAAGATGTGCAGGGGGCTGAAGGGTACATTTTGAATGTTAACGATGAACCAAAGGTGCAGATTCCGCGTGGTATCCGTTCATATACTTTTGAGGGCTTGCCAGCAGGCAGATCTGCCAATATTAAAATTCGAGCTTACAATCGAAGTGGTACGGGTCGGGATACATCTATCAACGTATTAACACTACCTAATTCACCTATACAACTTGCAGCTGTAGATGTTCGCGAGCATAATGCCACATTGATATGGGCTCCGGTTGATGGGGCAACTCAATATAAGGTAACAATCAACGGTCAAAATTATTATAGTACGGAACCACGGGTAGTTGTATCTGGTTTAGCAGGTGGGAAAAACTACGATTTTCAAGTGAGGAGTGGGAACAGCAGTGGTTACAGCCCACCAGCGTTGGGTCAACTGCTGACGCTTCCGCCTCAGGTACAAAATGTAAAAGTCACGGAACTTGGGAATGGAAAGATTTCGCTGACCTGGGATGAAATCAAGAGCGCTTCAAAATATGCTGTAATCCGCAAAGATACAGGAGAAATTTTTAACACTAGAAAGGCTTATATTATACTTTCAGACATCCAGCCCGGTATAATTTACTCGTTTAGTATACAGGCGATGAATACAACGGGGGAAGGCGACATAACTCCTCTTACGTATCGCGCGTTGCCAGGTCAAATACCAGATCGTAGCTTGGTTGTGAAAAGCGTAACGGATACCGAACTGCTTATTACGTGGCAAGAAGCTCCAGGCGCAGATGCTTATAATGTCTATAAAAATGAGATGCTTTTCGGTCATACGATTGCTCATGAGTTTAAAGTAGACGGTTTAGACAGTTCTACATTGTCTCGTATTACTGTTAAGCCAGTGAACACAAGCGGTGAAGGTAAGCGAACAGAAGGTCAGGCAGAGACGCTACCGTCTCCAACGTTTGCGTTTTCGAAGACAGAAACAACCAATAGTGAATTTATCATCCATTGGGAGTCAGAACATGAAAATGATATTTTCGTCCTCGCCAGTGAAGAAGGAACTGAGCTATATCGTGGCAAGGATCGAGGTTTTATCTGGAGACAACTGAGAGAGAAGCAATTGTATACCGTTCAACTTTGGGCAGAAAATAGTCAAGGAAAACGCACGGAGGCAAAACAAGCAAACGGCAAAACTACAGGGAACACTGTGGATACAGGTGGTGGAGCAGGAGGCGCAGGGAGTGCAAAACCGATTCAGACTGTTGTAGAGGAGCCGACAGAAACAAAAACAGAGTTCTTTCAAGGCTTAACAATCGAGACGAAGCCAAATCATTTTAGTGACATCGAGCGGGTATTTAATAGAGAGAAAATAAATGCGCTTGCCGATTTGGGCGTAGTGAAGGGGACATCCAGCACGCTTTTTGAACCAAACAGACCTGTAACACGTATGGAATTCACTTCGATGCTTGTTCGTTCTCTAAAATTACCGCTCGAAACGGATATGGCTCTAGAATTCGAGGATATTAATCCATCGGCGTGGTACGTTGATCTACTCAAAACAGCAATTAAGGATCAAGTCGCTCGAGGTTTTAGTAGCAAAGTATTTGGTCCAGATCGGGTCATAAACCGGGAGCAGGCTGCTAAAATGGTGAATAACATTATTAAGGCTATACCACAGCAAGAAAGCAATGTATACTCAGATTCTTCTCAAATTGTTGAGTGGGCCAGAAAGGATGTGCTTGGCCTAACCGAGATTAATTTAGTGCAAGGATATCCAGATGGCAGCTTCCGTGCCAAACAGGAAGTTACGCGTGCGGAAGCTGCTGAGATGATTTATAATATGCTTCAAATGAAATAACCAAAATTAGGGAGGGGGGCTGTGAGTAACGGTAATAATTGAGACTGATTTGGTTGATAACTGAGACATTTTTGGGTATATGTTTGAGACATTTTTAAACCAGTAGAAACAAAACCCCTTGTTTCTATTGGTTTTTTTGTGTTTCTATTTACTATATCTACCCTATATATGCTAACATATGGTACAAGGTCAGAAATATAATAGGCATTCCGTCTGTACAGTATGTTGGATGGAATACGGGATTGATACCTCAGATAACATGTGGAAATCAATTAATGACTGGGTTGGTATGATTGAGAGAACACGGGAGATTCTAAAGAATACACAATCGGTGAGTGAAATAGCACGTCGACTAGGAAGGTCCAATAATACTGTGTACAAGATCATGGGATATTTAAATAAAAATAAGCTTTTGTCAAGGGAGTTATCTAAAAAATTCGGTCCAACCAGAACATGTAGTAGTGATTTGGTACAGATTTTTAGAGGGCTTTTAAATTGGGAGGGTAAACTCGGATTACTACAGAACTCAAGAAGCGATTTTAGGTTGGAATATTAACGTTCTACTATTATTTATTTGATCCTTCTGTGCAACGGTATTTTATATTTAATGCCCTATTTGATAAAGAACATTATCAAAGGAAAACAATAGAACGTCAGAATTATAACAGTGCTGAACTTGTAGATCAATTGGAGAAAGCTCTTCAAACATTTGTGTATGAAAATCTTAAAATATCTCATAAGGCAATTGCTCGATATCTAAAAATTCCATTTTCTGCCTTGGGAGTACGGACTGGGTAATAGAATCTCTAAAGCAATTAGAAAGCAAAACCACAATAAGAAAAAGTTAAAGGAAAAATATCTTTGGTCACTTGCAAATGAGTACATCAAAACACACGATCATGAACAAATTACATTAAGGGATGTAGTCACATTTTTAGGGATGTCTTATAGCAATATAATCACGAATTATAACGAATTAAACAATAAAATAACTTCAAAAATAGAAGAAACTAAAGAGAAACTAAGACAGGAAAGAATCAATAAATATAAGGCTGATGTAGACTTCGTGATTTCCGATTTGCTCCAAAAAGCCGGCCGGATAACAGTTTGTACAGTATTAGAATACACGGGGGTATCTTACCATACTTTATATAAATCTATGCCCGAAGTATTACTGTATATCCGTAAGGAGAAAGATAGACTAAATTTTAATAAAATCCCCAAGTGCTGTACAAATCTCTTCAACTCGCATAGCAGTCATTGGCAGAAAAAAAGGGTTGTCCCATAAGTCATAAAAATGACTAGGGACGTCCTATTCTCCAATTGTAAAACAATAAGAAACCGTTCCTGGGTAAAATGGAGGTACCACCCGACCATTTGAAAGGATATGGTTTCTTTGTACATTCAATATACCATTATGAGATAAAAAGAGGAGTTACGCAGGACTATCCCTCATCCATGTTATGTGGCTTTGTGGCCAGCCCCTCAATTAATGTCTATTAGCTCTTAAACCTTCAATAAATATGCGGTGTAATCCATCAAGAACTCGTTGGCTTGTAAAGCCTTCATCTTGGAGATGGTAATCGATATTGTGAAGCACGGCCAGCAGGGCTTCAATAGTATATGAAATGTCCACCCCGGATACGTCTCCCTGTTCAACGGCCTCATTTAGCAGATTTCTGCTTATATTGCGCATCCATTGACATAACGGAGATTGTAACGGACGATGCCCGGTTGAGGCCCGGCTGACCTCACAGAGCCAAGGAACTTTCGCCTCTAAAAAAGAGACATATCTTACGATTACATGGTAAATCCGGTCCAAGGCAGCGGTTTCTGGGGATTGATCAAGAAATGCTTGAACTTCATCAAACAAAGGTTGGTATTCTTCATACGCGATCTCCTGACATATGTCGCCCTTATCCGAGTAGCGGCGGTATAGGCTTGCTTGTCCTACTCCAGCAGTCTTCGCAATCTGATGCATATTGACATTGTAAACACCGTTTTTGATGAAAAGTTCTCTAGCTGCCGCCAAAATTCGTCTTCGGTTTAACTCCTCTCTGGGAATTTTCAGAGAGACAGATTGCGATTCTGAATTCACCATAAACATCTCCCTTCGTCATTAATTTAACTGTTATTTAACACGAAAAACGGACAATATGTCCGTTTTTCGTGTATAGGACATGTTGTCCGTCTTCATAATTATAATACATTTCGTGAAAAATTAAAAATACATTCATTTGGGGGGACTGACCCCCGTTTGTGAGACAGGGATCAAAACACCTTCCAAGTTTAAGCAGCCAGTTGTCGGAAATGAACCGGCGACTGGTTGTTTAGTTTTGTTTGAATGCGAATTGAGTTATAGTAAAGGATGTACTCTCGAACGGTCTGCTCGACGATTGCCGTCGTCGTACAGGTTAAACCTTCGAGGTAGAACGTTTCAGACTTTAGTGTGGAATGAAACGATTCGATGGGGGCATTATCAGCAGGCGTTCCCTTACGGGACATGCTCATGGTAATGCCTTTTCCTTTTACCGCTTCCTGGTAGGCCAAGGATGTGTAGACGCTGCCTTGATCGCTATGAAGTATTGCACCTGGTAGAGATGGCAACTGACCAAGGGTATCGAGCACAAATGCGGTGTCCTGCTTTTCAGCTATACTGTATGCCACAATCTCTCCGTTAAACAAGTCTAAAATACTCGACAGATACAACATTCTTCCTCCAAATGGCAAATACGTAATGTCCGTTACAAGTTTTTGCATAGGCGTATCTGCTTCAAACTGTCGCTTTAGTAGATGCTCCGCGATATGAATGGGTTGCCCAGTAGGTTTCCGTTTCTTCGCTTTGACACGACATTGCAGCCCTTCACGCTGCATAATCCGTTGCACGCGTTTGTGGTTTACCGTATACTCCCTCCGAAGCAAGGCGGTGATTTTCCGGTATCCATAACGATATTTATGCTGGATACAGAGTTCACGGATTTTCTCTACCAAGTGATCCTCAAGTTTGCTCGCATACTCCGCCTTCCAGCGATAGTACGTGGCGCGAGAGATTCCTATCCATGCACAAGCTTGCTTCACACTCACTTCCCCTCGGATCGACTCTATCCACTCCATTACGATCTTGGACGATACCTCCTCTCCAGTACCCTGTACTTTTTTAGTAACTCTAGTTGTTGTCTCAAAAACCTGTTCTCAGCCTGGACCTTCTCTAATTCCGAAGTGTATTCGGGCCCTTTGCCGTAGCTGTATTGTTTACCTACAGGCTGCTCTAAACGGTTCTGCTCGCCATTACGGTACCATCTCATCCAAGTTTCCACTTGTGTCTTGTTTCGTATGTTTAATTGCTCCATGATTTCTTTGACCGTATACCAGCCATTCTCATTTCAATCGCCTTCATTTTAACCTCTAATGGATAACTGACTCTTGTTGCCAACGAAAAAACACCTCCAAGGTTGTCTCCATATCTTACGACATGGTTGCATTCTCTTGAAGGTGTTTTGATTTGTCTCACGTTAAGGGGTCAGTCCCGGGTGACCGATGAGCTTTTTTTTATTTCTTGGTATAGTGCTTTTTGTAAATTGGAGGCAAATGCGGTTCAATGCCCGATAGGTCCAGTTCCTTTAAACTTGCGATCGTATGAATAAACTGCTCGTATGCTTTTTTCTTGTCGCTCGTCGTATCTGTTCCGGTTTCGGTTGATGCTTTCCTGCTAACTTCAGAGTTAAGTTGCTTTTGATCCATAGATTACCCTCCATCAAATATAGTCAGGCTTACAAATCCGGATGTCTCTTGTGCCAGTCTGTATTCATTTCATAAGTATTGCCGATACCTAGTACTGTCGCTTCTTCGAAGGGGCGGCCAATCAATTGCATATTAATCGGCAGACCGGAAGGTGAGAAGCCGCAAGGCATGCTCAGGCTAGGCAAGCCAGTCAAATTGGTCGGAAGCGTAAATGAGTTCAATCTGAATACACTAGCATCATCATCTGCACGCGGCGCAGTGATCGGTGTTGCCGGCGTCAACAAGATGTCGATTCCGGACAATGCATTCAAAAAATCATTGACAATTAGTTGCCGGGCCCGCTGAGACTGAAGGTAAATGGAAGCCGGAATATCTCTACTGCTTTCAAGAAACATTCGGACGTCCGGTCCATACTGTTCCAATTCTGTCTCAAGCCACTTCTCGTGGTACGAGTACATTTCCGTCATCATAATGGCCATCGTCGCACTTCTAACATGTTTGATCAGGGGCAGGCTAACTTCGATGATTTCTGCTTCCAGTTCTCGGAATTTATTGATAGCGGCCTTCATCGCAGCTTCCACTTCCGGCATCAAATCCTCGTAATAGTAGCTTGTCGGCAATCCGATACGCACACCCCTGAGACCATTCGGATACATCTTGATACCTGGCGCAGGCAGATCGACAGTCGATTCATCCTTTGGATCGAAGCCAGACATCACATCCAAGCACAGGGACGCATCCATGACACAGCGGGTCAACGGACCCGAGTGGTCCAATGACCAGGCCATTGGAATGATACCATACCGACTGACCCGACCGTACGTCGGCTTCATCCCTACGACACCGCACAAAGCAGCGGGTATGCGGATCGAACCTCCGGTATCCGAGCCTGTGCCCAGATAAGTAAGTCCAGCCGCTAAAGCAGAAGCCGAACCGCCGCTTGAACCTCCCGTTACAAGTTCAGTGTTCCACGGATTGAGGCAAGGACCGAAGTGCGGGCTAGTTGTTGTCAATCCCGCAGCGAACTCGTGAGTCTGTACTTTGCCTAGCAGAACTGTTCCAGCCTCATGTAGCTTAGCTGCAACCGTCGAATCGTAATCGGGGACGAAGCTGTTCAATATTTTTGAACCGGCAGTTGTTCGGATCCCTTTAGTGTAATATAGATCCTTATGAACGATGGGAATCCCGTGAAGGGGCCCTTTGTACCGACCATGCATAATATCGCGTTCCGATTGCTTCGCTTGTTCAATCGCCAGTTCGGACGTTTGGGTAACGAAAACGTTCAGTTTCGGATTCAAACGTTCGATGCGGTGAAGCGCATGTTCTGTAATCTCTACCGGGGATATTTTCCTTGTTCGGATCCCCTCGGCCAGCTCATGAATAGCAGCAAAGGACAGTTGGAAATTTAATTTACTCATCTATTCATCCTCCATATCTTTCGGACATGTCGTAAGTCTACCAAACTAATTACCATAGCTTCCGCTAGGATTTGCTTTTCTTGCGAATAAGTATGTCAGGATTGCCAACAGGGAAATGGTAAAATAAACAACAAAAAAAGGCATCTTTAGATCAATCAGTCGGCCGACCAGCGCAGGGCCGAATGCTCCGCCTAGGAGATAGGCCAGTGTGAAAATACCCATCCCCACACCCAGCTCAGCCGAACGGAGTGTCGTCGAAACTAAATTGCTGCTAGAGGTGAGAACACCGTTGAATCCAATCATAAGGATAATGATCAATAAAGCGTCGATCCATGGCGGCAAATGTACGGATACCCCCAGTAGTATAATTCCGCTGATGACGAGACTTTGCGATATGACAAGCACGCGGGAGCTTCCGAAACGATCTGTCCAACCTCCGATCCGGGATCCGAGCAAGGCTGCACAGGCGGCACCGGGAAGCATCAGCAGACCGATTTTACTAGTTGGTAAATGAAAGGAACTCTTCATCATGACAGGAAGAGTAAAGGTTAACCCCGTGTTGCATACGAAGGTAAGGAATCCAATCCCTAGAATTCGTCGGTAAGGAGCATTTTTCATGAAAGATGCATCGATAAATGGATGTTCTTTTTTCTGAATATGAGTACCGAACCATAGAAGAACTGCTGCTCCTGCAATGAGCATAAACCAATAGTTCGTAACCCCTAGCAACACCAACGCCAGTCCCGCGGAGAACAAAACAGCTCCGAGAAAATCGAATGAACCGCGGTCGTGTTTCTTGTCAGGAACATACTTGAATATCAAAGGGATAACAAATAGGCTCAGACTGGACACGATGAACAAAGCACGCCAACCAAAGTATTGCTCCACGAAACCGCCGAACACAGGCCCGAAGCCGGAAGCAAAGGCAATCGTGGCGGATAAGGTTCCCAGCACCTGTCCCTTGACTGTAGGCTTAAAATACAGGGTTACTGCCGCATAAGACAGGGGAGAGATGGATGAGGCCCCTGCTGCCTGCAGCAGTCTTCCAGTGATGACTTGCAAGTATGAAGCTGCAAAAAAGCCGATCATAGAGCCGAAAGCTAAAAGGATCAAACCAATGACATACAGCTGGCGAAAGGAAAAGGACTCCGTTAACTTGCCGTAAGTACCGGCGCCGATAGCCATCAAAATGCTGTAACCGACCATAACCCAGCTCAACTGCGAGGAGGTCAGGGCAAAGTCAGCGGAAATCGAAGGTATAGACAAATTAAACATGGTCATATTGATGTTTCCGAAAATAATGAGCAAGCAAAGTGTCCCCATTAATTTCCGCTCATTGCCGGATAAAGCCATTGATTGAGTATCCATAGCCTGTCCCTCCATTACAGGAAGTCAGGAAAGGTGCGGCATTTTTGCGCCTGATCTCTATCGTGTCCCAAGAAAACATAGGACGGCCGAACATCCTGAATTAACTCCTGCATGCGAGTAATCGATTTGGCAGCCATCTCTTGATCGAATGTCAAGAACGGTACGCTATTCTCGAAGTTCTCCCGAGTATAAGCAACATCAATTGTCAGTAGCACTGGACCCGACTTTTCCGTTGTGACAAGGACTGATTGATGGCCAGGGGAATGACCCGGAGTGAATAAAATTTGAACCCCCGGAATCAATTCATGGTCACCCTCAATGATTTGATATTGTAAATCGGGCAGCCTGCACTCTAATGGAGAGTAATCCTCATTGTTTATGGCCGCATCATACTCTGCCCTTTGAATAAGGATCGGCGTATTGCGGAAATGCCCGTTTCCCCCAGAATGATCCAAGTGTAAATGGGAGCTAATGACCATTTGAATATCGTCAGCTCGATAACCGACACGCTTTAACACATTTACGATCGAGTCGCCGTCAGACATGTTGGGGACGACGAGCCCTTCACGTCTAGTCCCCTTGTAGTAATCGGGATTGTTGATAAAAGCGTCGGGCATTCCCGTATCGATGAGTATTGGCCCGCTGGTCGTTTCCAATAGAAAAGACCACACAGGCATTCCGACTAATTCCCCGGGGGCAAGGGTTCGATTAACTGCCGATTGATCTAGGAAACATTCACCTACAGGTAAAAAATACAACTTTTTGATATACATCCCAGTTTCACCCTTCATATTATAAATTCGGACATTTTGTCCGTTTTGTTTTGATTATATCGGACAAATTGTCCGATGTCAATTTATCATCGGCGGTTGGGCTTCGGCAAAAGCCTTACACCTGCAACAAGTAAAGATTGATTGAATAACTGCTACGGGCTGTGGAGTCGATCAGTTGGACTTAATTAATAAGGAAAGGATGAGTTTTATGAAACTAAGCCTAAGTCGAAAAGCTAATCTTGAAGGTATGCTGATAGGAGATCAAGTTACAATTGGAGGGCCGGCGGTAGAGGAGAACATCCGGTTTGAAGTATGGAGAAATGAATCGGGATTTGAAATTAAGGTTTTTGATCGATTGGAGAAGTGGCTAGCCTGCAGCCGGGTGCAGGTCGATATGTATACCAATACCTGGAAAGATTCTTTCGAAACCTGAGACACAGATATGATATCTTTTTGAATGCCGAAAAGAAGCCTGACCGTCTCATAATGCTCAAGTACCTGGTGGACGAGCTCATGGACAATAAGATAGATATTCATCTATATCATTTTGGTATGTATCTGCTCTACCCTTACGCATCCCGGAAGCAAGAAGAAGATGCAGAGGCAGTTGGCAAAAAGCGATCTGAGTCGATTAGTCATCTGCCACGATTTGAATTGAAAAGCAACGATGAATTTGTATCTGAAGTGTGGTCCGATTTAATCTTACGACGGTACCCCGAAGTAGGAGAGGAAATTGTGACAGTGCCCTCTTTTAGTCAGCTTAGAATACTATTTACAGCGGATAACTTCGGAATCACACTGGTTATTATTTCTAATTTGCTAAATATGTTGTTGTATATGATCTATATGAAACTCTCAATGAATGTATTCCTTAATTAAAAAAGGCATAATCATAAATGAGTGGCCAAACATTATAATAGCAACCAGTTATTTCATGAACTATACTAGCAATGGACGGGATAAGAACCTACGTAATTAAAAAATTCAAACGATATAGGAGGAAATAAGAAAAGGGTGCTATTTTCGGGTCTTTAACAAGCTCATTCTCAAGGCTAGGCTAATTTATATCGAAAAAGATTGAGAGAAACAATATAAATAACTATTTTAGGTGCGAGAAGGAGAATGTATGGAATATGAAAATATACTCTTATTATTTAGCAGATGGCGTATTCCCTTTGGATTGGGAAGTTTGTTTTAATACTGTTGAGGAATACAAAACCAAATTATTTGAGAAGTATACCGCTTCCCAAGAGTCCAATGATTTTGTAATAGGTGGGTTTCATGTGCTTACCGATAAAATAGATGCAATTCTGAATTATGCTTTAGAGGATTTTCGAAAAGAATTTCCTTATAATTATGAGTTGCGTTGTCCCGCTATGATCTTCCCGTTGCCAAGAGGCGATGAGAGTAATGGTGCTGAGTTCGCTATTATTTTAAAACGAGATGAGGATGGAGATACGATAGTCTATTCCCCACTTCCATTGTCATATTTAGAAAAAAGTTAGTACTTATTTAAGAAAAAAGGAAAACAAATTGAAATTCAAATCATGAAAAAAGGCCCTTTATAGGGCCTCCAAATAGTCAAAAGTTCTAGGTAGGTATCTGTTTATTCATTATCCCTTCTGCTTGTAAAATTCATGGTATAACTTCATCAACGCACGCTTTTCAATTCGTGATACATACGAGCGAGAAATTCCCAGTTCTCGTGCAATTTCCCGCTGTGTTCGTTCTTCTCCTCCGGCTTCCAGGCCGAATCGGCCAATTACCACTTCTTTTTCACGTTCATCTAAAATATCCAGATTGCGATAGATTTTGCTCTTCTCGATTTTGAGCTGTACCTTATCTACAATATCGTCCGCCTCGGAACCGAGGATATCAATTAAAGTAATCTCGTTACCTTCCTTGTCAGTCCCAATAGGATCGTGGAGAGATACGTCTTTACGTGTTTTTTTCAGGGATCTTAAATGCATCAGGATCTCATTTTCTATACAACGGGCTGCAAATGTTGCCAGTTTTGTTCCTTTTCCGGTCTGAAAGCTTTCAATAGCTTTGATCAGTCCAATGGTGCCGATGGATATAAGATCCTCCAAATCTTCGCCGGTGTTGTCAAATTTTTTCACAATATGGGCCACCAGCCTTAGGTTATGTTCAATAAGTGTGTTACGGGAATGTGCGTTGCCTTCGGCAAACAGCTTTAGGTGTCGAGCTTCCTCTTTCTCAGTCAATGGCTGCGGAAAGGCGTTGTTTTTCACGTAGGAAACGAGTAGCGTCAATTCCTTGATGAACAGAGCGATAGCACTAAATAGTCCGGGCACGGATGACACCTCCTGAGGTAGTTGCAAACTTACGACCTTTGTTACTTACCAGGCTTGCGGTCTGTTTATTGTATGTAGGCAGGTGCCCATCCGTGCCTGTACTCCGAAAACTGCTTCGTAACAAATTGCCGGATATCTTTCTTGAGCAGCATTAATACATAATTCAAAACGTCAGGAGCATTATCAATATGCAGGATCATGAGTGTGTCATCAATTGCACGACATCCTTATCTAAGGAAAGATTTCACTTGGTTTATTGGATGCCCGCAGAAGCAACAACCGTTAGAGAGAGAACAGCAAGTCTAAATTTTCGCACGATGACTCTTTGAGAAAATTTGTTTATACTTTAATTACTTAATATGAAAGCAATGGATATGAGGTGAACTAATGATTCTGGTAAGTTCATGTTTGGCAGGCATGAAGGTGCGATATAACGGGACGGATAGCCTGGATGTACATATTCAGAAGTTGGTAGAGGAAAAAAAGGCAATGACGATCTGCCCTGAGCTACTTGGGGGCTTTATGACGCCGAGAGAGCCTGCTGAGATTGTTGGAGGGACAGGGGAGGATGTGCTGAGTGGCACAGCTAAGGTGATCGAGTTTTCAGGCAATGATGTCAGTGATATGTACATTAGAGGTGCGTACGAAGCTCTGCATATAGCCAGAGAGGTTAACGCGTCACTTATTGTTTTAAAAGAAAATAGTCCATCCTGTGGGTCGGCAGCGATCTATAATGGGGCATTCGAAAACCGTAAAATCGCAGGCAACGGGGTAACCTCGGCTTTGTTAAAAAGGGAAGGCTTTAAAGTTATTTCAGAAGAACAAATATCGGAAATTTTCTTGCATTAGAATATGTAATGGTAGATCAAGCGTCTTGATCGCTTACTAGCTTATAAACTGTGGGCGCAAGACGCTTGTTTGTGCTGTGTCCGTTTTACACCTGTGTATCAACATTATTTAAGCTTTAATGCCAAAATTCCTAAATATTCTTTGAGGGCTGTCCCGGTTGTAGATATGGCCCCAGCAGACGGTGAGAGCTTGGCAGCATACAGTGACAATTTTTCACTTGCCAGATAGTCGGTTGGATAAGCTGTCGTTTGCATACCTGCGCGCTGAAATTCCAGTGCAGCACGTGGCATATGGAATGCGGAGGTCACCAGAATAGGTTTTGTGAGCTGGTGTTGTTTTAGGATTTTGGAGGTATATACGGCATTTTGCTGTGTATTCAAGGAACGATTTTCGATGAAGATATCCTTTGCCGGAATACCGAGTCCTAATAGCTGCCTCTGCGCAATATTCGCTTCATTACCACTGTCTCCAAACACTTGTCCACCGGAAAAAAGGATAGGTAAACCTGTTGCTTCATGAAGTCTAGCTGCAGTGAGCAGTCGGTTGGCCGCAGACCCTAGCAGATTACCTTGTCCATTGATGTCGGGAGTTCCCTCTGTAGCTCCGCCCCCAAGTACGACAATAACATCCCCTTGAACAGTAAGGGGCTGTGGGTACTGCTTTTCTAGGCTACGAATTAACACATCTCCAGCCAAATTGGTCGATGAAATATACAGCAGCAATGTGACAAGGAGCAGTACAATCGCAGGTTTACGCGCCCGTTTCCATAGCCAGATTACAAGCCCTGCCATCACGAGGATAAACAAACCGGGAGGAAGCACGAAGCTGTATAGAAATTTGATGAAATAAATCAAGTGCTGATAACCTCCTATCCTTATAAGCTTTATCTATTGGATACATTGTAACATAGGCAATTGACTGGATTCCTCTGTTGATAAAGTTATGCTGTAGGCGTAATATATAAAGTCTAGTGATTTTTTTCATAGAGGAGCGAGAGCATCATGGGAGAGTTAACGACAGCCAAGCGGATAATGATGATCGCGCTACTGGTTGTATTGTGGGGCATTTCTTGGCCCATCTATAAAATTGCACTGGAATACACGCCGCCCCTTTTGTTTGCAGGGCTACGCACATTGTTGGGTGGTCTGCTATTGGGAGCGATTTTAGCACCGAGATGGAATCGTATTCGCTGGAAAGAAAATTGGCGAGTGTATGCTATTTCAGGTATTTTTAACGTAGTCCTGTTTTATGGTTTGCAAACAGTAGGGCTTATGTATGTTCCATCTGGCTTGTTCTCTGTGCTGGTATATCTTCAGCCGGTGCTGGTCGGCATTTTTGCATGGATGTGGCTGGGAGAATCAATGTCCAAACTCAAGGTGATTGGATTAATCATTGGCTTTCTAGGCGTGGCAGCTGTCAGTGTCGGAGGCTTTTCAGGACATGTGGCTATCGCAGGTGTAATTATCGCCATTATTACAGCAGTGAGCTGGGCATTGGGAACCGTATATGTGAAAAAGGTCAACCAGCGTGTGGATTCTTTGTGGCTGGTCGCATTTCAATGTACACTTGGAGGCATCGTGTTAACAGGAGCTGGATCGGTTACGGAAAGCTGGTCGGACATCGTGTGGAATGTTCCGTATGTGTCAGGGCTGGTATTCGGAACTGTGCTGGGAATTTCACTATCCTGGCTGCTGTATTTCACGCTGGTCAATTCGGGGGATGCCAGTAAGGTCGCTTCCTATACGTTTTTGGTGCCTGTGATTTCAGTATTTGTCAGTTCTATGCTGCTTCACGAATCGATTACGGCTTTTCTGCTAATCGGTCTGGTATTAATCGGCTTTAGCATTTATCTGGTTAATCGCAGAGTGAGGGTAGTACGGCAAGCTTGAAATTAATATCTTAAAAAAAGCAACAAGTAAGGACTCTGCTCAGGTAGCAGGGTCCTTTTTTATAGGTAACAGAATGCAGTGAATGATAGTAACAAGGTTCCCTCTCTAGGTAGTTGGTTAAGCTATGGATGACGGCACACTGTCAAAGAAGAAGGGAGATGCGGACGATGGCACGGAAATTGTTGATTACAGGAGCGGCGGGCACAATTGGGAAAGTACTCTATGAAGGGCTAAAAGCGGAAGGTAAATATGAAATAACCGCCGCCGATGTAAGGAGGGATGAAGAAGCAGGGATTGTCGAACTGGATATACATGATGCTGCAAGATTGGCTGAGCTTACACACGGAGTGGATACGGTACTACATTTTGCATGGATTAAGGATGAAGGGGACTTTCTCGGCAAAGTGCTGTCTGGCAATGTAAGCGGAGCTTATAAGCTGTATGAAGCTGCGGTTAAAAATGGGGTAAAACGCATTATTTTTGCCAGTTCCAATCATGCCACGGGGTTTTATAGAGTAGGCGAAACCATAGATGTAGAAGATCCCTACCGACCAGATAGTTTTTATGGATTGAGTAAGTGCTACATTGAACTGCTAGGACGGCTATATGCCGATCAGGGCAAAATATCTTCAATTAATATCCGCATCGGTAATTTTCCTGGGGATGATCGACCGCATTCGGAGCGCGCTGCTCATATTTGGATCTCTGAGCGCGATATGATCCATCTGACCGTCTGCTGTATCGAGGCCCCTTCAGAGATGAATTATCTTAATTTGTATGGGACATCAGCCAATACGGATAATTATTATGATATTGGCTACTTGGAAGAACGAATCGGATATAAGCCGCAGGATAATGCCGCTGAGTTGCTGGAGCAGGCCGAGAAAATTGGATTTCATGTGAAACAAGATGAAACCACTTTTCAGGGTGGACAAAAGGAATAGAGCAGATTGTCCAAATGTGCTTTATAATAGGCTTAAGGCGTCGATCAGGCGCCTCTTATTACACAAAACTTCACAAATATCCGAATTGTTCACTCCTCTAGACACTCCTTTGTTCATGAAGCATCAGAGGCTTCACTTTTCATTTTGAATGCGCTTACATAATATATAGTTATACGGCGGCGATGCTACAAACCTTGCAGTCGGTAATGTATATAGAGGGGGAGTGACTCACATTGAATCAGCCTATGCCCAAAAATTCTGCAATGCTTACGACGGATTCCCGCTTGAACGGTAGGCTGGGAACAGGTAGGAAACACGGTTTCTTCTATGAACTGATCCGCAATCGAGTATTATTTCTGATGTTGTTGCCCACTTTAATCTTTTTCTTCATAAATTCGTACATTCCTATGGTCGGCATCTACTATGCATTTACCCAGTTCGACTTCAATACCAGCCTTTTTGAGGCCCAGTTCGTCGGACTCCAGAATTTTCGCTTTCTATGGCAATCCGGCACGCTGACAAAATTGACATTGAATACGGTTGGATACAACGCGGCTTTTATCTTACTCGGCAACGTGTTAGCGATTGTCCTTGCCATTTTACTGAATGAGTTGAGAGGCCGCTACTTTAAAAAGATCACTCAATCTGTGATGTTTCTGCCATATTTTGTTTCTTTCGTTATTCTAAGTGTCATCGTGTATAACATATTTAATTATGATAATGGTTTTCTGAACACGCTGCTGCTGCAATTCGGCGGTGAACGCGTGGATGTGTATAACAAACCATGGGTGTGGATTTTCCTGATTATTCTGTTCTATTTGTGGAAAAATCTCGGCTACAGTATGGTAATCTACCTGGCCGCGATCACAGGGATCAGTGACGAATATTATGAGGCAGCTAAAATAGACGGAGCTAACATTTTTCAACGAATCTGGTACATTACCGTTCCTATGCTCAAGTCAACATTCGTTGTGCTGCTGTTATTTGCGCTGGGTAGTATTATGAAAGGACAATTTGATCTATTCTATCAGTTAATTGGTAATAACGGAGTGCTGTACAACACGACAGATATTTTGGACACTTATGTGTATCGTTCCTTGAAAGTGACTTTTGATGTGGGTATGGCTTCGGCGGCAGGCGTGTACCAATCCTTGTTCGGATTTGTACTGATCATGACCGTGAACTATATCATCCGCAAGTTGAACGACGAATATGCCTTATTCTAGAAAGGAGGACCGAAACGGATGGCGATCAAAGAGGATGTATACACTCGGATTTTTAAAATCATTTCTTATGTGGTTATCATTGTGGCATCCATTGCTTGTTTACTCCCGTTCCTACTTATTATCTCGGCTTCACTAACCAGTAATGAATCGATTATCAGGGATGGCTATCACTTTATTCCACAGCAATTCTCGCTGGAAGGATACCGGACGGTGTTCACCTTTCCTGAAGAGGTGTTGCGGGCATATGGGGTGACGATTTTTACCACGGTTGTAGGTACGACGCTGGGCCTGTTCCTGATGACGATGGCCGGATATGTGCTGGCGCGTAAAGATTTTAAATACCGCAATGCGTTTTCATTCTATATTTACTTTACGACGTTGTTTGGAGGCGGATTGGTACCTTGGTACATTATGCTGACGAAGTATCTAGGGCTGCTAGATACGTATACGGTGCTTATTTTTCCGGGATTGATGACTCCATTTCTGATTATTTTGATGAAAAATTTCATTCGTTCCTCCATGCCGGAAGAGCTGTTCGAGTCTGCTAAAATTGATGGTGCGGGTGATTTTAAAATTTATTATCGAATTGTACTGCCTTTATCTACACCGGGTATTGCCACTGTGGGGCTGTTTCTGGCCTTGGCTTACTGGAATGACTGGTTCTCATCCTCACTCTTTATTAATGACCCGCACAAATACCAGTTGCAATATTATCTGTATAATGTAATTAACTCCATGCAATTTATTGCTCAAATGGGTGCAGGTACCGGCGTGTCCCTTTCCAACGATATGCCGACAGAGTCGACCAAAATGGCAATGGCGATCGTGGTTACGGGTCCCATTTTGCTACTGTACCCGTTCATTCAGCGTTACTTTGTCAAGGGATTGACCATTGGTGCGGTAAAAGGATAAAGCGGTACTATAGAGCTGTGATGGCATGACGTGCTGACGGCGTGCCATCCAAGCAGCACTTTTTGTAAGCGTTTTATTAAAACGGACTACCATTTCAAAGGGAGGATTCACATGACATTCACAAAGAAAAGAAAACAACGCATGTCCATCCTGATTGCAGTAATGGTCATCATGGCGCTCTTAGCTGGATGTGGAGGCGGTAGCGGAAACAGCGCACAAAAAGCAAATGGAGAGGATGATAAATCCCAAAAAGTACAGCTGCAATTTTATATGCTGGGTGATGCTCCTAAGGATCTGCCTACCATTGAGGCAGAGATCAATAAGTTGGCAGAAAAAGATCTGAATGCCACCGTCAAATTTAACTATACGACGTGGACCGACTGGGATCAAAAATATAAGCTGTTATTGTCTTCGGGTCAGCCTATCGACCTCATCTTCACTGCAGATTGGACGCAGTATCAGGCCTATGCCAAGAAGGGCGCTTTCCTGCCGTTAGACGATCTGCTGCCTAAGGCCGCACCTGCCTTGCAAAAATTTGTACCTCAGGATATGTGGGATGGGGTTAAAATCGGAGGCAAAATTTATACTGTACCTGGCACGTATAAAGAATATGTCACAAACGGTTTTGTATGGCGTGAGGATTTACGCGAAAAGTACAATTTGCCTAAACCTACCGATATCAAAAGTTACGAGGCTTATATGGATGGGATACGTCAGCATGAGCCAAATATGAAAACCGTATCTCTGAACAGCGATATCAAGGGAAATCTGCATGATCGATATACCGAATTAGTAACGAAGAGTGTGGGTGCTTTACCTTATGGCATTGGTATCAAATATGAAAAACCAACAGAGGTATATAAATATTGGGGCTCAGATGAACAAAAAGAAGAGCTGAATACTTACAAACGCTGGGCTGATAAAGGATTCATTCCTAAAAACGTATTAAACGTAAAAGATACGCTTCAGGATCAAGTCACTTCTGGTAAAGCAGCGAGTATTTTCGGCGACAACCCAACCCGGTTTAATGATATGGTCATTAAGCTCAAAGCATCCCACCCGGACTGGAAGCTTGAGTACTATCCATTCCCGCTGACAACGGGCTATGCAACTCCGGTACATCCGATTCATAATGGCTTTGCAATTCCAAAAAGCAGCCCGAACCCAGCCCGCGCATTGGCCTTTTATGAGAAGCTGGTGACAGACAAACGCTATAACCTGCTTACGCAATATGGTATCGAAGGCAAAAACTACGAAGTTAAAGATGGTTACTATCAAATGATAGGTAGCGGTAGTACGAATGGATTTTCACGGGAAGGTATGAACAGCTGGGCTTGGCGTAACCCGGAATACATGCTGTTTGATTCAGGTTTTGACCGTGTGAAGAAGATTTTTGCTGAGCTGGATAAAATCCAGAAACCTGACCTGTTTACCGGCTTTGCAGAGGACTATACGACCTACCAAGCAGAGAAAGCGGCCTTGGAACAGGTTGAGAAGCAATACCTATACCCGCTCCAAGCTGGACTGATCGACAACGTTGATCAAGGTCTTGAGACTTTCATGCAAAAGGCGAATCAAGCTGGATTAGAGAAAATTCAAACCGAATATACAAAACAATGGGAAGCCTATGTGAAGGAGAAGGAGATCAAGTAAAACATAAGAGCAGTGATACAAAGCAGAAAAGCAAGTCTCCAGAAAATTGGAGGCTTGCTTTTTTGATGTTACCTATTGCGCATTCGCTTTAGAACGGCGAAAATCTGTGGGCGTCACGCCCAAGCTACGTTTGAACATACGGTGGAAATAAGAGCTACTCGCAAACCCGGTTTGTTCTGCCACGTCAGCCACTGACCAGTCGGTCTGTTCCAGCAGCTCGCAGGCTTTGCGAATACGGAGTTGCTGGATGACGTCTACGATGGTGGACATGGTTTGTTGCTTATAAAGCCTGCTGACATAGATTGGCGACATATCCAGCTCTTCCGCAATCTGATTGAGACAGAAATTGGGGTCCGTATAAGCTTGCTCCATTCGTTCATTGATTTGTTGTACCATTCGTTCTTGCTTCGTATTGCGTTTTTCCGCTAGACTGGAGCGAATCTGATCAAAGACCAATTGGTAATGATCAATAAGATCCTCGGCGGTCTCTAATCGATCTGCGGATGGTAATTCAGGTTTAGATTCGATAGCAAATCCATTGAGTTCACTTATATGCCGAACGGCATTATTCACACTCATGATGAGCCGGGATATTGCCACCCGAACAGAGGAAAACGGATATTTCTCCATATGCATCAACAGATCTTTGAACATCCGGTGCGCATCCTCCGTATGACCAGATAGCAGCGTATCCAGCAATTTTTTTTCTTTATCCGATGGATACACATAAGTATTTTGGACATCTTCATCTGTAGTGTTTCGCGCATTAATAATACAGCCATGACCCTGAAAAAAACGGTGCATAGATGCGTTCTCTACCTGGCGGTACAGCAGATGTAGCCGTTCTGGTTGACTGGTAATCGCGCTGTAGGTTAGTGATACACTCAGCTTCAAATATTCAAAACAAGCTTCACGTATTTGGCGTAATAGGGTCTCCAGGAGTACCGTGTCTGTATGTTCCGCGGGGTCTAGAATGTTGAGCATCAGCAGGACGCTATCCTCATCCATATCAACGGTTTCCACCCGGTATGTCTGCCCGCATATTTCGGAAGCGATATTCATGATTGCAAACTTGTAGGGTAGCAGATCAGGTCCACGCTCGCTTTGCCATCGGGCATATTCATCTATGCGCAGGAGTACAAGGCGATAGTCTTTGTCGAACTGGAACGTAATCCCAAGCTCGCGCAGTCGTTCCGGTTCTTCACCAGCAGGAAGATTTCGGATTCCCCGAATCACATTCCGTAAAATGTTTTGCCGGATCGTATACATACTGTTGCGTTTTTCCGATTCCAGTGAATTCATATGCACAACAATTTGGCCAATAGGCGTATACAACATTTTGGACAGCAGCCAGGAAGCCACAAATCCTGCCATTCCGATGATGGCTGCGATCAGTACCATGGCATTACGAATAACACTCGCCATTTTGATAACGCTTTCATATGGTGTGACACTAATATACTGCCAACCTAGTCCATCCGGGGAAGTATAGGAAATCAGTGATCTTTTACCATGAAATTCTTCTACAAAATAGCCTGTTTCCTGTTTTTTGACTCTGGTATGCAGCCATAGCTGTTCTTTTTCGTTCAAAGCTTCGTCTGTCAACGTCGTCCCAGATAACAGTCTGCCTTGATCGTCTAAAATATAAGCGGTCCCGCCTGAGATGGGGCTCGCGGCCATTTCCTTGTTCATCCAGGCCGCCGATACATTCACAATCACTGCCGAATTTATCGCTTCGTTCGAGTTGATTGCGTCATAACATAAATACGTATAGGCTGCGATGTCTGGGCTTGCTTGCTCTAGGCCAGCTCCAGAGTCTGAGGCAGACAGCAACGGATACGTACGTGGGATAGGCGTAAAGGGTTTGTAGTCCTGATAATGATCGAGCACGCGAATGATATCTGTATCAGCCAGTTCATGTTTGCTGAATAACCCGTTTTGGCCTTGTGAAGACGCAATGTAGAAAGTGTCACTTTTAGGGTTATACACATAAATGGATTCAATATACGGCATGGAGTTAAGATAATTATTTAATTCGGTCATGGCAGCGGTTACATCATATACATTGGGTTTGGGATAATACAACAGCTTGGATAGGGTACTGCTGCGGTACATTTGGAATGCCAACGATTGAGCAATAGATGTCATGTTGATGACCTCTTTGCTTCTCAACGTCAAGCTATTGTGATTGGCTTCGAACGCCTGCTCCTTTTCCACGCGGATATAGTAGAAATAATATACAGTGGTGGATACCAGCAATGTTAGTGTTATACATAACGTAATGCTGACCAGCAATTTGCTGTGTAGCTTATGATGCTTTTTGAAATTGCTCATATGAACAGGCCTCCTGTCTGTGTGCACGTAGCTGTAAAGTACACCCTATTTATGTATTCATTATACGTATGATCTTATGAACAGGACAGTGAACAAACCGATTCTTTGTGAAAAATAATGATTTTTCCGTAAAAAGACCGAGAACACGTATACGCAAACTGGATTGCGTCGGTTCCCGGTCGGTTTTATTGGTTCAAATGAAAAGAAGCAAAGATGAGGCGGCACTTCAATCAGTCTGGAAATTGAACATTACCTTTAACGATATAGGCTTGGCCTGTGCCATTTTCGGCTAGAGCTGGGATGGTATCGTTCAGTACGACACCGCGAATGTCCGTAATCCGTATTTTCAGAGGCTGTTTTCCTAAGTTAGTACCCAGAAAGTGGTTGTAATCCTGTTTTTCGAGATTGAGCCATTGCCCGTTTTGTTGGACTTCCATTTTTAAGACCGGATATTTATGATTGCGTACTTGAATGGCTGCCCACCATTGGCTACTGCCTTCTTTAATGCGGTAAGAGACATTGCCGCTAACCGGAGCTTCAACAACTTTCCATGAAATATTGATTTTTCCATCCTTTTGATTGCCGATCAGGTTGAAGGCATTCGGAGATAGATCAAGTGCGCCACTCGGACCCTCAGGATATAAATCTGTTACATAGACGGTCGTTTTTCCTTTGGGACCTTGAACTTCCAGATAAGCTCCAGCTAATGCGGCTTTGATTCCGTTATAATTCAGTTGTGTGGGGTTAAGCGCTGTAATTTTGGCATCAGAAGGGATAGGGTCAAGCAGTAATGCTCCTCCAGAGTAACCTGATCCTGTATATGTGGCGTACCCGGTGTATGTATCATTCCAAGCAGCTGAAGCGGGCAGGGCGAACAATACGACACTTAGCAACGATGTCAGACCGATAGTTTTGAACTTTCGAAACAGAGATTTTTCTCGCATAATCATTTCCTCCTTGTTCATTTAATAGATTTATATAGTAAATATAAACACTATATTACCTAATATTCCAAATTGTACAATAGGACTTTAAGGCAAAAAGAAAATGTTGGAAATATTTGTCGACCTACCTATAGGCCATATGGGGTGTTTTTTAAGAAATGGCTGTACAGATAAAAAATAAGGGGAGAGTTAAGTAATGGGGGCGAAACTAGGACTTTTGGATGAAGTCTTTTAAATAGAATAAGCGAACTATTGTTCTCGTTTTGATTGTCGTATACAATCGAATCATGCTGATTCAAATAGAGTGATGTCGACTCTGTGTATGCTGCAACGAAAGGATGTTATGCATCATGATGGGAAGAGCCCATTTAATTATTGGAACCGGGGTCTCCCTGTCGGTATTAGCCTTAAGTGGATACGAAGTGACTCCGGCTGCCGTGGCAGCCGCTGTGGTTGGTTCATTGCTACCGGATATTGACGAGCCTAACTCCATGCTTGTTAGCCGTGCGTTACCGAACAAAATGCTTAGACTCGTACAGCTTCTAATGATTGGGGCTGCGGGTTGGGTGTTTTTCACCCGTTTGGCTCCGCCGCCCTGGAATCTTGTTTTGGCTTTGCTGATGATCAGCGCTTCTTTTATGCCTTCACGGTCTATGCGTAAAGTTATCATTTTTCTAATTGGTATCGGCCTAGCCTGGTATGGGGAATCATATGCACCGTGGAATTATATCGCCGGGTGTCTGCTGATCATATGTACGCTTGTTCCGCACCGAGGATTGACGCACACGGTGTATGGCACAGTAGCATGGACCGCGATGCTTTATGGTACGACACGTTTGCATGGCGATAGCATATGGCTGGCTGGAGGGATAGCGTACTTACTGCATTTATTGGCAGATTCCTTGACGAATAACGGGATTAAGCCTTTGCCACCATTCAAATGGAAGCTACGATTTAGATTAATGAGTACCGGAACCCGGAAGGGAACAAAGGTAGAAAATATCTGTATTACTTTAACAGCTGTACTTGTAGTGATTGCTTTACTTCGGTACAAACATTTAATTTGAGATCTTCTATTTTTTCTTCTATTAAAAAAACAGTCAAGTACACGTTGTATGTGTCTTGACTGTTTTTTTATAGCTTCCTATTCTCTGTTACTTCTTAAGCTCGTTCAATAATGGTATTGAGCGTTGTGCGATCCAGATTTTGAACCAGCTTAATGATCAGTTCCTTGGCCGCATCATAATCATCAGTATGAATAATGGACGAGGAAGTATGGATGTACCGTCCACATATGCCGATGACGGTGGATGGCACACCAATTCCGCTCAAGTGCACTTGACCAGCATCCGTTCCCCCAGTGGAGATAAAATATTGGTACTTGATTTTGTGGGTATCCGCCATATCTTGCACATACTCCACAACCCCGCGGTGTGTAATCATACCTGGATCAAATACCCGCAACAGTGCTCCTTTACCAAGCTGTCCGTATGCATTCGGATCTCCACCCATATCGTTGGCAGCACTGCAATCCAGTGCGAAGAAAATATCCGGCTGAATCAGATTGGCAGCTGTGCGCGCACCGCGCAGTCCCACTTCCTCCTGCACAGTAGCTCCTGCATACAATGTATTGGGAAGCTGGTCCTTTTCCTTATGTAATGCCTCCAACAGCTCAAGCGCCAGGCCTACACCATATCGATTGTCCCATGCTTTAGCCATGATTTTTTTGGGATTCGCAAGTGGAGTGAAGTCACAGATCGGGGCAATAGCCGTTCCTGGTACAATCCCCAGATCTTGCGCCTCCTGTCTGCTGTCTACGCCGATATCCAGGTACATATGCTTGATGTCCATCGGCTTGCTGCGTTGCGCTTCATCAAGCAAATGTGGTGAGACAGATCCAACTACACCAATGATTGGGCCATTTGGGGTCAATACTTGAAGACGTTGTGACATGATGGCTTGGCTCCACCAGCCTCCAACCGGCTGAAAACGAATCATTCCATTTTCCGTAATGCCATTCACAATAAAACCAACTTCATCCAGATGTCCTGCGACCATTACACGTGGTCCACTTTCTTGCCCGCGTAGCACACCAAAAAGACTGCCCAAACGGTCCTGCACGATTTCATCCGTATAACCGGATATTCGTTCTTTAACCCATGCCCGCAGCTCTCGCTCATGTCCTGGAATAGAAGGGAACTCTGTTAAGGTTTTAAACAATTCCAATGTTTTTGCTTCCATGATGCATACCTCACTCCTTATTAATTAACCAGTGGTCGTCATGTATTCAGTATGAATGGATTTGTACGGAATGTCCACGATATCATTTTCCTGACATAACATTTCCCCTAAAAGCTCATAATGTTAAGGAGCCAAGCAATCTGAACCGCCAAGCGCGGAACTTACGAATAAGGGGTGGTGAATGATGCCAGCTAAGTCAGGACAGCGCGGTTTTCGTACCAATTCGTCGCCGTTGTCCATAAATGAGAAAGACTATCAAAGTGTTTCCCAAAAGCATGAACCTTCCAGAAAAGTATTTGCCAATTGTGTGCGTGCTTTCCTGGTTGGAGGCGTCATCTGTGTGATTGGGCAGGCGATCCAGGAAGCCTTTATGGCAGGCATGCATATTCCCGCCAAAGAGGCTGCGGCACCGACTGCATCCATGATGATCTTGTTGTCTGTTATATTAACTTGCATCGGGGTCTACGATAAGATTGCCCAATGGGCAGGAGCAGGAACCGCTGTACCGATTACAGGTTTTGCGAACTCGATGTGTTCAGCTGCATTGGAGTATCGTTCCGAGGGATTGGTACTTGGAGTGGGCGCAAATATGTTCAAGCTGGCAGGCTCAGTTGTCGTATTCGGTGTTGTGGCCGCATTTATCGTAGGCGTTATATACGCGATCCTCGGTGTGGGGGGCAACCACTTATGAGAAGACAGGGAGGACAAACCTGGAAGTTTGAGTCGAGACCGCGCATCATTGGTAGTGCAACTGTTGTAGGCCCGGATGAAGGAGAGGGGCCGTTGTCCACAGATTTCGATTATATTTATGACAATATCGAAATAAACGAGAAAACATGGGAAAAGGCGGAACGAAGATTAATTGAGCATTCTACAGAGCTTGCGTTAATTAATTCCAATTTAAACAAAGAGGAAGTGCAATTTTTCATCAGTGGTGATCTGATGAATCAGATTGTCAGCAGCTCATTTTCGGCTAGCAAGCTGGCTATTCCCTATTTAGGCGTTTTTGGAGCCTGCTCAACGTCGATGGAAAGCTTGGCTTTAGCAGCACTTATTGTGGATTCAGAGGCGGGCGACTACGTGATGGCGGGTACAACCAGCCATAACTGTACCGTGGAAAAGCAATTCCGCTATCCTAATGAATATGGAGCACAGAAGCCCCCCACAGCCCAGTATACTGTTACCGGTTCCGGTGCGGCCATTGTGGGACATGCGAAGTCAGGGACGGTGGTGGATTGTGCTACCATTGGGCGTGTAATGGATATGGGCATTAAAGATCCCTTTAATATGGGCGGAGCCATGGCTCCAGCGGCGGCGGACACGCTTTTGTCTCATTTTCGAGATACAGGCAGGGACCCAGGCTACTATGATCTTATTGTAACAGGGGATTTAGCCTCTGTAGGGCTGCCGATTGCCAAAGAGCTGCTCAAAAAAGATGGATTCGATATGAATCAAACGGAATTTAATGATTGCGGTTTACTGATTTACGACATCAATAAGCAAAAGAAGGTCATTGCAGGTGGAAGTGGTTGTGGATGCTCGGCTGTTGTAACCTATGGGCATCTGTTAAAGCGGATCGAAAAGGGAGAACTACAAAAGGTGCTGGTCGTGGCGACCGGGGCGTTATTATCTCCTTTGACTACACAGCAGGGTGAAAGCATTCCTTGTGTTGCACATGCTGTAGCTTTTGAAGCGGGAGGAAAAGTATGATATATCTATGGGCTTTTTTAGTAGGCGGTGCCATTTGTGTCGTGGGTCAGTTGATGATGGATGTTATCAAAATGACTCCGGCACACACAATGAGTACGTTGGTGGTAGCAGGTGCAATTGCGGACGCTGTCGGAATATATGATCCGCTTATCAAATTTGCCGGAGCGGGTGCGACGATTCCAATTACCAGCTTTGGTAACTCACTCGTACACGGTGCATTAACCGAATTGGAAAAGGACGGATGGCTTGGTGTCATTACAGGGATCTTTAGTCTGACCAGTGCAGGGATTTCCTCGGCGATTATTTTCTCTTTTCTGGCATGTTTGTTTGTTCGTCCAAAAGGAAGCATATAAAAGCAGGGTGCTACAATAGGACAAAAGTAAAATAAACTGTATACAATCAACCCTTCGGATTTGATAGCCGAAGGGTTTTTGACTGTTCCGAAAAACATGTACGTGCAAGAGAAGATGGAGCTTGAATAATATGGGCAGGGAGTTAAGTGTACTCTATGTCCACCTTCATGTACAATAATAGGAAACATGTTGCTATCTAGGAGGTTTACAGAGTTATGCCCGTGCGTCAAGAATCTGTGCAGATTGTATCTGCAATACGTTCTAATCTGGAATCATGCATATTAGGGAAATCCTTTGAAATAAAATTACTGCTTACGGCTATGCTGGCCGGTGGACACATTCTGATCGAGGACGTTCCGGGTACGGGGAAAACGCAAATGATCAAGGCTCTTGCTAAATCCATGCGTGGTGATTATCGCCGCGTTCAATGTAATCCTGATATTCTACCGAGCGATATTACAGGGGTATCTATATTTCATCCACGGGACGAGCGTTTTTATTTCCGTCCGGGTCCAGTTATGACTAACATTTTACTGGCAGACGAAATTAACCGGGCGACGACGAAAACCCAGTCAGCTCTGCTGGAGGTTATGGAAGAACGAAGTGTGACGGTGGATGGGGACACTCATATGTTGCCTCATCCTTTTATGCTGTGTGCCACTCAAAATCCAATTGATTTTGAAGGTACTTATATGCTGCCGGAAGCACAATTAGATCGTTTTATGCTCAAAATCAGCTTGGGCTATCCTGATTTGGAGACGGAGCGAAACATGCTGCTTCATCATCAGACGGGCCAGCCAGCAGACCGTCTGGAGGCTGTAGCGCATATGGAACAGATTGCTGACATCCAGCAGGAAATCAGAGATATCTATATGGATGAAGCGGTGACGTCCTATTTACTCGATATTGTGCGTGCGACGAGGGAACATCCATCCGTGTTGCTCGGAGCTAGTCCACGCGCCGCACTTGCTTTTGTAATGGCTGCCAAGGCATACGCTTTTCAGGATAACCGTGACTATGTGCTGCCTGATGATGTGAAGGCACTGGCACCTTATGTGCTGACGCACCGTTTGCTGCTTCGTCCCGAAGCACGCCTCGATAGCTCCAACGCCCAGTCCGTGCTGCAGTCCGTTCTCCGACAGGTTCATGTACCCGTACGAATGGAGCGTCTTAGGGAATGAACATGGTCAAAAGGAAGCGCAGGCTTCCCCGGCTATCAGGTCGCATCTGGCTTATGTTGCTTATATGGGTGGTGTGCCTGCTTTATTTGTTGTTTCAGGGTGGCAAAACATCGGTCATGCTGTTGTCAATGGTTACGCTGTTAATCGTTTATCTGTGGATGGTTGGTCTGAGTGGAGTTCGTCGCGTACAGGGCCATCGGCAGCTTTCGCAAGGCTCGGAGTTCGGGGAACTACTGCATGCGGGAGATCAGGTACACGTAAAGCTCAGTCTGAGCATTCCGGGCTTTCTTCCGTTACCCTATGTCATTGTTCGCGAGGTGCTCAAGCGGCATACGGGGGAATCCTGGTCGTTTGAAGACAGTGTCATCCCCAGTATGAAAGGGGGCGGCCAGCTTACATTTCAAACCCCTGCTTTAGAACGAGGAAGCTACTATTTTGAGGAAACCGAATGTGTGAGCGAGGACATCTTTGGCCTGTTGGAGCACAAGGGCAGGTTGAATGCACGTGGTGAATTTCGGGTGCTCCCCCGAACGGTATTTATCCCCTACTGGCAGATCAATGATCGCCGTTCAAGGATGTCTGGACCGCAGACCGTTCAAACTCGAACGCGTCGTGAAACGACACAAATCAACGGTGTGCGGGATTATGTATATGGAGATCGGTTTTCACGCATCCATTGGAATGCGACGGCTCGTACAGGCAGTTGGAAATCCAAGGAATTTGAGCATGAGACCGTTCCCAAAACGATGCTTGTGCTCGACGTACAAACAAACCATTATGTAAACGCCGATCAGTTTGAGCTAGCTGTATCTTCTACTGCTTCATTGCTGGAATATGGTGGACGGGAGCGGATGGGGGTCGGACTGTGTACAGCTGGAGAGAAGGGGACTGTTTTTCAGCCAAGTGAGCAGACGATGGAACGACAACGAATGATGCATCACTTGGTAGACATCCACACCACTTCGCAAGGCAGCTTGATGACCGCTGTAGAAAGCTGTGTGCGCCAATTTCCGCAAGGCTGTTATTTTATACTGATTAGTCCGCTGAAGGATCATCAGGCACTGGAACTTCTTCGTTGGGCTGATACACGGGGGATGACCCCGTGCCACGTATATATCGGGGAAGGCTCTGCCGAGGGAAAAGCTGAAAAGTGGATGAGCATGCTTCGTGCAAGGGGATTTAAGGGCTACGATGTTGAGAGCCTCGAAGAGCTCCCGGCTGTAATGGGGGGAGGGACACAATGAAAACCTGGTTACAATCGCTAAAGAGCTCCTGGGCCCTCGCCTTTACTTTCTTGTGGATTATTATTATTGCCATGCAATGGGTGTCTTTTGCTTCCGAATTATGGCTGGAAGAGACAAGAGCACTTGTACTGACGACTATTACAATGCTGGCGCTGGTGAAGATTTTACTACCATTCCGTCCATGGATTGAATTTGTCGTTAAGGCGGTAACGCTGTTTTTTATTTTGTATCGGACATTAGTGTCTTACTCCATCATTATCCCCTTCGGTGGGGTAGCCAATCGTCTGGATCAATTTATATCTAACATGTCTCCTTATGTTTGGTTTTCACTCATTGCTTGGTTAGTTATTGAAATGGTGCCGCTCATCGTTACAACGAAGCAGCGGATTTTAGTTTTTGTGGGCATCAATATCGCAGCTCTGGCGGTGCTTGATTCCTTCACACCAACTGTGCTGTGGGAGGAGGTTGCCTGGATCGTCTTTGCTGGTATGGGATGGCTAGTGACACAGCATTTGCAGTATTTTCGTCAGCATTATCCTCAAGGATGGAAGCATATTCGGCGTTATCCGTATAAGATTGCGGCCAATATTGCTGTCATTTTTGCGCTTATTATTATGGCGGGTGTGAATATGCCCGAGGTACAGCCTGCATTGACGGACCCCTATACAGCGTGGACCCAGCGTATTAGCTCAACCACCGCCGGAACCACCAATGGATCTGGGGCGCTGAATCAGCGCATGAACACTGCATCAGGTTATAGTCGCCAGGATAATCGGTTGGGTGGAGGTTTTAATTTTGATTATTCGCCCGTCATGACCATCACAACTAATCAGCGAAGCTATTGGCGGGGAGAAACAAAACGAATCTATTCCGGTACAGGCTGGAGTGACGGTGGGAACGATGATCTAACACCAAATGAGGTGCCGATGACCGCTGAGCTTGAAAACACACAAGAAACGCGGCATTCTACTGAACAAGTCGTGCAGACCGTTACAATGCAAAATGATCAGAGCTATCCCGTTCTGTTTGGCGCCTATTCGGTGCATCGTGTTCAATCGGTGGATAGAGATTCACGTGCAAACGGGTTGCGTTGGAATCCGGAACAGGCAGAGCTGCTTTGGAATCCATCCTCTCGAAGAACTGCTTATCCTAAAACGTATACCTTGGTATCGCATGTTCCTGTAATCCCTGAGAAAGAACTGCGTACAAAAAGTTTTAATGAGTTGTACGGAAAAAGCAAACAGGAAGCCTATTTGCAAATTCCAGACGAATTGCCGCAGCGGGTTCGTGATTTGGCTCGGAACGTAACGTCAACGGCCAAAACGCCGTATGAAAAAGTCGGATTGCTACAGCAGTATTTACAGCAAAATTATGCCTATACGAATAATCCGGATCTTTCGCGGAAAAGAAGCAGGGATTTCGTGGATGCCTTTCTGTTTGAGATTCGGGAGGGCTACTGCGATTATTATTCCACTTCATTAGTCATGATGGCTCGCTCCGTTGGGGTTCCAGCTCGTTGGGTCAAAGGGTATGCACCTGGCCAGCAGACATTTTCCGATGATGCGACAACGGGCGATGGTGACGAAAGTATGTCCTCTTACTCTGTGACAAATGCGGATGCTCACTCCTGGGCAGAAGTCTATTTAGGCGAATATGGCTGGGTTCCTGTAGAAGCTACGCCTGGCTTTGATATGCCGTTACTCACAGAGCAGGAGGATACAAAGACTCCAGACGCCTCAGAGGTCAAAGATCAACCAGAACCAGAGCAGCCTGAGCAGGCCCCGCAGATGGCTCCAGGGGAAGGATTTAAGATTCATCCTGTAATCATAGGCTCTGCTGTTGCCATTCTTCTGCTGTGGGTAGCTTATATCATCTGGCGTAATCGGGCAGACATTCACTTTTATCTGCTGCGTTTACGGACAGGTAAGCCGCTGACCCCGGATGAAAAGGTGGTCGTCGAAACTGAACACTGGTTACGGTACATGCGAAGGAAAGGCTTTGTCCGTGCCAGCCATGAGACACTGAGGGAATCAGTCGACAGATGGTCACAAGAAGCACCGGAACGCGCTGTGATTTTACATCAGTTGCTAGGACGCTTTGAACAAGCGCGTTATAGTCCTTCGGCGGTAACCGCGGAGGATTGGCGTAGTGTTCGCCAGCAAGCCTCCCTATTGCAGAAAGGACCCTGGATGAAACGATGGGCTGGGCGAAGAGCAAAGTCTGATCAGAAGGATGAAGGCTAGTCTATTTTTACTGGGTTTGATGCCGCAATTTTTAATCTTAATCTATATGTTTAGTAAAAAGCTGTCCGTTTGTTGCGGATAGCTTTTTACTAAGCCATAGTAATATGGTATAGTTTGTCGTATGAAACTGAGGTGACCGACGTTGTTTGAAATGCTGATGCCCAAATTACGGGTGAATACCGTCTTTGATATTGATCTTGAAGGCTTGTATGCTCAAGGATATCGCGGCATTATTACGGATCTAGATAACACGCTGGTTGGTGCAAAAGCGCCGAACGCAACTCCCGAGCTGGTGGCCTGGTTTGAAAAGGTCAAACAGGCGGGTTTTAAGCTTGTCATCGTGTCTAATAACAATATGGACCGTGTATCCGTGTTTGCTACGCCTTTGGACATTGAATTTATACATGCCGCCCGGAAGCCATCCAACTCGTCCTTTCGTAGAGCCATTCGTATGATGGGGCTTACTCCGGAAGAGACTATTATGGTCGGGGATCAAATGTTGACGGACGTGTTGGGAGGCAACCGAATGGGATTGCATACCGTTCTGGTACTACCGATATCCATTCATGATGAAGGAGTCATGACCCGATTTAATCGACGGTTGGAGCGAATCGCGCTCACAAGGTTACGCAAGAAAGGCTTATGGCTTGAGGAGGAAAAGAAGAATGACTGAAAGACCTGACGGCGGAACTGCCGTCAAATGTAGTGGTTGCGGTATCGTCATGCAGACCACTGGCCCGGACCTTCCGGGATATATTCCAGAAAAATTATTAACTCGCGAACCGGTCATCTGTCAGCGTTGCTTCCGGATCAAAAACTATAATGAAACCTCTTCGGTGACAGTAGATCAAGATGAGTTCTTGAAGCTGCTTAGTCAGATTGGGGACAAGGATGCGCTCGTCATCCACATTGTAGATATTTTTGACTTTGAAGGCAGCTTGATTTCCGGACTACAGCGTTTTGTAGGTTCGAATCCGGTTGTACTGGCAGTCAATAAGACCGATTTGTTGCCTAAGGTGACAAACTGGAACAAGGTACGTAACTGGGTACAAAAGCAAGCGAAGGAGCAAGGGTTACGTACGGAAGAAATCGTACTGTGCTCTGCTAAAAAAAATCAGGGCTTTGACCGTCTGCTGGATGTGGTATCTGAACTGCGTGGTAACCGCGATGTATATGTGGTCGGAGCCACAAATGTGGGTAAATCCACGCTCATTAACCGCTTGATCCGTGATTACAGCGATATGGAGCAGGAACTCACAACATCCCGTTACCCAGGAACTACACTCGATATGGTGAATATTCCGCTCGACGACGGCAAGCACATTATTGATACTCCGGGTATTGTGTACCCTTGGCGGTTCAGTGAAATCGTCTCCCGCCAGGACTTGAGCGCAATTATGCCGGACAAGCCGCTGAAGCCTGCTGCATATCAGCTTGATGCCGGACAAACATTGTTTTTCGGCGGTATGGCCCGATTTGATTTTGTAGATGGTCAGCACCAATCATTTACCTGCTACATTAACGGTGGTCTTAAAATACATCGTACGAAGCTGGAGCGAGCTGATCAGTTGTTCGCTGATCATGCCGGGGAGTTATTGTCTCCGCCAACACGCGATCAATTGGCAGAGATGCCGGAATGGACCAGACATGAGTTCCGTGTTCCACGCAAATCTCCATCAGACATCTATATATCCGGTTTGGGATGGATTAGGGTAAATAGCGAGAACGGAGCTCTGGTAGCGGTTCATGCTCCTCGGGGAGTCCGTGTGCTTTTGCGGCCTGCGTTGATTTAACAATGCTGTAACCAAGTGATAGGGCGGCAAGGAACACAACCTGGTTCCTGCCGCCATTCATGTATTTGAGCGGCCTAATATTTTGTAATATGGGGGAGAACAACGATGAGCAGCGGGGAGTCTGGAGCGATCGAACGAGATCTTGTACTATTGGGCGTATTGGGTGATCCGATCAAGCACTCCAAATCGCCCCTTATGCATAAAATAGCTTTACAGGCAGCGGGGGTTGATGGAGATTTTGTACCTCTTCATGTCACACCGGATCAGCTGGAGGATGCCGTGAAGGGGATTCGTGCTTTGCATTTCCGCGGAGTCAATGTGACGATTCCCCATAAGGTTGAGATTATGAAATATCTGGATGAGATTGATGAAGGGGCCAGGCTCATTGGCGCTGTCAATACGATAGTGAATGACAATGGGCGGCTCAAGGGCTATAATACGGACGGAATTGGCTACGTGCGTTCCCTCAAAGAAGAGACTTCTGTCGAGTTAAAGGGTGCAAGAATTGCTGTTTTAGGAGCCGGTGGGGCTGCTCGGGGCGTGATTCATGCCCTGTTGGAGGAGCAACCTGAATCGGTCATTATTCTGAACCGAACACGTGACAAAGCTGAACAACTGGCATTGGAGTGGACGACAGAAGCAATTCCAGTAATGGGCTATTCCAACGAGGAAGCTAGGAATGTGCTCACGACAGTGGATGTGTTGATTAATACAACCTCGGTGGGAATGTCTCCTTTATCTGATGAGCTTCCAGTGGAAACGAGTCTGATTCCGGAAGGAATCATTGTGAGTGATTTGATCTATAACCCGCTGGAAACGAGACTTTTACGCGAAAGCCGTGAACAGCGTGGCTGCACTGTACATGGAGGTTTGGGCATGTTTGTGTACCAAGGGGCAGTGGCTTTTGAGTATTTTACGGGGGTGGCCCCTGCAGTAGACCAAATGAGAGCGGCTGTGCTGAGAAGCCTGTCGTAAGTCGGATTATACATTAAAATTATGGAAATGCCGCATTGCATATGTGGCGACGAAGGGGTTAAATATACATGTTAACAGGTAAACAAAAAAGATATCTGCGCTCTATGGCGCATCATTTGGACCCGGTTTTTCAAGTAGGTAAAAACGGTACGAATGAGCATCTTATGCGTCACATCAATGATGCGATTGAAAAGCGTGAGCTGATGAAAGTACAAATTTTGAACAACTGTTTGGACGACAAACATGAAATTGCGGAAGAACTGGCAGCAGAGACGGGTTCCGAGCTTGTACAGCTTATTGGAAGCACCATTATTTTGTACAAGGAATCTCGTGATCATAAGCAAATCGAGTTGCCTAGAGGATAATACGCGGGGAGAAAATTATGAAAATCGGTATTATGGGTGGTACATTTGACCCGATTCATATTGGACATCTGCTGGCTGGAGAAGCGGCAAGAGATGCCTATGAGCTGGATCAAGTATGGTTTATGCCTTCTCATATTCCTCCGCACAAGCATCAAGCGGGGGCAAGCGGCAAGGAGCGTCTGAAGATGACAAGTGAAGCGGTGGCGGGTCATCCTGCTTTTGAAGTGCTGGATATTGAAGTGCTTCGCGGGGGGGTATCCTATACCATTGACACGATCAAGAAGCTTCAGGAGCTGCATCCTGCTGTAGATTTTTATTTTATTATTGGTGCGGATATGGTGAACTACTTGCCTCATTGGCAGGGAATTGAGGAATTGGCGCAGCGGATTTGTTTTATTGGGGTGCGGCGACCAGGCTTCCAGCTTGCGTTGGATGAGTTGCCACATTATTTGCAGGACAAGGTACTGCTGGCAGATATGCCAGTGGTGGACATTTCTTCGACGGATATACGGGAGCGTGCTGCAGAAGGCCGTACCATTCGTTATCTTGTGCCTGATCGTGTACATGACTATATTACAAGGGGCGGTTTGTATGAAGTACAGCCGTGAGCAGCTAATGGAAGCCGTATCTGGTCAGATGCCTGAAAAACGCTGGAAACACACGCTGGGTGTTATGCATACCTCTGTGGAGCTTGCAAAACGTTATGGAGCAGACCCGGATAAGGCGGAACTGGCGGCTATTTTGCATGATGTGGCGAAATATTGGCCTGTTCAACAGATGGAAGAAGTAATTCGTAACTATCCTGAATGTGATCAGGAGCTATTGGAGCATGACAAGCAGCTCTGGCATTCAGAGGTAGGGTACTGCGTTGCAGCAAGAGATTACGGAGTGGATGATCCGGAAATAAGGAACGCAATCCGCTGGCATACATCAGGACGTGTAGGTATGAGCCTGCTGGACAAAGTCGTGTGTTTGGCTGATTACATCGAACCAGGGCGGGATTTCCCTGGGGTTGAACATATCCGTAAACAGGCAAAGAAAAGTTTGGAGCAGGGCCTTATTGCTGGATTTGACTCTACAATTTCATTGTTGCTGGAAAAGCAAAAGGTTATTTTTCCGCTGACGGTCTTGTCGCGCAATGACTTGATTCAACAGCTAAAACAGAAAAAAACGGAGGTTCATGAATGACCCTAACGAATGAGAAATTAATGCAAACGGCGGTTGAGGCCGCTAATGATAAAAAGGCAATGAATATTGTCGCATTGGATTTGCGTGGAGTATCGCTAGTCGCGGATTATTTTGTAATCTGTCACGGTAATTCGGATACACAAGTACAGGCGATTGTAACCGAAATTCGCAAACGCGCTCATGATGAAGGTGTAGCCATCAAAGGGATCGAAGGAATGGATTCTGCTCGCTGGGTTCTAATGGATTTGGGAGATGTTGTAGTGCATGTCTTCCATCGCGACGAACGCGAATATTACAACATTGAACGACTCTGGTCGGATGCTAAGGTTGTGGAGAAGGTATGAGTTTGATCGCTGGTACTTATGTCACCATTATGGTGGATCGTGAAGTATCGCCTTTCGGCTACTTCCTTACCGTCGGCGAGCAGGATGTGTTGCTGCATTATACGGAGCTGACTCGTGAAATCGAGGTGGGTGAACGGCTGGAGGTATTTATCTTCCACGATACAGAGGACCGTTTGGCTGCAACTATGAAAAAACCGTTCTTGTCTTTGGGAGAAATGGCAAAGCTCGAGGTGGCCGATGTGCATCCGCGTTTAGGATGTTTCCTGGAGATGGGACTGGGTCGTCAACTTTTGCTGCCGATTCGTGAGTTGCCAGAAAACCGGGATCTGCATCCTCGTGTGGGTGACTACGTGTATGCCATTATGGAGCATGACAAACAAGGCAGACTGCGAGCTAAGCTGGCAGGGGAGCAGGAACTGGCTCCATTGTGCTTCCATGCTCCTAGTTCGTGGCTTAATACATGGGTGCAGGCGACGGTGTACAAGCCGCTTCAGATGGGCACATTCGTCCTGGTGGACGGGGGTGTGCTTGGTTTTGGTGCAATAGGGATGATTCATTCCTCGGAACGTAACCGCATGCTTCGCTTGGGCGAGGAGGTTAAGGTACGGGTCACGCTTGTTCGCGAAGATGGTCGGGTCAATCTGGCGATGTCGCCACGCAAGGAAGTAGGCCGTGATGAGGATGCGGATCGGTTAATTGCATTTCTGAAGGAACGTCCGGGTGGCGGCATGCCATATTCTGACGCAACGCCGCCGGATATTATCAAACAACGGTTTGGTATCAGTAAATCCGCCTTCAAGCGTGCGATGGGCAAGCTGATGAAGGAAGGACTGGTTACACAAAAAGAAAACTGGACCTACCTGGTGGAGACAATGCCTAAACCGAAGGACGGGAATGGGGAATAAAAGATGGCTTCTTACCGCAAGTTTGCCTATGTGTATGATGAGCTAATGCAGGACATGCCGTACCCGGACTGGTTGCGCTTTGCACGGCAGGCTTGGGATCGATACGGTATGCCACATACAGTGGCAGAGCTGGGCTGCGGAACGGGCTCAATTACGATTCCACTGGTTAACTCGGGTTTCGAGGTGGCTGGCATCGATTTATCCTCTGACATGCTGGCAGTAGCCCGTCGCAAAATGGAAACCACTCCTCAAGGACAGCGATTGTTTCGTGAGGGAAGCGTTCGCTGGATACAGCAAGATATGCGAGAATGGATTTTACCGGAGCCCGTGGATTCTGTCATTTCTTTTTGCGATTGCCTGAATTATTTACTTGAGGAAGAAGATATCATTTCTACTTTCCGCAGAACGTATGCTGGTCTGAAGCCTGGTGGAACCTTTCTGTTTGATGTACATCACCCCCAGACTTTTTTGCGTTATGATGAAGAACAACCATTCGTACTGGATGAACGCTCTATCTCGTATATCTGGACATGCGCATTGGACACTCTACGTTGTGAAATTGAGCATCATCTCAGTATCTTTGCCAAAGCAGAACATGAAGGACGCGATCTGTACCAGCGTTTTGAGGAAATTCATGTACAGCGTGCTTATGATCCAGACTGGATGAAGGCAGAATTGTCCAAAGCGGGTTTTCGTGATGTGAAGGTATATGCAGATTTTGAATGGGTAGAAGCAGAAGATGACGCGGCGAGACTTTTTTATGTCGCTGTAAAATAGCTAGGAATCATTGAGCTAATATAGAAAAAGAAAGACGCTTTTCATGAAGTCATGAAGGGCGTCTTTTTGCACTCATATATTCACTTTATAGTTCAGCTGAAGTTCATCACCTGGTACACCCCGAATGCCCCAATTCTGTTTCGGGGTTTCAAATATAGTAATCTCAAGATCCTGTGGAGAAATCCCCAAAAGTTCGTTAATTCTTTGAAATAACAGGTTGATGAGTTGCTTCTTAGCTTCTGTCGTTCTGCCTTCAAAGATACTGATCTCAATAATGGTGTACGCCTCGGAGCGACCATCGGCATATATAAAGTCTTCATGATTCATAGGGAAGAAACGATGAAACCTCTTGTTTGGAGGATAGTTGAACGCATCCACCACGGCAGAGTGAATTACCTCTGAAAGTTGCTTTTTGATCGGATTTAGCTTTTCTTTGATCCCGAAAATTTTAATCTGTGCCATGTCTCAGCTCACCTTTCTTATCTCATCTCAACTTGAATCATTGTAACTTGGAGTTATTATAAAACATTCGTATTCATGTGTCATGGACAACTAGTATGAAGATGGGGTTTAGTATCAAATGTAGTCTTTATTTGACTTTTTTCGCGGTTTTCAATATAATAGTGCCATTATTAACGGTTAAACAATCGCTGATGAGGAATAGTAGTTTTGACTGGACATGTAGAGAGCCGGCGGGTGGTGCAAGCCGGTTGACAGTGCAAAGCGAACTCACCTCGGAGATATGCGTCCAACGCAGGAAAGCACTATATAGGTGTTAGCATTCTGTTATTAACACGCATCGGATCACCTCCGTTATCAGGTGCAAAGGGAGTAGAATGCGAAGAACGCTTTCTGCTAACTAGGGTGGTACCACGGGAATATAACCTCTCGTCCCTAGCGCTGACACGCTACGGGATGCAGAGGTTTTTTTGTTGCATACCGTTTGAGGAGGAAAAGACAATGACAGACACACAGCCGAAGCACGGCTATCAACCGCAAAGTATTGAACCAAAATGGCAAAAATATTGGGATGAGAACAAGACGTTCCGCACTGGGGAAGAGCCGGGCAAACCGAAGTTTTATGCTTTGGATATGTTTCCGTACCCGTCTGGAGCTGGTCTGCATGTAGGCCATCCGGAGGGATACACAGCTACAGATATTGTTTCACGTTATAAAAGAATGCGTGGCTACAACGTACTGCATCCAATGGGTTGGGACGCCTTTGGTCTGCCTGCCGAGCAGCATGCGCTGGATACAGGTGAGCACCCACGCGAAATTACGGTAAAGAACGTAAACAACTTCCGCCGTCAAATCAAATCACTTGGCTTTTCATATGACTGGGACCGTGAAATCAGTACAACTGATCCTGATTATTACAAATGGACACAGTGGATCTTCATCCAGCTGTATAAGCGCGGTCTCGCTTATGTAGCTGAAGTGCCTGTTAACTGGTGTCCAGCACTGGGAACAGTACTGGCGAATGAAGAAGTTATTGACGGTAAGAGTGAGCGTGGCGGCCATCCGGTTATCCGCAAACCAATGCGTCAATGGATGCTGAAAATTACGGAATACGCGGATCGTTTGCTGGATGATTTGGAGGAGCTGGACTGGTCCGAGAGTATTAAGGATATGCAGCGGAACTGGATTGGTAAGTCTACCGGTGCAGAGGTTCATTTCCCAATTGAAGGCTATGACGAGCAACTCACAGTATTTACAACCCGTCCAGATACGCTGTTCGGCGCAAGTTACTGTGTGCTGGCCCCTGAGCAGGAATTGGTGGATATGATTACTACACCTGAGCAAAAGGACGCTGTACAACAGTATCGTGAACAAGCTGCTCGGAAAAGCGACTTGGAGCGCACGGATCTTGCCAAAGACAAAACAGGCGTATTCACAGGAGCTTATGCAGTGAATCCGGTGAACGGCGAAAAGCTGCCAATCTGGATTGCGGACTATGTACTAGCAGGCTACGGAACAGGTGCAATTATGGCAGTACCGGGTCATGATACACGTGACTGGGAATTTGCTAAGAAGTTCGGATTGAAAATTACTGAGGTCGTTCAAGGTGGAGACGTGGACAAAGAGCCATACACCGAGGATGGCCCGCATGTCAATTCAGGCTTGCTGAATGGACTCACCAATGAGGAAGCTATTCCGAAAATGATCGAATGGCTCGAAGCTGAGGGTAAAGGACAGGGCAAAGTTACCTATCGTCTGCGTGACTGGCTGTTCAGCCGCCAACGCTATTGGGGCGAGCCGATTCCAGTAATTCATCTAGAAGATGGAACGATCAAAACGGTTCCTGAGGATCAACTGCCGCTCGTACTGCCAGAGATGGACAATATCAAGCCTTCAGGTACAGGTGAATCCCCGCTGGCGAATGCGATAGATTGGGTAGAAATCGTTGATCCTGAGACAGGTATGAAAGCACGTCGTGAGACAAATACGATGCCGCAATGGGCAGGAAGCTGCTGGTACTACCTGCGCTTTATTGATCCAAAAAATGATAAAGAGCTTGTATCCAAAGAGAAACAGCGCGAATGGATGCCTGTTGATCTGTATATTGGCGGAGCGGAACATGCGGTTCTTCACTTGCTGTATGCCCGTTTCTGGCACAAAGTACTGTATGATATCGGCGTAGTGGAAACTAAAGAGCCTTTCTATAAGCTGGTCAACCAGGGTATGATTTTGGGCAACAACAATGAAAAAATGAGTAAATCACGCGGTAATGTCATCAATCCTGACGATATTGTAAATACGTTTGGCGCCGATACGCTGCGTATTTATGAGATGTTTATGGGGCCGCTGGAAGCAACCAAGCCATGGAATGAGAATGGGGTTGAGGGAGCGCATCGTTTTCTGTCCCGCGTATGGCGCCTGTTTGTTTCCGAGGATGGTAGCCTGAACGAAAAAATTAAAAATGACGGTGGTAGTGACGAGTTCAAACGCACCTGGCATAAAACACTGAAAAAGGTAACTGAGGACCTGGACGCATTGCGTTTCAATACAGCAATCAGCCAGCTGATGATCTTCACCAATGATGCATACAAAGCAGACCTTCTGCCGCGTGCAGCGATGGAAAACTTCGTGCAAATGCTGTCTCCGCTTGCACCGCATCTGGCCGAGGAACTGTGGCAGCTGCTGGGACACAACGAGAGCATTACGTACGCGGCTTGGCCTGCCTATGATGAAGCATGGACGGTGGACGCTGAAGTGGAAATTGTCATCCAGATGAATGGTAAAATTGTACAGCGTGCAACGATTGCCAAAGATCTTGATGCCAAAGCAATGGAAGCCTTTGCTTTGTCGCTGGACAGCGTTCAGGAAGCACTGACTGGTAAAACGGTTCGCAAGGTAATTGCTGTTCCTGGTAAGCTGGTTAATATTGTTGCCGGTTAAGCGGCTTTAGGCCGAAGGAGACATCTATCTTTTGCATGTCCTCTTCATACTTGTTGTGCGTGGCCCGTATTAGCTCAGGGAAGACACTATGCAGGCTGATGTCCAACAATGCGAGAGCTTCGGCGGTGATCCCTCCGGGAACAGCTACTCTTGCTTGTAACTCGGCTGGTGTCATCCCGCCTTCCGTGAGCAGCTTTCCAGTACCGATGATCATTTCACCGGCCAATGCGCATAGTTCCGTACGGTCTATACCCGTAGCTTGAACTGCGGCTTGAATCCACTGGTCCATAAAAAAGGCCAAGAAAGCAGGACCGCAACTCGAAAAATCCGATGTGATCCGTGTATGAGACTCTTTAACCCGAATTGGCCTGCTGATGTGGGACATAAGCTCTTCCAGAAGGGAGCGATCCTCCTCTGTAATCCGGTTTCCATGGATGCATAGTGAGGCTCCGCTTCCAATCTGGTGAGTGATACTGGGAATAATTTTGGACACTTTGGCTTTCAGTGCATGCTCCAAAATACGGATCTGTACTGGACTTGTGATAGAAACGACGATCTGCTCTTCTGTAATGACGTTGCGTATTTCATCCGTTACGGTTTTTGATTCCAGCGGCTTCACGCAGATAAATAGAATATCGCTTTCCGCTGCCGTCTCACGGTTGCTTTGAGCTGCATGCAAACCTGGATAACGACGGGCTAGCTCGGCTACCTTGGAATACGTTCGGTTGCTTGCTAATATTTGCTGCGGTTTGAGTGCGTCCGAATGAATAAAAGATTCAATTAGCAGACTTCCCATGCTGCCAGTCCCGATAAATCCAACTTTCATTGTTCAACGTCCTCCTTTCATACTTTGCGGTATAGACGCTGTGCTGTCATTCTTCTTAGTGTATGCACTTGGTCTTGGCCGACATGACGAATTTTATGTCTGAACACATTAGATCATGCTTGGGGCCGCACCACTCTTTGTATAAATGCTCACAGCGAGAACGTATGGAGGTGTTTACAAACCTCCGGTTTGAGGGGAATTGGACAGATTTGCTCTGTTAGATTGAGACGTTGGTCTTCAGTCGGTTCAATTCCGAAATCCATGTGGAGTAGGGGACGATACGAAAAATGAAACGCGTATGGACAGGAACGGCAATAACGCTTGCTGTAATCGGGAGTGGACTTATTTTGTTTGCCGGAGGGCAGCGCTCTGAGCCGCAAGAAGAGTGGAGTTTGCTTAACCATAAGGTGGAGCAGGCTTTGGTGATGGAGTCGGAGTCAATTGAGTCGCAGCGAAGCAGTGACTATGCCCAAGGAAAGCATGCTGTAAAAGAGGCTTCAGACCAAGCTGAACGCAGAGCGAATGTCGAAGCTGTTGACAATGTGAAGCATAATACTAAGCAGAGTTCTACTGGTGTATCTGCTGCTATGAGTGAAAACTCCATGGCGGGGAATTCAAGTACCGTAAAGCAGTCAGATGTTGCGGATTCGAGATCAGACACAGCTGTTGCAAGTTCGGATGCTGCAACGACGAGTAGGACAAATACGGTGAATGATTCGGTTATTCCATCCGTTTCCGGTGAAAAAAAGGTAAACATTAACACAGCGACTGCTGCCGAGTTAATGGAACTTCCGGGGGTTGGGGCTAAAAAGGCCGAGGCTATTTTGAACTATCGTAATCAGCACGGGCTGTTCAAACGTGTGAACGATTTGGATCGTGTAAAAGGAATCGGAGCTAAAATGTTAGCGAAAATGAAGCCGTATGTCAGCTTATAACTTATTTAAGTTTACGGTATAGGCTTTGAGAGAGTGGCTGTAACGGATATGTTTTACGTTTAACTTGTTTATACGGGAGAGATGGAAATGAGTGCAGATGTACGCAAGGACTGGGACACCTACTTCATGGATATCGCTTATATGGTATCCACCCGTTCGCGCTGCGCGCGGCGTCATGTTGGAGCCGTACTTGTACAAGGTAAGAAGCTATTGGGGACGGCCTATAATGGCGCACCATCCGGGGTGCCTGACTGTTCTGAGGCAGGCTGTATGATCTCGGAGGAATATGAGGTCGTTCACCGTGATGGACGGGAGGAAATGGTTAAGAAGCAGCGTTGTATTCGCACTATTCATGCGGAGCAGAACCTGTTGCTGTTTACTGACCGGATTGACCGTGAAGGCTCCTCCGTATATGTCACCGACCAGCCGTGCTGGACGTGTGCCAATATGTTGGCGAACAGCGGTATTGTGGAGATTGTATATCACCGACCTTATCCAAAAGATGCCAACAAGGTTCGTGCTATGATGGAGGAAAAGGGAATCGCCTTTCGTATGCTGGAGACATATCATCCACCACAGGAAACGCTGATGGATGTTAAAGATTAATTAATATACGAGGAAGAACCTCTGACAATGCTATTTTGTCAGGGGTTCTTTTTTTGTTTTGTGAGTTGGACAGAAAGCAATGTTTTTGCGAATGGAAGGTGATTGTATTCAAGCCCAACTTGTGTTTACTAGGCCTATATTAAGTCTCACTGTTTGTTGGATTATAGGAAGTGCAGGAGCGTGTCTGTATTCGGGACGGATACTTTTATTACTGTGGGCGGGAGTTACCCTGATTTCCCCACTTATAGCTTTACTGATGAAAATTCCCATCCGACATATGGTATTGCTATGGATTGCATTAAGTAGTGGTGGATTTCATTGGTTTTGGCATGATACGCATAATGTAAGCAGTATTCCTGGTGCTCTTCATGTATCGTCTTCTGTCATAGAAGACATGCCTGTTCAAGCAGCAGGGTTTATTGCTTCAGAAGTTGAGATTGATGGGGATCGTGCGCAGTTTGAGATGAGAGTTACTTCAATCCATCACTTTGCAAGTCAATCCAATAAGGTTGAACATCGAGGATCTATTTCTGAACAGGTCATTGTTCATATCAAGTTGGCTGCGAAGCAGGAACAGCAACTTGCGGCAGCATGGCAGCGTGGGGATGCAATCCTGCTGCGTGGCCGCTTAAAGGCACCGGCAAAAGCAGGGAACTTTGGTAGTTTTGATTACAGTAAATATCTGCACACACAGGAAATTCACTGGCTTTTCAAGGGGGCTGGAGCCGCCTCGTTACAGAGGCAGGAGGCTTCACAGTGGAACCGCTACATATTATTCAGATGGAATGATCAGCTTAGAGAGCAGCTAGGTCAAAAAATGGAATCTGCTTTCACATCACTTCTTCAGGCAGGATATATGAAAGGCCTGGTACTTGGGGTTACAGATGAGCTGGACCCAGCAACGTATAATGAATTTACGCAGCTTGGTTTAACGCATATTTTGGCGATTTCAGGTATGCATGTGGCGGTATATGCGGCCACATTATTATATTTACTCAAGTTATTACGAGTTAGCCGTGAAACCTCTCTTACGATTGTGATGGTACTGATTCCGGCTTATGTCCTGCTGACAGGTGCTTCTCCCTCTGTTGTAAGAGCGGGAATTATGGCGATGATTGGCTTGTTTGCAGCTCGGCGAGGGCTGCTCAAAGACGGACTTAATATTTTAAGTATATCTGCGTTGCTTATGTTGCTATGGAATCCATACTACCTGCTTAGCGTCAGCTTTCAGCTGTCCTTTTTGGTAACAGGTGGGTTGCTCATATATATGCCGCTTATGAAGCCGTTTTTCGCCAAATGGCCCCTCCTGATCGGTGGTGAAGTTGCGATTACAGTTACGGCACAGCTTGTTTCGTTTCCAATGACGGTATTCTACTTTAATCAATTTTCGTTATTATCATTTGCGGCTAATTTTGTACTTGTCCCCCTAATTACATATATCGTGCTTCCACTAGGTACGGTGGCCATGGGAATGGCCTTTTTATGGGGGGATGGTGCTCGTATCCTTGCGTGGCCGGCAGAGCAATTGAACGATCTGACCTTTTGGCTTGTGAAATGGCTGAATGTAGATGATGCTTATGTGAGTATTTGGCCGTCTTCTTCTATTCTGTGGGTTCTGGCGTATTATGCAGCTTTGTACAGTGTTTTGTACTGGCTCAAAACGTGGTTGGCATCCCGAAGGAAAACGGGCGACATTTCCGTTGTGAATTCTACTACCATAACATCACCTATGTATACAGGATTAGAGGCTGCTGCTGAGTGGGCTGCTATTTTGCAAACGGCTCATGAACCCGAGGGTGCAGGGAAATTTGCGCGTCGACAGTGGAATGGATATCGTCATGTGGCACTGGCTTTAAGTGGTATTGCCTGGCTTGGCATACTATGTATAGGGTACCAATCTCCTAGTGAAAGAAACACGGGAGTTGTTCAGTATCTGGATGTGGGCCAAGGTGATAGCATTTTAATTACAACGCCGGGAGGGAAACATATTTTGGTGGATGGCGGGGGTACAATGGACTTTGCAACAGGAAAAAACGCTTGGCGCAAGCGTACAGATTCCTACGAGGTAGGCGCGGATACGATTGTCCCCTTGCTAAAGCAACGTGGGGTGCACCGGCTGGACGCTGTCATTTTGACGCATGGAGATCATGATCATGCCGGAGGTCTACAGGCTGTATTTGACCAAATTCCCGTATCCACCTTATTTTTTAACGGTACCCTAACAGACAAAGCCCCATTCCGGAAGTTGTTAAACACGGCTTTGGACAAGCAGATCAAGCTGTACGGTGCACATCATAGCATGGAGTGGGAACCGGACCGGGATACGAAAATTCGCTTTCTCTATCCGTTTAAGCTGGAGGAGAACGAATCTGAGCAGTTGCCTGTTATGAAGGAACAGAATCATTATTCTGTTGCCATGATTTTAGAGATGGAGGGGGCCTCGTTTTTATTCACAGGAGATATGGATGATGCTGCAGAGTCGCTGTTGCTTTCTGAATTAACCCGTTCTCCATCTCGTGTGAAAGCTCAGGAGGGAATAGGAGCTGCAAGGAAAGCTGTCGACGTTATGAAAGTGGCACATCACGGAAGTAAGTATTCCACCTCGGAAGAGTGGTTGTCCTATTGGCAGCCGAAAGTATCCGTCATATCAGTTGGTGCAAGCAACACATATGGACATCCGAATAAAGCGGTATTGGAACGTTTGGCCGAAATTGATTCTGCCATATATCGAACAGACACAATGGGAGAGGTACAGATTCGTGCGCAGCAAGGAAAGCTGAGTGTGCGGTATCAACGCAAACGTGAATAAATAGATACAAAATGATTTTGATTATACAAAAAAAGCAGGCTTATAACAGCCAATAATTTGCCTGCCGATATCAGATAAGGGATACCAATACTCAATCGACGATTTTTATTTTCAAGATCCGATTGCTCTGTCTTATCAATTAGAACTTATATCTGATTTTCTGATTTCCAATAAATCACAAAACGTTTCATGCAATTCAATAGGTTCAGTATCTAGATATATGTAGGGGCTGAGGGAAGGTGACTACCTTCCCTTTTTCTGTTATTCTAAGGGAGGATACAATGGGGATTCTGGGCATTTTGTTATAATTTTTTTTATTAAAAAAATAAAATTAGCGTCAGACGTCTATCCTGCAACAATTTGCAAAAGGGATACGTCTGTAATATTGCAGGGAGAGGGGGATCCTTTGTGGTAGAGCAGGGACTCATCCGAGCCGCTCAATCGGGCGATCGCGACGCTCTCATTACCCTATTAAGAGAGATAGAACAGCATGTGTACCGTACGGCATATTACATTCTAAATAATGAGCAGGACGCCATGGACGCTTCACAAGAAGCCCTCATACGAATATATTCCAAAATTAACTCTTATGAGGAAAAAGCGCAGTTTAAAACCTGGGTCCAACGCATTGTAACGAACATATGCATCGACAAATTCAGAAGAACGAAGCCTTCGGTTTCCATTGACGAGCATGACATGATATTTAACGACCCCCAAAACGTGGAGGTCGAGGTGTTAACCTCTTACATGGCACAGGATGTTCGTGAGGCTATACAACAGCTCCCGGAACACCACCGGACGGTAATTGTCCTGAGATATTTGCAGGATTTCTCTTATAACGAGATTGCCGATTCTCTGGATTTGCCGCTAAATACGGTCAAGTCATACTTGTATCGTGCAAGACAACAATTGCAAGGGCTACTTCAGGAGTATCAGAAAGGTGGTGTATCAGGATGAAGTGTGGAGAAGAGGTGATGGATTGGATGCAGCGTTATGTGGATCATGAACTGGGTGAAGAAGAGACGTCCCAATTAATGAACCATATTGCGACTTGCCCGGACTGTGCGGAAAAATTTCATATTCTTCAGACACTCTCTCGCGAGCTGGAGGAATTGCCTGCGGTTTCCCCGGCGTTCAGCCTGGTGGATTCCATCATGCCTCAGCTTGATGCCATTGACCGCGCACGTGAAGAGCAGGGAAGCGCGCTTCAGGAAATGCAGCCTGTAGCTGCTGATCCTGAGCCTGGAACAGGGCTTGGACAACGTACTCAGCCTGTGCCTTGGTGGAACCGGGTGGGAGGGCGTGCTGCCATGGGCGTGGCTGCCGCTGCCGTTGTACTGGGGATTGTAGTATTCAACTTCGAGCCTAAAACAGTACAGGATGCGGAAGGCATACTTACATCCCAGTCGCCCGAGGTGACAAGCCAGCAGAATCAGACGGAAATTCCAGGTACGACCAATGGGAGTGGAGGACGTGATGCAACCATTGGAGCGGAATCAACCAAGCCGCCATCTGAACAGGGACAAGGAGCCGATTCCTCTCTGACACCTGCAGATAAGGAACCTGACTTGGGCGACCAGGGAATAAACAGTTCAGATGACAAAAAGAATCCTTCCAAACCGGATGCTGGGAAGGTGGATGATCAGCAAGCTGGCGAGGAACCTTCAACAAAGTCTGCACCGACTAAACATTCTTCCCGTCAGGATGAAAAGCAGGTACAGCCAAACGTCGATCGTCAGGCCTCAAAGGATGACTCGTCTGCAGATGCTCCTCAATCCGATGACAAACAGTTAAAACAGAAAAAATCTGATCAACCCACGATTGCTCCTGATGAACAGCTGGATCCGAAAATGGAAAAGGCACCATTAGCAGATACGCGTACCGCTCAGGAGGATAACAGCGATGATACAAGTACAAATGATGCATCTTCGTCGCTTAGTCAGGAATTGAAGGTACAGAGTCGAATTGCTTCAAATGAAACGTCGAAAGATACGACATCCAAAAGTGTCACCAAGGATGCTGGGAACTCCTTAGGAGCGGATAGCAGCAATGCAGCTTCTAATGATGAGCAATCATCCGTGTCACAAGACCCGGTTCGTAGAGAAGGCTTTGTATCTAATTCGCTGGTCTCTCCGGACAGCAATAATGCTTCCACCTATGGTGCCCAGTCCGCCTCTACAGATCAGTTCAACTCGCCTGATGGTAGCTATGCAGTGGCTATTGAAGGCAAAAAGCTGAAAGTGTATAAGCTTTCCGATAACGGTGTAGACCGAACAACACTGGAAGTCCGTACTCTGAAGGGTGCTTGGGTCAAAGGAAGCTGGTCAGATGACAGCCAGACCTTTATGTATGAGACGGAGCAGGATGGGACTGCAAGTAAATATACGTACACCGTCCCGCGTAGCACTGGAAAATAGTTTCCGTAAGTTGGCACACTTTTAGAAACAGAGAATAAACTATATGAACCGACGTCGTATCCCGACGGTTGAAAGTTTCTAGAGCTTTCTGCTGCCGTGTTGATATAGATGGTGGTGAAGGGATTCTGCCTAAAGGTGGGGTCCCTTTGTTTGTGTCATGACTTGCCTTCCGGTCGGATGTCAGGTACGATCAGTGGGTGGGGGGAACGGAAAATGGATGTAAAAACAGCCTCTAAGGCTATTCGCAAAGGTGATATTTCGCCAGTGTATCTGCTATATGGCAGTGAAAAATATCAAATGAAGCAGTTTGTTGATATGCTAAAAGAGAAGGTGGTGGAGGAGGAGCATCGTGACTTCGCCATTATTTCTTATGATTTAACCGAGACGCCAATTGAGGTGGTTGTGGAGGATGCGGAGACAGCGCCTTTTCTGGTGCCGAAAAAGCTAATTATTGTACGGGATACCAGTGTATTTGCAGCAGGCAAAGATAATGGCAAAATAGAGCACCGTCTTGAGACTCTGTTGACTTATATGGATAACCCGACTGACTATAGCGTCATCGTTTTTACGGTTCAGGCTGAAAAGCTGGACGAACGGAAAAAGATCGTCAAGAAACTGAAAAGTGATGCCTCAGTTATTGCTTTCGCCCCTATGGGTGGAGATGATCTTGTAGCTTGGGTCCATAAGCGTGCAGCAGAAAGAGAAGTGCAGTTGGCAGCAGGAGCGGCTGAGAGACTCATTCAATACACGGGTACCGGGCTTCAATCCTTGGCTGCCGAGATAGATAAGCTGTGCTTATACGCAGGAGCGCAGGGAACGATTTCATCCGCTGACATTGAATCCCTTGTGCCTCGTAATACAGAGCAAAACGTATTTGCGATGGTTGAGGATCTGGCTAATTTGCGGCTGGATAAGGCGCTCAGTATTTTTTATGAATTGCTTAAGCAAAAAGAGGAACCAATCAAGATTGCAGCTTTGATCACACGGCAGTTTCGTATTATGTTGCAGGTCAAAGAGCTGGCAGGTCAAAGCTATTCTCAGCAACAAATTGCGAGTCAGCTCAGCTTGCATCCTTATGGGGTGAAAGTTGCAGGGGATCAAGCGCGACGCTTCCGTCCTGAGCAGCTGCGCCAGCTTCTCTATGAACTGGGCGAGCTGGACTATCATATGAAAACAGGTGTTGTTGACAAGGTGCTGGGACTCGAACTATTTTTGATGAAAATGGGAGCAGGTGCTTCAATCTAATCTCATAAAGTTATAAACTAAAAAATCCTGATCAGCCAAGGCTGGTCAGGATTTTTTCATTAACGTATAAAAGTAGCTCTTGCTTACGCTTGAGCTGTAAGAGCGTTAAGTTTTTTCGCCAAGCGGGATTTCTTGCGAGCAGCTGCATTTTTGTGGATCAGACCTTTAGTTACAGCCTTGTCCAGCTTTTGGGAAGCCACTTTGAAAGCAGCAGCAGCAGCTTCAGCTTCGTTACCTACCAACGCTGTATCGGCAGCTTTTACTGCTGTACGAAGCGCGGATTTTTGGGAAGCGTTCAACGCACGGCGTTTGTCGCTAGTTTTAACGCGTTTGATAGCGGATTTGATGTTTGGCATTACATTCACCTCCTGTAAAGGCATTACTTATGAACACAAACGTTTCACAACTTAAAATATTTTAGCATGCCACACCTCAAATTGCAATAAGAAAACATTCTAAGACGATGCAAATTACAGGATGAAAATGGATGTGCATAAACCTGCTGGGTGTCTCGCACACTATAGCCAGAGATGGTATACAAGGAGGTTTAAAAGATGGATCTGGATTTGCAGAAGTATGCAGTACGCACGGATTTGGCATTAGAGGCAAGAGAGCTGGCAGAACGGAATCAGCTTGTACCGCTGGCGGGTATAAATGAGAATGTGGAGGAAGATAACGGTATTAAAATTACGCGGCTGGATGTATTAAATGAAGAAGGAGCCAACCGTATTGGGCGGGTACAAGGGCATTACGTTACGCTCGAAGTACCTGGCTTGCGTGAAGGCGACACTGGACTTCAGCAACGGGTAGCTATTGCCTTTGCCAAAGAAATGGAGCATTTTATACAAAAAATAGGGATTTCTAAGGTGGCAAGAGTGCTGGTGGTAGGGCTGGGAAATTGGAATGTTACTCCTGATTCTCTGGGTCCGCTTGTCGTTGAAAATTTAATGGTCACCCGTCAATATTTTGAACTGACACCTGATCAGATCAACCCTGGATATCGGGATGTGAGTGCAATTGCGCCGGGTGTTCTTGGTATCACGGGAATCGAATCCAGTGAGATCGTTCAAGGCATTGTGGATCGCACAAAACCAGAACTGATTATTGCTATTGATGCTTTGGCGTCACGTTCACTGGAGCGTGTCAATACGACTATCCAGGTGGCGGATATCGGAATACATCCAGGTTCAGGTATTGGCAACAAGCGGCGTGGTATCACCAAGGATATTATGGGGGTTCCGTGTATCGCTATCGGCGTTCCAACGGTATGCTATGCTTCGACCATCGTCAACAATGTAATCGAACTGATGAAAACGCATTTTACCAAAGAAAAAGCTTCTACCAAAGTAATTCTCGGAATGTTGGATGAAATATCAGAACCTGAGAGACTTGGACTAGTGAAAGAGGTGCTCCAACCACTAGGGCATGATTTGATTGTGACTCCAAAAGAGATTGATGAATTCATTGAAGATATCGCAAATATCATTGCGACCGGATTGAACGCTGCTCTACATGAGGCTGTTGATCCCGACAATGTCGCCGCTTATACGCATTAATGAAAGGCTAGCAAAACCATCTTTCTAAGACACGACACAAAAATCTCTATTTAACAGGTAGCCTATCTCTTTCGAAAAGGGGTGGGCTGGACCTGTGATAGAGATTTTTGTGTTCTAGTAATTGTTCTCCGTTCATAGAGTTGAAGTATAAGAGATTTCCGCAACAGATAGGAACCCTGTGTTCTGAATGTAATAAGCGGGTTTCGACGGGACGAAGGAGGACAAGGCTCACATGAAAAAAATTCAGACCTGGAACGTCGGAAGATGGAGAAGAAAAGGTATCGAAATTTTGGCAATGGGACATACGCTTGTGCTGCTTATCATGGGCTCGGCGCTTTTATTTGTCGTTTTGGGACTAGGAGGGTTGGCAGAAAATCGTTTGCAAACCTCTCCTGTTTCTTCGATGAAAGGATTGGCAGGCTCGGTGTCCAGCGGTTTTTTCGCGGATATGCTAGGTATGGAGGTACCTCATTTGGCACAAAAGAAGCAGCATTCTTCGTTGTCGGGTGAACAATGGTCGCCATTTGTTTTTCAGATGCTTACAGGTATTAATCCGCAGGATCCCAAAAGTCTCATTTCTCGTGAAATTCCTGGCATGTCTGCTGGTGCGCCTGTCTTGCTGCGCAAGGGTTCGGGGAACGACAAGGTAGAGGGTCCTACGGATTATCAACCTGATCAGGGAACGACAGATACCCCTGGGGGTTCAGACGCAGCTGAGAACCCGCCGTCTACTACGCCGGGTATTCCGACAACACCGGAAACAGACCCTGCACGTGAGGATGATCCAGGTGATGCCGCCAAAGGGGAGAAGCGTATATTAATCTACCATTCTCATCCCAGAGAAGCATATAATCCATTACTGAGCAAAACCAGCTCTAACCCCAATTCAGGCTCTAAGTCAGCTAATGTATCAAGGGTAGGTGACTTCGTAAAGAAGAGACTGGAAAAGCAAGGGATATCTACACTGCATGTAAACAAGGATTATGCCACCACAGTTCAAAATTACAATTGGAACTACTCCTATAAATATTCACGCGCAACAGTCAAGGAGGCTTTGGCTCAAAATAAAGGTTTGACTTATCTGCTTGATATTCATCGTGATTCGCAACGTCATGGAAAAACAACAGCCACCATTAATGGACTTTCTTATGCCAAAGTGTATTTTATCATCGGACATGACAACAAAAATTGGCGTAAAAATGAAGCTTTTGCTGCTCGTATTCATGAAAAGCTGGAAAAATCCTATCACGGCGTATCACGAGGTGTATGGGGAAAAGATGGCGGCAAAGGAAACAACGGTGAATATAATCAAAGCTTGTCTTCGCATAGCATTTTGATCGAAATCGGTGGGATTGACAACACGGAGGAGGAGTTAAAACGAACTTCTGACGTTTTGGCGGACATGATCAGTGAAGTGTATTGGGAGGATCAGAAAGCCCAGAAGGCGGGCACCGACGTATCTGACACCAAAAAGAGCAATAGCGGCAATTAAATAAGGTAGCAGTTAGGGGGGGATATAATGACCGGACATTTTCGTAAAAAAGCGCTTGGATTTGTGCTTCTGATCGGAGCGGGCGTGTTACTTGGCATGCAGCTGGCAGGTTCTGGTCTGCGCTCAGTCTATGGCCCGGAATGGGACGAGAATCCAGTTTCATCAGTAAATCAACAGAAAGTTGAATATGAGCAGACGGTGATTGAGGATACCCCGGCAGCTGATGCCCGAGCGCATAATGGTACGTATAATACAAGTAGAAAGGTCGAGTTTGAGCCACAAACGGACACGAATGAAGGGAATACAAACGAACGAAGTGAGGAACAGACCGCACGCTGGACACATGAATGGGATATTAAGACTGCACAGGATGACAATAATCAGCAGGGCCTAGAGACCCCTCGTGAGTTGCTAGCCGTAAAGGCGCAGCAGGCTTCGGTGGATACCATGGCTGACAAAACGGCTGGACTGCTTCAAAATCTGTCAAGACAGGGCATTCGCTGGGTTGTATCTGTATTTGACGGGGTAACAGAATAGAAATATTGCTGACCCCCCTTACAACTGCTATAATAAGCTGATTGATACTAGGCATTGTGTGGGGGTAAGGCATGACTGACATTTTGGCAAGACAACGTAAAATTCGGAACTTTAGTATCATTGCACATATAGACCATGGTAAATCTACGCTGGCTGACCGGATCTTGGAGTACACCGGTGCACTCACTTCCCGCGAAATGCAGGAGCAAGTGCTTGACCAGATGGAACTGGAGCGGGAGCGCGGGATTACGATTAAGCTCCAGGCAGTGCGACTCACTTATAAGGCCGATGACGGCGAAGAGTACATTTTGAACTTGATTGATACACCGGGACACGTCGATTTTACCTATGAGGTATCTCGTAGTTTGGCAGCCTGCGAAGGTGCTTTGCTGGTAGTAGACGCAGCGCAGGGGATTGAGGCGCAGACATTGGCTAACGTTTATTTGGCGTTGGACAACAATCTGGAGATTTTGCCAGTGCTTAACAAGATTGATTTGCCAAGTGCTGATCCTGAACGGGTAAAGCAGGAGATCGAGGATGTTATCGGTTTGGACACGAGTGAAACCGTACATGCTTCAGCCAAAGCTGGAATCGGTATCAAGGAAATTTTGGAACAAGTGGTCAGAAGTGTGCCTGCTCCGCAAGGAAATCCGGATAATCCGCTCAAGGCGCTTATTTTCGATTCGCATTATGATCCTTATAAAGGCGTTATCGTATATGTACGTGTTGTAGATGGCAGTATCCGTGCGGGTTCGAAAATTAAGATGATGGCCACTGACAAAACGTTTGAGGTTATCGAGGTTGGAGCTTTCATGCCACGTATGACGATCGTGGATGAGCTAAATATCGGTGATGTTGGTTTTATCGTTGCCGGAATCAAGCATGTGGGCGACACTCGTGTCGGGGATACGGTAACGGATGCCAAAAATCCAACACCAGAACCGATGCCAGGCTATCGGAAAATTAATCCAATGGTGTATTGCGGTCTGTACCCGATTGAAACATCGGAATATAACGATTTGCGTGAGGCGCTTGAAAAGCTGCAACTGAACGATGCTTCGCTCAGCTTTGAACCGGAAACATCCAGTGCGTTGGGCTTCGGCTTCCGTTGCGGTTTCCTTGGTCTGCTTCATATGGACGTTATTCAGGAACGTATTGAACGTGAATTCAATATTCCGCTGATTACAACGGCACCAAGCGTAATTTACCGTGTACAATTGACTAACGGGGAAACGCTTGAAATTGATAACCCATCCAACTACCCGGAAGTAGGACGTATTGAACATGTAGAAGAGCCATATGTTAAGGCAGGCATCATCGTGCCAAATGATTATGTAGGTACAGTTATGGAGCTTTGTCAGAGCAAGCGTGGTGAATACGTGAACATGGAGTACCTGGATACAACACGGGTAACGATTACGTACCAGATTCCTTTGTCTGAAATCGTATATGATTTCTTTGATCAGCTTAAATCCAGCACCAAAGGTTATGCTTCCTTTGACTATGAGATTTCAGGCTATCGCCAATCTAATCTGGTGAAGATGGATATTCTGTTGAATGGTGAGCAGGTCGATGCATTGTCATTCATCGTGCATAGAGATCGAGCTTACCACCGCGGACGTATCATTTGTGAGAAGCTGCGCGAGTTGATTCCACGGCAAATGTTCGAGGTGCCAATCCAGGCATCTGTAGGAACAAAGGTTGTTGCGCGTGAAACTGTTAAGGCTATGCGTAAAAACGTCTTGGCCAAATGTTATGGCGGCGATATTTCCCGTAAACGGAAGCTGCTTGAGAAGCAAAAAGAGGGCAAGAAGCGTATGAAGCAGGTCGGTAACGTAGAAGTACCACAGGAAGCATTTATGGCGGTACTGAAGATAGATGAGTAAAGCAGTTTGAAGTATTCGTCCATTCTTTCATGAGGCATTTGCCATGCATGGAGAATGGACGTTCTTTATTTGAGCAAGCTATTCAGGACAGAGAGCTCGTTCAAGTTCTGATTTAGAGTAATATGGCAACTATATTTAAATCTTTAGAGTATGTCTAAAATGTTTTTCGTTTACTGCAACACCTACACCACAAAAAATGACCGATTCGTGGTGGGCAGCAGCGGAGTGGGCCATTTGAATCTGGAGAAGCGTAGCGTTCGCCTTTACTCCCCAATTTTATCCCTAAGAGTGCTTATATAATGGAAAATTGGGGAGTAACAGCGATCAGAAGATCAAATGGAACACGAAGCGGTTGGTCTCGACCTCGGCTCATTTTCTCACTATACCCTGAATCGACAAGGAGGATCGGTATGACCGCATCCATACAAAAACATGAATATTCATCCGCGCCTCAAGCGGTTTATCTGCATATACCTTTTTGCACGAATAAATGCTTTTACTGTGACTTCAACTCTTATGTGCTCAAGGATCAGCCTGTTATGGAATATCTGTATGCCTTAGAACGGGAGATGGAACATACGGTCAAACTTCACCCGCCAGGAGAGATAAAGACCATTTTTGTCGGGGGAGGAACACCAACAACCCTCAATCCGAAGGAAATGGAATATTTCCTGAAGAGCGTTCGTACCTATTTTCCAAACTGGGCGGAAGATATTGAGTTTTCCATGGAAGCCAATCCTGGCACAACTGATTTTGAAAAACTTTCTGTGATGAAAGAGGGCGGCGTCAATCGACTCAGTTTTGGTGTGCAGGCTTTCCAGAATGATCTGCTTACAGGCATAGGTCGTATTCATAGTACAGATGACGTCTATCGTAGTTTGGAAAACGCACGTAAGGCCGGCTTGGACAATCTGTCGATTGACCTGATGTTCGGTTTGCCGAACCAAACGGTCGAGATGCTGGATGAAAGCGTCAGTAGAGCGCTGGAGCTGGATCTTCCTCATTACTCTATCTACAGTTTGAAGGTTGAAGAGAACACGCTCTTCCACACGTTATACCAGAAAAATCAGCTGCCACTTCCACATGAAGATGACGAACTGGAAATGTATTTGCTCCTTATGCGTCGCATGAAAGAAGCGGGTTATGAACAGTACGAAATTAGCAATTTCGCTAAACCAGGTTTGGGTAGTAAGCACAATATGACTTATTGGCGGAATGAGGATTATTATGGTCTTGGCGCTGGGGCACATGGTTATGTTGGCAGAGAGCGTCATATGAACATTAAGGGCATTAACCCTTATGTGGAGGCTACTCGGAATGGCCTACCGCGTTTGGACAGCTTTGAGGTGCCGACGGCGGAAGCTATGGAGGACTTCCTCATGGTCGGTTTGAGAATGCTGGAGGGTGTGTCCAAATCCCGCTTTGAAGCTCAATTCGGTCAGACATTGGAAGACACGTTTACAGTTCCTCTTAGAAAAATGCTGAATGCAGGGTTAATCGAATCAATCGAGGATGGGTATCGTTTGAGCGAACGCGGTATTTTATTCGGAAATGACGTATTTGCAGAGTTCATCGGTTCGATCACGGTAAATTCATAAGTTGCAAGCTTCAATACAGTACATTTTGACTTCGTAAGCTGGGCCATCATTTTATTACACCATTCTGCCACAGCAGGGTAAATGGAGTATTGCGATTCTATGCGTAATGTTGTATATTTATTCATTATATGCGGCAAGCGGCAGGAGGAGAGCAAAATGGCTTCAGTGTGTAAAGATGTATTGTGCAGAAGTGCGGTTCCTGAAGATGTGGAGCCTTTATATCAAATGATTAGCGGCTATGCAGAGCGGGGGATTATGCTGCCACGTTCAAGGGAAGTGCTTACGCGCCAACTGGAGCTGTTTATTGTTGCAGAGGTGGACGGCGAAGTCGTTGGTTGTGGTTCTTTATGCAAATTGGGGGCTGATTTGGTAGAAATTCGCTCCCTTGGTATCTCTGAGGGGCATAAAGGAATGGGAATCGGCTCCAAGCTTGTGGAAGGCCTTATTAGAGAAGCACGGCGGCAACATATTCCTAAAATTATGGCACTGACCTACGAGGTATCCTTTTTTATAAAAAACGGTTTTGATGTAGTTAGCAAAGAGATTTTCCCTGAAAAGGTATGGACTGACTGCATTCATTGCAGTAAACAAAACAATTGTGATGAAATCGCAGTGTTGAAAGTACTGAACTGACCTGTCAATAATGAGGTCAGTTCAGTGTTTTTTTATCAGGACGCAGCCTTGCGTATGTGTTACAGCTTACATTATTGTGCCTCTGTTCGTTTCTCAAATGTTTGGAGTAACCACCAAATAAATTGATGATGAGGCTCCAGTTCCGAAGGTATATCACTCAGGCTTCTTATGGGATGGTCCTTATGATAATCCGTATCATTATAAAAGTATGTAGTGCCATCTAACGGGACTTGACCTTTGTATTTATACAAGGCGACAATATATTTTTCAGACTCTCCAGTTCGGCTTGGACGATATGTGTACTCTTCCCAATCAGCTGGTGTTAAATCATCATAATGTAATATAGCAGTGACACTATATTTTATTTGCTTGGTAATGCTTGGACTGAATTCTTGTGGGTAAAATAAAATGGTATTCCATATGCTTAACAGTATTGTAGGGATCAAGATTAAGGCACACCACAAGGTTCTTAATTTACGAATTAAATGGTTCACTGAAATCATAAGGGCAGCGTTCAGAATAAAAACTAGTGGCAAAGCAAGGATTCTTCCTAGGCCTGTGTACGGAAACAATTCGATTAAAATGTAAAACATACAAATTGTAGGTGAAAGAGCGATTAATGCGTATAAAAGGTTGCGGCGCTGGCTTCTCAGATCCTATTCCTCCTCAAAGACAATAAAGTTACAACAGTTTGGAGACACAGTCTCAATTTTTTGCATTCTGTATCCCTATACATAAATACGGTTTGGATATGATGAATAATGAGGGTTTATGTGAAAAAGTGTAAACGCTCTGTTTCCATATCAATAATCAAAATGGATGTAATAAATCTCGTTTATTGAAAATACTGATCTGACTTGACAATGATCAGGTCGGTTTGGTATTTTTGTATTATCAGTTAGCACTCATCGCGAACGAGTGCTAATGATTCCATTTAACAATCATGCTATTATGGATAGACGATAAGGGGGGATTCGCTTGTTAACCGAACGTCAGAGACTCATTTTGAATGCGATTATTGATGACTACATTCGTTCGGCTGAGCCAGTGGGTTCCCGCAGCATATCCAAAAGGCAGGATGTCGGATTCAGCCCAGCCACAATCCGTAATGAAATGTCGGATTTGGAGGAACAGGGCTATCTGGAGCAACCCCATACTTCTGCGGGACGCATCCCGTCTCATAAAGGTTATCGTTATTATGTGGACCATTTGGTGCCACTAAATACACTGAAGCCTATGGAAATGCGGGAACTAAAAGCCTTTTACGCCGAAAAGCTGAATGTAATGGAGCAAGTGATTCAGCATGCATCAGGCATTTTGTCCCATATGACCAATTATACTTCCATCTTGCTTGGGCCGGAGGTTTTTCATACTTCGTTGCGTCATTTTCAGCTGTTGCCGCTCAACGAAACGACGGCTGTGGCGATTATCGTGACCAATACCGGTCAGGTGGAGAATAAAACGGTGGATATTCCACCTGGAATTTCAATTTCCGAGATGGAAAAGGTTGTGAATTTACTGAACAGCAAGCTGGTCGGTGTGCCGATTTATCAGCTTAAATCACGCCTTTACACCGCGCTTGGTCAGGAAATGGAGAAGCATGTGTCTCATTTTGAGGACGCTATGAAGGTGCTGGATAAAGCACTCGATAATGAATCGGATCAGCGCTTGTATTTGAGCGGTGCGACGAACATGCTGAATCAACCTGAATTTAAAGATGTAGAAAAGGTTAAACATATTCTCGATCTGCTGGAGGAAACACCAACGCTGCTTAAACTGATGACTCCTGTAGCCGGAGCCCCTGAAATTCAAGTCCGCATCGGTACAGAAAATGATCATGAAGCATTTGCCAATTGCAGCCTGATTACTGCTACATATGCAGTAGACGGAGAAGCGTTGGGTACGATAGGTATATTGGGTCCGACGCGGATGGAGTATGCGAGAGTTATTAATATTTTGGGTATCCTGTCTAAGGATTTGACCGCAATGCTAACGCAACGGTTTAAATAGAACAAGATCGCACAGGTTGCGGTCCTACATGTTCCGCGCCGGGATACGGCTTGTATCCTGCGCGGGTGCATTGTTGCGTGCTTTTGTATGGGTAGTTATGACTTGAAGGAGGTGAAACATTTTGAAGGAAGAACAAGCGTTCCAAGATGAAAAACAACAAAATGTAAGCACAGAGGAAGCTGCCGAAACGAGCCAGCAGGAAGAGCCGGTGAATGAAGCGGCATCACTGGAAGCCGAGGAAGAAAACACAGAGGTGGCAAAACTTCGTGCAGAGGCTGAGGAGCATCAGCAGCGGTTTTTGCGCGCACAGGCGGATTTTGATAATTTTCGCCGCCGTACACTGAAAGAAAAGGAAGACCTTGCTAAATATGCGTCTATGAAGCTTGTTACCGAGTTGGTGCCTGTTCTGGATAACTTCGAGCGAGCGCTGGCAACAGCATCGCAAGGAGCGGAGTCTGAGTCATTCACCAAAGGCGTGGAAATGATTTTCCGCCAGTTTGAGAGTGTGCTTCAGGCAGAGGGAGTGACGGCCATGAATGCAGTGGGACAACCGTTTAATCCTGATTTCCACCAGGCTATTATGCAGGTAGAGAGCGAAGAGCATGATGAAGGCATCGTCGTTGAAGAGGTACAAAAAGGATACATGCTGAAGGACAAGGTGCTTCGTCCAGCGATGGTAAAAGTTAGCATGTAACTTTTTCTATATACATTAGAATTACATCATTTTGATTCAACCATTCTGGCCTGAGGGCCTCGTATATACAGAAGGAGGAATTGTCCGATGAGCAAAGTAATCGGTATTGACTTAGGTACAACCAACTCTTGTGTGGCTGTTATGGAGGGCGGCGAAGCCGTCGTTATTCCAAATCCGGAAGGCGCGCGCACAACCCCTTCCGTTGTCGGTTTCAAAAAAGATGGGGAGCGTACTGTAGGGGAAACGGCAAAACGCCAAGCAATTACGAACCCGGATCGTACAATCATGTCCATCAAGCGCCACATGGGTACAAATCATAAAGAAAACATCGATGGTAAGGAATATTCCGCACAGGAAATTTCCGCTATGATTTTGCAAAAGCTGAAAGCTGACGCTGAAGCTTATCTGGGCCAAACGGTTTCTCAAGCGGTTATCACTGTTCCAGCTTACTTCAATGATGGTCAACGTCAAGCAACTAAGGACGCAGGTAAAATTGCCGGTCTGGAAGTTCTGCGGATTGTCAATGAGCCAACAGCAGCTGCATTGGCATATGGTATGGAAAAATCCGAAGACCAAACGATCCTCGTATATGACTTGGGCGGCGGTACATTCGACGTATCCATTTTGGAACTGGGCGATGGTTTCTTCGAAGTTAAAGCAACAAGCGGCGATAACAAGCTGGGTGGCGATGACTTTGACCAAGTGATTATTGATTACCTCGTAAATGAGTTCAAGAAAGATCAAGGTATTGACCTGAGCAAAGATAAAGCAGCTGTACAACGTCTGAAAGACGCAGCAGAAAAAGCGAAAAAAGAACTGTCCGGCGTGCTGACAACGACAATTTCCTTGCCGTTTATCACAGTAGCTGATGGCGTTCCACAGCATTTGGAGTTGAACCTGACTCGTGCGAAGTTTGAAGAATTGTCTGCAGGTCTGGTTGAACGTACTTTGGGACCTACTCGTCAAGCGATGAAAGATGCAGGCATGAGTGCTAGCGACATCGATAAAATCGTTTTGGTCGGCGGCTCTACACGTATTCCAGCTGTACAAGAAGCAATCAAAAAGCTGACAGGTAAAGAGCCTCATAAAGGCGTAAACCCTGATGAAGTAGTAGCTTTGGGCGCAGCAGTTCAAGCAGGTGTATTGACAGGTGATGTTAAGGACGTCGTTCTCCTTGACGTAACTCCACTGTCCCTCGGTATTGAAACCGCAGGTGGCGTATTCACCAAAATGATTGATCGTAACACGACAATCCCTACGAGCAAATCGCAGGTATTCTCGACGTATGCCGACAATCAGCCTAGCGTAGAAATTCACGTGCTGCAAGGTGAACGCGAAATGGCAGCAGGCAACAAAACACTGGGCCGTTTCCAATTGGGAGATATCCCTCCAGCACCACGTGGTGTACCGCAAATCGAAGTTACTTTCGACCTCGATGCGAACGGTATTGTGAACGTATCTGCTACAGATAAAGGCACAGGTAAAAGCCAAAAAATTACGATCACATCTTCTAGCGGCTTGAGTGACGAAGAAGTAGAACGTATGATGAAGGATGCCGAGTTGCATGCGGAAGAAGATAAGAAACGCAAAGAGTTGGTAGAAGCGAAAAACGCTGCGGACCAACTGATCTACTCCGTAGACAAAACGATTAAAGATCTGGGCGAAAAAGCGGATGCAGGTGAAGTCGAAAAAGCAAATGCAGCTAAAGAAAATCTGCAAAAAACGCTGGAATCCGACAACCTGGAAGACATCAAAAAAGCTACTGAAGAACTGACTGAAATCGTTCAGCAATTGTCTGTGAAATTGTATGAGCAAGCTGCTCAAGCAGCACAAGCTCAAGACGGAGCAGCAGACAGCAAAGGCCGTGACAATGTTGTTGATGCGGACTATGAAGTTGTTGACGAAGATCAGAAGAAAGACTAAGCAACGGATCGGGTAGTGTAACTTTACGGTATACCGGTACGTTATGATATACTGAACAGTAATTGCAGCGTAGCTGCCTTGATAAATAACAATTAGCCTAAGGGTAACCGTTATTTCCAAGATAAATAAGCATATTACGGGTTGTACTGCCTTGAAATGATGGGAAGGTCAGAGCCGGGTCATCCCGCGCCTTTGGCTTTCCTTTTATATGTAGTGCAGACACGTTGTAGGCATGGGGGTGGAACATTGGCTGATAAGCGTGATTATTATGAGGTGCTAGGTGTCGCAAAAGGCGCTTCGGATGAAGAAGTCAAAAAGGCTTACCGCAAGCTTGCGCGTCAGTATCATCCGGACGTGAACAAGGCTGCGGACGCAGAAGCTAAATTTAAAGAAGTAAAAGAAGCTTACGATGTTCTCAGCGATGGTCAGAAGCGGGCAAGATACGACCAATACGGTCATGTAGACCCAAATCAGGGCATGGGAGGCGGCTTTGGTGGTGCCGACTTCGGTGGCGGGTTTGGTGATATTTTTGATATGTTCTTTGGTGGCGGCAACGGTCGGCGTGATCCGAATGCACCGCAACGAGGGAACGATCTTCAATATACGATGACGATTGAATTCAAAGAAGCGGTGTTTGGTAAAGAAACCGACATTCAAATTGAACGTACGGAAACATGCGATACGTGTCATGGTACAGGAGCCAAGGCGGGCACTCAACCACAGACCTGTTCCGTCTGCCATGGCAGTGGACAAGAAGAAGTGGTACAGAATACACCGTTTGGCCGCATGGTTAATCGACGCGCTTGCTCCAATTGCGGCGGTTCCGGAAAAATTATCAAGGAAAAATGTACGACTTGTAGCGGATCAGGCCGTGTCCGCAAGAAACGTAAAATTCATATTCGCATTCCGGCGGGTGTGGATGACGGCGCACAAATGCGTATCAACGGGGAAGGCGAAGGCGGTGTCAACGGAGGACCGGCTGGTGACTTGTACGTCGTATTCCGTGTGAAGTCGCACGACTTCTTTGAGCGTGAGGGAGACGATATCTACTGTGAAATTCCGCTGACGTTTTCACAGGCAGCATTGGGAGATGAGGTGGAGATCCCTACGTTGACCGAGAAAGTGAAGCTGAAAGTTCCAGCAGGCACACAAACAGGCACTTATTTCCGTCTTAAAGGAAAGGGTGTGCCAAAACTGCGCGGCGTAGGTCAAGGTGACCAGCATATTAAGGTAGTTGTGGTAACGCCTAGCAAGCTGAGTGAGGAACAGAAGGATTTGCTGCGTCAGTTCTCTTCGCTTAGTGGAGAGCAGACACATGAGAATGAGCAGTCCTTTTTTGATCGTGTGAAGCGGGCTTTCCGAGGCGACTAAGCCAAAGTCTAAATCGCGGAGCTTCAATCATGAATCCGAGGGGACTATTCCGCAATTGCGGGATAGTCCCTTTTTTTATATTCACGTAAACACATACATAGCCATTTTTGTATAACCAAAGTTAACTATTGAGCTTCTATCAACTAGAAAGGGGTGAGTTCCATCGAAAAAATACGGACAAGTCTGCGTCGGGGTAAGCCGCTTTTAAAGCTCAGAGGTCTAGTAACGCTGCTCGTATGTCTGGTTATGGCACTTGTGCTCCTGCCAGTAACACTGTTATTTGCGGAGAGAGTTGAGCTTGAAACGGAGAAGGGGCTTGAGGAAAAGGCAATGTCCATTGCGCGTACACTCGCCCATACACCGCTTATTATCGAGCAATTGCAACAGACGGGTTCTTCTCCTTCCATGCAGGAGTATGTGAAGAAGGTCTCAACAGCGAATCATATCCAATTTGTCGTGGTTATGGATATGAAGGGAATTCGTAAAACGCACCCCGATGCTAGGAGGATTGGCAAAGCCTTTGTCGGAGGAGACGAGTATACTGCACTTCATGGTCAGGAGAGCGTGTCCGTTGCAAAGGGGACATTAGGCATGTCCATGCGAGCCTTTTCCCCCGTGTTCAGTGTGACGGGAAAGCAGGTAGGGGCAATTGTTGTTGGTATATCCATGCAAGATATACAGCGGGCCCAGGAAGGCAACACCCGTCTTATTGCTATCGCCATTGGTATCGGAATGTTGATTGGCACAGGAGGAGCGGTTGTGCTGGCTCGTAAAATCAAAAATATGCTGGTCGGTCTGGAACCGCCGGAAATCGCACGTTTGCTGGAGGAACGCAGCGCGATGTTGCAGTCCATCAAGGAAGGAGTCATTGCAGTGGATGAATGCGGTCGTATCATGTTGATGAATGCAGAAGCGATCCGTTTACTGAGGCAAGCGGGAATTGAAGACTTCTCATTCTCTGGACAGGAAATTACTGTTTATTTATCTGCTTTCCGATTACAAGAGGTCTTGGAAGTAAGCACTCCACTGATGGATGAGGAGATGGAGCTGGGTGGGATCACCTTGCTGACCACCAGTGTTCCGATACGGGTCAAAGGAAAAATTGTCGGAGCCATTGTAACCTTTCGGGATAAGACGGAGATGAACCAGCTTGCGGAACGTTTGACCGGAGTTTCTTTGTACACGGAAGCACTACGCGCACAGGCTCATGAATTTATGAACAAGCTGCATGTCATTATGGGGATGGTGCACTTGCGAATGTATGATAAACTGGAACACTATATTATGGACGCCGTCGAACATCATCAAGTAGAGATTGGTTCCATTACTCGGCAGCTTAAGGACCCAGTGATGGCGGGGTTTGTGTTAGGAAAATTAAGCCGGGCCAGAGAGGCAGGGGTAAGTTTTGAACTGACTCCGGGTAGTCACTTGCCTGAATCCAGTCAAACTCAAACGACTCACGAGCTGATTACTATTCTTGGCAATCTGTTTGATAATGCGGTGGAGGCGATGGAATCTCTGGAGCACAAGCGGATTACCCTTTCACTTTATTATGAGGAAAATCAGAAGCATGGCTGTCTGACCTGTATCATGTGCGACAATGGTCCGGGTATACCGGAGGACCTTGTGAAGGCTATTTTTGAAAAAGGTTTTTCGACCAAGGGAGAGTCACGAGGGATGGGACTTTATCTAGTGGCGCAAAGCGTGAAGAGGCTACAAGGTAGTGTAAAGTTGATCCCAGTCGAGCAGGGGTGCTGTTTTCAGATTAAGATTCCATACATTATAGCGGGGAATGATGAACATGATTAATGTCCTGATTGTAGAAGATGATCCGATGGTTGCAGAATTTAACCGCAAATATATGGAGCAGGTAGAGGGATTCCAATGTGGCGGTTGGGCTTCTTCGGTGGAAGAGGCTAAGAAATATTTAGCTGAACAAGCTATTGATCTGATATTGCTGGATGTGTATATGCAAGAAAGTAATGGCCTCGATTTACTGTCATTCATACGGGAGTCTGGAGTGAATGTGGATGTTATTGTCATCTCAGCTGCAAGTGACATGAGTAGTGTCAAAAAGGCGATGAATTTTGGCGCTGTGGATTATTTGATCAAGCCTTTCCACTTTAACCGTTTTCTAGAGGCACTTACCGGGTATCGAGAGCACATTAGTATTGTGCGTGAGCGCAGTCTACTATCGCAGGAGGAGCTGGATCGACTGATTTATCATAAAAGCTTGACTAAAGACTTGGCACGGTTGCCCAAGGGGATAACGAAATCCACGCTGGCTATGATATGGAATTGTATCCAGCAGCATCATAAGGTTCTATTTTCCACGGAGGATATTGCGGAGAGTGCAGGGATCTCCAGGGTGTCTATGCGCAAGTATTTGGCTTTTATGACAGAGATTGAAGTGCTTTCTATGGAAACTATATATGGTACCATTGGACGCCCTGTTTACCAATATCAGGTTTTGCCGCAGGCAGAAGGAATCATCAATAGTTATATTTAGCCCTATTTCTGATTACTTTAGTTACAAAAGTTAGTTCTTAGTTTTAAAACCAAATAAAGCGTTTTCCAAGGTGTAGAATGGGAACATGATCATCATTCTTCACTTTATGGAGGGAGATTTATGGAAAATGCTACGAACCAGCCTGTCATTCAAAAGGGGCAAAGATGGAGTAAAAATACTGTAGATGGGTTTAGGATGCTGGGGAGGATAAAGGTGGGAGTGATTCCTCTTCCGCTATATGCCGTGATCGCGCTAATTGTTTATGCGGCTGCAATTACAGAAAGACTTCCGAACGATCTATTAGGCGGGTTTGCCGTCATCATGATTTTAGGTATATTGCTCAGTGATCTGGGAGCCAAACTTCCGCTGCTTAAACATATAGGCGGGCCAGCCATTTTATCCCTTATGGTTCCATCGTTAATGGTATTTTGGAATATGTTCAGTCCATCTGCGATGGGGGCTGTGCACACGCTTATGAAAACCTCGAATTTTCTTTATTTTTACATCGCATGTCTAGTAACCGGCAGTATTCTTGGTATGGATCGCAAAATGCTGATGAATGGAATTGTCAAAATTTTTGCCCCCATTATCATAGGATCTATTGCTGCTGTTGCCGTCGGTATGGTGGTGGGTATGGCTTTTGGCTATAGTGCTTATCACACATTTTTTTTCATCATCATTCCGATTATTTCCGGCGGGATTGGAGAAGGCATCTTACCGTTGTCCATTTCGTATGGAATGGTACTGGGCAAGGATTCTGCAGTATTCGTATCCCAGTTTATCCCGGCTGCAATTATCGGTAACATTGTTGCAATTATAGGTGCAGGCGTCTTGAAGAGATTAGCGGAGAAAAAACCAAAAACTTCTGGTAACGGAAGGTTGTTAAAACTCGAAAAAGACAAAGGTGAGTTATCTCCGGTAAACTTGGGACAATCCGTTTCTTTTCCATTAATGGGTGGTGGTCTGCTGTTGGCCTGTACTTTCTTTATTGTGGGTAAGCTGCTGGAGCCGTATCTCCATATTCCAGGGCCGATTCTCATGATTCTGGCGGCGGCATTAATTAAATGTATTCAGATCATGCCGAACACATTGGAGCAGGGAGCTTTTCATTTGTACAAATGTATAACCGCTAGTCTGACGTGGCCCTTGATGGTGGGGTTAGGTATTTTGTATGTGCCATTAGATAGTGTAGTTGGGATTCTAACGGTTCCTTATGCGATTACCTGTGCATCTGTAGTGGTTGCATTGATTGTTACTGGATACTTCACAGGAAAATGGATTCACATGTATCCCGTAGAAGCTGCTTTGGTGACCAGTTGTCGCGGTGGATTGGGGGGCACGGGCGATGTAGCCATTTTGTCTGCATCCAATCGGATGGAACTGATGCCTTTTGCCCAAATTGCAACACGGATTGGCGGGGCGGGCACGGTCATTTTAGCCACCTTGTTACTCCAATTATGGAGCTGATGAGTTTTATACACAGGAATGAGTTTCATATCCAAATAGAGGCATGAAAGGACGGAGAAAATTATGAGCAGTTTAATAGATGAGATTAGAGAATTACATGCAGGTGGCAAAATGGAGACCTTACCCAAGAAGCCAATTGAAACGATGGAGGGGTTATCCAAAGTTTATACACCGGGTGTAGCTGAAATTTGCATGGAAATCGCCAATGACCCAGCCAAAGCATATCAATTAACGATCAAAAAAAATACAGTAGCGGTCGTATCAGATGGAACCGCGGTACTTGGATTGGGAGATATCGGGCCAGAGGCTGCTATGCCTGTGATGGAGGGTAAAGCAGTACTGTTCAAACAATTTGCAGGTGTCGATGCATTCCCCATCTGTCTCAATACGAAGGATCCTGATGAGATTGTTCAAATTGTCAAAATGATCGCTCCTGCCTTTGGCGGCATTAACTTGGAAGATATATCTTCGCCACGCTGTTTTGAGATTGAAAGACGGTTGAAGCAGGAACTCGACATCCCAGTATTTCATGATGATCAGCATGGTACGGCAGTTGTTGTATTAGCAGGTTTGGTCAATGCACTAAAGGTATGCGGCAAAAAAATGGAAGATGTCAAAGTCGTATTTGCCGGGATCGGTGCGGCAGGTATGGCCTGCTCCCGTATGCTGCTCAAGGCAGGGGTACGCAATCTGATTGGCGTGGATCGGCAAGGAGCCATTCACCGTGGTGTAGAATACAGTAACCCGCATTGGACAGAGTATGCGAACATGACTAACCCGCATAATTTAAGTGGAAGCTTATCTGAGGTAATTGTGGGAGCTGATGTTTTCATCGGTGTGTCGGGTCCAGATATACTGACTGTGGAAGATATACAAAGCATGGCAACTGATCCTATAGTGTTCGCTATGGCGAATCCGAAGCCAGAAATTGATCCGGCTGTAGCCTTACCTTATGTGCGTGTGCTTGCTACCGGCCGCTCCGATTTTCCTAACCAGATTAATAACGTGCTGTGCTTCCCGGGAATTTTTCGGGGCGCTCTGGATTGCCATGCCAAGACGATTAACGAGGAGATGAAACTGGCAGCCGGTCTTGCCATTGCTGATGCCATTTGCCCTGAGGAGCTAAGTGAAACTTATATCATACCGAATGTTTTTAATGCGAAGGTGGTTCAGAAGGTACGGGATGCTGTTATTCGCGCAGCCTGGGAGACAGGAGTAGCCATGTCAGGAGAAGCTCCGGCCGCTACTTTACATCCGTAAAAGTTATGGACTTTACGAACTTTAGTTCACGGTCTTGGCCTGCTGTTCTTGATAATGTCTGTATCCGTTTAGCTTTCGTGGAGAATATAAAGTCTTGCCAATGAGCAGGATATAACAAAGCGTAACGGTCTATGTTCTCAACCAAGGTTACGCTCAATACTACACAGGGAGATTTTGGGATGGGCGAAAAAAATATTTTGGCGTATTTCAAAAGTCCTGAGGAAGCACAGGGAGCCGCGAGAAAATTGGAGGCTCTCCGGGTAACGGATATGTCGATAGATCGTTTTAGCCGGTATCCGCGGCAGTCTACGGGCAACGCCGGACTGCCTGTGTTCTCGGGACAGATTAGCAGCTTGTCCTCACTCACACAGGGCGTGGATTTTACAGATGCGTCTCCTGCAATACTGGCTGCGGCTGATCCTGCTGCCAGTGGCATGAGTGATGGAGGACAAGGTGGACCGACCGGCCGCGATATTTTGTTGACTGCGGTGGTGGATGAATCCATTCATCATCAGGCGATGTCTATTGTGGAACAAGCGGGTGGAATGCTGTGACAAGTTTGGAAGGAGCAGTGACCGATGTCTAAAAACAAACGGTTCGATAAAGTGCTGACCAAAACCGAGAAAATCAAACGCATGCAATCTGCCAAAAACGAAGATGTTGAGTTCTCGGCAGAGCAGGCAGATGCTGAGGATCTGGAAGCGATCCGGCGTAGTGAAGTAGCTGACCGCCGTCAGCAACGTATCATAAACGACAACGAGTAGAATACAATAAGGCGGGTATCCCATCTAAAAAGGTGATTTGCGGGGATAGCCGTCTTATTTGTGTTTTCCCCTTGTTCTATTCATTATCCGCTATATGCTGTTACGCTAAAACTAGAGGGCTGAAGACAAAGGTAGTAGTCGCAGGTGTTTGATTTTCAAAAATGAGTCCATCTGCTTTTTTGAACTCCTATGCGAGTATATAGTACAATGTAATGTATGCATGTGAAATGAGGAGGAAATGTAAACCATGTTGTGGAATGAAATTACAATACATACAAGCGAGGAAGCCGTCGAAATGATTTCGAATTTTCTGCACGAAGCAGGTGCAGGAGGGGTTTCCATTGAAGAATCCGGTTCGCTCAACAAGCCGCGGGATACGTCTTATGGACAGTGGTACGATCGCCCTTTGAACGATATTCCTGAAGGACAAGCGATCATCAAGGGCTATTTTGCTGAAGAAATAGACATGGATAGCGTGCGTGCACAAATTGAGCCGCGGGTTGAACAATTGAGAACATTTGATATTGACCCTGGCGAGGTTCGGTATGAGCTGAAAACGGTCAACGAGGATGACTGGGCTAATGCCTGGAAACAATATTTCAAGCCTTTGCGTGTATCGGATCATTTGACAATCAAACCGACTTGGGAAGAGTATGAGCCTGCGAGTGAAGATGAAAAAATCATTGAGCTCGATCCGGGTATGGCCTTCGGCACTGGTACACATCCGACGACATCCCTTTGCCTGAGAACGCTGGAATCCGTGATTCAGGGGGGAGAAGAAGTCATTGATGTTGGTACAGGCTCCGGTATCTTAGCGATTGGAGCTGTAAAGCTGGGAGCAAAGCATGTACTTGCCTTGGATCTTGACCCGGTAGCGGTATCGAGTGCGCGTGAAAATACACGTTTGAACGGACTGGAGGAGCGCATCACCATTAAAGAAAGCGATTTGCTCTCTGTGCTTAATGCAAGCGATCCAACGCTGGGGATCCAGCTGCCAGTCAAGCTGGTCGTAGCTAATATTTTAGCTGAGATCATTTTGCTGTTCATTGATGATGTATATAAAGCCTTGGAGCCAGGTGGCATTTATATTGCTTCAGGGATTTGGAAGAACAAAGAAGAGGTTGTCGAATCTGCGTTGAAAGCAGCTGGCTTTGAGATTGCCGAAATCAACCGGGATGAAGATTGGCTGGCGTTTGTAGCGAGAAAGAGGTAAGCATGGATTTTTTACAAAGTATTTTTCGGGTAAATTTAAATGTCCTTCCATTTTACTTGCTGGCTGTGATCATATCGTTTACGGTGCATGAGTTTGCGCATGCGTATTATGCCAATAAATTTGGTGATCCTACGGCCAAGCTGCTTGGGCGTGTGACTTTAAATCCGGCAGTTCATATTGATCTGCTGGGTACGCTGCTGCTGTTGATCGGAGGCTTTGGCTGGGCGAAGCCAGTTCCGGTTAATCGTGACAATTTTAGCCGTCCGCGCCTCATGGGCATTATTGTATCAGCTGCTGGTCCGCTGAGTAATCTGCTGCTTGCATTTGTGACGACGCTGATCTATGCTGTGCTCCTGCATTTTCAAGTATTGCCGGGAATGGAGAACCAGCGGGTGGCACAGGCAATCTATTTGTTTATCAATGCGCTGATCAATTTAAATCTGTTTTTGTTTATCTTTAATCTGATCCCACTGCCTCCACTCGATGGTTACCGGATTGTGGAGGATGTGGCTCCGACTCCTGTGCGCCGCAAGCTTCAGCACTTTGAGCAATGGTCGATCTTTATTTTTCTGCTTATACTGGTAATTCCGCAGGTACGAGCTGTAACGATTGAACCTCTATATACGCTGTCTCAGATGATTTATATACAGTTTTTGCAGTTCTCTTTTTACATTACCGGACTGTTCGGAGCCTAAGGGCTCCCTTTTTTTTACGAGAATCGGTATAACATAAACAGAAGAGGGAACAGACTGGTCATACAGGCGCAAAAGATGATATGATGATGCTTGGTGATTTTATCGGAATTTGTACGGAACGTTAGTGGATAATAGTTATTTTAGAATAGGTGTGAGAGAATGCAGCGTTATTTTATTCCGGCAGAGCAATTTCTAGAAGATCACGTAATTGTTACGGGTGAGGACGCGCGACATATCGCCAAAGTCATGCGCGGCCGTAGTGGTGACAAAATTATAGTCAGTGACGGGGTATCCAGGGAAGCGCTGGCTGCATTGGATACGATTGAGCAGGACCATGTAAAAGCGACGATCATCGAGCTGCTGGAGATGACCTCTGAACCGTATGTTCAGATCACCATCGCGCAGAGTCTTCCTAAAGGGGACAAGATGGAGACGGTGATGCAAAAATGTACAGAAATCGGAGCCACCGGGTTTGTACCGTTTTTATCCGAGCGTACGGTCGTACAGTATGATGCCAAAAAGGAAGGCAAGCGACTGGAGCGTTGGCGCAAAATTGTGAAAGAAGCGGCTGAGCAAAGCCATCGCAATCGGATTCCGGAAATTAGCGCACCCCTGACGTGGAAAGAACTTCTGGCTTCTTTTGCTGGGTATGATTTGATATGTTATTGTTATGAAAAAGAGCAGGGTCGGCAGCTACGGGATGTAATCCAGCCTTTCGCAGGACAATGGGCGTCCACAGACAAGCCGCGTGTGCTGGTAGTGGTGGGCCCGGAAGGCGGCTTTACTGAAGCGGAAAGCCTAGAGGCCGAGCAGGCCGGGGCACAGTCTACAGGACTGGGAAGACGTATTCTGCGTGCGGAGACCGCAGGTATGGTTGCATTGGCATGCATTTTATATGAGACAGGAGAAATGGGAGGGGTTTAATATGCCATCAGTGGCATTTTACACATTAGGTTGTAAAGTAAACTTTTATGATACAGAAGCGATCTGGCAGCTGTTCAAAAAAGAAGGTTATGAGCAGGTGGATTTTGACGAGCAGACTGCTGATGTCTATTTAATTAATACATGTACGGTTACGAACACCGGTGATAAGAAAAGCCGTCAGATCATTCGTCGCGCGATTCGCCGAAATCCAGATGCCATTGTGGCAGTGACGGGCTGTTACGCTCAAACTTCTCCAGCTGAAATTATAGATATTCCAGGTGTTGATCTTGTTATTGGTACGCAGGACCGAGATAAGATTATTCCGTTTGTAAAGGAGATCCAAGAGTCGCGTCAACCCGTAAACGCGGTGCGTAATATAATGAAGACCCGTGTGTTTGAGGAAATGGATGTACCTGATTTTGCTCATCATACCCGCGCGTTTCTAAAAATTCAGGATGGCTGCAATAACTTCTGCACCTTCTGTATTATCCCGTGGTCGCGGGGCTTATCCCGCAGCCGTGATGCGGCGAGCATTATCACACAGGCGCGTCAACTGGTGCACGCAGGCTACAAGGAAATCGTACTCACGGGTATCCATACGGGTGGTTATGGCGACGATATGGATAATTATGACCTATCCGATCTGCTGTGGGACCTGGAGAAAGTGGAAGGGCTGGAACGTATTCGTATCAGCTCGATTGAAGCCAGCCAGATTGATGAAAAAATGCTGGACGTGCTGAAACGCTCCAATAAGCTGGTTCGCCATTTCCACATACCGCTTCAAGCAGGGGACGATACCGTGCTGAAACGGATGCGCCGCAAGTACACGACAGAAGAGTTTTATAACAAAATGCTTATGATTCGAAAAGCAATGCCAGATGTAGCGATTACAACAGATATAATTGTCGGCTTCCCTGGAGAAACGGACGAAATGTTCCGCAATGGCTATGAGCTGATGAAAAAAATCGGTTTCTCGGAAATGCACGTGTTCCCGTATTCCAAGCGTACTGGAACGCCTGCGGCGCGTATGGAGGATCAGGTTGACGAGGACGTGAAAAATGCGCGTGTGCGTGAGCTGATTGAACTGTCTGAGCAAATGCAGCTGGCATATGCTGAGAAGTTTGTTGGTCAGGTGCTGGAAGTTATTCCTGAAGTAGCTCCTAAAGGGACAGAAGATAGCGGCATACTCTACGGTTATAGTGACAATTACATTCAACTGGTGTTTGAAGGTAATAAGGATCTGGTTGGTAAGGTGTGCCGCGTGAAGCTGACGAAGGCAGGCGTTAATGAAAGTGAAGGCCAATTGGTCCGCGTATTGGAGAATGGGCTGCAAACAGCTTTGTAAAATAAAAAGAGCCTGAACAGGCAATAGCGATGGCCAACAAGGATTTCGCCTTTCCTTACAGAGAGGACGGAATCCTTGTTGCGCAAGGAAAGGAGTTTACAGGATGGCAGCAAAAAAGGAAATTTCCGCAGGTGGCGTAGTGTTCCGCAAACAGGAGGAGCAACTTGAAATTCAGCTGATTACTGACCGATATGGCAAGATATCTTTGGCTAAAGGCAAAATGGAACCAGGTGAAACAATCGAACAAACAGCTCTACGTGAAATTCGTGAGGAAACAGGGCTGAACGGGCGAATTATTCAGCATGTGGATATGATTGCTTATACGTATCAGCACCCTGAATATGGGGAAGTGGACAAGGAAGTTCATTATTATCTCGTAGAGGCACTGGATGGGAATTTACAGGCACAGATTGAAGAAATCAAAGGCGTCGCATGGCATACGCCCGAAGAAGCTTGGCGTCTTCAGCGCCAGGGTGGATATGACAACAATGATGTCATTCTAAGCAAGGCGCTGTCCTTGTTAGGAATTAACGTTTAGTTCTATGGAGGGACATACGCTCCTCTATACGTGTCCATATAGGTAAATAACAGAGGGGCAAGGCAAGCAGAGAGCTGATGACGTTAAACAGGGTTTGGGCATGCGCTACCTTGGCACCGGGCTCGGTAGATATCCAGTTGGCGACCATATCCAGTCCAGGGATCAACGGCATAAAGAGCAATGCCCCGCCTACGTTCAACAGCACATGGGACCAGGCCACAAATTTTCCAGACACGCTGCCGCCAACAGCGGCAATCAGGGCAGTCACGCAGGTGCCTACATTGGAGCCAATGACGATGGCGATCCCTACATCGACTGGTAAGGCACCCGCAGCAGCCAGGCTGATTGCCATACCGATGACGGCTGCGCTGCTGTGAACCAGTGCGGTCAGGCAGGCTCCAGCAGCGAAGGCCCACCACATGTTGGCTGCAGCATGATCAAGAAACCAGCGGAATAGTCCGGCCTGTTCAATCCAGGGGCCGACGGCTTGCATCACACGGATACCTGCCAGAATCAGCGAAAATCCGGCAAAGACGAGGCTGATAAATTGTACAGCCTGTGGGCGGCTGAGCCCATTAGAGCTGGGTGAAGCTCCGGCAGCTGCATACTGGCGGCCAGCGACCGTTTCTCCCCACAGAACGGCAGTGCCCCAGCAGAGCAGTGAACCGCATAGCAACGGAACAGCCAGCTTGCCGAGCTGGAGGCCCATCAGCTCGGTCGTCAGGCAGGTGCCAATATTGGTGCCGAGAATGATACCGAGCGTGCGGCCGTAGGTCAACAGCCCGGCGTTGACCAGTCCGATCGTCAGCACAGTTACGGCGGTGCTGCTTTGCAGTAGGGCGGTAATGCCTGAGCTGAACAGCATTCCCCGCCAAGGGGAAACCGTAGCCCGGTTCAGCCAGCGGGTAAGGAAGGGGCCAGCCAAATGCCGGAGGGCAGCTTCCATCAGCTTCATTCCGCCTAAAAAAATAAGCAGCCCACCGCACAGTGGGAGTATAACATGTATGAACACGGGCATAGCCCCCCTTTTCTAGGTGAAAATACTTATGTAACAGCCTATGATCTGTCAAGGACAGCCATGACAAGCATGGCTGAGCAGTTTTTCACGGAACGATAATTTTGAAGTATCTTCACAAGCTTTAAAAGCGTGACGTCGATATACAGGTGGGCAGTAGCGAAGCGCGGTTCATTTGAATCTAGAGAAGCGCCAGCGATCGTAAGAACAAATGAACCGCGGAGTTGCGTCCCTTCGAACACCACACTTTTAAGGACTTTAAGTAATCCAAGAATAGGAGTGAAGGATTTTGCCTTCAGTAATATTAGAACGTAGCCGCAAAAAAAGGCTGGAGCAAGCACACCCTTGGGTGTTTAAAAATGAAATAGCTAAAATTGAGGGGGAGCCAGAAGCTGGTGATTTGGTCAACATCCTTAACCATCAAGGACGTTATTTGGCGACAGGTTATTATAATCCTGCTTCGCAAATTACAGTGCGTGTGATGTCCTATGAGCCGCTGGAAGTGATGGACCAAAGTTTCTTTGCTCAACGTTTCCGAAATTGTTTGGAGCATCGCGAGCGCTTTGTAACCGGAGGAAATGCTTATCGCTTGGTGTACGGAGAGGCTGATTTTTTGCCTGGGCTGATTGTAGACCGTTTTGGTGATGTGTTGGTCGTTCAGCTGTTAACGCTTGGCATGGATCGGCGCAGGGAAGAAATCAGAGATGCACTTGTTGAAGTCATGGGGCCAGTTGGTATATATGAGCGTAGTGATGTATCCATCCGCGAGCTGGAAGGGTTGGAACAGACGAAGGGTCCTTTGTACGGCGATTCCCCGCGCCATGTGGTGGTGACGGAAAATGGCTTACAAATCAAGGTCGATATCGAAGAGGGCCAAAAGACTGGTTATTTCTTTGACCAGCGTGAAAATCGCGCGGCTATCGCGACGTTGATGACAGGTTGGGGAGCGCGTAGCGGAATTACGTTACAAGAAGTAGCTGCAACCCCAGGTGATGATGCCACAACGGTCATGAAGCCTGTGAACAAAAGCGGTAAGGTTGTTGAATTCCCATTCTGGGACGGCGCAACTGTATTGGAATGTTTTTCACATACAGGTAGCTTTACGCTCAATGCGTGTAAACATGGTGCGAAAAAAGTAACTTGTCTGGATATTTCTGAACATGCGATTGAAAGTGCTCGGGATAATGTGAAGCTGAACGGTTTTGAGGATCGCGTCGAGTTTGTCGTGGACGATGCTTTTCAATATTTACGTAATCAGGTGAAAGGTGTAGAGGAACGCACCGCGCGAGCAGGGGGCAAAGGGGATACATCCAAGCCGCTGACTGCGGGTGGCGGACGCACCTTTGACGTAGTTATTCTGGATCCGCCAGCTTTTGCCAAAACGAAGAGTGCTGTCAAAGGAGCTACACGTGGGTATAAAGATATCAACCTTCACGGAATGAAGCTTGTCAATGAGGGCGGTTATTTGGTAACGGCGAGTTGTTCGTTCCATATGCGGCCAGAGCTGTTTTTGGACACGATTAAGGAAGCGGCGGCAGATGCCGGCAAAATCCTCCGACTGGTAGATTGGAGAGCGGCAGGAAAAGACCATCCTCAAATTTTAGGTGTGGAGGAAGGTCATTATTTGAAATTTGCCATCTTTGAAGTGCGCAGCCGGACACGGCTGTAGACTTCATACCCTTGTCAAAGTTAATCTATTTTTAGGCGATAAAGATAACTAGGTGAAACAAACTCATTTTTAATATAAATCAGTCCTGTAGAGAAGGCTTGCACCAAGCCATCCTGCGGGACTGTTTATTTTTGAGAAGGACTCAATTGCTACAACATGGCAAACGTACGTTCTTTTCTCCTTTGCCTGATATGCTATACTGTTTAATAGAATGTTTTTGGTTGGAAAGGAGGCCGCATCATGTCGGTCCGCTTATTGATTGGCCGCTCTGGTAGTGGTAAAAGCACGTTAATCCGTAATGAAATGACGTCTATGTTACGCGAGGAGCCGCTAGGTAAACCTATGCTGTTACTTGTGCCCGAGCAATCGTCATTTGCTTCAGAGCATGCGTTGCTTACAGAAGCCGGAAACGGTATTCAGGGGTCGGTGCGCGCCCAGGTAATGGGATTCCATCGTCTTGCCTATTTAGTCATGCAGGAAACAGGGGGTTCAGCCCTGGTGCCTGTAACAGAAGAAGGCAAGAAGATGCTTTTATATAAAATTATTCGTCGTCGCAAGGATGAACTGAGTTTGTTTAAGGATTCGGGAGACCAACTCGGTTTTGTGGATCGGTTGAATACGTTGTTTACAGAGCTAAAGCAGTACGGAAATGATGCTCAGTCTGTACCGGAACAACTGGAGAGAATGCATGCTGCGGGGGAGTCCGCCCCGATATTAAGAGGCAAGCTGAAGGATATCAGTCTAATCTATGAGGATTTTGAACGGGAGCTGACGCTTAAATATATCGATGGTGAAGATACGCTTCGCATGCTAACAGAACAGATTGCACTGTCTTCACTTATACGCGGAGCAGACATTTGGATGGATGGCTACCGAAGGTTTACACCGCATGAATATAAGGTGGTGGAGCAGCTTATGCTGCACGCCTCTTCGCTGACGGTGGCGTTGACCTGTAACCGCAGCTACGAAAGCGGCCAGCTTCCGCATGAGCTGGATTTGTTTCATCCTTCGGCGGCTACCTACGTCAAGCTTAAAGGAATGGCAGACGAGCTGATGATTGAAACGCAGACACAGTTATTACGTCCCGATCCGATGCCGAGATTTAAGGAGCGTCCAGCGTTGGCGTATTTGGAGGCTAATTTCGAACATCGTACAGGGCTGCGGAATCAGGAACAGCGGATGCGGCTACAGCAGCTACGAGAGCAATGGGCAGATACACAACCGGAGGGCATAAAGCTGTATGCTGCGGCAAATCGCCGTGCCGAGTTGGAAGGAGCCGTACGCGAAATGCGCCGCCTGGCCCGTGAAGAGGGCGCGCGTTATCGGGAGATGGCCCTGTTTGTGCGTCATATTGAAGATTATGAGCCATGGGTGGAACCGATATTCAAGCAATATCAGGTTCCAGTATTTTTGGATCAGCGGAGAAGTATACTTCATCATCCCTTAGTGGAATTGATTCGGGCTTCACTGGATATCGTGCAGCGACGCTGGCGATATGAGGATGTATTTCGTGCGGTCAAAACGGACCTTCTATTGCCGCTGGACGGTCGAGTGAGCCGCGAGCAGATGGACCGTCTGGAAAACTATGTGCTGGCCTGTGGAATACAAGGTAGCCGTTGGACAGATGGCCGGGCATGGCAGGCTGTGCCCAGTTTGTCGCTGGAGCTGGAGGAACAGGAACGTAACCGTCAACGGGATGAAACGCTGGATTTGATGGAGTTGTGCCGAGATGTGATTGTGACGCCTTTACATGCGTTTGAGAAGCGTATGGGTAAGGCACGAACGGCGCTTGAGAAGTGTGAAGCCGTATATCTGTTGCTGGAGGATGCAGAAATCGGTCACAAGCTGGGCGCCTTCATTCATCAGGCAGAGGAAGCAGGAAATCCTGAGCAGGCGAAGGAGCACCGTCAGGTATGGGATGCGGTGCTTGAATTGCTGGATCAAATCGTCGAAATGATGGGTGATGAGAGACTAGATACTGCTTTGTTTGCGGGTGTGCTGGAAACGGGATTGGCTGAGTTCCGTATGGGGCTTGTTCCACCGGCTCTGGATCAGGTGCTGGTCGGAAATACGGACCGTACACGTGTATCGGGTATTCAACATGCCTTTGTGCTAGGGATGAACGAAGGAGTAATGCCGGCTGTGTTCCATGAGGATGGTGTGCTGAATGAGCAGGAACGTACGGCATTGAACGAACAAGGCGTAGACCTGGCACCAGATATGACAAGACGTCTGTTGGACGAACGCTTTCTCGCTTATACGGCCCTTACCTCAGCCGGTAAAAGCCTATGGATGAGCTATGCGGTGACTGATGAAGAAGGCAAGCCATTGCTGCCGTCAGAGTTAGTGCGACATGTGCGGCAACTGCTTCCTGGTCTGGATGAACGTCCACTGGCCGGATACCCTTTGCCTGGAGACGCTTGGACGACGCAATGGGAGTATGCTTCCCATCCGTCCGAGGCTTTGCCGCAGCTCATTGCGCAATTACGGCATTGGCGGCGTGGCGGTGATATTTTATCTCCCTGGTGGGAGGTGTATAACTGGTATGTCAGCCAGCAGGGGCGTGAGAAGGACAAGCTGCGTCAGCTGTTGACCTCACTTTTTTACGAAAATCATGCCGAAATGCAGAAGGAAACGAGTCGCCGTCTATATGGCAGCAAGCTGCGCACCAGCGTATCTCGTATGGAACGTTTTGTCGCATGTCCATTTTCTCACTTTGCCTCTCACGGTCTTCGTTTGAAGGAACGTCAAATGTATCGTCTGAAGGCTCCGGATATCGGACAATTATTCCACGCAGCGCTTGGTGAGATGGCGATCAATCTGCGTGAACGCAATGTCAGCTGGGGAAGTCTCAGCACCGAGGAATGTCGCCAAGAGGCGGAAAGTACGGTGGAGCGTTTGGCACCTCGTCTGCAAGGCGAGATTTTAATGAGCTCCAAGCGGTATGGCTATATTTTGCGCAAGTTGAAAGACATCGTGAGCCGTGCTTCGCTAATTTTGGGTGAACATGCACGGAGAGGTAGCTTTGAGCCGATTGGGCTGGAGTTGGACTTCGGACCAGGTCAGCCGCTTCCTCCGTTAAGCTTCCGACTAGATAACGGCGTTGTGATGGAAATTGTCGGACGGATTGACCGTGTGGATGTGGCAGAAGGAGAAAAAGGATTACTTTTGCGTGTCATTGATTACAAGTCCAGCCAAAAGGATCTTAAGCTGCACGAGGTGTATTACGGCTTGTCCCTGCAAATGCTCACGTACCTGGATGTGCTGTTGAATGCGGCGGAGGAATGGTTGGGCGAGACTGCTTATCCGGCGGGTACACTGTATTTCCACGTCCACAATCCGATGCTGCAATCACCTAATGGCCTTAGCGCAGAACAGGCTCGTCAGGAGCTTTTGAAACGCTTTAAGATGAAGGGATTATTGCTCGCGGATCGGGATGTAGTTGGGCAAATGGATACAGCATTGGACAAGGGATATTCCTCTATTTTACCTGTTGCGGTGAAAGCAGACGGCAGTTTTTATAGCAGTGCTTCCGTTGCTTCGCCTGAACAGTGGGATAGCCTGTTAGCTTCGGTGCGCAATAACATTCGGACGATTGGTACACGGATGACAGAGGGCGATGTTGCCATTGAACCTTATCGCATCCAGCAAGAAACGGCATGTACCTTCTGTTCTTTTAAGCCTGTTTGTCAATTTGATGACAGTCTGGAAGGCAATGATTACAACCAATGGGGGAAACCGGGTAAGGATCAGGTCTGGGATCTGCTCGGTCATACACAGGAAGGAAAAGGAGGAATGAAGCAATGATAGGCACGTCAAACGCTAAAGGCTTGCCGAAGCCGGAAGGAAGTATGTGGAGTGATGATCAGTGGCGTGCCATTTCGGAGTCTGGTAACAACATGCTGGTCGCGGCAGCGGCGGGTTCTGGTAAAACAGCAGTGCTGGTAGAGCGTATTATTCGCAAAATTGTCGATCCCCGGCTCGGCTTCAGTGTGGATCGGTTACTAGTGGCGACCTTTACGAAGGCTGCAGCCGCTGAAATGCGTCAACGGATACGCGAAGCCCTGGAACGTGTGCTGGAACAGGAACCGGAAAGTGAACATGTGCGCCGACAGCTATCGTTGTTGAATCGGGCCTCGATTACGACACTTCACTCTTTTTGTATGGAGGTCATCCGCAGGCATTATCAGGCCATTCCTCTTGATCCCGGCTTTCGGATTATGAATGAGCATGAAACAGAATTGCTGCGCCAAGAGCTATTAGAAGAACTGTTTGAAGAGAAATATGAGGCCCATGATGAAGGCAGCACATTCCGCAGACTGGTCGACTGGTTTAGTGGAGAACGCACCGATGATGCCATGTATGTGCTTGTTCAGCGGTTGTATGACTTTTCGCAAAGTCATCCTTGGCCGGAGCATTGGCTGCGGGAGACGGCAGCAGCATTTCGTGTACAGGATGTAGCTGCGTTGGGGGAGACTCCCTGGGTTCGCAGTATTTTGGCGGATGCTGCACTTTCGTTGCGCGGAGCCGCGAGTTTGCTGGAACAGGCGCATGAAACAGCTATACAGCCTGGCGGTCCTGCACCATATGCCATGACGCTGCAAGAAGATGCGGCGATGGTGAAGGAATTGCTGCAGGAGCTGGAGACACAGCCGTGGGCATCCTTGTATGATCATTTTCAGGTAGCGTCCTTTGGTAAGCTCAAGCCAGTCAAAAAAGATCAAACCGAGCCTGCATTGCAGGAACGGGTTAAGACGCTACGCGAGGCTGCCAAGAAAATGATTATAGATATGAAGGCTTCCCTGTTCGGTAGGAGAGCAGAAGCTTATTTGGAGGAACTGCATGCGACGGCTCCTCTGATGGACGAACTGGTGGAGACCGTGATTGCTTTCGGGGAACGATTTCAACAGTACAAGCAGTCAAAAGGACTGGTGGATTTCGGGGATTTGGAGCATTATTGTCTCAAAATATTAAGACATCCCGACTCTACTCCCTACAAGCTGCTACCTTCCGATGCTGCACTTGAATACAAGGCGCAGTTCGACGAGGTGTTGCTGGATGAGTATCAAGATACGAATACCGTACAGGAAGATATCGTTAGACTGGTATCACGCGAGGAACCGGGTAACCGTTTTATGGTGGGAGACGTGAAACAGAGTATTTATCGGTTTCGACTGGCCGAGCCAGGGCTGTTTTTGAATAAGTATCAACGGTACGGTATGCAGGAGCAGGAAGATGGCTTTTTGATTGATCTGGCGCGTAATTTTCGCAGTCGGGAGGAAGTTGTCGATGCGGTTAATTTGGTGTTCCGCCAGATTATGAGTGTGGATGTAGCGGAAATTGAATACGATGAACGAGCATGGCTGGTGCACGGCGCGTCCTATCCCGAGAAGACAGAGCAGGAAGCTGCGTCTGCATACGCACCTGAGCTGCTGTTAGTTGATAAAGGCGGGCGTGGTCTTTCCGAGGTTTCGGAGCTGTCTGAATTGGGGGACGAATCGCCATTACAGGAAGGTGAGCTGGCCGAGCTTGCGGAGCTTGAAACGGCACAGTTAGAGGCTCGTGCGATCGCGCAACGGATTAAGGAGCTGACTGGAGATACTGGACAACCACTGTTGATTTACGACAGGGGACTAAAAGCGATGCGTCCAGCAGTCTACGGTGATATTGTCATTTTGCTTCGTTCAGCAAGCGTATGGGCTCCCTTAATTGTCGAGGAATTGCGGCTTGAGGGCATTCCAGCCTCTGGAGAGCAGACGACAGGCTTTTTTAAAGCAACGGAAGTTGAGGTGATGTTGTCCCTGCTTCATATTATTGATAACCCGCAGCAGGACATCCCGCTTGCATCCGTGCTTCGTTCGCCAATTGTCGGCTTGACCGAAGATGAACTGGCACAAATTCGGCTAGAGAAGCCGGATGGATTATTTTATGATGCATTGCTGGCGGCAGCAGAGACTGAACAAGTCGAGCAGAGTGTAAAAGGGACCTCTGCTGACGTATTGGAGATGGATCTTTTCACTGAGGACTCGCTATCTCCACCCCACTCTGTCCATAGGGACGACGGGAATACGTTGTCTGCCCGACTACGCTCATTTTTGCGTAATTTGGACGCATGGCGGCAGGAAGCCAGACAAGGCAGCTTAAGTGCATTGATTTGGAATGTGCTGGAGGAAACAGGATATCTGGATTGGGTGGGTGGATTGCCTGGCGGCTCACAGCGTCAAAGCAACCTACGGGCCTTATATGACCGAGCGAGACAGTATGAGACTTCTACGTCCAACCGTGGCTTGTTCCGATTCCTGACCTTTATTTCCCGTCTGCGGGAGCGGGGCGGTGATTTAGGATCGATCAGTGGGGGGACTGAACCCGATCAGGCTGTCCGCATTATGACCATTCATAAAAGTAAAGGACTTGAATTTCCTGTCGTGTTTATTGCGGGGACGGCAAAAATGTTTAATCAGCAGGATCTGAATGCGCCGTTTCTAATGCACAAGGAGTTGGGATTTGGTCCTAAATATGTGGAGGAACAAAACCGTGTCAGCTACCCTACGCTGCCTAATTTAGCGATCCGTCGACGCTCACAGCTGGAGCTGTTAGCTGAAGAAATGCGTGTGCTATACGTAGCGCTTACTCGTCCGCGTGAAAAGCTGATTATGACCGGAACCGTGAAGGATCTCGCTTCCCGCGCAGCGGGTTGGGCACGTGCCAAGGAGCATACGGAAACAGTATTACCAGATTATATGCTGGCGGCAGGTCGCAGCTATCTGGACTGGGTAGGTCCTGCATTGATTCGGCATCCTTCTGCGATTTCGCTGAGGGAAGCGGCAGGTGATCAGGATGGGTATTATCACAGACTGGAACACATGCCGGGGGCAGACTGGTCATTTAAAATCGTAGCCTCAGAAACACTTTCTGGCTCTCGTGTGAACTCGGATCAAGAAGAAGAGGTATCGGCCGAAGAGCGCCAAAAGAAAACAGAAGCACTGAGAAATGTCGAGCTAATCGAATTGAACGAAGAGAGTGAGACGGATGTTGTTGCGGCTCTTTCCTGGACCTACCCGTATGAACGGGCGGGCAAGACAGCAGCCAATACATCGGTCACAGAGATGAAAAGATGGCTGGAGATGCAGGAAATTGGATCGGACGATTGGCTGAATCTATCTTCTATCTTCCAACAAGCAGACTTACCAGAAGATTGTGAGAATTCTGACACTGGGAGCAGTCAATTACACTTGCGCAGACCTAAGTTTATGGGGAATCAGCGACTGACTCCTACGGAACGAGGGACGGTCTATCATACGTTGATGCTGCATCTGCCCTTAGATGGAGTAATGAGCGCTGAAATTATTGAGGAAACAAAGGCTCGTTTGCTGAATCAACGCATTTTACTGGATGTTCATGCAGAGGCGCTGGATACGGATAAAATATTAAGATTTTTCTCAAGTGAGCTGGGGAGCAGAATGTTGCGTTCATCCCGTATTCAGCGTGAGCTTCCGTTTACTTATACCATGCGGGCAACCGATTACTGGAATCACAGTTTACCTGTGATGCTGCCAGAACAGAAGACAGTTACGGAAGGCGGGCAGGACGATAAAGTGCTGATGAACGGGATCATTGATTGTCTGTTCGAAACTCCCGAAGGACTGGTGCTGCTGGATTATAAAACAGACCGGGTCTCCGAATATCGTACGCTGTCACATTTAACGGACCAATATCGTTTTCAATTGGAGCTGTATGCCCGTGTGATTGAAGAGATTACAGGCAATAAGGTTGCTGAGAAATGGTTGTATTTTATAGAAGCTGAAGAGAGTGTGCGGTTGTAGTTATATAGATAGGGAGAGGGGGAATAGCATGCGGATTTTGCATACAGGTGATTGGCATTTGGGTCGCACGTTGGAAGGGCGAAGCCGCCTGAAGGAGCAGGAGGCGTTTTTGGAAGAATTGGTGAAAATGGCTGACGACCAGCAGGCTGATTTGATTATGATGGCTGGAGATGTGTACGACTCAGTCAATCCTTCGGCCGCCGCAGAGCAATTGTTTTATGAAGCATCTGCGCGTCTTACGGCTGGAGGAAGACCGCTAGTCGTCATTGCCGGCAATCATGATCAGCCGGAAAGGGTAGCCTCGGTCACCCCGCTGGTGAGCGGGCGTGGAATTACATTGCTGGGACTGCCTCATGGGGAAGCAGTACGCGTTCGTACACCGCGAACGGGCGAAATGGCATGTATTGCAGCCTTGCCTTATCCCTCCGAGTCTCGTTTGAATGAGCTATTGTCTGAAGACGGAGATGAAACCATATTACGCGAGGCATATAGCCGCCGTGTAGGGATGCTGATGTCGCAGTTAGGTACAGCGTTTCAGCCCGATACCGTTAATTTGTCGATGAGCCATATTTATGTGCTTGGTGGGCTGGAGTCGGATTCGGAACGCCCGATTCAGGTCGGGGGAGCTTATACCGTAGATCCGTCTGCTTTGAGCATTGGAGCGCAGTATACGGCTCTGGGTCATTTGCATCGTCCCCAATATGTGAAGGGCGATGGGCTGATGCGTTATAGTGGCTCTCCGCTGGCTTATAGCTTTTCCGAAGCTGGACAAGCCAAATCGGTTACGTTAATTGACGTCATTGCCGGCAAGCCAGCACAGGTTGAGGAATTGTATATTACCAGTGGACGACCATTAGTGAGGTGGCGAGCACGGGGAGGTCTGGAAGAGGTATATCGCTGGCTGGATGAAGGACTGGATGCTGATGCCTTTATTGACCTGGAAATTACGCTGGATGAAGCGATGTCAATGGGAGATATTCAACGGTTGCGCAAAAGCCGTGAAGGCATCATTCATATTCGCCCCGTGTACCCAGAAATGGCTGCGGCACAGTTGGAACAGCAACGTTCAGAACTGCCGGTTCATGAGCTGTTCCGGGCGTTTTACCAACGACAGACGGGCGGAGCACAGCCGGATGAAGGATTAGTACAGTTGTTTCTAGAATTGGTAGAACAGGATGATGCAAGAGACCACGCTGAGGAGGATGAGGTATGAAGCCGATCCTTCTGAAACTGGCGGGATTGCAAAGCTACCGGGAGTCCCAGGAAATTCGCTTTGACGATTTGACCGAAACGGGACTGTTCGGAATTTTTGGTCCAACGGGTAGTGGTAAATCAACGTTGCTGGATGCCATTACGTTGGCTATGTACGGTAAAGTGGAGCGGGCGGTGAATGGTACACAAGGCATTATGAATCATGCCGAGGACACGTTGTCTGTAGCATTTACGTTTGAATTAATGTCAGCTCAAGGACCTCGCCGTTACCGTGTAGAACGACGTTTCAAACGCGCAGGAGGCGTATCGGTTAATAATACGCTTAGCCGTTTTATTGCATATACAGAAGACGGCGAGGAAGTGCTTGCTGACAAGGTTCAGGATGTGACACGCTGTGTGGAAGAGTATATCGGCCTGAAAATGGACGATTTTACCCGCGCGGTCGTATTACCGCAGGGAAAGTTTGCGGAATTTTTGTCTTTAAAGGGCAGTGAGCGCAGACAGATGCTACAGCGTTTGTTCCATCTAGAGAAGTACGGAGATCAACTTGCACAGAAGCTGAGCCGCCGTGTGAAGGACAACGACATTGCCCTGAAATCGTTGGAAGCGGAGCAGCAAGGGCTGGGGGATGCGAGTGCTGAAGCGCTTGAGCTTGTAAAGCTGCGCCTCCAAGAAGCGATGGAGCATGCAGAGGCCTCGCGCCGCGAGCTAGAGCGTGTTTCACGGGAAGCGGAGGCGCTGAACAAAACACGGGAACTGGTCATCGAGTTTAGCCAAAGAGTGAACGAGCTGGAGGAGATGGCAAGACAGGAACCAGGCATTGCTTTGCTGGAGCGCAAGCTGCGGCAAGCATCTGCAGCGGAGGCGTTGCTGCCTGCACTGACGGATTGGAAAGAAGCCGTTGTCGAAGCAGAAAAACGACAGAGGAATGCTGAACAAATGGCAGTCCTGGCTACCTCCGCAGCGGAGGCGGCGCTTGTATCTGTGCAAGCAGACGAGCAGGCTCGGCAAGCACTCAGTGCGGAAGAACCAAAGCTGTTACTTCGGATCGACCAACTGGAGCAGGCACTTCAACTGGAACGTGATACGGAAGTGCTGCGGACTGAACGGGAACGTTTGGCGGTCGAGCTGGCGCATAGCGAACAAACCCTTGCTGAGCATGCCGCAGGTCTCGTAAAGGAACAAGAGTTACAGACACGAGGTTTGAAGCGGCAGCAGGAGCTTCAACAGGAGTTGAAGCAAAATGAAGTGCGGGCAGATGAGCGGCGTATGCTGCAAGAGGCTGTGCAGCGGCTGCAACAGCTGGAGACAGCGAATGAGCAATGGCGTGAAGCTGAACAGGAGTATTCCACTCAGGAGAAACGGCTTGCGCTAGCAGACGAACGTTTAAAGCTAATGGAGCAGGAGACACAGGAGACGGAGGCACGGCGTTCTATTCTTGCTGCACAAGTGGCTGAAGGCATTGAGGCGTTGCTGGCGCTGGAGGCGGAAATTACAGCCGACGTGTCAACACTGGCTGCCGAGGAGGAGCAGCTGCGTCACGAGCTCCGTGCCGAGGAGCTCGGACGTCTCGCGCAGCACCTCGCTGCCGAGCTGCGTGAAGGAGAGCCATGCGCAGTGTGTGGTTCTCTACATCACCCTGCGCCTGCCACTGTTGCGGCCCATGGCGCGGATTCCGCTGCGCCGGATGAGCTGCATCGCCTGCGGCTCGGCCTACAGGAGCTGCGCCTCACGCTGCGCCAGCAGTTGCACGAGCAGCGTAGCCTGCTGGCGCAGCCCGCCGCCGCAGACAGCGGCGCTGCCGCCACAGGCGAGCCTTTTACTCCTGCGGCTGCTATGCCTCGCGGTGTCGCCGTATGGGCGGAGCGCTGTGCAGCGCTGGAGCGTGCAGCGACTGAGCTGGCAGCGCGTGCGCATACGCTGCCTGCCGAGGCACAGGCACTGCGTGAGGCGGACGCCGCCGGACAGCAGCGGCGTATCCGTGCAGCCGCCGAGCAGGAGGCGGCGGTTGCAGCACTGGCGCAGGCGCGCAGCAAGCGTGAGGTATGCACCACGCGCAGCGAGGGGCTACGCGCCGAATGGGCGACGCAGCTGCCGGATGTCGGCCCCGACCAAGCTGCGGAGCGTTATCGCGCTATGCAGGAGCGCGACCGGCGTGCGGAGGAGTTACGATCCCGGCTGGAGACAAGCGTGACTTTCCTCGAAGAAAAGGCAGCGCGTGTACAGCAGATACAGCAAAGCATCATCGAGGAAGACAAAATCATTATTGCCCGTCGTACAGGGCTTCAGAGCAAAGATGATTTGCTGCGTGAAAAGCTGGAACAGCTCCGAAAGTGGGTTGGAGAAGGCCAAGCAGCCTCATTGCTGGAAGAAGCGACCTCACGCTTGTTGGGACTGAAAAACGGAGCCGAAGCCGCTGCACGCCGCCGTACCGAAGCGGAAGAACGCAAGCAGCAGGCTGTTCATGCTTCACTAATAGCGCGGCAGGCCTCCGACTCGGCAGAAGAAAGACGGCAGACGGCAGAATCCCGTTGGAGCAACCGTCTGGAAGCTTCCTCTTTTGCTACGGAGGCAGAGGTCATGGAATGCTGCTTGGAACCAGAAGAAGCCGCACGCTATGAACGTGAAGTGAATTTGCACCGAGAACGGGAGAAGGAGCTGTCTTCGCGCTTAAAACATGTCCAAGAGCAGCTGAATGGAGCAACACTAACAGAGGAACAGTGGGAAACGACCACTGCGAGGTTGCGTGATTGCCGTGCACGCGATGAAGAGGCGCTTCAGAATCGCGCCAAGGCTGAGCGTGATTTAGAGGACTTGCAGCGTCGGCATGTCCGCTGGATGGAGCTGGAGTCCAATCGTTTACATCTGCGTGGCGAGGCAGAAAAAATGTCCAAGCTCCAGTCTGTTTTCCGCGGCAATGCCTTCGTTGAATATATTGCCGAGGAGCAGCTCATGCAGGTCAGCCAATCCGCTTCACGCCGCCTGCGTTTTCTGACTAAGCAGCGTTATGCGCTAGAAGTAGATTCCAGCGGTGGTTTTGTCATTAGTGATGATGCCAACGGTGGGGTCAAACGTCCGGTATCGACCTTGTCCGGCGGCGAAACGTTCCTGACCTCTTTGTCGCTTGCGCTTGCGCTGTCGGCTCAAATTCAATTGCGGGGCCAATACCCTCTTCAATTTTTCTTCTTGGATGAAGGTTTTGGAACATTGGACCCTGAACTGCTTGACACAGTGATTACCTCGTTAGAAAAGCTGCATCACGATCAATTATCTGTTGGTGTGATTAGCCATGTACCCGAGTTGCGGGCCCGGCTCCCACGCAAGCTGGTCGTTCTTCCCGCAGAGCAGGCTGGTGGAGGCTCTCGTGTAGTTATGGAAACATTTTGAAACAATGTGATACGGATCACAGATACAGTTTCAAACTATTGTTATAATACAGCTAAGCCGACAAGTTAATCATACAGCACCCCGGCGGACGTATGCTGCGGAAGAAATCTTCCCGTCATACGTCCGTTCAGAGGGGCTCTGCCAAGAGCTCCCGGGGTGCTTCTTTTTTTTGTAAGCCGGAATTCGCCCAATTTGATGTAGCACATAGCCCGTTTTTGAATAACATACGGTATACATGTAAGAGCCTAGGAGGAAACGACCATGGAAAAAAGCATGACAACCGAAAATGTTGCAGCACCGAAACAGATGGATGCTAAAACACTATGTCAACAGCATATGCATCGTTATGTATGCGTATGGGTGAAGGACGGGACAATGTATGACGGAATTGTAGAGCATGTGGATGATGAAAAGATATACTTAGCCGTTCCTATGGGTGGAGAAGAAATGGAAAATGTTAATCTCCCATATCCGCCCAACAATTGTGGATGTGGCTCCCGTGCTTATGGCGGTTATGCATCTTATCCTCCGTACCCTTATCCGTACCCTTACCCAGTCCCAGTACCCGCCTATGCGTACGGATTTCCATACGGACGTCGCCGCTTTAATCGTTTGATTCTGCCACTTGCTGCGTTGACAGCGATTAGTTTACTGCCTTACTACTAATCCGATCTCCTTCGTTGCCTGACCATCGTTCTACTCTCTCCCGCCTACAGCTCTTGTACAGTACAAGTGGCTATAGGCGTATCCATACATCATCACTAAGTAAGGCTGCTTCTTCCAGCATGAAGAAACAGCCTCTTTTTCACATCTACCGTCTCAATATGTAAATGAGCTATAAGGTTACAGCCTTCGGTGAGGTTACAATGATTTATGGATGACAACTGTATGGGTACAGTTTAATGAAAAGAGGTATCCTGTTTATCTATAAACCATGTTAACATCAACCTTGTACAGAAATATAAGAATGAATAAGCGTATAAAGAGGATGTACAGAACAGGCAGGAGGATGTCGTGAAAAAATATGTTTCGGTTTTATTAGATATAGAGCTTAAAATTCGCGAGGGACAATATAGATCTGGTTACAAGCTGCCATCGGTCCGTGATGCTTCGGAGCTATACAAGTGCAGCAAAAGCACAATTCTGCGAGCTTATGCTGAACTTGAAAGAAAGCATGCCATTTATTCCATACCGCAAAGCGGATACTATGTAGTGGAAAACCCCAGCGATGTACACCATAGCCATATTTCAGACTACGTTGATTTTGCTTCAGCATCCCCGGATTTGAATGTATTTCCCTATCTAGATTTTCAGCATTGTCTAAATCAGGCTATTGACACTTACAAATATCATCTGTTCACATATGGGGATTCGCAAGGATTGGAAACATTACGACATACGCTCGTCTCTCATTTGGCTGATACTCAGGTGTTTGCAAAAACAGATCGAATTATCGTTACCTCAGGTGTTCAACAGGCATTAGAGATACTCGCAAAAATGCCGTTTCCCAATGGCAAAGAAAAGATTTTGGTCGAGCAGCCCAGCTACGATATTTATTTGCGTTTTTTGGAGGAAGAGAGCATACCCGTCAATGCGATTGCGCGGACAGCGGAAGGTCTGGATTTTTATGAGTTGGAGAACCAATTTAAGCGGGAGAATATCAAATTTTTTTATACCATGTCAAGGCATCATAATCCTCTGGGTATCTCATATAACCCGGAGGAACGGAAAACGATAGCTGCCTTGGCTGCGAAATACGATGTGTACATCGTAGAAGATGACTATATGGCTGATTTGGGAGTTGATCATCTTGTTGATCCCATTTATGCATACGATCAGACAGAGCATACTATTTACTTGAAAAGCTTCTCCAAAATCATTTTCCCTGGCTTGCGATTAGGGGTTGCGGTACTGCCAGAAAGCCTATTAAGGACGTTCAGTAGCTATAAAAGATATGTTGACACATCGATTTTGTCTCAGGCAGCACTTGATATCTATATTAAAAATGGAATGTATGAACGCCATAAACACACGATATCCAAACTATATTCGGAGCGCGTTCGTATTTTGAACAAGGCGGTGGAGCGATACAATCAGACCGGGTACATCCAAACTCCAGCTGCAACCTCAGGCGTTTATACGCAGTTTAAGCTGCCGAGGACGGTGAATTTGGAACGTTTGGTACACAGCCTTAACGCCAGAAACATCCAGGTTGTAGCTGGCAAAGGCTTTTATTTATCAAGCTACAGGGAACAAGAAAAATTTTTGCGCATAAGTATCTCGCGTGCACAGCCAGACCAAATTGATCAAGGGGTTAAATCTATAATAGAGGAAGTTAGTAAGGGAAACTGGTATTAAGCCCCATTTTCCGTTATGATACATATAGAAACACAGGGATAACCAATTATGATTGATTATGTTTCTGTTTGGTGTGAAAAATACATAACTTTGAATGCCGACAGCAAGGACTGCTTGTGTATAATTGCTGATGATCGGCTCACTGCCAAAGGAGGGTTTTGAATGGACGATCTGTTTTTGAAAATTGTAGATGGAAGCATCCCCAGCAAAAAGGTGTTGGAAACCGACAATGTGCTCGCATTTCATGACATCCAGCCTGCGGCGCCAGTACACGTGCTCATTATTCCAAAAAAATACATTCCTTCAATGAATGCTGTAACGGAGGAGGATCTTCCTCTTATCGCGGAGATCCATCGTGTTGCGGTTGAGGTTGCGAAAAAGTTAGGAATTGCTGAGTCTGGGTATCGGTTGATTAACAACTGTGGCCCGGATAGTGGACAAGCGGTAGGGCATCTGCATTATCACTTGCTAGGGGGCGCCAAATTAGGTGCCTTGACAGGTATTTCGGACTCGCATTCTTAAAAATGACAGAGCTAGTCTTTTCAGTAATGCGGAACTGACGGGAAAAAAGGTTCCTTCTATGTACTCATTTTTTCTTATAGGTTGACACCTGGTTTCCGTTTCACCTATAATAAAATTTGATGAACCGTGTTATTGCTCTTGGACGGTCTGGTCGGAGGGAGGGAAAACTGGTGTCTGAAACTAAAGTTCGCAAAAACGAGACAATTGATGCTGCACTTCGTCGCTTTAAACGTTCCATTGCTAAGGATGGCGTATTGGCTGAGGTGAAGAAACGCAAGCATTATGAAAAGCCAAGCGTAAAGCGCAAGAAAAAGTCCGAGGCTGCTCGTAAGAGAAAGTTCTAGGAGGATCTAAGTAATCATGAATTTGAGCGAACGATTGAACGAAGATATGAAGCAAGCAATGAAGAGTAAGGACAAGTTCAAACTCTCCACCATTCGAATGGTTCGTTCTACGATTAAAAATCTTGAAATAGATTTGAAACGGAATTTGGACGACAACGAAGTGCTTGATATTCTGAGTCGTGAGATCAAACAGCGAAAAGATGCCCTCCATGAGTTTGAAAAAGCCGGTCGTGATGAACTTGCGACAAGCACTAAAGCAGAAATAGAGATCATCGCTCAGTACCTTCCTGAACAACTTTCTGAAGAAGAAATTAAAGTTATTGTACAGCAGACCATCCAGGAAACCGGTGCTTCTTCGAAAGCCGAGATGGGGAAAGTAATGACGGCCTTGATGCCTAAGGTAAAAGGTCGTGCTGACGGTAAGCTCGTGAACCAAGCGGTTCAGCAATTTCTGCAATAAACCTGCGACAAACAGGAAAACACAACACCCTCTGTTCACAGAGGGTGTTATTTCTATATGTGTGATGCCTGCCAAAATAGAATGGTGGAAGACGTCTTTGTGAAGGCGTTTTCTATGATTGTGTGAAACGTGATGCCTGTTAGGGGCGTAAAGTATTTTACAGGCATCAGGATTAGCAATATACCCAATAATTTCACATTAAATCCTGAAAACTGTATAGTTTGTCTAACAAAGTTTGGTATGCTGTAACAAGGAGAGATCGAAAGGGGGGAAAGAAATGCATAGAGAACATCACCACTCCAGCCGCAAATTGATCTTTTTAACGTTGTGGATTATGATATCCGTTCTGTTGTTACCCTTAGTTTATTCTGGACCAGCGGCGGCTCAAACAAAGGGTGGAGCAGTGTTTGTTATACCAGTTGATCAGGAAATTGAACAGGGGCTGGGCAAATTTATGGAGCGTGGATTTGCAGAAGCAGTTGATTCTAAAGCAGGTCTGATTTTACTGGATATTAACACACCTGGCGGACGGGTAGATACAGCGGAAAAGCTGGGCAAACTGATGAAAGACAGTCCTATTCCGACCGTAGCCTATATAAGAGGTGAAGCGGCCTCAGCGGGTAGCTATATTGCGTTGAGTGCTAACAAGATTGCTATGAAACCGGGTAGTATTATCGGAGCAGCGGCGTTAGTAGACGGCAGGGGGAATGCTATTACAGACCCCAAAACGATAGCTTGGTGGAAGAGTAGCATGGCATCTGCCGCAGAAGCTGGCGGACGCAATCCTGATATCGCTAGAGGCATGGTCGACTCCAAAACGACTGTATCTATCCCGGAGATGAACTTTAATAAGGAAAATGGCCAGATCATTTCTTTAACCAGTGAGGAAGCGCTGAAATTGGGGTATGCGGATCACATTGCATCTTCGGAACAAGAAGTTATACAGTGGATGGGCTACAGTACAGATGATGTAATCCATGTGGAGCGCACATGGGCTGAAAAAGCAGCCGAGATATTGACCAATCCGATCGTGCAGACCTTGCTTTTATTTATTGGTATCGCGGGTGTAGTTATTGAGCTGCTTGTACCTGGCTTTGGTGTGCCGGGAATTTTGGGCGTACTTGGATTTGGTTTGTATTTCTTTGGTAATTATATTGCTGGCTTTGCAGGTTCGGAGACGTGGCTGTTGTTCATTATCGGTCTGGCACTGCTTATCCTTGAAATGTTCATACCAAGCTTTGGCATTCTGGGTATTTTGGGTTCCATCAGCCTTGTCGCGGGTGTAGTCCGTGCAGCATACAACATGCAGCATGCGTTTATATCTTTGGGGATTGCTTTTGCAGGGGCTGTTGCCGTGGTGGCGATCATCGCAGTTGTCTTTAAGGACCGAGGGATATGGAACCGTTTTATACTTCAGGAACGTTTAACGGCTGACCAAGGGTTTTCTTCGGTTGTGAATCGGGAAACGTTACTAGGTCAGAGGGGTGTCAGTCTGACCCCATTACGTCCAGCTGGAACGGTGCTAATCGCTGATGAGCGAGTGGATGTTGTAACGAATGGAGAGTTTATCGCCCCGGATATGCCGATTATCGTATCCAAAGTAGAAGGCGGGCGAATTGTGGTCAAGGCAGACGCAAGTGTCTAAGCAAGCTAACAACGAAGAATTAGATTAATGGAGGATGATGCGAGTGTTCGAATCGGGTATTGTCAGCATTTTGCTGATTGCCGTAGTAGCGATTATTGTATTGAGCGTGTTTTTTAGTTTCTTCCCGGTGATGCTGTGGATTTCGGCGTTGGCTTCGGGTGTTCGGATCGGTATCATTACGCTGGTAGCTATGCGGTTGCGGCGTGTCACGCCAAGCCGAATTGTCAATCCCCTCATTAAGGCTACCAAAGCTGGTCTAGGCTTGAATATCAATCAGCTGGAAAGTCATTTTCTCGCAGGGGGGAATGTTGACCGAGTGATCAATGCGTTGATTGCCGCGCAGCGGGCTAATATTCCGCTTGAATTTGAACGTGCGGCTGCGATTGATCTTGCGGGACGGGATGTTCTGCAAGCGGTCCAAATGAGCGTTAATCCGCGTGTTATTGAGACGCCTATTGTTGCTGCGGTCGCCAAGGATGGTATCGAAGTGAAAGTTAAAGCTCGTGTTACGGTGCGTGCCAACATTGATCGGCTCGTCGGCGGTGCCGGAGAAGAAACGATTATTGCTCGGGTTGGTGAAGGTATCGTAACAACGGTTGGTTCCAGTAACTCGCATAAAGACGTGCTGGAAAATCCAGATTCCATTTCGAGAACCGTATTGTCCAAAGGTTTGGATGCAGGGACAGCATTTGAGATTCTATCGATTGATATTGCAGACGTTGATGTAGGTAAAAATATCGGTGCCTTCCTGCAAACAGAGCAGGCGGAAGCTGACAAACGTATTGCGCAGGCAAAAGCCGAAGAGCGGCGTGCGATGGCTGTAGCACAGGAACAGGAAATGAAGGCACGTGTCGTAGAAATGAGAGCACGCGTGGTGGAATCCGAATCCGAAGTGCCTCTGGCAATGGCTGAAGCGCTACGTAGCGGTAAACTTGGCGTCATGGACTATATGAATTTAAAAAATATTGAGGCAGATACGCAAATGCGTAGTTCCTTAGGCAAACCGAATGAGAACTCGGGGAATGATAACAAAAGCCGGGATTAACTAACGGGACGTAGCCTATGAATTAGGCAGTTAGGCGGTGAGTGATGAACTTTATCAGCTGGATCTTTGACCATTTGTATATCTTGCTCGTGATTGGCTTTGCGCTGGTGTCCTTCTTGGGGAAAAGTATTCAAGGCGGAGATCGGAAATCTTCCCGGCGGCAAGGTATGCCTACTTTTGGTGGTGATCATGGTTCGCGCGGGTCCTCGACGTCGCCCAGACCTTTCACAACGGAACCTGAGCAAGAGCGACGTCAGCAAGATGTTACTGGAGAATTGCAACGTCAATTTCCTAATGAGCGACGTGCGGTGATCGAAGCTCGTCGTATAGAAGAAGTAGGAGACGGGCTGGAAAAGGAAGAACGGATGGACCAAGATTCATTAGATAACGGTACGACTTTAGAGGATCGAATTCGTATTATGGAAGAAGAGCGAAGGATGGTTTTAGCCCGTCTCGATCGTATATCCAATGCGAGAGATTCGGAGGAAATTACAGATGGGCTAGAGCAAACTTCACAAGAGAGTGGTACAGTGAATGCAGATGACCTACGCAGAGGTGTAATTTGGGCAGAGATATTAGGGCCTCCGCGTTCCAAGCGTTACATGGGTGGAGGAAGACGCTAAAATAATCGTAGATCCGTCACGGCTTTGGCTGTGGCGGATCTTTTTTTACGATGTTTTTAGCGATACATAAACATGCTGGAATAAAAAAAGACTTAACGGCAAATGCTCTAATTACCTGACAGCGAATGTGAAGATCTCATATATGCTACATTTTTCTCACATTTACTGTCATCTAAAAAGACGGCATTTTGTCTAGTTTGGGATCTGATTTGTGAAAATATATTCGTGAAAAATGATCAAATGTAACAATGTGAACGAAGCTTACCAAAAGTCGTTTTCATTTTTTCTTTTTTATATATAATGTTCACAACGATAGAACTTATGAAAATTTACCCCATATTTAGCTAAAATTTGATTTATATCGAGGTGATATTACAGGGTTATACAAAAAGTAAAAATTTATGTTTAGGAGGATGGGATGGATGGGGAATAGCTTGTTCAGAAAGAAGAACATTGATCAGCTGATCGCCGCTACACGGGGAGAAAAGGCGCTTAAAAGGGAATTGGGTGCGTTCGATTTAACAATGCTTGGGATTGGAGCCATTATTGGAACGGGGATTTTTGTTTTGACAGGTACGGGAGCAGTTACGGCTGGACCGGGCTTGGTATTGTCTTTTGTGATCGCGGGGCTCGCTTGTTTATTCGCAGCACTGGCTTATGCCGAGTTTGCTTCCACTGTTCCAGTATCCGGTTCTGTTTACACTTTTACATATGCTACGATGGGAGAGCTATTGGCTTTTATTATCGGATGGGATTTAATTTTGGAATATATGTTGGCCGCCAGCGCTGTTTCTGCAGGTTGGTCGGGTTATTTTGTATCCTTTTTGAAAGGAATTGGTCTTCATATCCCGATTGAATTCACTGCTGCGCCAGGAGCTTTAAAAGACCAAACTACTTATTTTAATCTTCCAGCTTTTTTAATTTTGATGGCTATCACGTTCTTGCTTTATTTTGGGATAAAAGAATCCAAACGAATTAACAATATCATGGTTATTGTTAAAATTGTTGTCGTTTTATTGTTTATCATTGTGGCTATTAAATATGTAAAGCCAGACAACTGGACACCGTTTATGCCATTTGGGTTCAGTGGGGTGTTTGGAGCCGCAGCCCTTGTGTTTTTTGCTTTCATTGGCTTTGATGCCGTTTCATCAGCCGCTGAAGAAACCAAAAATCCAGCTCGTGATTTACCGCGTGGCATTATTTTCTCACTTGCTATTTGTACGCTTTTGTACGTGATCGTTAGCGCGATTATGACAGGTATTGTGCCGTATATGCAATTTGAAGGTATCTCCCATCCTGTGTCATTGGTTTTGCAGGTTGCCGGTCAGAACTGGGTGGCGGGTATTGTGGATATCGGAGCCATCTTGGGGATGACAACGGTCATGCTGGTAATGCTATATGGTCAAACCCGTATTATGTTTGCGATGTCACGTGACGGCTTAGTTCCTAAAGTATTGTCAAAGGTTCATTCCAAATATAAAACGCCCTATATTAACACCTTGTTTTTTGGTACTTTATCTGCATTAATGGGTGGGTTGATCCCGCTGGATGAGTTAGCAAGCTTGGTGAACATTGGAACCTTATCAGCATTTATTCTCATTTCGGTCGCTGTCATAGTGATGAGAAAAACACAACCCGATTTGCCAAGAGCTTTCCGATGTCCTGGGGTTCCATTTATTCCAATTCTGGCTATCATTTCATGTGGGGTGCTTATTCTTAATCTGAATGGTCAAACGTTTATTCGTTTTATCATTTGGCTTGTTATTGGTATTGCCGTTTACTTTTTATACTCCAGAAAAAACTCGCTTTTGAATCAGGATTCTGAAAACTAACCATTTCATACTATGAAGTTAAAAAGACAGCCTTGTTTTGATATGAAAACGAGGTTGTCTTTTTTTATGTGAATTTTAGAAAGTACGGTCTTTTTCCTCTTTAATATTGCAGTTGCTACGAATTGTAAGTTTAGCCTCATAAATGCGATGACTAGATCATAAAATGTACAGTACAGATATCTGTGACGCTGGTGTAACAGCGTCTAGTGACGGTTGAGACATAGGATGAAACCGAATGGTAATAACAAGCGATTAAAAAAGCAGCATAGCTGCCGTCAAAATAATTATTTGCCGTTGGATAACAGTTATTTTGATGACAGGAAAGGAGATTTCGCCGTATGAGCCGGATGAGCCGCAAACTGCGAAAGTGGGCCAGCGAGACGTTGGAGCTTCCGCAGGACATTCTATTTGATCTGCCGCGGTTAACCCTCATCGGCAGCCGCCAGCTTTATGTAGAGAATCACCGGGGTGTGGTGGATTTCACGCCAGATCAACTCGTACTTGCACTTGCGCAAGGCAGGCTAAGGGTGTCAGGCCATAATCTAATCATTACGTCTATCCTGCCAGACCAGGTGAGTGTAGAGGGACATATTACGGATATTCAAATGGAAGGAACGGAGGAAGGCTCGTGAAACATCCCGCTTTAGCAAAGCTGCGTGGCACGGTTACCCTAGCTGTCGAGGGCGAAAGTGTGGAAGCATTCATTAATTTACTCACTGATCATCATATACCTGTTTGGAACGTGCGGCCAATGGGTACTAGACATGCAGAAATGAACCTTCTGCTGCCGCACGTCTTCCTGCTGCGTCCGCTTTTGAGAAGGACAGGCTGCAAAATGCATGTTCTCAAGCGTCAAGGACTTCCCTTCACTGCAGTACGACTCGCCAAACGCAAATTTTTTCTCACAGGACTGGCCTTGTTCTGGATAGGTCTCCTGCTGATGTCATCGCTCATCTGGGACATTGAAGTAAAGGGGAATGATAAGCTCCCAACGGAATCCATTTTGAAAGCAGCCCGACAGGAGGGGCTTTATCCGTTTCAATGGAGCTTTCGTCTTTCCAGCCAGGACAAGCTTTCGCGGGCACTCATGCAGAAGCTTCCAGAGGCATCCTGGATCGGTGTGGAAAGACAGGGGACCTTGGTGACAATTCAGGTTGTTGAAGCTTCACAGCCTACTCCCCCGTCGCTCTACAGTCCACGTCATCTTATCAGCAAGGCGGACGCGGTGGTCACTGAAATTTTTGCCGAGCAGGGTCGTCCTGTTGTGCATAAAAATACGCGGGTCAAAAAAGGAGCTATTCTCATTTCAGGAACGCTTGGAGATGAGGAGAATCAGCAACAGGTCGTAGCCAAAGGAGAGATTAAGGGGCTTGTGTGGCATGAATATGAAATTAGTAGTCCCATGGTACGACGCAGCAGCACATATACAGGTAATAGTCACGATCGCTTGTATCTGGTGCTAGGCAACCGTGCGATACAATTGTGGGGCTATGGAAAAATACCTTATTCTACACATAAAACAACCGTTGAGCATGATCCGCTAACATGGCGTTCTTACAAACTTCCGATGGGTTGGATGAATGAAAGTGTGAGGGAGACAAAGATACAAGAGCAGAAGTTAACGGAAACAGAAGCCAAAATGTCAGGAATAGAAGGCGCACGCGCGGATATTTTAGCTAAATACGGCAAAGGAACGAAAATAATGAGCCAAAAAATTTTGCATGAGAAGAGAGAGAATGGTAAAGTTTATATGAAAGTACTTTTTGAAGTGGAACAGGATATTGCGGAAGAACTTCCGTTAGTTCATAACCAAGGAGAATGAGGCTATTTGGCAGAACAACAACGCAGCATACAAATTGCATTGAACAGTGCGGGAGAAGGTCAGGCGTTATTCGGCCCGCAGGATTCCTTTTTAAAATTGATCGAAGCAGCTATTCCTGCAAAAATAGCATCTCGTGAGGCGGAAATTAATGTTTTTGGTGATGCTCACGAAGTAGAAGTGCTCGAACAATTGTTCGATGTTTTGCTCCAGTTAATTCGTAATGGGTATATACTGACCGAAAGGGATGTCCATTATGCGATTGAGCTGGCAAAAGATCTGCGCGCTGATCAGTTGCTTGATTTGTTCAAGGGAGAAATTACGACGACGTTTCGGGGCAAACCGATTCGTGTCAAAACAATTGGACAGAAGCACTATGTAACCACGATTAAGAAACGCGATATTGTATTTGGGATTGGCCCAGCGGGTACTGGTAAAACCTATCTGGCTGTAGTGCTGGCCGTAGCTGCTCTGAAGGAGGGTTCAGTCAAGCGTATTGTACTGACTCGCCCTGCGGTGGAAGCTGGTGAGAACTTGGGCTTTTTGCCTGGGGATTTACAGGAAAAGGTTGATCCATATTTACGCCCGCTTTATGATGCCCTATACGATGTGATGGGGCCAGAACAGACGGCGAAAGCGCTGGAGCGCGGGTTGATAGAAATTGCGCCACTGGCTTATATGCGGGGTCGTACGCTGGATGACTCATTTATTATTTTGGATGAAGCCCAAAACACTACACCGGAGCAAATGAAAATGTTTTTGACTCGACTTGGCTTTGGTTCCAAAATGGTTATTACCGGCGATGTTACGCAAATTGATTTACCTCGTGGCAAGAAATCCGGTTTGATTGAAGCAAATGCGATTTTAAAAGGGATTGACGAAATAGGCTTTGTCCAGTTTGCGGAAGAGGATGTTGTTCGTCATTCCCTGGTTCAAAAAATCATCGTCGCTTATGACCGTGTTGCTGAAAATCAAGCCTAAGCTCTTAAGCACGAGTATAGTGTGTATGATCAGAAAACGAATACAATGAGCAGCATAGCTGCCTTGAAAAAGATGATGGAGAGGGATTGTTTTAGATGACCTCGAAGGAATTATCTAAAGGAAAAACGTTCCAGCATAGAATGAATGGATGGAAGTATAGCGTGGCGACACGCTATCTTCTGTTTTTATTTTTGGTGGTTCTTTTTTATGTGGGTTTTGCATCCAAGCTGCTTCCCGAACGCTACGACATCCGGGTGAATCAACCGAGTGAAAAGGAAATTGTCGCTCCAATGCAGCTTCCTAACAGTAAGGCGACTTTGAAGGCCCAAGAGGAATCTGCTGAGCGCGTGCAGCCTATGTATACCATTGTACCGATCCGCAACGATAACCTGATTACCGGTATTTTGGATCGAATTGAACGGCTAAATCAGGATGATCAGGTCTCCAGAGCGGACAAGATTTCGATTTATAAGGATGAGATTCCTCAACGTGCACGGGAATTCGTGCAAAATTTTGTGAACAACAGCCGTAATGCGGATGCCTATCCAGATAAGTTGCTGGATGAGGTACTGGAAAAAACGAAAGAGCAAACGTACCGAATCCCAGAGGAGACATACATCAAAATTCCGCGACTTACATCTGAGGATATTGCCGAAATGCGGCCCGTAGCCCGTGAGATTGTTACAGGGTTGATGAATGATCAAATTACGGATGCCCAGACTGCCCGAGCCAAGGTAGCTGAGCGCGTGAGTACAAGCTCGCTTACCAAACGTACCTCCCGGGAGGTTGTTCAGGAACTTGCACGGCTTGTGATTACAGCCAACAAGTTTTATGATGATACAGCTACGAAGGACGCTAAAGTACAGGCTCGTGAAGATACACCGACAGTTTACATTAAACAGGGTGAAGTGCTCGTTAAAAAGGGTGAGATTATTACCCAGGAAATCTATACACTGCTTGATGAGAACGAGCTGCTCAAGGATAAAATCAACTATTGGCCACAATTCGGCCTGCTGATGTTGTCTATGATGCTGGCATTGGGTCTGTTTATGTATATTCGTCAATTTCAATCACGAACACGAAACTTCAAGTATAATAATGCACAGTTGCTCATGCTGGTGTTAATCTTTGTGATTACAGTGGGGGCCATGCTGTTAATTTCTATACTGCAGACTAGTGAACGATCCTATCTCGGCTATCTGGCGCCTATCGCGCTTGGAGCTATGCTTGTAACGCTGTTGCTTGACATGTCGCTGGCATTCGTATGTGCCGTTATATTCAGTATATTGGCAAGTGTTATTTTGAATGTCCGTCAAGGCCAGATTTTTGATTTTAATTTTGGGTTTTTTGCCCTTGTGGTCTGTTTGGCGTCGATTTTTTCCACCCACCGGGCCAGCCAGCGTTCAACGCTGTTCAAGGGAGCTATCATGGTATGCCTGTTCGGGGCTCTGGGTGTTTTTTCTCTGGCTCTGATTGACCAAGGGAACTGGACTCAAACAACGACACTCTATGGGGTAGCCTTTGCATTTGCAGGCGGTCTGGTTACAGCGATCCTCGTTATAGGGCTAATGCCATTTTTTGAATCCACCTTTGGCATCTTGTCTGCACTGAAGCTTGTTGAATTGTCAAATCCCAATCACCCATTGCTCCGCAAGCTGCTTACCGAGACTCCTGGCACATATCATCATAGCGTTATGGTAGGTAATCTGTCGGAGGCTGCAGCGGAGGCTATAGGAGCAAATGGGTTGTTGTGCCGGGTTGGTTCGTATTATCATGATATTGGTAAAACCAAAAGGCCTTCGTACTTCATTGAAAATCAAAATGGGATGGAAAATCCGCATGATACAATAGAGCCCAAGCTGAGTAAATCCATCATTATAGCCCATGCTCGTGACGGTGTGGAAATGCAATTGGATTACAAGCTACCCAAGCCGATTCGTGATATAGCCGAACAACACCACGGAACGACATTCCTGCACTATTTTTACCACAAGGCATTGCGTGAGGCGGAAGAGCGGGGAGTGGAGCCTGACTTCACGGAGGATGATTTCCGTTATCCGGGACCGAAGGCTCAGTCGAAAGAGGCTGCTGTAGTAGGAATTGCTGATAGCGTGGAAGCGGCAGTTCGTTCCTTGCGAAAACCTACGGTGGAGCAGGTAGAATCTATGATTGAGAAAATTATTAAGAGCCGTCTTGATGATCACCAGTTTAACGACTGTGAGCTGACCATGAGGGAGCTTGATATCGTGGCCCAAACTCTCAAGGAAACAGTAATGGGGATTTTTCATTCCCGTATTGAATATCCAGAGGAAAGACCTAAGCCCGAAAGTGGAAAAGCTTAGTATTACTTGTGCATGAAGCACAGCTAAAGCATTAGAATTAAAAGGAGCGGTTGGCATGGGCCTTCAATTAGCTTGGAATAATGAACAAAACGATATGGTAATTAACGAATCGTTGATCACGCTGCTGAACACCTTATTAGAGCAGGCTGGCAAAGCGGAAGGGGTTACAGACGGTGAGGTTGCCCTTACTTTCGTGAATGATGATCAAATTCATGAGTTGAACAGGGATTATCGCGGTATTGATCGTCCCACTGATGTGTTGTCTTTTGCTATGAAGGAAACACTGGATGAAGAGCTTGAAATTATCTACGAACCGACGGAAGATAATCCATTAAATGATGTACCCGATGTTCTGGGGGATATTATTATCTCTGTACAGACAGCGCAAGCTCAAAGCGAAGAGTATGGACATTCAATTGAGCGTGAAATCGGGTTTTTGTTTGTCCACGGTTTTCTGCATCTGTTAGGTTATGATCATCAGGACGATGCAAGTGAGGCTGAAATGATGGGTAAGCAGGAAGCTGTGCTGGCTCAAGTGGGGTTGACACGGTAATGAGACGTCAGCCTTGGAGAATGACCTTTCGCTATGCTGCAGAAGGCGTGATATACGCCCTGCGTACGCAAGTAAATATGCGGATACATGTGGTTGTGGCGCTTCTTGTCATTGTAGCAGGTCTAACTCTGCGCATCTCCCGGCTCGACTGGTTATTCGTGTGCTTGGCCATTGCCATAGTCATTGTAGCCGAACTGATCAACACCGCTGTTGAAGCAGCGGTGGATCTGATCTCACCTGATATTCATCCGCTGGCCAAAGCGGCTAAAGACACCGCCGCCGGAGCCGTGCTCCTGGCAGCGGTTTTTGCTGTAATTATTGGCATATTTGTATTTTATAGACCTTTGTTGACGTTAATGAGTCAGCTGCTTTAATGAAAAGAGCAAAATAAAATTAGGTGCTTAATCGCGCTGGAGGAAATAAAATGGCTAAGAAACACTTTAAATCCGGCTTTGTTGCAATTGTGGGCAGACCCAATGTCGGAAAATCAACATTGATGAACCATGTCATTGGGCAAAAGATTGCCATCATGTCAGACAAACCCCAAACGACACGGAATAAAATTCACGGTGTATACACCACAGAGGACACACAAATTGTATTTTTGGATACACCGGGGATTCACAAGCGGCAGTCAAAACTAGGCGATTATATGAATCAGACCGCTTTTAATACGTTGGGTGAAGTAGAAGCGGTACTGTTTCTGATTGACGCTGCTGAAGGTTTAGGCGGAGGCGACCGTTTTATTGCGGAACAGCTTAAACAAGTAAAAACACCCGTTATATTGGTATTGAATAAAATTGACCGCATTGAGCCGGAGGCATTGTTGCCCCTGATTGAGCAGTATCGCAAGTTGTATGACTTTGCGGAAATTGTACCGATCTCGGCCAAAATGGGCAATAATGTAAACACCCTATTGGATCAGGTTCAAAAATACTTGCCAGAAGGTCCGCAATATTACCCTGATGACCAAATTACCGACCATCCAGAGCAGTTTGTCATTGCTGAGCTGGTACGGGAAAAGATTTTGCACATGACACGTGAGGAAGTACCTCATTCTATTGCGGTTATGATTGAAGACATGAAAGTGCAGGATAATGGTGTAGTGCATATTATGGCGGTTATTTTTGTAGAGCGTGATTCCCAGAAGGGAATCATTATCGGCAAACAAGGAGCCATGCTCAAAGAGGTGGGCAAACAAGCCCGTCAAGATATCCAAAACTTGCTAGGCTCCAAAATTTTCCTGGAACTTTGGGTTAAGGTCAAAAAAGACTGGCGTAACCAGGAACGTGTCCTTCGTGACTTGGGCTTCCATCGCGACGCCTAAAAGTAGATATCATATCTACGATCACTTTGGTTGTCAAAGGATTATACAGACTAAAATTGATATTAATCAATATGTATAGTTGTTGTAGGCATCATAAAAAAGCCGTCCGACTCTACCACTGACGTATGAATTAAATCTTTCGGTCATTCCAAGCGCCGCTCTTGTGCGGCGCTTAACTTCTCGCTATACCTACCCTTTTCTTCCAGTGATGAAATAAGGAGTGCTTTTAAAAGAGTTATTATAACTGCGTACACGTTGTAGCGGAGCGAAGGATTTGAATCTGAAGAAGCGTCAGCGTTCGCCTTTACCCCTGAATTTACTCCTTTTCTCATTGGATAAAATAAATTCAGGGGTAACAGCGATCGTAAGATCAAATCATTTGCGAACCGGTGTCCAGACCGTACACAGTAGCCTTTTTCAACGTAATCCATTTATTTCATCGCATACTTCCCCTCTCTTCGCATCATCCTATTTTTGAGATGCAGACGTCATTTCCGAAGAAAGGATGAATACGATTGCGAGATTTTTCGTGGAAGTATTTTGCGATGACTGGAGATGTCGGTGCGTATCTGTTATATAGGGAGAGCGCCATGACAAGGGAGCAAGACACGGATGAAGGAGAGTCGGACGAGCATGAAGAAGCCCGTGAATAGTGCGAACCACTGGCTTCTTCGCGAAAGTTTGGGGGAAGAAGCATGCTTTACAGGATGGAAGGAATCGTCATCCGCAGCATGGATTACGGTGAGGGGAACAAAATTATTACGCTTTGCACCGAAAGCGGAGGCAAAGTAGGTGTGCTAGTCAGAGGCGCGAAAAAATCCAAAAGCCGTCATGCCGCTTTAACGCAGCCGTTTACGTACGGTGAATTTGTTTTTTTTCGCAACACTGGCTTAGGCACGTTGAATGCCGGTGAAATTATCCAATCCCACCATACACTGCGCGAGGATATTACAAAGGCTGCTTACGCTTCCTATGCTTGTGAATTGCTCGATCGGGTATTACAGGATGAGGAAACAGGTGCATTTTGGTTTAAGCAGCTTAAAGCCTGCTTGGAGGCACTGGAGAGTGGCAAAGATCCGCTGATCGTCACGAGTATTTATGAATTTAAAATATTGCAGGCGGCCGGATATGCACCTCAGCTTGATGCTTGTATTTCAAGCGGTCAACAATGTGCTGATGAGGATATGTTTATCAGTCCGAGGTTAGGTGGGGTTTTGTGTCGGGGTTACAAGCATTTTGATCCGGCTGCGTTAAGTGTTGCTCCGCGTACATTGAAGTTGCTGCGCTTGTTCGCCCAAATAGATTTGAATCGACTCGGCAATATCGACGTGAAGGACTCCACCAAGCTGGAGATCAAACATGTCATGCGTCAGTTCATGGATATGCAGTTGGAGGTCAAGCTGAAATCCCGTAATTTCCTGGATCAGCTTGACAAGTACGACATGTGAAATGTGGTGTTCTCTTGACTGTATCACTGAAAACGTGTAATATCCTACTATATATCTCCTTTGGGAGCAGATGCATTGAACGAGAAAGTAACGAGACGTATTCTCTGTAGTTAGCGAGTTGGGGATGGTGTAAGCCCGGCGGGAATTGTTCGTGAACATGGCACTCGGGAGCGTCTGAATGGACACGGAAAAGAGGATTACGATCTGACTGGTGATGTAGGGTCGCAATCAAGTAGGGTGGAACCGCGGGAGTTAGCTCTCGTCCCTACGTCTGTACAGGCGTAGAGGCGGGGGCTTTTTGCTGTCTCTAGCAAGGCTTATGGAATAAATTAGCCCTGTACATATGAGTTTAAGGATTAGAAATCACCAACATTTTAGGGAATTGGAAAGGAAGCGTGTGCCCATGAATTTTCAGCAGATGATTTTAACGCTGCAACAATTTTGGTCTGAACACAACTGTATTATTGTACAGCCTTATGATACGGAAAAAGGGGCAGGCACGATGAACCCGATGACGTATTTACGTTCAATTGGACCTGAGCCGTGGAACGTAGCTTACGTTGAGCCTTCTCGCCGTCCGTCTGACGGACGTTATGGTGAGAACCCGAATCGCCTGTATCAGCATCATCAGTTTCAAGTGGTTTTGAAGCCTTCACCTGATAACATTCAGGAGTTGTATCTGGAGAGTTTGAGCCGTTTGGGCATTAACCCACTGGAGCATGATATTCGTTTTGTTGAAGACAACTGGGAAGCTCCGACGCTGGGAGCCTGGGGATTAGGTTGGGAAGTATGGCTGGACGGTATGGAAATTACCCAATTCACGTACTTCCAGCAAGTGGGCGGTATTGATGCCAGTCCGGTTGCGGTTGAAATTACGTACGGTATGGAGCGTCTTGCTTCCTACATCCAGGACAAAGAAAATGTGTTTGATTTGGAATGGGTTAATGGAATCTCGTACGGTGATGTTTTCCACCAACCAGAATTTGAGCATTCCAAATATACGTTCGAAGTATCTGATGTCAAAATGCTATTTACTCTTTTTAACATGTATGAAGAAGAGGCGAATAAAGCGATGGCGCAGCATCTTGTATTTCCAGCCTATGATTATGTGCTGAAATGCTCTCACACGTTCAACTTGCTGGACGCTCGCGGAGCCATCAGTGTAACGGAACGGACAGGTTTTATTATACGAGTGCGTAATTTGGCGCGCCAGGTCGCTGCGACCTATCTGGAGGAGCGCGAGAAGCTGGGCTTCCCGCTGTTGAAGAAAGGAGGTGCGGCAAATGTCTAAGGATCTATTGTTTGAGATCGGGCTGGAAGAAGTGCCTGCACGTTTTATCCCGAATGCGATTCAGCAGTTGAAGGAACGTATGACGGCGTGGCTGGACAGCTCGCGTATTGCTTACAGTGCTGTAGAGGCTTATGCTACACCTCGTCGTTTGGCGGTACTTGTTAAGGAAGTAGCGGAGAAGCAGGAAGATATTAACGAAGAAGTTAAAGGACCTTCCCGCAAAATCGCACTTGATGAAGCCGGTAACTGGAGTAAGGCTGCTCTAGGCTTTGCCCGTAGCCAAGGTGTTGATCCTGAACAGTTCACGTTCAAAGAACTTGGAGGCGTGGAATATATTTACGCGACCAAGAGCAGCATAGGTGTACCAACGGCAGATGTGCTGTCCGAAGGTTTACTACACATTTTACATGCCATGACATTCCCTAAATTTATGCGCTGGGCAAGTTATGACTTTAAATTTGTTCGTCCAATCCGCTGGTTGGTAGCCTTGTTTGGTAGCGATATTGTTAATTTGGAGATTGCTGGCGTACAGTCAGGGAATGTGACAAGAGGACATCGCTTCCTTGGACAGGAGGCCGTTGTAGAAAGTCCAGCGGACTATGTCGAAGTACTTCGCAAGCAGCATGTCATTGTGGACATTGAGGAACGTCAGTCGCTTATTGTGAAGCAGATTGAAGCACTTGCAGCCGAAAAAGATTGGACGATTGCGGTCAAGGATGATTTGCTGGAAGAAGTGCTGTATTTGGTGGAAACTCCAACAGTACTATTCGGTGGCTTTGACCCTGCGTTCTTGAACATTCCGAAGGATGTACTGATTACTTCCATGCGTGAACACCAACGCTATTTCCCAGTGCTGGATCGCACAGGAAAGCTGCTGCCATACTTTGTTACGGTACGTAATGGTGGCAGTCAATCGCTGGAAGTCATTGCAAAAGGAAACGAAAAAGTATTGCGCGCGCGGTTGTCTGATGCCAAATTCTTCTATGAAGAAGATCAGAAGCTGGAAATTAAGGATGCACTCTCCAAGCTGGAAAGTATCGTTTTCCACGAAGAGCTGGGAACAGTTGGAGACAAAGTGCGTCGAATTCGCCGCATTGCTGATGCTCTGGCAGAGAAGCTACGTGTTTCCCCAGATACACAGGAATCGGTTAGCCGAGCAGCAGATATCTGTAAATTTGACCTTGTAACACAAATGGTCTATGAGTTTCCGGAATTGCAAGGGGTTATGGGCGAGGATTATGCCCGTAAGGCTGGAGAGAAGGAAGAAGTGGCAAGAGCGGTGTTTGAGCATTACCAGCCGCGATTCGCAGGAGAAACGGTTCCTTCAACGAACGCTGGAGCGATTGTAAGTATCGCAGACAAGATAGATACCATTACAGGCTGCTTCTCCATCGGTATTATTCCGACAGGTTCACAGGACCCTTACGCGCTTCGTCGCCAGGCAGCAGGTATCGTGCAGATTCTGTTGGATCGTAAGCTTTCGGCTACGTTATCTGATGTGTTCAATATCGCGCTTGATGTGCACAGCAACCTTGGAAACATGAAACGTTCCGCAGATGAAATACGTAAAGAATTACATGAGTTTTTCGGATTACGCGTGAAGAAACTATTGTCCGAGACACTTCGTTATGACGTTGTAGATGCTGTGCTTTCAGCTGGATATGACGATGTTGCTTCTGTGGTTAACCGCGGGGCTGCATTAATGACTGCTGTACAAACGGGTGATGTCTTCAAGGCAACAGTGGAGTCTTTTAATCGCGTAGGTAATTTGGCTGCTAAAGCAGTTCATAAGTCAGTGAATACGGGTGAATTTACGGAACAGGGCGAGAAAAACCTATACGAAGCATGGTATGGCGCCTATGAGTCTTATTGTACAGCCTTACAGGAAGGTGATGCGACACAAGCATTGGCGCTTGCTTCATCCATTACTCCTGCGGTGACGGCGTTCTTTGACTCCGTTATGGTTATGGCTGAGGATGATGCTGTGCGTAATAATCGTTTGGCATTGCTGGCTGCTATTGACTCAGAATTGAAGCGTTTTGCTGATTTTTCCAAGCTTGTAGTTTAAACGTCGGTTGTGGTAGTATGAACAACTTGAAAAAATGGGTATAAATATACGGAACGGTGTAAGAGTGATCTTGCAGCCGTTCCGTATTTTACTCGAATGCGGATGCGAGATGGGGGATGCTCATGGGAGAGTCCGGAAATTTCCCGGATGTACGGATCGTTGTTGACGGGGACGCTTGTCCTGTTAAAAGTGAAATTGCAGAGACAGCTTCCCGTTTTCATATTGACGTTATTATGGTATCTTCGTATGATCATCTCATTCAGGGTAGCAAAGGCGTAAGCGTTGTTAAAGTAGACCGAAGCGACCAGAGTGCCGATCTCTATATTGCCAATCATATCCGCCGCGGAGATATTGTAACAACCAACGATTATGGTCTTGCTGCACTCGCCTTGGCAAAAGGTTGTGAAGTGATGTCTTTTCGCGGAACGATTTATCGAAACGATTCGATAGACTTCATGCTGGACCGACGCCACACTTCTGCCAAAGAACGGAAAAAAGGACGTTATGGAAAAGGTCCTAAACCGTTTACATTAGAGGATCGTGAAGTTTTTCAACATAAACTGACAAAACTTTTACTTCGCTTGCAGGAGAATGAGTAACGGTATCGAATTATATTTACGTGCTAAAGAGATGAAGGTGGTTAATATGAGTGCCGGACAAGGTAACATACCGGACGATATCATCGAGTCAGTTTTACAACATCATGATATTGTAGATACGGTAAGCAAGTACGTGCATTTGACCAAGCAGGGGAAATATATGAAAGGCCTCTGTCCTTTTCATTCCGAAAAAACCCCTTCATTCACCGTGACACCGGATCGTCAGATTTTTTACTGCTACGGCTGCGGCGCGGGAGGCAATGCCATCAAGTTTATGATGGAAATCGAAGGACTATCCTTTCCCGAAGCTGTCAGGACAATGGCAGAAGAAAGTCATATTCCGCTCGGCGAATGGCAGGGACATGATTCATCGCATCAGCATCCTGAGTTGGACAGGCTGTTGCAAGCGTATGAACTAACTTCTAAGATGTACCATTTTTTGCTTAAAAATACGGAGCACGGCAAACCAGCCATGGAATATTTGCGTTCACGGGGATTCAGTGACAAGATCATTGACCAATTCCAAATTGGCTATGCACCCAACCGATGGGATACGATCGTTCAGTTTCTAGAGAAGCGTTCTTTTGATCCTGTCGAGATGGAAAAGGGAGGACTCATTTCTCCCCGACATGAGGGTGATGGATATGTAGATCGATTCAGAGATCGTATCATGTTTCCCATTTGGAATCGAAACGGAAAAGTTATTGCCTTTGCAGGCCGTATACTTGGCGAGGGGCAGCCGAAGTATTTGAACTCGCCGGAGACCAAGCTATTTAACAAAAGCCGAACGCTGTACAATCTCCATCATGCTAAGACCTCAATTCGCAAGCTTCGTCAAAGTGTTCTTTTTGAAGGCTATGGCGATGTCATTTCGGCATGGGAAGCTGGCGTACAAAATGGAGTGGCTGCCATGGGGACTGCTCTAACGGAGCATCATGCTACGATGTTAAAGGGACTGTGCGACGAGGTTATTATTTGTTATGATGGTGACCGGGCAGGACAAGCGGCAGCGCTTAAAAATTTTCCGCTGTTGGAAAATGCGGGACTTCACGTAAAAGTAGCGTTGGTCAGCGATGGTATGGACCCGGATGATTTTATCCGGCAATACGGCGCTGAACGTTTCCAGCGCCAAATTATCGAAAGTGCTGTTTCAACGGTGAAATTTAAGCTTATATATCTGAAAAAAAACCATATACTGCAAGAGGAAGAAGGAAGAATTGCGTATTCCCGCGAAGCATTAAATGTCATTGCACCTCTGTCATCCCCGACTGAGCGGGAAGTGTATCTGCGCGAAGTATCTGCCGAAGTCAAGGTGGATTTTGAAACCTTAAAGCAAGAATGCAATTTACTCCGTCAATCCCTGCAAAAAAAACAGAACTTTGGGGATAATAACGAAAATGGGTGGAATAATGGTAGGCATAAAAAAGGGCAGGTCTCTACGCCCAATCTGTTGCCGGCTTACCATGTGGCTGAACGCAGGCTGCTTCACTGGATGATGCAGGATTTAGAAGCTGCAGAGTATGTAGAAAAGCATCTGGGGGACGCCTTTAATATTGAGGATCATGCAGCAATTGCTGCTTATCTATATGCCTATTACGCGCAAGGGAAGTTACCGGATACAAGCCGTTTTATTTCATCTTTGCAAGACGACCGACTGGAGAAGAACGTAAGTTCGATCATGATGATGGATGCTCCAGGCGTATGGGCACCGCACATTTTGGATGATTATATTCGTCAAGTGCGAAAATTTCCATTGCAGGAGCAACTGGATTTGAAGAGGGAAGAAATGAGAACCGCTGAGCGCTCAGGTGATTTTTTGCGTGCAGCACAAATTGCAAGCGAGATTATAGCCCTAGAGAGACAATGAACACACAGAGGTCGGATGTTTCTAGGAGGAGGGAGTCGAAAGATGGCGAATGATCAGCATACTGAACTGGAGACGGAATTAACACTGGATCAGGTTAAAGATCAACTGATTGAGTTGGGTAAAAAAAGTTCCTCTCTGAACTACAAAGATATCATGGAAAAACTGTCGCCGTTTGATCAGGACCCCGAGCAAATGGATGAGTTTTATGAGCAGCTGGGTGACTTGGGGATTGAGGTTGTGAATGATAACGACGAAGAAGTTACCAGATTGCGTCAAAATGACGACCCGGAAAACAATGACGGGGATGATTTTAATTTCGATGACGATCTGAGCCTGCCTCCCGGTATTAAAATTAATGACCCGGTCCGGATGTACTTGAAGGAAATTGGTCGTGTACCGCTGCTTTCTGCTGATGATGAGGTGGAGCTTGCCAAACGGATCAATAACGGCGATGAAGAAGCTAAGCGTCGGTTGGCTGAAGCAAACTTGCGTCTGGTTGTAAGTATTGCCAAACGTTATGTTGGTCGCGGCATGCTTTTCCTGGATCTAATTCAAGAAGGTAATATGGGTTTGATTAAGGCAGTAGAAAAATTTGATTACGAAAAAGGCTTTAAATTCAGTACGTACGCAACCTGGTGGATTCGTCAGGCGATTACGCGCGCAATTGCCGATCAGGCGAGAACGATCCGTATTCCAGTGCATATGGTGGAAACGATCAACAAGCTGATTCGCGTATCGCGTCAACTGTTGCAAGAGCTGGGGCGTGAACCTACGCCGGAAGAAGTGGCTGCCGAGATGGAGCTAAGCGTGGAAAAAGTACGGGAAATTATGAAAATTGCCCAAGAACCGGTTTCATTGGAAACACCAATTGGTGAAGAGGATGACTCACATCTAGGGGATTTCATTGAGGATCAGGAAGCGTTGGCGCCTGCAGATGCAGCAGCCTATGAGCTTCTGAAGGAACAACTCGAGGATGTACTGGATACGTTGACCGAACGGGAAGAGAATGTTTTGCGTCTCCGTTTTGGTTTGGACGACGGAAGAACCAGAACTCTTGAAGAAGTGGGTAAAGTGTTCGGTGTTACACGTGAACGTATTCGTCAGATTGAGGCCAAAGCGCTGCGTAAGTTGCGCCATCCAAGCCGCAGTAAGCGACTGAAGGATTTCCTCGAATAGAAGCGTAACATTGCGGACCTTCTGCGGCTTGAAGCGCGCAGAAGGTCTTTTTTTATCTCATGGCAGCCTTGGTGGAGGGGAAGAAGCTTGGACCAGGAGAAAAAACGGACAATACTGTTACATGAAATTGAGCATTGGCGGCAAAGTCGGCTGCTCCCTGAGCAATATTGCGATTTTCTGTCCAACCTGTATCGGGAAGATGAAAATCCGGCACAAAGCCAGAACCGTAACAACACCGGGCTGCTTACATATCTTCGACATGGGCATGGGATCGCCTGGCTTCTTGGTTTTGTCATTATTTCCTGCATTTGTTTGATCGGTTTTTATTTTACCGCTTTTCCGTTGGCAATGCAAATATGCTCGGCAAGTGCAGTTACTGCGATTTGCTATGGGATGGCCGCGGTTTGGCGGTCTTCCGAAAAGAGTATGAGTGCAATGTTGAGCACTTTAGGCAGTGCAATTATGCTGGGTTCAGGTGTCTGGATCATTCAGCTTCACCAAGGTGAAGCTAAGGTTTGGTTTTTAGTGCTGGTGGGTCTATGCGGTTTGATATGGTGTCTTGTGGGATTAACTTTGCGCATCAGCTTGCTTCATTACTGTGGTCTTGCTGGGCTGCTTTTAGTGTATGCGGTCCTTATAGGCCGCTATTGGCCTACAGCTACTTTAGCGATGCTTGAGGTATTTTGGATTTTACACGCAGTATTGTTGATTGGGTTAAGCTGGTGGGTACATCGCCGCTTTCCACGTTTCGCGTTGGTTTATTTTGCTATAGGCTTGACCCTAGTGTTTATGGCGGAAGCAGACACGATCGTCCTGCGCCATCAAGCAGCAGGGGAAGTGATTTTTTTTAGCATATTGAAGTTGGCTTTTGTTGTAGGAATTTTATTTTGGACTCGAAAAAAATGGATTACGTGGGTGACGTCATGAAACTTTCTCAGCGATTACAATATATTTTGGAACAAATTCCTGCCGGTAGCAGACTGGCTGATATTGGCTCGGATCACGGACTACTCCCTGTGGCTGCAGTGCGCTCCGGCAGAGTATCGCAAGCTGTAGCGGGTGAGGTCAACGATGGACCATTGCGTGCGGCTCAAAAGCAGGTGGCTGAAGCAGGTCTTACAGATCGCATTGCGGTTAGAAAAGGGGACGGCTTGGCTGTAATCAAGGCCAATGAGGTAGATGTTATTACGATAGCGGGTATGGGCGGAGCCTTGATCGCTTCTATTTTGGAGCAAGGAAAAGACAAGCTTGTTTCAGTGAAACAGCTTGTTTTACAGCCCAACGTGGGCGAGGATATTTTACGGCGCTGGCTAATCAAGCATCAATGGGTATTAACAAATGAACATATCATGGAAGAAGATGGTAAAATATATGAAGTTCTGACGGCAGTACCTGCTTCGGAAAGTTCACTGAAACAGGATGACATGTATCGGCCATGGGAACTTCCTGGTAGTTCGTTGGTACTGACAGAGGATTTGCTGATACAACTCGGACCGTTATTGGTCAAAGCACCAAATGAAATCTTTTTTTCGAAATGGCAATTGGAGATTCGCAAGCTTCAGGATGTGCTGGCACAAGTGGCTCGGTCAGATCAGGAATCTGCGCAGCATAAGCAGGAGCAATTGCGCAAGCAAATTGAACAGCTGGAGGAGGTACTTGCATGTTTGCCAAAGGACAGACAGTAATTAGCTACATGGAGCAATTGGCTCCGAAATACTTGGCAGTTCCAGACGATAGAATTGGGCTTCAACTGGGTAGTCTGCAAAAGGAAATAAAAAGCATTTTAGTAGCCCTGGATGTCAATGATGAGGTTGTTGAAGAAGCGATCCGCATAAAAGCTGATCTCATTATTGCGCATCATGCGATTATATTCCGCCCACTTAAAGCTTTGAACACGGACCAGCCTGCAGGCAGATTGTATGAAAAGCTGATCAAGAATGATATTGCTGTCTACATCAGTCATACGAATCTAGATACGGCTGAGGACGGCATGAATGATTGGATGGCAGAAGCACTGGGGATTCAAAGTGAAGGTACGCTGGAGGATGTTCACACCGAGCAATTATTCAAGCTTGTCGTTTTCGTACCCAAAACACATCATCAACGTGTACTGGATGCCGTACTGAATGCGGGAGCTGGACATATCGGCAACTACAGTCATTGCAGCTTTAACATTGATGGTTATGGGACTTTTGTACCAGGTGAAGGCACACAGCCGTTTTTGGGTGAGCCAGGTAAAATGGAACGTAGTGAAGAGGTTCGTATTGAGACCATTGTACAGCAGGGTGTACGCAATAAAGTTGTCCAAGCGATGCTGAAGGCTCATCCTTATGAAGAGGTGGCTTATGACCTGTACCCTATGGATTTGAAAGGCCGTACCTTTGGTTTGGGACGAGTAGGCAAGCTCAAGGAAGCCCGCACGTTACGAGAGTTTGTAGATGTTGTGAAAAAAGGTCTCAACGTTGAGCATGTACGTGTGGTGGGTGACTTGGATCGTATGATCAAAAAAGCAGCCGTGCTTGGGGGCTCTGGCAGCCGTTATGTGAATAAGTCACTTTTTAAAGGCGCTGACGTATTAGTGACGGGGGATATCGACTATCACACGGCTCACGATGCCCTGATGGCAGGCATTGCTATTATTGACCCTGGACATAACGCAGAAAAGATTATGAAGCCTAAAACCGCAGATTGGATGCGTAGACGCTTGGCCGAAGATCGATACTCAACGGAAGTATATGTATCTGAAGTGAACACCGAGCCTTTTCAATTTTTGTAAAAGCTTCACATCTATGAGAAAATAAAGGAGAACTATTACATTTTTTCGTAGGGAGAGGTTGTATGCGAAAGTTGATAGCCGATTCTGTGATTCATGCCTATCCAGGGATGGTTGCAGTTGTTACTTCCCGCTATGAGGGAGTAAATAATGTCATGGCCTCAGGCTGGCATACATATATCGGATCATCACCGGGCATGTATGGCATTTCATTGAGGAAGGAAACGTATTCTTACGGACTGATTAAGAAAAGTGGAGGCTTTGGTGTTCAGTTTTTGCCTGCGCACAGATCGGAATGGATTCAGGCTGTAGGTACCTTTAGTGGTAGAGATATAGATAAATTTCAGCAGTTTGGGATTGCATATGAGGACGGAATTTCAGTGGATGTGCCTATATTGCTGGAAGCTTATCTCGCTTATGAGTGTAAAGTAGTGGATATTCATACCTATGGAGATCATGATTGGATCGTCGGTGAAATACAGCAGACCTACCGGGATGATGAACTATTCCTCGATGAGGACGTTCCTAATTTTAGTAAGCTTTCAGTTCCGTTATACGTGGGAAGGTCCGCTTATTACGTGGCAGATGATTCATTACAGAGAAAGGTACATCCGTTTTATTTGAACAAGTAAAGAGAGATCTCTATAATTTACAATATTTTCAGGGTTGTATCATGCACGCGTTCCCTGTATACTATGTAATGTTGTTCGGAAAGTTTGACAGACAATCGCTGGTGGCATAAGCCACGAGAGGAAAGTCCGGGCTCCATAGGGCAGGATGCTGGATAACGTCCAGTCAGCGCGAGTTGAAGGATAGTGCCACAGAAATGGACCGCCGATGGCCGCTTGCGGCACAGGCAAGGATGGAACCGAGGTGTAAGAGACCCCGAGGAACGCTGGTGACTTCGTTCCTGGTAAACCCCATCTGGAGCAAGACCTAAAGGGACACAGCTTCTTCGCGAAGCAGCCTTAGCCCGAGGCGTGTCTAGGTTGGTCGCTGGAGCTGGATAGCAATGTTCGGCCTAGATAGATGATTGTCGCTTTTAGTGGGAGGGTAGTTCCCGTCTGTACCACGAATAGCACAGAACCCGGCTTACGGAAAACTTTCCCCACTGCAACACCTTAAAATGTATGAATTATTTTTTGTTAATGACCTGTTTGCATGAGAAACCTTTAATCCAAATGTATTTATTACATTAAAAAGGGTGCTTCATATTCCTGTGGGAATTATGAAGCACCCTTTTTAATTTGCAGCCGGATTACGCAGTCCGCTATATCTATGGAATGAAGCCCCCAACATAGTGAATGGGGCTTCATTGTATTTACACTCTCCTGACGCAAAAACGTGCGAGGACGAGGCATGTAGTCAGCGTAACGTGCATTTGAAGCTGGAGATTAACGTACGCTTTTTACCACATTTTTCTCCATATACAGCTTCAGTGCCCGATCCAATCGGTCAACTGCTTTTGGAAGCAAGGCAGGATCGGTATGCGTGAAGTTGATTCGCATATGGTTACTGCCGCTTAAGTCAGCATAGAAGACTTGTCCAGGGACAAATGCGACTCCTTCCTGAATCGCGAGTTGCAGCAACTGATCAGAACGGAAGCCTTCAGGTAAGGTAACCCACATAAACATGCCACCAAGTGCATCATTCCAAGTGATTCCTTCCCATTGACGTTCTCTCATTAACGATGTAAGACGCAACATCCGAGTGTGATACTCAGCGGACACCGTACGTATATGTCCCTCCAAATCAAAGAAGTCCAATAGCTCATTCAAAGCACGCTGGTCAATACTGCTGGAGTGCAGATCGGCAGATTGTTTGGCATTTGCGGTCTTAACGACGATGGCTTGATCGGCTACCAACCATCCAGAGCGAACACCTGGAGCGACAGTTTTAGAGAATGTAGAAGTGTACATTACATGACCGTCGCCACCTAGCTGTTGATCAATAGAAAATAGGGATGGGAAGTTAAGGTTTTCATCAAATTTTAGCAGTCCGTAAGGATCGTCTTCAAAAATCAAAGTTCCGTATTTACGGCATAGCTCAACAACGCCTGTTCTGCGTTCCATACTCCATACACTTCCTGCTGGGTTGGAGAAGGTAGGGATGACATACACGAATTTTGGCTGATGCTGTTTGATCTTGGCCTCAAGATCATCTAATTGCATACCGTTAGCGTCTGTATTTACACTTACAATGTTGGCGCCATAGGAATTGAATACCTGAAGAGCTGCCAAATAAGTAGGGGACTCCACCAATACTGTATCCTGCGGATCAAGCAACACACGTGAAACTAGATCAATGGTCTGCTGCGAGCCTGTTGTCATGAGGATGTTATCTCTGGTGACGGAGATGCCTTGGGATGACATGATTGCTGCCAGACGTTCCCGTAGAGGAATGTATCCCTCGGTTAGGCCGTATTGAAGTGCGGTAGTACCGCCGAGGCGGAATACCCGCTCATAGGCTTTAGCAACCGCTTCGACGGGAAAGAAGGCATCGGCCGGAAGGCCACCTGCGAGAGATAATACATCTGTTCCCTGTGTCAGCTTCAAAATGTCCCTTACCATGGACGAGCCCTGAGTACGAGCCATACCCGAAAATTTGTATTCCAATCCAATCATCTCCTGTGTTCTATACTGTGCTAAGAAATTTGTTGTATTATATCGATAATGAAGTATAACAGTAAACGTCTAAATGTAACAGTTGATTTTTGGAGGGAAGGGTTCCGATGCATATTGATCTCAGCCGCAACAGCAGTGTCAAGTTATATTTACAGATTACCAAAACATTAGCGGATCGCATTCAGTCAGGGCTACTACCTCAGGGTACCAAGCTTCCCTCTATCCGTCATCTGTCCAGTCTGCTTGCGGTGAGTCCTGTAACTGTAAGCAAGGCGTATGCCGAGCTGGAGTCCATGAATCTGGTTACGTGTACTCAGGGAAAAGGTTGCTATGTGGCGGAAGCTTCAGTACCGATTTATCCTGAGGGGACGCAAGATTTGTCTTGGCAGATGTCGTTGATCGATTATTTGCCGCGTGCACAGTTATGGAGAAACTTTAATCATAGCCGAAAGGCTACCTATTCTTTTCATATAGCGGCAATACAGCCGGAGCTTCTTCCCACGCGCGAAATCATCGCAGATACTCATCGTTTATCCTCTGAAAATTCCGATGTAATGGCTGCATATGGAACTTTTGAAGGTGATTTAGAACTAAGAGAAGTGTTCGCAGACCACTTGAGTGAACGCGGTATACCTATAGTGGCAGAGCAACTGCTTGTGACCAGCGGAGCTCAACAGGGGATTGACCTGGTGGCGCGTACGTTTGTTGGCCCGGGAGATGTGGTCTACATGGAAGCTCCTACCTATACTGGCGCCATTGATGTGTTCACTAGTCGTGGTGCCAAAGTAATTATGATTCCGATGGACGAGGAGGGTATGCGGATTGATATTTTGACACGTCTCTGTGATACCCATCCCCCAAAATTGATCTATACCATACCTACCTTTCATAATCCTACCGGCGTAACTTTGACGATGGCCAGACGCACGCAATTACTGGATCTGGCTCAAAGTTATCACTGTCTCATTGTTGAGGATGATCCATTTTCCGATCTGTATTACAAAACTAAACCCCCACTCTCTATCAAAGCGCATGATCAGTCCGGGCATGTTGTCTATATCAAAAGTTTCAGCAAAACCGTTGCTCCTGGTTGCCGCATAGCTTGTGTAGCGGGAACTGGGAGTGTAATGGATCGTTTGGTGGCTGCCAAGTCAACTACGGATTTGGGAAGTCCTCTATTAACGCAAAAAACACTGCTACCTTTTCTCAGGAACCGACTTGACCAGCATTTTGTTTCATTGCGAGAACAAATTCGAGATCGTCTAACTGTCGCATTGAATACACTCCAGCGCTATGCTCCACCAGAGGTTACCTGGTATGCTCCTGAAGGTGGTCTCAATGTATGGATTAAACTTCCCTCTATGGTGGATATTCCAGAATTGGAGCGGGTAGCTGACCGTGAAGGCATTTCCTTTTTGCCTGGTGCGGTGTGCTATGCAGGTGGTATGGATAGTAATCATATCCGTATTTCTTTTTCGTATACGGACAAGGAAACACTTAAATCAGGTCTGCGCAAGCTATGTAATTTGTTGGGCGATATTCTTGATCATTCGGTCATTGTGGAACGAAAGCCTATTTTATAAGGGATAATTGTATTAGGGGTTAAACATCCAAGCACAGCATATGCCTCCTTAATATGCTGTACTAATTCACCGAAAGGAGTTGCACATTATGAGTCATTGTCATTACGACCCGGTCGTGTGCCCGCCGATCCAATTTGTAAATCATCAATTTTACCCACAGGTGGTACCTGTTGTTCATCCGATTGAGATCATCAATCAGGCGCATGTTATACCTGTGCCCCACCACGTATTTCCGGTGGTTGTCAAGGATCCTGGTGACCCATGCTGTCATACTCGCAGTCATGGAAAGCGACCTGTCCGTACCAGTTCCAAGCGTTAAGAAAACCTAAAAAAGCAGCCATGGAGCAACATGGCTGCTTTTTCCAAAAGGGGTATCCTATGCTTCCAGTTTCTTTAATATGGATTTCAACTTGTCACTGAAATGCTGTGGATAGAATTGCAGGGGAACATAGGGACGTTGTGCTGCTTTCAATGCTTTATACACGTCGATTTGACCATACCCAAAATATTTGTCATGCCCTGGTGTGCCCAAATCAATTACGCTGTCTCTCATTAAATCCATTACCTCTTTATTGGTTAGATCAGGGTTAACGGATCGAATCAGGGCAGCTAACGCTGATACATGTGGACTGGCCATCGAAGTACCCGATAGTGCAGCATATTGATTCCCAGGATACGTACTGGCAATACTTGCACCTGGAGCCATGACGTCCACATAATCGCCGTAGTTAGAAAAGGATGCGCGGTGCATAGAAGAATCTGTAGCGGAAACGGCAAATACTTCAGGGTACGCTGCTGGATAACCGGGTCGCTCCGTATTATCATTGCCTGTGGCTGCAACTAATACAACATCTTTGTCATAGGCATATTTGATCGCATCATGTAAAAATGAAGCTTGTGCATAGTTGCCGAGACTCAAATTGATGACCTTGGCCCCGTGATCAGCTGCCCATATAATACCTTCTGCAACCGAGTAAGTTGTACCGGAGCCAGATTGGTCAAGTACCTTGATCGGCATGACCTTGTTGTACCACGTCATACCGGCGACTCCCTCACCATTATTAACGAGCGCAGAAATGATGCCGGCGACATGCGTTCCGTGACCGACGTCATCATAAGGCTTTTCAGACGGGTTTACCACGTTATGCCCAGAAAGAATTTGGCCTTTTAGATCAGGGTGATCCAAATCTACTCCTGTATCTACAACCGCGACAATTACATCTTTGCTGCCTTTGCTTAGTTTCCAGCCTCTGTTGGTTTCGGTAGCAGGCAGGTTCCATTGATAGCGAGAAAAGAGCAGATCATTAGGAATAGAGCTGTCGGCATTGATAGGTGCTTTCTCATTGGTCAGATACATATAGTGAGGCTCAGCATAAAGCGGGTTCCACTTTTGTGAAAAGTATTGCTTTAGCTCTTTAAAGTTCATTTTATCCGAATGAAATACATAAGTATAACCAAGCTTACGGCCTGGTTCACAGTGCAAATCTGCTGCAATTTCCTTCAATTGTCGTGAATCAGGATTGTGACGGAAGCGAACGACAATTTCGTTTTCAAAATAATGGCTTGCATTTTCGTTGTCGTGACCCGTTTTGACCGTGATATCGTGCAATGTGTCGGGATGTACGGATTCGATTTTGTAGCTACCTTCTTTTGGATAGGGAATTAAACGCAAATTTTTGCGCTGATGCTTCTCCACGTCACGCAATACTTGCTGACTGACCAGGGCAGCAACGCCGCATGTTCCATCAGCCGATGGTTCAGCCATGATGAAATATTTACCGCCCTCAACTTGAAAAGCAGCCGATTCATAGGATTTATTTTGCATGACGGAACGACGAGCCGCAGCCAAGCTGCTTTGAATTTGAGGGTGGTTCAGCAGACTTGTCTGTGCTTTGTTGCCTGTGTAGGTGTTAGTCTTTCCGTCCCTAATGTGAATCCACTGGAGCGTATGAAGATGACTGTGTGATTGCTGCAATGTGTGGGTGAACTGTCTTTTCTGATTGGCAGTTTTACCATTCAGCTCCCGCAATACGTATTGAATATCTTGTCTTGCGTCCATCCGTGTGAGGGTATCCGTAGCGGACAGGTCCAAAGCCAACATTCCTTTTTTAAGCTGCTTCTCCTGCTGTGGTACCATCTTGGTCGTATATTCGGGCTGTGGTGTTTGGCGGTGATCGCGTGAAGGTAGCATCAGTGTGATCAGAAGCACCCCGGCAGCTGCTCCGAGCAGGGGTTTTAACCATTTTGGCCGAGACATGAAACCGTCCTCCTTGAGTATTCATAAATTTATGGTTTAGCGTGAGGAGATTGGCATGTTTTTATACCTTTCAATGCTTATTTGTGGTAGGATAAATACTGAAAATTACAGCTCTTTCGGTTAGAAGGGACTATTTTCGGGTAACCAAATTGATGAACAAGCAACAAATAAGGGGGAGCTGCCTTGATGTCAGCAGTCAACGTACAAAAATTATGTGAGTCGGCGCAGGAAAGACTGAAAACTGCCGTGAAACGTGTGGAAACATTCCTCAATGAGCATGCTCTGCCGCAACTGGCTGTGGATGGTAATGAGGAGTCCGTACTTTTTTACAAAGGTTTTTTGTCGGATCTCCGCCATGTCCTTGTTTTTTCCGAAGTATCCTATGAAAAGCTGGGTGTGGCTTTGCGCCGTGCCAACTTTGACGTCGATTTTGCGGAAAAGGCATTGTATAACGTATACCATGACTGCGTGAACAGCTTTTTTTATCCCAAAAATGAAACTTACGCAGAGGACGGACGCTATGCTTATACGGGACAAGATGCTATCCGCTTCCGTAAAACGCCAGTGCCAGCCGCCCGCGAAGTGATCATGGACATTACGAAAAACTTTGAAGAATTGCGTGATGATCTGACTTATTATGAAAGTGATTATTTGACACAGCGCCGGATGCAGACTCGTCGTACTCATGCCTAAAGCATTCAATCCAAGAAATTCATTTCTAATCAAAAACTAAAACAAGACAAGCAAGCCGTTTTCTACTTGTTTCCTGCCAGTTTGGAGGAGGCGAAGGGAAGCGGCTTTTTTCGTATGTCACCAACTGCCATATGCCATGAACGCATAGGTGCAGGGGAGCGGGGGGACAATGAATCCGAGGTGATGATCATGAGCCAAGAGGCCAAGCCAATCGTAAAGTGCAGCGTAGCCAATTGCCATTATTGGGGAGAAAACAACTTTTGCAAGGCAGATTTGATCATGATTGAAGTAGATGGTCATGCCGGGAAAAAATTTAAAGAAGAATATGCGGGGGAAAGCTTTAGTTCAGATGAACGTGATAAGGCTGCAACGTCTGCCGCAACCTGTTGCCACACCTTTAAGCCGAAGTCTCTGTAAATGTATAACACGATTCATTTCCATTTGGAGGTGCAGTTATTATGGAAGATCATGAAAACGATAAGCATAAGAATGAAGAGCATGTTAGCCGTGAACGTGTAGATTATCCTCGTCATGTTCAGGAACGCTCTGCCAAGCGCCGCCATCATCGTGAGGAATATGCAGCAGAGGTTGCTCCTGGCTCACCAGTTGTGACCAGACATGAGAACAAGGGTGAAGAGCAGGTTATTAACAATAGTGGTCGTATTTCCGGCTATATTGGGCTGGCTGCAGGTATCGCATCATTGTTTATGTGGTCTATTGTGCTGGGACCCATTGCAGCAGTTTTAGGATTTTTTGCTTATGTAAATGGCAGTAAAACAACCGGTATTTGGTCGATTGGTCTTGGCGCACTAGCAACATTGAGTTATTTTGCTTTTATCCCATTTGTGCGCTAACCCTGTTGGTTAAAGGTTCCGGTATCTTAGCTCCGCTGTCTTTTCGACAGAAACGGAGCTTTTTTTCATTAAAAAGTATGGAAGTACATAGTAAAAAGTTGTATCATAGCAATAACGACAAGCTATTTGGGATATAACAACTATAGAAAGTTGGGAACACCACATGCAAATTGATCCGCGCGTGTCCAAATCCATGTTAGACATGCAGCTGTTAAATAATATGAGTGCTACGACCCAGACGGGTACAGCGGATGCTTTTTCTGGATTGCTGGAACAAGTAGGTCAGCTGGAAACAGATAATGCTGTCACTCGAGAAAATTCAGGCGATGTTACCAGAGATGAAAACGGTTTGCTCTGGCTTCAACTGGGACCATCGAGGGGAACGACTTCGTCATTGGCAGTCTATCCTGCTTCTTCCAATACGGCAACGGATGGACCTACAAAAGCTACAGCGTATGATAGTTTGATTAATGAGGCAAGTCAGAAATACGGCGTCCCGGTAGCTTTGATTAAAGCAGTTATTGATACGGAATCTTCATTTAATCCATCGGTTACTTCTTCGGCTGGAGCCAAAGGACTTATGCAGTTGATGGACGCTACAGCTCAAGGTTTGGGAGTTAGTGACCCCTATGATCCTGCACAAAATATTGATGCTGGCGTACGCTATTTGTCTTACCAGATTAAACGTTTTAACGGACAGGAAAATATGGCGCTGGCTGCATACAATGCAGGTCCCGGACGGGTGCAGCGGCTTGGAGTAAGTAGTGATGAGCAGTTGATGTCTGTACTGGACAAGCTTCCGGTAGAAACGCAAAGATATATTACCAAAATTCAGAATGCACGTGAAAAATATACCATCTAAGCCCTATAGCTTATAGCATAAAAGTGCGTAATTTCAATTCGATTAGGTCCGCAGACAGGATCAATATGGGGAAAGGGTGTCGCTGTAATGAAGCGGCCTTTCTCTGTTTTGGTCTTTTTTTGTTGTAACAGTTGTGGGGCAGAAAGGGGAGTTTAATGAAATATTTTGATTATGCCGCGACAACTCCGCCTTTTGAAGAGGTGATTACAACCGTTGCCGAGGTAATGAGACGACATTATGGCAATCCGTCTTCCATGCATCGGTATGGAGAGGATGCGGATAAGTTGATCAAGCGCTCGCGCGAAGTATGCGCTGCAGCTTTGGGAGTATCTCCTGCGGAGATTGTCTTCACATCCGGGGCAACGGAAAGCAACAATCTTGCCGTTAAGGGGGCGGCTTTGCACTATCAGACCAGAGGCAAGCATATCGTGACTGTGTCGACAGAGCACCCGTCTGTGTACGAAGCTTGCAAACAGCTGACAAATTTGGGTTTTGAAGTTACTTTTTTACCTGTGGATGAGAAAGGTCATGTTAGTGCCGAACAGGTTTGCGCAGCTGTTCGTAAAGATACGATTTTAGTCAGTATCATGCATGTCAATAATGAGACAGGAAGGGTGCAACCGTTGCGAGATATCGGAGTTGCGCTGAAAAAGCGCTTCCCCCGTGTTCTATTTCATATTGACGGTGTACAGGGATTTGGCAAGTTGCCGGTTGATCTCCGGGGCTGGCAGGCTGATCTGTACAGCCTTTCGGCGCATAAGCTGCGTGGACCCAAAGGTGCTGGATTGCTATTCGTTCGGGAAGGCGTAGAGCTTTTCCCATTGCTTAGTGGTGGCTCTCAGGAGCAAGGGGTTCGTGCGGGTACCGAAAATGTACCACTGCTTGTCGGTATGTCCAAGGCAGTACGGCTGGCGGGCGAACGACAAGCAGAGACTGCACGGCGCATGATCGAGTGGAGAGAACGGGTGGCCGCAGAAGTGAAAACAATCCCACAACTGCGGCTGAACAGTGGGAAAGAAGCGCCGCATATTGTCCACTTTTCGTATCCGGGCATGAAGGCCGAGGTACTGCTGCATACGCTGGAGCAATTGGGTGTGGCAGTGTCCACCAAATCGGCTTGCTCTTCAAAATTAGCCGAGCCTAGCCGGGTACTGTTGGCGATGGGCCGCAATGAGGCAGAAGCAGCCGGCGGCATACGTATCAGCTTTGGTGATGAACATACGGAACAGGATATCGACGAGCTCATACTTGCGCTTCGAGAGGCTGTGGCCAAGCTGGAATCCCTTGAAAGGTGGAAACGTTAAAATGCACTATGATATGCTTTTACTTCGCTTCGGCGAATTTACATTAAAAGGGAAGAATCGCGCTCGTTTTGAGAAGGCTGTACTGAAACACGTAAAGCTGCTGCTTAAGCCTTTTCCAGGTGCTTCGTTGCGCAAGGAATTTGGACGGATTTATGTAGTTCTCGGAGGAGAGCCTTATGAACAGATCATTCAAGTGTTGCAAAAGGTGTTTGGCATCACGACGATTAGTCCTGTTAAAATGGCTCCTGTTGAGCTGGATGCTATCATTGAGACGGCTGTAGCTTTAATGCATGAGCTGAACGTAGACGAGGGAACGACATTCAAGGTAAATGCCCGCAGGGTATGGAAGGAATTCCCCCATTCTTCACAAGAGTTGAATCATTTAATTGGTTCTCCTATTTTGCGGACGTTTCAGGCATTGAAGGTCGACGTGCGTCAACCTGATATTGAGCTACGTGTGGAGGTAAGAGAGCAGGCGGCATATATTTTTAGTGATGTTATTATGGCTGTAGGGGGCTTTCCGTTAGGAACCAACGGCAAAGCTATGCTGCTGCTGTCCGGTGGAATTGACAGTCCGGTAGCAGGATGGTCATCCATGCGTAGAGGCTTGGAAATTGAATGTGTACATTTTTATAGCTATCCATTTACAAGTGAGCGTGCGAAAGAAAAGGTTATTGATTTGGCAAAAGTATTAGCAGGCTACGCGGGCCGAATCAAAATCCACCTTGTACCGTTTACAGAAGTGCAGACGGCCTTTACACGCACTGGGCAGGATAATTTAATTATTACGCTAATGAGACGGTCTATGCTGCGAATTGCAACGATGCTGGCAGAGCGTGAAGGAGCATTGGCACTCGTGACGGGCGACAGTCTGGGCCAAGTTGCTAGTCAAACGCTATCCAGCATGAATGTGATTGGTCGTTCGACGGAACTTCCCTTGCTGCGACCTCTCGTTATGATGGATAAGCAGGAGATTACAGAAATCGCTAAGCAAATTGGCACCTACGATTTATCCATTCTCCCGTATGAGGATTGCTGTACATTGTTTGTTCCCAAATCTCCCACGACCAATCCGAATTTGTGGGTAGTTCAGAAGATTGAAGCCTCTATTCGGGATTTGAATGCTTTGATCGATCAGGCTGTAGCTACAACGGAGACGGTTGTCCTTGAGGCAGACGGAGCTGTAGAGGGGCGTAAAGAGGAAGTTATACAGGAAGATTGGTTTTAATAAAAAAGGCAGACCCGCAACAATGTTGGGGTCTGCCTTTTTATTTGGGTGGGGTCCTTTTGAAACCTCTTTTAGACAGCTTTTTCTCGACGGGATACTGCTCTGCGATTTTGAAGATATCCTGTGAGCAAAATGCCAGCCATAACGGTGGCAATAAACAAGATACGCAGCGCCGGATGCTCCGTAAAGTATGGTGCCAGCTTACGTTCTTCAGTGATCATATTAGAGGCCGTATAACCAAGCACCGCCGATCCTAAATAGATAATCCAGGGGAATTTATTGATCAGCTTGATAAAAAGAGTGCTTCCCCATACAACGATCGGCACACTGATTAACAGGCCCAGCACTACAAGTAGCAAATGCTGCTGGGCCGCGCCAGCAACAGCAATAACGTTGTCCAGACCCATTGCTGCATCGGCGACAATAATGGTGCGGATAGCCCCCCATAGAGTTGTTCCTGCTTTAACTTCGGCATGATCCTCTTGGTCCACGAGCAACTTATACGCGATCCAGACTAGCATCACACCCCCGATGAGTAACAACCACGGTACTTGAAGTAACCAGAGGACTACAATAGTGGCTGCTATGCGGATGAGCAGGGCACCCCCGGTGCCGTATAGTATCGCTTTTTTTTGCGTTGCAGGAGGCAGCTTTCTGGCGGCAAGCCCAATTACAATCGCATTATCTCCTGCGAGCAGAAGGTCAATAAATATCACATTAAGAAGTAGCCAAAAGAACTGAAATACGGACATGTCAATCGTTCTCATCTCCCTGATTAAACATCCTCAAAACATTGCATGTTGTTTATGTTAATACCCGTTTTTCGGAAATACGATTCATTATATTGCTGTTTGTTATTGAATTCAAGGTTTATACTCAATCAAATTGCCATTAGTTATTACTAAATTATGACTTATTCGAAAAGCTTGCAAGCATAGCCTCGTCCAATTTTGCATACATGTAGGATGGGGGTGTTTGTACATATGGAGCATGTCATTTTGCTATTGAAAATATTAATGATTAATTTGGTGCTAAGCGGTGATAATGCAGTTGTTATAGCCATGGCGAGCAAAAACTTGCCTGCAAGGCAGCGAAGTCAAGCGATATGGTGGGGGGCTGTCGGCGCGGTCCTGCTGCGCTGTGTGTTGACTTTTGTAGCTGTCATTTTGCTAGGCATACCCTTTATTCAGGCGGCGGGCGGTTTACTTCTGTTATGGATTGCGTTTAAGCTGCTGTATGAGAATGATGATCATGTGGGAGTAAGAGCGGAAACAACCATATGGAAGGCAATACAAGTGATACTATTAGCAGACTTTGTGATGAGTCTAGATAACGTATTAGCTATTGCAGCTCTAGCCAATGGGGACATTGCTATTATAGTCATTGGTATTGCAATTAGTATTCCGATTGTCGTCTGGGGCAGCAACGTGATAGCAATCTGGCTTCATCGGTTCCCGATCCTTGTTCTGCTGGGATCTGCCATCCTGGCCTTTACGGCGGGAGAAATGCTACTGCGTGATCCCAAATTGGGCATATGGTTAGCAGACTTGGGTGAGGTTATACATGCATGGTTACCGGTCTTGTTGGCAGCAGCAGTTGTCATTGCAGGAATATATCGGCAGCTACGGCCCCGTCATATTTGAACGTGGTTTTTTTGGAAAACATCGGCTAAACTAGACATAGGGTTTTGCAGATGCCGAGGATTCAGCTCGGTTTTTGTAAAAATTCTATATTCATAAAAGTGTACTTGAAAACAACTACATTTAATGACTCAAAAACAAATCCAGCAAACAAAGGAGACCACGATGAATTCCGGAAAAGAGCGTATGATCGGAGTAGGCATTGTTGCCGTAGGACTGATTATTTTGTTGGGGAAATTGGGGATGTTCTCCTTCTTGGGACGCAACCTTTGGCCCTTGCTGATTTTAATACCTGGAATCGTGCTACATGCAATGTATATGATGCGTAAAGTATCACCCTTTATGTTGCTGCCGGCAGGGATTTTGTCGGTATATGGCTTCCTCTTTTTTCTCTGCAATACTTGGGGATGGCATTTAATGGGCTACTTATGGCCTTTGTTTCTTCTAGGTGTGGCGATTGGATTATGGGAGTATGCCATTAATGATATTTCGCTTTCTCGTAATGTATATACAGGGAGCGTACTATTAGGCTTGATATCGGTGCTATTATTGATTATTACCTTGCTAAGTACAGGCATCATGTATATTATTGCCGTTTTACTGATCGGAGCTGGAATCTGGTTGGTCATAAACAACCGTAGCAAACGCAACTGGTAAACCGACAAGCTGTGCAGATTTCATGGCGGTAAATTACGGAACGGGCAATAATGTCTTGCTTTATGACATATTTCTACTATAATATAATGGATATGAAAAGAGCGTCGGAATGATTTCTGACGCTTATTTTAAGGTTTTCACGCGAATCGGAGAGAGAAGCTGTCTGTATAAAGCCTGAAACATATAGAAGGCTGGCAGGGAGTGGGCCTAAAGAACGATTGTTAGCCTTGAATGAGCATTGCTTCAGGATAGAGACACTATTTTGATATACGGAAAGGATATGGATACAAACCATGCATGCAAGAGAGAACATTCGCAATATTGCGATTATTGCCCACGTCGACCACGGAAAAACGACACTTGTCGATAAGTTGCTTCAACAGTCCGGAACATTTAGAGAACACGAGGCTGTTCAGGAGCGCGCCATGGACTCCAACGATCTGGAACGTGAACGCGGTATTACGATTTTGGCTAAAAATACAGCTATCACTTACAAAGATTACCTGATTAACATTGTAGATACACCGGGACACGCCGACTTTGGTGGTGAAGTGGAACGGATTATGAAAATGGTTGACGGCGTTTTGCTGGTCGTTGATGCTTACGAAGGCTGCATGCCGCAAACGAAATTCGTACTGCGTAAAGCGCTGGAACAAAATTTGACGCCTATCGTTGTAGTAAATAAAATTGACCGTCCGGCAGCTCGTCCGGCAGAAGTCATTGACGAAGTACTGGATCTGTTCATCGAGCTGGGTGCAAATGATGAGCAATTAGAATTCCCTGTTGTGTACGCTTCAGCACTGAACGGAACTTCCAGCATGGATGCTGAAAAGCAAGATGACAACATGCAAGCATTGTATGAAACAGTGGTAGAGCATATTCCAGCTCCAACTGAGAAAGTAGATGAGCCTCTTCAATTCCTCGTAACACTGATGGACTATAACGAATACCTGGGCCGAATTGCAGTAGGTCGGGTGAACCGCGGTATCATCAAGCAGGGACAAGCGGTCACAGTTATCCAGCGTGATGGCAGCAGTAAATCAGCGCGTATTGAGAAGTTGTTCGGCTTCCAAGGACTGAAACGAATTGAAACCGATCAAGCAGGCGCGGGTGACATTGTGGCGATTGCGGGGATTAAGGACATCAACATTGGTGAAACCATTGCCGATCCAAATCATCCTGAAGCATTGCCTGTACTGAAAATTGATGAGCCTACACTGCAAATGACCTTCTTGGTTAACAACAGTCCATTCGCAGGTCGCGATGGTAAGTGGGTAACATCCCGTAAATTGCGTGAGCGTCTTCTGAAAGAACTCGAAACAGATGTCAGCTTGCGTGTTGATGAAACGGATAGCCCGGATGCCTTTATTGTATCTGGACGTGGTGAATTGCATTTGGGAATCCTGATTGAAAACATGCGTCGTGAAGGTTACGAACTGCAAGTGTCCAAACCAGAAGTTATCGTTAAGGAAATTGACGGTAAAAAAATGGAGCCAATCGAACGTCTTCTCATCGATATTCCGGAAGAAAGCATGGGCGCAGTGATGGAAAGTCTGGGCTCCCGTAAAGCCGAAATGGTCAACATGATTAATAACGGTACTGGACAGGTTCGTTTGGAATTCCTGATCCCTGCACGTGGTTTGATCGGTTACACTACAAACTTCCTGACTTTGACTCGTGGCTACGGTGTAATGAACCATGCATTTGACAGCTATGGACCATTTGTTGGCGGTCAAGTGGGTGGGCGCCATCAAGGTGTACTCGTGTCCACGGAAAACGGCACCTCGACATTTTATGGTATGCTGGGCGTAGAAGATCGCGGTATTTTGTTCTTGGAGCCAGGGACTGAAATTTATGAGGGTATGATCGTTGGTGAGCACACACGTGATAACGACATTGTCGTTAACATCTGTAAGGAAAAACAATTGACAAACGTTCGCTCCGCAACAAAAGATGATACGGTTAAATTGAAAACACCTGTTATCTTCTCTCTGGAGCAGGCGCTTGAATACCTGAATGATGATGAGTATTGTGAAATCACTCCTAAATCCATTCGTTTGCGTAAAAAGATCCTGAACAAAGGTGAGCGCGAGCGTGCGGAGAAACAACGTAAAACAGCACAAGCAAATATGTAATTCATAGGATTGGTCTTCGGCCACAGCGGCGACGCCCGGAAACGGGATGCGCCGCTGTATGTGTTTTAGGATTGTAAACTTGGAGAAAGCTATTTTCTCAAAACGCAGGAAAAGGTGTTGAAGCATGAGTAATCTTTCGAATGGATTGCCTCCCCGGACACAAAGCGGGAAAAAATCCGCCAAACCGAAAAAAACGAAAAAGAAAAAAAGCTTTTTCAGATCGTTTATGAAGTTTGTCTTATTTCTACTCATTATAGGTATCTTGGCAGCAGGTGGTTATACCTACTATATTTACAATCAGGTAGAGGAAGTTTTGGATACTGGAATCAACAAGGAAGTGCCCAAAACGCAATTGGCTGAGGCTAAGCCTTTGACTATCTTATTGCTTGGAACCGACTATCGCCCTGACCATCCGACTTATTTGTCAGACGTTATTATGGTAGCTACATTGAACCCTAATACTAAATCGTCTACCATTGTGTCCTTGCCTCGTGATACGCGTCTAGAAATGGATGGGTATAAGCCACGCAAGCTGAATGAGTATTATCCGGTGTTTAAGGCTAGAGAGAAAGAATCTGGCGAAGTTGCTGAAGATCAAATGAAGAAGATGATCGGCAAATATTTAAACATTAATATTGATTATGTAACGGTTATTAACTTCCAGGGCTTTAGAGATGTTGTAGATAATCTAGGTGGCGTAGATGTGACGGTTGATAAAAATATGTGTTACCGAGACCGTGCTGATGGCACCGATATTAACCTGACAGCTGGGGCCAAGCATTTGAATGGTGACCAAGCTCTTGATTTTGTTCGCTACCGCAAGTCGAATTGTCGTCCGAGAACAGCTGAATCTGACGACTTTGATCGCAATCGTCGACAAAATCAGGTGCTTCATTCCCTAATTGACCAAATGCAAACCTTTAACGCTTTGACCAAGTTTAGTGCAATTATTAAATCGGTTGATAAAAATATGATGACTGATATAGAGTCACAACAAATGAAAAATATCGTACAAACCTATTGGAATATTTCCAAGCAAAATGTAAAATACAATCCTGTAGCAGGAACATGGCGTAGTCCTTATGTGTACATTGATGAGCAACAGCTCGATTTGGCTAAACAATCGCTACAAGAGGAATTTGCCAAAAAAGCAAGCGACAGCACTGAAGCTTCTTCCAATTCCTGAGTATGTATCTTTTTCCCCGCTTATGTTATACTCGCAGCGAGTAAAGCTCTTATATAGCATAAGGGGGTTGAGGTATGTCTAAATTTAAAGTGAACCCAGTCTAGGTCCAGTGAGCAATCACTGGGCCTTTTGTGTCTAATTTTAAAAATGTACAGGCTCTGAGGCTATCTTCAGCTACACTTTTCGTTGCATTATGCTGCTTTGGGGTTCTTTTTTCAGGGAATCAGCAAGTATTGGGTAGCCGGTGAATAGGTATAGGTAAGAAACATGAGATTGTCCACGCCGCTTTGGAGGGGATTTAATGAAGAAAATTTTTGTGCTGGATACGAATGTGCTGCTGCATGATCCGAAAGCCATTTTTACCTTCAAAGAACATGAAGTTGTTATTCCAGCTGTTGTTCTGGAAGAAATCGACTCCAAAAAACGCAACGCGGATGAGATTGGACGGAATGCCCGTAATGTATCGCGATTGTTGGACGGGTTGAGAGAAGTGGGGCATCTTCACAGTGGCGTTCCACTTCCCCAAGGGGGAAGGCTTAAGGTTGAGTTAAACCACCGGAGTTTTTTGAAAGTTCAGGAGATGTTCGGGGAGGTTTCGAACGATAACCGGATTTTGGCAGTCGCCTTAAATTATCACTTGGAAGAACAGGAGCAGTCTGAACCGCGTTCAGTGGTGTTGGTTAGTAAAGACGTATTGGTCAGAATCAAGGCAGATGTATTGGGGCTGCTGACTGAAGACTACCTATCCGATAGAACAGGCGATCCAAGTGAGTTGTACCCCGGATACTCGGCGATACAGGTGCATCCGTCCATCATAGATGAATTTTACTCTAACCGTTTTTTACCAATCAAACCACTGAAGCTACCTTATACGCTGTATCCACATGAATTTGTTATTTTGAAAGATGAAATGGGCACTGGAAAATCAGCACTGTTGAAAGTAAATCAGGAGGCAGAGCGATTAGAACCTTTGTACTTAAGTAACGAATCGGTGTGGGGAATCAGCGCGCGTAATGCTCAGCAGCGAATGGCATTGGAGCTTTTGCTTAATGACGATATCCCACTTGTGACCATTACTGGAAAAGCAGGTACAGGCAAAACGCTGCTGGCGCTAGCGGCGGGGTTGCTTAAAGTAGAGGATGAGCATCGATTTAAGAAACTGTTAATTGCTCGACCTGTTGTTCCTATGGGCAAGGATATCGGTTATTTACCGGGAGAAAAAGATGAAAAGCTTCGCCCCTGGATGCAACCAATCTACGACAATCTAGAGTATCTGTTTGATGCCAAAAAATCAGGCGATATCGACAAAATTTTGATGGGCTTGGGCAGTATTCAGGTGGAGGCGCTCACTTATATTCGCGGACGTTCGATACCTGGGCAATTTATTATTGTCGATGAGGCGCAAAACTTATCCCGACATGAGATCAAAACAATTGTGTCTCGGGTAGGTGAGGGGAGTAAAATCATTCTGATGGGAGATCCGGAGCAGATTGATCACCCTTACCTGGATGCAGCCAGTAATGGCTTGACCTATGTGGTGGAGCGTTTTAAGCAAGAAGGGATTAGCGGGCATATTATGCTGGAAAAAGGAGAACGCTCCAAACTCGCGCAGTTGGCAGCTGATCTGTTATAACTTTTGATCGTTATTACAAATAATTAAGACCTCAGGAACATCCCGAGGTCTTTTGTTTTTACTTAAAGCTTAATTCGAGCTTAACTTCAAGAATGCCTTTTAAAGCATGTACTTCTGTGGCTTTGACATATGAAATAAGCTGCTGTGGGTAGAAGCCGAGATCAAAATCTTCTTCCAGCTTGTTGCGAGTCGTGTCCGGCAGTTCCAGCCCGTTAAATATCAGTCGATCTACATGAAATAGAATTGCATTTTTCGGTTCATTCTCTACCGTATAGTGACCTTCTACCCTTAATTTCATCGTTCCTTGTTGACCTTCTACCACAATCCGATCCTGCACAAAGGAGAAGTTGAAGTGATTAAACAATTCATTCTCAGACTTTAAAAAACGGTTAAATTCCTCTTCACGAATGCTTATCGTAATGATTTTTCCATTTGTAACCATGGCTCCTTGCTGTTGTTGAATGAATTGGGGCAGATCCTGCATCGCTTGAGCTAATGCTTTAAAGTGTTTGTTTACCTCGTATACCCCTACATTCTCCCAATAAGCTGTCATTTCACCAATTAGCTTGCGTAGGGTTTCAGGGCTATCACTGGCGTTAACGCCGTCATCTACACGCGACTGGAGTTGGAGAATCCGTTTACGTTGTGCCAGTAGGTTTGTTTTAACCGTCTCCAGTTCCGTCGTGGCTTGGGCAACTTGCTGCTCTGTTTTTCGCATAAATTGATAATTGGATTCGTATTCCTGAAGCACATCCTGATCGTGACTAATCAACAATAAGTAATAATCGTACAAAGAGAGAAGTTGCTTTATACTTTTAGCCCCTAGCACTACACTCAGCAGCTTGTCCCTTTCTCCCATATAGTAAGATCGCAGTACAGAACCTGCACGCTCACGTTGTAGGTCCATTTGCTTCTGTTGATCAGCTAGACTACTACGCAGTTCCTGCTGACGCTGTAAAAGAGCCTGCTGCTCCTGACTAATTCGCTCGATTTCATGGTCGATCTCCACGATAGACAGACTATCTTGTAAAATCTGATTTTCTTCAGGACTGGGAGCGGCCAAAGTAGGACATACATATATGGTAGTCAGCATCATAATGAGGGCCAGCAGGGTACAGATCGCGATTTTTATTCGTTTATTCATTTAGTTTCCCCTTTTATGTATTCCAGAAAAAGACTAATGGTAATGTATATGATCCTTTTTTATTCTTTAACCATTCATTTTATTGTACAGCAGTCAGAGCATGCTTGAAACCCGAAACTGTTTACTTCACGTATGAGTTCTGGCAGAAATGGAAATACAATTTAGTATCAAATAGATTCTATGAACTCTACGAGAGGCATAGGAATGAATAAACAGCTTTTATACCCTATTCAAATACCGGCAAGATCGGTTCATGAAGACGGTTATTTCAGGATGTTGTTAGGAGGGCTAGAGGCATGACTGCAATAAGACAAGATGCATGGAGTGCGGAAGATGACTTGATATTGGCGGAGGTGACATTGCGGCATATCCGGGAAGGTGGAACACAGCTCGCTGCGTTTGAGGAGGTTGGACAAAAAATAGGTAGAACCTCTGCAGCATGCGGTTTTCGTTGGAATAGCTGCGTGCGCAAACGTTATGATGAAGCGATTGGCATTGCCAAAGCACAGCGCCAGAAGCGCAGTTATATTCGTAAGCAGAGCCCGGTAGGTGTATCGCAGGTGGCGGCCTTTGCCACGCTCGATCCAGTCGAAGGGGGATACAGAACAGATGGAACGAGTGAAGATACGTTATCTATTGATGCAGTAATTCGCTTCTTGCGTCAATGGAAGGGATCTATGCAGGAGACGAATCGGCAGATTAAGATGCTGGAGAAAGATTTGCGGGAAAAGGAAGAAGAATTAAATCAGCTTCGCTCCATTAATGACCGGCTGTCCAAAGAAGTGAATGATGTGCAGACCGACTATCGTGTTGTAAATGATGATTATAAAGCTCTGATTCAGATTATGGACCGTGCCCGGCGATTGGCTTTAATCACTGAAGATGAGGAAGAGCTTAAATCCAGGTTCAAAATGGATGCTAATGGGAATCTGGAGCGCATTGAGTAGCAAGATTACAATAGCTATCTAAATAAAACGTCAACTATCGCTTGGCCGTAGTTGGCGTTTTTTGTTATTTCATTGGAGTGCATATGATATAGTAGAAAAAAAGATGGAAGCGAGACGATACAAAGTGATTGATATTATTGGAGCGGGTTCGCTGGGATTGCTGTTTGCCGGGAGATTATCGGCCACGGGTGCTACAGTAAGGCTGTGGACACGAACACTTGAACAGGCACACATCATTGCTCGTGAAGGGATTACTGTGCTTGATAATGAGGGGCAGGTGGTTGTTCATGTGACGGGGGACCAATTAAAGGTAGCGCCAATGGCAGATTGGCAACGGTTAAATTCACAGGCTCCGGCACGATGGATTATGTTTTTGACCAAACAGGGGGCGATAGGAGAAGTACTGGAACAGATCCAGCCTGTGGCTCAAACGGAAACAGATCCAGGGATTATTTGTTTGCAGAATGGAATAGGTCATATAGAACGCATCAGGCAGGCGTGGCCTAAAGCTGTAGTATACCCTGCTGTGACAACCGAAGGAGCCAAGAAACAGGGGGCAGCATCCATTGTGCATGCAGGATCGGGCGTGACTGAAATTGGATTTTCGGAGGAAGGAGAGGGGGAGCACAACAATCAATTCAAACAATGTGTGCTAAATCGGCTGCTTGCAGCAGGATTTGACGTTTGCTTGTCGAAAGAAATCGAGAAAGGGATTTATCGCAAGTTGTTGATTAACGCTGTGATCAATCCACTGACAGCCGTATGGCGAGTTCGAAATGGCGAGCTGCTATCGGAGCCTGTTCGAATACATATGATGCGTAAACTATATGATGAAGGCATTCAAGTGTATGAAGCTCATGGTATCCGCTGGGAAAGTTCATGGTGGGATCAAATTATGGATGTTTGCCGGGCAACGGCAGAGAATCACTCATCTATGCTAGCTGATGTACTTGCACAGTCCATGACCGAAGTTGCTTCCATTAACGGGCAACTGGTGCAGATGGCAAAGCGAGCTGGGATTAGTGCACCAACTCATGAGGTATTGTGGCAATTAATTGAAGGAATGCGGCTAAAAGAGGGGTGATCAGTTGAGTCTTATACAAGGTACTATTATCACTTTCAGTATTCTTCCCTTTTTTCCGTTTTTGATCGTGTTTGCGGTTTGTCGCTACATTCTTAAAATGGAAAAGAAGAAATCATTGCTTACTTCTATGGATATTACCACTTTTTTTCTGATATTTTCCGTCGCAGCACTCTTTAATGTCCTGTTTACATCCCGATTCGGTTTTTATTTGATTCTACTGCTCTTGTTACTGGCATTGGGTTTAATTGGAGGAGCTCAAAACCGAATAAAGGGAAAGGTTGATGGTAAAAGATTATGTAGAGCGGTCTGGAGATTAACTTTTATGGCGATGACATTGGCGTATACTTTGTTGACTGTTGTTGGTATATTTAAAAATATATTCAACTCTATGTGATGAAATGTGACATGAAATGATGAAAAAATATGAATTAATCATGTTTTTTTGAAAAAAAAGCTCAATTTGAAGAAATGTAATGTAGATTTTTTTGACCGCTGGTTGTATAATCTATAAACATATACCACTTTAGAACTAGGGGGAAAACGCTAGATGAAAAGGAAAAGCTTTTTAGTCCTTTTGACACTCGTTCTTGCAGTTGGCGCACTGCTCGCAGGTTGCGGCGGCAAGAATGATACCAATGGTAAGGGCGCACAAGAAAACACCTCGACTACGCCGGCCCCGGCCGACAAGCAAATTTTGCGCATTAACCTTGCATCCGAGCCGCCAACGTTCGATCCGGCACAGGCTCAAGATACTCAAGCAAACACTGTTTTGAAAACAATGTATGAAGGTCTTGTTCGCATGGGCCCTGATGGTAAAGAAATTCCTGGCGTAGCTGAATCTTGGAAAATTTCCGATGACGGCAAAACCTATACGTTCAAGCTTCGCGATACTGCAAAATGGAGTAATGGCGACCCAGTCAAAGCAAGTGACTTCGTATTTGCTTGGCAACGGGTATTGGATCCTTCCACGGCTCCTGCACCTCCATATGCTTACCAATTGTACTATATCAAAAATGCTGAGGGTTACAACCTAAGCACCTCCAAATCTTTTAAAGGTACTAAAGTTACGGACTTCAAAGATGTAGGTGTCAAAGCAGTTGACGATCATACATTGCAGGTAGAACTGGAACATGCAACACCTTACTTCCTGGGATTGACTTCTTTCTACACCTATTATCCGGTGCATCCGTCTGTTGAAGGAAATGATAAATGGGCGACTAAAAAAGAAAGCATGATCACTAACGGGCCTTTCACATTGTCGACTTGGGAGACAGGTCAAAAGATCGAGGTTTCCAAAAGCGAGAATTATTGGGGTAAGGACGAAATTAAACTGAAGAAAATTACAATGTCCCTCGTAAACAGCGGTGCAACAGAACTCGCTTCTTACAGAAGTGGACAACTTGATTATGCAGGTAAACCTAATGGCGAAATTCCTGCAGACCAAATGATGGCTGTGAAAAATGAAATGCCTAACGAATTCCAGGCTAAAGGTATAGCAAGCACCTATTACTATTTGTTTAACGTCACCGAAAAACCGTTCAATAATCTTAAAATTCGTAAAGCATTTGCAATGTCGATTCAACGTCAGCCGATTGTTGATAGAGTAACGATGGGTGGAGAGATTCCTGCTTACGGCTTTGTACCTCCGGGAATTAAAGGCTTATCTCAGGAATACCGTAATGAACATAAAGATGATTATTTCAAAGAAGATGTAGCTGAAGCGAAGAAATTGCTTCAAGAAGGTATGAAGGAAGAAGGAGTAACTTCACTCCCTCCAATCACTCTACTCTACAATTCTACTGAAGGACACCAAAAAATTGCTTTGGCAGTTGCAGATATGTGGAAGAAAAGCCTGGGAATCGACGTGAAAACGCAAAACCAGGAGTGGGGCGTATTTATCCAAACACGTAACAAGTTGAATTTCCAAATTGCACGTGGTGGATGGTCTGCTGACTTTAATGATCCGATGACTTTCCTGGATATCTGGACAACTGGTAATGGCAACAATAATTCTGGATATTCTAATCCTGAATATGATGGTTTGATTAAAGCGGCTAAAACAGAAACTGATCCAGGAAAACGCATGGAAATATTTGCGAAAGCAGAGAAGCTTCTTGTTCAGGATGATATGGTTTTACTGCCGATTTATTACTACTCTAATACTTCTTTGAAGAAACCAAATGTAAAAGGCGTTGCTTTGGATTTTAGTGGTGCAATTGATTTTACAAGAGCTTATATAACACAGTAAGTAGCTAATACTTGATTCTGAAGTTGAGGAGTTACTTCGGGATATATATGTGGGTACTGCCATATATATCCCGTTTTTTTTGTGTGTGAGGGTTCTTCTTAATATGATTAAACTAACCATGCATACAAGTAGATTGGATAACCCAACTCTATTTCTATAGAATCGAATGGTGTCGAAAAATATGGGAGGTGTAAACGGGCGATGGCGCGTTATTTGATCAGTAAATTTATATTTATGCTTATTTCTTTGCTCATTCTGATCTCTGCGACGTTCTTTCTGATGAAGGCAATTCCAGGTAACCCTTTCATGAGCGAAAGAGCGACGTCTCCTGAGATTCAAGCCCGATTAATGGAACAGTATGGGTTGGATAAGCCTGTATATGTACAATATTTTAAATACTTAGGTGATATTGTTACGGGTGATTTTGGTATTTCTATGAAAAAATTGAATCAAAATGTGAGCGACATTATTGGACAGACCTTCATGGTATCACTAAAGTTAGGTCTAGTCGCAATTATTGTTTCCATTATTGTCGGTATTTTACTAGGTATGCTGGCGGCTTTGTACCATCGTAGACTCATTGATACCGTGGCGATGATATTGGCAATTCTGGGTATTGCCGTTCCCAGCTTCGTTCTGGCATCATTAATTCAGTTCTTTTTTGCTCAAAAGTTGGAATTGTTTAACGTTATGGGCTTCGAGGGCCCAATGGACTACGTTCTGCCTGTTGCGGCTTTGTCTGCTCAACCAATTGCATTTATTGCACGATTGACGCGTTCCAGTATGATAGAAGTACTGCATGCAGATTATATCAAGACGGCCAAAGCTAAAGGCTTGAAATCCATTACGATCATGTTCAAACACGTTGTGCGGAATGCTATTTTGCCAGTTGTTACCTACGTAGGTCCAATGACAGCGAATATTATTACCGGATCTGTGGTTATTGAACGGATTTTCGGGATTGGCGGTATTGGTAAAGTGTTTGTGGAAAGTATCACAAGCCGTGATTACACCATGATTATGGGCATAACGATTTTTTACGGTGTTTTGCTTATGTTAGCGCGTTTTATTACAGATGTCGCGTATGGGTTTATTGATCCTCGGATTAAGCTGTCCGGCGGGAAGGAGGGGTAACTTTATGTCTGTGAAAGACAATGCTGTGAATTTGGATAAACTTCAGGTGAAACCGGAAGATTTCCAAAAAATAGGGGTCGATGAAAAGCAGTCTGAAGTTATTCAGCGAGAAAGCTTATCTGCTTGGCGCGATGCCTGGGAACGACTTCGTAAAAACAAGGTTGCAATGACTAGCTTGATTGTTTTAGTTCTGATTGTGCTTTTTTCTTTAATAGGTCCGATATTGTCACCCTATAATTATTACTCTAATGATTTACTGAGCACGAATCTGCCACCTTCTGCGGAGCATTGGTTCGGTACGGATGATCTTGGACGTGATATGTTTGTCCGTACATGGATGGGAGCACGGATTTCCTTGACGATAGGCCTGGCTGCAGCTTTGATTGATTTGCTGATTGGTGTTATTTATGGTGGAATTATGGGTTACTTTGGTGGCCGCGTTGATGAAATCATGAATAAATTTTCTGAAATCTTGTACTCCATTCCTTACTTGCTTGTTACGATCCTGTTGCTGGTTGTACTGGAGCCAAGTATCACTACAATTATTATTGCGCTCTGTGTAACGGGGTGGATTAACATGTCGTGGATTGTACGTGGTGAAATGCTGCAACTTAAAAACCGAGAATTCGTACTTGCTTCCCGTTCAATGGGTGCTGGAGCAGGTCGTTTGCTTTTCCGTCACCTCTTGCCTAATGCAGTAGGTCCGATCATCGTTACATTGACGTTGAGCGTTCCGACCGCTATTTTTTCCGAAGCTTTCCTGAGCTTCCTCGGTTTAGGGGTACCGAATCCAGAGGCATCGCTGGGTTCAATGATTGAATCAGCTCTGACCGGGTGGATGTATTATCCGTGGCGGATGCTTTTCCCAGCAGGTTTGATCAGTTTGATTATGCTTGCGTTCAACCTTTTTGGCGACGGCTTGCGTGATGCGCTTGATCCGAAGTTGAAGAAATAGGAGGTGAGATCATGCTGAGTAGCAACAATTTAATTGAGGTTGAAGGTCTTAAAAAGTATTTTAATGTTGGCAAAAACCGTGTGCTCAAAGCGGTGGACAACCTGAATTTCTATATTCGTGAGGGTGAAACGCTGGGTATGGTTGGCGAATCCGGTTGTGGTAAATCTACAGCGGGTCGTACTATTTTGCGCTTGTATGAACCTACAGCAGGTAGCGTACGTTTTAACGGCACAGATATTTACAAATTATCACCGGGTAAAATGAAAGCAATGCGTCGTGATATGCAGATGATCTTTCAAGATCCGTATGCGTCATTGAACCCGCGTTTTACCGTGTCTGATATTATTGGTGAGGCACTGGATATTCACAATATGGCAGGTAGCCGTGCAGAACGTAAAAAACGGATTGAGGAGTTACTTGATCTGGTTGGTTTGAACCCTGACCATGCAACACGCTATCCGCATGAGTTTTCTGGTGGCCAACGTCAACGGATCGGTATTGCCCGTGCATTGGCTGTTAATCCTAAGTTCATCATTTGTGATGAGCCGATTTCAGCGCTTGACGTATCCATTCAGGCTCAAGTTGTCAACCTGTTAAAAGAGCTTCAAGAACGTCTGGGCCTGACGTACCTGTTCATTGCGCATGATCTGTCGATGGTCAAGCACATTAGTGATCGGGTAGCTGTAATGTATAGAGGCAGAATGGTGGAGCTTGCTGAAAGCTCTGAATTATATGCCAATCCGATTCATCCATATACGAAAATGCTTTTGTCGGCGATTCCACTTCCTGACCCGGAAGTCGAAGCCAACAAAAAACGAATTATTATGCCTGACGATCAAGGCGGACCGATTCATAACGCGTCCGATAATAAGGCAGGGGCTTATAACCTGGAAAATGCCACGCTTATCGAAGTGTCTAAAGGACATTTTGTAGCTGAACCTTACGCTTGATCTTGTTCTATATACCAACCGCCGAGTTATTCGGCGGTTTTTTTTATAGGAAGCTTTGACGTGGACATGGGCTTTCGGTACAATCAAGCAGTAAGGTTTTGGTGGAGACAGGAGGCAGACCCATGAAAATAGTTCCGGAAACGCTTCGCGGAGGGTCGGCTTTGGCAGAAGACTACATACAGGGTACAGGACGCGCAAGCGATTTGTATGAATATGATATTCTGCACGCCGATGCTTATGCCCAACGGGCGAAGTGGCTGGATAAGACGGAGCATCTGCGATTAAACCGTAAGGATGTCGTAGCATGTCTTCGTATATACAATGAGCAACACAACTCGCATGAGGCGGTTCATGCTTCATTGGACCGTTTGGAAAGTCCAGATGCTTTAGTAGTCGTTGGCGGACAGCAAAGTGGACTATTCACAGGTCCGATGCTGGTCATTTACAAAGCTGCTACGATTATTAAAGCAGCTAGAGAAGCTGAGGAACGGCTTGGACGTCCGGTTATTCCGATTTTCTGGATTGCTGGTGAAGATCATGACTGGGACGAGGTCAATCATACATACGTAATGGCGAAAGACCCGCAAGCAGTTAAAATCAAGCTGAATAAGCTGCCTGAACACCGTTCTTCAGTTAGTGCCATTAAAGTTGATACGGTTGAGTGGAAGCAAGTGATGGCGGATATAGAGCAAAGCTTGCCAGATTCAGAACATAAGACCGATATTATGCGCATGATTGGGCAAGGTTTGACAGAGTCATATGGACTAAGTGAGGCCTTTGCCAGGCTGATGGGCCGTTTGTTTGGTGCCTATGGATTGGTGCTCATGGATTCTGCAGATCCTTTACTGCGCAAGCTGGAGGCATCCGTTTTTAGACGGTTGGTTCAACACAATGATGAGTTGGAGACAGCGTATAAGACAACCGCTACGCGGATCGTAGACTATGGTTATCATTTACAAGCGGATGTGCATGAAGGTGGTGCGAACCTTTTTTACATTCATGAAGAGGAACGCCTGCTGCTTTTCAAAAAAGCTGGATTATTCACAGATCGGCGCGGTATAGTGGCGTTTACAGCGGATGAACTGCTTGAAGAGATAGATAGACACCCCGAACGTTTTAGTAACAATGTACTAACCCGTCCTCTCATGCAGGATTCACTGTTTCCGGTACTGGCATCTGTGCTGGGTCTAGGAGAAATTGCCTACTGGGCAATTACACGGGACGCTTTTGGAGTGCTCGGGATGCAGATGCCAATACTGCTGCCCCGTATGTCTTTTACATTGATGGAGCCAGGCGTGGAGAAGCATATGCTTAAGTACGAACTAACTTTTGGTCAAGTTAGAGACGGGCTTGAGGAACGAAAAAAGCAATGGATTGCCACTCAAGATCAGCTTGGAATGCAGGATCAGTTTTCCGAGGCTAAGGATGCTTTTATCCGTATGTATAAACCGCTTATACAGCAGACAGGAATGATAGAGAAAGGTTTGCTACAGCTCGGAGAAACCAACTGCGAGAAAATTCTGGGGCAGATTGACTATCTGGAGGCAAAGGTGCAGGAAGCGCTGCTTCGGCAAAATGGAACAGCACTTCGCCATTGGGATCATATCGAATGGTCGCTTTTCCCATTTGGACAGCCGCAGGAGCGTGCGTATACCATCTATCATTTTCTGAACCGTTACGGTCTCGACCTGATGGATATGATTATGAACGTACCTTTGGATTTGTCGGGGACGCATCGTGTGATTTATGTATAATGATTATAAATGAATTTAACTAATATATAGGAGGAAATAACGTATGACTTCCCATTCTCTGCAAAATAGCATTATTCACGATCTTAAATTGGCCCCTGAAGGGCATTTGAAAATTGATTGGGTAGAAGCCCATATGCCGGTATTGAACCGCATACGTCAACAATTCGAGCAAGAGCAGCCTTTTGCCGGTCTGAAGGTAACGATTTGTTTACATCTGGAGGCCAAAACGGCTTATCTGGCTAAAGTGGTACAAGCAGGTGGAGCACAGGTCACCATTACGGGTAGTAACCCTTTGTCAACACAAGATGATGTTTGCGCCGCATTAGTTGAAGATGGCGTTACGGTATTGGCTAAATACAACCCAGATCCAGAGGAATTCAAGAATTTGCAAATCAAGGCACTGGAAACTAAGCCAGATCTCATTATAGATGACGGTGGCGACCTGGTTACTCTGTTGCAATCTGAACGGCCTGATCTGATTTCTACGATCCGTGGAGGAGCAGAGGAGACCACTACAGGGATTATTCGTTTGAAGGCTTTGGAAAAAGAAGGGCAGCTTCACTTTCCGATGGTGGCTGTAAATGATGCTTACTGTAAATATTTGTTCGACAACCGCTATGGTACGGGTCAGTCAGCTTTCGACGGTATTATTCGTACGACTAATCTGGTTGTGGCAGGAAGTACAGTGGTTGTGGTGGGTTATGGATGGTGTGGCAAAGGAGTTGCAATGCGTGCAAAAGGGCTGGGAGCCAACGTTGTTGTAACTGAAGTTGATCCAATCAAGGCTGTAGAAGCCCATATGGATGGTTTTCATGTATTGCCAATGGTGGAAGCTGCCAAACTGGGTGACTTCTTCATTACAGTAACTGGAAATAAAGCTGTAATTACAGGGGAGCACTTTGATGTTATGAAGGATGGAGCTGTGCTGTGTAACGCAGGGCATTTTGATGTGGAGGTTAGTAAGCCTGAGCTTGCCAAACGCTCCGAATCCATTCGCACGGTACGTCGCAATATCGAGGAATACCGCTTTAAAGATGGACGTAAAATGTATTTGCTCGCAGAAGGGCGTCTCGTGAATCTGGCTGCCGCTGACGGTCATCCTGCAGAGATTATGGATACCACATTTGCGCTTCAGGCACTCGGCTTGAAATATGTGAATGATCGTTACAACGAGCTGGGCAAAGCCGTGATTAATGTTCCTTATGAAATTGATGAGCAAGTGGCTCGATTCAAGCTTGATAGTCTGGGAATCAAGATTGACACATTAACAGAAGACCAAAAGGTCTATCTGGACAGCTGGAACGCGTAATCTATTTTCGGTCACGATGTTCGCTGTAGAAGTGGTGCATTTTTAATGCAAGTGCTTGTATAGGTTGACACAATGGATAGAGAATAAGCCCTTTATTCCATGTTGTTTCGAAACCTGATGCATATTGTCGGGGATTCGGCTTCGTGGGATAAGGGGCTTTTTGGCATCTTATGACGCAGGGCTACAATAACAGACATCGTGCCATGTATCTAGAAATTATCACTTTTTCGTCATGAAAAAGAGGTCTTTGATTTTTTAAAGCGAATCTATTATGCTTAGGTGGTGGAAAGTGGGCCAAAGTGGGAGAATGGGGTAAGGGGTGACGAAACCAATGTTTATGGGGGAGTTCCAACATAGCATTGATGATAAGGGACGGCTTACTGTCCCGGCCAAGTTTCGTGAACTTCTTGGTGCCTCGTTCGTGGTTACCCGCGGGCTGGATCAATGCCTCTTCGTGTATCCCATGGATGAGTGGGCTGTTATGGAGAAAAAACTTAAAGCACTGCCTTTGATGAAGGCTGATGCGCGGGCGTTTACTCGTTTTTTTTTCTCGGGGGCGACTGAATGCGAATTGGACAAACAGGGCAGGGTAAATTTACCGGGGAATTTGTGCGAATACGCCAAGCTTACAAAAGAGTGCGTCGTATTGGGAGTGTCCACCCGGGTAGAGATTTGGAGCAAGCACACTTGGGAGCAATATTTCAACCAATCAGAAGAAGCATTTAACGACATTGCTGAGAAATTGGTTGATTTCAACTTTGAATTGTAATTTAGGAGGTCAGCCGTTTGTTTCACCACATTACCGTACTCAAGGAAGAAGCAACACAGGCACTAAACATCAGGCAGGACGGGATTTATGTGGACTGCACGTTGGGAGGGGCAGGACACAGTTCCGTCATTGCGTCACAGCTTGGCCCTGAGGGTAGGCTCATTGCCTTTGATCAGGACGACTGGGCATTGAACAATGCACGAGAGAAGCTGTCAGCCTATGAAGGAAAGATTTCATTAGTGAAATCCAACTTCCGCCACTTGCAGGACAAGCTGGCCGAACTGGGATTGCCCGAAAAAGACGGCGTCCCGCAGGTCCAGGGTATTTTGTTCGACCTGGGTGTATCCTCGCCCCAGTTCGATGAGGGGGAGCGGGGATTCAGTTACAATCATGATGCGCCGCTTGATATGCGGATGGATCAGAGCAGTTCGCTTACGGCATACGAAATTGTTAATGAATGGCCGGAAGCGGAGATTGCGCGGATCCTGTTTCAATATGGAGAAGAGAAGTTCTCCAGGCGGATCGCAAAGATCATGGTTGAACGTAGAATGAACAAGCCTATTCACACAACGGGGGAACTTGTCGATATTATCAAAGAAGGAATTCCGGCTGCGGCACGCAGAACCGGGGGACATCCGGCTAAACGCAGTTTTCAGGCTTTGCGGATTGCTGTGAATGATGAGCTGGGTGCACTGGAAGATACTTTGCATCAGGCAGTAAGATGTCTGGCTCCAGGGGGCAGAATTTCGGTTATTACGTTTCATTCCTTGGAGGATCGGATATGCAAGCATATTTTCAAGGAGTATTTGGCGAAAAGCATCTATCCATCTGATTTGCCGATTCTGGATGACAAAATGGTAGGCGATCTAAAGCTGGTGAATCGTAAGCCGATTGTGGCATCAGAACAGGAATTGGAGCTTAATCCACGATCCCGGTCAGCCAAGCTGAGAGTTGCCGAAAAATTGTAAATTTAATGGAGAAGGAGAGGCGACATGGCTTATACACGCGGTAATTTGGCTGTAAAAGAAAGAGCCCGTCAGGAACAGGTTCAGCAACAACGGTATCGTGAGACCACCAAAGTCGTTACACGCCGCAGAGAGCTGCCGATTCGAGAAAAGCTGCTGTATCTATTGACACTTGTAGCATGCATTGTCATTGCGGGGACGTTGATTGGCAGATATGCTCACATTTATCAAATTAATTATGCGATTAATACAGCCAGCAAGGACATTTCCAAATTACAGACCAATATCGCCCAATTGAAGATTCAAAAGGAGCGTTTGGAGAATCAGATTGTTCCGACGGCAAAGGAACAGGGATATATCGAACCAACAAGAGAGCCCATTCGTGTGGAAAAGCAGGCTGCCAAATAGTTAAGAGCATAGCATCAAGCTATGCTCTGACATACATTTTTTGCAGAGAGGTTTGAGCTATGGTCAAAAGAATAAAGCTTCGCACACTGCTGATAGGGGGATGTATTACCCTCTTTTTTCTTGTTCTGCTACTTAAAGTATTTTGGATTCAAGTCGTAAGTGGGGAATATTGGCATAATCTAGTAGTTACACAGGTAGAAAAAGACCAAGTGATTCAACCCAAGCGTGGAACCATCATGGATCGTAAAGGGAATGTACTAGCTGCGGATGCACCGGCTTACACGGTGGTTGTCAACCCTAGCATCATTCAGGAGTATGATCTGGAGAATGAGGTTGTAGCCAAGCTGCATCAGCTACTCAAAACGCCTGAAGATGAGCTGAGAAGACATCTATCTGCAAAGGATAAAGAAGGTAACTATTTAAAAAATCGTGAGATTCGTAATGGAGGCTGGAAGGTAGACCCTGAGGTGAAAACACAGGTCGATACGTTCAAAGAGTATTTGAAGGATAAGTATGAGGTAGTTGGAGCTGTGGACACTGTTCAGGAATCCAAACGCTATTATCCGGAAAATAAGCTGGCTTCTCATATCCTTGGCTATCAACGAAAAGATGGTACTGCAGGTATGGGGTTGGAAGCTTATTACAATAAAGAGCTCTCTGGCACGGCTGGAAAGCTTCTGTATCAGCGGGATCGAAAGGGAGTTCCTCTTCAGGGATCGGAAAGTGTCTACGAGCCGGCACAAAATGGTAAAAATTTAAAGCTGACGGTTGACGATACGATTCAGTATTATATAGAGGATGCCATGCAAGAAGCTATTGCAAAATATAATCCCAAAACGATGACTGTGGTAGCGGCCGATCCTAAAACCATGGATGTTCTCGGGATGGCGACTTATCCGAATTTTAATCCCAATACATATGGGAGTACGCCTTTGGAAAATTTCCGTAATAATGCTACTCAGTCTATCTACGAACCGGGCTCCACGTTTAAGATAGTAACCTTGGCTGCTGCGGTCCAAGAAAAGGTATTTAATCCGAATGAGACCTACCAATCTGGTATGATTCGCGTCGGAGGCTGGGATATTCGTGACGTAAGCCGTAACTGGGGAACGTTAACCTATCTGCAAGGGGTCAAGCGTTCAAGTAACGTGGGTTTCGTCCATCTGGGGCTGAATAAGTTGGGTGGCGAAAGGCTGAAGAAATATATCAATAGCTTTGGATTCGGTGTGAAAACAGGCATCGATCTCCCAAGTGAGTCTACCGGAGCTATTACATTCCATACCCAGTACAAATCCGAAGTCGCGACAGCTGCATATGGGCACGGACGTGTTCAGGTAACGCCAATTCAGCAGGTGGCAGCGATCTCGGCAATTGCTAACGGTGGGAAGTTGATGCAGCCTCATCTGGTGAAGGAAATTATAAACCCAGATACAGGCGAAGTGCAGACGATTCAACCGAAGGAAGTCCGCCAAGTGATTACTCAGGAATCTGCAGCTCAGACAAGCAGCTATCTGGAGCAGGTCGTGTCTGACCAAGAAATTGGTACGGGACGTCTTGCTTATATCGACGGGTACCGTGTTGCTGGTAAAACAGGGACGGCGACGAAAGTCGTCGGAAAAGTTTACGATCATTCGAAGGATGTCGTGTCTTTTATTGGTTTTGCACCAGTAAATGATCCGAAAATAGCTGTCTTGGTTGTTATGGATGAACCTAACAAATCGGTAGGCGGCGGTACAGCAGCAGCACCTGTGTTTAAAAAAATCGTGTCCCAATCGCTGCAATATATGGGGGTTCCCAAAACAGGAACCAAAACGAATAAATCAGGTGAAGCTGCAGTAAAAACGGTGAATTTGCCAACGGTACCACAATTAACAGGCCAAGTGAAGAAGGATGCGCAAAATGCATTGCTCAAACAGGGGATTGCTTACGAAACGGTAGGTAAAGGCTCCAAAATTGTTCGTCAGTATCCTGAAGCAGGCGTCAAAATGAAACCGGGACAGCGCATTTATTTGCTGACTGAGGATAGTGCTAACATGACGATTCCCGATTTTACAGGTGTCTCGTTGCGTGACACACTTCAAGTTCTGACGCTTATGAAGGTTGGTGTTCAGGTAAGCGGTGAAGGGTATGTTGTCTCTCAAAAGGCACAAATGGTAAATGGCAAGCGGGTCGTCAGTGTTACGCTTCAGCCGGCCAAAGAAACAGTGACCGGAGTGAAGCCGGAGGAAACACAGGATTCGACCACTGGAGTTGCAATTAACGAGACAGGTAATGCAACGAAAACGGAGGCCGATACTAAAACCAAAACCGATACTACTGCGGATACTGAAACAAATGCGGGAACTCCTAAGGGAGGGATATCTGCTGTAGCAGATGAGAAAAGTGCTGCCGCGATTAAAGGCCAAGATAACTGATAGCTTGTTCTAATGTCCGTTCTTTTGAATATTCATGAGGTAAGACATGTCATGAGTATTTGAGGAACGGAGGGGGCGCGTTTGAAAAAATCTAACGTGACCATGCGGCGTAGGCTGGTATGGGGGCTACTGGGATTGTTTGTATTGTTTGCGGCCTTGTCGATCCGGCTCGCCTATGTTCAATTGGGTAAAGGAGGCGAGCTCTCAGCCAAGGCTGAGGATTCGTGGCGCCGCAATATTCCTTTTGCCGCCAAGCGTGGCGAAATTTTGGATCGGCAGGGTACTGCGCTGACCTATAATGTCAGTTCGCCGACTGTCATGGCGATACCAGTACAGATTAAGGAGCCGGAAGAAACGGCACGCAGGCTGGCGCCCTTGCTAGATATGAGTGAGGATAAAGTGCTCAAGCTGATTACCAAACGAACAGCAAGCCAAAAACTTCAGCCCGGCGGACGAAAAATTACGATGGAGAAAGCCCAGAAAATTCGTGATTTGAAGCTGCCGGGTATCGTTGTTGCTGAAGACAACAAACGTTATTATCCTTATGGTGATCTAGCGGCTCATATTCTTGGATTTACCGGAATTGATAATCAAGGGCTGACAGGTGTAGAGAAGCAGCAAAACAGCAAGCTTCGAGGAATCGATGGAAGCATCGCGTATTTATCAGACGCAGGTGGCCGCCTGATGCCTGGTTCTTCTGAAAAGTACATTGAACCGAAGGATGGACTGAATTTACAATTAACCATTGATAAATCGGTGCAATCCATTATGGAACGGGAGCTTGACCAAGCCATGGTCAAATTTCAGGCGAAATCCGCGCTGTCTATTGCGATGAACCCCAAGACGGGTGAAATATTAGGCATGGCTGGACGACCAAGCTATGAGCCAGCGCTTTACAAGCAATATGCGCCTGAAATTTATAATCGAAATCTGCCAATTTGGATGACATATGAACCTGGTTCTACTTTTAAAATTATTACACTGGCCGCTGCCTTGGAAGAAAAGAAGGTTAATCTTAAAAATGACCGTTTCTTTGATCCGGGATATATTGAAGTCGGTGGAGCACGCCTGCGTTGTTGGAAAAAAGGCGGGCATGGCAGCCAAACCTTTCTTCAAGTGGTGGAGAATTCATGCAATCCCGGTTTTGTAACGTTGGGGCAACGTCTGGGCAAAGAAACACTGTTCAAGTACATTCGCAATTTCGGCTTCGGCAGCAAAACAGGAATTGACATGATTGGTGAGGGCAATGGCATTTTGTTCAAGCTACCTCAGGTCGGACCTGTAGAGCTAGCTACTACGGCATTTGGTCAAGGGGTATCTGTCACTCCAATTCAGCAGGTTACGGCTGTGTCGGCAGCAATCAATGGTGGCAATCTTTATAAGCCTCACATCACAAAAGGCTGGATTCAGCCCGAAACCGGAAAGGTTCTAGAAAAAGTGGAGCCGGAACTGGTGCGTAGAGTTGTTTCAGAGGATACCTCTCGACAGGTAAGGGAAGCGCTGGAAAGTGTTGTAGCTAAAGGTACAGGTCGTCCTGCCTTTATTGAGGGTTACCGGGTTGGAGGTAAAACGGGTACAGCACAAAAGGTGATTAACGGACGTTATTCTTCCTCGGAGCATATTGTATCCTTTATTGGTTTTGCTCCGGCGGATGATCCGCAAATCGTCGTCTATACTGCTGTCGATAACCCGAAAGGGATTCAATTCGGCGGTGTGGTTGCTGCGCCAATCGTGCAAAATATTTTAAAGGATGCACTGATTGCCTTGAAAATACCGCCTCGTACCAATCAAATTGCCAAAGAGTACAAGTATGGGGAAAAACCGATCGAAACGGTACCTGATCTAGTAGGTGCCACTGCAGCTGATTTATACGAAGATATGAATATGAACTTTATGCTCGTGAAATCTGGGTCAGGCAAGACGGTCATAAGTCAGGCACCGAAGCCAGGCTCTCGATTGGAACGAGGATCAACGATCCGTATATATATGGGGGATTGATAGGTTCTTTTTATACCATACTATGAATAACGAGAGAGCAATGGAGGAATGTAAGATGCAGCTTCAACAATTGGCTTCACTGCTGGCCGTCTCCCGAGTGGTGGGTGACGGTACAGTGGATTGCCGAGGAATCGGGGCGGATTCACGTCGTGTCCAGCCGGGAGACTTATTTCTGTGCTTGCCCGGTTTTACAGTAGACGGACATGACTATGCTGGGCAGGCCGTTGCGTCAGGAGCGGCGGCTTTGGTCGTAGAGAGAGAACTGGATGTGCCTGTTCCGCAGCTCGTTGTTAAGGATGCGCGACATGCCATGGCGGTTTTGGCGGATTATATGTTTGATTCACCAAGCCGACGCATGCGTATGATCGGTATAACCGGAACAAACGGAAAAACAACGATAACATACCTGATTGAAAAGATCATGCAGGACGCCGGGGTGAACACCGGGCTGATTGGTACCATTCAAATGCGTTACAACGGCCAGTCTTATCCGATGTCCGGCACTACGCCTGAAGCAGTAGAACTGCAACGTTATCTCGGGAATATGGCAGAGCAAGGGGTTCAATGCTGTGTCATGGAGGTATCCTCACATGCTTTGGAGCAGGGCCGTGTCAAAGGAACAGATTTTCGTACCGCTATATTTACAAACCTGACGCAGGACCATCTAGACTATCACAACACGATGGAGGAGTACCGCGCTGCCAAGGGACTTTTGTTTTCCAGACTGGGAAATGCCTTCTCGCGTGATACATCCTATAGTAAATATGCTGTTCTGAATGCAGACGATCCAGCCTCTTCCTATTTGCAGGCTCAAACTGCGGCTCAAGTGATTACCTACGGCGTGGAAAAGGATTCGGATGTACAAGCGTCTCGTATCACTATAAGTGCCAAGGGAACCTCCTTCCATGTATCCACTTTTAAAGGAGAAACTGACATTGAGCTTCGAATGGTAGGCAAGTTTAATGTGTACAACGCACTAGCAGCCATTTCAGCTGCTTTGCTGGAAGGAATCTCACTGGTAGATATCAAGCGGAGCCTGGAATCTATCGCAGGCGTGGATGGGCGCGTAGAGCCTGTTGATGCGGGTCAACCCTTTGCTGTAATTGTTGATTATGCCCATACGCCAGACGGATTGGAAAATGTCCTTCGCACCGTAAAGGAATTTGCGACTGGTAAAGTATGGTGTGTGTTTGGTTGCGGCGGAGATCGAGATCGTACAAAACGTCCGTTGATGGGAAAAATTGCTGCACGATACAGCGATCATTCGTTTATTACTTCCGACAATCCGCGAACAGAAGACCCGATAGTGATTTTGAAAGATATCGAACAAGGGTTGATTGATGAAGGTGTACCTGCCGAACGTTATGAACTGATCGTGGATCGCAGAACTGCAATTCATAAAGCTGTTGAAATGGCAAGCCCTGACGATGTAGTATTGATTGCGGGAAAAGGTCATGAGACTTACCAGTTGATCGGAAAAACGGTGCATGAATTCGATGATCGCATCGTAGCCAAAGAAGCGATAAGGGGTTTATCCAAGTGATGAAAAGAACAATCGGTCAGATTGCATCCATGTGTGGAGGAACACTTCACGCAGAGGCGGACGCCGAACGGATGGTTGAGGGCGTTTTTACAGACTCACGCAGGCCGCAGAGCCTGGGACTGTTCGTTCCACTCGTGGGTGAACGATTTGATGGACATCATTATGTTCAGCAGATCGTCAGCGAGAGAGGGGCAACAGCATATCTATGGCAAAAGGATCATGGAGCATCCCCGACCGTCAATGCTATTGAGGTCGAGGATACGTTAGAAGCCCTTCAGCATCTAGCAGCTGCATACTTGCGCGAAACTGGCGTTTCTGTCGTTGGAATCACGGGAAGCAACGGCAAGACGACGACAAAAGATATTGTAAATGCTCTATTAGGCACGACTTTTAAAGTACACAAAACCGAAGGGAATTATAACAATCATATCGGGTTGCCTTTAACAGTACTGTCCATGCCGCAGGATACAGATATCCTGATTCTGGAGATGGGCATGAGTGGACGCGGGGAAATCCGTCTGCTGGCTAATATTGCCCAACCAGATGTAGCTGTCATAACTAACATTGGCGAATCGCATTTACTTCAGCTTGGTTCTCGCACTGAAATTGCTCGTGCAAAGCTGGAAATCGCAAGTGGGATTAAACCCGGTGGATTGCTTATCTATAATGGGGATGAACCACTACTTCCACAAGTGTTGGCGGAGCCTGAAACGGTCAAGCCTGAAGGATTAAAATTATTCACGTTCGGGTTAGCTGCGGACAATGATGATTATCCGACTGAAATCACTTCGGATGGAGAAGGTAGCTTATTCATAACAGCCCAATCCGGCCAAGAGGCTTTCCGGCTTCCCTTGCTCGGACAGCACAATGTTGTAAACGGATTGGCAGCGCTGGCGGTAGCACGTCATTTCAATGTGGATGTAGACCATATACGTAAAGGGTTGTCGTCTTTAAAGCTGACGGGCATGCGCATTGAGGTCGTGAAGTGTTCGGATGGACTTACGGTGCTAAATGACGCTTACAATGCCAGTCCTGCTTCAATGAAGGCTGCAATTCAGACGTTGTCTGCATATAAAACGGGTGGACGTAAAATTGCCGTGCTTGGTGACATGCTGGAGCTGGGCGCTGAGGAAAAGCAATTTCATGAAGAAATTGGGCGTTTTGCTGCAAAGCATAACATAGAGGCACTGTTTACCTATGGTGCATTAGGCGCTTCGATTGCGCAGGGTGCGCAAGGGACAATGCCAACTGCTAACGTACATGCTTATACAGATAAGCAAAAGCTGATCCAGCATTTGCGATCTTATCTCCATGCCGATGATATTGTGCTGGTTAAGGCATCCAGAGGGATGCGATTAGAAGAAATTGTGGATGCGCTGAAAAACGGTCCGCTACAGAACTGATGTTGACGAGAGGGAGACTCCCATGGATATTCAATTATTACTGCTGACGATCGTCGTATCGTTTATACTGGCGGTCATTGCCGCTCCACTGCTCATTCCGCTGCTGCGGCGAATGAAATTCGGCCAGCAGGTCCGGGATGACGGGCCACAAAGCCATCTTAAAAAGATAGGTACGCCTACAATGGGCGGTATCGTAATCTTGCTGGCTTTTACGCTGACCTTTCTAAAGTTTTCAGCTATTAAAAATACGGACTTTTACGTTCTGCTGGTTGCTACGCTCGGTTTTGGGCTGATCGGCTTTTTGGACGACTATATTAAAATCGTATTCAAACGCTCGCTCGGTCTGACAGCGCGTCAAAAGCTGTTCGGGCAGTTATTGTTTGGCGCGATTATGTGCTGGCTTCTGATTAGCAATGATCACAGCACGGCAATTGGCATCCCGGGCACCTCATGGTCATTTGATTGGGGCGGTTGGTTCTATTATCCGTTCATTATTATCATGATGCTGGCGATCAGCAACGCTGTCAATTTTACAGATGGGCTGGACGGGCTGCTGTCTGGTACAAGTGCGATTGCATTTGCTGCTTATGCCATTGTGGCGATTCAAGCAACCTCGCTTCCAGCTGCAGTTTGCGCAGCGGCCATGATTGGCGCTGTACTTGGTTTTCTCGTATATAATGCTCATCCTGCCAAGGTATTTATGGGTGACACAGGCTCGCTGGGAATCGGCGGAGCCATTGGTGCCATTGCCATTGTTACGAAAAGCGAAATTTTGTTCCTCATCATCGGTGGTGTATTCGTGATTGAAATGCTGTCCGTGGTCTTGCAGGTAGCTTCCTTTAAAACCCGTGGCAAGCGTATTTTCAAAATGAGCCCGATTCATCATCATTTCGAGCTGTCCGGCTGGTCCGAATGGCGCGTAGTTATTACATTCTGGGCTGTAGGACTGCTGTTGGCAGGACTTGGACTTTATCTCAACAAGGGGTTGTAGACAAATGAATCATCCAGACGCATACCGAGATCAGGAAGTTGTCATTATCGGTCTGGCCAAAAGCGGCGTACAAGTTGCCAAGGTGCTACATCAGGCCGGGGCCAAGCTCACAGTCAATGATAAAAAAGATAGGGAACAATGTCCCGAAGCTTCTGAATTAGAGGCTTTGGGAATTTCCGTTTTATGCGGGGGTCACCCGGAAGGGCTGATTCATCCTGGAGTGAAACTAGTTGTCAAAAATCCAGGAATTCCTTACACGGCCCCTCCCGTACAGAAAGCTGTCGAGCTCGGCATTGAGGTCGTGACCGAGGTTGAGGTCGCCTACCATCTATGTAAAGCTCCGATTATCGGAATTACTGGCTCCAACGGAAAGACGACCACGACCACTTGGGTGGGCAAGTTGTTGGAGGCATCCGGCATGAATCCGATCGTGGCTGGTAATATTGGTACGCCATTATGCGAGGCGGCTGTGGACGCCAAGTCGGACGAGTGGATAGTTGTGGAGCTGAGCAGCTTTCAGTTAAAAGGAACAAAGGATTTCAAGCCCGCAGTAGCCTGCTTGCTCAATGTAGCTGAGACCCATTTGGACTACCACGGAGGTATGGAGGACTATGTTGCATCGAAGGCACGTCTATTTGCCAATCAAACAGCGTCGGATACCGCAGTCGTGAACTGGGATGATCCCGTCTGCCGGGAGCTTGTGCCCTATATTCAAGCGAAGCTGCTTCCTTTCTCAATGACGGAACGTTTGCAGGAAGGGCTGTTCGCTGACCCGCCATACATACCGGATGTGACGGATGATATTGAAAGAAACATCGTATACCGTGATGGAAATGGGGTACTGCATCCTATTATAGGCGTGACCGATATTGGGCTTCCGGGTCGTTTTAACGTAGAAAATGCTCTAGCTGCTTGTGCAATCGCCATAGCCGCAGGCGCAGAACCAGCAAAATTGTCGGAACCACTAAGCGCTTTTCGCGGTGTAGAACACCGGCTTGAATATGTTTTAGAACACGGTGGAGTAGCTTATTACAACAATTCCAAAGCAACCAATTCGAAAGCGACAATGATGGCCTTATCTTCCTTTAAGCAACCCATCGTACTCATTGCCGGAGGATTGGATCGTGGCTCTGATTATGCGGAGCTTGTACCGTCCTTGCAGGAAGGTGTGAAAGCTGTTGTACTCTTGGGGGAGACACGGCATAAGCTGGCAGATCGGGCTCGTCAGGCTGGAATAGAGCATGTCAAGGTCGTCGATAATGGGGAGGATGCCGCCGCTACGCTCGTGGAGGCTGTAAACAAGGCAGCTGAATTTGCTGAGACGGGAGATGTGGTATTACTCTCACCCGCTTGTGCAAGTTGGGATATGTTCCAATCCTATGAAGAGCGTGGACGTATTTTTAAAGAGGCGGCGCATAAATTGTAAGTAGGGGGGTTGGATAAGCCCCTACTTTTATGCAAGGGGTGGCCTCCTGATGAAGCAATCTCGTCCGGCGCCAGATATATGGCTTTTCGTCTGTATTGTAAGCTTGTTAGCCATCGGCATGGTTATGGTATACAGCGCGGGCGCCGTCCTCGCTTTTCACGAGTACGGGGACTCCTACTATTTTGTTAAACGACAATTGCTGTTTGCGGGGCTCGGCCTTGTAGCCATGTACTTTACTGCCCGAACGGACTATCGGATTTGGCAGAAATATGCCAAGGTCGTATTGTTGATCTGTCTGGCTCTACTGGTTGCCGTTTTAATCCCTGGCATTGGTGTAGTAAGAGGCGGAGCACGAAGCTGGCTCGGTATTAGCTCTTTTGGCATTCAACCTTCCGAGTTTATGAAGCTGGGTATGATTCTTTTTCTCTCTCAATGGCTCAGTCGTCCTGACTATGATATTAGCTCTTTTACGCGCGGGTTGTTGCCTCCGCTTGGGCTCATGGGGCTGGCCTTTGGGCTCATCATGCTCCAGCCTGATTTGGGCACAGGCACGGTAATGATGGGAGCATCCATGCTGATCGTATTTACGACAGGCGCGCGTATGAAGCATCTTGGTCTACTGGCCTTGTCGGGAGCAGCGGGGTTTGCTGCACTGATTGCAGCTGCCCCTTATCGACTCCAGCGTATTACCGCATTTCTGGACCCTTGGTCTGATCCACTTGGCGCGGGTTATCAAATTATTCAATCGCTATATGCTATTGGTCCTGGCGGATTGGCAGGCTTGGGGCTCGGCATGAGTCGGCAAAAATATAGCTACGTTCCTGAGCCACAGACGGACTTTATCTTTTCCATACTGGCGGAGGAGCTTGGTTTTATCGGTGGAATGACGGTGCTGGGGCTTTTTTTGGTCCTTGTTTGGAGAGGGATGCGTGTGGCTATTACCATCCCGGACACCTATGGCAGTTTGCTTGCGGTAGGTATTGTCGGAATGGTGGCGGTACAGGTCGTTATTAATATTGGTGTTGTTATCGGTCTAATGCCGGTGACAGGAATAACACTGCCCTTAATCAGCTATGGAGGTTCTTCATTGACCTTAATGCTAACTGCTCTGGGCATTTTATTAAATTTATCACGTTATGCGAGGTGAACGTTTATGCGCGTCGTGTTGAGCGGCGGCGGTACTGGAGGGCATATTTATCCAGCGCTGGCCGTAGCCAGACAGTGCGAAGAAATAGATCCGGACGCTGAATTTTTATACATTGGCGGTCAACGAGGACTCGAAAGTAAATTAGTTCCTCAGGAAAAAATTCCATTTGAGGCTATTGATATCACAGGATTTCGTCGCAGCTTGTCTGTAGAAAATATAAAAACAATCATGCGCTTTTTCAAAGGAGTTCGCAGGTCCAAAGCATTATTAAAGAAATTTAAGCCAGATATCGTTATTGGCACCGGGGGATATGTATGCGGCCCTGTCGTTTATGCAGCTTCCAAGTTGGGAATACCCAGCATTATTCATGAACAAAATGCGATTCCTGGCTTGACCAATGCATTTCTGAGTCGCTATGTGGATACAGTGGCTGTTAGCTTTGAAGGCTCGGAAGGAGCTTTTCCTAAAGCTAAAAATGTACTTTACACTGGGAACCCGCGTGCTACAACAGTTCGTTTGGCTAACCGGGATCGAGGATTTGCTACGATAGGGGTTCCGATGAACAGCTCGGTGGTCCTGGTGGTTGGCGGCAGCAGAGGGGCGAAGGCCATTAATGATGCCATGATTGCAATGGTTCCGCAACTTTCGCAACTGAAAGACGTCCATTTTGTATATGTGACCGGCGAATCTTACTATGAGCAAACGCTGGACAGCATACGAAATCAGATCGGCTCATTGCCCAATCATCTACACGTGCTTCCCTATATTCACAATATGCCTGAGGTACTGGCTTGTACCTCTTTAATTGTTAATCGCGCAGGTGCGTCCTTCTTGGCAGAGATTACATCGCTCGGCATTCCGTCCATTCTGATTCCATCACCCAATGTGACGAATAACCACCAGGAGGCTAATGCTCGTACACTTGAAAAGGCAGGGGCTTCTGTCATGATCACAGAAAAGGAATTGAGTGGCCCGGCTCTGTTTCAATCTATAGCGGAAATTATGAAGGATGAGGCAAGGCGGAGCCGGATGGCGGAGTTGGCATCTGCGCTTGGCAAGCCTGACTCAGCAGATATTTTAGTAAAAGAAATGGAGCGTCTTGCCCATAAAAGGTAGTCCGCAGCGCAGATTTGGGCGGTTGTCACACACCGGACGGTATTTACATAGGATACCCTATAGATTGTGACCATCACCCAGGCTGCCGGTTGTTAGGTGAGAGCCTTATAACGATGCGGGGCAAGCAACAAGGAGGTTTCAGTACAATGCAGCAATGGATGCCATTATTAGCGGAGCATGATATCGGAAAAGTGCTGGAGCATGAACCGCTGTCCAAGTATACGACCTGGAAGATCGGAGGCCCTGCGGACGCTCTTGTGATCCCGGATACCAAAGAGCAATTGGCAAGGATTTTGAAGCTGACTAGCGAGCACGGAATTCCCTGGATGCAGTTGGGGCGGGGCTCCAACATGCTCGTTTCTGACAAAGGGATTCGGGGACTGGTGATCAAGCTGGGACCAGGATTTGATTATGTTCGTTTTGAGGATGAACAGATCGTTGCTGGTGGAGGCGTTTCACTGGTCAAACTATGTGTTATGGCTAGCAAGCAGGGTCTGTCAGGCCTTGAGTTTGCTGGGGGTATTCCAGGATCGGTCGGTGGGGCTGTCTACATGAACGCTGGTGCCCACGGGTCTGATGTGTCACAAATATTCCAGTCCGCTGAGATTGTGCTGGATACAGGGGAATTGGCTGTGTACAATGCCGAGGATATGCATTTTAGCTATCGTCACTCCGTGCTGCATGAGCAACGTGGAATGGTGACAGAGGCAGTGTTCCAGATGAAGCGGGGGGACCGAGAGGAAATCTCAGCAGCGCTTGCGGCTTTTAAAGACCGCCGTAGGCTGACCCAGCCGCTACAGTTAGCTTGTGCAGGAAGCGTGTTCCGTAATCCACCAGGAGACTATGCTGCCCGGCTTATTGAAAGCGCAGGTCTTAAAGGTTTGAAGGCGGGAGGCGCTGAGGTATCTGTACAGCATGCTAATTTCATTGTAAATACCGGTCAAGCGACAGCAGAGGACGTGCTTACCCTAATGAAGCATATTCAAAGTACAATATCATCTCAAACCGGCATCAAGCTAGTTCCGGAGGTTTTCGTAGTGGGTGAGCGGTAAACTCGGAGGTGATACATTGGACAAATTGGTGATTGAGGGAGGCCGTCCCCTGTCAGGCACCATACGTATCCATGGGGCGAAAAATGCGGCACTACCTATTCTTGCAGCAAGCTTGCTTGCACAAGGTAAGGTGGAAATTCGGAATGTCCCCCATCTTTTAGACATTAAGGTCATGCTGCATATCCTAGAAAGACTTGGTTGCACATGCCGACATGAAGAGGAAACGGTATATGTGGATACATCGTCCGTCCGAACGTTCCAAATTCCTGAGGATTTGATGAAGCAAATGCGGTCATCTATCTTTCTAATGGGGCCGCTGCTCGCCAGATACGGAGAAGTTTCCATTTACCAGCCCGGAGGCTGCGCCATAGGCGAGCGCAAAATAGATCTTCACCTGGGGGGCTTAAAAGCCCTTGGCGCAGAGATCGAGGAGAAAGACGAGCAAATTACGTTTCGAGCCCACAAGCTGATCGGCTCGGACATCCACATGGATTTTCCGAGCGTAGGGGCAACAGAAAATATTATGATGGCTGCCGCGCTGGCCGAAGGACGAACAACGATTACCAATGCAGCGAGGGAACCAGAGATTCAGGATCTTCAAAACTTTCTGAATGCCATGGGAGCCCATATTATTGGTGCAGGAACAGACACAATTACAATTACGGGGGTCAGTCAACTCAATCCTTGTACGTATGAGGTCATTCCTGACCGCATAGTAGCTGGAACGGTTATGATTGCAGCGGCAGCTACACGAGGTAGTGTGTCATTGACACACTGCAATCCTTCCCACTTGTCTGCTCTGATTCACGTCCTTAGGCGGGCTGGTGTTCAAATCGGCATCTTGAATGATATAATGACCGTAAGTTGTATGAGCCGTCCCAAAGCAGTGGAGAGGATCGTTACCTCACCTTATCCGTCATTTCCGACGGATTTGCAATCTCAGGTCATGGTGTTGCTTTCTTTGGCGGACGGCTTCAGTGTCATGAAAGAGACTGTCTTTGAAAGCCGATTTAAGCATGTAGATGAACTGAATGTAATGGGTGCTGATATTACGGTCGATGCGAATGCTGCTTTTATAAGAGGGGTTTCTCGTTTGTACGGGGCTACAGTAGAGGCTACCGATCTGCGGGCAGGGGCTGCACTGGTTATAGCCGGTCTAGCCGCTCAAGGACGTACCATTGTCGAGCAGGTTCACCACATTGACAGAGGGTATGACCGGATCGAACGTCTTTTCCAGGGATTGGGTGCCCGAATGAGCCGTCAGTCTCCGGTGCCCGAGCAACTGGATTTCGTAAATTAATGCCTGTAATGTCCCTCCGTTAACGGGGGGACAAAAGGCTTTTGTGGAGAGAAGCTATGCCAAATGCTCAAATACCTGTTCTTAAAAAGAACAGAACGAAAAAAAGAACAAGCCGGAAGATTGCTATTCTTCTCATTTTGTTGTTTATTGTACTGCTCGCTGTTCTCTTTTTCCGTTCTTCGTTGAGTCAGGTTTCTGAAATTCGTTTTGATGGTAATGTATTTTCGACCCGGGAGCAACTTCTCAATCGAAGTGGTCTCGCTGTCGGAGATCAATATTTCGGAGTCAGTTCATCCGACGTCTCTGAGAAGCTGCGGGAAATTCAGTCAATTCAGCAAGTCACAGTGGACAAGCAGTTTCCGGGTATCATTACGATTCACATTAAAGAGTTTGCTACGGTAGCTTACGAGTTGCAAAGCGACGGTAGCCTGCGTGCTATTCTAGCAAATGGGACAAGCGTGGGCGTAGGAAGCAGTGGGATAGCGGTTGAAAAGCCTATTTTGACTAAATGGAAATCAGATGATCCCTACAAAGCGAAGCTATGTGATGCTTTATCACGCATTCCGGGAGAATGGACAGCTGATATTTCGGAAATCATTCCCGCACCGATTCCTTCTTTTCCAGACCGTATAAAAATGTACACGCGTTCCCAATTTGAGGTTATTACAACCGTTTCATTGTTGAACTCTAAAATCAGCTATTTGAACCAGGTGCTAGAAACAGAAGATCCTGGTGTGATCACAATGCTGGAGGCGGATTCCTACGTTCCATTCAAACCCGATACGAGCGAAGAGGGCCAAGAAAAAGATACTACTCAGTGATGTGAAAAAATGCTAGAATTGATTTTATGGGTAATAGACTTGCCTCCTTCTTTTTTCTTCAAATTTTTATGTGACTGCAACCATAAATTGGCTTCTAAAAAATTTGTAGAAAAAAGAGGGAAAGCATGGAGTATGTTGAATATGTACAGAGTGTGTTTAAAGAACGAAATTCATTTTGGAGTCAGGAGGTGCCACAGACTTGAGCAACAATGACATCATTGTTAGTTTGGACATCGGTACATCCAAAGTTCGGGCTATTATTGGGGAAATGAATAATGGAACCTTTAATATTATTGGAGTTGGATCTGCCGACTCGGAAGGGATTCGCAAAGGTGCAATTGTAGACATTGATCAAACCGTGCAATCAATCCGTAACGCCGTGGATCACGCAGAACGCATGGTTGGTATTCAAATAACAGAAGTGTATGTGGGGATTTCAGGCAACCATATTGGTCTGCAAAATAGTCATGGCGTAGTAGCCGTGTCCAACGAGGACCGTGAAATCGGCGAGGAGGACATTGAACGTGTACTGAAGGCAGCAGAAGTAATTGCCGTACCACCGGAGAGAGAAATTATTGACGTGGTAGCCAAGCAGTATGTCGTAGATGGCCTTGAAGGAATTCAGGACCCTCGTGGTATGATCGGTGTTCGTCTCGAAGTAGAGGCTACGATTGTTACTGGAGGCAAGACCCCAATACATAATCTGTTGCGCTGCGTTGAGAAAGCCGGTCTGAGGATTAAAGATCTCGTCTTGTTGCCTCTTGGAGCTGGACAGTTGTCTCTTTCGAAGGATGAAAAGGTGATGGGTTCCGTGCTGGTGGATATTGGTGCAGGTTCTACGAATGTGGCCATTTTCCAGGAAGGAACGATTGTTGCTACATCAACACTCCCCATCGGCGGAGAATTTGTAACCAATGATATTGCCTACGGACTGAGAACCCTTACCGATCAAGCCGAAAAAGTAAAACTCAAATACGGCTGCGCTTGGTATGATGATGCAGCAGCCGATGTCGTCTTTAAAGTGACCCGTATCGGCAGTAATGTAGATAAGGAGTTCAACCAACAGGATTTGGCTGCTATTATTGAGCCTAGAGTACAGGAAATTTTTCAACTCATTCAGGCGGAAGTTAAGCGCTTGGGTTACACAGAGCTTCCGGGGGGTTATATACTTACCGGAGGCACCGTCTCCATGCCTGGTGTACTTCAGGTGGCACAAAGCGAACTGGCCGCTTCCGTAAGGATCGCTGTACCTGATTTTATCGGTGTAAGGGATCCGGGATATACGAGCGGAGTTGGTATCTTGCATAATGCTATCCGTTACTATCGCGGGAGATCGACTAGTGTTAGCAACAGTGGCGGTAGTACCAAGAAGCCGACTAGCCGAACCAAGAGCAGCAGTCCCGTTGCGGAAGGCGAGCAAAAGCAGGGGTTGATTGAACGCTTAAAAAATATGTTCAGTGAATTTATATAACGTTCATTGCTAATTATGCCAATCATGGACGGGCCATCCATGCACATTGAGGGGGAGATGGAATAGTATGTTGGAATTTGATTTTGAAATGGAGAGCTTGGCTCAAATTAAAGTGATCGGCGTCGGAGGCGGCGGCAGCAATGCAGTTAACCGAATGATCGAAAATGGAGTTCAGGGTGTAGAGTTCATTACTGTCAATACAGATGCCCAGGCGCTTCACTTGGCGAAGTCTGAGCACAAGCTTCAAATTGGCGATAAGCTCACTCGCGGTCTGGGTGCCGGGGCTAACCCTGATGTGGGTAAAAAAGCGGCTGAAGAGTCGCGTGAGCTTATTATGAATACGCTCAAAGGCGCGGATATGGTATTCGTAACTGCGGGAATGGGTGGCGGTACAGGAACCGGAGCGGCCCCTGTCATTGCTGAAATTGCTAAGGAATGCGGTGCGCTGACTGTAGGCGTGGTAACCCGACCATTCACATTTGAAGGGCGTAAACGCTCCAATCAAGCTGAACTTGGCATTGAGGGATTGAAAGAAAAAGTAGACACCTTGATTGTAATCCCGAATGATCGCTTGCTTGAAATTGTGGACAAGAAAACTCCAATGCTGGAAGCATTCCGTGAAGCGGATAATGTTCTACGTCAGGCCGTACAAGGTATTTCGGATTTGATCGCTGTACCGGGTCTGATCAACCTTGACTTCGCTGACGTAAAAACGATCATGACGGAGCGTGGCTCCGCGTTGATGGGGATTGGCGAAGCAACGGGTGAAAATCGTGCGGCTGAAGCAGCGCGTAAGGCTATCATGAGTCCGTTGCTGGAGACATCCATAGAAGGTGCGCGTGGTGTCATTATGAACATCACTGGCGGCACCAATTTGTCTCTATACGAGGTCAATGAGGCGGCTGAAATTGTAACATCAGCTTCCGATCCGGAAGTGAATATGATTTTCGGTGCCATCATTGATGAAGACTTGAAAGAAGAGATTAAGGTTACCGTCATCGCCACTGGTTTTGAAGGTAAGCCGAGCCAGCCAGCACCGGGACGTAGACCAGCAGCTAACCCAGCGGCTTCCGAAGCAACGGAAAAGTCCTCTCCTAACTTGCGTCCATTCGGTAACACTCAAAGCAGTGACCAATTGGATATTCCGACATTCTTACGTAACCGTTCACGCAATAATAATAACGATAACTAGTTTAAATTTAGAAAGCCCGTATCCTCCTTGGAGATGCGGGCTTCTTTCTGTTTTCTCCACATCCCGCACGGCCAGTGCTTCTCCTCTTTCCGACAAAATTAGTCGGACACCGTCCCCACCGTTAGACAGACTTTGAACCGTATGACTACTATACTTAAGCCTATCCTGCAAAATGCTGGGCGGGTGAATCCTTGGTTGTTTATATCGATTTGATTTTCTTGGCCAATTTGTTTATTGATGCTGTGTTGCTAATGGCCACCGCCTGGATGAGAAAGATCCGACTCGTGTGGTGGCGATTGATGACTTCAGCTGGAATTGGCGCAATGTACGTGGTCATGATGTTTGTGCCGGAGCTGTCATTTTTGTTTACGTTTCTAATCAAGCTGGCCTTATCGATCATTATGCTGCTGGTGGCCTTTGGTTTTGGCAGCATGCAAAAGTATCTTCGTACAATGGGTGCTTTTTACATGATCAATTTTGTAGCAGCAGGTGGCATTTTGGGGATGCATTATTTTCTCCAGAATACGGGGGATTTGTTTAATGGCATCTGGTATACCGCATCAGGTGGAATGTCTTTTGAATTAAAAATCGCATTCTGGTTTATTTTATGCGCATTTGGCGGAGTGATGCTCTTCTTTCGTATTGTGCAGTCCTCAAAGCAGCGTACAGAAAGGATGAGTGGCTTTTTGGGGCAAGTACAGGTGTGGATTGGGCAGGATCATATTGAGTGTACAGGCTTGTTGGATACAGGTAACCAACTGCATGATCCATTGACCCGAACCCCAGTAATGGTGATGGAGGCGGCTTTGTGGGAATCGTATTTACCCGCTTCCTGGCTCCAAAAATGTTCTGAGGGTAATGCTGATCAACTAGTGATGGATCTGGGGGAGGAATCGTTCAGCTGGCAGGATCGTGTTCGTCTCGTCCCTTATCGTGGAATTAACCGAAGTCATTCCTTTATGCTCGCACTCAAACCAGATCGAGTAGAGGTGGTGATGAATGGGGTTCATTTTGTACATCATCGAGTGCTGATTGGCTTAGACGGGGGGAAGTTGTCGGCAGAGGGCAAATATCGTGCCATCATCCACCCAGATGTGACGGCACACGAAGAGGGGGAGGCTGATACAAACCTAAAACGAAAAGCATATGCTAGAGACCATTTTACAGAATCAGGATAATGAAGAAGAGCGTAGGACAAGGTTTAAAGACGAGGAGAAACATTCAATGCTGGAATGGACGGAGCTCAGTAAGACTTAACTTGTACTATTTTCAAAAGGGGGAGAATGATATGAGGGAGCAAATGAATTTAAAAATGAAATTTAGGCTAGCATGGCAACTGCAATATTATCGTATTTTATTTTTATTCGGGCTGAAAAGTGAAGAAATTTATTATATTGGCGGTAGCGAGGCGCTCCCCCCTCCATTGACAAGAGACGAGGAAGAGTATTTGCTTGGAAAGCTTTCTTCTGGAGATGCAGCAGTACGGTCGATGCTAATCGAGAGAAATTTGCGGTTAGTTGTGTATATTGCCCGTAAATTTGAGAATACGGGCATCAACATTGAGGATCTCGTATCCATCGGTGCTATCGGGCTGATCAAAGCGGTGAACACTTTTGATCCGGAGAAGAAAATCAAACTTGCCACTTATGCATCCCGATGCATTGAGAATGAGATTTTAATGTATTTGCGTCGCAATAGCAAAACGAGAACGGAGGTTTCTTTTGATGAGCCTCTGAATATCGATTGGGATGGTAATGAGTTGTTGCTTTCCGATGTGATGGGAACGGAAAATGATACCATTTATCGTAATATTGAGGAGCAAGTAGACCGTAAATTATTGCATAAGGCACTGGATAAGCTGACGGATCGAGAGCGTTTGATTATGGAACTTCGCTTCGGTTTACAAGACGGAGAAGAGAAGACACAGAAGGATGTTGCTGACCTGTTGGGTATATCGCAATCGTATATTTCGCGTCTGGAAAAACGAATTATAAAGCGCTTACGAAAGGAATTTAATAAAATGGTATAATGCTTGGAGATATCCGGAAGCGATGGAAACGGCGAATAAAAAAATGACCTCAGGAGATAATGTACATTAATGTTGCTCCTTGGGAGGTAAGACACGATGACCCGAAACAAAGTGGAAATTTGCGGTGTGGATACCGCTAAACTGCCGGTATTAACCAATGCAGAAATGCGCGAGCTGTTCACATCACTTCAGCAAAATAATGAACGATCAGCCAGAGAAAAATTGGTCAACGGCAATCTCCGGCTCGTCCTGAGTGTGATTCAGCGTTTTAACAATCGGGGGGAGTTTGTGGACGATTTGTTCCAGGTAGGATGCATCGGCCTGATGAAGGCGATTGATAATTTTGACCTTTCGCAAAACGTAAAGTTCTCCACTTATGCGGTGCCGATGATCATCGGAGAGATCCGCCGTTATTTGCGGGATAACAATCCGATCCGTGTGTCCCGTTCGTTGCGGGATATTGCATATAAGGCGCTTCAGGTGCGGGACAGTCTGACAAATCTGAACTCGCGGGAACCAACGATTTTTGAAATATCAGAAGTGCTAAATGTGCCTAAAGAAGATGTTGTGTTCGCATTGGATGCGATTCAGGATCCAGTTTCGCTGTTCGAGCCGATATATCACGACGGGGGCGACCCAATCTATGTGATGGATCAGATCAGTGATGACAGAAATAAAGACGTCTCATGGATTGAGGAAATCGCTCTCCGGGAAGCGATGCATCGCCTGGGCCAGCGTGAAAAGATGATATTGTCTATGCGTTTTTATGAAGGAAAGACGCAAATGGAGGTTGCCGACGAAATCGGTATCTCTCAAGCCCAGGTTTCGAGATTAGAGAAGTCGGCTATACAGCAAATGCAAAAACATGTAAAGTCCTAATGAAATGAATAAAATGTTTGAATGATTCAGTGACAAAAACGATCCCGTGCGGATCGTTTTTGCGTTTGTAGGACATTTTTTGGGCTCTTCCACTCATATAGTGAAATAAAGGATGTGATGCGTGTGAATGCACCGGAAACGTCAGTAAGAGCCATGAAAATTTCCGAGTTTCAAACCAAGGATGTCATTAACATTGTAGATGGACGACGTCTGGGACAAATCAGTGATCTGGAGATTGACGTACGACAAGGGAAAATTGAAGCTATTGTGGTTCCGGGCAGCAGTCGATTCATGGGCTGGTTTGGAGGGGGAAGCGAATTGGTTATTCCGTGGCGCAACATTGTGAAAATTGGTTCGGATGTTGTGCTTGTTCGACTGGAGGGATTGCATGAGCCACCGGATGAAAGGGAGGAAAAGCTGTATATCGAACGTCAGGAGCGGAATGACCGACGGGTCTTTTGAACAGGAGGGACACGTAATTTAGTATGTTGTGAAGACACAGAGGCGGCTTTTTGGTACACTGGGCAGTAGAGGTGAGAACAAAATGGAACCGTTTATAGTGAATACCAAGGCTACAGGGACTACGCCCATGCAAGATGGCAGACGTCCCGTGCCGGAGTTGTTATATATTCAATCTTGGGAGCGACAGGTTCAGGGATTAACAGCAGGGTTTACAGGGCGTCATGGCGGTGTCAGTGAAGCGCCATACGATAGTCTGAACTGTGCGTTTCATGTAGGGGATGACCCCGAGAAAGTCATTCGCAACCGCCGATTAATTGCTGAGCAGCTTGGTTTTGCTGCTGAAGCGTGGACGTGCGGCGAGCAGGTCCACGGTAATCATGTTGCTGTTGTCCAGGCTGCTGATCGTGGGCGAGGCTTTATGGATCGTGCATCAGCTTTTCAGGACACAGATGGACTTTTGACGAATATACCAGGCATTTTGCTGACGTCCTTTTATGCGGACTGTGTACCCCTATATTTTTGTGATCCCGTGCATCGTGTGATTGGGTTGGCGCATGCAGGCTGGAAGGGAACAGTGGCGGAGATTGCGTTGAAAATGGTACAGACCATGCAAACTGAATATGGATCTCAGCCGTCCGATATACTAGCAGCTATTGGTCCTTCCATTGGTCCTGAATCCTATGAGGTAGATGAGCATGTGATGAGCCAAATTCGGGTTTTAGAGCATGATTGCCCGGGTAATGATAAATGGGAAGGTTCTGTTTATTTCCCCTTAACGGGCGGAAAAACACTACTTGACTTGAAACAATGCAATCGACACATTATGATGAAAGCAGGAATATTGCCGAGCCATATCGAATGTACTACCTTGTGCACGAGTAGCCGTAGCGATTTGTTCTTTTCATATCGTAAGGAAGGCGGCGTTACAGGAAGAATGGCGAGTTGGATTGGTCTGGAAGAGAGGTGAGTCCTCCCGTGTCTTTGGAGGAACGAATTAAAGAAGTTAACGCCCGTATCGAAGCGGCATGTGCCCGTAGCGGACGTTCGCGTGATGAAGTAAATGTGATCGCTGTCACGAAATATGTTTCGGCGGCGGCAATGGCATTCGTATTGGATAACGACTTGGAGCATGTGGGCGAAAATCGCTGGCAGGATGCTGCAGATAAATGGAGCAAGTTGGGTGACCGGGGAACGTGGCATTTTATTGGTCATCTCCAAACGAATAAGGTTAAAGATGTAATTGGAAAATTTAAATTTATACATTCGCTTGATCGCTTATCGCTCGCTCAGGAATTGGATAAGAAGGCAGCCGCTTTGGGACTGCGAGTCAAAGCTTTTGTACAAGTCAATATTTCTGGGGAAATTTCAAAATACGGCTTATCCCCCGAGGCGGTCGCCCCTTTCTTGGAACAAATTCGCGAGTTGCAACATGTGGACGTAATCGGCTTGATGACCATGGCTCCTCATGAGGAAGACCCAGAACATACTCGACCTGTGTTTCGAGGATTGCGTGAACTGCGTGATCGGTTAAATGGACAAGCCTTGACTAGAGAACCTATCGTTCACTTGTCTATGGGGATGTCCAATGATTTTGAAGTGGCGGTTGAAGAAGGAGCGACCTGGTTGCGGCTTGGTTCCGTACTGGTCGGACGAGAGGAGGATTTTCAGTGGGCGTAATGAATAAGTTCATGAACTTTCTGGGGCTTCAGGAAGAAGAGGAAGTTATAGAGCGAGAGGTTATGAATACGCCGGAAGATCAAGAAATTGAAACCCCAAGCTTTGATAAACGTAAGAACCAGAAGGGCACGAATGTTGTCAGCATCCATTCACAGAAAAATGTGAAAGTTGTTCTGTATGAGCCGCGTTCTTACGATGAAGCACAGGAAATCGCCGACCATATCCGTTCACATCGCACCGTCGTGGTTAACTTGCAACGAATTCGCAAGGATCAGGCGCTACGTATCATTGATTTTTTGAGTGGTACTGTGTATGCACTGAGTGGCGGCATTTCGAAGGTCGGTAACAATATTTTTCTGTGCACACCGGATACGGTTGAAATTCAAGGCTCCATTACGGAGATACTGGCTGACACTGAACAAGAACTTAACAGAATGAGGTGAGCTTTTCTTGATCGAGGTAATTTACTGGTTATTTCAGATTTATTCGTACATGATCATTGCATATGTCCTGCTGTCATGGCTTCCTAATGCCAGAGAGAGTGTGATCGGTGATTTACTTGCCAGGTTTGTGGAGCCGTATTTGTCTCCTTTTCGCAGGTTTATACCGCCAATCTTCGGGATGATTGATATTTCACCTATCGTAGCGCTGATTGCTTTGCGTTTTGCATCGTACGGTTTGATTTCTTTAATTGGCAATTTCGTCTAGGAGGATTTATGCGAACTGAGATTTATGAGCATTTTCACCCGGATGAACGGGATTATGTGGATCGTGCTTCCGAATGGATCAGTCATGCGGGAGCTTATCATGAGCAGAAGCTGACTGATTTTTTGGATCCGCGACAACAGTACATATTGGAGACACTTGCTTCGAAGGAAGACAAGGTCACGATTAGGGTAGATGGCGGATATACGGCTTCGGAACGAAAGCGGGCGCTGATTGCGCCCGATTATTCGTATTTGGACGATGAGGAAATGGGAATTCAGGTCCTTTCCATCTCTTCTGATGATCATAAAATCAATACCCTTGAGCACGGCGATTATCTAGGTGCCATTTTGGGGCTTGGAATCAAGCGTGGAAAAATCGGGGACATTCACGTGCTGGATGATGGGTGTCATGTGTTGGTGGCATCAGAGATCGGAGATTTTATAACCATGCATTTGCAGCAGGTACATCGTGTTCATGTTTGGACAGAACTGTTGCCAGTAGCAAGTCTCCGAACGAAGGAAGTTGCATTAGAGGCGATGGATCTGACGGTCGCTTCTTTGCGTCTGGACGGGATTGCCAGTGACGTCTACAAATTGAGTCGCAGTAAAATATTAACACCGATTCGAGCGGGACGATGTCGGGTAAACTGGAAGGTGGAGGAGAATCCATCTACTTCACTTAAGGTTGGGGACGTTATTTCCATGCAGGGATTTGGGCGTTTCAAAGTGCTTGAAACAGACGGGATGACAAAAAAGGGTAGATTCCGTGTCAAAATTGGTAAGTTTGTATAGCTGTAGGCAGGATTCGTGAGCTTTCTGTCGAAAGAATTAACCTATAGCAAAGAACTGGAACGATTTTGCTCTGTACAGTATTCACAAAACGGGGTATGATGACCGATAGATGATAATGAGCGTCGTGACGCGGAAAATGAATTTTTTGTCAATCTTATAGGAGGTGGACGGCATGCCATTAACGCCATTGGATATACATAATAAGGAATTTGCCCGCCGGCTTCGCGGTTATGATGAGGACCAGGTTAATGAATTTTTGGATCAGGTGATCAAGGATTACGAGGGCGTTATTCGTGAAAATAAAGAACTGAGCACCCAGTTGCTGAACGTACAGGAGAAGCTCGATCATTTTGCGACGATTGAGGATACACTGAGTAAGACAATTATTGTCGCGCAGGAAGCAGCTGATGAAGTTCGCAACAACGCCAAGAAAGAATCTCAACTGATCGTGAAGGAAGCGGAAAAAAATGCGGATCGTATTGTGAACGAAGCATTGTCCAAATCCCGCAAAATCGCGTTGGAGGTTGAAGAACTGAAGAAACAGGCTTCAATTTACCGAGCACGGTTTCGTACATTGGTGGAAGCACAGCTTGACTTGTTAAGCCAAGATGGCTGGGAAGCACTTGAAAACCGGGAACGCGAAGTGCTGGAGCGCGAGCGTGAAATGAAAGAAATTTACTGATTTTGATTTCTGACAAGCTTTTTATTAGGTCTTGTTAGGGTTGACTTTTATCTTTAAACAGGCTATAACTGTAAATACTATACTGAATTCAACGATTATCCGTCTATTGGTTGATGGTTGTTATTCAAGGCAACGATGTTGCTGGTTTAATATTCGATGAATTTAACATGTTTAATTCGTTGATGGGAACGAGTACGTCATGATTTGTCCCTCAGAGAGTTGGCCTTCCGGTGCAAGCCAACGTTCAGAACATGACTGAAGATCCTCCCGGAGAAGTGAGCTGAAGCGCTTAAATTTATGGCGTGTGTAAGCAATCACCGTTTGCCATGCGTTATAATGGCGCCCTGCTGAAGTTGAGTAGGGCTCAGAGAGTCGTGACAAGATCGTCTTCTTTAGACTGGTCTAATTACGGAATCAGGGTGGTAACGCGAGCACAGTCTCGTCCCTTTTACAGGGATGGGGCTTTTTTTGTTGCTTTTTTTAAGTGCGCTAGAACAATTAATGATGAGCAGAGAGGAAGTATGACGTTATGAACAGAGTGGATGTTAAAGAAAAAGCACGGTCACGTGACCTACGCATCCTGAGCAAATGGAAACAGGAGGACACGTTCCGTAAATCCATTACCAATCGTGAAGGAAAGCCTAATTTTGTGTTTTATGAGGGCCCACCAACAGCTAACGGCAAACCACACATCGGTCATGTGCTGGGTCGCGTAATTAAGGATTTCGTCGGCCGCTATCAGACCATGAAGGGATATCGTGTTGTACGTAAGGCGGGTTGGGATACGCATGGCCTGCCGGTAGAACTGGGTGTGCAAAAGCAACTGGGGATCTCTCACAAGCCTGAAATTGAAGAATACGGTGTTGAGAAATTTATTAAAAAATGTAAAGCGAGCGTGTTTGAATACGAGCAGCAGTGGCGCGATTTAACCGAAGCGATCGGATACTGGACAGACCTCGATCACCCATACATTACCTTGGACAATAACTATATCGAGAGTGTATGGAACATTTTGGCGACGATTCATGAGAAAGATCTGCTGTATCGTGGTCATCGTGTGAGTCCGTACTGCCCGGATTGTCAGACAACACTAAGTTCCCATGAAGTAGCACAGGGCTACAAAGATGTAAAGGATCTGAGTGCCACGGCCAAATTCAAGCTGCATAGCAGTGGTGAATATGTATTGGCCTGGACGACAACACCTTGGACCTTGCCGAGTCACGTGGCGCTCGCCGTCAACCCTGAGCTGGAATACGCACGTGTGAAGCAGGAAGATGGGGTATACATCGTTGCTAAAAATCTTGTTGAGACCGTAATTAAAGGTGATCATGAAGTGATTGGCACGCTATCGGGTTCAGAACTGGTAGGCCAAACCTATACCCCGCCATTTACTTATTTTCAGGTGGAGAAAGGTAACCAAATTCTGGGTGCCAAGTTCGTAACAGATTCCAGCGGTACAGGTATCGTTCATATGGCCCCGGCACATGGTGAGGATGACTATCGCGTATGTCGTGAAAATGGCGTTGGGTTTATCAACGTAGTGGATCTCCAAGGAAACTATGTAGCTGAAATCACTGATTTTGCAGGCCGTTTTGTGAAAGATTGCGATGTAGATATTGTGAAAATGCTGTCCGAAAAAGGGTTGCTGTACAGCAAGGAAAAATACGAGCATAGCTATCCGTTCTGCTGGCGCTGCGATACTCCATTATTGTACTATGCGATGGACAGCTGGTTTATCAAAACAACTGCGATCAAGGATCAACTGATTGCCAACAACAGCGAAGTTGAATGGTACCCGGGCCATGTACGCGAAGGACGCTTCGGTAAGTTTTTGGAGGAACTGGTGGATTGGAACATCAGTCGCGATCGCTATTGGGGTACACCGCTCAATATCTGGGTTTGTGAGGAAACTGGAGAACAGTTCGCACCTCATAGTATTGCTGAATTGAGAGAACGTGCAATTGGGGATGTACCAGCGGATATCGAGCTACACAAACCTTATGTAGATGATATCAAGGTTCGTAGCCAATGCGGTAAATACGAAATGACTCGCACACCGGAAGTCATCGATGTATGGTTCGATAGCGGCTCTATGCCGTTTGCACAGCATCACTATCCTTTTGAGAATAATGAAACGTTTGAGCAGCAATTTCCGGCAGATATGATCTGTGAAGGGATTGACCAGACTCGTGGCTGGTTCTATAGCTTGCTTGCGGTTTCGACGATGCTGACTGGCAAAGCTCCTTACAAAGCTGTCATGGCAACAGGCCATGTACTGGATGAGCAGGGGCAGAAAATGTCCAAATCAAAGGGTAATGTTATTGATCCGTGGGAAGTGATTGATGAGTACGGAACAGATGCTTTCCGCTGGGCATTACTGTCCGATAGTGCACCATGGAATAGCAAACGTTTTTCCAAAGGCATTGTAGGCGAGGCTAAATCGAAGCTGGTAGATACGCTTGTCAATACACACGCATTTCTGACTCTGTATGCGGATATTGACGGATTTGATCCGGCACAGCATCCATTCAAGCCATCGGCACACAAGTTGGATCGCTGGATTTTATCCCGTCTAAACAGCCTAATCTTGGTTGTGGATAAAGCATTGTCTGTAAATGACTTCCTGAACTCATCCAAAGCGATTGAGTCGTTTGTGGATGAGCTGAGTAACTGGTATATCCGTCGTTCACGTGATCGTTTCTGGGGTAACGGGCTTACAGAAGATAAGCTGGATGCGTATCGAACATTGACTGAGGTGTTGTTAACGACGGCGAAGCTGCTGGCACCGTTCACACCGCTGCTTGCTGAGGATATTTACCTCAACCTGAGCAATGGGGAAAGTGTTCATTTGGATGACTATCCGTCTGCCAATGAATCCTTAATTGATCTGGAACTGGAACGAGATATGGAAACAGCACGTCGCGTCGTTGAATTAGCACGTAATGTCCGTAACGAAACGGGTTTGAAAACACGTCAACCGTTGTCTGAATTGATTCTGTCTATGGATCAGGATTTTGACCTGAGCGGCTATGAAGAAATCATCAAAGACGAGATCAATGTGAAGAATATTCATGTTGAGACGGATGATAGCGGATTTGTTGATTTTACATTGAAGCTGAATTTGAAAGTAGCAGGCAAGAAATACGGCAAAAATGTCGGATTCCTACAAAACCTTTTCAAAGGAATGTCTACTGAGGATACTCGTTCTGTTGTAGAAAAAGGAGTGCTGAACGTGGCTTCTCCAGAAGGTGAAGAGTTGCAAGTTACAGCCGAAGAATTGCTGGTGGAGAAAAAAGCAAAAGAAGGCTTCGCTTCTGCTTCTGGCTATGGCTTAACGGTAGCGCTGAACACAGATATTACACCGGAGCTTGAGCAAGAGGGCTGGGTACGTGAAGTGGTTCGCGCGGTACAAGACTACCGCAAAAAGCTGGATCTGCCGATTGAAAAGTATGTAGCATTGACGTTGGATGTAGACAGCGACTTGCGTCAGGCGATCGAAAGCTTCGACTCTGTGTTGCGTGAGAACGTATTGGTAACCACGGTGACATTTGGTCAAGCTGAACCAGCGGAACATGTAGAAGTGAACGGCAAAACCATCGGCGTTCATATTGGGGAATAATTACAAGCCCCCTGTCCCATAATACAATAACAGGCAGCATATAAAAACGAGCCTAAGCATCGGAAACGGGTTTCCTCCGTTACGTGCTTCGGCTCGTTTGCTGCTTTCGGGGCAGCTATGGGAAAAGGGGGATTGTGCATATGACAGCACGGTCAAGGCGCAGACAGGGAAGGAGTCTCCGAGGGATGAACGGAGAAGGGGCCGCCATAGCCTCAGAAAAGGGAATAGCAGGTGAACAGGCAGAGAAACTAAGTCGTGTGGAAAAGCTGGTGCAAGCTGTGTCAGAGCAGATGGAACGAACACGTATTGCAGATTACGCTTTGCTGCTGAATAAGCCTTGGCGATTGCTTTGGCTAAACCTAATATCAGGTGTTTCCCGAGGGATAGGCATTGCGCTAGGGTTTACTTTTTTTGCTGCTACCATTATTTATGTGCTTCAAGTGCTCGGAGCGTTGAATTTGCCAATTATCGGTGATTATATCGCTGATATTGTACGGATCGTACAGCGACAATTAGAGCTTACTACCTACTAGGCGTTTCACTTTAAAGCTTACGATTCGTCCTCGTGCAAATCTGGCTCCAGCAGACCTTCACCCTCGCCATCTTCTATATAACGCTGATAAATAGAACTACGGACAATGGATACATTTCTGCCATAAATGTCAGTAGCGACAAAGCTTTCATATGGCTCTACGAAGCCCATATTATCATCGCCGGCTTCGATTTCCATATCATCATAGCGATGGATTTCTCCACTTTCCGCCATGGCCGGAGTGTTAGAGGTCCCCCAATTTTCAACGATCTGCCAAGCATCTTCACCGTCAAAGCCGTTTTGTTCTTCACGCTCATCCAGGCTTGTTCTACCGAACGCGGGAGCGAGAAATTCTTCCTCCACCGGACGGTTGTTGGATACTTCTGTTTCAGGACTGAATTCTTTGCAATAAATGGTATAGGGAACAGCGAGCAGACGTTCATAGGGAATGGGCTTACCGCTGGCGGCGCAAATGCCATAGGTTCCCTTGTCCATAGCCATCAAGGCTGATTTGATACGTTCCAATTGAAACTCGTCATGCTCCAGCAAGGAAATATCTTTAGCTCGCTCATAGGTTTCGGTAGCCAGATCGCCTGGATGGTTATCAATGGGAGAAAGCTCACCGGTTTGATCACGTTGAGAATCGCCGAGTCCATAATGGTCGTTGCTTTGCAACCGATGCTCAATTTCCTTTTTGCGTTCCAGCAGTTCGTTACGCAAGCCTTGTAATTGTTGCTCCGTCAATGGGGACATGGAATCCTCTCCTTGTTCTAGATTTACGTGCATGCGTTGTGTCAGGTATGCTCCTTGTAGTGTGCACCGGGAAGACCTCTTTTACATAGGAAATTCTAATCAAATGTGATCGAGTTCATTCCATTCAAGGACTGTGCTTGAAAGCCTGCAGGACTCGTGGACGATCTGAGAAGGCTTATGCTACAATAAATGGGTTCGACAACGGATATAAGCGGATCGGAGTGACGAAGGACTGTGATTTATTTTGGTATTGCGCTAATTATTTTTTTGATTGATCAGGGAGTCAAATATTTGGTGGCTACGCGGATGGAATTGTACGAGCAAATACCAGTCATCGGCAATTTCTTTTTAATTACCTCCCATCGTAATCGCGGAGCCGCTTTTGGGATTTTGGAAGGGCAACGCTGGCTTTTTATCGTGATCACAATTGTAGTAGTGATCGGTATCGTATGGTACCTAAGAAAAACAGTCAGAGCTGGGCAAAAACTACTTCCTGTTGCGCTAAGTTTGGTGCTTGGGGGAGCGGTTGGTAATTTTTTGGATCGGGCTATTTCTGGAGAAGTGGTTGATTTTGCACAGTTCAATTTTGGAAGCTACACATTCCCGATTTTTAATGTGGCAGATTCGGCAATTGTCATCGGTGTTGCACTGATTATTTTGGATACATTGCTGGAATCGCGTCGGGAAAAAGGGAATGGCAATGATAGCGTTGAAGGGAAGTCATAGCATGAACGAAGTGAATGAAAATGGCGAAGCCATAGGTCTGTCTTATGAGGACGAACTGGAGGGTGAATCTCTGGAATGGACGGCAGATTCAGGGAATGTCAAAACACGTATAGACAAATACATCGCCGAAGAAATGAAGGAAGTATCTCGTTCTCAAATTCAGCTGTGGATCGGGAATGGTCGCGTACTGGTGAACGGTACGGCGGTCAAAGCGAACTACAAGCTGGCTGAAGGAGATCATATTGTATTGTCGGTACCTGAGCCAGAAAGTGTAGATATTATGCCGGAAAATATTCCGCTAGATGTCGTATACGAGGATTCGGACGTTATTGTCATTAACAAGCAACGTGGTCTAGTGGTGCATCCTGCACCAGGACACTCCTCGGGAACACTGGTCAACGCACTGATGTACCACTGCCATGACCTTTCCGGCATTAACGGGGAATTACGTCCCGGTATTGTTCACCGTATTGATAAGGATACATCAGGACTGCTGATGGCGGCTAAAAATGATCAGGCCCACGCATCACTTGCAGCACAGCTTAAGGATCATAGCGTGACTCGGAAATATATTGCATTGGTCCACGGTCATTTGAGCCACGATCAGGGAACCGTAGATGCTCCGATCGGTCGTGATTCAGGTGATCGTAAAATGTTCACGGTGACGGAACGCAACAGCAAGCATGCAGTCACCCATTTTCTCGTCATTGAACGGTTGGGGGATTATACCCTGCTTGAACTTCAATTGGAGACAGGGCGCACACATCAAATTCGTGTTCACATGAAATTCATTGGGCATCCATTGGTTGGCGATCCTATGTATGGACGCAGTAAAGGGGTTCGTATGGAGGGCCAAGCCCTGCATGCAGCGGTATTGGGATTTAAGCATCCAACCACGGGAGAATACTTGGAATTTAGCAGACCGATCCCTCCTGATATGGAGGACGTATTAACGTCCTTGCGTAGTCGCTAAAACAACGATGAACTGCTTTTCTATTCAAAAACTTGAATAAATCATTAATTTAGACCGCCTAAATGGCGGTTTTTTTATTGTGAGACAAGGAATGGGTAAAAACAACTATGGATAATTATACAGATATGATGTATATTTATTAAAGTGCTTCCGGTGGTTCCGGTTGAACGGGTGTTGACACGAGATTTTCAATCTGTCATACTTCTTGTAGTTGCGATGAACTTTGTCCAAGAGATGGTTAGCCATCTCGCACTATAAGAAGCAGGACAAAGGAAATCCTGAATAGCACCTTTAAATCAGTCCCGTGAGGCTGGCAAGGTAACGTGAATGGATCACTGATCAGTGCATCCGCTGCGGCGGTATGTCTTCAGTGTGTCCGACAGATCGGAGAACAGTGGAAGACTGTTCATACGAGACTCCTTGCCAAACTTGGGCAAGGAGTCTTTTTTGTATCCGACACGGGACCAGGTCTGAAGGGAACATCACCTGAGGAGGCTGGAAGCATGAGTAATGAAACACATGTACTGATGGATGAAATTGCGATTCGTCGGGCATTAACACGGATTGCACATGAAATTTTGGAGAAAAACAAGGGTATCGACGATTGCGTGCTAGTAGGTATTCGAACACGCGGAGTTCATCTGGCGCAGCGTTTGGCTGAAAAAATTGCTGAGATTGAAGGCGCACCGATTCCATGGGGAGAGCTGGATGTTACAGCCTACCGGGATGACCGGAGCAGCGTTGCCGAGGCTAAAGGAAATGGAAAAGAGCTTTTGATGAATCCTGCTGACGTATCGGTTCATGATAAGAAAGTCATTCTCTTTGACGATGTGCTGTACACAGGCCGCACCATTCGCGCGGCGATGGATGCATTGATGGACTGCGGACGACCGCAAATGATCCAGCTGGCTGTGCTAGCAGATCGCGGACACCGTGAGCTTCCGATTCGTCCGGATTACATCGGCAAGAACATCCCGACCTCCAAATCTGAGGAAATCGTAGTTGCACTTCAGGAGACGGACGGTAAGGACGAAGTGACGATCATTCAGAACCGGGGGGAATAGGTATGATCACAACAGCCAGTCAACTTAGAGAACGTAGCCTGCTCGGATTAAAAGAACTTAGCCGAAATGAAATTGAGTCGATTCTGGATCGTGCTCATTATTGGGAATCACAGCCGCAAAAGCTGATTCCAGTCCTACAGTCACGCTTCGCGGCCAACATGTTTTTTGAAAATAGTACGCGTACACGCTTTTCTTTTGAAATGGCGGAGAAGCGGCTCGGCGCTCAGGTTTTGAACTTTTCCGCCGCGGCTTCCAGTGTGGAAAAAGGGGAGTCCATTTACGATACTGTACGTACGCTCGAATCCATGGGCATTGATGCTGGAGTCATCCGGTTAAAGCCAGCCGGAGTGCTGCAAGAGCTTGCTGAGAAGGTCAGTGTTCCGCTGGTTAATGCGGGAGACGGCAACAATGAGCATCCAACGCAGGCTTTGCTGGACCTCTACACCATGCGCAAAACTTTCGGTGAGCTTAAAGGCTTGAGAGTATCCATCATAGGAGACATTTTGCACAGCCGTGTAGCTCGCTCGAATCTGTGGGCCTTGCAAAAATTCGGAGCCAAGGTTAGCTTCTGTGCGCCGGACAATATGCAGGCACCTGAGCTTGCAACGTACGCGCCTTATGTGCCAATGCAAGAAGCTTTGCAGGCAGACGTGGTCATGATGCTGCGAGTCCAGCTTGAACGGCATGCTGAAGGGATGTTGCGCTCAGCGGATGAGTACCGAGAGCAGTACGGTCTGACAGAAGAAAGAGCAGCGAGCCTTAAGTCCGGAACAATTATCATGCACCCGGCTCCAGTGAATCGGAATGTGGAGATCGATAGTGCAGTTGTGGAAAGCGAGCAATCGCGAATTTTTCCGCAAATGGCCAACGGGGTTCCAATCCGCATGGCGGTTATGGAACGGGCAATGAAGCTGTAGCAGCTGTCAGTAGGATCGTAGGAAAAAGTTGCAAAAAACCTGAGCGGAGGAATATTTCAGATGAAACAATTAATTATGAATGCAAGCGTATTGAACGAGCAGGGCGAGACGGAATTAAAATCCATCCTAATCGCTGACGGAAAAATTTTGGCTATCGCAAATGCGGAAGCCGGAGTTAGCCTCATTATGGAAGAAGGGGCATCTGGACAAGAGCTCGAAGTCGAAAAAATCGACGCCCAGGGAAAGCTGGTCATCCCCGGTCTAATCGACATGCATGTGCATCTGAGAGAACCTGGCTTTGAATATAAAGAAACAATTGAAACAGGCAGCCGCGCTGCGGTGAAAGGTGGATTTACCACGATTGCCTGCATGCCAAACACACGTCCAGTGACAGACAATGTAGACACGGTTCAGCTAGTGCTGAAAAAGGGTAAGGAAGCTGGGCTGGCCAAGGTACTTCCTTACGCAGCCATCACGAAAAACGAACTGGGACGTGAGCTGACAGATTTTGAAGCGCTCAAAGCAGCAGGTGCCATCGGATTTACTGATGACGGAGTCGGAGTGCAGAGTGCACAAATGATGAAGGATGCCATGTCACGAGCTAAAGCGCTGGATATGCCAGTCATTGCACACTGTGAAGATAACACACTTGTTGTAGGAGCAGCGGTGACGGACGGTGAATTTGCCAAGCGTCACGGACTCAAAGGTATCCCCAATGAATCCGAGGCAATCCATGTTGGACGTGATATTCTGCTATCCGAAGCAACTGGGGCACATTATCATGTATGCCATGTCAGCACAGAGCAATCGGTGCGATTGATTCGCCATGCCAAATCTTTTGGCATCAAGGTTACTGCAGAGGTATGCCCGCATCACTTGGTATTGTCCGATGAGGACATTCCTGGGCTGGATGCCAACTGGAAAATGAATCCTCCACTACGCTCCCCGCGTGATGTACAGGCATGCATCGAGGGGCTGGAGGACGGAACGATTGATATCATCGTAACGGACCATGCAGCACACAGCGAGGAAGAGAAGGCAAAAGGGATGGAGCTGGCGCCATTTGGAATCGTTGGATTTGAAACAGCCTTTCCGCTGCTGTACACCAAATTCGTAGCTACCGGGCAATGGACGCTGGACTTTCTGGTGCGCCGTATGACGGCTGACCCAGCGCGTGTCTTCCGCCTTGATACGGGACGTCTGGAAGAGGGAGCACCCGCTGACCTGACCATGATTGATCTGGAGCAGGAGCAGGCAGTTGATCCACAAACGTTTGCCAGCAAAGGACGCAACACTCCTTTTACAGACTGGAAGCTCAAAGGCTGGCCGGTGAAAACTTGGGTAGACGGCAAACTGGTATGGTCTGCTGACGAAGCAAAATAATACACAACTAATTAAAAAAATAGAACCTTATAGCAGGAAACAAAATAGAGGAGTGAGACGGGATGCAGGCAAGATTGTTACTTCAGGACGGCACGCTGTTTACAGGCACATCATTTGGTGCGGAAGGTGAAAAAACAGGCGAAGTCGTTTTCAACACAGGGATTACAGGCTATCAAGAGGTGCTGACGGATCCCTCTTATTGCGGACAAATCGTAACCATGACTTACCCGCTAATTGGAAATTACGGAATTACTCGTGATGATTTTGAATCAGTACGGCCTTATGTCCACGGCTTTGCTGTTCGACATTACGAGCCGGCGCCAAGTAACTGGCGTGCTCAATACAGCGTGGGCGATTTGCTGAAGGAATATGGCATCATTGGTATTAGCGACATCGACACCCGCATGCTCACCCGGATTATTCGCCATCACGGCACAATGAAGGGCATTTTGACGACTGGTTCCCAGCCGTTGGAAGAACTAAAAGAAATGATGTCCGACATGACCATAGAAGAACTACGTAATCAGGTTCCTTTGACTTCTACTCCTCATCCGTACAGCAGCCCTGGCAACGGAGAACGGATTGTATTGATTGACTATGGTGCTAAAAGCGGCATCCTGCGCGAACTGAATAAACGAGACTGTGATGTGGTTGTCGTTCCACATGATACGACGGCCGAGGAAATTCGACGCTTGGATCCGGACGGTATTCAGCTGTCCAACGGTCCTGGAGATCCAAAAGACGTACCGCATGCTGTACGTACGGTGGCTGAATTGCTAGGGGAATACCCGATTTTCGGAATTTGCTTGGGACACCAGTTGTTCGCCTTGGCTTCGGGAGCAGATACGGAAAAGCTGAAATTCGGACATCGCGGTGGTAACCACCCGGTGAAAGAACTGGAGAGCGGACGCTGCTTCATCACATCACAAAATCATGGCTACACAGTGAATGAGGAATCGATCCAAGGAACAGAACTTGAAGTGACGCATATTAACAACAACGATAAAACGATTGAGGGTCTTAAACATACTAAGTATCCCGCGTTTTCGGTGCAATATCATCCAGAGGCTGCGCCTGGTCCTTACGATAATGGCTACCTGTTTGACCGCTTCCTGGAAATGATCCGTGAACACAAAAGAAATCAACCAAAGCAACCGCGTCAGGCTGCTATCGCCGCCGCAGTGAGAGGAGAGCGCTAATATGCCGAAAAATACAGAACTTAAAAAAATACTCGTGATCGGTTCCGGTCCTATCGTCATTGGTCAGGCAGCAGAATTCGATTACGCTGGTACACAAGCTTGTCAAGCGCTCAAAGAAGAAGGCGTCGAGGTAGTACTGATCAACAGTAACCCGGCAACCATCATGACAGACACCAATATGGCAGATAAAGTATACATCGAGCCGATTACACTTGATTTTGTAACACAGATTATCCGCCAGGAGCGTCCGGATGGTCTCCTTCCTACACTGGGAGGACAGACAGGTCTGAATATGGCAGTGGAACTGGCTCGCGCTGGGGTGTTGGAACGCGAAAATGTTAAGCTGCTCGGAACTCAACTGAATTCAATTGAAAAAGCTGAAGATCGGGACTTGTTCCGCGACTTGATGCGTGAGTTGGAACAGCCAGTACCGGAGAGCGTAATTGTAACAACACTGGAAGAGTCATTGGAATTTGCTAACGAAATCGGTTACCCCATTATCGTTCGTCCGGCTTATACGCTGGGAGGTACAGGCGGTGGGATTTGCGCTACAGAAGAAGAATTACGTGAAACAGTCAGCTCTGGCTTGCGCTACAGTCCAATCGGGCAATGCTTAGTGGAAAAAAGTATCGCAGGTATGAAGGAAGTCGAGTATGAAGTTATGCGTGACGGCAATGACAACTGCATCGTTGTCTGTAATATGGAGAACTTCGATCCGGTCGGCGTGCACACTGGCGACAGTATCGTCGTAGCACCGAGCCAGACACTGTCAGATCGTGAGTACCAAATGTTGCGCTCGGCTTCTCTGAAAATTATTCGCGCCCTCAATATCGAAGGCGGCTGTAATGTACAGTTTGCGCTGGATCCGCACAGCTATCAATACTACGTGATTGAGGTCAACCCACGGGTGAGTCGTTCCTCGGCACTGGCTTCCAAGGCGACAGGATATCCGATTGCCAAAATGGCGGCCAAAATTGCACTAGGCTACACACTGGATGAAATTGTGAATCCAGTAACGGGACAAACGTATGCTTGCTTTGAGCCGACATTGGATTACATCGTGAGTAAAATACCACGCTGGCCATTTGACAAGTTCATTTCTGCCAACCGCAAGCTTGGCACACAAATGAAAGCAACCGGTGAAGTCATGGCCATCGGACGTACATTTGAAGAATCTATCCATAAAGCGGTCCGTTCTCTGGAAATTGGGGTACATCGCCTGCATCTAAAGGGCGCCGATCAACTATCTGATGAGGTACTCAAAGAGCGTCTGGCTAAAGCAGATGATGAGCGCTTGTTCCTGGTAGCCGAGGCATTCCGTCGTGGCTGGAAACAACAGGACATTCAGGATGTAACCAAAATTGATTGGTGGTTCCTCGATAAGGTAGAGGGAATAGTCAAGTTCGAATCGATTATCGCTGAAGAGCCTGAGCTGACCTATGAAACGCTCTATCAGGCCAAACGAAAAGGATTTACCGACCGCTCCATTGCCGAGATTCGCAGTATGGGTCAACAGAAGAGTATGACAACCGAGTCTGAGGTTCGTGAATTCCGTCTAAATCAAAACCTGCGTCCTGTCTACAAAATGGTAGATACGTGCGCAGCCGAGTTTGAAGCCACAACTCCGTACTACTACTCCTCTTATGAGGTGGAAAACGAAGTGATTCCATCCAACAAAGAGAAAGTTATCGTACTCGGCTCAGGACCTATTCGGATCGGTCAAGGGATTGAATTTGACTACTCCACCGTGCACGCGGTATGGGCTATCCAAAAAGCAGGTTACGAAGCGGTAATTATCAATAACAATCCGGAGACCGTCTCTACAGACTTCAACACGTCGGACCGTCTCTACTTTGAGCCACTTTTCTTCGAAGATGTAATGAATGTCATTGAGCAGGAAAAACCGATTGGTGTCATCGTCCAGTTCGGCGGTCAAACGGCGATTAACCTTGCAGCTCCACTTAGTGCGGCAGGCGTTAATATTCTGGGTACGAGTTTGGAAAGTATCGATGAAGCAGAAGACCGGAAAAAGTTCGAACAGCTGCTGTCTCGCCTTGCTATCGCCCAGCCTAAAGGCAACACGGTCACGTCGGTAGATGAAGCGGTAGGAACTGCCCAAGCATTAGGGTATCCGGTTCTGGTACGTCCATCCTACGTCCTGGGCGGGCGTGCTATGGAAATTGTGTACTCGGATACGGAATTGCTGCGGTACATGGAAGAAGCGGTTAAAATCAATCCGGAACATCCTGTGCTCATCGACCGTTATATGTTGGGCAAAGAAGTTGAGGTTGACGCCATCTGTGACGGTGAAACGGTCCTGGTACCAGGGATTATGGAACATGTGGAACGGGCAGGGGTTCACTCAGGTGACTCGATCGCAGTATATCCGCCACAACACTTGTCTGACGAGCTGAAGAAAAAAGTCGTGGACATTACGATCAGCATCGCCAAGGAATTGAAAACGATTGGTCTGGTAAACATTCAGTTCGTCATTCATCAAGATGAAGTCTATGTCATCGAGGTTAACCCTCGTTCCTCACGGACAGTTCCTTTCCTGAGTAAAGTAACGAATATTCCGATGGCAAATCTGGCGACACAGGCCATTTTGGGCGGTAAGCTCAAAGATGCAGGCTATACAGATGGACTATGGCCTGAAAGTAATTATGTCTCGGTTAAGGTTCCTGTATTCTCCTTTGCCAAGCTGCGTCGTGTAGAGCCGACACTGGGGCCTGAAATGAAATCTACAGGTGAAGTTATGGGACGCGATATCCAGTACGCCAAAGCATTATACAAAGGACTCGTAGGTGCAGGTATGAAAATTCCATCTACTGGGGCGATCATCATCACAGTGGCGGATAAGGATAAAGAAGAAGCTGTCGAGCTGATGCAGGGCTTTTACAGATTAGGCTACAAAATTATTGCTACAGGTGGAACGGCAGCAGCCTTAGAACAGGCCAACATTCCAGTGAACACTGTTAACAAGCTAAGTGAGGGCAATCCGAATATTCTGGATATGATCCGCACAGGTGAAGCCAACTTCGTCTTCAACACGCTGACCAAAGGAAAAACACCAGAGCGTGACGGATTCCGCATCCGCCGTGAAGCAGTTGAGAACGGTATTGTCTGCATGACCTCGCTGGATACAGTGCGCGCTCTGTTAAAAATGCTGGAGACGATTAACTTCACATCCGAATCGATGCCAGTTCTGAGCAACTAACAAGTTATGAATAGATGAGAAAAATAAGTGGTAATGGGAAGGACATTCATCAGCTTTTGCTGACGGATGTCCTTTATCACGGGCAAATATACCCGAATTGATGTGAGAAGGGGCGGTAGAACGGTGAACGAAGCATTTCAGCAGATGGCAGGACGGCTGATGGTTGCGCTAGATTACCCGGATGCACAACAGGCAGAGCAGTTAATTCGGCAGCTTGAGGGAATTCCTTGTTATATAAAAGTGGGGATGCAGCTGTTTTATAGCGCAGGACCAGCTTTTGTAAAACAATTAAAATCAAGAGGATACTCCGTATTTCTGGATTTGAAAATGCATGATATCCCTAACACGGTACGGGGAGGGGCAGAGAGCATTACCCGTCTAGGGGTGGATATGTTTAACGTACACGCTGCTGGAGGACGCAGTATGATGTCGGCAGCCAGAGCCGGAGCCGAAGCAGCGATTTCCGCAGACAGCTCACTTGCCATGCCGCTAATTATTGCAGTCACACAGCTGACCAGCACGGATCAGACGACCATGAATACGGAGTTAGGCATTCCTGGCACAGTACAGGATGCTGTTGTTCGTTATGCACAATTGACGCGTGAGGCTGGATTGGACGGTGTGGTCGCATCCCCATTGGAAGTGCCTGCAATTCGTGCGGTATGCGGATCTGACTTTAAAACCATAACCCCTGGCATACGCCCGGCTGGCAGCGCTACAGGTGATCAGTCGCGTGTCCTAACACCTGGACAAGCCATTGCCCAGGGCAGCAGCTACATTGTCGTTGGACGGCCGATCACGGCAGCATCTGACCCACGCTCCGCAGCGAAACATATTATTGAGGAGATGATACAAGTATGACTACAATACACAATATACCAGAGCAAATTGCATCCCATCTGTTGCGCATTCAGGCAGTAGCACTGCGTCCACAGCAGCCTTTTACATGGACATCAGGCATTAAATCCCCTATCTACTGTGACAATCGCTTGACCATGTCCTACCCGGAGGTGCGTGAACTAATCGCAGACTCTTTTGCGGCTCTCATCCGAGAACAATACCCTGAAACCGAGGTTATTGCCGGCACAGCCACAGCAGGGATTCCTCATGCCGCCTGGGTGGCGCAAAAGCTAAATCTGCCAATGGCTTATGTCAGAGATAAAGCCAAAGGACACGGGAAAGAGAATCAAATCGAAGGCCGCATCAGCGCTGGACAAAAGGTTATGGTTATCGAAGACCTCATCTCTACCGGGGGAAGCTCCATTAAAGCAGCACAGGCAGTAGAGCAAGCAGGCGCTCAGCCGTTAGCTGTACTGGCTATTTTCAGCTATCAGCTGGACAAAGCCACTCAAGCTTTTGAAGAAGCAGGAGTGAAGCTACAAACCCTGTCCAATTACACTGCCTTGATGGAGGTTGCCTTGCGTGAAGGAACCATCCAGGAGGAAGAGATGGAACTGCTACGTTCCTGGCGTCAGGACCCGGCTTCCTTCGGCAAATAAGGCTGAGTATTAGAGATAATGGAGCTAATAAGTAGTGCGTCACAGACTCATTGCGATCCAGTCCAGACTGTTAGAAATCAAGCTGTGTAAATCGAATTCGATCCGGTTACACTAACTCCTACTATCATGGGAAAAGAGGGAGTTCGGATGTATTGGGTTTACTACGGCAGACTGTACACGACTAAATTTCAGGCAGGATGTTTGGCAAAAAGGCTGGAGCATGACGGATGGATGTACGGCTACAATGATCCCCGCGCAGTGGAGGTGTACCGCTCGCGCAAAGGTCGTTATGGTGTCCGATTTATTCCATAGGTTTACAAAAATAATTTTCAAAAAGAAAATTTCTAAAAACTATTGACGAAACACAAGAAAATGTTGTATATTAATTAACGTTGCTGTTACGAATATGTAACGTGAATATACATGTTTTTTTGAGGGCCCTTAGCTCAGTTGGTTAGAGCGGTCGGCTCATAACCGATTGGTCGGGGGTTCGAGTCCCTCAGGGCCCATTTCCTCAAAAACCCTTGCTAAGCAAGGGTTTTTTTGTTGTTTACAGAGGGCGGAAGTAAAATCGCCATTTGAGGAGGAAATTCTAAGTTGCTAACGAGCCTTCTCTTTCTCTTTTTTACTTTTTATGAATTCGATTTATTTTTTGATCTTTTATTGCCATCAAGAATGCATCCCGTAGAATATATTGCATTACCCGAAGGGGGCAGTATCTATTCTAGGGGATGCAATTCGCTAGAAGGAGCTCCGAAAAGACTATTTTATTGAAATCTTAAACTTGAATGGATTATATTCAAGTTCCTCTGAAGAACCTTTTGCAATTAAGGTTAAATCCTTAGAAGAGTCTATTTTTGAGAATGTAAGGATTCCTTCTGTCTTCACACCAGGTAGTATTTCGGACTGTAATTCAGGGTAAGTATAGCTTACGCGATCAAACGTTGGTTCGTATTGTTTGTTTCCTTGAACCAATTTAGTATAAAAGTCATAATAATTTATAGTGCTTGTAGATCTGTTTTCGATTGCCATATAAATCCGAGTTTCCTCTTCAGCAAACTCGACTTTTTGAAGAGTCATGATATAGCCCTTTTGTTTTACTGACTTATTTACTTCTATAGTGCTCAATGTAGGATCAATAAACATAGATTTTTCTATTTTATTTGCTGAGATGGCAGGAGCTGAGGTGTAATTGCCGTGGGTCGTTCTATAACGATATTTTTCTATGACAGTACCAGTTACGTGGATAAAATCATTCTCTTTTACATTAGAGAAGCTGGAAAAACTATCGCCGTAAACAAAAGTGTTTTTTTCATTATTTTTCGGATCAGCATTCACTTGAACATAAATTCCATTTCTATTTTCCTTAGGACCATAGGTGATTTGTCCATAAAAATTAATAGAGCGATCTTCAAACTGATCAGCATTTACATACATTTGTTCAAATTCTTCTTTTGATAGTAATGAATGATCTTTACTTGATGATACTCCACATGCTGTTAATCCCATTATAGAAATAATAAAAGCACACAAAAGAGAGAAAAAAGTTTTATTTTTCACGAACCCAATATCCTCCAGTATAAAAATATAGTAGCAATAATCTATCAGAACTAGTTCTATTTTTCTATAAAAATTTAAAACAGGCTAACTCAAGATATTGAATCTTGCTACCCAACAAAAAATACAAAAATAAGATTTCTCTAATGGTCTGTAAGTACATTTAAAGAATAACTAATTTCACTATTTTTTCTAATATTTATACCGCAACTTACTATGAGGACTACAATTCAAGTCTGCAATTTATGCTTATGGGATTTTTTATGTAGTTGTTTTTGTGGTTTGGTTTGCCAAAATCTTATTATGTAAGGAACTAGTTAATGTCTCAGAGAGTACAAACTGTTATTGATAAAGCTAGGCCTTGTTTTTATTGGATTCGGTCCAAATATGATCTTTAAAGGTCAGAGAACAAGACATTGGGGAGCAAAGAGAGGGGTGACTCAGCCCATCCGTTTTTAATAAGTTCCGAGTATATTAATTTTGAAGCCTCTCATGATAACGTCGCTATAGCTAGTAGGAATATAGGTCCAACAAAGAAAGCACTGCTCGAATAAACGAACAGTGCTTTTTTAAGGCTTTTTCCTAGTTTACCTTAACGGTATACACCATTCTCAATTTACCGTTACCGGCGTAAATCTCAACTCTTGCATTCGTTGCAGTGGTGGTAGTTACCACGCCGGAAGCGGAAACGGTGACATTTCCGCTCGCCACTTTATAAGTATCCCCTGGGTAATTTGACAGGGCATAGGAATAATTACGTGGCAACGTAGCCGTTCTGTAGTATACTCCATTAACTTCTACAATAGGTGTAATTACTGGAGAAGGGCCTACTGATGCGGACGCACTAGGAACGATAATACTTCCAAGGAGTCCCAAAGACATAGCTGTTGATAATAATATTTTCTTAGTATTCATTAAAAAATCCTCCTTATGTATGATATGAGCTCCTAAAATATACCATGTAAAATTGTTGATTTCACTTCATTCGACAAATGTTGTCAAAACAATGCAATAAAATGATCCTAAAGTCCTATTAGATACAAAATAATTAAAATATAACAATTAAAGAAATTTATTATGTGTACTGTATTTTTGAACTATTCCCTATAGATTGGCTATCTTCGCTAAAAAGAAATAAAAAACGGACATCAGCGTGATACGCTCGAAGTCCGTTTTCGTATTAACATACCTGGCACTTGATATCAGTTGACAAGTTGGTGTGCAACCGTCTCACTGATATTTAGATTTCTATCGATCATGCATTGCTTTAATGCAGATAGCTCCGTACTTTGACAAATCGCTTCTGCTACAAGTTGGGCAATTTTCCTTGCTCCTTCGTCAGAAAAATGGGTATTATCTGCTACCCCGGCTGGGTAATTAGGGTGCATTTTTTCAGGCAAATGCATAAATAGAAGTTGGGACTCTTTTTCACCCATGGAATGATAAAGCTGCTGTGATGCTTCGAAAATATCGAGCAACGGTGTTTGGGTTTCCTCGGCTACTTTTCGCATGGCATCGGGATAAGCTCCTACGGCCAGCGGATCAGGTTCACCGTCCGCGGTAAAACGGCGGCGGCTTACAGAGGTCAATAGCACAGGAATTCCGCCACGTTCCCGAGCGGACTGAATGAATTGAATTAAGTTTAGACGGTACTCTCCCTCAGGATCGGTGTAGCGCGTGGGGTCTTCTTTTTTCTCATCGTTATGTCCAAATTGGATAAACAGATAATCGCCAGCTTGAATATCTTTTTCAATATCAGCTAATCGCCCTTCTACTATAAAGGATTTGGTGCTTCGCCCATTGACGGCACGATTGTCCACATGAACAGTAGAGTCCAAATGAGCTTGCAAATGTTCGCCCCAGCCTGTCATCGGTTTTTCGGTTGCTCCTTTTTGGGCTGCAGTAGAGTCTCCTGCGATAAACAGTCGAGTTGTCATCCGCTGTCTTGTCTGCGCATATCCATGTTTTTGAAGCCATTTTTCCGCCAGGTCGAGCCATTGTCGGCATTCACGGTTGTCCTCAGACAGTCCCAATCCGTGCCGCCCTTCTTCAAATACATGCAGTTCAAACGGAATACGCTCTCTGGATAATGAGAAAGCGAACAACAGGCTATTTTCTACCGGTACAGCTCCATCATTGGCCGTTGTCCACATAAAAGTTGGGGGTGTCTGTGCAGTCACTTGCCGATCGGATGAAAAGGCTTGAAGCTGCTCCGAGTTCGGCTGTTCGCCTAAAAAGTGCGTACGGCTTCCCAAATGCGTATAAGGCTCATGGAATGATATTACAGGGTATCCCAACATCAGAAGATTTGGTTTTTCCGCTCCAATCGTGGACACAATGGAGGCCAGGTGACCGCCTGCTGAGAAACCGATGAGACACACTTGATCAGGGATCACTTGCCAGTCATGCGATGTTTGGCGAATCCATTGCAACGCATGTTCTACATCTTCCAGCAAGGAGGTAACCTCGAAATCGCCGACCTGATACTCCAGCACACCCGCGTGAATACCTAAATCATTTAACCATCGGGCGATCGGCTCTCCTTCATGTGAAGCCAAATGCTCGTAGCCACCGCCAGGTAACACCAATACAAAAGGACGAGCTTCACGGACCGCTACAGGATAGAGGGAGAGAAAGGAAGTGTCTAACGGAAATTCTTCTTTTACAATCTGTTCTTTAGAACTAACGACATGTAACATAAGAGACCTCCAAATTTCTTTTTATCTGCCGCAAACCAAACTAAATCAACTTAAATTGGAATGATACGGATGTAAAAAATAATGCACACGTGAAAAAAATGATTTAAACCTTGTTATGAAAGCGCTATAATTTGGTGTGATACCAAGAACCAAAGGGGGAGCGCAATGAAAAAAGGAAGAATGTTCTACACTATTTTTATTACGATTCTGGTTTTGGGAATAGGATTGGTGGCCAGCTTCGGCAGCTACATCTATTTTACAACAATTAGCTCCGTTGTGGAGAGAGTTTCCAATACCAAGCAAAGCTACATGGCGCAGATTAGAAATAGCCTGGAGCAGAAAATTCAAACGATTGAATACGCTTTTAATACGTATAGCACGACCAGTTCCTTTAATGAAGTTGTCAAAAATCCCATTACAGAAAAAGATTTTGTAGCATATCGGAATGTGAATACCCAGCTCAATTATATTGCTACGATGGGATTAGAAGGAACCGAGTATTCACTGATCAGCCTAAATCAGAATTGGAGAATCTCCAATGGAAGCCTGTCTTATTTGACGAAAACGGAACGAGAACAGCTGATTAGCACCTATATAGACCACCAGGATAAGGGACTATTCTGGATTAAAACAGATAAAGGAATCCGTTTTGTGAATACCTTGCCTGTGTTTTCCAAAAAGAAGCAGGCCATTGCACTGTCTGATATTTCGTCGCAGACGTTAAGTCGTACCATTCAAACAGAGGATCATATGCCTGTGATTATTTTGAATAACAAAGGCGACTTAATGTACGAAACGGAGCCTGCTACTCCCTTATTGTCTACTCAGCAGCTTCAGCACATTTCAGAAGTAACTGCTAAATCAGACAACACAGGCATGCTAACGTTGGAGAAAACGGAGCATCAGCCAGCACGGCAAATCATTTATGCTAAATCTGCTTACAACAATTGGACTTACTTAACGGTATTAGATAAAAAAGAGATTGCAAACGCGTTTCAAACGACCAAATTTGGGATTATCATGATGGGCCTTGTATTAACGCTTTTAATAGTGGTGGTGGCCTACATCATTGCCATTTACTTTACCAAGCCATTTCAGCAAATAAAACGCAGCTTGCCGAAAAATCCTAATTTCGCATTCAAAAATGAACCTTCTAAAAATGAAATTGAGTGGATTATTAATTCCATCGACAACATTGTAACTGAGAAGGAAAGCTTGGAAAGTCTCATTCAGTCCGAAATGCCACAGTTGGAAACGCAATTGATTCTCAACCTGTTTCGCAAACGTGTTTCCGCAGAGGAATTGGCACGAAAAATGCCACGTCTGGGCTACCCGCAGATCGAGAATCAAATGTATATTACCTTGTTAGTTCAACTGGATAATCTGGGAGATCGAGAACCTTCGGATAAAGATATTTTACTGCTGGCTATTAACAAAATCGTAGAAGAAACGATTCCAGAGCAGCTGCGTATGCTTCCGATCATTTTGAACGATAACACTCAGGCTACCATTTTAATTTTGGCAGGTAAGAGTGCACAGGAAATGAGAAAGCAAGTGCTGGATCATGCGACCCTTTTGATTCAGCATGTAAAAGAGTATTTGAATGTATCCATCAGCATCGGTATTAGCACAGCGTATGATAACTTGTTAGAAAGCAAAGAAGCTTGTGAGATGAGCAAGCAAGCATTACATCACCGTTTAAATCTAGGTAAAGAGTCGATTATTTTTTATGAGGATATTTCCATGGTCATTTCAGGTCCGGTACTGCTTCATTATCCTGCGGAATTGGAATCGAAACTGTTTGATGCCATTCGCATAGGGGATGAAGAGCAGGTATATCATACCGTGCACTCTTTATTGGCAGAAATGATGACAAAGAACAATCATTCCATGAACTTTGAAGTGCTATTGGTACGATTTGTAAATAACCTCATCCAATTAGAGCAGCTATTAGGGATTGAAGTGCTACTGACGCAAGACAATCATGCCTTGTATCACCGTTTGCTGGATATCCGTAACCCGGAGGAGATAGAACGCATGCTGTTAGAACAGGTTATTTTCCCCATGGTAAAAAGCATGAAGGAGAAGACCAACCAGCAATTCCGCTGTCTCTCAGAGAAAATTGCCGCGATTATCCGTGCTGAATATGACCAGGAATTATCATTAGAACTCATTGGAGATCGACTGCATTACAATCCGAATTATTTAAGCAGTATTTTCAAAAAAGAATACGGTACAACGTTTAGCGAATATCTGATGGGCTATCGCCTGCAAATGAGCAAGAAGTGGCTCGTTGAGACAGATATGACGATTAAAGAAATCGCCGAGCGACTGCAATATCATAATTCGCAAAACTTCATCCGCTCTTTTCGGAAAAAAGAACAGGTTACACCAGGGGCTTATCGAAAGATGAAGCAAGCCAATTAACCTTTAACCGCCCCCAGCAAAGCTCCTTTGACAAAGTGCTTTTGCACAAATGGATACACGATTAACATTGGAACGGTCGCTATAACAATGACCGCCATCTTAATCGTCTGCGCAGGCGGGATGACATCTACCGCGGTTCCTTCTGCCTGCATACCACTGGAGACGATAACAATTTGGCGAAGCAGGACTTGAATTGGCCATTTGGCAGAATCATTGATATAGAGAATGGCGTGCATATACGTATTCCAGTAGGCAACAGCATAGAACAAAGAAATAGTTGCAATAGAAGGCAGGGCTAATGGCAACATAATTTTAAAGAAGATTCCAAAATCGTTGCATCCGTCCATCTTAGCCGATTCCTCTAAATCATCCGGCAATGCCTGAAAAAAGTTACGCATGATAATCAGGTTAAATGCATTAATAGCCACGGGCAGAATCAAGGACCAATACGAATTGATCAGCCCCATGCTTTTGACAACGAGGAATGTCGGAATCATCCCCCCGCTAAACAACATAGAAAACACAACAATGAAGTTAATCGTATTGCGGCCAAGTAGATATTTTCGGGATAACCCATAAGCCATAAAAGCGGTAAAAATCATACTTACAACTGTACCCACGATCGTTACTCCGACCGAAACCCCAAGTCCTCTAAAAATCGTTGGAGTGGATAGGATATAGCGATAAGCATCCAGGGAAAAAGTTACAGGGAATAAAATAAACTTCTTGGCCACTACTTCCTCAGTTGAGGCAAATGAGCTGGCGATGATATTCAAAAAAGGCAAGAGACAAGTGAGGGCAATGAGAATCAAAAGTGTACTGTTTACAATGTTGAAAATACGACTGCCCAGTGATTCTTTTTTTCGTAATTTTGGTTTGATTAATGGTTGTTCCAATGTGGGTGACCTCCTTGTAATCGTTTACAATTAAACCTTATCAAGAGGAAAGAATTCCGTATATAATCAAATCTTGAGGTGTTCTCTAAGCGTGGAAAACAGAGGATGATCATTAAGTTGTGTAGTAATCATTAGCTAAGGTGAAGAGGCTATAAAGTAGGCTGTCGGCCTACTTTTGTAAACGCTATCATTTGATGATTATATGCGGAATGCCGAAAATAACGTACTCTTGAAAGCGTATACAGGAATGTTTGAAGGAGGTCGAACTAATGAAAGTTTCAAGTGTCCCCGCACCAAATATGAAGATGAAAATGAAGAAGAACAAAAGAACGACGGAAAGCCTTTTACGAATGCAGAAACACAAGCTGCTCTATCTGATGGTTTTACCCGGATTGGTGTACTTCATTATCTTCAAGTACTTCCCTATGGGGGGATTGGTAATTGCATTTCAGGATTATCAAGCATTTCAGGGAATCACAGGCAGTCCATGGGTAGGAATGAAGCATTTTATTCGTTTGTTTACTGAGCCTACGTTTTTTATGCTGCTTCGCAATACGCTGATTTTATTTGCACTGAATATTGTAATCTTTTTTCCGTTGCCCATCATATTGGCGCTCATGCTGAATGAAGTTAGGAAGATGTTTTTCAAAAACATTATTCAAACCATTATCTACATTCCGCACTTTATGTCATGGGTTATCATTGTTTCGATTTCTTATGTATTCCTGACAGTGGACGGCGGTGTACTGAATGAAATGATTGCCGCGCTGGGCGGTGAGAAGATCAGCTTCTTAACATCTCCGCAGTGGCTGCGAACGGTATATATCGGGCAAGTGATTTGGAAGGAACTCGGCTGGTCTACCATCATTTATTTATCTGCAATTACAGTGGTGGATACGCAATTGTATGAGGCAGCAGAAATGGACGGCGCTGGACGTTTGCGAAAGACATGGCACGTGACGTTGCCAGCGATCCGCCCGGTTATTATTACATTGTTAATTTTGAAAATTGGTAGCACGCTGGATTTGGGCTTTGAGCATATGTATCTGCTATTGAATTCATTAAACCGCGAGGTTGCCGAAATCTTTGACACCTATATTTATACTGCGGGTTTAAAGAATGGACAATTAAGTTTCAGTACGACAGTAGGACTTTTTAAAGGTGTAGTAGGTTTAATTCTGATTATGCTCTCCAATCGACTCGCTAAGAAATTTGGTGAAGACGGCGTTTACTAATGACGACGGGAAGGATGCAAAATGGTACGGTTTGTAGAAAACATGAACAAATGGTGCATGCGCCTGCTACGCCTGGTCTACCTTAACTTGCTGTGGACGATTGCGACGATCCTGGGCTTGGGTTTTATAGGTGTTGGGCCTGCAACCGTTGCTATGCTTAGCATTTTAAGGCAGTGGATTCGGGGCAATGAGGAAGTCGCCATTTTCTCGACGTTTGTACGTTACTTTAAAGAAAGCTTTAAAGAAGCAGCCATCATTGGCGGGCTTTACAGCCTTGTGGGTTACGTGCTCTACGTGGATATCGTCAACGTCTCATCCTGGTATATTCGTGTGGTGACGCTGATGGGTGCCTTTTTGTATCTTATCTCTTTGGCATACATTTTTCCGTTGCTGGCTCACTATGATTGGAAAGGCATCAAGCTGAAGATCAAGATGTCGATCGTGATTGGTTTTTCGTATTTACAATATACACTTGTTCTTTTTGTAGCCATTGTCGTGCTTTATGCATTGATTCTAGGCTTGTACCCAGGAATTCTAACTTTTGCCGGAGCGAGCATCATCGGTTATCTCGTGATGTGGATGACGCATCAGGTATTCAGCAAAATAGAGCGAGAGGTTCTGGTGAAAGAGGAAGATATGGTATGAATATACAAACCAAAAAGGAGCAAACACGATGAAAAAAGGAATCAAGATGAAAAAGGGAGTGTCAGGTCTTCTTGCCGCACTTATGGTCATGAGTGTTTTTCTAGCTGCTTGTGGTGACAAGGGAACTGAAGATCAAGGCAGTCAAACCTATGATCCTAAATCCAAACTGGAATTTACCTGGCTAAACGTATTGCATACAGCCTCTCCGCCTACAGAAACGATTAAAAGTAAAATCGAAGAATACACCAATTCCAAAATTACGTTCAACTGGGTACCGGATGCTTCCAAGGAAGAGAGAATTACCACCGCACTGGCTTCTGGTGAATTGGCAGATATGGTGACTTTGACGATGATGACAAATTCCTCAGTACGTAGTTCATTGAAATCAGGACTATTCTGGGATGTAGGCAAATACTTGGATGATTACGAAAATTTGAAAAAGATCCCACCTGAAGTGCGAGAAGCCGCTTCTATTGAAGGGGTGCTATATGGTGTTCCGTTCCAGAAGAATCTGGCTCGGGCGGGTCTGGTCATTCGTCAGGATTGGCTCGATCGCTTAGGACTGAAGGTGCCGACCACACTGGATGAGTTGTATGAAGTTGCGAGAGCGTTTACAGAAGATGATCCGGATGGCAATGGAAAAAATGATACGACTGGGTTTGTTGACAGATCGGATCTGCGCTACAGCAGTTTCAAAACGTTAAGTTCCTATTTTGGTACACCTAATGGCTGGAAAGTAGATGAAAACGGAAAGTTTACGCCGGAATTTGATACTCCTCAATATTTGGAGACCTTGAAGTATTCCAATAAATTATACAAAAACGGGTATCTCTCCAAAGACTTTGCTGTAACCGCTAAAACGGACCAGCAACAACAATTTGCACAAGGTAAAGCAGGTATTTATACAGGCATGATCGATATTTCTAACCTCAGAACCTTGTCTCAAGGCTTACAAAAAGGGCTGAAGCTGGTACCTGTCAACAAGATTTCGAATGGAGATGGACAATACCACGTATGGTCTGAGGGAAGCGGGGTAGGAGGCTTGCTGGCATTTCCGAAATCTGAAGTAAAGACAGAAGCTGAGTTGAAGAGACTGCTGCAATTTGTAGATGACTTAATTGACAAAGATGTATACATGTATATGACCGGTGGTCTTGAAGGTACTCATTATAAAATTGAAAAGGATGGTTCCTTCAAAATTACGAATACAGATTTATGGCAAGCAGACGTTCAGCCGTTTTCAAGCTCCAGACCAAGTGAAGTGACTTATAACTTAAAGGATGCCAATCCGGAAAAGGAACTGGCTAACGAATTAGTGCGAGAAAATAATAAATTTGCTGTTCTAGACCCGACAGTGCCACTGGATTCAGCTACCGCTAATGAACAAGGGACAGAGCTGGAGAAAATCATTACCGACGCCTCCTTCAAATTTATTATGGGTGAAATTGATGAAGCCGGATTTAAGGCAGCTGTAGAAAATTGGAAAAAATCAGGCGGAGCACGAATTACCACTGAGTATGAAGAAGCGTATAAGAAATCGAAAAAATAAAGATATAGGTTGAATATTAGTGTACATGTATTGTCACTACGCAGGCGGATGGTGCTTATCATTGCTGACACTTGTCCAGCACCATTCCGCCTACTCCGTTTTCCAGTGTGTTTTCCAGCCCAGTCTATAAATCATTATCATTCACATAAAATAAAGACAGGAGAGAACGAAATGCAATTGTACAACATTGTAGATTATGGAGCAGTTCAGGATGGTACGACGATGGCAACAGAGGCGATTGCGGCTGCTATTGAAGCGGCAAGTAATGCTGGTGGAGGCACCGTTTTTGTTCCGGCTGGAACGTACCTAACGGGCGCTATTTTTCTGAAAAGCAACATTGAGCTGCATGTAAGCCCTGGCGCTATTCTTTCCTTCAGTACGGAACTGGCTGATTACCCTGTAGTAGAATCCAGATGGGAGGGCGTTCAGCGGGAAGTACATGCATCGTGTATTTATGGAGAGAACCTTGAGAATATTTCGATTACAGGCAGCGGAACGCTGGATGGAAATGGTCAGCCGTGGTGGGAAAAGCATCGGAATCATCCAGAGGAGTTACAGTATCCGAGACCCAAATTAATCAGCTTTGACCGTTGTCAGCGGGTTACCATTAAAGATGTTATGTTAAAAAATTCCCCCAGTTGGACTGTAAACCCCATTGCTTGCTATAACGTTACGATTGATAATTTGTCCATTCTTAACCCGGCGGACTCTCCCAATACGGATGGTATTAATCCCGAATCCTGTTCCAATGTTCGTATTAGCAACTGCAATATAGATGTAGGCGATGATTGTATTGCGATCAAAGCAGGAACCGAAGATACGCAAGAACGGATTCCTTGTGAAAATATTACGATTACCAACTGTACAATGGTACATGGTCATGGTGCTGTCGTGCTGGGAAGCGAAATGAGCGGAGATATTCGTAATGTTACGATTAGCAATTGCGTGTTCAAGCAAACGGATCGGGGTATACGTCTGAAATCAAGACGGGGACGCGGTGGAGTCATCGAGGATATTCGCATCAGCAACATTGTGATGGAGGAGGTCATTTGTCCATTTATTCTAAACCTGTATTATTTCTGCGGACCTCGGGGCAAAGACAAATATGTTTGGGATAAAAATCCCTATCCGATTACTGATGAAACTCCGTGCTTTAGAAGAATCCATTTTTCTAATATTACGGCAAGACAGGTTCATGCGGCGGCTGGCTTCTTGTACGGACTTGCAGAGCAATATATCGCTGAAATCACATTTTCCAATATTGATATTTCTATGGCTAAAAATGCGATTCCCGGTCGTCCGGCCATGATGACAGGGATTGAAGATATGAATAACCGTGGTTTTTATCTGGGTAACGTGAAGGATATTCGTTTTCAACAGGTTACGATTGAGAATCATGAAGGTCCTACCTTTTATATTGAAAATGGGGAAAACGTTGAAATCAATCGTTGCCATTCGAAGAATACAGCTCAGCCTGAAAAGCTGATAGAACAAGTAACGGTACAACCTTCTGAACAGAATGTGCTGAACTAGGAGGGATGAAAGGAGAATAAAACGTGGATAAGTTGCAAGCATTGCTGGGCGACCTTCCGGCAGATCGCCCTATAACGGCAACTCTGCTGAATCAAGAAGAGCGGGAGGGATATCGACTGGAGTGTCTCCTACTGGACTTGAACGGAATCGAGTCTGTGCCCGCTTATGTAGCTACACCCTTACAACGGAACGGCCCGTTCCCATTGGTCGTTTTTAACCATTCGCACGGGGGCAACTATACGAATGGACGTAAGGAGTTGCTCCATAGCAGTCCTTACCTACAGCAGCCCTCGTTTGCTACAGTTCTGACAGACATGGGATATTGCGTGTGTTGTATCGACATGTGGGGCTTCAATGAACGTGGGGGCAAAACCGAGAGCGAGCTGGTAAAAGAAATGCTCTGGCAAGGCCAGGTGCTGTGGGGCATGATGCTGTATGATAACCGTCGTTTGGTAGATTATATGTGCCAGCGTGAGGACATTGATGCTTCCCGCATCGCAACGATCGGCATGTCGATGGGTGGACTTATGGCATGGTGGATGGCTGCTTTAGATGAACGAATACAGGTCACGGTTGATATCTGCGGACAGGTAGATGCCCATACGCTGATCGCCAAAAGGGGATTGGATCATCATGGGTTCTATTCCTATGTTCCCGGCTTGTTGAAGCATTTCACCACGTTGGATATTCAAAAGCGGATCGTACCTCGCCCACGGATGAGTATAACAGGTCAAAATGATCGAATGTGTCCTATAGAAGGAGTCGAGCATTTGGCAAACGGGTTGTTGGAAGCTTATCAGAAAGCAGGTCACCCTGAGCATTGGCAGCCTGTGATTGCGAGCGGTGGTCATATGGAGACATTGGAAATGCGAACGGCTTGGCAGTCATTTTTAGCTGAACACTTGTAAATCAAATGAAAGGATTGGGGTAACCATGCTAGTCGGAAAAGAATCCTTTTGTGATTTCCACACCATTCAGGAGGCGATTAATGTATTGGAGCAATCGCCTTCCAACGAAATGGAAACGCTAACTATTTTATCGGGTACCTATGAGGAAGAGGTGCGGATTTACCGTTCAAATCTACATATCATAGGCATCGGACAGGTAGAAATTCGAATGAATCGGTACGCCAGGGAGCGGAATGAAGCAGGTGAGGAAATAGGAACCTTTGCAACACCCACTTTATTTGTAGGCGGCAGCCATTTGATCTTGGAAAATCTCATCATTTCCAACACGGCCGGACAGGGAGAACACATTGGGCAGGCCGTTGCGGTATACGCTCATTGTGATCAAACCATCTTTAGAAACTGCACCTTTAAAGGGTACCAGGACACGTTATTTACAGGCCCTCTGCCTCCTGCACCCAAAGAACGATTAAAGTTTGGTGGAATTCCTTTGAAAGAACATCACGCATACTATCGCCAGCTTTATCAGCATTGTTACATCGAGGGTACGATAGACTTCATTTTTGGCGGGGCTACCGCTTACTTTGAAGATTGCGAGATTCGTAGTTTGCGTCATCATAAGAACCATACAAGCTACGTTACAGCCGCCTCTACACCGCAAGGACAAACGTACGGCTATGTATTTGATCATTGCTATTTAACCGCAGAGCCTGATATTACCCCTGTTTTTTTGGGTCGTCCATGGCGGGAATATGCCAAAACCGTATTTGTCAATTGTAAAATGGGCGACCATATCGATCCGCGTGGCTGGGACAATTGGGACACTGTAGCGAACGAGAAAACCGTATGCTATCAGGAATATGGCGGATCTGATGAAATAGCTTCATTACGTCAGCAGCGTGTTCCGTGGGCGGATTGTTTTGAAGCGAGGACAGAAGCATGGAGCAAGGAACAGGTTTTTGAGGGAGTCGCATTTTGGAAAGCAAGGAGAAGTGATGTCTCATGATGATCCAAAACCCTATATTAAAAGGCTTTAATCCCGATCCGTGTATTACGCGAGTCGAGGATACTTACTATATTGTAGTGTCATCGTTTGAGTGGCTGCCTGGAGTACGGGTGTACCAGTCCAAAGATTTGGCTCATTGGGAGCACTGCACGGATATTTTGACTGACCAGGTTGACTTGAGGGGGAACCCAAAAAATTGCAGCATTTGGGCACCGCAATTGAGCTACGCGGATAACCTATTTTATCTACTCTATACGGATGTGAAAAGCACCAAGCGTCCGTTCAAGGACGTTCATAATTTTGTGATAACAGCGCCTACGATTCACGGGCCGTGGTCGGAACCCGTTTATCTGAATAGTAGTGGATTTGATCCGTCTTTATTTCATGATGAGGATGGACGCAAATGGCTATTGAACGCCCTATGGGATTACCGCATGTTGGAAAGCAATAAGTCTTCAGGTATCGTCATGCAGGAGTATGACAGCAGTCAACAGCGGCTTGTTGGCGAGCCTGTTAAAATTTTTGATTGCACTCCATTGAAGAAGACAGAAGCGCCCCACATCTACAGGCAGAACGGTTATTACTATCTTATTACAGCGGAAGGTGGAACAGGTACGGGGCATGCAGTTACCGTAGCACGCTCCAAGCAAATATCCGGCCCGTATGAAGTGGACCCGCATAATCCGATGCTTACATCTCGTGATCAGCTGAATTTCCCGTTACAATGCGCAGGACATGGCAGTCTTGTGCAAACACCTGACGGAGAATGGTATATGGCCCATTTATGCACACGTCCAGTGGAGGGGAAATACGCCATTTTAGGGCGCGAGACAGCGTTGCAACAAGTCTATTGGAATGATGAAGGCTGGCTGCGATTAACCGCCGGGGGCCATACACCTCAATTGGAGGTGCCTGCGCCTCAAGGGACAGTTTCGATTAAGCAAGAGCAGCAGGAGTATATTTTCGAAGACTTTTTCGAGGGCCCCACAATTGATAAATCGTGGAACACATTGCGTATCCTGGCGGACGATAGCTGGTGTTCATTAAGTCAGCGCCCAGGCTACCTTCGAATTCATGCTGGAGAATCCATACAAAGTCTATTCAAGCACCACGTGCTTGCCATTCGGCAAACGGATCATCATTTTCGGGTAGAAACAGCACTGGAGTATCAGCCAACAAGCTATTTGCAAATGGCGGGACTTTTGCTGTATCTCAATGAAGAGGACTATTTGTATACGTATGTCAGCTATGAAGAGGGAGTGGGAAAAGTGCTGCGCATGATGCGCTGTGAAGCTAATTCATTTACGTTAGTTCCGCAAGTGATTGCACTTCAGAATGATCTTCCTGTACATTTGGCTGTAGAGGTCCATGCCTCCTATGCACAATTTTATTATGGAGTCGGAGATGAGCTTTCCTGGAAGCGACTTTTTGAAATACAGGATATCAGCTTTTTGTCGGGAGGATTTACAGGGAATTTTGTAGGTATTGCTGCTCATGATATGCAACAATTCCAAGGGAGCTACGCTGACTTTTCCCATTTCTTATACTATGGTAAGGACCATCTCTCCTCATAAAAAATATAATACTGACTATATTGCAAGCACCTTAATCGGTGCTTTTTTCTTTTACAGGTTACCTTTTTACATTATAATCTCGCAAAATCTCCAAAAAAGCAGTGGTTGCTTTCGTCTCAAATACCGCAGAAGGGGTCAGAAAGGAGAATTTCCGAATGAACGGGAGATTGAGAATATCCAATACTTCTAATGTTCCCAAAGCAAGTTCCTTTTGAATTACCCATTGGGACAGCAAAGAAATCCCCAAGCCTGCTTCTACAGACTCTTTGATGATCTGTGTACTGCCAAAATTCATCATATGAGAAGGATAAAATCGAAGCTGTGCAAACATCTTTTCAGCCGCCTCCCGGGTTCCAGAGCCTTCTTCCCGCAGAATCCAGATGTCATCATGCAGCTCATTTATATCCACTTGAGATGTACCGGCCAAACGATGATTTTGCGGAACGACAATAACCATTTCATCATCGGCGAAGGATTCAATGTGTAAATGGTCATGCTGAAATTCTCCTTCGATAATGCCCACATCCAGTTGATTATGAATTACGAGCTTTTCAATTTCCAATGTATTGCCGATGGTAATAGAGGGCTGAATGAGCGGGTACTGGATTCTCATTTGCGCAATTACATGGGGTAGTACATATTCACCATACGTGTAGCTTGCACCAATAGACAGGTTACCCTTTGCCGTATGCATTAGTTCGTCCACCAAGTACTGCATACGTGTATGGAGTCGGATAATCTCCTGGGCATGATGATACACAATTTCACCTGCTTTAGTTAAGCGCACATATTTATTACTTCGCTCCAGGAGCCGGGTTCCTACACTGCGTTCCAGTGTTTGAATATATTGACTTACCGCAGGCTGGGTCATATGTAGTGCCTCAGCAGCTCGTGTGAAGTTTTGTTTCTCCGCAACCCTAACAAAGACGATTAAAGATTGATCCAAAGTCTATTCCTCCAAATTTATCATGCATATTTACTTATCATCATTATTATAATGATTTATTTTTCTTATGACAAAATACATATTAAGCTGTATGCATGTAGAATTGGAGGGAATCAGCATGAAGAGTCATATTCAACACGTCAAATTTTTATTGAACAGGGGTCGATTATTTCAGTTTTTATTTGGCATTGTGCTAACGATGATCTTTGCACTGGCAGGATACGTCCTGAACGAAGTGCCGGGCTTTCATTATGTAGGTCCATTGGCATGTGCAATGTTTCTCGCTATACTATACCGACAGTTGTGGGGGTACCCTGAAGCTGTACGCTCAGGAATTGAATTTTCAGCCAAGAAAATACTGCGCGGAGCTATTGTATTATATGGATTGAAGCTAAATATGGATGATGTTATTCATCATGGGCTGGGTTTGCTTATGCGCGATGTAGGCACTGTGGTATTTGCCATTTTGTTTACGGTTTGGCTCGCCAAACGATTTAAGGCAGATGCTTCGATTTCGCTTCTTCTCGGGATTGGAACCGGAGTTTGTGGTGCAGCAGCTATTGCAGCTGTTTCTCCTATATTGAAGTCCGACGATGAGGATACAGCTATAGGTGTCGGACTCATTGCCTTGGTTGGCACGGTATTTGCCATTTTGTTTACAGTGCTTCGGCCTTGGCTTCCTCTGACAGATATACAGTATGGAATCTGGTCAGGCATCAGTTTACATGAAATTGCACATGTGGCCTTAGCGGCAGCACCTGCTGGACAGGATGCTCTTGCCATGGGTTTATTAGCCAAATTGGGGCGTGTCTTCTTACTCATACCGCTTAGCTTTATTTTAATGTATTGGATGAAACGAACCGGAAAGATTCGTACAGGTACTAAAGTAGAGTTCCCCTGGTTCCTCATGGGCTTTATTGCGGCAAGTATTTTGGGAAGTTATGTTTTTGGAAAATATATTGTAGTTTCACCTAGTCTAATGAACGAACTTTCTCAGCTTACTACCTTTATGTTAACGATGGCTATGGTAGGCATGGGGCTAAATGTGAGCTTTAAGACTTTGCGAGAGAAAGCAATGCTGCCCTTACTGGTACTATCTGTTACTTCGATCATTCTTGTAGGACTAACATTTGTAACCGTATGAATAACTGGAATAAGCTCTGCTTGAGTATAGCTGGCAGAGCTTTTTAGTGCTTTCGTATTATAAGGCTGAAATATATAATGAATGAATCGTAACTTTTTACATAGGAGTCGCGTCTATCAAAATGGAGGCTTTAGAGGGGCATAGAATGTAAAATTTACATAGTGAAAAATTAGAGATTGGTAGGGTACATATGAAGAAAATTTGTTTGTTTGCTTTTTTGTTTCTGTTTCTACTAGCATTTCCAAGAGAAAGTCACGCTGCGTCTTCAAATTCACATATTCAGCTGGATGGTAAAGATATAAGTGTCAGCAAAGGGGTGCAGATCCAGGAAGTAAAGGGCAATGTGCTGGTTCCACTCCGTCTTATTGTAGAAGAATTGGGTTATAGTGTGAATTGGGAGTCCAAGACAGGGACTATAACTATACATAAAGAAAATCTTAACCTGAGCCTTCAGGTCAACAATCCCATTGCCTCAGTCAATGATCAACCGATGGGGTTGGCTGTAGCTCCTTTGCTTAACGGGGGGACGACTTATGTTCCGCTTCGCTTTGTATCTGAACAGACAGGAGTGGAAGTGGTCTGGAACAACGAACTTAAAACCGTATTCTTGACGACTCCGCCTGCTTCAAGCGGAAATAGCGTGACCACCGGTGATCACTCTGCTACTCAAGCTGCAAGCGATGCTATAGAGAGTGAGCGTACGGCTGTAAACCAAATTCGCTTCAACAATCACCAATTGACGATAACGGTGGATGGAAAAGTAAGCCCCAAAGTCACCAAGTTAACTCAACCAGATCGTATTGTTGTAGATATACCTGATTCGAAGTTTGGTGAGGAATTTCCAGCCTCACAATCAATTAACAATGGTGGACAAGGAAGCTTTCCAGTCACAGAAGATCTAGATGTTTCCAAGGTAAGATACTCCATGTTTAGTACAAACCCAGCCTCGGTACGTATTGTGGTTGATCTTGATCACAGCACACCCTTTCATCTTATTAATGCAGATGATGGTAAAGTGATCGTAGCGTTGGATCAGGCAACGGAGGAGTCAGCATCTACCGATACTGTTATATCTACTATACCTGTTGAGCCTACGATGTCTTCTGACGGACACGCGCAGGGGATTGACGTCTCGCACCATAATGGCAATATTGATTGGCAGCAAGTGGCGGCGGCAGGCAAGACATTTGCTTTTATTAAAGCTACAGAGGGCACCAAGTATCAAGATAATCAATTTTTAGCAAATGTTCAGGGGGCCAGAGATGCTAACATCCTGGTTGGCGCTTACCACTTTTTGAACGCAACTACCGTGGATGGAGCTCGCCAGGAAGCAGCTAATTTTGCTAGGGCTATAGATTCAGCAGGAGGAAGGCTAGATCTGCCCCCTGTGATGGATTATGAAAATAATCCCAAAGGTCTTACTTCCGCACAGATCAGTGAAGTGGCTCATGCATTTTTGGATGAAATGGAGAAGCTTACCGGGCGTGAGCCGATCGTATACACGGGAAACGTCTTTGCTTCCAAGTTTGATCCTACGTTTTCTATGTATAAATTGTGGGTAGCGCGATACAGCACTACGCAAAAGCCGACCGCAGTTCCAGCTTGGAATAGCTGGTGGGCTTGGCAGTACAGTAGTACAGGCAGTGTTCCAGGTATTAGCGGCCAAGTCGATCTAGATGAGTACAATGGAACGATAGATGAACTTCGTGCTTCATTGGCAGGCTCGCTTGATTAGCAGGTTCATGTCATGATTAATCCTCGCGAATCCGAATTAGGATCTGCGAGGATTTTTAATGTCTGATTTGGTTAGCCAGGCATGATCCATACGATTTCGCTGATTCGAACAAAGAATTTTTTACCGTATACATCCAAGATGACATGGTCAGGCTTACTATCTACTACACATCCATCAATTCTGCCACGTGTTGTTTCAAGTACAACGTACTTGCCGATCATCGATTTTAATGTTTCTACGACATACGGATCTACGGGGTGTACCACGACATGGTGGGAGGTAGGATGGTGAGGAAAAGGTTGGTTAACGTTATAATTGAACATTTGATTTGAATTCAATTGCTTCACTCCTTCAGGATTAGTTGTGATATCCTATGCTCCTGCCTAGAAAAGGTGTAGGCTAATGCCCATCAGCGAGAATATTCATAACATTGCCAAAAAGCCCGGTCCATAGGAAAGCTCAATACATAAGCTATGTTGTACCTTGAATTGAAGGAGGCAATGATCCATGAGTGAATGTGAAAGAGGTTGCGGTGGCGGTTCAGTAGGGGGCTACCCAGGCGTTTGGACATCGACAGGAGCTATTCTGGTGCTGTTCATTCTGCTCGTTATCATTACAAAGTCTTTGTGGGTCTAAATTGAATTGAGTTAGCTTAACCCCCCATTGGGATATAACCGATGGGGGGTTAAGTGTTTTAGAGAATGGATCGTATGATAAAACACCCCAAATAACAGCGTACAGGCCCTGCACAAACTGTGCCGGGCTGGGCAGCTGTCACATGAGGTGCTTTGGCATCTATAGACAGGAACGGGCAATGGATTGGGGACTAAATTAAAGCAATCGCCAACAGGGTGAACAGGCTTAAAGTTAAGATTTGATTACCGTACCCGTAAGGATAAAAGGCAGACGTTTGTACACGTCCATTCCGTTCAGTTTTTAAGTACACATTATTACGATCCACATCTGTAATGGTTCCTTCGTACTGTTTTCCATCAATGGTGAGAATACGCACCCTTTTATTCATACAGTTCAAACAGTTGTAGTAAGCGTCCATTCAATCACCCCCTCTTATACACATTGGCATTTTATGAGAGAGAAAGCCTTATGGTAACGGCGAACATACAGGGAAGGGGGATTCCGTCGTACTTAAGGTCTGACTAGGGTTAATCTTACTCTTGATAGGGATTAAAGGAAAAGCCAGGATATCCATGGGTATAGGTGTAACCTCTTTGGGGGGCGACCTGACGATGTGATGAAGTATCGGTTAGCCTTACGTGAATCCCTGGTTTTCGAGGTGGCTGCTGTTTGCAGTCATTGGAAGGACCGATGATGGTAGGTTTTTTTATAGGGGCGAGCGCTTCCTGGACCTTTTTCTCATCCAGACAGTAAGTATGAGCCACAATGTTACTTGGCGTGAGCCGCAAAACATCGGAGCCCAAAATGAATTCAGGAACTGGAGCGTTAAAAATCGCCAACAAGTGAGTGTTGTCCACCGTGGCGACTAGATAGTGCCACCATCCCTGAGGGACGTTAGCCACCTGTCCAGGTGTAATCGGAAAATGTCGTAACTCGCGGGTAAAAGGATTAATCAGTGACACGGTCACTGCTCCAGAGATACAGTATATTAGTTCTGTGGCATTTTGATGGTAGTGAGGCTCTACAACATTAGCAGTGCTGAGACGGATATCCAGTAGCGATACATTTGCTAATGTATTCAGCTGCTGGATCGACAGCTCGTTGATTGAGTTCTGAGCATCTTTCTGAAACAAAATATTGTCGCTTAAATCATAGGTGAACTGTACAGTGGGAGAGGTGTAATCCATATATGAATTCACGTGTTCTTTCCTGCCTTTCTGTTACTCGAAATGAATGATCGTACGCTACTCTATGCATTCGCCCATATATATGTGCACAAAAATGTGGTTTAAAAAAGCAGATGTCAGGTTCAGGTCCTGGGTAGATTGAATCGAAAAATAGCGAAAAAAGTCACGTATTCAAGTGTAGTCAAAATGTGATCTATTGCTTCTCATACACGTCATCCCTTGCTGGATAGTGTTTTATTGATTTGGGTATTCTTAGGACCAGAGCCGGATGATACGTAAATGCGGCTTGTGGTATACTGCAACGGACGTGTGAACGCATCAATGTCCGATTCCATATGTAGCCACGCGTCATTTCCGCAGCTAGTCATAAGTTATGGCACAAGAAGCATCATCGGATAAACGTCCCTGAGTTGTACAGGCCGGAATGGTTGCACCGGACAGAACATGAAAGAGGAGGTTGTCTGGAATATGAAAAAATTATCTATTTTAATCCTGTCCTGCGCATGCATGTTAGGTACTGTATTATCAGTCGCACCAGGACAAGCACAGGCACAATCGTCAGCTTTAAAGAAAGGGATTCAAAGCGAACGAGTGCTGGAGCTTCAACAGCAGCTTCATTCACTCGGTTACTTCAAAGCTGGTTTTACGGGATACTATGGCTCTTTGACCAGCAAAGCGGTGGCTCGTTTTCAGAGGGATCACGGTCTGGCGCCTGACGGTATTGCCGGAGCGGCAACACAGGCCAAGCTCGATTCGTTCGGAAAGGTCCGCGTAACCGCGTTGGATCAACTGGCACGGATCATTTATTCCGAGGCGCGCGGAGAATCGTTTGAAGGACAAGTAGCTGTTGGCGCTGTCGTATTAAACCGTGTACAGTCCGGCGAGTTTCCAAGCTCGATTCCGGACGTTATTTTACAGCCGGGTCAATTCACCGCTGTACAGGATGGTCAATACCGCTTGAAACCCAACAAGACTGCGTATCGAGCAGCCAGACAGGCACTTAATGGTGCTGACCCGACCAATGGGTCTTTGTTTTATTACAACCCAGCCATTGCCACAGCCAAATGGAGTAAAAGCCGTCCGGCAGTCATTTCGCTTGGTCGTCATACATTTACGAATTAATTCCATATGGTCATTTGTAATTTTTTCCAGCCGTCAGTAGCTTCTTCTAGAAGCGGTGACGGTTTTTTGTGTATTCACAAACTTGTAATATGTTAGGGATGATGTATCTCGTTTCATATTAAAAATTCTACCTATTATTCCGATACTCTTAATAGACAAAAAATGAAATCAAAGGAGTCTTTCTAAAATGAGTCAACATCCTTATACCATCGAAGTGGATCAAGTCATTAAAACGGTACATATGGCAGTGAATGGAGTTTTTAGCCAAGAGGAGTATGACAGCTTTGTAAAGGATTATATAGCCAAAACTTCATCTATTCAGGCATCGAACTTTACACTCAGGGTAGATTGCACCCAAATGGCACTTTTGGGACCAGGTGAAGTAGAGAAACTGAAGGGTTCTTTTGCACGTTATAAAGAAACTGGATTTGCCAAAATAATTTTTGTCATCAGCCTCCAGCAAACGATTATTAAAATGCAGCTTGGTCGTGTAGCACGTGAAGCAGGATTAAACAACGTAGATATTGTAGTACAATAATGCGCTGACGTATGTGTAAGGGGGAAACCTGATGAGCCATATCAGAATAAAAGCACTGGGAGTGCACCATCCGTCCCATTCGTTGGATAACGAATATTATGTTCGCCATTTTGACGAGCGGGGAAAGGATATTCGACGCTTCATGGAGCATATGGGTAGAAAACAGCGTTATATCATTGATGATCCGAACGAAAACGGTCTAACCATGGGAATAGCAGCTGCGCAAAAAGCTCTGGAGCAAGCCGGTATGACAGGTCGTGATGTGGATATGATCGTGTTCTCCACTCAAGTTCCTGAGTCGCTGTTTCCGATGAATGCCTTGTTTGTACACCAGGCGATTGGGGCCAGACATGATGTGGCAGTGATGGATTCCAATGCAAATTGCGCAGGGATGACAGTAGCTGTCGATCAAGCCAGTCGGTCGATGATGTCTAATCCCGAGGTGCGGACAGCGCTTATTATCGGCTCAGATTATAATTCGCTCATTTCCGATCCCGCGGATGAGATTACGTATGCGAACTATGGCGATGCTGCATGTGCAGCTATTTTGGAGCGTACAGAAGAGGACACTGGATTTATAGATTCCCTGTATTATACGGACCCCATCAATATAGATAAAATATTGTACCCGGCCCGGGGGTTAGCGGCGACCCTCCAAAGGAACGCACCCGGCAAATTTATTCAGTGGCTTCCGTTCGACGCCAATATGGCCTTGCCTCCAACATTTGAACTGCTTGAACGCATTATAAAAAAGAATGGGCTTACACCTCAGGATGTACGGGCTTATTGTCTGTCGCAGTTTTCATTGGCCAATGTGTTGAAGATCCAGGATCATTTGGAGCTAGAGGATGACCAAATGATTTATGTGGGTGATCGTTATGGTTATACAGGTACCAGCAGCCCGTTCATTGCTCTATATGAAGGTATCGAATCGGAGCGTATCCGGCGCGGCGATTATGTGCTATTTTGGACGATTGGAGCTGGATATCAACTGGTTGCTATGTTGTTTAAATATTAGGAATACGAAGACCTTGCAGCTGCAAGGTCTTTTTGTATATCCCACCATGATATTTGTAATGATTTGGTTGTGTTAGGTATGATTATTTTGTAAAATTTAAACAATGAATTCATTAGGGAGAGCTTATATTGCGGACGTTGGATAACATGACAAAGATGACGAAAACATCGTACACAATTCATAATAGGAGCTGAAGAGTCATTAAAATCGAAAATTTATTTTACGGGGAACGAATAAAACTGGCCGCAGTTAGGGAAGAAGATGCTGAACTGATGTTCAAATGGGGTGAGGATGCGAAGTATTTGCGCAATGTAGATACGGATCTGGCACTCCCCTACACGTTGAAACAGATGGAATCAGAAGGATCTCCTAGCTCTAACGAGGTCTATTTTCGCTTAAGAACATTGGCAGACGATGTCCTGATCGGATTTGTTGCTATTCATGGGATTGAGTGGAATAATCGCTGCGGGCAGCTGGCAGTAGGTATAGGTAATACGGACTACCGTGGCAAAGGTTTTGGAGCGGAAGCTATACGTCTCATTCTTCGTTATGCGTTTTATGAGCTGAATTTAAATCGGGTCGGCTTGGATGTGATTGAGTACAATACACAAGCGATCCGTACCTATGAGAAGGCAGGGTTCCAGCTTGAGGGGAGAGTTCGTTCCGCTGTTCTCCGTGATGGCAACAGCTATGATCGCATCATGATGGGCATTCTGTACTCTGAATGGAGCTCGTCTCTTTAAATGTAATAGATACACAATTTGTTCATAATATATTCCATAATAAGCCTTTTAATAATGTGAAAAGAGGTTTATAGTTAAGGGGTCACATGCCCAAATCATTATTAATTTGAGTATGAGTCAAAGCTGAGGAGGAATTTACATGGCAAACGTTGTAAGGTCCGTTACTTCACCCAAGAAATTTATTTCTGGACAAAATCTGCTCTCGTCGTTAAATGACTACATTAAGGATTATGGCGATAAGGCCTATGTTATTTGCGATGAATTTATCCTTGAAAGAGCCCAAAAGGAGGCAGGTGCTTCGATTGAAGCAGCTGGTAACCAGGTGGTCTTCGAGAAATTCCAATATGAATGTACAAAAGAAGAGATTGATCGTAACCGTGAATTAGTACGCAAACATGGTTCGAACATCATTATAGGGATTGGCGGGGGAAAAACGCTGGATACCGCCAAGGCAACAGCCTATTATGAAAAGCTGCCTGTCGCTATTTTTCCAACCATTGCTTCTACAGATGCTCCTTGTACCGCGCTTGCGGTTATTTACAAGAAGGATGGCTCCTTTGATGAATATTTGTTCCTGCCTACGAATCCAGATGTAGTACTTGCAGATACAGGTATTTTGGCAGCGGCGCCTGCACGTTTCTTTGCAGCTGGTATTGGTGATGCACTGGCAACTTATTTTGAAGCTCGTGCGTGCTATCAGGCCAATGGGGACAATCTGGTGCTGAACAAGCCTTCCACTACAGGTCTGGGACTTGCTCGCCTTTGCTATGATACATTGCTGGAAAATGCCGTGAAGGCAAAGCGTGCAGTGGATCGTAAAGTATATACTCGTGCAGTTGAGGATACGATTGAAGCGACCATTTATCTGAGCGGTGTCGGAGCAGAATCAGGCGGATTGGCAGCAGCACATGCTATTCATAATGGCATGACGGCTGTTCCTTCACTTCACAAAGCACAGCATGGTGAGAAAGTTACATTCGGCTTGTTAACTCAGCTGGTGCTGGAAAACGCACCAAAAGAAGAGCTAGAGACCGTGATTAAGCTGGTTAAGGATGTAGGTCTTCCATTAACGCTTCGTGATCTGGGTGTAGAGGTATTTGTTGAGGCTGAATGGCGTCAGGTGGCTGAAGATGCTTGTGCAGCAAATGATACAATGGTCAACATGCCGTTCCCAGTTAGTCCTGATGATGTGTATAACGCAATCATCGCAGCAAATGCGATTGCAGAATCCTATCAAGAATAGTTTCTTTCTAGCTAGAAAAATGGATTTACAAAGACGGGTCTGTCATATCACTGACAGACCCGTTTCGTTTACGTGCACGATCTTGTGAAAGAAAAGAAGGGGATCAGGGACTTATATCCTATCTTGTTCTGACCGATATAGATGTAACAGGGAAAATAGGTTGGTCACACAGCAGGAGGAGATTTGATGTTGGTACATGGTAAAACGCGTAGGGGCAACTTGTACATCCATATGTCCAGCGGTTTTCACAAGATCGGGGATTTTCGGGAAGAATATTCCGTAGCACCAGGTGATCGGCTGATGTCTAGATTAACCAAGCGGATCTACACCATTGTATCTGTACATCTTGGTGAAGAGGCATATGCCGATCTTGATCTTGAAGAGGTAATTAGAAATAGTTAGGGAGCTTCATTTGGATTGGGTAGAAAAAAGCTTGCACTTCGCTCTAGGAGCAAAGTGCAAGCTTTTTTCTTTCAGCGGAGGGACTCATGGAGAAGATCGCGTGTGATAATATTATTTTGGTTCATAAAATGTCTGATGACTGCCTGCGAATTGGTTGCCGACAGTTCCTTTCCCCATGTCATGGCATAGGCCCAGGCTGGCTGATTCTGTAGCACCTTCGCACTCGGCAGAATATCACTTTCTCCGATTCCCATAGGCTTGCCCTGCGCAAGCTTTAGCAATTCAGTGTAGTAGGAGGACCTGTAATCATTATTATAGATATCGGCTGCAAGCACATCTACCCGGTTAATGCCTGGAAAGGACAGACTATAGGGAGTGCTATAAGCGTTCGGAGCATTGGGACTCCAGACCCACAATAGGTTATCTAAATGATGGACATGTACGAACCGATCATACATTAGATCCCACAGCTTAGCGTAATTTTGTTTGTTCCCCCACCAAAACCAGTTACCATTCATTTCATGATAGGGTCTCCATAAAACTGGCACATCCGCATCCCGTAAGGTCTTAAGGGACAGAGCCGCCTCGTCCAAATCAGCGATGAGTTGCTTATATTGTGGGGTACCCGGCGTGACGTAACGATTAAATTCAGCTTGAGTAATTTTTGCTTGTACGTTTTTCCACGTTTTTGGTTTGCCCGGTAACGCCTGATGAAAGGTGATAGCTACGATTCCGCCGTCCCGACTCCATTGAATAGCGCTATTCACAACACGCTGACGTTGCTCTCGTAAGGCAGTACGGGATTGATTAGCCAACCCTCCAAACTCATAGCCGTGAAGTCCCGCGTATTGTCCGCTGATTTGTTGCAGCTTGTTATTTTGTTCATCCGGTGCCTCTAAGTAATCGTGCTGTCCGGAAATTAGCATATCATCCGGCACATTAGTTAGGTAGGCAAGTAATTGCCTGGCTTTGGCAGAGGCATGAGCATTAATTGGCGGGGCGGCATCAGCAACAATGAACGATTGTTGAGAGCCGCTAAAGAGTAAAACAAGCATTAGCAGTAGCACCCTCTGTAACCAAAAGCGTGTTGAGTGAGATTTCATGGCGCTCCTCCTTTGATGCTGGTAATGGGGTTAGTATTTTTCTTTTTGTTTTCTAAGCTGTATGTAGGCGCTAATCATGATCACTACTAGACTAATCATGGTCCACCCATTGAGTTCCTGCAAGTGTATCCAGTTGTCCCACACAAGGAAGCCTGATATAAAGACAAGCAAACCCACTGTAAGGTACATTTTGGTTTGTGCTGGACGCTTGGTACGTTTAGAAACCCAATGTATGATGCCTAGAATAAGGGCTGCCTGAAATAAAAATATACCCATTATCATTAAACTAGCTATAAAAATAGGGGACATCCGTTTCCTCCTCCTAGATCTACAAACAGAATATGCAGGTTTTAAGCGGATGTGGATTCTTGGATGTAAGTTTCATTATAAATGGAGTAACCAGTTGCGCCCTGATACGATCCTGAACAAGTTGACTAAATTATACCATAACTACCGTCCTGCAATGAAAGGCGTCTAAATACCCACTCTTCCTTAATTCGTCATCATACTTTATATTCAGTGAAATATCGACATGTTGGTTTGTACACTACATACATATGAAGCTTCATTCGGAAGTTGCATTGAATTATAGGCATAATTGCAACGCGAAATCGACGGAAAAGTTTGGTATGATTAAAGTGGATTGCAAAGGAGGCCTTCATATGAATGAAGAACACAGACCATTTTCTAGTCCGGTAGATGCTGAGGGAACCAAAGCAAACTTTGATGCCAATCAGCGGAAGCTTCACTCCGAGGGAGCTTCAAGCCTGTGGTGTCAGGTCAGTAATCTGCTTATTCTGGTTGGCGTAATTGCATTGATTATTATTATAGATCGATTACTATAATGAGATGACTGAAAAGTAAGAAAGTTTAGGACGTGATACGTTGTTAAAGGCAGCTTTACTTTTTATTTTGGCAGGCATCGCTGAAATCGGAGGTGGATATCTGATCTGGCAATGGCTGCGAGAAGGCAAGACATGGTATGTCGGACTTTGCGGCGGAGTGATTTTAGCTGTCTATGGAGTCATTGCTACCTTTCAGGTTTTCTCCTCCTTTGGGCGTGTATATGCAGCATACGGGGGTGTCTTTATTGTTCTTTCCATTGCATGGGGCTGGTGGATTGATAAAAAGACACCTGACTTGTACGATTTCATTGGTGGATTGATTTGTTTGGTAGGTATAGCTGTAATTCTGTTGCCGCGCTCAGGGTGATAGGACAAAAACCCCTTTTTTATTTTCAAAAACATGACTATAGGTCTACAAAAATAAGCTTCATATTCCGAAATAGAACTTAAGGAGGGGGTTCTATGAACTGGAATCAAATGAAGCTTAGATTGAAATTTGGCAGTGCTATGCCGAAGAGTGAAGGTAATTTCTCTTTTGGTCTCTTGTGTGGACTCTTCATCAGCATTGTATTGTGGATCTCGATTATTGGCTGGATCATGCTTATCTTCAAGTGATACTTAATAACCTGTGACCTATAATTCATGCTTTATTTGGTAAAGTCATTACGTAGCTTATCTATTCCACGGTCTACGGCTTCATCAATCATATCGGTAGCTGCAGGTGAATCGGCATCAGGGTCAGGAATCCGATCAAATCCTGGTTCACGCGTATCCAGAGATTGTTTATATTCGATTTGATCGTCAGTAAGACTCTTTTTTTCGGAGTTATGTTTTTTCATAGCACATTACACGCTCCTTCTTAGGCATGATTCAGTTCTACACTTTACATAAACGCTTATGCTCCATATTAAACGCTTATAAAATAAACCGGGAAGGATAAATCCCGCCCGGTACTTTCCAAACAACTAGCGATGCTCAATCAAATCAATCGCTCCCAGAACAACATGAGCCAGTCCGAAACCGAGAATGCCTGTAGCTGCAAGTTTGTACTTACTGCTCAGCAACACAGCGCCTGAAGCCGATACTACCGTCCCAAGAACAGTTGGAATCATACCTTCACGCATTCGTAACACCCCTTCTGGTGGTTTGGAAAGACATTTATTAGTGTAGTTCAAATGTGCACAAGTTATACAAAAAGAGATTTTTTATTATTTTTTTAAAAAAACACTTTACAATTTGATAAAATTGTCGTATTATAAGTTGGTGCCCGGTTGAACGACATTTACATAGCGAGAACACTTCTTAATAAGTAAGCTTCTCAGATACTTGTAAGACAAGAACAAGTAAGTGTAAAATAGCGTTCCTAAATACTTGCCGGGGTGGCGGAATTGGCAGACGCACAGGACTTAAAATCCTGCGGTAGGTGACTACCGTACCGGTTCGATCCCGGTCCTCGGCATTCAAGCGGTTTTAGCCCGATCACATCAGCGTTAAATGGACGAAAATAACGCGAGGTCCTGTGTAGCTGTAACGGAGCAATCCGCAGGTACACAGGACCAACGAAGCGCCTCACCGTTAATATGCGGAGGAGGCGTTTTTATTTTGGCAAGATTACGAAGTATAAAACCTACGGCGGGCAACCGAACGGACTGGCGTCAGCTTCTCACGGAATTCCTCGCACATAAGAAGCTAGAGGACGGAGTTGGCGATTATACGTTGCACGACTACGATCGAACCGTTAAGCTGTTATTCAAGCGGTTCCCCAACGCATGGGAAACGGAGCAAGCGCTAAGGGACGCGGTAATGGAGCATCTAGCGGAGGACATCGCACCGCCAACGTTTAACAATCGACTCGTCTACTTACGCACGTTCTTTAACTACTGCATAAGAGAAGGCGAGCTATCTACGAATCCGCTCGCGAGTGTAAAGAAACGCAAGACAGAGAATCGGGCCGTAGCCGTCGAAGTTGACGTATTGAATGCGTTGCTGGCCGCGCCTAATCAAAGCACGTTCGTCGGCCTACGCGACTATACGCTCATCCTTTTAACGCTAGATACAGGCATCCGCCCGTCGGAGGGTACAAAGCTAATACCGCAGGATTTTAACGCATCTTTGCGGGAAATTTACGTGCCGGCGAAGGTGGCGAAGGGTCGTGTTGCGCGGACGCTTCCTATATCGGAGACTACAACGAAGGCACTGCGGAAACTGATATCGGTGCGTGCGCCTGAATGGGGCGATGACGTTCCGATATTCTGTTCGTATGAAGGGCGTCCGCTCAACCGCCATACGTGGGGCGACCGAATGGAGATATACTGCAAAAAGATCGGGACGCATATTCGACCGTATGATTTGCGGCATGTATTCGCGTTGGAGTTCTTGCGTAACGGGGCGAATGCTTTCGCGGCACAGCGGGCCCTCGGTCACGCTACTATGGAAATGACACGGCGCTACGTGGCGCTTGTAAACGATGATTTGAAAACGGAACACGCGAAGGCGAGTCCGGTGGATCGGCTGTTTAAGAGTACGAAGGCGAAACGGAATACAAAAATATAAAACGTATGAGTAACGCTCATCTCTTCGGAGGTGGCGTTATTTATACTAAAAATTATAGCGAGAGCTAGCAATATGGTGTATACTCAAGGGAGGTATGTAAAACACAAAAAGACCTACCTAAAAGGAGGTTTAGTAAATGCACGCAAATTTATACGAAGTTTTAAATCTTATGATTCTAATTGCAATTTATGCTAAATTATCTGCAACTAAAAAGTAAACACAAGGGTCGCTATGTTTCTGTAGCGATCTTTTGTTTTATTATACACTAAGCGTTGACTATAGGCAATATTTAATTATTTTTGTATATTAAATTCACCTCACGAGGTATTTGTATTCATATTGTTGAATGTAGGTACGAAATCAGTGTTATATAAACATAATTAGTATTCGCATCCGTCGTCGGCCTCGCGTACCAAATCCTCGAAAAGTACGGAGTTGCACCAGACTTCGGCATGTGGCAAATCGGAGTCAACATCGTTTCGTACGCGTTGATCGGGACAGGCGTGTACTCAACGTTCAAGACGGAGCAGAAGGCGGATGATACGAAGTAGCGAGGTTTAACGGACTCATTTGCGCGGGAGATTGCGTGAGTGGGTCCGTTTTTTGTATTCGCTGAGCTAATAGATTAAACTCTCTCTTAATAATAGGAGAGGAGTTTGAACATGGACTACAAAGAGAAAAGAAAGAAAATCATTGAACAAAAGCAGAACAAGGAGCTGTTGGAGATGAACGAGGCTATAACTGGTTTCCTCCAGTCAAGGAAGCTCAAAAATCTGACCGAAAATACACATGATTTTTACTTTCAGACCTTGAGTAAGTTCAAAGAGTTCCTAGCCGAAAATGACGTATCGCGTCCTATAGACGTTATTACAGAGGACGTCTACGAATTTATACAACGAAGATTAGACATAGGTAATAAAGCGTCTACAGTCAACAAATATATTAGAGGTCTGCGCGCGTTCTTTAATCACTTGCATAGCTCGGGCTACTTAAATGAAAACCCAATGGAACCGATTGATAAGCTCGTTGAAGAAAAGCGCATTAATCGCACGCTAAGTCGCGAACAGGTTATTGCGTTATTGGACGCGTCTGATAGAGGTACGATAGCCGGTTTCCGCGCCTACGTTTTCCTACTCGTTCTCTTGGATACTGGGATACGCTTGGAGGAGGCGTTGACCTTTCGTGTCCATGACGTTTACTGGCAGGAGCAAGTGATTCAAATTTACGGGAAGGGCCGCACAGAACGTGTCGTACCATTCAGCGAAACTTTGGCGCTAAGATTGCGTGAATATCAGGAGATGCGCGGAGAACAGGAACACGATATTTTCTTCGTGAATGCGGAGGGACAGCCGCTTAAACGCCGCTATGTACAGGAGCAGATAAGCGATTACGGAAAACTGGCGAATATCAAGGGAGTTCGCGTATCATGCCATTCACTGAGGTATACGTTTGCGCGCAATTACTTAATGAATGGCGGTGATATTGTTTCGCTTATGTCGATCATGGGCCACAAGACGTTGGAGATGGTGAAACTCTACGCAGAGATGTATCAGCCGGATATCTCCGTACAGCATACGAAATATTCACCGGTAAATTCGATTCTTAATGATTAGTAGGAGGCGTCACTTATGAAAAACCGCTACGTATACCCGGCCATATTCGATTACGCGGACGACGGAATCTCCGTCAGCTTCCCGGACTTACCTGGCGCCTACACTTGCGGCGACACGGATGAAGAAGCGCTGTATATGGCGAAGGATTGTCTTGCGTTGCACCTTTACGGAATGGAAGCGGATGGTGACGACATTCCGGAACCCTCACGCGTGCCTGACGTTGGAGCAGAGGCGAACCAGTCCGTTGTGTTGATTGACGTATGGATGCCGAAGTAACTATACGTATATGCGGACTCATTTAGGCGATAGTGCGTAGGTGGGTCCGCTTTTTTTCATTCGTAGGAAAAATATACTAGATTACGAGGTTGTTACATAGTAAAATATGTCTATATTAGTCGAGAGGATGTATTTTATGGGTGAATTAAGTAGTTATGAAGTCGTAGAGGAAAAGCAGACTGCGCCATTAAATAAGCTTGCGTTAATCGCGACGATACTGGCGGGCGTTGCAATTGTTGCGGCGATCGTACTGTTCGTGGTGAACCACAACCTAAAGGCGCAGGTATCTTCGCTAAAAACGGAAAACGCTGCGCTGGCGAAGTCGGTGGATGACGTTAAGGCAGCGCAAGATACTAACGCGCAAGAAATAGCTACATATAAGTCAGTCGCTTATATGACGGAAGCAGCCCACGTTATCGAGGGTTCAGTAGTTACCGATGATTTCGTAGTAGATCGTATATACTTCAACCAAACGGATGGGGGCGCTCTTGGTAGCGTAACTATGGACGTCACTAATCAACCGCCGATGGCGCTGGCGTATAAAGGAAAAGGTGCCTACACTGTTGGTGACCGCGAGTTGAGAGCGAAGGCTGACAGTCTTATCGCGGCGGCCAAGAAGTATTACGGTGAAGCGCCGGGTATGCCGAAATGGACGGATTCCACAGCCGTTAGCTTGTCTGTCCAAAACTACGATATTGGTAGTTACGCTGACGGCGAGTTTAAGCTGGTTGGGGAGAAATAGGCTAGACAGAGTATTGAGTCTCCAGTGAGTGTGATCGGACATTCGTTATTATCACGATATAAGGAGAGTTATTAATGCAATCAGATAAAGAAGCCTCAATATCTATTAGGAGTTACATGGCAGAAATGCACAATGATGCTTTATATTATTTATCTCAAGCAAACGGGACAACCGACTTATTCCCTCGATATCGGTTTTTCAGATCGTCATTAATCAATTTTTGTACCTCCGCAGAGGCCGCTATGTCGACTATAGTATATAACCATCTCAAGTCTAATGAGCTGACCTTATCGGATGATGATAAGAAATTATTAGATAAATTAAACGATCCACAATCTATTCCACCATTTTCTTTTCGCTCTATTGCTAATAAAATTAAGACAATTGAGAGATTGTTTAATATGATTATTCCTGACGAAGTGAAAAGTTCTTATGTAGAGTTAACAGAAACTAGAAATAAAATTATACATTATTCAAGCTCTTATAAAGAAATAATATACGAGAATGGAACCATAGAAGCAAAAGCAAAAGAGGCTCCACAAATCGTTGACGACTTTTTAAGCGTTCTTTTTAGTTTAGTAGGACTAAGTGGAGGTTTTTATAAAAATCGTAAGCCTAACTACTGAGCTAAAGCTAAAATAAACCTCGAAAAAAGGACCATGCCTATTAAAAAGGTTAGCGGTCCTTTTTCAATTTTCAGTAATGTCTTTTTGGCTGCTCTAAGTATCCATTCATATTCGCGACATCTTCAGGATTTTCTGAATTGGTAGAGGAGATGCAACAATTCGGATTAGCGTCTAATTTTGTGAACTGTGCGATTATTTGACCCAATACAAGTCTTCATTAAATATTTCACCGTAAAATCGCCGTAAATTAGTCCGTTTAAGCCTACGTTAGGGGATACGGAAGGGTACGATTGGGGGTGCTAATTTAACGCTGATTTCACGTAATTACAAAGGGAATTGATTTCGCGTATGCCCTCGCTTATTGAGTCTATGCGTGCGTTAACGTTGTCGATCTTATTTATCGTAACGCGTTGCTTGTGATTTAGTTCGAGGACGAGTGCGTGAATTTCGTCGTTCATTTCCATAATAGGCCTCCTACGTAAAAAAGACCGCGAGATTAACGGTCTTCTTTTTTTGGTTCGGTACTTTCTTTGGCACTCGTTATGTATTTAATCAAGTCCCCCGGTTGACAGTCTAATACGGAGCAAACCCGATCAAGAGTCTCAATAGTTATAGACTTTACGTCAACGCCCTCGTTTGTTACCCATTGGCTTATGGTATTTGGACGGATACCTGAGCTTTTAGACAATGCATACATACTCATTTCTCTTTTTCTGAGCATCTCTTCAAGTGTAAAACGAATCATCCGCGATCCTCCTTGTAATTAATTTTATTTTATCATAAAAGGGGCTTGACTCTAATAACTCATTGGGTTATTATCGTATCAGGTTATTAACGTATTGAGTTAATAAAAAGTTTCATTCATATCCCGAGCAACATCGTACTGTTCCGAAGCTACGCCGCAACTCATCCTATAATCCCGCTAGGAGGCGAATCATATGTCAATCACGTTAGGTTTCATCCGTAATCGTCGCGAAAGTAACGTCATCATCACGGTCGGAAGTGGCCGCACTCGTCAAGAACTCCGCGTTACATCGGAATTATTCTTTTCTATTATACCGCAAGCTAATCCGTTTCTCTACGGTGATACAGTCGAAACAACTCCGGCACAACTCGTCGAACTCGGCTTTGAATTGGACGCAGAAATGAAGCGGGAAGTCTTCCGTGTCGTCCGTCCGCTAGTTACTCCGGCGCAAGTCCGCTACGTACTCGATCCGATCACAGGGAACTACATAGTTCGGTACGTCGGTACACGTCAGGAACTCGTAATACAGCCGCGAGCTTTTTGGAAATTAGCGGGAGTCAGTCGGCGGTCGCCGCTCGGTAGTTTAACGCTATCAATGGACGTAATGAAGGAACTCGGATTCATTGTCGGGAAGGGAGGCGTCCAGATTGAACGCAGTAAGCAATTTATCAACTACGCGTAACATCGTACTATCGCGTAAGAATCGCAAACGTATTGTCGCAATTCTTAAGTTTATTTACGCTGTCGTGTTGATAGCGCGAGAGGTGTTGACGTAATGTCGTACTTGGAAATATTCACGGATTATCGGCTTGGTTCCGAAACGACGAGCGAGGCGTTAATGATCGCATCCCGTTTCTATATACTTGCGGTCGGTAACGTATTAGAAAGTCCGCACTTCACCGATGCCGAACGAATTGAAACGTTAAAAGAACTAGATACAGCATTTAACAACGTATTTCCGAATGGAGGCGCTTGAGTATGGATGGTATCTCTGTTCTCGAAAAGATCGTTATTTTGCACGTATGGGAAGACGACGACCTTGACTACGACATGAGCGAGGGCTTCCTCGTCAAACCGGGATACGCCGCTTTTGTACTGGAGGGAACCGTCTATCTATCGAAGGTTGAGCGGATATACCAGACGGGCGTCAATCGGTTTTATATCGAAAACCGAAACACGTCTAGCGTTAGACTCGCAACCAACGTCACGCGAGATCCGGCTGTAGTCATACCGGAGATCGTTACCAAACTGCAAGGCCGTGATGTCATCGAATGGTTGACGCAAGACGTCCTCAATCATATGGTCGGAGAGTTTCCGTTTCAGGTTCTCCGATGAACCCGCGTGTGTTCGAAAATGACGCCAATCATTTCGGACACTCAACGGGGAGGAGACGCGCGTGTATTACCTATTATCCGGGCTGCCTTTGCGCCAACATTGGCGGCTAAACGTTTCAAATCCGTACTTTCCGACGCCAATCGGAGGAACCAATCGCTGAGTAGCGCCAACTGCTCGGTAAACTTCGGTCGATAGCGAAAGGACGCGCCAACGTCCCAACTACCGGCCAGCTTCGATAATTCCTACGTCCGGATACGGCAATATCCGTCAGGCAGGCGTAGTTCACATAAATTTTTCATCCTCGGACGATCGGCCGGTAAATCCGGTTCAGGCACCGGTCGTCTGCTTGTTATATCGAGTAATACGCAGGATAGGAACATAGGTTCCGTTTTGTTACAAAAAAGTTGTTCGTTAATGTGCGGCGGTAGTCACGTGTCCCACTTTCGCAGTTTCGTGTCCTATTTATATATAGGGGGTAGTTTTTACGACCCTGTGCGGAGTCAAAATTCGTCGTAGATAATACAGTATCCGATGTGCGAAGTGCGTGAGGACTTTCTACATACTTGCGTGCACGATTACGCCGCGCATTCGATTAGGTAGACCGCGGGTTAACCGCATCTCATATAAACCAAACGAAAAGGGAGCGATTTTAATTATGACAAATGCATTGTTGACACGGGAGCAGTACGTAGCTAAAAAAGCTGGAGAGTGGGCCGAGAAGGGCGCGCGTTTTAAAGAGCGGCGAGAAACACATCGCCTTACACTCACGAAGGTTGCGGAAGCCCTCGGCATTAGTCCAAGCACACTTCGACGGTTTGAGTTAGGTCAGCCGGTACGTTCTTCCAACATCATTGAAAAAGCATACGACATGTACTTTGACCTCAGAGTTCACGCTTTTATGTGTGCGGAAGATAACGCGGAGTTGGTTGCGGATTATTTAGTCGATCAAGAAATCGGAGGTACCGGAAAGATTGAGATTAGGAAAAAGGAATATACGAAGGTAGCAGAAATTGACACGGGTAATCCCGATCTTAACGTGGATATCGCTATTGAGCTATGCGAGAAATCTGGAGGTAAATATTTCTTTACGTATTAATCGGCGTTACAACGCGGCGGCTCCGTTGTGGGCTGTCGCTCAATTATCTTATGGGAGGAGGACGCGATTCTTATGACGATCGACACGGGGAAATTACGGTCTCATGAACGGGACGACTGGTTCGTTAAGGTCCCGGTCATACTGTTCCGGCTGTATCCGAAACTCGAAGGTTTTACCGTGGAAACGGCGGGCTTTTACGGCTATTTACGCTCCTGGTGTCAAAACAAGCCGAGTCACCGATTATACGGTAAAACGTGGCTAAATCAACGCGAAATAGAGGCGCAAACGGGGCTATCTCCGTACAAAATACGCCAGCACACGGCTACGCTTTGCCGTTACGGTTTGCTCAACGTCACAAAGTCCGATCGCATTCCGAACAAGCTCATATACGAACCGCTTGAGCCGCTGACGTACGCGGAATTTCACGAGAAATACGAGATAGGAGGGAGTACAGAGGATGAGCGACCTTCGGACGTTAGCTAAGATAGCTACTAAACAAAAAGAGATCGTCCTAGAGCGGGGACATGGCGGATACTCGCCTTCGCTCCATTCGCTCTTTCGCGTTCATTTAGTTGAGATGGGGGAGAAATACCGGAAGAACGACGCGAGAGACGCAATTCTACTTTTGCTTTACCTTCACGCGTATGTGAACGGAACCGAGGCGAACGATTACTATATGTGGGCGTTCCCAACGGTAGAGCAAATACGTGAAGATACGGGGATACACGGTGACCGAATTAAACCGTTGTGCCGGATGCTTGAGGTAGAGGGCCTTTTGATTACGAAGAAGATACCGTGGAGAGGAAACGTTAAAAAGATTTATCTTCCGCTTTACTATCCGCGCTTAGAGGAGGCTGTAGGAGAAGCGATTCCTGTAGACGGAGTGGCTTAAATCCCGTTCATGGGAATCGTCGTACTCCGTTTATAGGAATGTAATAAGAACGAAGTAACAAGAACGAATAAATAAGAATAAACATTACGACATCATAACCTGTTTCGGGATAGAAGACCACTATCCCTCACGCGTCGTCATTCGCTTACGCTCATTCCTAGCGAAGTATCATACGCGCATTGAGATAGTCACATATAGATTTTCGCGTGAGAACTTCCACTAGGAAGAACAACAGATACGCGGACATCAAAATATTAAGTTTCCATTGTAGGAGGGGGATTTATTGGAAGCAGCCAAAAAGTTAGTTGAGTACCAACATAGTCCGCAACTTGAGCTCACCGTCACGCCATACGTAGACAGATATGATTATTCTGGAGACTCCAGCGAATTGTTCCCGAACTGGACGCGTGCCAACTATCGGGCCTACGCTAAGCATCCGCTTGAGCTGAGGCTGAAGATAGCGGAGACAATGGTCGAATTATATGACGCTTATTATTTCGATGCTCACATAGGCGGTGACGGCAGGTTTCGGACGCGGCTCGATAAACAGCGCTTGGAACGGCTGGCGGATTATGTTCTCGCTGAAGATCACATTAACGGGTTATCAATTTTACGTGACCCATACGACAAACCTCGTGATCGTGACGTTGATGTTCCGCCAGGTGAGGGAGCGCGAGAATTTATGAGGAAGCACAATATACGGATTTACTGTGAGGCTGACGCAGAGGATATCGCCGAGAAAATGGGCGTCAAGCTATGTCGTGTGTGCCGGTACCCTTTCGAGGGCCGCGCGAGTAAAGTGGATTGCGGACAAAGTTGCCGCCGAGTATCTAAGACGCTGTGGGAACGCCACGACAGATACGGAACTGTCAAACTTGAGGGCGAGCGAAACCGCACGCAATTGGAGTACGGTTTCTACAATCCCCAGGAGATGGAGGACCTACAGGAGCGCTCTGAGCGGTCATTCGGAAATCCAAAGAAAATTGCGAAGATGATTGATGCGAAGATGCGGAAGGAAGGGCACGGTCGAAAGAATACTGTGCAGCTCGTGGATAAGAAGGGCACTGAGAGTGCGGGCTACCTGGATGGGGAATATAGGTGGACGAGTAACCGGAACAAATACAAGGGCAATGAACATTCCATATGGTGGGGGCCGGTAGTCACGTATAACATGTATGAACAACCATTGACAGATGAGTTTGTAGAATGCCGCAAGCCCCGTACTGTCCACATTTCCGCCTAAGGTGGGAAGGGAACTAACGTTCCCGTTAATTTTATTTAAGGGACAGGCGTTATTACAAATAGGACAAGGGGGTCTGTGATAATGGATGGGACAGGAGTTCGCGGCATTCGCGTTATGACCGGTATGACGCAGGCAAGTTTCGCGGAGGCTTTATCCGTGAGTCAGTCCTGCATATCTGACGTTGAAAACGGCCGTCGAACGGTTTCCCGAGACCTGCGAATCAAGATCGCGCAGGTTTTCGGAACGGGTGATGACGTTTTAGCTGCAATTCAACGTGCAAAAGAATCGACTAAGCTGGCGCTTTAATAAGCGTCTTTATTTTTGTCTTTTTACTTCATTGCTTTAAATTGCAAAAGCGAGGAGGGCCTTACGTGGGTAACAAGATATGGCGGATCGATTCGGACAACCTCGCAGCTTACACAGAGGATGCTACCGTTATGGCGAAGGTCAAGCGTAGCTATTCGGATTTTCACGTCATGGCCGAGTATTTCCGATTCGGACAGTTAATTGCGATTCAGTATCGTGTACCGGAAGCGCGGAAACGGTCAATCAAGCGCCTGCTAAATTGCCAAGTCAGCGCATGACGGCGTAGTATCCTATACGTTGAATTAGCGTGGTAATAACGTTTTAGACAAGCGGAGGAACTATGACCCTCGGCTTGTTTTTGCGCGTCTGAAATCAAGCGAAAACACGGAAATGAGTACGGATTATGCACGGTTTTAACGGGAGGTGAGCTAGTGAGTGATCGAGAGGACGCGGCTACATATTGTCCGTATTACAAGCCGGATTCAAGCTGCGTATTGCTTCACGCGATGTCAAAAGCGGATAAGCGGTGTAAATCCTGGCGCGGCGATGATTCCGTTCGCTGTCGGTATTTGAGTACACAAGTAGCGAGGAGGTCGTAAACGTGAATCCGCAGTATCAAACGGTCGTGACGTTCGCTGACGGTATAAATGTTACATTCGGTGACTCCGTATCCCGCGCGTGGATTCGATTCGCTGCGCCTATGATCGCGGAAGAGGAACGGAGAAAAAGAAAACGGAAGGAGAAACGGAAATGAGCGATCAATGTACGCAAGTTATCCATAAGCAAGAGGGCGACCAGGATATCGTTAAGATTTATGACGCGTCCGGCATTGATACACTGACAGGGACTTGGCCTGTTAATACAGAGAGGACAGCGCTAGAAAGCGCCGTTGATGCGCTATGGTCTGGGTACTTCGAGGTACAAGATCGGCGGCACCTTTTCGGGAAATATCCGGTTGCCGTGGTGTCAAATGTCAATGGAGCGGTGGACCAGTTTGTTAAAGAGTTTGAAGGGGAGGAATCAGCGTGAGTAAATTCATCAATTCAAAAACGTGGTCAGGCTGCATCGGCACCGGCGACGAGATCGCCAGCATCGGCCCGTCACTCGGTATCAGTCGGAAGGAGTCGGATAAGCCGGCGAGAGTAAAGCGTAAATCCGGTGTAGTTTCGTACTTTAGCGATCGGGGCTACGGGTTCATCTCGTCCGGTGATAACCGCGTATTCTTCCATCTATCCGACTGCGAATCGTTCGATACGGCGGAAGTACCGGTCGGCTTGCGCGTGAGTTACGTGCTAACGGAAGGTAGGGGCGGCAAGCCTGCGGCGGCGGACGTACAAGCAAACTAAACTAAAAGGGGAAATGAACAATGACAACTTACAACGATACTATCCAAAAAGTAAAAGATTTGATTTATGGAGATGGCTCCATCATAGCCTCTCATGATATCTTCACCCGTGTAAAAAAAGAGGTTAAAGAAGCGCAAGAAGACCCGACTTTATCGGGCATAGGCATCGCACAAAAGGCGCGTGGAATACGCGAAAAAGGGGCTGTCGAACTGGCAAGGATTATCCGCGCCAATAAAGCCGACATAGATGCCGAGTTGGACGTAGCTGAAAAGAGCGTCCGCGCTGTGATTAGCTCTCCGAATCCCCAACCGTCCGCCGAGCAATTACGGGAGTTCACCGATAAGTACGGCTCTCTAAAAACGGAATTGCTCGTATTCAATAACAAACGCGCTGCCCAACAGCTCCTAGAATTTATGGAGGACATCCGCGATCCGTACATTGCCAAAATCATCGTAGACGACTTTGCAAATACCGGCGTCGAACTGAACAAACACATAACCGACCCGTTACGATTGCGGACTTCATATGAGCAAATAAAGGCTACGGCAGAGACAGACGCGAAGACACAGGCAAGACAGAATCTTGACGAGATTGCTCGACTTAGGGCTGCGCAGCCTGTTAACTCAATGGTCCGATTAGGAGCCGCCCCTACATTGGGCGAAGAACTCACGGACAAGGTATTGCGGGATTACGAGTCGTTTTTACAAGTACATGGAGAGTGAACGGATAGTAGAGAGGATGGTTTAAATGGTTAAATTACCGCAGAAAGTACAAGACGCAATTAAAGCGTATCATGACGTCAAGGCACAGATAGACAGGGTAGTGGAGGCTCATTATTCCCATGCCGTCGAGCTGTCCACAGAACTCGAAAAAACCAACGCAGAACTTCGGGAAGCGGGGGACGCAACGCTAGACGATCCGACACCCAAAAATGTACATCGTGAGGCCGAGTTGCAACGTAAGGTTGCCGAACTCACCAGTGAACTCGCGGCTGCCAAAGCACGAGCGTCTAAGGCGTCCGTACGGTCATCCGATGAGAGGAGCGCACTTGCGGAAGTGGCAATGCGTACCGGGCGGGCTGAGGCGATGGACTATTTCCAACGACATTATGACGATAAATTGAGAGTAATTGAGGATGCCAAGTATGTGTATTTGAGGGCGCTCTTAGACTTGTATACTCTGAAGAAAGATGCGTCTGATATCTACAAGAATGCCGTAGAGGCGACAGAGCCCGGTCGAGAGAAATGGGAAAACCGGCCCTGTTTTCAGGAAACGGCGTTACACTGGCGCGGAGGCGGACGTCAGGTGTGGGGGATTTCCGATATGGAGATCACGAGGGCATACAATTACGGCAAGATACTTCGGACAAGCGTAGCGCCTGGCAGAGAAATCGAATAGCGATACCACGGAGGTCCTTCGGGGCCTCATTTTGTTATATCCAAAAGGGGGAGTACGAATGAGCAAGTCTAAACTACCGGACAGCGTCCTCGCTGATATGGAGCGCGTGACGCCCGTTATCCGACTGGTTGAATCGGTCTTAACGCACAAGCGTCCCGGTTCGTATGATTTCGCAGATAGCTTTCCTGAGCAGGCAGCGATATGGAACGAAGTGGCCGCAAAATTTGAAGCTTCAGACATGGCGCGTGTACAAGCGATGGGTTACCGCATGAAGAAACTACTTCCCGCGATCGACGACGTAGACGCAGCCGTTCGAACCGGAAAGAACGTAGCAGGATCGGCAATTGCCGTTTACAAGGCGTTAGGGCTACTGGTGCGTGCGATTGAAAGGACGGCGATCTAAATTTCATTCGATCTGATAGGACACTTACGCCTAGTCGACGATATGAGCCGTCCCATGCGCAAGGCTTTTAGCAGCATAACGAAGTTTGGTGTAGCGGCGACAGGACTCGGCGTAGCGGTAACGGGCGTCGGATTCGCTGCGGACTCCGTCAAGAAGGCCATGGATTTCGAGGCTCAAATGAAGACGGTTCAGGCGTTAACCGGAGCGACCGACGAGCAGACGAAGGCCATGCAACAACTCGCGCTCCAACAAGGCGCATTAACGAAATATAGTGCGCTTGAAGCCGCGCAAGGGATCGAGGAACTGTTGAAAGCGGGCATGTCCACCGCGCAGGTCCAAGCGGGCGGTCTTAACGCAGCGTTGAATCTCGCGACGGCTGGCGGACTCGGCCTAGCGGAATCTGCGGAAATTATGTCGACCGCGCTTAACTCGTTTAAGAAAGACGGCTTAACTGCGGCACAAGCTGCGGACATCTTGGCGGGCACGGCAAATGCGTCGGCTACGGACGTACACGATTTACGTTACTCGTTGGCTGCTGTTGGTTCCGTTGCGGACGGCGTAGGGCAGTCGTTTAAAGATACGAACACAGCGTTGGGATTGTTCGCGAATAACGGATTGAAAGGTTCAGACGCAGGTACGTCGCTGAAAACGATGTTATCGAACCTCGTGCCAATGACGGACAAGGCGTACGCAATGTTCGAAGACTTTAACCTCTTGACCGTAAATACTACGGACGCACTCGCTTTTATGAGCAAGAAGGGCATTAAGTCTACGGGTACTTCCGTCCAAGCAGTTACGAAAGATATCGAGAAGTACGTCGCAGCTCAGACGGGGCTCAAGGTCGGAACGTCTAAGGCGGCAAAGGAAACGAAGAAGTTTTTGACCGAAAGCAACTTGATCCATTCGTCATTTTACGATAACAAAGGCGAGATTAAAGACTTGGCGCAGGTAGCGGACCTGTTGAAGAACCGATTCGGTAAGCTTACGAACGAGCAACGTCAATACTACTTGCATCAGATATTCGGGTCCGACGCGATTCGTGCCGGTAACATCCTCTTTAAAGAAGGCGCGGCGGGCGTCAAGAAGTTTCAGCAGGAAATGGCGAATGTAACTGCGCTCCAAGTCGCGACCAAGAAGATGGACAGCGCAGCGGGTGCGGTCGAACAGTTCCAGGGCGCAATCGAAACGTTGCAGATTTCCGCGTTGCTTCCGACGATGCCGATCCTGAAGAAGCTCGCTCAAGCTGCCGCAGACTTCGTTGTTAAGTATACGCCGCAGATTACCGCAGCGGTAGAGCGTACGGTCAATACCGCTAAGACGTTTCTCAAGGATAATTTTATTAATAACCCGGAGTTTACCAAACTTCCAGACATTAAAAGTAAAGTAGCGTTCGCCTTCGAAAAGATAGAAAAGGCATTTGCTCGTTGGTGGAATGGTGGGGGACGGGTAACTGTAGAGAACTTAACTGCACAGGTTGTCCAGTTCATGGCCTCGTCTCTCGAAGCAGCCGTACCAACGTTTGTGAGTGTCGGGTTAAAACTTGGATCTGGATTAATTGACGGGATACAAAAGGCGATCGCTAATGACCCTATCGCTAGTGCAGTAATTAATGGCGGTGGCGGTGCGATAGTTGGTGGCGTGTTTGGTCCTGGCGGTGCGCTCGCAGGGGCTGCAATAGGAGCAGGCGGCGGTGCATCTAACGTCTACATTGGCCAGGGAGCGAAGTCTCTTGGATCGAGCGACGCTGTGAATGGATTCTTTGACTGGACGAATAAGCACTTGCCTACGTGGATGGGCGGTGTTCCGGATGACCAGTTGGTGGCACATAACGCTGAACGTCGAAATAAGCTCGGCAATAAACACGCAGGCGGACTCGACGCCGTGCCTTTTAACGATTATCCTGCGCGTCTCCACAAAGATGAAGCGGTCTTAACGAAGCACGAGGCGTCTGAATGGCGCGATCAACAACGTGGCAAAGGCGGTAACGCTCCATCAATCATCATACAGAACGTAACGATTAATAGTGATATGGACGTTGAAAGGTTCGCCGGTATGCTAGCACGCCGTCTAGCTATGTAACGAAAGGAGTACCCGTTCATGAGCGAACGACAGTTCGAGCTTAGGCGGGATCGGGAAACGTCCGGTTCAGCGGCAGAAGCAACGGGAACGGACGGAAAAGACTACAGTAGGCAACGCGACGCAAGCGGACAGGCTACGAGAATTGGCGTGTAGATACTGGCGGGGGCCTTTATCTTAGTCTGAGTAGTAAATTTTGTAATAATATTATGTTTAACGGAATATTGTTAAATCGAAAAGGCAAATTCCTACAACTGGGAGGAAAACTATGGCAATTACCGCGATGTGGACCCATGGCAATTCGGTCGTACCCGAAACACCAGAATTGCTCGACCAAAATACTCGCCTTGGTTTTGGAACACAGGTACGCCTTAGAAGAGGTACCAACCAATGGTTTCACGCTCCGATGCCCTCGCCGGTACTTCTTAACGGCGTTCGCCCGAAACTTACACGCGTCTTTATTCTAGGTTACTCAGACGTTAGTAGTTGCATAAGAAGAGTGCATATTTTTGACGGCGCACAAAGAGTACAGGATCATGCGGTACTCATTTGTGGTAACAAACTCGTTATTCAGTCTGAAAATACTATTCTAACGGGCTCGCAGCCTATCTATTACGGGCTAGGCATCTCGATGTTCATAGAATCGGCAACTTTCGCTGCATCGTACCTTTTCGCTTCATTCGGAGCCGACTGGGAATAAGTCGTCTTCGGAAAGTTGTGACCCAGCGACAGATAAGCGTGTATGGCATTAGTAGCTAGCCATTGGTATTCCATTCAGCAAGAGAAACGTAGAGTAACTGAAAGGGCCGCCGTCGCGCGGTCTTATTCCCGTTTGGGAACGCCTGATGCGGGCAAACTCCGCACGCCCTTACGTTAATTTCACGTAAAGGAGCTACGAACATGGCCGAATTTAATAACGGGCGGGCTACGGATCGCCCTTTTTACATACGGAAGGAGTTGCGTTACAATGGCGAATAAGAAGCGCAAAAGACGGGCACGACCACCGCTTGACGAGCGCCATAGGCTTGCAATCGAAATGCTAGCGCGCAAGGGTGTACACGACACGATGGATGAGATTGCGTCCCTATGCGGAGTGGATAGGCGGACACTGTTCCGCTGGAGGCAGCGTGAGGATTTTAATAAAGAATACGAGAAGGTACACCGAGGGTTTATATCCGCAATACGTCGACGACATAGGAGTGCGGTAGATTGGCTCGCGCTTTCAGCGGATGAACTCACGGAGAGATGCCGGATGCTCGGCCTTATTTAAGCTGCGAGTCGGTTCGGATTCATACCGTATGCGAAATCGGGTGTCATGGCGTTATATCAGCGGTATATAGGGCTTTCGCGGCTGTTTATCGCGTCCCAAAAGTGTACTTTATAGCGAATTTTCCTACACGAGCCTCCTGACGCGTGGCCCCTTCGGAATTTTTCGGATACGAAAGCGTGCTAATAGCTGAAGGTCCAGTTAGGGCGCGGAGTTTCGCGGTTTTATAGCTACGGAAACTTTCGGGTATGACGGATTTACGCTATACATTCCGGCTGCATACGTTATGCATAATGGCCGAAAGAACCAGCGCATTTCACTGCATACGCTACCAGCGGGTAGGTGGCCGGACATGGCGTAAAGCCGCGTAGCTGCGGGATTTATACGGAGTATACGCTGGTAATGTATATACAGTGCATAGGGTACGTTTATGCAGCGCGGCATCAACCGCATAACGGCGCGGGTTCCGAGCGCAGACATATGCACAAAACATATGTATTTTGTACACATGTCCGTGAATATCCGCTGCATAAAAGACGGACGGATGGCACGTATGGCAGCATGTGTCCGATCGAAAATAACGCTTATTTACGATATCAAAAGCGAATGAATAAGCGTGTTTTTGCGTGGAGATAGCGAGGGCCGTACCCCCAAGCGCCCCCCTCGCGCGGCCCGGAATCTGGTGCGAAAACAATCCGCGTATCAAAATAAACCTCCGAAAATTATAAAGCGCTCGTCTACGGTTATGATCCGTGGGCGGGCGCTTTTTCTTCGTTTAAGGGCGCTTGTATACCGGAAATATTTACCGTATAATATAACGGTAGCAACCGCACAGGAGCGGGAGCCTACAAAATCACATCACGCATAAATGAACGGTGAGGTCCTCGGGTACTTGTCGTCAATTTAACGTATATAATCGGTGTAAAACGTTGATACAGCGCGGTTTTCACGAGCTTACTAATCGTAAGTGACTTAAAATCCTGCGGTAGGTGACTACCGTACCGGTTCGATCCCGGTCCTCGGCATATCAGTTTTGTTGCATGAAACCCTTGATATTCAAGGGTTTTTTGCTTTTTTAGTAATTGAGACCATAACACTCATATCACAGGGAGCGAGCGCCTTTTCGCTTTTGGGGACGGATTGGGGACGAACTTTTGGATCGAAGACGTCAAGGTGTGCTGTCGTTTTACGACGGAGCTTCTTGGTGACGTGAGCATAGTTATCTGAAGTCACCTGAGATGTGGAGTGGAATGTTGCGATCGATGTTGAAGCTCCTTGATGGATGTTCCCTGACCCAGCAAATACGTTGCATTTGTATGGCGGAGACCATGAAGTGATGCATTACGGAAGTCGTGCCCCTCACACTTGTTTTTCCACTGCTGGGATGGCGTTTTATGGTAATAGGTTTCCCTGTACCTGAGTGAAAAATAAAGTTCCGATCCCCGCCTTCTTCATATCCCATTTGCCTTTGCCTCAAACCTTAGTTTACGCATGTTTTTAACATGGACGACCAGTTCCTCCATATACCATTAAGGCATATCTACATAATCGTTAGGTGCTTTATTCTTAGTATCTGTAATGTCCGCCTGGCCATTTTGGATAATAGTGCGAAAGATGTAATCACAATTTATAGCGATAACGGTAAGGACACTATTAATTACCGAGTAAATGTGAAAAAGCGTTGGTTTAAGTCTATGTGGAATTTTAAATAAAGAGGAGAAAACAATGGCTATTCTTAAAGACAAAAATGAAGAAGGAACATGGGTTGAATTTACATTCAAATATCATATCCCAGGTGAACGTGAAGGTTGTCAGCTCAATTTCAAATACTTTAAAACAAATAGAAAGGTATATGATTTGGATTTTGGGTGGACCAATATCACACTTAAGAATTATATTGAAGCAACCTCGCAATTTCCCGTAGAAAGTTTGAATGGATTCTACTCCTCATTCGAGAAAGACCTTTATGAGTTAAGCTGGGAAAAACTTGACTCGGGTACTCTATATCAGCTGAATTTTTACGGTTCCCAACAAGACTTCTTCCTTTTTGCTACTAAAGAAGCAATAAGACAGTTTGGCGCCGATTTACAGACGGATTGGGATCTGGCTCCGTTGCATTAAACTTAAAATTAAGGCTCGCTGGATAAGTGGCAAGTCTTTTTCTGTCGTTAAAGGAATACTACGCCAATCCAGCAAATGCCTATTCTGAGGTGAATAGCATGAACCATACATATAAAGTGTTAAAGTCGGATGTAGAACTATTCGCTGCTGCATTAAGCCATTAAGAGTATACGTTGTTCAGTGAAGGTAATGGCTTGTGGGAAAGCAGTCGGATTATCATACCAGAACACAAGGAAGTGTACTTAAAACTCATGAAAGACCGTCAGCGGGGAGGCAAGCCGGAACTTGACGATCAGGAAGCCCAGTTGATCGAGCAAGCGCTTATAGAGTCCTACAACACATGTCAACCTATAACATTGGTGGTTTTTAGCCCGTTCGATGACGAAGAACTCACAGGTGTAATCACGTCTATAAATACTGCTCGTAGGGAAGTAAAACTGTTTCGTGGCGAGGATAATTTTAGTTTGATCAAGTTGGAGGGTATCATTTCAGCAAGTATCTAGCAAAAATCTAAGAGGAGTAAATATTCTACTGACGTTATCCAACAAACAAGAAATGTTTTTATCCGCCTTACCTACGAAAATTCAAATTGAAGTCTTTCTAGGAGCATTTGATGCTAGTGTTTTAGCTAATTAACTAAAAAAAGAAAAATCCTATATGTGGCTGGAAAATTAACAAAAGAGGCAGGGGGATCCCTGCCTTCGGAGTTTTATAATTCTACGTCTGAGAAAAGCGGAGTGGACAAATAACGCTCACCTGTATCAGGTAATATGACCACGATCATCTTGCCTTTGTTTTCTGGAAGTTTCGCAATTTGTGTTGCTGCATAAACCGCAGCCCCAGAAGAAATACCAACAAGCAGCCCTTCTGTTTTGGCAAGCAGGCGAGCAGTTTCAAACGCATCTTCGTTTTTAACTTTAAAAACCTCATCTACATATTCTTCATTAAAGTTATTTGGAATGAAACCAGCACCGAGTCCTTGTAGTTGATGTGAACCTGGAGTACCGCCAGACAGCACTGGTGAATCGAACGGTTCGACGGCTATCACTTTTACAGAAGGTTTTCGTTCCTTCAATGCCTGTCCAACGCCCGAAATAGTTCCACCTGTACCTACGCCCGCGATAAAAATATCTACACCGCCGTCCGTATCATCCCAGATTTCCACAGCTGTAGTTTTGCGATGAATTTCTGGATTGGCAGGATTGCTAAACTGCTGTGGTATGAAAGAGTTTGGTGTTTCGGCAGCCAAGAGCTCAGCACGCTTGATAGCGCCTCTCATCCCCTCGGTTCCCGGTGTTAACACAAGCTCAGCACCGAACGCAGTCAAAAGCTTGCGACGTTCGATACTAAACGTTTCAGGAAGTGTAATTATAAGTTTGTATCCAAGAGCCGCAGCCGCAAATGCAAGTCCGATTCCAGTATTGCCACTTGTCGGCTCGATAATAATGGAGTCTTTATTGATTAAGCCTTTCTCCTCAGCGTCTTTAATCATAGCATATCCAATGCGGTCCTTAACGCTACCAGCCGGATTGAGATATTCCAACTTTGCTACCACGTTTGCCTCAATATTTTGGATTTGGCTATAGTTTAACAGTGCTAACAAAGGAGTATTTCCAATTAACTCTGTCAACTTTTGGTGAATTTTAGTCAAAATTATCCCTCCAAACAATTAATTCATATCTACTTACTGTAACATACATATTATCACGAATTTTTCTTCATAACCATGTCCTGTTAATTCATAGTGAGGAGCAGGAACGGATGGAACAGTTTAAGCCTAAGGTGCTATTCATAAAAAAATAGACCAAGTTTATTCAGAACCAAGAGAGTCATTAAGAATGTATACGGTGTATCATTTTTTAATTTCAGAATAATTATCACGGTTCATAATAAACTGGCTTTTTCCCAGGATGCGTTGAAGGATAGAAATCAGATTAAAATGTACAATAAATGATAGTGGCATGAGGTAGGACAACACATACGGCAAAAGATACTACCCGCTAATCTAGTGGTCGGCGGATAATGATTTTGTATTTAATAGAAGGCAAAAAGAGCAGTAAGGAATTAATCCTTCTGCTCTTTTTATTGGGGACAGACTCTAGTGTTTTGTATAGATTATCTCGGCATTTCATGTTTTATCTCGATCTCATCAGTGTTAATCAGATGAAAATAACGCTAGGTCCTGTGTAGCTGTAATGGAGCAATCCGTAGGTACACAGGACCAACGAAGCGCCTTACCGTTAGTATGCGGAGGAGGCGTTGTTATTTTGGTAAATTACATGCTATAAAAATCCAGTTTAGTTTTGTGTTTTGTAAGGATAATTATGCCACCAAGTGATTTGTTATCTTAATCTGGATATTGATACATCATCCAAAAGAATGGTGGCAAAAGCATCCTGCGCTGTAACACGGAACACTAAATCTCTAGAGACTGTCCCCGAATTCCCTGAGATTGAGAAGGTACGGGAGACTCTCTCATATTGTGATGAAGGTAGCGAGTTTAGCTGAATTGTGTAGGTTTGCTCTCCTAGACTAATTTGAAGCCGACCGCCAAAAGGCCTGATCAAATTACGTACCCAGAAGGTCACACGGTATCTTCTTCCTCTACTCAGATCGGAAATCGTTTGTCTAAGCGAGACGCTGTGCCCCGGGTTAGCTGAGATTCTGACGGCTTGATTGCCACTGTGCGGGTTGGTTCTGGTAATAAAGATTTGACCTGTCACGTTGCTGACGTTTGCAATCCAAGGTGTCAAATCTTGATCTTCAAAGCCACCGTTTCTAACAACAGCCTGGGTAGGCAAAATTTTTTTCTTCTTCAATGTGTGAGATTGTATAGGGGATCTATTCATCCCTCTACGGACAGTAGTTGTACTTTTTCCAGCTTTTTTAGGTTTCATTTAAACAACTCTCTTTCCGTAAAAAATGTATTTTGTATTAGTAGTTTATGAAAGTGTGAATAATAGTGTTCATATTAAGAGAAACCAAAAATACCGTCGTAGGGCGGTATTTTTTTGGTTACGTAATACTGGGCCTTACGACCTTTTCAGTGCAGCTTTTTCGACTTTAAAGTGCAAAATCTTGTAACAGAGAGTCAAAGCCCTTCTATTGCATAAGTTGCTATAATCGTTGGTACAGCAACTTTTTACAGAGAGACCATCGGAGACAAGAATGATCCCGAAAAGCGCAGGAATGCTTGTTATTCAGGGACTCTTAGCAAAGATTGCAGCATAGGAAACGCGTAGTGATGCAGATCAATTCAGCCGCATTTGAACAGTGAATTTTACGCACAAATTTTGATTTGGCCATGGAAGGTGGGTTCAGTAAAGCTGATATGAGTCTGACATACCATATGGAACAGTTAAGAGTCCGTTTTATGAATTTTATTAACTATGTATATATTGTAATGGATAAAAAAACAGGAGACATTGCCATTGTCGATCCGTCATGGGATATATTAAAAATAGAGTCATATCTTCGACAGTTGAATGGTAATCTAAGAGCCATTTTATTAACCCATTCACATTTAGATCATGTTAATTTGGTAAATCCGCTCCTGGAAAAGTATAGACCGCACGTATTCATGTCAATACAAGAAATCGATTATTACCATTTTAGATGTAAAAATTTACATCCTATTAAAGATGGGGACTTTATCAAACTTGGAGAAACAGAAATTATAAGTCTTCTGACCCCTGGGCATACCATGGGAAGTGTGTGCTATCTTTTATCCAATCACTTATTTACGGGGGATACCATTTTCATTGAAGGTTGTGGATTTTGTGATCCGAATGGAGGAGATCCGAAAGACTTATATCATAGCGTTCAAAAAATAAAGCGAGAGGTTGATAGCTCCATTCAAATTTATCCTGCTCATTCATATGGTAAAGCACCTGGTTTCCCACTCAGTCACCTTATGGATGAAAATATTTATTTTCAATTTACGAGTATGAAACCGTTTATTAATTTCAGAATGCGTCCCAACCAAAAAGGTCTATTCAATTTCAAATGAGTTGGTAAAAAGGGTGAGTTCTAAAGGGGGATAGGGCATCCACCCCCCTAAAGATAGACTGGGGTGTTGCCAAAATGGCAATTGACACTGTTTGGGCAGAGGATTATAATGGAATTATACTATTCCATTTATATGATTATATGAAAAATAAAGGAACTTGTTTGCGGTTAATCGCTGGCGGGTCACGTTAACCACTGATGAGGGACATATCGTGAGAGATTGTAGCTTATCAATCAGGATAAGTGAAAGGGCGAAGCTATGCATATACTGGCAGCGGACATTATAGGAGTTGATTTTGGCAGTATGTTTTGTTAGGAGATGAGCGGAGTGAATTGGTATGTGCTTTTTGTGCGAACGGGTAGGGAAGAAAGGGTTAAACAACTTTTTAATAAGTGGTTTGATTCTGAAGTTTACAAACCATTTATACCGATCCAAGAGAGACTTTTTAAAGTAGCAGGAACAGTCAAGAAAGAATTAGCACCTTTGTTCCCCAGTTATGTATTTATTGAGTCCAACTTACCTGACTTGCAGTTCGTAACAAGTACAAATTCAATGATTTATACTTCCAGTGATATCATTCGTTTATTGAGATATTCGAAGTTAGAAGCCTCCATGCGAGATTGCGAGAGACAAGTTTTAGAGAGTTTATGCAATGATAGATATTGTATAGAATGCTCAACTGGAATTATTGAAGGAGACAATATACGTATCATAGAAGGACCACTTAAAGGAAGAAGCAGCATAGTTAAGAAGATAGACAGGCATAAAAGACAGGCGGTTATTCAGTTAGAATTTATGGGTGATATCAGACTAGTGAACGTAGCTTTAGAAATTATTAGTAAAGTTTAAATAGAACAATTGTGAGAATATTTTTCTCCATGTGGAAGCTTTCAGAGCCCTTAAGGGATTTGAAGGTTTTTTTTGGTTTGGGCTTTCCTGTTCATAGGGGGATATGCATGTGGTCTTGTATACGGAACAGCTCATATTGACGCGGGAAGATACTGTGATGAAGGCGGCTGTAAGTTTTGTACATGCAGTTTGTCATGCCGGTGCTTCTCTCGATCCAGAGATTTTTCATTCAGATGAATGTAGCTACTTTGAGAGCCTGCTATTCCAGCGCCGAAAATCCAACTTTCTGCTCGGCAGGCTAAGTGCTAAACAAGCAGCATCGTTGCTGTTGAGTGAGTCGAACTTGAGCAACATAAGCGTGGAGACAGGTGTTTTCGGCCAGCCCTTGCTTCGAACTACCGGCGCCCCTGGATACCAAGTGAGCATCGCCCACTGTGATGATATTGGGACCGCTGTTGTTTTTCCAGAAGCGCATCCTATGGGGGTTGATATTGAGAGGATAAGTCCTAACCGAAATAAGACCATGGAAAGCCAGTTGACGATGGAAGAAAGGGAAAGAATCGTAGCCGTTCGGGGAGTAGAGGAGTACTCTGTTTTATTGACGGTTTCTTGGACGGTAAAGGAGGCGATTTCGAAAATATTGCGCACCGGTTTTGCAGCATCATTGCAAGTGCTTGAAATTAACGAGATCAGATTTAAAAGTGGATGCTTTCAGAGTACATTTTCGCACTTTCCACAATATGCTGCCCAGTCGTATCGGTTGGGTAACTACATCTTTACTATTGTAGCGCCAAGGAAGACGGAATGGAGTATGAATATGTCTCGATTGTATGAGCAATTTAATTCGATTTTTCATCCAAGCTGTTTGTAGATAATCCAATTTTAGGAGGGTAAACATGCGTAAAGAAGAAGTGTTTGAACTCGTTAAAGGTTGTATTTGTGAAGTGCTCCCGGAATTAAATGATCACCAGTTCCAGTATGACGATCGCTTGGTAGATTTGGGTGCGGATTCGGTAGATCGAGCCGAAATTGTAATGAAGACTATGGAAGCATTATCTCTTAATATCCCGCGCGTTGAGTTATCTGGCGTGAAAAATATAGGAGAATTGGCAGATGCGCTCTATGCCAAATTATAAACAGCCTGAGTTAGTTATTACGGGCATTGGTGTTACTTCGGCGATTGGTCAGGGGAAGACGGCCTTTGCTTCGGCATTATTCAAAGGGCAACATGCATTTGGAGTTATGCAACGTCCCGGCAGAGAAGGAGAAGCTTCATTTATAGGTGCGGAGCTGCCATCTCTATCTTATCCGGAGTCCATATCCAAACGAATGTTACGAACCGCATCATTTTCAGGACAGGTGGCAATGGTTACCCTTCAAGAAGCCTGGGATGATGCTAAACTGGATCACGTCGACCCTAGCCGCATTGGGCTCGTGATTGGAGGATCTAATTTTCAGCAACGGGAATTATTTCAGACCTATGAGGCTTATCGGGAAAAAATGCACTTTGTACCTCCAACCTATGGGCTTTCCTTTATGGATACTGATTTATGCGGACTATGTACCGAGCAATTCAGCATTCAAGGGTTAGCGTATACTGTCGGAGGGGCTTCCGCAAGCGGACAAGTCGCCATCATTCAAGCGATTGAGGCAATTCAAGCAAATCGGGTTGATGTGTGCATTGCGATGGGGGCGTTGATGGATATTTCGTATTTGGAATGCCAGGCGTTGCGATCCTTGGGGGCCATGGGAAGCGACCGATACGCTAATGAACCGGCAAAGGCTTGTCGCCCCTTTGATCAGATGCGCGACGGGTTCATATATGGGGAATCTTGCGGAGTTATCGTCATTGAGCGGTCAGATTTTGCAATGAAGCGTCAGGGGAAATCCTATGCAAAGCTTACAGGCTGGGACATGGGGATGGATCGGAATCGAAATCCCAATCCCTCTTATGAAGGCGAGGTTCAGGTGATTAAACGGGCCTTGAAGAAAGCGAAGCTGCAGCCGGAAAAGATTGATTATATTAATCCCCACGGGACAGGCTCAGTCGTTGGGGACGAGATCGAAATAAAGGCAATACAGGATTGCAATTTATCGCACGCTTACATCAATGCAACCAAATCCATTATCGGTCATGGCCTGAGCGCGGCTGGAACGGTTGAAATTATTGCTACTCTTTTACAAATGAAGGAGTCGAAACTTCATCCTACGCGTAATTTGGAGAAGCCTATCGGAGTGGATTGCAACTGGGTGAAAAATGAGCCCATTCCAGCAGTTATTCATAATACTATGAACCTAAGCATGGGGTTTGGCGGAATCAATACTGCCATTTGTATGCAAAAGTGTGAGTCGGGTATTTAAGAAGGGGGGAGCGTTATGGTATTGGTAGGAATAGAGGCGATGAACGTTTTTGGGGGCTCAGCCTATCTGGATGTCATGCAATTAGCGCAGCACAGACAGTTGGACCCTGCGAGATTTGAAAATTTATTAATGAAAGAAAAGGCTGTTGCTCTGCCTTATGAAGATCCGGTTACCTTCGGAGTCAATGCGGCAAAACCGCTGGTGGACGCCCTCTCTGAAGCGGAAAAAAACCGCATCGAAATGCTTATAACCTGTACAGAATCAGGCATTGATTTTGGTAAATCAATCAGTACATATATTCACCACTATTTGGGACTGAATCGGAATTGCAGGCTATTTGAACTCAAGCAAGCCTGTTATTCGGGGACTGCCGGATTCCAAATGGCGGTGAATTTTATTTTATCCCAGGTCTCGCCAGGGGCCAAAGCGCTTGTCATTGCCAGTGATATCTCACGATTTATTGCCGCTGAAGGCGGGGATGTTTTGAGTGAGGATTGGTCTTACGCTGAACCAAGCGGAGGGGCAGGAGCTGTGGCTATGCTCATTAGTGAAAATCCTCATATATTCCAAGTTGATGCGGGTGCTAATGGATATTATGGCTATGAGGTGATGGATACTTGCCGGCCGATACCAGATAGCGAGGCCGGAGATGCGGACTTGTCTTTAATGTCCTATCTGGACTGTTGCGAGCAAGCATTTCTGGAATACCAGAAACGGGTAAAAGGGGTGGATTATAAAGATACCTTCCAGTATCTTTCCTTCCATACCCCATTCGGTGGAATGGTAAAAGGAGCGCATCGAACAATGATGCGAAGGATGACTCAGGCCAAACCGAATGAGATTGAGGCGGATTATTTACAACGTGTCAAGCCAGGATTGGAGTATTGCCAACGAGTCGGCAATATTATGGGTGCGACCTTGTACCTGTCCTTGGCAGGCACGATTGATAAGGGCACATTTGATTCTCCGAAGCGGATTGGTTGTTTTTCCTATGGATCAGGCTGCTGCTCAGAATTTTATAGCGGTGTGGTCATGCCGCAAGGCCAGGAGTATCTGCGTCGTTTTGAGATCGAGCGTAATTTGGATGATCGCTATCAATTATCCATGGATGAATATGAATCTTTGCTGAAAGGCAGCGGTGCTGTACGCTTTGGAACCCGCAACACCAAACTGGATTTTCAATTGGTTTCGGGAGTGATTGATTCCGGGAAAGGGAGACAGCGGTTATATCTGGAAGAAATTTATGAATTCCACCGCAAATATCGGTGGGAATCATGAATTATCAAACGATTCAGGTTCGGTTCCAAGATTCGATTTGTTATTTACGGTTTTACCGACCGGAGGCAAATAACACGATTAATAACATCCTCATTGAGGAATGCATGCACGTGCTTGCACTGTGTGAGGAATCGGTTACGATCGTCGTTTTGGAAGGTCTGCCGGAGGTGTTCTGTCTTGGAGCGGATTTTCAAGGAATGTACGAAAACATGACAAATGAACATGAGCATGCACAGAATCCCGAACCTCTGTATGATCTGTGGTTAAAACTGGCGACGGGGCCCTATATCACGATTTCTCATGTGCGAGGAAAGGCAAACGCTGGCGGTATCGGATTTATTGCTGCCAGCGACATTGTGATAGCAGATCAGACAGCACAGTTTAGTCTGTCGGAATTGTTATTTGGGCTTTTCCCTGCTTGTGTTCTGCCCTTTTTAGTACGCAGAATTGGATTTCAAAAAGCGAATTATTTGACATTAATGACACAGCCAATTATGGTTCAACAGGCCCTTTCATGGGGATTGGTTGATGTGTATGACGCACAGAGCGATACGGTGCTGCGCAAGCATTTATTACGTCTTAGACGATTGTCCAAAACGGGTATTTTACGCTACAAGCGCTTTATGGACGAACTCAGCGATTTGCGTCAGTGCAAACCACTGGCGCTGGCTTCCAATCAAGAGGTGTTTTCAGACGCTCAAAATCTTAAGGGCATTTTCCGCTATGTCGAAACAGGTCAATTTCCGTGGATGGACTGATGGGCGTTTGCCACAAGACGGGATGCTTAGGGGGAAGTAGATCATCATGTCACAATCTGTGGTTGAGTTACTTGAGATCGAGCGAGGGATTATTCAAGTAACAATGCAAGATAGAGTTCATAAAAATACATTTACACTTGAAATGACTCATGGACTTAGAGAAGCGTTCCATACGATCCAGGATGACTCGACCTGCAAAGTCGTAATTCTAACAGGGTATGACAACTACTTTGCCACTGGTGGGACGCAAGAAGGACTATTGGCTATACATGAAGGGACATCGAAGTTTACTGATGAAAATATTTACTCTCTGGCATTGAACTGCAAAGTTCCAGTGATAGCTGCCATGCAGGGACATGCGGTTGGTGGGGGCTTTGTCATGGGGCTATTTTCTGATTTCGTGATCCTGAGCAAGGAAAGTATGTACACGACTAATTTTATGAGATATGGATTCACACCGGGAATGGGTGCGACGTTCATTATTCCCCAAAAACTGGGGTTCAGCCTGGGAGAAGAATTACTGTTAAATGGGGGGAATTACCGAGGTGCAGAACTGGAGAAGCGGGGAGTGCCGTTTCCAGTTCTGCCTCGCAAAGAAGTGATGAGCTATGGGTTGGACCTTGCTAGACAGCTTGCCGAAAAACCCAGATTTTCATTAATCACGTTAAAGGATCATCTGGTTGCTCCACTCCGAGCTCAGCTTCCCAAAATCGTAGAACAAGAGCTGATTATGCATGAGAAGACCTTTCATCAAGCCGAGGTTAAAGAACGAATTATCAACCTGTTTGGAAAATAACAATTTTTTATAGATTAATTTATCGAGATTTGTTGAACGCCTTTTACGGTTGTTCATGGGAATCTGGAAACGAGTGTGAAAGGGGCACATAGCCTTTCTCATCACTCGTTTTTTCTTTGCTACTTTCGATTAGGCAACGCTTCAAACGTGAAACAGCAGCTCAAAATAGACATCGTGATAAGCATTTAGCTCATGTTGTATTTAAATTTTGTGTTTTGAGGAGTTGGTGGATGAATGACACGTAAACATGATCAAAGATCAGACCTTAATATCCCGATCGTTTCTTTTATGGAAACTTGCCGGCAATTTCCTGAAACAGAGTTGTTTACTTTTGAAAATGAAGGAGAGCATCCTCAAGTTCTTACGGGAACCACGCTTTTGCTGCAAGTGCAAACTTTGGGCAACATTCTAATGAAAGAACTGGCCGCGCAGGAAAGAGCGCTTCTTGTATTTCCACAGGGTCTGGGATATATCAGCAGCATGCTGGCATGTTTTTATGCAAACATCGTAGCCATCCCTACACCCATTACAGCAGCAGAGCCAGATGAAAAAATGCTTGAGAAAATAAAGCCTATTCAAACAGATTCCGAGGCTGTATGTATCATAACAAATACTGCATTCAAAGCCTTTCTCCAAACACAACCAGAGTATAGAACGTTTCGTATCCTAAATATTGATGAGATTTTTCAGAAGAGCGCCGCCCACGTAGATATGAAGATGAGAATGCCAGCACCTGAAGATATGGCCCTTTTGCTGTACACATCAGGCTCTACATCCCTGCCTAAAGGCGTAATTCTCAGCCATAGATGTTTGATGAATCAGGTTAAGGCTAAGCAATGGAGAATTGACCAAAATAGCCGTATCGTGTCCTGGATGCCGCAATTCCATGCTTTTGGACTGCAAAACAATATTTTGGTACCGCTATTCAATGGTGCCTCAAGCATTCTTCTCCCACCAGAAAGCTTTGCTAAAAATCCGGAGCACTGGATTCAGATGATTGACAAGTATCAGGCTACCCATACGGCTGCGCCAAACTTTGCATTCGATTACTGCTGCTCCACCTTGGACATAGCTTCACTACAGGAATATTCTCTACACCATCTCCAAGCTATTATATGTGCAGGTGAGCCCATTCGGAAGGAGAGTTACGAAAACTTCATTCATAATTTCCGGGCATTAGGGCTTAAAGAAGATATATTTTGTCCTCTTCTGGGCTTGTCTGAGCTGTGTCCTGTTACCAGTGTAAAACCGGGCCAGTCGATGAGATTTCTTAATTTGGATATTCCTAGCTTGGAGCAAAGAAGAGTCCAATACACAGATGAGAAGAATCCATCAAAGACCGTTGTCAGCTGCGGGGAAATCGAAGCTCCAACAGAAATACGGATTGTTCATCCTGAAAGTCATATGCAATGCCTACCAGGGGAAATCGGCGAGATTTGGATTAAATCCGATCGGACGGCAGAGGGCTATCTAAACAGGAAGGAAGAAACGGACAGCACTTTTGAGGCGGTACTTTCCAATACACAAGAAGACGGTTTTTTCCGTACAGGAGACCTTGGTTTTATTGCAGACAATCATATCTATGTCATCGGCAGAGAGAAGGAAGTCATCATCATTCATGGTAAAAATCATCATGCTGTCGATATTGAATGGACCATCCAAAAGAATATGCCGGAGTTGACCTTGCCTATCGCTGTATTTTCCGCTGAAATCAATGGTCAGGAAAAGGTAATCGTCGTACAGGAGATTGAAGCACCTCTTCATCAGCAGGAATATAAACGACTGGTTGAAAACATGCTGAACGCTGTATCTGGGACACATCAACTTGAGATATATGATATATATTTGCTGCCAAAGGGTAGTATTCCCAAAACGGGGAGCGGGAAAATTCAAAGAAAGGTCTGCCGTAATGCCTATATCAAACAAGAGCTTAGGGCGCTTTATCAATATCGGAGTACCCTCTCAACAGCGCATTCAGAGATAGGAGAAACGGATGTTACTATAAACGCTGTTTCGTTGATACAGCTGAAGATTCAGGAATATATGGTGCAATTTTTGCATGGGGAACTGAATCTGGAGTCCGAGGCAATGGATTTGAATAAAAATATTCACGGCTACGGCATCGATTCCATTCTTGTTATGAAGCTCATACGTGGTATCGAAAAATCTTATCCGATCAAGGTTAATGCAAGAGAAATTCTAGAATACCCGACGATTCAACTACTATCGGCTTATTTAGCCAAAAAGATTGAAAAAGATAAACCGGTTGTAGAGGCCAAGACCGAGACAATCCTGCACGGTTTGCAAAGGAATCCACTTTCTGAAGTTCAAAAAGGACTGTGGTTATTACATAAAATGTCTCCTGAAATCAATGCTTACAATGTACCAATATGTCTCCGATTTAATACGAAAGTGGAGATAGAGAACGTTAAACAGGCTTTCCACACCGTTTTAGAACAATATCCTATTTTAAATAGTGTGATTGAAGAAGAAAACGGGACACCTTATCAAAAGCTGGAGCCTGCTCAGCCGTTCAATATGCAGGTAGAGGATATTTCAAGCTTGAAAGCGGATGAAATCATGCCCTTTATTCGGAGCAAGGCAAAGCAGCCATTCGCGCTGGAACAGGACTCTATGATGCGTGTGTATCTGATGTCCAGGTCCGAGCAAGAACATTTCATACTAGTGGTCATCCATCATATTATTTTTGATGGTAGTTCTTTCGTCCTTTTTATTCAAAGTTTTTTAGATGCATATAAAGACTTGGTACGAGGAAATAGACCGATCGTTTTACCACCTGCCGCGAGCTATAATGATTTTGTGGAATGGGAACAAGCGATGCTGGCCAGTGCAGAAGGGGAGAAGCATTTTTCCTATTGGAAGCAACAGTTGTCGGGTGCTTTACCGACTCTAGAGCTTCCATATAGCCGCTCAGGTTTTCTGACTCCGAGCATGGAAGGACAAACATACACCAAGCGGCTTCCAGTTGATTGGGTCAATCGGGTAAAATCTTTTGCTCGTACGCAATATATGAGCTTGTCTACCGTCTTGCTAGGTATGTATGTGATATTGCTCAACCAGTATTCGAGACAGGAAGATATCATCGTTGGTATGCCAGTTATGGTACGACCAGAGGAGCGTTTTGACCAACTAATTGGATATTTTGTCAACATGCTTCCCATACGCAGCAAAGTGTCGGAGACAGAGACATTCTTGGATTTCATGAAAAAATTGCAAATGACCGTAGTCAATGGGATGGATCATGCTCCTTATCCTTTTCCGGCTCTGGTTCGAGCATTAAATGTGCCGCGTCTGCTGGCGAGCTCGCCTGTGTTTCAAACCGTTTTTTCTTACCAAAATTACCTGCAAACTTCAAGCTTGCAGCAGCTTTGTGCGCCGTATAGCGATAGCTTTACCGTTGAGTTGGTAGAAGAAATTCACCAGGAAGGTGAATATGAGCTGGTATTGGAGCTGCTGGAGCAGGAAGAAGAGATGACATTAAATATCAAATACCGTTCCGGTTTGTTCGATGAATCAACTATTGTACAGATGGCTGAGCGTTATATCGGATTAGCGGAAGCACTAATGAGCAATCCTACAGGGGCCCTGCAGGACTATTCAGTACTATTGCAAGAGGAAAAGAACAGCATCCTTTATGACTGGAATGCAACCGAAGTGAGTTATCCGGATAAATGCTTTCCCGAATTATTCATAAAACAGGCAAGAAAAACGCCTGAGGCTATTGCAGTCGTGTATGAAGAACAATCGCTTACCTATCGGGAATTAAAAGAAAAGAGCACTTTGCTCGCCATATATTTGCAAAATCAGGGCGTGACTCCTGATACGCTGGTAGGAATTTGCATGGAACGGTCTTTAGAAATGGTCATTGGGCTGTTGGGAATCCTTCTGGCAGGAGGAGCCTATGTACCACTTGATCCGGACTATCCAGAGGATCGATTGGAGTATATGCTTCAGGATTCCAATGTAGCCCTTGTCATTACGCAATCGGGATTGTTGGAAAAAGTGTCTCGGCTGGCAGGGAGCAATGTGAACTGCATTGTTCTTGATAACGATTGGGATCTTCTGACAAGTAGTGTAAAGGGGAGAAAGACACTCAAACGGGAAGTGCAGTCTAGCCATTTGGCATATGTTATATATACCTCTGGAAGTACAGGGAAACCCAAAGGGGTCATGATCCCGCACAAAGCGTTGACCAACTTTCTTCTTTCCATGGCAGAAAAGCCAGGCATAACAGAGCAGGACAAACTGCTCGCAGTGACAACGTATTGCTTTGACATCGCAGGACTGGAATTATACCTGCCTTTGATTAAAGGCGCTCAATGCTATGTTTGCAGTTCTGAAAAAGCCAAGGATGCCGAAAGACTCAAGCAGGAGATACAAAAAATAAAACCGACAATAATGCAGGCTACCCCTGTGACTTGGACCATGCTCTTTCAAGCTGGCTGGAAGAACGAAGAGAACATGAAAATGCTCTGTGGCGGAGAAGCACTTTCAGAAACATTGAAATCTTATTTTGTTCATAACAACGGTGACGCATGGAATATGTTTGGTCCGACTGAGACGACAATTTGGTCTACAATTCAAACGATTACCGCCGACAAGCCGCTTTCGATCGGTAAGCCTATTGCCAACACTCAGATTTATATTTTGGATCAGCACTTTAGACCTGTGCCTATTGGACTTCCGGGTGAGCTTTTCATTTCGGGCAGTGGCTTGGCCAGAGGTTATTTGAATCAGCCGGTGCTTACGGATGAAAAGTTTATTGACAACCCATTCAAGCCCGGAACTAAGCTCTATAGAACTGGAGATTTATGCAAGTGGCTTTCTGACGGCTCTATTGAGTATTTGGGTCGGATGGATTATCAAGTGAAAATTCGCGGTTTTCGGATTGAGCTTAGTGAAGTTGAAGGTCAGGTCAGAACATATCCAGGAATTGATGAATGCGTCGTGGTTGCCAAGGAACAAGGAGAGGATAAGCAACTTGTTGCCTACTATTTGCGGAACGACTCCGAGTTCGGGAAGTCCTCACTTGACCCGAAAGAAGTGCGAAATTATTTAAAAGCATTCTTGCCTTATTATATGATTCCAGCATTCTTTATCGAACTAGACAAGCTGCCATTGACCCCGAATGGAAAAATAGACCGGAAGGAATTAATGAGTCGCAAGGTCGAGCTGGCGACAGCAACAAGAAAAATCCATTTGCCACAATCAGATGTTGAACATCAAGTTTTAACAATATGGAAAAAGCTTCTGGATGTCGATCATCTAAGTACGGATGATGCCTTTTTCGACGTGGGTGGAAATTCTTTTACAGCCGCAGAGATGGTTAGAAAGATCAAGGACAAGCTGGAATGCGATATTTCGGTGACAGCACTGTTCAAGTATCCAACGATTAGGGAACTTAGTGCTTATATTATGAAAGTAAAAGGCGAGGCCCCAGCTTCTGCAACAGAACAAACAGATACCACTGAAAATACCATTTCACAGGGAATAGACTCGAAGGAAGATAAACATAAACCATCCTACCCTGATTATTATGAGGATAGCATCGCAATCATAGGAATCTCGTCCCTTTTTCCGGGTGCGAAAAACCACGTTGAGTTTTGGAGTAATTTGAGGGCAGGGGTAGAGAGTGTCCGGTACTTTTCCGAAGATGAACTAGCTCAATTAGGGCTGGAGAGAGAGATTGTCGAGCATCCAAACTATGTGCCCGGACAATGCACAATTGAGGGGAAAGAGTATTTTGACCCTGAGTTTTTTAATTTGTCCCAGAAAAATGCTGAATTTATGGACCCCCAGATGAAATTGCTGTTACAGCATGCATGGAAGGCTGTTGAAGATGCTGGTTATGTTTCTAAAGAAATTCCTGAAACCAGTGTGTATATGTCGGCGAGCAGCAGTTTTTATCAATCATTTATTCCTAATTTGGCATCGCAGTCGCCTAATGTCCTGAGGAATGCGGATGAATATGTAACCTGGATTTTGGCACAGGGCGGGACCATTCCTACTATGATATCTCATAAATTGGGATTTAAAGGTCCCAGCCTATTTGTGCATTCCAACTGTTCTTCCTCGTTAGTCGGACTGCGTTTAGCTTCGCAAAGCCTGTTGTCCGGTGAAGCAAAATACGCGTTGGTTGGTGCGTCAACAATCTTTCCTTTCAACAGTTTAGGCTACGTATATCAGCCTGGCTTGAACTTTTCTAGTGATGGTCATATTAGAGCTTTTGATGATTCTGCAGACGGAATGATTGGCGGAGAAGGGGTTGGAGTTGTTCTACTGAAAAAAACGCTGGATGCCGTTAGAGACGGTGACCATATTTATACGATTTTACGAGGGGTCAGCGTGAACAACGATGGGACTGACAAACTAGGGTTTTATGCCCCAAGTGTTAAGGGTCAGTCTGAAGTTATTCAGAAGACGATCGAATCAACCGGAATTCATCCCGAAACGATCAGTTATATTGAGACACATGGAACCGGAACCAAATTGGGCGATCCGGTTGAATTTGCTGCCCTAAATGATACATTCAGGCAGTATACAGCCAAGAAACAATTTTGTGGTATTGGATCGGTCAAAACCAATATCGGACATCTGGATACTGCAGCAGGTTTGGCGGGGTGTATTAAAGTCGCTTTAAGCTTATATCATAATGAGATTCCTCCAACGCTTAATTACGATACACCCAATACCGATATCCATTTGTCTGATTCGCCTTTTTATGTTGTTGATAAACTGCGGAAATGGGAACATGCGTCAGTTCCCCATCGGGCGGCACTAAGCTCCTTTGGCATAGGGGGAACGAATGCTCATGCCATTTTCGAACAATTTATAGCCAATGATGAACCCGAACGCTCTAAATCCAGTTTGATGAACGATGCTGCTGACTATCTTATTCCTTTGTCTGCCAAAAATCATCAGCGCCTCAAGGCATATGCTGGGGATCTCTCGGCTTTCTTGACAGCTTCTCAAGAAATCAATTTGTCGAATGTATCTTTTACGCTTCAAACAGGACGAACGGCAATGAAAAGTCGGGTAGCGTTTATTGTCAAGAATACGAGCGAGCTGGTGCAAAAACTGGAATCGTTCGCGAATGGACAAGAACATATCGAGAATTGCTGGAGGGGAGAACATAATCAGCAAGATTCAGTTCAATGGTTTGAACAGGAAGAAGTGTTCAAGGAATTAGTGAGCCAATGGATCTCAAATCGTGAAATGAACAAGCTGGCAGAGCTATGGGCCAAAGGCTTCTATATCGATTGGAAATTGTTGTATTACGATCTCCGGCCGAAAAGAATCAGTCTGCCTACGTATCCTTTTGCTCAGCAACGCTGCTGGGCTCCTGAGGTTGAGGCTGGGGCAGCAAGGGTCAGAGCAGCGGTGGAAGCACCTGTGACTGCAGCCAGCCATACCCTGATGTTTGAGCCAGCCTGGAAGGAGCAGGACGTACCGCCGGAGGTCGAAGCTTCTGCCTATGACCGTCGTATTATCTTGCTGTGCGAGCCGGACGAGGCTTTGCCTGAACGGCTTGAAGCGAGAGTGAACGGAGCGGCGCAGGTCTTGGCTTTCTCATCCGGGAAAAGCCGGATGGATGAGCGGTTTCAGGCCTATGCAGTTCAGGCCTTTGAGAGCATCCAAAGCATTCTCAAAGACAAGCCTTCGGGAAGGGTGCTGGTTCAGCTTGTCGTGACGGCGGCTGGAGAAGGGCAGCTCTTTTCGGGACTTTCGGGTCTGCTGAAGACCGCCCGACTGGAAAATCCGAAACTCATCGGACAATTGATCGAAGTGGAGCAGGGCGAATCTGCAGAAAGCCTGCTGGCGAAGCTGGAGGAAAATAGCTGTAGTCCAGTAGATGGATGGATTCGCTATGAGGGCGGTCAACGGAAAACCGCTTGCTGGAACAAGTTCGAACCGTCCCGGGAAGAAGAGAAGCTGCCATGGAAAGACGGTGGCGTTTATCTTATCACCGGCGGCTCTGGCGGTCTGGGACTGCTTGTTGCAGAAGAACTAGTTCGGCACACCCGAGCAGCGACCTTGATTCTGACAGGCCGGTCGCCACTGGACGAAAACAGGCAAATCCGGCTGAAGGAGCTGGAGTCCTTAGGGGCCAGAGTGGTGTATAAGCAGGGGGATATCACCGACAGGAATACGGTGATCAGCTTGCTGGAAAGCATTCAGGAGGAATTTGGGTGTGTTCACGGGATTATCCACTGTGCAGGGGTCATTCACGATAACTTCATTCTCAAGAAAAGCAGGGAAGAATTTATCGAGGTGCTGGGACCGAAGGTCCAAGGGCTGGCCCATCTGGATGAGGCAAGCAGCGGTCAGGATCTGGACTTCTTCGTGCTCTTTTCCTCCATCTCGGGTAGCCTGGGCAATCCGGGGCAGGCCGATTATGCCACCGCCAACGCTTTTATGGATGCGTACGCAGCATACCGGAATACCCTTGTGGAGACCCAGCAACGGCGGGGCCGGACGCTATCCATCCGCTGGCCGCTGTGGAAAGAGGGTGGGATGCGGATCGATGCGGACACGGAAAAGCTCATGAGACAGAACATGGGCATTACGGCTCTACAGACCGAGTCGGGCATTCAGGCGTTGTACCAATGCCTGTCCTCAGGCAAGGAGCAGGTAATGGTTATGGAAGGGGAGCCTGAAAAAATTAAGGCCTATCTGGCGAAAGCAGCGTCGCAGGTAGATGTCCGTACGATCGAGGCATCAGTGCCGAAGCTGGATACGGCCTCACTTTACGATAAAACTTTGTTTCATCTCAAGGCGCTGTTGGGAGAGGTGACCCGGCTGAGCGTTAGCAGCATTGAAGCTCATGAGCCGTTAGAGCGCTATGGGATTGATTCCATTATGATTACCCAGCTCAACGCCATGCTGGGAGAGTCTTTTGGCGAGCTGTCCAAGACGCTGTTTTATGAGTACCAGACCTTGCGTGCCCTGGCAGAACATTTAGTGGCGGAATACGCACTGGAATGCATGCAGTGGGTCGGAATGAGTCCAGACATGCAGCTGGTGGAGGAAACGACTGCGGCAACCCAGTGTGCCGAAGAAGAAAGCGCGCCAGTTGCGGAACAAACGATTGCGGAAGAGGTGACAGCGAAGCTTACCCGAAGCTACGTGAAGCCGGTTCGAAGCTATGTGCAGTCTGGCGCAGAGGAAACACGAGAACCGATCGCCATCATTGGTATGGCGGGAAAGTATCCAGGTTCGAAGGACATGAACGAATATTGGGAAAATCTCAAGGCAGGGAAGGATTGTGTCAGCGAAATCCCGCAGGAACGCTGGACCCTGGAAGGATTCTTCCAGTCTAACAAACAGGAAGCGGTGGCTGATGGCAAAAGCTACAGCAAGTGGGGCGGTTTTATCGAAGGCTTTGCGGAATTCGATCCACTGTTTTTTAATATTGCACCGCGGGAAGCACTCAGTATGGACCCTCAGGAAAGGCTGTTCATTGAAGCCTGCTGGGAAGCGATGGAGGACGCGGGCTACACCAGAGAACAGCTTGCGGTACAGCATAATAGCCGGGTAGGTGTGTTTGCGGGAATTACCAAAACGGGCTACGAGCTTTATGGGCCGGAATTATGGAAGATGGGGGCCAAAATATTTCCCCAAATATCCTTTAGTTCGGTAGCCAACCGGATTTCGTACCTGTTCAATTTGCAGGGACCGAGCATGCCGGTGGATACGATGTGTTCGTCCTCGTTGACCGCGATTCATGAAGCGTGTGAGCATCTATACCGCGGAGAATGCGAGCTGGCCATGGCAGGAGGAGTGAACCTGTATCTGCATCCGCTGAGCTATGTCGGACTTTGCGCCAACCAGATGCTGTCCATAGACGGACAGTGCAAGAGCTTCGGAAAGGGAGGCAACGGCTTTGTCCCAGGAGAAGGCGTGGGGGTCGTGCTATTGAAGCCGCTGTCCAAGGCGATAGCAGATGGAGACCCGATCCATGCGCTCATCCGGGGAACGAGCATCAACCATGGAGGCAAGACCAACGGGTATACAGTGCCTAACCCGACTGCTCAAGGGGAGCTGATCCGGTCGGCACTGGAACGAGCCGGGGTACATGCCCGGACCATCAGCTATATTGAAGCGCACGGAACAGGCACAGAACTGGGAGACCCCATTGAAGTGACTGGTCTGACCCAGGCCTTCAGGAAGGATACGGCAGACAAAGGATTTTGCGCCGTAGGCTCTGTGAAGTCCAACATCGGACATTTGGAGGCAGCAGCGGGCATCGCAGGGATTGGGAAAATTGTCCTGCAGATGAAAAACCGGACGCTGGTTCCCAGCCTGCACGCCCAGGAATTGAATCCGAACATTCCTTTTGAGCAGACGCCGTTTGTCGTCCAGCAGGAGCTGGAGGAATGGAAGCGGCCGGTGGTTGAGCTCAATGGAGAGACACGGGAATACCCGAGGATGGCTGGGATTTCATCGTTTGGAGCAGGAGGCGCCAATGCCCATGTCATCATTGAAGAGTACGTTTCAGAAGAGAAGGCGCCAATCCGTGTGACAGCTCACCATCCCGTGATCATCGTATTGTCGGCCAAAAATGAGGATCGGCTGAAACAGCAGGTCGAGAGATTGCTGTCCGTGATCGGGAAAGGAGAGGTCACAGAAAGCAATCTGGCTGATGCAGCCTACACGCTCCAGGTAGGACGTGAAGCGATGGAAGAACGCCTGGCGGTAATTGCCGAGTCGATGCCAGCACTGGTGGAAAAGCTGGAAGGATTCCTGGAAGGTCACGACGGGATATCCGAGCTGTACCGAGGACAGGTCAAGCGAAACAAAGAGGCACTGTCCGCACTGCTAGAAGATGAAGATATGGAAAAAATGATCGCTGCTTGGATCGGAAAACGGAAATACGCGAAGATAGTAGATCTTTGGGTAAAGGGACTGGCGATGGATTGGAGCATGCTTTATGGAGATGTCAAGCCGCAGAGAATGAGTCTGCCAGCCTATCCTTTTGCAAAGGAGCGGTATTGGATCACGGATATTAAAACCAAGCAGGCTTCCTTTGAATCTACCAAATCTGTACAGCCAACGAATATATTTATCGATCAAAAAGCATCTACGGTAGCGGCAAATATTTCGCAAATGAATGGAAAAGAAAGCGACGATCCAAATTCCGAAGCTATTCCTTCGTATATCCAGAATATTCAGAGCCACATTTCCACCAGTGTCAAAATGAAGAAGATGCCAGATATTTCTTATCTAGCGGCTGAATACGAAAGAATTCCTTCGACTATGGTCGACAACCAAGCTTACTCGGAACAGGATGGGGCGACGCGAGGGACTAATCGGATGAGGAGGCTTACAGATGAAGGAAATGAATGATGTCTTATGCAAATTGCTATGGGGGTATTTGCAGTTGATGGGATTATGCCCTTATGCACATATGAACAAGAAAGCTATGATTGATGATTTTAAAACTAAAACAGCATTGCTGAGTTTATACGATCGCTGGCTTGAAGAAAGCATAGAGGTATTGGCACGGAATCATTATTTTTATCGTAAAGGAGACTCTTATAGCGTAACGGATACCGCTTCGGTTGATGTGCAGGCTGTGTGGAAGGAATGGGAATTGAAGAAAAGTGAATGGCTGAAAAATCCGGATCTCTCGGCCTGGGTTGTACTCGTAGAATCAACATTGCGTAAGTTGCCGGAAATTTTGACCGGAAACATACCTGCCACCGACATTGTTTTTCCTCAGTCCTCCATGAAGCTGGTGGAAGGCATATATAAAAATAGTCCTGCAGCAGATTACTTTAATGAAGTGCTGGGGGATATTGTGGTTTCCTACTTGAATGAACGGCTTAAGCATGACCCGATAGGGTCGATTCGAATCATTGAAATTGGTGCAGGCACCGGAGGAACCAGTGCTATGCTCTTCCATAAGCTTCGACCTTATCAGGAACATATTCATGAATACTGCTATACCGATAAATCCAGAGCATTTTTATTGCATGCACAAAAAGAGTATGGCCCGCGAAATCCTTACCTGACTTATAAAATTTTTAATGTGGAAGAGTCGGCTGTGGGACAAGATATCGACACGGGCGGATATGATATTGCGATTGCCACCAATGTCCTGCACGCCACGAGGAACATTCGGCATACGTTAGGCAATGTCAAAGCAGCGCTGCGAAAAAACGGCCTGATTCTTATCAATGAAATCAGTGGAAACTCGCTGTTAAACCACTTAACCTTTGGCTTGTTGGAGGGATGGTGGCTTTATAATGACCCTGAACTGCGTATTCCGGGCTCCCCCGGTTTATACCCTGAAAGTTGGCAGGAGGTATTGGAAAACGAGGGATTCCGGTCCGTCTTTTTCCCTGCTCAGGAAGCGCATGAAGTAGGCCAACAAATTATTGTGGCTGAAAGTGATGGTATGCTTCGGCATCAACAGGAGCTTGAACATGACAAGCTTCCATTGAAACAGCGTGACACAGGGATTCAACCAGCTACTGATGTAACCGATGAAATGGCTGAAGAGCATGTCAGGGAGCTTATTGTAGAGAAGTTGGCAGAGGCCTTGAATGTGGACTTTTCAATGATTGATGTCCATGAGTCATTCGCAGATTATGGCTTGGACTCTATTCTTGGCGTCAACTTTGTACAGGATGTCAATCAGGGGCTGGGCATTCATTTGCAGACTACAGACATCTTTGATTACAGTTCGGTAAAACAACTGACGGTATACATTTTAAGCCAATTTGGCGATACCGTTTTACAGGCCTTGGGACACAATGCTGATTCAATAGAGGATAGAAAAGATGCAAGCCGTGAAATCCAAGCGACTGAGGATAAGGATAAAGATTATATGTTTAATCCGGTTCAAACGGCACGTGCATCCATTGAGCCAGAGAGACCTAAACAGGAGAATAAAGGGAAGGATTTAGCGCAAAGAGAGCCGATTGCAATTATTGGAATGAGCGGGCGATTTGCCGGGTCTGACAATGTAGATGAGCTTTGGAATCACCTTAAGAATGGCGACGATTTAGTAAAAGAGGTGACTCGGTGGGATCTTTCAAAATATCAGGAAAAAAATGCGAGCTACTGCAATTATGGAAGCTTTTTGGAGGATATTGATAAGTTCGATCCGCTTTTTTTCAATATTTCGGGGCTGGAAGCGACTTACATGGACCCACAACAGCGGTTGTTTCTCGAGGAAGCATGGCATGCTCTAGAGGATGCGGGCTATGCGGGTACAGGGATGGATGGACGTCGGTGCGGAGTTTATGTAGGCTGTGCCGAAGGAGACTACCAGCGATTGCTGGGTGAAGACCTGCCTCCGCAAGCACTGTGGGGCCATATGGGTTCCGTGATTCCCTCCAGAATCTCCTACTACTTGAATCTTCACGGACCAGCTATAGCTGTAGATACAGCTTGTTCCAGTTCGTTAGTTGCTGCCCATCTTGCTTGCCAAAGCTTATGGTCTGGGGAAACGGATATGGCTTTAGCTGGCGGGGTGTATATTCATACTACCCCTCGCTGTTATTTATATGGTGACAGGGCAGGCATGTTATCTCACACAGGGCACTGTTATACCTTTGATGACAGGGCAGACGGAATGGTTCCGGGTGAAGCTGTTGGCGCGGTTGTGCTCAAACGGCTTGACGAAGCAGTTGCCGATGGTGACCACATCTATGGGGTGATTTTAGGTTCAGCGATCAATCAGGACGGCACCACGAATGGACTTACTGCACCAAGCCAGAAGTCTCAGGAGCGACTGGAGCAATATGTGTACGATACTTTTCATATTCATCCAGAGCAAATCCAATTGGTGGAAGCGCATGGGACAGGTACCAAATTGGGAGATCCGATTGAATATCAGGCATTGACGCGAACATTTAGAAAGTATACGGACAAGAAGGAATATTGCGCGATCGGGTCCATTAAAACGAATATCGGTCATACGCAAATTGCAGCAGGAATTACAGGAGTAATTAAGCTGTTATTGTCATTAAAACATGAGCAGATTCCGCCTTCACTTCATTTCCAATCAGGCAATTCCAATATTCAGTTTGCGGATAGCCCTTTTTATGTCAATACGCAACTGCAGAATTGGTTGATTGAGCCTGAAGCCAGACGTTGTGCTGCGGTTAGCTCCTTTGGTGCCAGTGGAACTAATGCCCACATGGTCATCGAAGAGGCTCCACATACAAAACGAAGACATTCCGAAAAGCCGGCTTATTTCATTCCGCTGTCCGCCCGGACTTCACAACAATTACGCCGCCAGGTGGAGCAACTGATTGCATATTGCGAACAGGAGCCTGAGGCAGACTGCGGTAACATGAGCTATACATTATTGCTTGGGAGAAAGCACTGCAATCATCGGCTTGCATGTGTTGCCCGCAATCAAGGTGAGCTTGTCATGTCCCTTAAAAGGTGGCTGGAAAAAGGCAGTTCTTCTCAAGTTTATTATTCTGAACTACACGAAAAAGACCAACGCATTCAATCGTCCTTGAAAAGATATGGAAATGAATGTATCCAAAACTGTCAAAATGCAGGTGATGCCCGCGAGTATTTGGAGTTTTTAACTACGATTGCGGATTTATATGTTCAGGGATATCCGTTAGACTTTGAGCGTTTGTTTTCAAATGAACAGTACTCCAGAATTCCGCTACCGACTTATCCTTTTGCAAAAGAGCGGTATTGGGCGCCTGGGAATGAAGCTCAAATGGCTAAGAGCATAGGTATAGAAAGTGAAATCGAATTAACGATTTCTAGACCAGAGGCAAAACCAGTGGCTACAGCTAGCCATACCCTGCTGCTGGAGCCAGTTTGGAAGGAGCAGAACGTACCGCCGGAGGTCGAAGCCCCTGCTTATGACCGTCGTATCATCTTGCTGTGTGAGCCGGACGAGGCTTTGCCTGAACGGCTTGAAGCGCGAGTGAACGGAGCGGCGCAGGTCTTGGCCTTCTCATCCGGGAAAAGCCGGGTGGATGAGCGGTTTCAGGCCTATGCAGTTCAGACCTTTGAGAGCATCCAAAGCATTCTTAAAGACAAGCCTGCTGGAAGGGTGCTGGTTCAGCTTGTCGTGGCGGCGGCTGGAGAAGGGCAGCTCTTTTCGGGACTTTCAGGTTTGCTGAAGACCGCCCGGCTGGAAAATCCGAAACTCATCGGCCAATTGATCGAAGTGGAACAGGGAGAATCTGAGGAAAGCCTGCGGGCGAAGCTGGAGGAAAACAGCCGCAGTCCGGTGGATGGATGGATTCGCTATGAAGGCGGTCAACGGAAAACCGCTTGCTGGAGCAGGTTCGAGCCATCTCGGCCGGATGAGAAGTTGCCATGGAAAGACGGTGGCGTTTATCTTATTACCGGCGGCTTTGGCGGTCTGGGGCTGCTTGTTGCAGAAGAGCTGGTTCGGCATACCCGAGCAGCGACTGTGATCCTGACAGGCCGGTCGTCGCTGGATGGAAACAAGCAGACGAGGCTAAAGGAGCTGGAGTCCTTAGGGGCCAGAGTGGTGTATAAGCAGGGGGATATCACCGATAGGAACACGGTGACTGGCTTGCTGGAAAGCATCCAGGAGGATTTTGGGCGTGTCCACGGTATTATTCACTGTGCAGGGGTGATTCACGATAACTTCATTCTCAAGAAAAGCAGGGAAGAATTTATCGAGGTGCTGGGACCGAAGGTCCAAGGGCTAATCCATCTGGATGAGGCAAGTAGCGGTCAGGATCTGGACTTCTTCGTGCTCTTTTCCTCCATCTCGGGTAGCCTGGGCAATGCGGGACAGGCCGATTATGCCACCGCCAACGCCTTTATGGACGCGTATGCGGCATACCGAAATACCCTGGTGGAAGCCAAGCAACGACGGGGCCGGACGCTATCCATCCGCTGGCCGCTGTGGAAAGAGGGCGGGATGCGGATCGATGCGGACACAGAAAAGCTCATGAGACAAAATATGGGCATTACGGCTTTACAGACCGAGTCGGGCATTAAGGCGTTGTACCAATGCCTGTCCTCAGGCAAGGAGCAGGTGATGGTCCTGGAAGGAGAACCCGAGAAAATCGAGGCCTATCTGGCGAAGTCCGTCTCGCAGACCAGTATCCGTGCGATACAGACATCTGTATCGAAGCTGGCTACGACCTCACTTTACGATAAAACTTTGCATCATCTCAAGGCGCTGTTGGGAGAGGTGACCCGGCTGAGCGTTGGTAGCATTGAAGCTCATGAACCGCTAGAGCGCTATGGCATTGATTCCATCATGATTACCCAGCTGAATGCCAAGCTGGCAGGATCTTTTGGCGAGCTGTCCAAGACGCTGTTTTACGAGTACCAGACCTTGCGTGCCCTGGCAGAACATTTAGTGGCGGAATACGCACTGGAATGCATGCAGTGGGTCGGAATGAGTCCAGACATGCAGCTGGTGGAGGAAACGACTGCGGCAACCCAGTGTGCCGAAGAAGAAAGCGCGCCAGTTGCGGAACAAACGATTGCGGAAGAGGTGACAGCGAAGCTTACCCGAAGCTACGTGAAGCCGGTTCGAAGCTATGTGCAGTCTGGCGCAGAGGAAACACGTGAACCGATCGCCATCATTGGTATGGCAGGCAAGTATCCAGGTTCGAAGGACATGAACGAATATTGGGAAAATCTCAAAGCAGGGAAGGATTGTATCGGCGAAATCCCGCAGGAACGCTGGTCGCTGGAAGGATTCTTCCAGCCTGACAAAGAAGAAGCGGCTGCGCATGGTAAAAGTTACAGCAAGTGGGGCGGTTTTATCGAAGGCTTTTCGGAATTCGATCCACTGTTTTTTAATATTGCACCGCGGGAAGCACTCAGTATGGACCCTCAGGAAAGGCTGTTCATTGAAGCCTGCTGGGAAGCGATGGAGGATGCAGGCTACACCAGAGAACAGCTTGCAGTACGACATAACAGCCGGGTAGGTGTATTTGCGGGAATTACCAAAACAGGATTTGATCTGTACGGTCTTGATCTATGGAGAAAGGGAGCGCAAATATTCCCTCACACTTCCTTTAGCTCGGTAGCCAACCGAATTTCGTACCTGTTCAATTTGCAGGGCCCGAGCATGCCGGTGGATACGATGTGTTCGTCTTCGTTGACTGCGATTCATGAAGCGTGTGAGCATCTGTACCGCGGAGAATGCGAGCTGGCTATGGCAGGAGGAGTGAACCTGTATCTGCATCCGCTGAGCTATGTCGGACTTTGCGCCAACCAGATGCTGTCCATAGACGGACAGTGCAAGAGCTTCGGAAAGGGAGGCAACGGCTTTGTCCCAGGAGAAGGCGTGGGGGTCGTCTTATTGAAGCCGCTGTCCAAGGCGATAGCAGATGGAGACCCGATCCATGCGCTCATCCGGGGAACGAGTATCAACCATGGAGGCAAGACTAACGGGTATACAGTGCCTAACCCGACTGCTCAAGGGGAGCTGATCCGGTCAGCACTAGAGCGAGCCGGGGTACATGCCCGGACCATCAGCTATATTGAAGCTCACGGAACCGGTACAGAACTGGGAGATCCTATTGAAGTAACCGGTCTGACCCAGGCCTTCAGGAAGGATACGGCAGACAAGGGATTTTGCGCCGTGGGCTCTGTGAAGTCCAACATCGGACATTTGGAGGCGGCAGCGGGCATCGCAGGGATTGGGAAAATTGTCTTGCAGATGAAAAAACGGACGCTGGTTCCCAGCCTGCACGCCCAGGAACTGAATCCGAACATTCCTTTTGAGCAGACGCCGTTTGTTGTCCAGCAGGAGCTGGAGGAATGGAAGCGGCCTGTAGTTGAACTCGGTGGAGAGACCCGGGAATACCCGAGGATGGCGGGGATTTCATCATTTGGAGCAGGAGGCGCCAATGCTCATGTCATCATCGAAGAGTACGTTCCGGAAGAGAAGGCGCCCATCCGTGTGACAGCTCACAACCCCGTTATTATTGTGTTGTCGGCCAAAAATGAGGAACGACTGAAACAGCAGGTCGAGAGATTACTGTCCGTGATCGGGAAAGGAGAGGTCACAGAAAGCAATCTGGCTGATGCAGCCTACACGCTCCAGGTAGGACGTGAAGCGATGGAAGAACGCCTGGCGGTAATTGCCGAATCGATGCCAGCACTGGTGGAAAAGCTGGAAGGATTTCTAGGAGGCCACGAGGGGATATCCGAGCTGTACCGAGGACAGGTCAAGCGAAACAAAGAGGCACTGTCCGCACTGATAGAAGATGAAGATATGGAAAAAACGATCACTGCCTGGATCGGGAAACGGAAATATGCGAAGATTGTGGATCTTTGGGTGAAGGGACTGGCGATGGACTGGAGCATGCTTTATGGAGATGCCAAGCCGCAGAGAATAAGCTTGCCAGCCTATCCTTTTGCAAAGGAGCGGTATTGGATCACGGATATTACGATCCCATCTGTAGAAAGAATCCCTAGTGAATCTCAAGAAAAAGCAGTTCATGTTCAATCTCAAGTGATGGAGCCTGCACCTCCTGAAGCTTTATTGCTATCCGGTTTTTCCAGTAGTTCTGAAAAACCAAGCGGGATTTCCTTACGGAATTTGTCGGACAGTCAGCCGCAGCTTAGTAAGTCTGCCAACCAGCAGGGGTCTCCGATTATTTTAACTTCTCCGGAAGGGGTAATGCCTACATCAGAAAAGGACAAAAAGACGGAAGAACAGACGCCTGTGGCTCCTGCCCTATCCATATCGTCAGAAATATTGCAGGAGGAGCTGACAACAAGTCTGGCGCAAGCTTTATATATAGATCGGGACGAGATCGATGAGGATAAAAACTTTGTTGATCTTGGATTGGATTCCATTATAGGCGTAGAGTGGATTCGAAACATTAATAAACACTACCACACATCCATAACAGCGACAAAAGTCTACGATTATCCGACCATACGGGAGTTCAGTAAATTTTTAGAAAAGGAATTGGGCGGTCGTGAGGCCGAATTAATCATGCCGTCTTCTGCTGCGTCTATTCCAGATCAGGCACCTGCGAAGCATTTACCGCCGCTCGTATCATTGGAAATGAATAAGCAGGCAGAGACTTCACTTCAAGTCCATTTGATGCCGATATCGCCTGAAAAGCAGCCGCAATTCGGCACAACTCCGTCTGGTGTCTCTACAGAGCAATTACAGGAAGAACTGACGGCAAGCCTAGCTGAAGCCTTATACATGGAACAGAGCGAGATTGAGGCAGATAGAAACTTTATAGACATCGGATTGGATTCCATTATAGGCGTAGAATGGATTCGAAATATGAATAAGCGCTACGGCACATCCATTGCAGCTACCAAGGTCTACGACTATCCGACTATTCTGCAATTTACCGAGTTTTTGGCACAAGAAATCAATAAGCATGGGGGTAAGAAAAGCTTCGTTCAGCAGCCCTTGGACACAGTCACAGGCACGGACAAACCTATAGCAGAAGTCCATTTGCCGCGAACAGACACGATCCAATGCTCTCCAGCGCAGTTGCCTAAAGCGGAAACGGTGCCATTGCGTCGGATAAAAGCAGAAGAGGAATCAGTGTCAGCAACTTCGGAAAATCAAGATGCAATTGCAATTGTCGGGATTTCGGGAAGATATCCTGGTGCCGAAGATGTACAGCAATATTGGAAAAATCTCGCTCAAGGCCAAAACTCCATTGTTGAAATCCCGAAGAACCGCTGGGACGTAGACCCGTTGTATGATCCGCGTCCGGCACAAGAGGGGAAAGTAAATTGCAAGTGGCTGGGTGCCCTGGAGGATATAGAATATTTTGACCCGTTATTTTTTAATATATCTCCTACCGAGGCGGAAGGGATGGACCCGCAGCAGCGCATCTTTTTGCAAGAAGCCTATAAAGCCTTTGAGGATGCAGGTTATAGCGGCTCGCAGTTGGGAAATAAAAAATGCGGCGTTTATCTTGGCATTTTAAATAATGAGTATAGTATGATGCGCTACAAGAATGAAGCACAGTTCAGCAATACTACCGGGAATAGCAACGCTATTGCAGCGGCTCGTATTTCCTATTTTCTTAATCTGAAAGGACCTGCCATATCTGTGGATACGGCATGCTCCTCATCGCTGGTGGCTACTCACCTTGCTTGCCAGGCTTTATCAAATAAAGAGATTGAAATGGCGCTGGTCGGCGGTGTGTCCTTATACCTGACCCCGGAATCCTATATAGGTATGTCTGCATCGGGAATGTTATCACCAGATGGTCAGTGTAAGACATTTGACAACAGTGCCAACGGCTTTGTTCCAGGCGAAGGAGCAGGGGTGCTGGTTCTGAAGCGGCTAAAGGATGCGGAAGCTGACCGGGATCACATCTATGGGGTTATTATCGGAACTGGGATCAATCAGGATGGAAAAACCAACGGAATTACCGCGCCAAGCGCAAACAGCCAAATAGAGCTTGAGCAGGAGATATACAATAAGTATCAGATTGAACCCGAAAGTATTAGCTATGTTGAAATGCATGGGACAGGCACCAAGCTGGGCGATCCTATTGAATTGGAGGCTTTATCAGAAGCTTTCAAAGAAAAAACAGATCAGAAGAAGTTCTGTGCCATAGGCTCGGTAAAGAGTAATATCGGGCATACTTCGGCAGCAGCAGGCGTAGCAAGCATACAAAAAGTGCTATTATGCATGAAGCATAAGAAACTGGTACCGACACTGAATTTCAAGAACCCGAATGAGCATTTTGATTTTGATGGTTCTCCATTTTATGTAAATACACAATTAAAGGACTGGGAACCTTCTCGCGGGAACAAAAGACGTGCCGCTGTGAGCTCTTTTGGTTTTAGCGGTACCAATGCCCATCTTATTATTGAAGAATATCGTCCTGAGGTTGGAAAATTACCAGTAGAGGACGAACCGCATAGTCCCGTTCTTTTCGTATTGTCTGCCAAAAATGAGAAGCAATTAGTAACCTATGCCGAAAACATGAGAAACTTTATTGCATATCAGCCAAATCTTAATTTGGCTGATATGGCGTATACGCTGCAGGTGAGCCGTGAGCCGCTGAACTATCGTCTGGCTTTTGTGGCAGATTCAAAAGATAATCTACTAAAAGCGCTGGATGGATTGATTCATCATCATCTGCCAGCTGGAGTCCTGACGGCTCAGGTGAAAAAGGGCAAAGACGGGATCGGGCTCTTTGAGGCAGATGAAGATGCCAAATCCTTGCTTGAAACCTGGATCAAGAAGAGAAAATTAGAAAAAATTGCGGAGCTGTGGGTACAGGGTCTAACGATGGATTGGAACAAGCTGTATGGGGACATCAAGCCTCGCCGGATTAGTCTACCCACCTATCCTTTTGCAAAAGAACGGTGCTGGGCGCCCGAGCTAGACAATAAGGCAGGCAAAGGCACGACTTCTGTCATTGCGGCTGCACTTCATCCTTTGCTGCACCAAAACACCTCCGATTTCTCTGAACAGCGGTTCAGCTCGACTTTTACAGGTCAGGAGTTTTTCCTGAAGGATCATGTAGTAAATGGTCGCAAGGTGCTGTCTGGGGCTGCATCCCTTGAAATGGCGCGGGCGGCAGTGGAGCAGTCACTAGGGACGGATGAGGGCCACCTGGTCGGAATGTGCCTTAAAAACGTGGTTTGGGCACGGCCTATTACCCTAGAGGATGGCCCAATACAGTTGCATATCGGGCTTTTCCAGAATGAAGATCAAGAGATTTCATATGAGATTTATGGAAATAACGGAGCCGGTGATACAGAGCTTATGATATATAGCTACGGCAATGCGGTACGGAGATCGGCGGTGGAGGTTCCTGCATTGAATATAAAAGATTTGCAGGATACATGCAGCAGAAGCTTTTATCCGACAGCATTGTATGGCGTTTTCAGAGATTTGGGGATTGATTACGGTCCCGGGCATCAGGGGATTGAGATGGTATATGCGGGAGAAGGTCAGGTGCTGGCGAAGCTATCATTGCCCTCCTCAGTCTCTGACACTCAAAGCCAATTTGTCTTGCATCCAAGCATGATCGATTCCGCTTTGCAGGCATCCATAGGCTTGACGCTGGGCTCTGGCGAGACTAAGCCCGCTCTGCCGTATGCCATTCAGGAAGTTGAAATTATAAAAAATTGCAGCTCCACCATGTGGGCGCTGATTCGATACAGTGCAGACGGTAAAGCGGGAGATAAGGCACAGAAACTAGATATTGACCTGAGCGACGAAACCGGAGAGATCTGCGTGAGAATAAAGGGTTATTCATCAAGAATTTTGGATATAGAGTCTATTTCCATAGACGCGCAGTCCAATTCTGGTACCTTGATGCTTGAACCCGTGTGGAAAGAGCAGGGAGTTACCATAGAGGGTGATTTACCTGTGTATGATCGCCATGTCGTGATCCTTTGCCAGCCGTCCGGGATTTCCTGTGAACAAGTAGAAGCTCAAATAAGCGGCGCACAATGTATATTATTGCAACCTGATCAAAACAGAATCGGGGAACAGTTCCAGCGTTACGCCGTTCAGGTACTTGAGCTGATGCAAAGAATTTTTAGCGAAAAAAACCATGGCAAGGTGTTAATCCAAATTGTCACTAACGACCAGGAGGAGCAGCAGCTTGTATCAGGGCTCTCGGGTCTTTTAAAAACCTCCAGAATAGAACATCCAAAACTGGTGGGACAGTTGATAGAACTTGAACAGGATGAGGCCCCGAGTGCAATCATAGATATTTTAAAAGAAAACAGCTGGAGTCCTGAAGACATCCAGATCCGGTATGGGAAAAGCAAACGGTGGATTTCCAGTTGGAACGAGGTTCCGTTTTCTCCGGAAATGGTAGACATCCCGTGGAAGGAGAACGGAGTATACCTCATTACCGGTGGTGCTGGTGGCTTGGGACTTATTTTTGCCAAAGAGATTGTAAATAAAGTTCATAATGTTGCGTTGATTTTAACGGGGCGTTCCGCGCTGGATGAGGGCAAGCGGGCAGAGATAAAGAAATTGGAGTCATTAGGAGCACGAATAGCATATAAGCAGGCCGATGTGTCCCGGGAGCAGGCGGTGGCTGATTTAATTCGGGAAATTGAGGCAGAATTCGGAAGCTTGAATGGCATCATTCACAGTGCAGGAGTAATTCGTGACAACCGTATACTCAAAAAAAATAGCAGGGAAATGCTGGAGGTTCTCGCTCCCAAAGTATTAGGGGTAGTGAACTTGGATCAGGCGAGTAAGAACCTGCCTCTTGACTTCTTCATTCTGTTTTCGTCGGTAGCCGGAGGACTGGGCAATCAGGGACAGGTGGACTATTCTACCGCTAATGCCTTTATGGATGCTTACGCCAGATACCGGAACGCTTTGACAGGATCGCAGCAGCGCCAGGGCCAAACGTTATCTATCAATTGGCCACTATGGAAAGAAGGAGGGATGCATATTGATGAGGAGACGGAGAAGCTGGTAAAACAGCACACAGGCATGGGCAGTATTTCAACTTCTTCCGGCATTCAGGCCTTGTACCGTGCCATGCTTACGGGTGCTGATCAGGTTATGGTGATGGAAGGCAATCTCGAAAAAATGAAAAGAACAGTAGGTTTAATAGCAATTCCGGAAACCAGACAGCTTGAAAAGGTGGCGGGTGCTTCAGCAACTATTTCAGCAATTTCTACTGAAAGTAATGCCGCACCGGACCTGCTGGACAAGGTGCAGACCGCCATGATGCAGGCGGTATCGAAATTGCTGAAAGTCAAACTTGAAGATATTGATGCCTATGTCGAACTGAGTGAGTATGGCTTTGATTCCATCTTGCTCACGCAATTTGCCAACAACATCAATCACTTGTACCGACTTGAGCTGACACCTGCCGTATTCTTTGAATACACTACACTTCATGACTTCTGCAGGTATTTAGTGGACGAATATGCCACCTTGCTTGGTGAGCAGTTTTTCGTCCAGACCCGGACTGAGCCTTCTGTGCAGAATGAAGAGGAGGATAGGGAAGACTGCATCCGCAGTAGACGCCAGCGTTTTCGATTTGCAAACAAGAATGTGCTAGCTATGCCGCAACAGACCCAGGCGGGTTCTGAACCTATTGCAATTGTAGGCATAAGCGGTGTCTTTCCCATGGCCCGGGATGTAGATGAGTTTTGGAAAAATCTTGAGGAAGGCAGGGATTGTATCACTGAAATACCTGAGGATCGCTGGGATTGGAAGGCATATTACGGTGACCCTGCGGATGAGAGCAATAAAACAAACATCAAGTGGGGCGGGTTTATTGACGGGATATATGAGTTTGACCCTTTATTTTTTGGAATTTCACCGAGGGAAGCCGCACTCATGGACCCGCAGCAGCGCCTGTTGATGACTTATATTTGGAAGGCGATTGAAGATGCTGGGATTCAAGCAGCAGGTCTATCTGGGAGCCGTACAGGCATTTTTGCAGGAACCGCAAATAGCGGCTATAGCGGAATGATCTATCAGGGAAATGTGGATGTCGAGGCATACTCCTCCAGTGGAATGGCGCCGTCGGTGGGACCCAATCGTATGAGCTATTTCCTTAATATTCATGGTCCGAGCGAGCCTGTCGAAACAGCTTGCTCCAGTTCACTGGTGGCCATTCACCGGGCAGTAAAGGCTATAGAAGATGGAAGCTGCGAAATGGCAATTGCAGGTGGTGTCAATGTAATTATCACACCTGAGCTTCATATCAGCTTCAATAAAGCAGGGATGCTGTGTGAGGATGGCCGATGCAAAACCTTCTCTGATCAAGCCAACGGTTACGTGCGCGGTGAAGGGGCGGGCATGCTTTTCCTGAAAAAGCTGAAGGATGCAGAAAAGGCTGGAGACCATATTTACGGCATAATTCGGGGTACAGCCGTTAATCACGGAGGCCGGGCGAATTCTCTGACAGCCCCCAATCCGAGGGCACAGGCGGATTTGCTGGTAAATGCATATACAAAGGCCGGTATCGACCCAAGGACAGTCTCTTACATTGAGGCCCATGGAACAGGCACCGAATTAGGCGATCCAATTGAAATTAACGGACTGAAAGCAGCCTTTAAAGAGCTTTATGAGACTATAAAGGGACCCGGGATCAATGAACCCCATTGTGGCCTAGGTTCAGTGAAGACCAATATCGGACATCTGGAATTGGCTGCTGGGATCGCCGGTGTCATCAAAGTGCTGCTTCAGTTGAAGCATAAAAAACTTGTTAAAAGCCTTCATTGCGATGCAATGAATCCCTATATCAAACTTGAAGACAGTCCATTCTATATCGTTCAGGAGACGAGGGAATGGAAGCAGCAGCAAGATGCTTCTGGGAAAAATGTTCCTCGGAGAGCGGGGGTCAGCTCTTTTGGATTCGGCGGTGTCAATGCCCATTTGATCATCGAGGAATATGTTTCGGAAAATCAGGAGAAAGAGCCGGTTACCTTCGCTACCCAAAAGCCGGCTATTGTTGTGCTGTCAGCCAAGACTGAAGCACAGCTGCAAGATCAGGCACGGCAATTGCGGGCTGCAATCCGGGTGCGCCAGTTCACAGACAGCAGTCTGGGAGATATAGCGTATACCCTGCAGGCGGGACGCGAAGCGATGGAAGAACGTTTGGCCTTCACTGTAGTTTCTCTCTCCGAGCTTGAGGAGAAGCTAAAGGGATTTGTGGAAGGCCGAGAAGGTATCCATAGCTTATATGTTGGGCAGGCAAAACGCTATAGAGAAGAAAATAGAGACCGGGAAACACAAAAGGGTGCGGCCGAGACGATTGAGGCGTTAGTTAGTGAAAGCGACTATGCCCAAATCGCACGCCTTTGGGTAAAAGGCGCGGTTTTTGACTGGGACGTGCTGTACGGAAAGAATAAGCCGAACCGTATTAGCCTGCCTACCTATCCTTTTGCCAGGGAACGTTATTGCATAATCGATACCAATAAGCTGAGCGGAGCAAACAATGTTGGGCCGAAGCAGGAGACGTCAGCCATCATTCATCCTTTGCTTCAGCGAAATACGTCCGATATTTATGGACTTCAGTTCAGCTCCACATTTACGGGAAGAGAATTTTTCCTCACTGATCATGTGATCAAGGGACAGAAGCTTTTGCCTGGAGTGGCCTACCTTGAAATGGCGCGAGCGGCTGTAGAGGAAGTCGATACATCTCTGGAAGAAAGTCGGATTTGTGTTCGTCTAAAAGATGTATTATGGCTCCGGCCTGTGGTAGCTGAGGAGCGGCCGATTGCTATAAATATTGGGCTTTATCCGCAAGATGGCGGAGAAATTGCCTATGAAATCTACAGCAAGTCTGAATCAGTGGACACGGAGCTAGTTGTGCATAGCGAAGGCAGCGCAGCGATTGTTCCGTTGGCCGAGATTCCTGTCATAGATATTGAAGCCTTGCTGGAGCAGTGCAATCTAGGTACCTATTCATCCCAGCAGTGTTATGAGGCGTTTGCAGCGATGCAGGTTTCCTATGGGCCGGGATATCAAGGAATTGAAAAGATATATACCGGCGTGGGTCAGGCACTTGCCAAGTTGTCCTTGCCTTCTTCTGTTTATCAGACCATGGGACAGTTTGTGATGCACCCTAGCTTGATGGATTCCGCTTTGCAGGCGTCCATAGGCCTGATTATGGGCACAGGCGGAGACCTCATGTCTGATGGTAAAGCTTCTATAAAGCCAGCTTTACCATTTGCATTGGAAGAGCTTGAGGTGTTTAGCGGCTGCACATCAGAGATGTGGGCTTGGGTCCGTTATCGTGAAGGCAGCAGACAGGATGGTCCAGTGCAAAAGCTCGATATTGATTTGTGCGATGTGCAGGGGAATGTTTGTGTAAGCATGAAGGGCTTCTCATCACGAATTGCAGAAGGAGGAACTAGGGGATCAGCGGAATCAGATGAATTGACGATACCTGAGACTTTGATGCTTGAGCCTGTATGGGAAGAACAAGCGCCTGCCCCGAGAGGAACAGCACCTAATTATCAGCAGCATCTGGTAATTCTATGTGAACCAGCACCTATTTCCGGGGAAATGATTGAATCACAAATGAACGGGGTGCATTGTCTCATCTTGCAATCCGAAGAGGAAAGCATGGATGCACGGTTTAGAACTTATGCAGCTCAGGTGTTTGAGCAAATTCAACATGTGCTTAAAACCCACTCCAAACACAAAACATTGATTCAGCTTGTCATTCCGGTACAGGATCATAGGCAGGTATACTCGGGACTTTACGGACTCTTACAAACAGCGCGGCTTGAGAATCCCGGACTGGTGGGCCAACTGATCGAAGTGGATGTGGAGGAAGATGCAGCAGGTCTTATAAATATCCTGCAAGAAAATAGCGGCAACTCCATGGATACACATATCCGCTATCAGTGGGGCAGACGATATGCAGCCGCATGGACGGAAATCCAATCCTCGTGGGAAGCGGGCCGTATTCCGTGGAAGGACTCAGGGGTATATTTGATTACCGGAGGAACAGGTTGTCTTGGTTTGATTCTGGCTGAAGAAATGGCACGACAGACCAAAGATGCCCTTTTAATTCTCGTTGGACGATCTGTGCTTCGTGGTCACACCAAAGCAAGGGTTGAGGAAATAGAGGCCCTAGGAGCAAGAGTCGTATTTCGACAGGTCGATGTCGCCGATAAAAGAGCGGTTGAGGATTTGATCCGGGATATTCAGGAAGAGTTTGGGAAGCTGGACGGAATTGTTCACGGCGCCGGTGTGACCAGCGATAATTTCATTATTCAAAAAACAGGGGAGGAATTGCAGAAAGTATTGGCGCCAAAAGTTACAGGATTGATCAATCTGGATCAGGCCTGCAAAGATCTTCCGCTGGACTTTTTTGTCCTGTATTCATCTGTTGCCGGCAGCCTTGGGAATATAGGACAGGCTGACTATGCTGCTGCCAATGCCTTTATGGATGCCTATGCCAGATATCGCAATACGCTTGTAGAACAGAAGCAACGTCAGGGGCAGACGCTTTCTATTAACTGGCCGCTGTGGAAAGAAGGCGGAATGCGTATTGATAAAGAAACGGAACAAATCATGGAGGAAATGGGGATGTTTGCTATGAAGACCGATACAGGAATGAGGGCTTTGTACCAAAGTCTGGCTTCCGAAAAAGATCAAATCATGGTATTGGAAGGGCGTGCCAATCAGCTCAGAGAAACGCTCTTGCAGCAGCCATCCCTGAATCAGGCTGAAGATGCCTCCTCTATGATTATGGAGAGCAGAAAGGAGTCAGGAATCGGACAAGACCTGCTTGCCGAAAAAGTGGCAAATTATTTAAAGCAACTGCTTGCTGCATCGATCAGACTGCCGGCAAGGCAAATTGAAGTCGATGCCCCTATGGAGAAGTATGGAATTGACTCTATTATGATCAGACAGCTGACACGTGAACTGGAGAAAACATTCGGAACACTACCCAAAACGTTGTTTTTTGAATACCAAAGTATCCGGGAGCTGACCCAATATTTTCTTGAAGTTCACCAGAAGCAGCTGATTCAACTGCTTGGAATGGAGGAAGAGGTTAACGCCGTCCAAGCGTTTACGTCTTCTACTGTGAAGGATAGCCCAGGAAGGCCACTTTCCAGTAGCCGAAGAGAAGCTCGTGAAATGCCGGCTCAGACACAATTACTGGATCAGAAAAAATTCCAACCGCAGCCGGAAACAGTAGGCGGTACGGGGGATATTGCCATTATCGGCTTGTCGGGCATGTATCCTGAGGCGGAGAATGTTGGGGAATTCTGGAACAATCTGCGCAATGGAAAGGACTGCATTACGGAAATTCCCAAAGAGCGTTGGGATCACAGCATACACTTTGACGAGGAAGCGGACAAATCCGGAAAAGCTTACAGCAAGTGGGGTGGCTTTATCAAAGGCGTGGATCAATTTGATCCGAAGTTTTTCAACATCTCTCCTAGAGAAGCAGAAATCATCGATCCACAGGAGCGCTTGTTCCTAAAATGCGTCTATGAAACGATCGAGGATGCAGGCTATACACGAGAAGGGCTTGGTTTGGAAAGGAATGTAGGCGTTTTTGTCGGAGTTATGTATGAAGAATACCAGCTTTATGGGGCGCAGGAGCAGGCTAGAGGCAAAATGATTGCCGTACCAGGGAATCCGGCCTCCATTGCAAACCGAGTTTCTTATTTCTGTAATTTCCACGGGCCAAGCATGGCCGTGGATACGATGTGCTCATCCTCATTGACGACCATTCATCTAGCCTGCCAGAGCTTACAGCAAGATGAGTGTGAGCTTGCCATTGCTGGCGGTGTCAATGTCTCCATTCATCCGAACAAATACCTGATGCTTGGGCAGGGAAGATTCGTATCAAGCAAGGGTCGGTGCGAAAGCTTCGGAGAAGGCGGAGATGGGTATGTGCCGGGTGAAGGCGTAGGGGCCGTATTGCTCAAACCGCTGACCAAAGCAATTGCAGACGGCGATCACATATACGGGGTCATCAAGGGAACCGCTGTGAATCACGGTGGGAAGACCAATGGCTTTTCGGTTCCGAACCCCAAGGCGCAGGCCAGTGTGATTGGGAGGGTATTTAAGAAAGCCGGAATAAACCCCAGAACAATCAGTTACATTGAAGCACACGGCACTGGGACATCTTTAGGTGATCCTATTGAAATCGCTGGATTGCAAAAGGTTTTCCGGGAATATACGGAAGACACGCAGTTCTGCGCCATTGGATCGGCAAAATCTAATATAGGGCATTGTGAGAGTGCGGCAGGGATTGCTGGAGTGACTAAGGTGCTCCTTCAGCTCAAATACGGACAAATCGCACCTTCGCTGCATTCAAACATACTCAACCCGAACATCGACTTTAGCAATAGCCCTTTTATAGTTCAGCAGGAGCTTGAAGAGTGGAAAAGACCGATCGTCACTATAAATGGAAAGACCGTTGAATACCCGAGAATTGCAGGTATTTCTTCTTTCGGTGCCGGAGGCTCCAACGCACATGTGCTTATTGAGGAATACATCCCTAAGGTGCAGGAGACTAGACAAGCTGCCGTGATATTGCAAAACCCGGCCATGGTCGTGCTGTCGGCCAAAAATCAAGAGCGTTTGTACGAGCAGGTACAAAGATTGCTTTCTGCACTCAGAGCATCGGAATACGCAGAAGCCAGTTTGGAGGATATAGCATTTACCCTTCAGGTAGGACGGGAAGCCATGGAAGAACGGTTAGCAGTCTTAGCTAAGTCTACGAGGGAGCTTGAAGGAAAGCTGGAGAGCTTCCTGGCGGGGAATGAGGATATCGACGGACTCTATTCGGGTCTGGTAAAGAAAAATAAAGATATTCTGACTGTTCTTGAAGCAGACGAGGACATGGAACAGTTGGTGGATGTCTGGATAAGCAAGGGCAAGTATACAAAGCTGGCAGAGCTTTGGGTTCAGGGCTTGTTATTCGATTGGAACAGGCTTTATGGAAAGGCCAGACCTCGTCGGATGAGTCTGCCAACCTATCCATTTGCTCAGGAGAGCTATTGGATCTCTACGTTCGGAAGCCAGTCCAAGGAGACCAAGATGGAACCTCTTGAAGTTGATATCCCGGCACAAAAGCCTGTTTTCAGTCCTCCTGCTGTCGATGATAATGTGCAGGTACAGACATTGGCAAAAGTACCTGAAAAACCGCAGGGTATTTTGCTGCGCTCAGTTTCTGACATCGAGAAGGTAGCCGATACACCGAAAAAGGCAGCCAAGCCCGCAGAAGTGAAGCCGGCTCCGCCGCAACCTAAACCTATCATTTCCTCACCGCAACTGGCTGTCAAGGATGAGGTCAAGCGATCTGCTAATGGGCCTGCGGCTGTACGGGTTGATGCCTTGGAGAAGGAACTAATTGAAAGTCTTGCAAAATCCTTGAGTATGGACGAAAAGGACATCGGCCGGGACGATAAATTTATCGACATGGGACTGGATTCTATCATAGGCGTAGAGTGGGTACAGGACGTGAACAAACGGTTTGGAACTTCTATTTCAGCAACCAGAGTGTATGACTATCCTAACATTAAAGAATTTTCCAGATATTTAGCAAAGGAATTAAGCAAATCGGCGGAAGCCTCAAATCAAGTGCCTGTAGAGTCAACTTCTACGCAGCCCATGCAAGCGTTGATCCAGAAGGTGCTGCAAGGTGAATTAAATGTTGAGCAGGCCGATCAGTTGTTCAAGCAATTACACTCGTAAATTGCCGACACGATATTCGTCCTATTTCATACAGCTAGGAGGGCATTTTTATGGATCCAAAAGATATTTTTCGTGCGGTACAAACAGGGGAAATAAATTCTGAAGATGCCGAAAAACAATTGCTCCAATTTATGGGCGGGCTCTCGGATGAATCTTTGGAAGAATCATTGGCAGCTCGATCAGAGGAATCATCATTAGAGGAATTGTCTCTTTCGCTACAGCCATTGGACAGTTTTCACGGACCGGAAAAGGAGAGCAATGGCGAAACGGAAGTGCCGCCTGTGGTTCAACTGCAGGAATTTGAGCATGGCATTGTCCTGTTAACAATGAAGGATACAGTGCACAAAAATACATTTTCCAATGAACTGATTATAGGCCTGAATCAGGCGTTCGAAACGGTGCAGGCTAACGAAAATTATAAAGTTGTGATTCTGACGGGGTACGACACCTACTTTGCCACAGGAGGTACACAGGAGGGACTGCTGGCAATTCATGAGGGAAAGGCAAAATATAGCGATACCAATGTTTACAAGATTGCACTGGATTGCAAGCTACCGGTCATTGCCGCTATGCAGGGACATGGGATTGGTGCAGGCTGGTGCATGGGGATGTTTTGCGATTTTATCGTGATGAGTAGAGAAAGCATCTACACCACTAATTTTATGAAATACGGCTTCACTCCTGGTGCGGGCTCAACTCTCATTTTTCCTGAAAAATTCGGAGTTAGCATGGCGCAGGAAATTTTATTCACAGGTACTAGATATAGCGGTTCAGAACTGGAGTCCAAAGGGACTCCTTTTCCTGTTCTGCCGAGAAACGAAGTGGTACCGTACGCTATGCAGCTGGCAAGAAAATTGTCCGAATCGCCAAGAGAATCATTGATTGAGCTGAAAAACCATATGGCTCAGCCGATAAGAGAAAAGCTGGCGGCGACGATTGAAAAAGAAATAAAAATGCAGGACAAAACGTTTGTGAATCAGCAAGAGGTCAAGGAACGGATTCAAACGGCCTACGGACAGCAGTCGAATAGCGATGATACGCACAAACCGCTCAAGCAGGCTGATCTGAAAAAAAACGTGTCCCGTATACCGCATGGTCAGGAGAAGGATTCGATCGCAATTATTGGCATGGCGGGGCAGTTCCCCAAATCCAAAACATTGACTGAATTCTGGGATAACCTGGCTCAAGGCAGGGATTGTATATCGGAAATTCCTTCAACACGCTGGTCCATTGATGATTATTATGATACTGATCCCAAGGTTGAGGGGAAAACCTATAGCAAGTGGATGGGTGTGCTAGAGGATATAGATCGATTTGACCCGTTGTTCTTTAATATATCTCCTGCGGAAGCAGAGATGATGGACCCTCAACAGCGTCTATTTCTGGAAAGTAGCTGGAAATGCATTGAAGATGCAGGTTTAAATCCTGCCTCACTGTCGGGGAGCCGTTGCGGTGTTTTTGTAGGTTGTGCAGCTAGTGATTATGGAAGGTCCATGAGCGGACAGGGGTTGAACGCGCAGGTTCTTATGGGAGGAGCGCCTTCCATTTTATCGGCCCGGATTTCGTATTTACTGAATTTGAAGGGCCCTTCTCTGGCGATTGATACCGCATGCTCTTCCTCTCTGGTAGCTATTGCTGAAGCTTGCAACAGCCTTGTTTTAGAAACAAGCGATCTTGCTTTGGCGGGCGGAGTAATGATTATGGCAGGACCGGGGATGCATGTTATGACCAGCAAAGCAGGAATGTTGTCCAAGGATGGACGATGCTTTACTTTTGATGCCCGTGCAAACGGTTTTGTCCCCGGAGAAGGGGTTGGCGTTGTTTTATTAAAACGGCTCTCTGATGCAATCAGGGACAAGGACTCCATCCATGGGGTTATCCGAGGCTGGGGAATGAATCAGGATGGGAAAACCAACGGCATCACCGCTCCAAGTGTAAATTCACAGATTTCGCTCGAAAGAGAGGTTTACCAACGGTTTAATATTAATCCTGAAACCATCTCTCTGGTAGAGGCCCATGGGACAGGCACCAAGCTGGGCGATCCTATCGAAGTGGAAGGACTTACCGAATCTTTCCGATCCTATACGAGCAAAAAGGGCTATTGCGCGCTGGGATCGCTGAAAAGCAATATGGGACATATGCTGACTGCGGCCGGAGTGGCCGGGGTAATGAAAGTACTCCTGGCTATGAAACACCAGCAATTGCCGCCAACGATCAATTTTGAAGCCTTAAATGAACATATTTCTTTGGAGGAAAGCCCGTTTTACATTAACACCGGGCTACAAAAGTGGGAGTCCAAACCGGGGACACCCCGGCGTGCAAGCGTAAGTGCTTTTGGGTTTAGCGGCACTAACGCACATATGGTTATTGAAGAATATGTGCCTGTAGCCTCTGAGATGAAGCTGGACCCTGTCGATCAAGACAACCCAGTGCTATTTGTACTGTCTGCCAAAAGCGAACAAGCCTTGAAAGCCTATGCAGCTGACATGATGGACTTTGTTAAATTGCACGAAAATGCTAATTTGTCGGACCTGACTTATACCCTTCAAGTGGGCAGAGATGCCATGAACTGGCGCCTCGCGTTTTTGACAGATTCAAGAGGAAATCTGATCGATGAGCTGGAGCATTTTGTGAATGGGAACTCATCGGATAAGGTGTTAACCGGACAGGTAGACGATGCTAGAGACGGAATTGAACTTTTTGATTCTGACGAAGACACCGGGACCCTCGTTCGGACCTGGCTTCAGAATAGAAGACTTGATAAGGTGGCCAAATTATGGGCCAATGGCGCAAGTATTGAATGGGATGCACTTTATGGAGAAATTAAGCCTCAGCGAATCAGTCTACCGACCTATCCTTTCGAGAGGGAACGCTATTGGTTGTCTGAGACAGACATGGGGCAGGAGAATATAAACCCGGCTATGGCCGCCCAAATCCACCCTTTGCTGCATCAAAATACTTCCGATCTCTCTGGGCAGCGCTACGACTCCACCTTTACAGGCCGGGAATTTTTCCTAGCGGATCACCGAATCCTAGGCCAACCGACATTACCCGGGGTGGCTTACCTTGAAATGGTGCGAGCGGCCGTAGAAGAAGCAGCGGGGGATGTTATGGAGGGTGAGACTCATATACAGCTTAAAAATGTAGTATGGGCTCAGCCCATCGTTGTAGCTAACAAACCAGTCAGGGTGCACACCAGCCTATATCCTCAGGAAGATGGAGCGATTGCGTTTGAAATATATAGCAGAGTGGGAGAAGACGCCGAAGGTATTATACACAGCCAGGGGATAGCTGTGTTGGAGAGAAGCGGTGAGTCGCAGTATCTGGACCTGAATGTCTTACAGGCAGAATGTATTCGCAGTTCACTATCTTCAAGCCAATGCTATGAAGCTTTCAGAACCATGGGAATAGACTATGGCCCGGGACATCGGGGAATAGAGACCATCTTTCAGGGAAAGGATTACGTGCTGGCAAAGCTGTCCCTTCCATCCAATGTATCTCATACCCAAAGTGAATTTGTATTGCATCCGGCTTTGATGGATTCAGCCTTGCAGGCCACAATCGGCTTGGTGATGGATCGGGAAGAACATGTGCCTGAGGGCAAGCTCTCAGTACCCTTTGCCTTGCACGAACTGAAAATATTCGAAAAATGCACTTCTGTGATGTGGGCCCGGATTTCCAGACAAGCGAATGAGGAGACACTAAATGGATTGAGCATGGTACATATCGATCTCTGTGACGAGACCGGAAAGATTTGTGTGCAGCTCAAAGGGCTCTCATCCAGAGAGCTGGAAGAAGGAGTAGGGCAAGCAGACTTCGTTGAGCATGTGGGCACACTCATGCTGGAGCCGGTCTGGGAGAAGAAGGCAGTCCCCGCAGGAGAGAACGCGTTCGACGAGATACGGCACATTGTGATCCTGTGCGAATTTGAAGGTATCGCCGGGGAGGATATTGCAGCTCGCATGGACGGTACTCGCTGCATTGTTTTACAGTCCTCAAGTACTGACTTGGATGCGCGGTTTGAAGACTACACTATTCAGATATTTGAAGAATTGCAAACTATGATGCTGGACATACACAAACCAAAAACTTTGCTGCAAATTGCAGTCCCTGCCCGAAATGATCAACAGGTCTATTCCGGGTTCTTTGCCATGCTGCAAACCGCCCAAAAAGAAAACCCGAGTATCATGGGTCAACTGCTAGAGCTTGATGCCAAAGATGGCCCTGAGGGGATTATTGCAAAATTACAAGAGAACCGATACAGCCAGTACAGCGAACGGATACGATATCATGGCGACAAGCGACAGGCTTTAAAGTGGCAAGAAATTGAAACCTTGTGTGAAGATCCAGTCCGGCCATGGAAAGATGGAGGGACCTATCTCATCACTGGCGGTCTAGGCGGTCTGGGACTGATTTTTGCCAGAGACATCGTGTGCAATGTGAAAAACTCCACCGTCGTACTGGCAGGACGATCACCTCTGTCAGCGGATAAACAGTCCTTGTTAAGTGAATTGGAAGCGCGGGAAGGTCATATAGAGTACAGACAGGTGGATGTGGGTCAAAAGGAAGCGGTCACCGAGTTAATTAATGGCATCGTCGAGCAATTTGGCGGTCTTAACGGTATTTTACACACAGCAGGAGTGATACGGGACAACTTCATCATCAAAAAGACGATAGAAGAAGTTAGAGAAGTGCTGACTCCCAAAGTCTCAGGGTTGATCCATCTGGATCAGGCCAGCAGAGCCCTGCCTCTCGATTTCTTTATCCTGTTTTCTTCCGGCGCCGGAAGTCTTGGTAATGTAGGACAGATTGATTACTCTGCTGCCAATGGTTTTATGGATGCTTATGCTTCTTATCGAAATGCCTTGGTGGCAGGCAAGCAGCGCCATGGGCACACGCTGTCGATCAACTGGCCGTTGTGGAAAGACGGGGGCATGCATGTCGATGGGGAAACGGAAAAGACGATGCAAGGTCTGGGCATGATTGCCATGGAAACAGAGAATGGAATAAAGGCTTTGTATCAAGGCTTATCTTCCGGTAAAAGCCAGGTCATGGTTATCGAAGGGTATCCTCAAACGATTAAGGCGGCCCTGCTTGGACAGCCTTCAGGAACAGAAATTTCAGACCGTTCCGGATTGGAAGACGGGGAAGTCGCTGTTATCGGCGAAGAATGGCTAAAAGAAAAAGCTGAAGACTATTTGAAAACATTGCTTTCGGCTGTAATCAAGCTGCCAGCTGAAAGTATAAATGTAAACGCGCCTATGGACAGGTATGGGATTGATTCCATATTGGTCATGCAGCTCACGAATGAATTGGAAAAAACGTTTGGCTCACTGCCGAAGACATTATTTTTTGAATACCATAATCTCCGCTCATTAACTGGCTATTTCTTGGAATCGCATCGCGGCCGGCTGGTAGACGTTTTAAAAGCGCAGGAGAAGAATATGGCTCCTCACAAAGTAGCGAACGAACCTGCAAAAGCAGCAATAGAGCCTTTGGTTTCGTTAGCTGCGGGTCGCAAACGTACATGGCCTCTCCCGACAGGTACGCAGCCCCGTCAGGAAAAGAAGGGCTTGGACATTGCCATTATCGGGGTATCGGGAAGATATCCGGGGGCAGCAGGTATCGACGAGTTCTGGAAAAATCTAAGGGATGGGAAGGATTCCATCACTGAGATTCCCAAGGAGCGTTGGGACCACAGCCTGTACTTTAATGAAACTAAAGGTAAGCCCGGGAAAACCTACAGCAAGTGGGGAGGGTTTATCGACGGAGTGGACTGGTTTGACCCGTTGTTTTTCAACATTTCGCCAAGAGAAGCGGAAACGATGGACCCTCAGGAGCGCCTATTCCTAGAATGCGTATATGAAACCATGGAGGATGCGGGCTATACGCGAGAAACTCTTTGTGCAGACCGGGGACTTGGCGGCATGGAAGGCAATGTTGGCGTTTATGTCGGAGTGATGTATCACGAATATCAGCTTTATGGAGCCCAGGAACAAGCCAAAGGGAATATGCTCGGGCTTCTCGGGAATGCTTCGGCGGTTGCCAACCGTGTATCGTATTTTTGTAATTTTCATGGACCAAGTATCGCTGTGGATACCATGTGCTCCTCGTCACTGACAGCAATCCATATGGCTTGTCACGGGTTGCAGCATGGAGAATGTGAACTGGCTGTTGCAGGGGGAGTTAACGTTTCTGTCCATCCCAACAAATATCTACTACTCGGACAGGGAAGCTTTGCATCAAGCAATGGGCGGTGTGAAAGCTTCGGACAGGGTGACGGATATGTGCCAGGAGAAGGAGTCGGGGCTTTGCTGCTCAAGCCGCTGGCCAAAGCTATAGCAGATGGAGACCGGGTATATGGCGTCATAAAAGGTACTGCAGTGAATCACGGAGGTAAGACCAATGGATATACCGTACCCAACCCCAACGCACAGGCTAGCGTGATTGGGCAGGCCATTCAGGAGGCGGGAATCAACCCTAGAACCATTAGCTATATAGAGGCGCATGGGACAGGAACTCCTCTGGGTGATCCGATTGAAATTGCGGGCTTACAAAAGGTGTTCCGGGAATATACCAGAGACAAGCAGTTCTGTTCAATCGGGTCTGCCAAGTCTAATATCGGACATTGTGAGAGCGCAGCTGGTATTGCCGCGGTGACAAAGGTGCTGTTGCAGTTGAAAAATAAACAATTGGTGCCTTCGCTGCATTCAAGCAAGTTAAATCCCAATATCGATTTTAGTGATAGCCCTTTTAAAGTTCAGCAGGAATTAGAGGAATGGAAAAGACCTGTCGTATCCATCGATGGCGAAATCAGGGAATACACAAGGCTGGCAGGAGTTTCGGCCTTCGGGGCAGGCGGATCTAACGCGCATGTGGTAATCGAAGAATACATTCCAGCAGAGACTGCTCAGCTGCAAGCTGCTCCTGCGTCGCTTAATCCTGCCATGATTGTGCTATCGGCCAAGAACAAGAAAAGACTGAACGAGCAGGCCCAAAGATTGCTATCTGCCATCAGAGAGCTGAATGACCCGCGTATAGGTCTCGCAGATATCGCCTACACGTTGCAGATCGGACGAGAAGCGATGGAAGAACGGCTTGCGATCATTGCCACCTCCATCCAAGAGCTGGATTGGAAATTGGAAAGCTTCCTGCTGGAAAAGGAAGGTATAGAAGAGCTGTATAGAGGACAGGTAAAGCGCAACAAAGGAGTATTGGTCACTCAGGAAATCGATGTGGATATGGCTAAAATGGTAGGTGCATGGGTGAGCAAAGGTAAATATGGAAAGCTCGCCGAGCTTTGGGTGACGGGATTGCTGTTGGACTGGAACAGGCTTTATGGGGAAGTGAAGCCTCGCAGGATTAGTTTGCCAACCTATCCTTTTGCTAGAGAAAGCTATTGGGTGCCCGTAAACCAGGTAAAGATCGATGGCATGACAGCCGCTCTCGGTCAGTCTATATTTTTGTCACCTTTACTGCATCACAACACTTCAAACTTCTTGAAGCAGCGGTTCAGCTCAACGTTTACAGGCGAGGAGTTTTTCCTCAGGGATCATACGGTAAAAGGCCAACGGGTTCTACCAGGTGTCGCTTATCTTGAGATAGTGCGGGCGGCTGTGGAACGCTCTATAGGAGATGAGGACAACTGCGCAACAGGAATCCGGTTGAAAAATGTAAACTGGATTCGGCCAATTGTGGTGGAAGATCGGCCATTCTCAGTACACACCGGACTATTCTTGGAAGACGCCGGAAAAATCAGCTTTGAAGTGTATAGTGAGCAAGAAGGAAGCAATATCGGACATACCGTGCACAGCCAGGGCAATGCGGTGCAGTTTAACGTGGAACAAAAGCTAGTGCTTAACCTTGAGGCATTACAGGCAGAATTTGATCCACACGGATTTGAGGGGGCGCGCTGCTACGATATCTTCCAAAAAATCGGGATGGATTACGGCCCAGCCTTCAAATGTGTGGAGAAAGTGTACTCACGTCCGGGCAAGGTACTGGTCAAGCTGGCACTGCCCTCCATGCTCTCTGATTCGGCTGACAGCTTTGTTCTTCACCCTAGCTTAATGGATGCGGCCTTGCATGCATCGATCGGATTAATCATGGGGCAAGATGGAGGGCTACCGGACAGCAAGGTACCAAATACCCCTTCTATGCCATTCGCTCTTCAAGAGGTCGAAATCCATGGGGGATGCACCCAGAATATGTGGTCGTTGATTCAATACAGCGAGGGCAGTAAGAAAGAGGACAAGGTACAGAAGCTCAATATCGACTTATGTGATGAGGAAGGGAACGTTTGTGTCAGAATAACGGGACTATCCACCCGGGCGCTGGACGGAGATATCCGCACTGAGCATGCACAAGGTGTAGTCGCAGGAGATCATGCCGCCGATCCGCTTGTAGGAGCCGTTATGCTCATCCCCAAATGGGACCCGGTTGCGCTTAAAAAAGATACAGCTTTCCCATCGTCGATAGACCGAATGGTCATTGCAGGTGGTACAGACAAAGATAGACAGGCTATCCGGGAATACTATCCGAAGGCGCATTTTTTGGAGCTACAGGCGCAGGATTCCATAGAAACGGTTGCCTCAAAGGTCGAAGAATATGGAGCAGTTGACCACATTTTGTGGATTGCACCTTGTAGTTCCGTCGAATCGGTCACTGCTGAATCCTTGATTGACGAACAGAAGCCAGGAGTCTTGCTCTTCTTTAGAATGGTCAAGGCGCTGCTCCTGCTGGGGTATGGAACGAAAAAATTAGGCTGGACAACTATAACCACCCAGGCTCAGTCGATCGATCAGGATGATACAGTCCACCCGGCCCACGCAAGTTTCCATGGTTTGGTAGGCACGATGGCCAAAGAATATCCGAACTGGAAGGTTCGTATTATAGACCTACAATCCGACTATGACTGGCCGTTATCCGAACTATTTACGCTTCCTTCAGACCGTCAGGGACGGATGTGGGTTTTCAGAGGCGGGCAGTGGTATCGCCAGCAGCTGATTCCGTTTAAACAGACTCCAGGCTCAAACGGACAGACGCTGTACAAAACCGGAGGCGTCTATGTGGTTATCGGTGGTGCAGGCAACATCGGAGTGGCATGGAGCAAGTATATGGCTTCGACCTATCAGGCCCAGATGGTGTGGATAGGCAGAAGGCCAAAGGATGCATCCATCCAGGCTAAATTGGACGAATTTAAAGGCATCGGACCTGTCCCATGCTATATAACGGCAAATGCAGCAGATGAAAGGTCGCTGCAGGGGGCATATGAGGAGATAAAGCAGCGGTACTCCAAGATCAACGGTGTAGTTCACTCTGCTATTGCCTTTTTGGAGAAGGGGTTAGAGGATTTGACGGAGGAAGGACTTCGGTCTGGGCTTTCAGCAAAGGTCAATGTCAGTGTGCGTATGGCTCAGGTCTTCCAAAATGAACCGCTGGATTTCGTATTGTTTTTCTCTTCTATTATTGCCTATGTAAAAAATCCGGGACAAAGCAGCTATGCTGCGGGATGTACCTTTAAGGATGCGTTTGCGCAGCGGCTTTCACAGGAATGGCATTGCCCGGTGAAAGTCATGAACTGGGGATACTGGGGAAACGACGCAAACAATACCTCCCAAGACAGGCAGCAAGAAGTCGAAAATTTCTCAAAACTAGCGCAGATCGGCGTCGGACTTATTGAGCCTCACGAGGGGATGGAGGCACTTGAGACGTTGCTTGCCTCACCGCTGGGTCAAATGGGACTGATGAAAACAACAAAACATTTGGAGCTGGAAGGGACTAATCCGGCAGAAGCCATTAACCTATACCCGCACAACACGGATCCCAATCTTCGGGATATACAAGAAAGTATTGCTGCAGTGATCAAATCAAAAGTCCAGTTTGCCGAGGACTATGCGGCAGAGGATGCTGGCAGCCTGCAGGAAAGGGAATTGGAACACCTATTGGGCAAGCTACTGCAGGAGCAACTTTTGTCCATGGGGCTGTCAGGGACAGATCGTCAGTCTGTCGACGAGTTTAAACATAAGCATGGGCTGCCTGAGTTATACGGCAAATGGCTAGGAGAGAGCGTAAAAATTTTGGCACGGATGAATGATGCCCTTACAGGTGGAAATGATTCCAGCTCGACTTATAGAGAGGATGTCTGGCAGGAATGGGAAGAGCACAAGCATACATGGCTGAAATATCCGCAGATGCGAGCAAGGGTACATTTGGTTGAGACAACGCTGCGAGCTTTGCCTGAAATTATTACCGGCAAATGTCCTGCCACGGAAATCATGTTCCCCAATTCCTCTATGGAGCTGGTGGAAGGAATTTATAAAAACAGTCTGGTCGCCGACTATTTTAATGAAGTTCTTTCCGATACGATTGCCGCCTATGTTCAGCAGAGAATTACGAACAACTCCGCTGCAGAAATCAGAATTCTCGAAATTGGAGCAGGCACCGGAGGAACCAGCAGCACCGTATTTCTCAAATTACGGCCATATTGCAAACACATTCAGGAATATTGTTATACCGATATTTCAAAGGCCTTTTTGATGCACGCAGAAAAAAAGTACGGGCCAGACAATCCGTATCTCAGTTATCGAATATTTAATGTGGAAGAACCTATTGCTGGACAAGGTATTGATGCGGGTAAATATGATATTGTCATTGCTGCCAATGTACTTCATACGGCAAAAGATATCCGCCAGGCATTGCGCAATGCGAAAGCGGTTTTGAAAAGCAACGGCCTGCTTCTGTTAAATGAACTCATGGGCAGCAGTGTGTTTACCCATCTTACCTTCGGTTTGCTGGATGGCTGGTGGGCTTATGAGGATTCGGAATTGCGTATTCCCGGCTGCCCTGGGCTGTATCCTCACGTATGGAAAAGCGTATTGGCCAAAGAAGGCTTTCACACAGCGTTCTTCCCAGCGCAGGAGGCGCATGATTGGGGCCAGCAAATCGTTGCAGCCCAAAGCGATGGCTTGGTTCGGCAAAAGCGACAGCCAAAGCAGAAAACCATATCGATAGAGAATAGGACTGTTGAAGCAGGATCAATGAAACAATCAGCTCAGCCCAAAAGAGAGGCAGTACAGGCAGAATCAGAAAATGTGCTGCGCAGCAAAAGTACGGCCTACTTTAAAAATTTACTTGGCGAAACACTAAAAATGGAACCGGGAAGCATCGACTCTACGGTTGCCCTGGAAGAGTATGGGATCGACTCGATATTGGTTGTGCAAATCACCAATGTTTTGCGTGAGGTCATCGAGGATTTTGCCAGCACCCTGTTTTTTGAGTACAACACCATAGATGATCTGGTAGCGTACCTGCTTCAAACGCAAAGGGATTCGTTGAAGAAGCTGGTAGGTATGAAGGAGACAGAGATGAGCGAAGAAACTTCCAGAGTGGAAGAGGTACCTGCTCCACAGGTAATCGATATGGCCCCAATGAGCTTTGTACGGGAAGGACGCTTCCTTAAGCCGTCTGTCAGCAAAGGTGAGAAACCGAAGGAGCACTCCTCTAATATCAGAGATGTTGCGATTGTGGGCTTGTCAGGGCGCTATCCAGGAGCTCGTAATGTAGAGGAATATTGGAACAACCTAAAAGAGGGTAAAAACTGCATCACTGAAATTCCGAAAGACCGTTGGGATTGGAAGACCTACTTTGACGAAGAAAAAGGAAAGCGAGGCACCATCTATACGAAATCAGGCGGCTTTATCGATGGAATTGATTTATTTGATCCGCTATTTTTCAAGATTTCTCCTGCAGAAGCTGAAACTATGGACCCGCAGGAACGGCTCTTTCTGGAAGCCGCATACGCAAGTATTGAGGATGCCGGATATACCCCTGCCAATCTTTGTGAGAGTCGAAAAGTGGGCGTATTTGCGGGCGTAATGAATGGGAATTATGGTTTGGGACCTCAATACAATTCCATTTCCAATCGGATATCCTATCATTTGGATTTCCAAGGTCCAAGTATGACCATCGATACCGCTTGTTCTTCCTCATTGACGGCGATCCATCTAGCTTTGGAAAGTCTGTATAGCGGTATCAGCGAGTGCGCTATTGTCGGGGGGGTCAATTTGATCGTAGACCCAATCCACTATATTAAGCTGTCAGCAATGACGATGCTTTCCAAAAGTGGCGAATGTAAGTCGTTTGGAGACCAAGCGGATGGATTCGTTGATGGGGAGGGCGTCGGCGCTATCGTGTTAAAGCCGCTGGAGAAAGCTATTGCAGACGGTGACCATATTTATGGTGTCATCAAAGGGAGCATGCTCAATGCTTCAGGTAAAACCAGTGGTTATACAGTACCTAGCCCTCAAGCTCAATCTCAGCTGATCGAGGCGGCGCTCCAGCGTTCGAATGTTGATGCAAGAACCATCAGTTATATTGAAGCCCATGGAACCGGCACGGCTTTGGGAGATCCTATTGAAATTGCAGGATTGACCAGGGCTTTTGAGAAATTCACACAAGACAAGCAGTTCTGCGCCATAGGGTCGGTCAAATCCAATATTGGTCACACTGAGAGCGCAGCAGGCATTGCAGGAGTAACTAAAATATTGTTGCAGCTTAAGCATCGCCAGTTAGTACCATCTTTACATTCTAGGAAGTTGAATCCTGAAATTCATTTCATCAATACTCCTTTTGTCGTTCAGCAGAGCCTAGAAGAATGGAAGAGACCGGTAATTACAACGGATGGAATCACTAAAGAGTATCCGAGACGGGCTGGAATATCGTCTTTCGGTGCAGGAGGGGCCAACGCTCATATCGTGATTGAAGAGTATATTCCCGAGGTCCAGGAGCCATCAGGAATAGAATCTGCTTCTCAGGGACCTGCCATGATCGTGCTATCAGCCAAGAGTGAGGAGCAGCTTAAGGAAAAAGGACGACAGCTGCTTGAGGCTCTTCAAGGTCAGTTATCCTCTGCCAGCATATTGGATATTGCCTATACGCTCCAGGTGGGACGCGAACCGATGGAGGAGCGTCTAGCCATGCTTGTGGATTCGATCACAGATCTTGAGGAGAAATTAAAGGAATTTGTGGCCGGACGCCACCACATGCTCAACCTGTATAGAGGTCAGGTGAAGCGCAACAAAGAAGCGTTGTCCATTTTTACGGGGGACGAAGACCTGCAGCAACTGATTGAACATTGGATTTCCAAAAGGAAATATACAAAGCTTCTGGAGCTGTGGGCCAAAGGGCTAAATTTGGATTGGAACAAACTTTATACTGGCAAGGTACCTCGCCGTATCAGCTTGCCAACCTATCCATTTGCAAAAGAGCATTACTGGACTTCTGAAAGCAAGGATCAATTAAAAGCCCATGCATTACTGCCGCAAAATGAAAGCAATGTAGATTTTGATGATCAATTGTGTGGCAGACTCTTGGATGAAATGATGAACGATGCCATGTCTGTTGATGAGGCTGCCAACGAAATCTTCAATATATTCACACGTAAATGAGAAGTTTCTACATGCTGGGAGGCAATCGAAGATGAAGGACTTTTTTCAAAATATTCTGGGCGAGGTAAAAAGCGGACGGATGCAGAAAGAGGAGGCTATTTTTAGAATACGCCAAGTTCAAGCTCAAATGGCTTCACACGGTACCCTGCAAAGCAAAGCAGGGGCCGAGGCGGGGGCCCTGGCGAATACAGGAATTCTTATGCTTGAGCCTTCATGGAAAGAGCAAGCTGCACTCCAAAAAGCGACTCTCCCTGAATTTAGCCAACATCTGGTGGTGCTTTGCGAACTCGATCATATCTCGGAGCGAAGCATTGAAGCGCTCTTAAAAGGAACCCGATGCATCAAGCTCCATGCCGGTCAAACCGGCATGGATGAACGGTTTCAGGGCTATGCTCTTCAACTGCTTGTGGAAGTGCAAATGATTCTCAAAGAGAATCTGAGGGGCAACGTGCTGGTACAGATTGTTGCTTCCTCCCAAAGCGGACAGCAGCTCTTTGCTGGGCTTTTGGGATTGCTGCAAACAGCCGAAAAGGAAAACCCAAAAATCGCAGGGCAATTCGTTGAATTGGAAGCTACAGGTTTAGAAGAGATCGTTGAGAAATTAAAAGAGAACAGCCAATACCCCAAAGACAAAAGGATACGGTATGAGAACAGTAAACGTCTGACTCTCAGCTGGAGCGAAATGAAAGCCCCTGAAACTCCGGGAAGAGTGCCCTGGAAGGATCGGGGGATTTATTTGATTACGGGCGGTGCAGGAGGCTTAGGGCTTGTTTTTGCGAGAGATATCGCCCGGCGAGTCCAAGAAGCAACGCTAGTCCTGGTAGGGCGTTCAATATTTGACGAAGGCAAGCAGGCCATATTGGAGGAATTGAAAGCACTGGGAGCCCGCGTAGAGTACAAACGAGCGGACGTATCCCGAAAGGAAGAGGTCTCGCAACTGATCCTAAAGATCCGAGAGGAGCATGGGGGGATTGATGGCATCCTCCATAGTGCAGGGGTGATACAGGATCGTTTTATTATTCATAAGACGCAGGAAGAGTTCAAGGAAGTAATGGCTCCCAAAGTAGCCGGATTGGTCAACCTGGATCAGGCGACGAAGGAGCTAGACCTTGATTTCTTCATTTTCTTCTCATCCATCGCAGGGATTATGGGCAATCCTGGTCAGGCCGATTATGCCGCAGCAAATGCGTTTATGGATGCCTATGCCTTATATCGAAACAGCCTCGTCTCTTCCAAGGAACGCAAAGGGCAGACGCTGTCGGTCAATTGGCCGCTCTGGAAGGATGGAGGAATGCATGCGGATGCCGAAACGGAGATGGCTTGGCAAAGTATTGGCATGGTGGCCATGCAAACTGCAAACGGCGTCAAGGCATTATATGATAGCCTAGCCTCTGGCCAGAAGCAGGTACTAGTGATAGAAGGGGATTTGCCTAGATTGCGGAAGCATCTATTGGAGCCTCAGCCACAGGAAAAATTATATATTGAAGAGACAGCTTCTTCACCGATAAATCCTGAGCTGCTTCTGGAAAAAACCTTGCACCAGCTTAAAGTATTGTTTGGAGAAGTGACTAAGCTGAGCATTGAAAAGATTGATGTCAGTGAGCCTTTGGAGAGCTACGGCATAGACTCCATCATGATTACAAGGCTCAACCAAAAGCTTCAAGGAGTTTTTGGTGAAATCTCGATGACCCTGTTTTTTGAATATCAGACGTTGGAAGCGGTAGCGGAATATTTTATTGCTGACTACTATGAGGAATGCGTACGGTGGACAGGACTTGGAAGACCGCTAAAGCCGGAAGAAAACTTCGTCCCCGCATCTTTGCATACTGATAGCGAATTATCATTGCCGACTCTACCAAAGGAAGAAAACCATCATGCCAGTAGGACAGTTATAGACACAGGCAGTGTAAAACACGAACAAATAGCCATTATTGGCATGAGCGGACGATTTCCACAAGCGAAAAATATGGAGGAATACTGGAGCAATTTACAACAGGGCAAAGATTGTATTACAGAAATCCCCGCAGATCGCTGGAAGAGGGAAGGATTTTACTCTCCTAACATAAAGGAAGCTGTGGAGAAGGGCAAAAGCTATAGCAAATCTGGGGGATTTGTGGAGGATTTTGCAGATTTTGATCCTCTTTTCTTCAATATATCTCCTCGGGAAGCTATGAGTATGGACCCTCAGGAGCGGATATTCCTGGAAGAATGCTGGAAGACCTTCGAGGATGCTGGATACAGCAGAGATCAGCTTGCAGCGCAATATAATGGGCGAATTGGCGTCTTTGCAGGCATTACCGCAACAGGCTTCAATTTATACGGACCCAAGCTGTGGGAGCAAGGCAAACCAATCTTTCCTCGCACATCCTTCAGTTCGGTAGCAAATCGAATATCGTATCTCTTGAATCTGAAGGGACCTAGCTTTTCGGTCGATACCATGTGCTCATCGTCATTAACTGCAATCCATGAGGCCTGTGAGCATATCCATAACGGAGAATGCGAGATTGCCATTGCAGGAGGAGTCAACTTATATCTTCATCCTTCCAACTATGTTTTTCTAAGCACAATGCGAATGCTATCGCCAGAGGGACGGTGCAAGAGCTTTGGTGAAGGAGGAAATGGATTTGTCCCTGGTGAAGGTGCGGGTGTTGTGCTGCTCAAACCTTTATCTCGTGCCATTGCCGATAAGGACCATATTTATGCGGTTATTCGGGCAACTAGTATCAATCATGGCGGAAAAACAAACGGGTATACCGTGCCTAATCCGGTAGCACAGGCAGAATTGATCCGAGAAACCTTGGATAAAGCAGGCGTCAATGCTCGAACAGTCAGTTATATTGAAGCTCACGGTACAGGGACAGAACTCGGTGATCCTATTGAAATTACCGGACTTACCCAGGCTTTCAAGAAGGATACACAGGATACAGGGTTCTGTGCGATTGGCTCGGTAAAATCAAACATAGGCCATTTAGAGGCGGCCGCAGGGATTGCGGGAATCGCTAAAATTATTCTGCAAATGAAAAACCGAAAAATTGTCCCAAGCCTGCATGCCAAAGAATTGAACCCCAATATAAACTTTGCCAAAACGCCATTTACAGTTCAGCAGGGACTTGCTGAATGGAAACGTCCGATTTTGGAGAAAAACGGCGAGCAACGGGAATACCCTAGAATTGCAGGCATATCTTCCTTCGGAGCCGGAGGGTCTAATGCCCATATCGTTCTAGAAGAATACATTCCGGCAGAACAGGCTGTCTCTACTCCGCAAAAGCCGGTTGTCATTATATTGTCGGCCAAAAGTGATGAAGCATTGAAAGAGCAGGCTGTTCAGTTGACTGCTGCAATTGATAAAAATGTCTTCTCAGATAACGACCTGGTGAATGCGGCTTACACCTTGCAAATGGGGCGTGAGGCGATGGATGAGCGTCTTGCCGTGGTCGTTCAGTCAGTAGAGGAACTTAGGAACAAACTGCGGGAATTCAATGGGGGAAGACGGGATATTGCACAGCTTTATCGGGGACAGGCCAAGCGGGACAAGGAGAGCTTGGATGTAGCTCAGCTGGAAGAAGCGCTGGATGAATCCTTTGATGTCTGGAATCTAGCAGAGAAATACGGCAGAATTTCGGAATTGTGGGTCAAGGGTGTGCACGTTGACTGGAACAGACTCTACAGTGATATCCAGCCTTTCCGCATCAGTTTGCCCACATATCCCTTTGCTAGGGAACGCTACTGGATATCAGTAGATGAAGAAAAGCCCGCTGGTGTCGCTCCAGCATATCTGCACCCCTTGCTGCATCACAACACCTCCGTTCTTTCTGAGCAAAGATTTAGCTCAACCTTTAACGGTCAGGAGTTTTATCTGAATAGCTCCGTCGTTGACGGAAGACTTGTCCTGTCAGATGGAGCATGTCTTGAAATGGCACGGGCAGCGGTTGAACAGTCGTTAACAGTACAGGAGAAGGGTCAGGCAGGCATCACACTCACAGACATGGTATGGACACATACTCCTGTCATAGGAGATCGGCCGGAAATACATATAGGACTCTTTCCGGGAGATCAAGGTGGAATTGATTTTAAGATTTACAGCACACGAACCGAAGCAGGCGATCCTGTCATATACAGCGAGGGAAGTGCCGAGCTGGAGGCTTTAAGTAGAACGGAAACATTAGATATTCAGGCTTTGCAGATGGAGTGCATTGATCGTATTTCACATGGGGGAGACGATGAAGCACTGCGGACGATTGAAGTTAACTACGGTTCGGAATTCCAGTCCGCTGAGCAAGTTTATATAGGTCAGGACTTGGTACTGGCCAAGCTATCACTGCCTTCCGGTATTGCAAATACTGAAGGCCTATTTGTTGTGCATCCCTTCATAACAAGTGCTGCCCTGCAAATGCCGTTATACCTGCTTTCGAATAATGAAAATATTATGCGGTTCACCGGCATTGACTCTCGGAAAAAAATACTGCCGACTGCGATAGACAGGCTTCAAATATTTCGGGAGTGTCCGAGCGACATGTGGGCGTTGGTACGGCATGGAAGAGGAAACCAGATTGATCATAGGGCGCACAAGTTTGACATTGATTTGTGCGACGAGGCAGGCAGAATCTGTGTGCGCATAAAAGGGGTCTCCTACAAGGAAGCGGAGACTTGTGAGCAACCGCTCGGTGCAATGATGCTGCAGCCATTCTGGAAAGAACAGGCGGTTGGGGAGGAAACCATAACAACCGACTACGAACGGCATGTGGTCATACTTTGTGAGACAGATGCCATAGCTGCGTTACATGTCGAGGCTTCCTTGACAGGCGCGGAATGTATCACCCTACAAGCCCGCATGGAGGAGGTCGACCGACGCTTTGAAACATATGCTGTTCAGGTCTTTGAGAAAATACAAGGTATCCTGATTAACAAGCCTAAAGGCAAAGTGTTGGTACAAATTGTAATGATGTCTGGAAATGAAAAGCTACTTTTCTCCGGGCTGTGCGGCTTACTCAAAACAGCTCATAAGGAGAATCCAAAGTTCTATGGGCAACTGATTGAAGTAGGGGAAATGGAGAAAAATGAAAGACTCATTGAAATATTAAGATCGAGCAGTCGGCGTCCAGAGGACAGCCGCATCCGGTTTGTAGAAGGCAAACGTTGGATTCCTGCCTGGAACAAGGTCGAAATGCCGTCGATACCACAAATTCCATGGAAAGATCATGGAGTTTATCTGGTTACTGGAGGTGCCAAAGGCCTGGGTCTTATTTTTGCCAAAGAAATTGCGCGTCAGACCAAGGATGCAACTCTGATTCTGACGGGGCGTTCCATGCTGGACGAGGACAAGCTGGCCCCATTGGAAGAATTGAAGGCTTTGGGCGCCAAGGTGGAATATAGACAGGTGGATGTTACGCAGAAGGAAGCGGTGGTTGGCCTGATTGAGGACATCCAAACGGCATACGGCGGAATTAATGGCATTCTGCACAGTGCTGGAATTATCAAAGATAACTATATCATCAAAAAGACGAGCGCAGAATTTAGGGAAGTACTGGCGCCAAAGGTGGCCGGCCTAGCCCATTTGGATCAGGCCAGTAAGGACATGCCCCTAGATTTCTTTATCCTTTTTTCATCAGCTGCGGGAGTGGGCGGAAATGCGGGTCAGTCTGACTATGCTACCGCGAATGCGTTCATGGATGCATATGCTTGGTATCGTAATACCTTGGTATCCTCCTGGGAGCGTATGGGCAAAACGCTGTCGATCAATTGGCCGCTATGGAAAGAAGGCGGAATGCGGCCTGACCAGGAGACGGAGAAGGCCTTGCAGAATGTAGGTATGTTTGCGATGAGGACAGAGACTGGTATTAGTGCGTTGTATCAAAGTATAGCCTGCATATCGAATCAAGCGATGGTGGTAGAAGGAGACATTGAGCTGATCAGCAGAATGATGATTATGGAAGGACAGCTTGAAGAAAGCGGAGAAGCAGCCCGAGATCAGAGACTCGGATCAGAAGACAACATGGTTCTCTTCTCAGCAAATAAGGTAGTGTCCGTCCAAGATGAACATCTGCTGCGTGAAAAGACGGCCCATTACTTGAAGACTTTGCTGTCTTCGTCAATCGAACTGCCTGCATATCGAATTGAAGAGGATACGCCGTTGGAAAATTACGGGGTGGATTCTATCAAGTCCATGGAACTGACTGACCAGTTGGAGAAGACGTTCGATCAGGTGTCGAAGACGATATTTTTTGAATATCCGAATATTCGAAGCTTAACCGAGTATTTTTTGGAATCTCATCGAGACGAATTAATCGCTCTGTTTGGTCTGGAGCAGGCAGTAACTGTAGGTGTAAAAGCCGCCACCGCCACGGCAGCAATGGGTACAGAACTTCGACCAGGAGAAGAACAGTTGCGTGATCAGGTGACAAGTTATCTAAAAGGCTTGCTATCTTCATCTACCGGACTGCCGGAACAACGCATTGAAGAGGATAAAAACCTGGAAAACTATGGAGTTGACTCCATAAAGTCTATGGAAATAACCGATCAGCTGGAAGAAACGTTTGGATCACTGTCCAGAACGCTATTGTTTGAATATCCGAATATCCGAAGCTTAACCGAATATTTTCTGGAATCTCACCGAGACGAATTAAGCACTTTGTTTGGTCTGGATCAGGTAGCGACTGTAAGTGCAATAGCTGACACGGTTTCTGTAGCCAATGAGACAAAATCCCTGCCTAGAGAAGGGCGGCTGCGTGATCAGACGACAGGGTATCTAAAGGGCTTACTTTCCTCGTCCACCGGACTGCCGGAACAACGCATTGAAGAGGATAAAAACCTAGAGAACTATGGAGTTGACTCCATAAAGTCTATGGAAATAACCGATCAACTGGAAGAAACGTTTGGATCACTGTCCAGAACCTTACTGTTTGAATATCCAAATATCCAGAGTTTAACGGATTACTTCCTGGAATCACACTGGGATGAATTGAACGCTTTGTTTGGTGCTGAACAAGAGCTAGTTGCGGGAGCCAGCACGAAATCCATTGGCATCGTAGAACATGCAAAAGCTCCCTCTCCAATATTTCGGCACTCACCCATTTCGTCAGTGCGAGTAGAGCCTAAGGAGGCGGTCACAGGAACAGGAGCGATGGACATTGCTGTCATCGGGGTGTCCGGAAAATATCCTGGAGCGGAAAATATTCAAGAATTCTGGAGAAATCTCCAAGAGGGCAAGGACTGCATTACCGAAGTTCCCACAGATCGCTGGGATCACGATCTTTACTTTGATAAAGAAAGAAATAAACCGGGAAAAACCTACTGCAAATGGGGGGGGTTCCTAAACCGGATAAATCCGTTGGATTCTTCTTTCTTTCACCTGACTCCTCATGAGGTGAGTTTGATGGACCCAATGGAACAGCTTTTCCTGGAAATGATATGGAGCCTGCTGGAAAGTGCGGGATATACGCGAGAGGTGCTACAGAAAAAACACCAGTCCAAGGTGGGGGTCTACGTTGGTGCTACGTATCATAAATACTGCGACTGTGATACAAATACGGATGCCCCTCGGGTCACATCCTTTGGTTCTGTTGCTGTCGCCAACCCCATGTCGCATTATTTCAATTTCCAGGGTCCGAGCATATCCATTGATACGATGAGTTCTTCCTCTGCAGTGGCTGTCCATATGGCATGTGAAAGCCTGATCAGAGGAGAGTGCCAAATCGCAGTAGCTGGCGGGGGGAATCTGTTGACAAGCCCCAAAAAATATATCGAATCCAGCCAGAACAATTTGATCGGAAGCCATGAAGATAGTCGAAGCTTTGCGGATGGAGACGGATATCTTCCGGCGGAGGGAGTTGGGGCAGTTCTCTTAAAGCCGCTTCATAAGGCAGAACAGGATGGAGACTGTATTTTAGCAGTCATCAAATCTACGGCAACTAATCATGGAGGACACAGCAATGGGTATACGGTCCCTAATCCCAATGCACAGGCACAACTAGTTGAAGAGAACTTTTTGAAAGCCGGCATTCACCCCCGGACAGTCAGCTATGTAGAGGCAGCAGCCAATGGATCTACATTGGGAGACCCAATTGAGCTAGTCGCCTTAAAAAAATCATTCCAGAAATTTACGGACGAGCAGCACTTTTGTGCCATGGGATCGGTTAAATCCAATATAGGCCACGCAGAAGCAGCCTCGGGGATATCGCAGCTAACCAAGACCATATTGCAATTGTGGCATCGAAAACTGGTTCCCACCATTAAAGCGGAGAAGCTGAATCCCAATCTTACTTTCAGCAATACTCCATTTTATCTGCAGCGGGAGCTTCAGGAATGGAAGCGGCCTGTAATAGAGCTGGAAGGAGAAGCGCGGGAATTTCCGTTGCGGGCAACAGTAAGCTCCTTCGGTGCTGGGGGATCTAACGTCCATTTTATTCTGGAAGAATACATTCCTTCGCCAAAAGAAGCTGTTCAGTTGAAAGGGGCAGATCAGACAGAAGTAGTGGTTCTCTCGGACGTAAACTGGGAGCGATTGAAGGCTCTTGCGAGTCAATTGCTTGAATATGTGGAGCAGCAGAACGAGCTTTCCTTACATGATGTGGCTTTCACACTTCAGACAGGCCGCGAAGCGATGAAGTGCCGGACGGCAATCGTAGCGAGCTCGCGAGAGGAACTGCTCACTGGTCTGAGAGAGCTTATCGAATCCGTCGGCAAGGGTAACGAGCCAGAGGGAGCGTCTATTCCGATATTTATTGGGGAAGGCGGAGAGGATTCAAATACAAGTGCACTCCTTTTAGGAAAAGTAGGCGAGAAAGTTTCTCAAATTCTTCTAGAGGAGAGGAACCTGGAAAATATCGCTATGTATTGGACCCAGGGAGGCAGAATTACGTGGGAGGCGCTCCATGAGGGGCAAGCTGTTCGCAGAATTCCCTTACCGACCTCTCCGTTCTGAGCAAAAATTGGGGAACTGAACACTGTCTGACGAAAAATACGAATAATCCGGAGGTACAAATGAGGGAGTTCAAAGATAAGGTAGCCGTGATTACGGGGGCTGCCAGCGGAATTGGCCGAGCTATTGCAGACCGATGTGTCAAAGAAGGAATGAAGGTCGTTTTGGTGGATATTGAAGAGGGGGCTCTTCTAAGGACTGAACGAGAATTGAAAGCAATGGGTGCAGCTACCCTCTCCGTTGTGACCGATATTTCCAAAGAAGCTGATATTCGTTTATTAGCACAAAAAACAGTTCAGACCTTTGGCGCTGTGCATCTTTTGTTCAATAATGCAGGCGTGGATGCTGGCACAGGCCGCTTATTATGGGAGAATACTGTGGCAGATTGGCAGTGGGTAATCAACGTAAACATTTGGGGAATTCTGTTTGCCACCGAAATTTTTGTTCCTATTATGGTGAAACAAAAAACTCCATGCCATATTGTAAATACAGCATCTATTGCCGGTCTGCTGTCCGGTCCTGGAAATGGAATATACAGCGCGTCAAAGCATGCCGTTTTAAGCCTGTCTGAGACGTTATATCAGGAGCTCAGATTGATCGGTTCTAATGTGGGAGTGTCGGTTGTATGTCCGGGATTCGTTCGTACTCAAATCATGGATGCAGAGCGGAACCGCCCGACAGAGCTGCGTAAGCCAGATGGGAGCGGCAATCTTCCACCTGAAAGACAAGTTATTACCGAATTGGCTCGCAAGGCTGTCCAAAATGGAATACTTCCGGAGGATGTGGCCAATCAGATTTTTGAGGGCATCCGAAAAGGGCAGCTATATATCATCACAGAACCGAAATTCAAACCTGCAATCAGGCAGCATATGGAGAATGTTCTTAACGAAAGCAATCCTACGGCATCCCAAATGCAATTAGTGCGCAATTTGTTGTGAACTTTGAATGATAGAGGAACTGCTTAGGAGAGTCTGATCAATACGTTGTGGGGGTTACTCGGATGGACAGATCAGTGGTTTTTATGTTTTCAGGCCAGGGTTCGCAATACTACGGCATGGGAAAGGAATTATATATGTCCAACCCGGTTTTCCGAACATGGATGACCAGGTTGGATGAGATTCATACGGATATTACAGGCAGCTCTGTATTAAAAACGCTGTACGATGATACGCGTCGCAGGGGAGAAGAATTTGATACCCTGCTATATACTCACCCTGCAATTTTCATGGTTGAATATGCGCTCACACAGGTGTTATTGGAAAAGGGAATTTATCCTGATTATGTTTTAGGCTCTAGTCTGGGTGAGTCTGTATCTGTTGCTGTGGCTGACTGCATAAGCTATGAGGACACGCTTCAATGTATTATCAAGCAAGCACAGTTGGTGGAGGCCTATTGTCCGAAAGGGGGCATGCTGGCCGTCATTGGCAATCCCAGTCTGTACGACGAAGCACCCATATTGAATACCAACTCAGAACTGGCATCCATCAACTTTGACTCACATTTTGTCATTTCAGGCAGCTGCGAGGGTCTGACAGAGATTGAACATTATTTGAAAGCAAATGAAATGATCTATCAAAGGTTGCCAGTACATTATGCTTTTCATGCTTCCTTAATGGACCCTATTGCATTGGAATATACGGCGTTCTTAAAGCTCAAGACCATAAGAAAACCTAAAATAAATATGGTTTCATCTATGTACGGCGGGAAGACGACATGGCTTGACAACCATTTTCTTTGGGATGTTACTAGAAAGCCTATGCAATTTCAGAGCGCTCTAAAGTGTCTGGGAGATAGTGACGGGGTTGTTTATATTGATCTTGGCCCCTCGGGCACGCTTGCTAATTTTGTAAAGTATAATTTTGGCCCCAAGAAAAAGGCAAGTGTTTGTTCCATTCTCTCCCCTTTTCAACAAGACATAAAAAATTTGGATCGTCTGTTCGAAATATTTGACTAATATGCATCCATTACTAACAAGGAGGAAATCAATGATCGCATATCTGTTCCCTGGACAAGGAGCTCAAGTTAAAGGCATGGGCGAAGGACTGTTTGATGAATTTCCAGAATGGGTTGCCCAAGCGGATGCAGTTCTTGGTTATTCTATTCAGAAGCTGTGCCTTGAGGACCCTGCCAAGCAACTCGGACAAACGGATTTTACCCAGCCGGCGCTATTTGTCGTAAATGCCTTAAGTTACCTGAAAAAAATACGAGAAACCGGAAGAAAACCCGACTATGTTGCAGGACATAGCTTGGGTGAATATAATGCTTTATTTGCCGCGGAAGCGTTTGACTTTGAAACCGGCTTGAAGCTGGTCAAAAAAAGAGGAGAGCTGATGGCTCGGGCTGCTGGCGGCGGAATGGCGGCAGTTTTAGGCTTGAAAGAAGAAGTGTTTCGGGAAGTAATGGAAAAAAATAAATTAGTAGAGCTCGATGTTGCCAACTATAATTCGCCCAGCCAGATTGTCATTTCAGGGCCAAAGGAACTGATTGAGCAGGCGAAACCGATTTTTGAGGATGCTGGAGCCAGAAATTATGTGGTTTTGAATGTAAGTGGAGCATTTCACTCCAGATATATGGAAAATGCGAGACAGAAATTTGAGGCTTATGCGGCGTCATTCGAATTCTCAAAAATCAAAATACCCGTTATTTCAAATGTCCATGCCAGACCCTACAAGCAGCTGGATTTAAGAAGCACGCTAATCAACCAGATTGTGAGCCCGGTCAAATGGTCGGAAAGTATACGCTATCTGATGGGTAAAAGTGTAACCCAGTTTATTCAGATCGGGCCTGGAAATGTTGTGGCAGGATTGGTTAATGCCATACAACGAGAAGCCGAGCCATTGATCGTGACAGAGGTTGAAGACCGGAACGAACAGGTACAGAAGAGGATGTCGAAGGATACGTTGAGAAATGATGAATCGATATCCGAAAAGCGACAGGCTCCCAGAACAAAATCCGGTCATGACGTACTGGAATCCAGCAAACGATTTACGGCGGAGTCTCTTGGGCATAGCGAATTTAAACAAGATTACGGAATTAAGTATGCGTATCTTATAGGCTCTATGTACAAGGGCATCTCTTCAAAAGAGATGGTCGTAAAAGCAGGAAAGGCAGGAATGATGGGATTTTTTGGAGCTGGGGGAGTGAAGATTGATGCTCTGGAGGAAACCATAAAGTATATTCAAAAGGAATTGAACCATGGCGAAGCCTATGGAATGAATCTTATTCATGTGCCAGACCACCCGGACATAGAAAATAACATCGTTGATTTGTACATAAAATACGGTGTTAGAAATATTGAAGCCTCTGCGTTTATGAGTATCACGCCTTCTTTGGTTAGGTACAGGCTAAAGGGACTGAGACGGAATGCAAAGGGAAACGTAACGCCACAGAACAGAATTATAGCGAAAGTATCCAGACCCGAGGTTGTTGAAGCCTTCCTGAGTCCTGCGCCTCAGAATATTATAAATAAGCTGCTGGCGGAAAATAGGATCAGCCGGGAAGAGGCGATGATGGGAATGGAAATTCCCATGGTCGATGATTTATGCGTCGAGGCTGATTCAGGCGGGCATACCGACCATGCAGTTGCATATGTATTGGTTCCGCTAATGCTTCAAATGAGGGATGAAGCGATTCGAAAGTATAAATACAATAAAAGCATAAGGGTAGGGGCAGCGGGGGGAATAGGGACTCCACAAGCTGCAGCGGCGGCGTTTATATTAGGTGCTGATTTTATCATGACGGGTTCTATCAATCAATGTACGGTTGAAGCAGGGACGAGTGATGAAGTAAAAGATTTGCTCCAGCAATTAAACATTCAGGATACGGACTACGCTCCAGCAGGGGATATGTTTGAAATGGGGGCAAAAGTTCAGGTTATGAAAAAAGGAGTGTTTTTCCCGGCGAGGGCGAATAAATTATATGATCTTTACCGGAATTATAATTCCATAGATGAAATTGATAGAGAAACCAAACATTATATTGAAGAAAAATATTTTAAGAAGAGTATCGAACAAGTCTATGAAGATATTAAAGCTTATTACCCGGCTGAAATCATTGAAAAAGCTGAAAGAATCCCAAAACGTAAGATGGCCTTGATATTTAGATGGTACTTTACTTATTCTACCCGACTTGCCATTAATGGGGACAAAAACAACAGGGTCGATTATCAAGTACACTGCGGACCAGCCCTTGGTGCTTTTAATCAATGGGTTAAGGGGACAGCCCTTGAGGATTGGAAGAATAGACATGTTGACGATATAGGACAAAAAATAATGGTTGAGACTGCAGAACACCTGAATGAAAGATTTAAAGCTTTAACTGCTAGTCTACTTACAATCTAGTTGGATTCAAGCAATGGCGAGAAGCTACGAGAAGCTAATAGTGAAGTGCAGTACGTTCTAGCTGAATAAGCCCATGGCCGGATACATGCAGGATAGAGTGACAATCTCTGCAATCAGACCATGGGTTACATCATTAAAACCATGTAGATACTAGGGTAAAAGAAAGAGGGTGTTTTCGTGCATAGGTATAGAACTCATAACTGTGGAGAACTGGATCAAACGCATGTCGGGGAAATCGTGAGAATTGCAGGTTGGATTAAAAATATTCGTAACCTTGGCGGGATTGTTTTTATTGACCTTAGGGACCATTATGGGGTTACGCAAATCGTTGTCTCTGATTCTAATGAATTAAAGGATTTTGTATCCAAGATCAGCAGGGAATCAACCATCTCTGTCATAGGAGCTGTATGTCACAGATTCGAAAGTACGATCAGCCCCCATATGAAAACCGGATATATTGAGGTCGTTGCCAAGGAGATAGAAGTGTTAGGAAAGGTCATGAATCCATTGCCTTTTGAAGTATCTTCAGCACATGAAGCTCGGGAAGATTTAAGATTAAAGTATCGTTTTCTGGATCTGCGCAATGAAAATCTGCATGATAATATTGTACTTCGCTCTAGAGTAATTCAAAGTATCCGAAAAAAGATGATTGATTTGGATTTTTTAGAGATTCAGACACCGATTCTGACAAGTTCATCTCCAGAGGGCGCCAGAGACTATTTGGTTCCTAGTAGAGTGCATCCAGGTCAATTTTATGCCTTGCCTCAGGCACCTCAACAATTCAAACAACTATTAATGGTCTCCGGCTTTGATAAATATTTTCAAATTGCACCGTGCTTTAGAGATGAAGATGCAAGGGCAGACAGATCGCCTGGCGAGTTTTATCAGCTGGATTTGGAAATGGCTTTTGCTACACAGGAAGATGTTTTTAATGTAGTTGAAAATATGCTGTATGAAGTTTTTTCCGAGTTTACAAATTATAAAATTTCAAAGCCTTTTAGTAGAATTCCCTATCAAGAAGCCATGCTCAAATATGGGAGCGATAAACCTGACTTAAGAAATCCATTAATTATCCATGATGTTACAGAGCTTTTTAGAGAGACTGATTTTAAAGTGTTTAAAAATAAAACGATAAGAGTTATTGCAACTCCTGGTTGTGGAGGGCAGCCAAGAAGCTTTTACGATGATATAGTGAACTTTGCTATGGAGGCTGGAGCGAAGGGCCTTTCATGGATTAAGTTCAATGATGATATGTCTCTCAGCGGCTCAATTGCAAAATTTATTCCGGAGAAGGTAAAAAACGAATTAATGAATGTAACGCAAGCTGGTCCGGGATATGCACTGTTTTTTGCTGCCGATGAGCTTAAAAATGTCGAAAAAATAGCTGGTGCTGTCCGAAATCAATTAGGCAAACGGCTGGATTTATTGGAAAAGGATACGTTTAAGTTTTGCTGGATTGTTGATTTCCCCATGTTTGAATTGGATCCTGATACCCATAAAATAGAGTTCAGTCATAACCCGTTTTCGATGCCGCAAGGTGGTATGGATGCGCTGCTGAATATGAATCCTCTGGATATCCTGGCGTACCAATATGATATTGTATGTAATGGGATTGAGCTGTCCTCGGGTGCTGTCCGTAACCACGATACAGAGATTATGGTAAAAGCCTTTGAGATCGCGGGTTATACATATGAAGAGATCAAGAGTAGATTTCCTGCACTCTTTAATGCTTTTCAATTTGGGCCACCTCCTCACGCAGGTATAGCACCTGGAATTGATAGGATTGTGATGATCCTTGCAAATGAATCGAATATTCGAGAGGTTATTGCTTTTCCGATGAATAGTAAAGCACAGGACGTATTAATGGGAGCTCCTTCGGAGGTTACTGACAAACAATTGAGAGATGTTCATATCAAATTGGCAAATGCTCAGCCACAAACAGAATAAACGGATTTAACAAGGTACTGCAAGCAAGGCTGAATCCAGCACGCAATTAAATCCGATGGAGTGAGCTAAAAACTCTCCCTGCTAGAAGCAGAGGAGAGTTTTTTTATTTAGCTTAGATCGTTCACTTTAGGTTAGTAGCGTCTGCTGCAACCTTTCTAGCTTGAACCACGTCAAGAAGTTGTTAATGGCCAAGCGGCCTAATTCAACTACAAGGTGGAACTTAACATGCGCATGAGAAAAAATGCAATCGCAGCCCTTACGACTGTAGCTCTGCTGTCCTTCTCGATTGGAGGTCATTTGTCTGCGGCAGATAGTCAATTCAGGGATTTGGACCATGTAAACGGCAAAGAAAAAATCATCTCCCTTAAAGAGCGGGGATTGCTTAAAGGTGTCTCAGACATGCAGTTTCTCCCCTCATCTAAAGTGACCGCTGCCCAAGGTATTCAGTTGATTTCGGGTGGACTTCAGCTCAGTTTGGCTGCCATTGATTTGAACCAGGCGCCACAGGCGAGTGGATTGTTTACCCAGGTTAAAGATACCGCATGGTACGCTGAAGCTTTTATTAACGCGTATTATAATGGCGTAGACATTCCAAAAGGTACCAATCCTGCCAAAGCTCTGACCAAGGAAGAGTTCACCCACATGTTGATTCAGGGCATGGAAAAAGCAGGCGCTCTTCCCATGATTAAAATCGCACCTGCAAATATTGCGGATGACAGCGAACTGGAGCCTTCTTACCAAGGTAGCATTCAACGCTCGCTAGTGTACAAGGTCAATGTCCTGGATGGGAAGGGAAATTTTCATCCCAAAAGTGCGATTACACGTGCCGAGGCTGCTGTTATGTTATACAATGCATTGGAATACCTGAATGCTCATCCAAAGTCGTAACCAATACAGCAACAAAGCGCTTTTCTTCTGAGGAATTTAAGCTTTCAGTTACTTGACATCAATACCGTGAATGCTATAATAAGGAAATCGAATTTAGACCCCGCGGTAGTTGACTATCGTAAGAATACTTTTCTGGTCCTTCGGCATAGAACACAAGTAACGAATAAATAAGCTGGCTCCGGATGAGGGGTCAGCTTTATTTGTTTGGACAAAAGTTTACAGCTTTCACAGATTTACATATTGAGAGGAGACAGCGGTATGTTTGGGAATGACTGGGATGATGTACTACGAGAAGAGGTCGAAAAGCCTTACTTTAATGAATTAAGGTATACGTTAGCTCGAGAGTACAAGTTACATAAGGTATATCCTCCAAAAGAAGACTTGTTTTCAGCACTTAAATTAACGCCATATCATCTGACCAAAGCGGTTATATTGGGACAGGACCCATATCATGGAGAGGGACAAGCTCACGGCTTGAGCTTTTCTGTTAGACCTGGTGTGCGTACACCGCCGTCTCTACAAAATATATATAAGGAGTTACGCGATGATGTCGGCACTCCCATTCCGAATCAGGGATACCTCGTTCCTTGGGCTGAGCAAGGTGTGCTGCTGCTGAACAACGTGTTGACCGTGCGTGAAGGACAACCGCAATCTCATCAGGGAATAGGTTGGGAACGTTTCACGGATGCTGTCATTGAAGCGATTAATGAACGTGAACAGCCGGTAGTGTTCATTTTGTGGGGGAGTCATGCTCAGAAAAAGGCCAGCTTCGTGAATACCAGCAAGCATTTGGTGCTGAAATCTGTCCATCCGAGTCCATTGGCGGCTCACAGAGGTTTTTTTGGCAGCAAGCCTTTTTCACGTACCAATGCATTTTTGCAGGAGCATGGAATGGAACCGATTCAGTGGGAGATTCCTAACCGCTAGCACGGGAGGTGAGGACATGCGTCAATGGAAGGGACGTCAGGTCATTTTATATCACGGCAACAACGGTCATACCCAGAAGGTGCGCGGCACACTTGAAAAATGGGATGATATACGAAAATGCGTTATTTTGGGCCCGAAAATGCTGGCTATTCCTTTTGAAAATATTACGCATATTACCATGCTTCCTCCGGGACGTGAGCGTAAAAGCCGCCATCCAGCTAGGCTGAACACTTTCGGTTATGTAATGAACGTTCCGTTACAGTTTGATAATGCCATTCATTTTCAGTCAGCGGTGACGATTTGGAGAGATGATCAACTGATTGCTTACAATGTAAAGCTGGTTAGTCACTCGGCAGACCATGTGACTCTTGAGGATGGACAAACCTTATCCAAGGAAGAGCATTTATTTGTAGTGAGGTCACTGCGTGGAGAACTTTAACTGTAATAATTCACCTTTTTTTGATGAAGGGTTCAATTTAGTTAGCTGCTTACCGATAAAAGATATTGGGATTGTTAATAATATCCTGTTTTATAGAATGAAACCAAGGGAGAGAAACGAATGGAGCGTATGAAACGTATGAGCAAACGGAGTACCTTCTTACTTGCTTTGCTGATGTTTGTATTCGCAGCATGGCCAGCAGGTTTGATCCGGGCTGAGGAGAAAACGACCTCAACAGTACAGTGGGACAGTCAAAATCCGACCACAGTTAATCTGGGTGGAAGCCCCGCTCAATTAAAAGTGTGGTCTGTGACGCAGACTGGTAAAACGGATGTAACCGAAAGAGCTGAATGGATCTCCGGAGATTCAAGTATTTTAAAGGTAGAAAAGGGACTCATTACTCCAGTGTCCAAAGGGCAGATTAAGATTGTTGCCACATATGATCAGAAAACAGTAAGTACGACGATTACGGTAAAATCGCCTTACAGCAAGCTGCAATTCAATCCGACGGGTCCTCTCAATCTGACCATTGGCGGAGAATCGAAGCAACTGACTGCTCAAGGTGTGCTTAGCGGAGGCGGCACGGAAAATGTGTCTGGCGTGGAATGGACATCTACGAATGAAGCTGTTGCTACCGTAGAAAATGGACTTGTACGTCCTCTTGCCAAAGGCGTGACTTACATTAAAGCCACCAAAGATGGACTTAATGCACAATTGATCGTGTATGTGCGTTCTTCATCCCAGGCATTGGTACTGAGTGCATCTGGCTCCAAATCGGTCTATCTGGGTAGCTCCCCGTTTCAGGTTACTGCAACCGATGTGAATCTGACTGGCGGTAAAACAGATGTGACCAACACGGCAGAATGGACTTCCTCTAATTCATTGGTTGCTACGGTGGAGCAAGGTAAAATCACACCGATGGATGTAGGGAATTCGACGATTACAGCCTCCTATCATGGTTTGAGTAAGACTCTGAAGATTAATGTACTTCCAACTGTTGAAAAACTGGTCTCAAGCAAAGCCAGTCTGACTCTCGAAACTGGAAGCAAAACTTCTCTTCCGAGTATATCTGCTTATTTGGTCAATGGAGCCAAAAAAGCAGTTCAATCCGATGTAAAATGGAGCTTAAGCAGTGAGAGTGCAGTCAAGATTGCAAATGGTAAGCTGGTTGCAGTAAACCCAGGTAGTGCAACATTGACAGCGACAGTAGGTGCGCTCAAGCTGGATATTCCAGTGACCGTACAATATAAAGTTCTCAAGCTGACGGCTTCTGAGAAAAAGTATGTATTGGTTGCAGGCCAAGAAACAAGTATTCCGACCGTAAAAGCACACATGGCTGGTGGTGGAGTACTGGATGTTACCAACCAGGTAAGCTGGGTAGCTACAACAGCCGCAGTTACAGTAGGAAATGGAAAAGTAAAAGCGGTGAGTGGTGGCAACTCGGGAATCAAGGCAATGTATATGAATAAATACGTGAAAGTGCCTGTCATTGTAGAGGGAGCCATTTCTACATTGACACCAAGCTTTTCGAATGCTGAGATGAATTTGAAGGGAAGTAAGTCCATCAAAGTCGTCGGCAATTATACAGATGGTAAAAAAGTTACCCTGAGCAGTAAAGTGAAATGGACAACATCAAATGCTTCTGTAGTGGTCGTAAAAGGGTCTTCCATTAAAGCTGTTGGAATTGGAACAGCAACCATTACGGGTACGTACCAGGATAAGTCGTTTAACGTGGAGATTAAGGTTACACCTAAGTTGCTTAAGCTGGTATTGAGCAATAAAAACCTGAAGCTGCCTAAAGGCTCGTCTCAAGTGCTTAGCGTGAGTGCCGTTTATGATTCAGGCGCGACTGCAAATGTGACCAATTCAGCGGTATGGACATCCTCCAAACCGTCGATCGTACAGGTTACAGCTGGTCAGGTGAAGGCATTGGATAGCGGAAGCTCCAGTATTAAAGTAGTCTATGGTGGTAAGAAGGTAACGACATCTGCCAAAGTTTTAAAATAGTCAACGCACATTACCACACCTCGCGTATGTCAAATAAACCCCCGGTCCAAAGACCGGGGGTTTATTTTTAGCTTATTCTACGCCATCCTGATAATGATTTTTCCAGTGCTTATCGCCTTTATGTGCGAAATCTTCAACTGTTTTCTCCAGCGTAGCTACCAGTTGGGCTTTAATCTCAGCAATTGTGTCGCGAAATAATCTTTCTTCCGTACCATTGATTTTTTCACCATATAAAGCTTGAGCGGCTACAAATTGACGATGTTGTTCTACAAAACTGTCGATCGAATGCAGTGCATGCTCCACGTATTGTGAAATGCTATGATGCTCGTTAGGCAGTTGTAATTTTAATTCCTTAACTCTGTTTAATAATGCCATGATGATCACCTCGTGCGTTTTGTTATGTCAATAATTATACATGATTTTCGGAAAAGTTTCATTAAATTTCGATTAAATTGTGACTTTTATTATGTCATGATTGCATTTTCATTGGTGATCAGGCATAATTTCGGAATTTTGCGCTTTTCCCTTGGTATCATGATTTAAAAATTTGAAATATATGATACAAAGACAATGTAAGAGCGAGCTGCGACAGCTGTCTTTCTGACATGTTATAATGGGGAAAAAGCCCAGTCGGAAAGGTTGTCAGTATGGTATGAAGCTTTTTAAAGGTTTATTTTGGGGAATTCTGATCAGTCTTCTCCTGTGGTGCGCCTTGTTTGGGCTTGTCCGCTGGATGACTCATTAAGTGCCTTCCTGTATCTTATACAATAACTCTTGCGACTGTATCCACGTCATTAACGGAAATCGTATATACGTGTTCGTCATCGTAGAGCTTGAATTGCTGAGTTTCTTGGTCAGATAGGAGCTTAGGCCAGCCAATTACGGTATTTCCATTCAGTAACCGGATTACAACAGCTTGCATTTGGCTCACGGCCAGTTGGATCTCATCGTTCATTCGTACAACCTCCTCTCTATACTATTTGTCGTCGGATATTTAATCTTTTTTTATAGTCGGTAAGGGGTTACAAAAAATAAAATCTGGGGATTGCCTTAGCTGAAGGTCATTTACTGGAATAGCTTGAAAGGAAGAGGGAAATTGAAGAGAAAGTTACTAAGTTTTATAGCCTTAGTGCTGCTAGCTGTGGGCGCGTACTGGGTTGAAGGAGACAATCTTTTTACAAAAATAACAGGAGAAAACCCGCCTTCATCAGCTCAGGTAACGCTGCAATTTCCGTCAGGTCGTTATCCTGAAACGGCGCAGCATATTAAGGAAGCCATTCAAGCGGGAAAATCACCAGTATGCACAATTGACCGGGAAGGAGCCGAGCAAAATCGTAAGCATTCGCTTGCGGGTGTTCCTACTCGTAAAGGGTTTGATCGTGATGAATGGCCGATGGCTATGTGCTCAGAAGGGGGAAAGGGTGCAAATGTCAAATACATAGCTCCTAAGGATAACCGTGGGGCAGGATCATGGGTCAGTCACCAGTTAGATCAGTATGAGGATGGAACTCGTGTAAAATTCGTTATTAAATAGTTTTTGATTTCGTGTTTTTACCTTTTAGCTCCTTAGATGTTTCCTGTTTGGCTTTAATCAGCGCCAGAAAATCAAAAAAATCACCTAGTGTATTGAAGCCGGCAGCTAAAATGGCCAGGTCTTCAGCAGATAGTTGGTCTAACCATTCCATTTGCTTAGCGTCAAACATATTATCACCGCCAACCCTTAATAATGTATAGTATGTAGTGGCGGCAACGAAGGTCAGGGCTCTGGCATACCTTTTAAGTATGCCTGTTTTTTGTGCAGAGGATGTGTGAAACTCATGTTTAAATTTAATTTTTATACTAAAATCGTGTCCATCGTTATCGTATTGCTGATACCTGTGCTGCTTCTGTATGTCTACTCTAATCAGACAACGACAGGTGTATTACGTGAGGAACTGAATCAATCCAATTATAATCAGCTAACTTTTTTTCAAAACCAGGTGAATACGAATATTGAAATGATTTCTTCCTGGCCGCACCTGCTGATTCATGATCCTGATGTTGCCAGTTTCCAAGCGATTTTTTTAAAGGACAAGACTCTCAATCTGGATGGAATTAACCTGGTCAAGCGGATTCAAACCAAGCTTGGGCTTCAGGAAAGCTCTTCTAACTGGAGAACAGGGCTGAGTATATATTCCCCTTCACTTGGACGAGTTGTATCGGAAAATGGAGCCAGTTATTATGATCAGAAGGTATTAAATCAATCGATTACAAACGGCTGGCAGGTATCTAAGAAAAGAGTGTACGGTAAGGATCAATTTATATTTTCATTGTATACCTTATCCCCGTTTTCCTCTCTAGCTAATCCGGAAACCGCTAACACGATTATTAAAGTGGAATTCGATAGCAGCAATATTCAGGACATGCTTGACCGCTTTAAAGGCGATGGACGAAAGGAGCCTTTTTATTATAAAAAAGGCGTAGGAGTGATTTATAATCGCTCTGCAAATGCAGAATTGTCAAGCCAGCTGATTGCGAAACTGGAGAAATTGGGATTACATGAAGTTGATAATTTGACCGTGAAAATTGGAGAAGAGAGTTACCTTGTTCACGCCGTTCTTTCGCAAACGACAGGCTGGTATTTGATTGACTACATGCCTTTGTCCGATATGATGTCTCCGATTTACTCATCTAACCGACTATTTTATATAACCGTTGTTGGCTCACTACTGGTAGGCATCATTGGTGCTTATCTCCTTCACTCACAGGTACAAGTCCCGATTCTCCAGCTTGTGCGGGCATTTCGGAGATTAAAGGATGGAGACTACGCTGTTCGTTTGAGTCCTAAGGGGAGTCACGAGTTTGCATTTCTGTCACGTCAATTCAACCTGATGGTCGAACAGATTCAGGAGCTGTTTGAGAAAGTTTACGTTGAGAAGCTGCATGTGAAGGAAGCGCGTCTAAAGCAGCTCCAGTCTCAAATCAATCCCCATTTTTTTTATAATTGTTTTTCCTTTATTACGAGTATGGCAAAGTTGCGCAATCATGAGGCAGTCGTGGCCATGGCTCATAATTTATCCAAATATTATCGCTATACGACAAGACAGGAAAGAGATTTGGTTCCTTTATCAGATGAAGTCGAGTTTGTGCAATATTATTTGAAAATTCAGCAGATGCGTATGCCACGGTTAACGTTCACTATTGATATTTCTTCACAGGCCAATCCTCTGCTGGTTCCACCGCTTGTGTTGCAACCCCTGGTGGAAAATGCGGTGTTGCACGGAATAGAACCTCAGGCGGAGGAGGGGATCATCCGTATTATGACTGAGTGTGTCGGCTCATCCATGTACTTGATTGTAGATGATAACGGGCTCGGTTTGAGTGATGAAGGTATAACGTCCCTTACATTAGCACTAGAGAAACCTGTAGAAGAAAAAAGTGGTTATGGTTTATGGAATGTGCACCAACGAATGCGGTTACATTTTGGTGAAAACGCGGGCTTGGAATTCTCGTTGTCTCCGTTGGGAGGATTGAGAGTGATTTTAAAATGGCCACTGTCAATTGAAGAAGGGCAGGAAGACGGTTTGATCCATTCTTCGTCAAATTCAAGAAATAGTAAATTGGAGGATACTGATGGTTCAGATATTACTAGTGGATGATGAAAGCTATGTTACTGAAAGCCTGGCGGCTACTATACCGTGGGAGATGTTGGGAATCGAGAAGGTTCATCAAGCAGCTTCTGCCTTGGCAGCAATAGATGTGCTGGAAGCATACGACATTGATATTCTGGTTACGGATATTCGTATGCCCGGCATGACGGGATTGGAGTTGATTGTTGAAGTAAACGAGCGTTGGCCGCATATCCGTAGTTTATTACTGACAGGCTATGCTGATTTTGAATACGCTAAAAAAGCGCTCCAGCTTAAGGCTTTTGATTACATTTTAAAGCCGGTGGATGATGAAGAGTTTATCAAATGTGTGTCAGCTGCCATGGATTCGCTAAAGGAAGAATGGGAAGCATTCGACAAGGTTCATCAATTACAATACAGTCGCAGGAACGATTACGGTGTGCTGCGCACTCATTTGATGCACGATTTGTTACTCGGGCGTGATTTAACTTTACAAAAAATAAAGGACAAAATGTCCGAGTATGAAATCAAGCTACGCACAGAACATCCTGCCAGTATGCTGCTTATTCAGCTGGGCAAGCAATTTTCTGACATGGATTATCACTCAGTGTCCTTAATTGAGTATGCGATTGGGAATATTGCAGAAGAAGTGTTCGCTCCTGATTTTCATGTTTGGCATTGCAAAGCGCCACATGATTGCCTAATCGTATTAATAGAAGGGAATTGGGATTTGTTTCCTAAACGGACTCTGGATGAGCAGAATCATTTTTTGCGTGCAGCGATTGAAACCTTTCGAAAAAATGTGAGCAATTACTTGAAAGGGGAAATTTACGTCACATTAACCAATTGGTTTCATTTCCCGGATGAGCTGCCTAAGCTATATCAGACAGCGATCAGATCCTTATATTGGAACCAACAGGAGGAGACGAATCCACTCCTATTCATAGAAGAGCAGACAGAACAGTCACACAACTCAGTGAAGTCGCTGGAGGGGCTTTATACGCACCCTACGCTTACTCATCTGCTAGAGTCCAGGCAATGGGAAGAGGCCGAAGCAAAAGTAAGCCGTGTATTTGGCAAAATGGAAGAGGCGGGATATACACGCGAGCATTTATATGAACTGTTTATTTCGGTAACGAGCGCCTTTATGTATACAGCTCACAAACAAGGACGTTTCATTACACAGATGGACCAAGTAGGCTTTGATCCGTTACATGCGCAGAAATTGGTTCATTCGTTCCCACACCTCAAAGAGTGGATATTTTCCATGATGAACAAGCTTAAAGCCGAGTGGTCTGCAAGCGAGCAAAGCGCCAAAAGCTATGTGGTCAAGCAGGTCCAGGAGCTGATCGCCCAGGATAAAGGGCAGGAGCTGTCTGTTAAGACGATTGCCGACCAAGTTTATCTTCATCCCGTCTATTTGTCTAAAATCTATAAAGCTGAAACTGGAGAAGGTCTGGGAGATTATATTATCCGAATGAGAATGGAACGGGCTCTTTATTTGCTCAAATATTCCAACAAAAAAATATATGAAATAACCACTGAACTCGGCTATCAGAATCCCCAATATTTCAGCAAGATGTTCAAAAAGCATTATGGAATGACTCCGCATGAATTTCGGGACCAGTAAAGACAAATGAGTAAAGATCAGTTGAGAAAGGTGCAGAAATATTTATTTTGTGACATAGGCTGCTAAGAAAAGCCCTCTTATAATAAAAGAGTAGAAAATGATTTTTAGAGGGGGAACAAGATGCGAGTTCATTCGAAAAAAAAGCTATTGTCGTTGCTCGCCGCAACTATGGTATTAGGGGTTGGCCTTGTGGGCTGCTCAGGTGCAGGAAATGATGGGAATGCGGACAGCACAGCTAAAACTGAAAACGTATACAAAGAAAAATACAACCCAGAAGTTACAATATCCACGGTATGGGGTGTAGATCCCGCCTTAAAATTTAAAAATGGCGAATCTATCGAAAATAACGTTGCGACAAAATGGGCCAAAGAGAAATTTGGTATTAATGTAAAATCACTCTGGTCTGTCACGGATACAAATGGTGCTTTTGCGACCAAGCTGCGGTTGGCGATGTCCTCCGGTCAGGAGATGCCTGATGTCGTTGTACTGGGGACAGAGAATGAGCAGCTGGCCCAGGATATGATCGATTCCGGTATGTTCGCTGAAGTGGGCCCGTTGTTCGATAAATATGCTTCGAATTCTTGGAAGCAGGCCATGAGTCAGGATACGAACGTATGGAATCAGTATAGCCGAGATGGTAAAAAAATGGGTATCCCTGTGCTTGATTTCGCTTATAACCATGATTATGTATTGTGGGTACGACAAGATTGGTTGGATAAGCTGGGGATGAAGGCTCCGGAGACGATAGATGATCTGGAAAAAGTGATGGATGCCTTTAAAAACAAAAATCCAGACGGACTGGCTCCGGACAAAGTGACCCCGCTCAGCATCGGTTTCAAAACATCCATGAACACATGGATGGGTGACCCATCCTGGATTTTCGGAGCTTATGGCACACTACCCCAACAGTGGAACAAAGGTGCAAACGGTAGCTTGGAATATGGCTCTGTTCAGCCTGGCATGAAGCCGGGTCTGCAAAAGCTGAGCGAGTGGCTCAAAAAAGGATATATTCCTCAGGAAGCAGCATTGTGGGATGAAAATAAAACGGCAGAACCTACAGTTGCAGGGACAGCCGGGATGATTCCAGGACCATATTGGATGAGCGGTTGGCCGCTCCAGGATACGGTTAAAAATGCGCCGAGTGCTGTATGGAAGCCGATCAAGATTCCAGCGGGACCTGACAACAAAGCTATGCGCCATGGAACGCAGTACACCAATGGTGTCGTACTCATCAACAAACAAATGCAGCATCCTGAAGCTTTCTTCACGTATCAAAATTACTTGTTTGACCATTATGCAAATGCCAAACCGGACGGTGACTTGTCGAATGGGCTGTTTAAGGGCTACGATTATGATTTAGATGCCAATGGAAAGCTGATGTCTATTGATAAAATACCAGGCGGTTATGTAAACTCTATTCGTTATTTGCTGGTTCGTGATGGTGCACGTATCCCTGATGCCCAAATGAAGGCTTTGTTAAGCTTGGCTGACGGTGCAGAACCGAAAACCAGACTGGAGAAAGATGTAATGGTGAATTACGGGAAAGACACTCCCGCAGCGGCCAAAGTGCTTATGGAACAAAAGGATATCTCTATGAAAGATCAGTTCACAGGACCAACTACGCCAACCATGAAGGCTAAAAAAGATTACCTGGATAAGATTGAAAGCCAGACCTTCAATGAAATTATTTATGGCAAACAGCCGATTTCTGCTTTTGATACCTTTGTACAGACGTGGAAAGCCGCTGGTGGCGAACAAATTACAAATGAAGTAAACGAATGGTATAAGAGCGTAGAAAAGTAAAAGTTGTCGATGTTGTGAAACAAATTAGGAGGGCTGTCCCAAGGTGGACAGCCTTTTTACTTAAGCTTCACACGGATTAATTAAAATGATTGCTTTTGTGCCATGTATGTTGGTTTTTTGAACTGTTGGGACTGCGAAAACGCTTTTATAATTAAGGTATACCATGAGAGTTACAGGAGGAACTGCAATGAGAAGTCTGCAACGTACGTGGCCATTTCATATCATGCTGCTGCCATCCATCATTTTCCTAATTGTATTCAGCTACATTCCGATGGGCGGCATCGTGATGGCCTTTCAAAATTACAAGCCTTGGCTAGGCATAACTGGTTCCGAATGGGTTGGACTTGATAATTTCCGCTTTTTGTTTCAACGGGAGGACAGTCTTCAGGTCGTATGGAACACGCTGATTATTGCTGTGTTAAAGATGTTTTTCAATCTGTTGGTTCCGTTTGTTTTTGCTATACTGCTGAATGAAATTCGCAAGGTCGGACTTCAGCGCTCCATTCAGACATTGGTGTATCTGCCACATTTTCTGTCATGGGTTATCTTGGGCGGAATTCTGATTGATCTGTTGGCTACTGATGGATTTATGAACCGGATTCTTGGAAGTATAGGAATCCAGCCTATCTTCTTTCTGGGAGATAACAACTGGTTTCGTTTTACCGTCATTGTATCTGACATATGGAAAGAGTTTGGCTACAATACCATCGTATTCCTCGCTGCACTGGCGGGTATCAATCCTTCGTTGTATGAGGCTTCTGAAATGGATGGAGCGAGCCGATGGAGACAGACACTGCACATTACTGTACCTTCATTGATTCCGATGGTGGTCGTTGTTGGGACGCTCGCCCTTGGTAATGTTCTGAATGCCGGTTTTGACCAGATTTTCAACCTTTATAATCCGTTGGTATACCAAAAAGGCGATATTATTGACACATTCGTCTATCGGACAGCATTGATCAATGGGGAGATGGGCTTTGCTACCGCCATTGGGTTGTTCAAATCCGTTATCAGTATGATTCTCATTCTGATATCTTATCGGCTTGCTTACAAATGGGCAGGTTACCGCATATTCTGATTCCACGAGGCTGAAAGAGGGAGAGTCATGTATCATAAAACAACGCCATACCGCATTTTCAATGTGTTCAATATTTGCTTACTAGTGATTTTGTCTATCATGTGTATCGTTCCATTGATTCATGTGTTGGCAGTATCATTTAGTGCTAAATCAGCAGCAGATGCCAATCTGGTTGGACTGTGGCCAGTGCAGTTTTCATTAGAAGCCTATAAGAAGACGATGAATAACCCGATTTTTCTCCACTCCATCTGGATTTCTGTCTGTCGGACTGTATTGGGAACCGGCTTGACGCTACTTATTACCTTTTTAGCTGCTTATCCGCTTTCGAAGGAAACAACGGTGTTCCGCAGTCGCAACATTTATTCATGGCTGTTTGTATTTAGTATGATTTTTAACGGTGGTCTGGTTCCATTCTATATGGTTATTCAAAAGATCCATCTTATGGACAGCTTCTGGGTACTTGTTTTGCCAGGAGCGGTCAATACATTTCTGGTCATTCTTATGCTGAACTTTTTTAGAGGAATTCCCAAAGAGATGGAAGAGGCCGCATTGATCGACGGAGCAGGGCATTTTCGGACATTGTTTAGTATTTTCTTACCAATATCCATGCCTTCCATTGCAACGATTGCGCTGTTCAGTATGGTATTTCATTGGAACTCATGGTTTGACGGTCTGCTCTATTTGAGCAATGCAAAGGATTATCCGCTGGCGACGTTCCTGCAAACTGTAATTATACAGAAGGACATGAGTTCCATGAGCATGAGTCCCAAAGAGATGGAATTACTGTCACAAACGACGGTCAATGCAGCACAAATTTTCATTGGTGCAGCGCCTATTCTTGTTGTATATCCTTTTTTACAAAAGTATTTTGTTAAAGGTATGACACTAGGTTCCGTCAAAGAGTAATAGAACTAATACAAGGAGATGATTTGTAATGACCTATTCAAACATAACCAAGTACCCACCCATTAGTGAGCGAGTTCCACGTATGCTGCATGGAGCGGACTATAACCCGGAGCAATGGCAGCAATATCCCGAGGTATTAGCGGAGGATATCCGCTTGATGAAACTAGCCAAATGTAACGTGATGTCTGTCGGCATTTTCTCATGGGTTTCATTAGAGCCTGAGGAGGGCGTATTTACGTTTGAATGGCTGGATCGTATTCTGGATTCGTTTGCTGAAAACGGAATTTATGCGTTTTTGGCTACTCCTAGCGGAGCAAGACCAGCCTGGATGTCGCAAAAATATCCCGAGGTGCTGCGAGTGGGGGCTAACCGTGTCCGTAACTTACATGGGTTTAGACACAACCACTGTTATACGTCGCCTGTCTACCGGGAAAAAGTACGTATCATGAATACGAAGCTGGCTGAGCGTTATGCTAATCATCCTGCTGTTATTGGCTGGCACATTTCCAATGAATTTGGTGGAGACTGCCACTGTGATCATTGTCAGGAGGCATTTCGCGCTTGGGTGCAGGATAAATATGGTACGTTAGATAATCTTAATCATGCATGGTGGACGACATTTTGGAGTCATACAGTTACGGACTGGAGCCAAGTTGAATCTCCGGCACCTCATGGTGAAACGCAGGTTCATGCCATGAATTTGGACTGGAGACGATTTGTAACCGAACAGACCGCAGATTTTATCAAACATGAGATTGTGCCGCTCAAGGCTACGAATCCGGACATTCCAGTCACAACCAATTTAATGGAGTTTTTTGAAGGATTGAATTACTGGAAGTTTGCTGATCTGCTCGATGTTATATCCTGGGACAGTTATCCGACGTGGCATGACCGTGAAGGGGATGACAGCCGTCAGGCTGCGAGAGTGGCTATGATGCACGATATTATTCGCTCCATTAAAGGTGGGAAACCCTGGATGCTCATGGAAAGTACGCCAAGCTTAACGAACTGGCAAGACGTTAGCAAGCTGAAGCGACCAGGTATGCATCTGCTATCGTCTTTACAGGCTGTGGCGCACGGTTCAGACACCGTTCAATATTTTCAGTGGCGGAAAAGCCGCGGTTCAAGTGAAAAGCTGCATGGTGCAGTCGTCGATCATGTCGGACACGAGCATACTCGGGTATTCGGGGATGTGACAGATGTCGGTCATGCACTGGAAAAACTGGAAGAGGTTATCGGTACATCCGTACCGGCTGAGGCCGCAGTCATTTTTGACTGGGAGAACCGTTGGGGAATCAACGATTCACAGGGACCGCGGAACAAAGGCGTGAAATATGAGGAGACAGCTGAAGCACATTATTTGGCATTGTGGGAGCAGGGAGTGCCAGTAGATGTCATTCATATGGATGCAGATTTCTCCAAATATAAGCTTTTGGTAGCTCCAATGTTGTATATGGTTCGCAGCGGTGTAGGAGAGCGCATACAGAAGTTTGTTGAAAACGGGGGCATATTCGTAGCAACCTATTGGTCCGGCATCGTGGATGAACATGATTTATGCTTTCTTGGAGGCTTTCCAGGACCGCTTCGTAAGACGCTGGGGATCTGGTCGGAAGAGATTGATGGATTGCATGATCATGATCGTAATTACATTATACCGGTTGAAGGCAATGAGCTGGATCTACAAGGGGAATATGAAGCTGTAGAATTGTGTGATCTCATTCATACGGAGGGTGCAGAGGTACTGGCTGAGTACGGAGCAGACTTTTATGCAGGCCGTCCGGCTTTGACGGTGAACCGTTTGGGACAGGGAAAAGCTTATTACATCGCTTCACGCAACACTGGACTATTCCATAGTCATTTTTACAAAAGTTTAATTGATGATGCAGGTCTCAGTAAAGCACTCGATGTGCAGTTGCCACATGGGGTGAATACAGCGATTCGTACTGATGGAGTTCATGACTATATTTTTGTAATGAATTTTACGCATGAGCCGCAAAAGATTACACTGGATGGACGAACTTATTCGGATCTGCTTGAAAATGATGTGATAGCAGATAGCAGCGTTCAACTGGGTGCCTATGCTGTTAAGGTTTTAAAGGCAGAGCGCAATAAATAGAACACGTTATACATGTGATCGCCGTCGTTTCCCGAGTGAGGGAGCAAGTGGATTGGCCAGAGGCAATGTGAGTATATAATTTAGATAGGGGATGACTTATGAAAACAGGTAAACGTACTATGGTATTTGCGATGTTGATCTTGTTATCCAGCTTTTTGTACCCATTGGGCTCTGTGGGAGTGGGTGCGGCTTCGGCCGCCCCTGCTTTCGCCAAAGGAGCAGATATAAGCTGGGTCGCAGGGATGGAAGCCCAAGGTATGACCTGGAAGGATAAAAAAGGGGTTCGCCGGGACGTTCTGCAAATTTTACGGGACGATTATCAGATCAATTCGGTTCGTATTCGCGTCTGGGTAAATCCTGACATGAAGGATTATGCAAGCGGATACATGAATGCTGAGAAGGCGGCAGAACTTGCGCAGCGAGCCCAAAAGTTAGGCATGAGCGTTATGCTGACCCTGCATTATAGCGATTCCTGGGCTGATCCAGGCCAGCAGAATAAGCCTTACGCATGGCGCAATTTTACATTTACACAACTTATGGATGCGGTCTGGTCCCATACTGTCTATGTAATGAACACGATGAAGAGCAAGGGTGTGACACCGGATTGGGTGCAAATCGGCAATGAGACGAACAATGGAATGCTCTGGGATGATGGCAAAGCTTCTGTGAATATGAAAAACTATGCGTGGCTCGTCAATACAGGGAATAACGCTGTTAAATCCGTAAGCAGCAGTACCAAGACAATCGTGCATTTAGCTAATGGGGATAACAGTTCCGTTTTAAACTGGAACATTGGTGGACTGATTGAAAACGGAGCTCAGTTCGACCTTATTGGCCTGTCTCTATATCCGTCTTCCTCTGACTGGCAGGGTATGGTGGATCAGACGATTACCAATGCCAATAGCCTCATTGCAAAATATGGTAAAGGCATTGTCATCAGTGAAATCGGAATGGAATATAATGAACCTGCTGCTTCCAAGGCATTTATTTCTGCAATCAAAACGAAGGTTCGGAGTATCGGAGGCGGTAAAGGCGTCGGCGTATTTTATTGGGAGCCGGCTGCAACCCCAGGTTATAATCAAGGTTATAACAAAGGTGCTTGGCAGGCTGACGGCAAGCCGACCTCAGCGTTGGAAGGCTTTCTAAACTAAAGAAGTGTGTAAAATATCAAAGAACCTCTAATGTGCATTCTATGCAGACTAGAGGTTCTTTATTGTTATGAGGATTGGATAGTTATAGTTTTAGACTTCACGGTTTACTTTGAAGAATGAAATGAGCTCTTCTAGCTCCCCGGACATTGATGTAAGCTTGTCCGAAGCTTGGACAATTGAAGCCATAGACTCGGTTTGTTCCCCAATGGTTTGTTCAATTTGTTTGCTGCTGTTGACTGTTTTGCTAACTGTGGAAGACAACTCGTCCGAGGTAGCTGACATTTCCTGCGTGCTGGCCGAGATTTGCTCAGTTGCACTGGATACCTCCTGGATTTGTGATGACACTTTATTGGACGCTTCTAAAATTTCAGAGAACATTTCGCCTGTCTGCTTCGTAACTTCCAGTCCGACCTGAACTTCTTTTGTACCCAGGCTAATGCCTTTTACAGTTTGTTCAATCTCTTTTTGAATTTCTTCAATAAGCTCTGCAATTTGTTTGGCGGACTCTTGAGATTGTTCAGCCAAATTACGCACTTCTCCCGCTACGACTGCAAAACCCTTGCCTTCTTCACCCACTCTGGCAGCTTCGATCGAAGCGTTGAGAGCAAGCAGATTCGTTTGGCTGGCAATGCCGGTAATGATGCTTACAATATTACTGATTTCGTTAGAACGGTTCTGCAGTGCATTAACCGAATCAACTGTACTGCCCATTGTAGTGGAGATAGAGTCCATTTGAGTGGATAGCTTTTGGGCTACCTGATTGCCTTCAACGGAGCGTTTTTCCATGGAATAAGCTTGATCCGCTACAGAAGAGGAGCTTTCAGCAATGGTTTGGATCACTGTAGACATTTCATTCATAGCCCTGGAGCTTTCAAGTGCTGCGTGATCCTGAGCTTCAAGTCCCTGAGTTATTTCCCGAATATTGCTGTTAATGATGTTTGTATTCGTACTATTTTTCTCGCTAATGCTTAACAATTCCTGAGCTGATCCTGTTACTTCTTGCGTCGTATCCTGTACTTTCACCATCGTATCGTTAAGGCGCTTGATCATTGAATTAAATTTTTGATTGATAATACCAAGATCGTCTAGGCCTGTCTTGATTTTTACATTCAGATTACCCTCGCTGACTTCTTCAATCCCCTTCATCAAGGAACGAATCGGGGAGAGCGTGCGTTTTACCAGCAAGTATTGAATTGTCAAGAAGATAGCAAGAAACAGAATGAGCAGTGAAACACCATATACAAGCAACTTATGAAGACCCGTAGGTACAGAGCTCGCATCTACGTCAAAGTAAATTGCACTTGTGACTTTACCGCTTGCATCTGTAATCGGATAAACAATAGTAGTCCATGTGCCATATTCGTCCGTATAAAAGCTGCTCAATGCTGATTCATTGGATTGAAGCATTTTATTTACGGCGTCTGCATTTTCGTCAGGCAACGTGTACATATCCCCAATATTCATCTTCGAGTTTTGGAAAGCTTGAACCAAATTAGTGGGAACGCCAATAATGGAGGTTTGATTTCCTTCTTTTAGTTCTGTCCCAAATATGTAAGCTTGGGCGACATTAGGATAAAATGTGTGAATGGAATCTAGAAATTTGCGTATTTCTTGTTGAGCAGAACCGTTATAATCTTTTTCGCTTAATGCTTGTTGTACTTTTGTTTTGTCAACATCTTCTGCCCATTTTTTGGTCAACACTTTTACCTGATCTTGCAGCTGCGTGGTGAGAATGTTCTTTTGAAGTATATAGCTAGATGTGATAAGAATAGCACCTATTAATACGATGTTAAGAAAAGATATTAATAGATTTTTACCAAAAAAGGACATAGTGCTCCACTTCAAGTTTTTCACAAGTTTCTTCTCCTTTAAATTTTAATTTAATGCTACAGTACAGCTATCCCTTATATATTTCGTCAATTTCCTTTATAAATGTTAGCGAATTATTACAATTGGGATATACTTACTGATGGATAGTGAAAATAATGATAAGAACCAACAAAAGGTATGGAAGCTTACCAAAAATAAAAAGAGGCAACCCACATGGAATAAATGTAGGTTGCCGCTTGCTAGCAAAACGGGATATCATACTGGTTTTCAGCTCAAATATGACTAAATCACTTTATTGTTTGGACAATATTTAAAAAATAAGATAAATGAGGGCGAACGAATGCCCTTAACCATTATATATAACAGTCTTTCGCTGAACGTTGAAAGCTTTCTGTCATTATACAAGTAGTGAAATGAGCAGAGGGAGCGAAATGAGCGATAATACTGAGCTTATAACAAATGCAGATGCCGCTTCTGTTTCCAGTGATTCATAGCGGGTCGCGATCATAGCGGCTACAGCAGATCCGGGAAATGCGACAAGCAGTACGGCTTTAGTTACATCCTCAGGGGACAGTCCGATCAGAACAGCAATACCGAGCATAACCATAGGCATCACGATCGCTTTCAGTACAGCGATACTAAGTGCTTTTGGACTGAACGTAATCTTTTTAATTCCAATAGTTACCCCGATGGCAAATAGAGCCGTACCAGCAGTAATATTGCCGATTTGATCAAACATAGATTGCAAAAGCTTCGGAGCTTGGAATCCGCATAAAGTCAATACAACACCAATCAAGGGTACGCAAGCCAGCGGCTCGCTGAGTCCATGAAGGACAGATTTTATAGTGACTGTAAATAAATTACCTTTAGTGTCATCAGATTCTGTTGATTTACGCTGGCCGACCGTTCCCAAAATACTTGCAAGCGGATCAAGAATCGCATTAACGACGATGCCGGTAATCGCAATAGGAATGGCGACCGCCGCACTTCCGAACAAGCTTCCCAAAACCGGAATCCCCATGAATGCGAAAGAAGGCTGTGTTGAATTCAATGCGAACATGGAGGATTCTGTCAGACCTTTTTTTGCAATTAAGCGATATAAGATGAGCAATACAATGTAAAAGCCGATCACTCCAAGCAGCAATGCAACAAGAAAGGGCCACTTTTGGATTAACGTCTCTCTTGGTGTCGTCGTAATACCAATAAACAAGTGTGCAGGTAAAGCGAATTTGGTTACCAGTGTATTTAATCCCTTAGATGAAGCTGGGTTAAAAGCCTTAAAAAAACCTGCAAAATAACCAATTAAAATGACAAAGAAAATAGGAATTAAGATAATAAAGATATGACCTGTAGCCATGATGTCGCCTCCAATAAAGATGTCCGCCAAAAATGGCGGACATCAGTTAAATAATCACTTTGCTTACAGCAAGTATAAATTTTGATGTTGTTCGCTATTTTTAAACCAGAACGGCTTCCTGTCCATACTGTTTGATGGGTTTATATTTGCATTCCCACATGGAATCCCGAACCGCTTGTACGATATCATCCGGCTGATGACGCGCAACTCCATCTTGAACTGCCGCCTTAGCAACTGCTACAGCAACAGCTTCAGATACTTCTCGCAGTTCGTTGATTTTTGGTAGCAGGGAAGCACCAGGCTGTGACAAATCAACCATTTGAGCTACTGCATGGGCAGCTGCTGCAAACATGCTATCTGTTATAATTTTGGATTTTACTACGATTGCTCCAAGACCAAGACCTGGGAATACGAAAGCATTATTGGATTGTCCAATTTCAAACTTAATATTGTTGTAGATTACTGGCTCAAAAGGACTTCCTGTTGCAATAAGGGCTTTTCCTTCCGTCCAGTGGATCAGGTCTTCAGGAGTTGCCTCTGCCAGAGGAGTCGGATTGGACATTGGCATAATAATAGGGCGTTCTGTATGCTTGGCCATCTCTTTCACGATTTCCTCACTAAATGCTCCAGCAACACCGGAAGTTCCGATCATAATCGTCGGTTTCACACGGCGAATGACTTCAAGCAGAGGGATTTTGCCATCTTCAGCATGCTCCCAGTCACGGCATTCGGCAGCATCACGCACATAAGGGACCTGGAATGGGAAAAGTCCTTCCGTTTCATTGGTAAGCAGACCACGGTAATCATATGCCCAGAAGTTACGTCTTGCTTCAGTTTCTGACAATCCTTCGAGCATCATAGCCGCACTAATTTGGTCTGCATTGCCGATTCCGGCAGCTCCTGGACCAAACACTAGAACCCGATGCTTGCTCAGTGGGATTCTGGACAATTGGACACCAGACATCACACCTGCTAGTGTAACCGCGCCAGTACCTTGAATGTCATCATTAAACGTTAAAATATGATTTCCGTACTTATTAATAATATTCCGAGCATTGACGTTACCTAGATCTTCCCAGTGCAGCAGTGCGTTCGGGAAAGAAGAAAGTGCAGCTTGAACATAAGTATCAATAAATTGATCATATTGTTCTCCACGTACACGCTTATGACGATTCCCCATGTATAAAGGATCTTCTAACAGCTTTTCGTTGTTTGTACCTGCATCAAGCACAACGGCCAGCACCCGGCTAGGATCAATTCCAGCAGCAGCTGTATATACAGCAAGCTTACCGATAGAGATGTTAATACCGCCAACTCCCCAGTCCCCGATTCCCAAAATACTTTCGGAATCTGTGGCTACAATCAGGTCGATATCATCAGGGTCCAAGTTCAAATTCTTAAAAGCTTCTTTGATGCCAGCAAGGTTATCAATAGATAAATACATACCACCTGGTTTATGATATTCATGACTGTATTCCTGAATAGCCTGACCGACTGTTGGTGTATAAACAATCGGAAGCATCTCGCTCAGGTGCTCGGAAAGCAAACGATAATAAAGGACGGTATTCCGATTAAAAAGATCATTTAATGCAACGTTTTTACGCAAATTATCTGGTTGGCTTTGAAATTGCTCGTATACCCGTTGAACCTGTTCCTCAATAGTTAATATGGTAGGAGGAAGGAGGCCGTCAAGTCCAAGCTGCTGACGCTCTTCCAGTGTAAAAGCCACTCCTTTGTTCAGCAGTGGGTTGGCAAGAAGATCCTTTCCGGTTAATTTGGTTTCGATAGTTCCATCTTCCGTAACATGAAAAGCACGCATTTCCAATTCCTTCTTTCCTAAAAAAATACATTTGGTTAACCCTTGAACAATTCGTGAACAAGTATACGCCTTATTTTAAACCAAGTGAACAAGTATGTTGTGTGAAAAATGGTTATATAAGTGTTTACATAAGAAAAAATATGAAAATGAAAGCGATTTTCAATGATTTTCAACTGAAAAATTCATTAAATTTTCATAATATTTTCGGTAAATATTCATTAAATGTGACTTTTTTCATAGATTTTATAATTAGATTGAATATGTATAAGGAAATAGCTTAACTTCATTTTTCTAATAACGAAGTTAAGCTATTTTTGATTATAAGGGATAATTGAGGCTTAAAATCTAACGGCTTCATTAGCAACTGGAGCAGAACGTCGCATCCAGCTGTCGCGCCATTTCAATTGCATGATGATCACGAGGACAAGAGCACAGAATGTGATCAGGCTTAGGCAGATGAAGCCTGGCATGTAAGAACCCGTTAATTTGTACAGATGTCCCAGAATCAGGGGAAGAAAGTACCCGCCTATGCCGCCAGCAGCACCGACGATGCCAGTCATGAGCCCGATTTCGTTACCAAATCGCTGCGGGACGAGCTGGAATACGGAGCCGTTGCCAGCACCAAGGCACATCATACCTACGAACAGCAGGACTACGACCACGGCAAGGGGGGGTAAAAATGCAATACTGGCGAGCATAATCCCGGCCCCGGCATACAAGTACATTAACATGCGTGAACCACCAATCCGGTCAGACAAAAAGCCGCCTACAGGACGAAAGAAACTTCCGGCAATGACACAAACGGTTGCAAAATCAGCAGCATGGACCGCGGAGAGACCGTATTGGGTATTGAAGAAAATGGTCAAATAATTTGAAAGGCCAACGAACCCGCCGAACGTCACGCAATAAAAGGCACAGAACACCCAGGCATCTCTCTGTTTGAGCACCGAAGCATATTGTGAGAGACTTTTTGGTGCTGGGCGATGAGGGCTGTTGCGGGCAAAAATACTAAACAGAACAAAGACGATGAAAATCGGGATGATGGCTAAGCCAAAAACGACCTCCCAACTGCCAAAATGTTGGGCAATGCGGTTGGCAAACAAAGTTGCGAGGACGGTCCCACTGTTGCCGGCGCCGGCAATTCCCATGGCCAGCCCTTGATGCTCTTTGGGGTACCATTGGCCAGCCAACGGCAGTGCAGCTGCAAATGAGGCTCCGGCCACACCCAGAAGCAGGGCGACAGCGTATAACTGCTCCAGCGAATCAACCCACAGCCAGCCAAGCAGGAGAGGAATGATTGTGACAAGCATACCGATCTGTCCCGTGAGCTTGGGACCGATATAATCTGACATGAATCCAAGCACGAGTCGCAGCAGGGAACCACTAAGTATTGGGAGAGCGACAAGGTTGGCTTTTTGTACAGGGTCCATTGGATAGTCATTAGCAATGACAACGACCAACGGTCCGATCATTCCCCATATCATAAAACTAATATCAAAATACAGAAAGGAGCCCAATAGGGTGGGCTTGTGTCCGCTTTGCCAGAAACTTTTTTTCTTCATTCTCGATCTCTCCTCTTCTTATTGTGGTTTGTAGAGCTCAGTCCTCAATCTTCTGTTGAACATAAAAAAACCGCAAATCGTCCCGACATCGTATCTGGGAAACGCTTTGCGGCTTCATTGCCGTGTTTGACACACCTCATTGTGCATCGCTTTGATATGATCACATCGTAGTGATTTTAATTCAAATTATAAAAAGACATTCTATCTATGTCAATATACATAACATTAAAATTATAATAAATTTAAAATAAGGTTTAAATACAGGTTTCATGTATTGAATATTGACATGACGCTCACAATTCAGTAATCTTAAGTACATATCGGTACAACGATGTGCCGACATTTACGGCAACGGTGCCCTTTTCCATCGAATGGAGAAGGGCTTTTTCTGTCTTATTTTAGTACGGAGAATGGGGCTGGATTCATTATGATAAAAAGACTGGTCGTCATCGGTAATGGTATGGCAGGCATCAAATGTGTGGAGGAAATTCTCAGTCTGGAGCCGGAACGGTTCCAAATCACAATATTTGGTGCTGAACCGCGGCCCGGATACAACCGTGTGCTCCTGTCCAAAATGCTTCAGGAGGAGAGTACGTTCCAACATATCGTTACCCATAGCTGGGACTGGTACGAAGAAAATGGGGTAAAGTTGCAAGCTGGTGAACGTGTGTGTCGTATTGATGTGGCAACTGGTATGGTGGAAACGGAATCCGGTATTCAAGAGCCCTATGATATTCTCGTACTGGCAACTGGCTCATTGCCTTTCATGCCACCCATTCCCGGAGTTCGAAAAGAGGGAGTAATTGCTTTTCGTGATGTAAATGACTGTGAAACCATGGCGAGATATGCTAAGACGTACCGCAAGGCCACTGTCATCGGAGGAGGGTTATTGGGGCTTGAGGCTGCTCAAGGCTTGCTGAATCTGGGGATGGAAACTGACGTTGTTCATAATGCGCAGTATCTGATGAATCGTCAGCTTGACCGTACTGCGGCTGTACTTTTACAACGACGGTTGGAGCAACAGGGCATGCGGTTTCATTTGGCGAAGGATACAGTCAACATTATAGGTCGCAACCGGGCACAAGGATTGATGTTTGCGGACGGGAACAGATTGGAAACGGACTTGGTTGTGCTGGCGGTTGGTATCCGGCCGAATATTGGTTTGGCTCAGGACAGTGGTCTGACAGTAAACCGTGCCATTGTCGTGGACGATTATATGCGCACGAGTATTCCTAGTATTTACGCAGTTGGCGAATGTGCTGAGCACCGCGGGATTTCATATGGGCTGGTGGCGCCGCTATATGAGCAGGCCAAAGTGCTGGCAAAGGTGATTTGTGGTCGTGAAACGGCTCCCTATGAAGGGACGGTCCCGTATGCACAGCTCAAGGTGGCGGGAATTCATGTGTTTTCGGCAGGAGACATTCGTGAAGAGGGCAGCGAGATCGCGATCATGGAATATAACGGTATGCAGGAGATTTACAAAAAAGTGATGATGCGCGCCGGCAATATCACTGGAGCAATTTTGTTTGGGGATACGGCGGAAAGCACCTCGCTGCTTGGAATGGTACGGCGCGGCGCGCCAACTACAGAGCTTACATCCCAGAAAAATAGCAAAAGCAAAGCAGAGGATGCTGCGGAAGCATTGCCCGAAGGAGAGACGGTATGCGCATGCAATGGTGTGAGCAAGGGGGATATTTTGCGAGCGATTGCCACGGATAAGTTGAAAACAGTTGAAGAGGTGAAGAGCCGTACCAAAGCGTCCGGTTCCTGCGGAGGCTGCCGGCCGCTAGTGGCTGCACTGGTCAAAAATGGTTTGTCCCGAGCGGCAGCTTCTGGACCTGTGGTAACTCCGACTGCTCAAGAAGTTGTTTCTGTGTGTGGTTGTACGCATTATGATCATGATTCGCTTAAGACAGCGATGGTGGACGCAGTTTGTCGAACTCCAGAGGAAGTAGTATCCCGTCTTGGTTGGACCAGACAGCAGGGGTGTGAATTATGTCGTCCAGCTGTACTTTATTATCTGGAATCTCTAGGTTTGCGGAACGGATCTGCAACAAATCAACTGGGAATAGACGTTGCGGTTCAGTCCACCGTACCGTACGAAGGGGAAGTGGGTTCTGTGGGCCTGAGTTTTACAAATTTGAATGCTGAACGTCGCGATTGTGTTGATCCTGCCCCGATCGATCAGGCTTGTGGTGGAGTGATCTGGCTAAGAGAGCGGCTGGCGGCAGTATGGGGCGGTCTTTCATTACCGTCACCAGTTGCGGTTGCTGTCAGTCCGGGTTCAGAGTATCCCGGTGGCGTCCTTGTCCATGACATTGGAATATCCCGATCACCAGCAGGTTGGGAGGTTTATGCCGGTGGCCATGCAGGGCACCCGGTTCGTCAGGGGTTGCTGCTTGGATTGGAGGAGAATCCAGAAGAAGTAGTGCTGATGGCTGTAACCTGCTTGCAAATATACAGGCATAGTGCTAGGTATGGGGAGAAAATGTGGGAATGGATTGAACGGACTGGCGTTCTGGCGCTGCGGGAAAGTGTGCTCGACGCTACTCTGCGAAGTGAACTGACCGGTAGCCTGCGGTCCACCATGCTGACAGGTTAACGGATTGTGGGAGTTGTAGTGATAGATTCGTATGCGAGGACAGTAACATTGAAGCGAATGGAGGGAGAAGGTGACTTTTATGTGTCAGTCAGGAGAAAACAAACTGGAAGCCGGTCAATTCGTCCTCCCTGTGGTGGAGACACAATGCCCATTTTGCAGCGTGCAATGTAAGATGACCGTTAGTACGGAAACGGAGACACTCGCGGGTATCATTCGAACGGTGTATAAAGCGGAAGGCAAACCTAACGCAGCCTCACAAGGCAGGTTATGCATCAAGGGTATGAATGCGCATCAGCATGCAACTCATGCAGAAAGGCTGACACAGCCCCTACTGCGCAAAGAGGGCAAGCTTGTTCCCGTTCAATGGGGGGAAGCGATGGATGCTGTAGGTAGCAGTTTCTCTTCGCTGCTGTCCACGCAGGGCCCTGACGGAATCGGCATTTACGGCGGAGGCTCGCTATCGAATGAAACGGCTTATTTACTCGGGAAATTTGCGCGGGTGGCTATTGGCACGCGCTATATCGATTATAACGGGCGCTTTTGCATGTCGGCAGCAGCATCTGCTGGCAGCAAAGTGTTTGGTATTGACCGCGGACTGACCTGCAGGCTGGCTGATATTCCGTTGGCTCGTTGTATTGTGCTTGCAGGTACGAATATCGCTGAATGTCAGCCGACGTTAATGCCTTATTTTCACCAAGCGAAGGAAAATGGTGCGTTTGTCATCGTAATTGACCCGCGCGCGACACCCACAGCGGCAATAGCCGATCTGCACCTGCAAATCAGACCGGGTACGGATGCTGTACTGGCCAATGCCATGCTAAAGGTCATCGTGGATGAGGGATTGGTAAATGAAGAATTTATCCGCAAGCGGACCAACGGGTATGAACAGTTGTTGACTCATTTGAATGGGGTGGATCTGAACGAATCGGCTGCGCTGTGCGGAGTTGAGGCAGAGATGATCCGGCAGGCAGCGTGTGCCTTTGGCAGTGTGGAAACGGGTATCGTTTTTACTGCCAGGGGTGTCGAACAGCAGACGGATGGGCACATGGCAGTGCGTGCATTTCTTAATCTTGTGCTGGCCACTGGAAAGATTGGAAGAGAAGGGTGTGGGTATGGGGCCATCACAGGTCAGGGAAACGGGCAAGGGGGACGAGAGCACGGTCAAAAGGCTGACCAGCTTCCTGGCTACAGATCGATTGAGAATGAAGAAGATCGAGCCTATGTTGCGTCCGTGTGGGGAGTTGAACCAAGCAGTTTGCCGGGAAAAGGAGTGTCGGCCTATGAAATGATGGAACTGGTTCATCAGAGAAAAATCCAAGCTCTGTTCGTGATGGGTTCTAATCCTGTTGTATCTAACCCGAATGCCCGGTTGGTCGAGGAGGCGCTGAAAAAGCTGGATTTGTTGATTGTGTCGGATATGTTTCTCACTGAAACGGCGCGAATGGCCGACGTTGTTTTGCCTGTGACGTCTTATTTGGAGAATACGGGGACGATGACTAATCTAGAAGGCCGCGTTTTGCTGCGGGAAGCGGTGCGGATTGCACCGGGCGAAGCTAGAGATGACTGGAGCATTTTATGCCAGATAGCTTCAAGACTGAACAAGGGTGGATATTTCGCGTACAAGGATACAGAGGATATCTTTGAAGAACTGCGCCTCGCTAGCCGGGGAGGGGTTGCTGATTATTACGGGATCACTTATGACAGGCTGCGTCGCGAGGAAGGAGTATATTGGCCATGCCCATCTACGGATGAAGCTGGTATGGATACGATGTTTCGGGAAAGCTTTGCTCTTTCCGACCGAAGGGCTGTTTTTACAGTGGTTGAAAGCTGTGGAGCAGGAGAGGAAATATCCGAGGAATACCCGCTTACTTTGACGAATGGCCGCGTGCTGGCTCACTATTTGACCGGCGCACAAACACGCAGAAGTCCTTCGCTGGCCGCGCGTGAGATTGAGAATTATGTAGAAATTCATCCGCGTACAGCACAGCACTGGTATATCAAGGACGGGGAGTGGGTAGAAATAGTATCCCAGCGCGGTAGCTTTACTGTCCGCAGCCGGATCAGGCCACATATTCGCGAAGATACGCTTTTCGTACCTATGCATTGGGGCGGGGCGCAAAATGTAAATCGGGCGACCCGTCCAGACCTTGATCCGTTCTGCCGGATGCCCGGCTTCAAGACGGCAGCTGTATGCATCCGTCCCCTCCGCCTAGCTGTAGCTGCAACCAGTGGACATAACGGGGAGTGGTCACAGTTCTAGAACAGGAAGGTGTGAGTGCATCTTCTTTTTCCTTGCATAAAAGGCCCGCCCCCTTTGCATGAGCATGGGGGCGGACCTTTTTGAGTAGTTCAGTTTATGTCCCGATAAATGCTGGACTGTAGGAGACGAGTTTTATAAATGAAAATGGGGTTCGGATGTGCCGACTCCCGTTTTTATTTCTTTTCTCAACATAGCTTCACGCCAACGGCAGTACAAATCCCAGGCTTCCCCGTTTTCAAGCAGTGGTTTGCAGGTATATAAGCCTTCCTCAATGGAGTCTACTCGCCCTGCAACGAACAGTCGGACCGCGCCGTTGAGCAACACTTGGTTCGAGAAGGCAGTATGAGCTGTACCTTGCAGCACTTCCTCTGATATGCGCAGTTGTTCAGCGGGGGTCCAGTTGTGTTCTGGTACTACCGAATCCAGCCCGTACATTTCGGGATCTATAACCTGGAGTGACACTTCACCGTTAGCAAACAGGTAAGTCCGGGTCGGTCGATCGATGAACAGGTCCTCCGATCCTTCGCTCCCCTGAATGATCAAAGCCCTGCGATAATTCAGATTCTGCATAACTTTCGCCGTCTTGTCGAATACGGTGTTGTGGAAAACGCCGAATACAATGTACGGGGAAGAACCGTAATCAACTAGTTTCTCGGCTGTGTTCAGTACTGTGCGAAGCCCCAACTCTTCGCGAATAGGCCGCAGATCTCGCAGGGGCGTGCACCATTGTTCGGAAACGACGAAAAGCACGCCTGTCTGCTTCGCAGCATGAATGGCGGTTTCGTGTGTTATATCCGCAGTTGCTACCCCCATCTCCTGCAACAAAAGTGGGAGTGTAACCCCCCATTTGGGAGGGAGAGGTGCACTGCCATGCATCGTTACAGGTATTCCGTAGGAGGAAAGCAGAAAGGCAGTTGCGAAGGTGGCAATAAATGATGACTTTCTACCGTCGTACGGACCAGCAAAATCAATGCCTTCCTTCATGGGAAAACGGTGGGAATATTTACGACAGACATTAACGAATGCTTCCAGCTCGGCAACACTCTCCATTTTGATGCGTTCCGCGGCAAAGAAGGCTCCGATTTGAGCAGGGGTTGCCGACCGGGTCATAATCAGTTCGGCAGCAGCTTCGGCTTCGGCGTAGTTCAGATCACGGGCGCCTCTTTTGCCGCGCCCAACTTCTTTTAATATTTCAATGATATTCATGTTCAGGCCCCTTTCAGATTTATGCTTTTAGCATTTGCTGTGCTTTCACAATGGAGATGGCCACATCAACGATTCGTTTGCGTTCATTCATCGCTTTTTTACGCAGCAGATCATATGCCTCCGCTTCCGGGATGCCGTTTACTTCGCCAAGTATCCCCTTCGCCATATCAATCCATTTGCGTTCTTCCAGCCGAGCAGTCAGTTGTTTGCGTTCACTTTGCCAATGCTGGCGTTCAAAAAAGTGTTTGGCGCTAAAATGAAGAGCCCAATTCAGCTCATGAGCTGCCATGGAAGGGGTTAGAATACCGTCGACAATCACATCTGCTTCGCAAGCCTCCGTCGATGACAGCGCTGATATCGGGCTGCACCACCAGAGCAACGGAATTGCTTTGGTTTGCTCTAACCTGCTGCTCCACATGCTGATTGTGCCGACAGGTATGTTAAGTACTGCCGCATCTGCATTATGGATGAGCTGTTTGATTTCAGATTCATTGCGGCAGGGCAAAGGTAGGTATCCGTTGGATTCTAAAAGGTGCTCAGGTCCTGCCTGCCATGAGGGAATGGCGTTTGCCTGCTCGGATGCAGGGTCAGCGTGTAAGTGGATTACCAACAAGGAACGCAAGCGGGCTCCTCCTCTCTTTAACTCAAGGGTAAATAAGCATGAGGATTGTATGTCTTGATAAGAAATGTGACATATAACTTTGCGAGATGGTTTTACTTTTCCATCATAATGAAGTGGAAACAGACTTTTAAACCATTTTGGCGTGTTTTGGACTGAAAATCAATCCTAATTTTGCAGAAGAGTGATATTTTATACGTCATGGATATGTTACTTAGTGATAAAATATAATTTTTTATAAGATAATGCGTAAGGAATATTGACATGTGATTTGAATCGTTATATATTGGCTACAGTACTTTAAATTCATACTCTGATGGATACAACGGCGTATTCGATGAAACGGCAATGGAGCCTGTTTTTACATGTGGAGGGATATTTTTCATCCCCGTATGTGAAGCAGGCTTTTTATGTTTTAAGGATAGAAATGGAGAGGGAGTGACCTAATGAACTACATCCAAAAATTAGTGCTGGTCGGCAACGGAATGGCGGGGATACGCACTCTCGAACATTTGCTGAAGATCGCACCAGGTGCTTATGAGATTACGGTATTTGGGGCCGAGCCCCATCCCAACTATAATCGGATCATGCTGTCCTCTGTTCTGGCTGGAGGAGCAGGTTTGCAGGATATTATCATCAACGATTGGAGTTGGTATGAAGAGAATAATATCCGATTGTATACCGATGATCCTGTCACAGCTATCGATACGGAAAAGCGGCAGGTGACTTCACGATCCGGTGTATGCGTCTCTTATGATTTACTGTTGTTGGCAACAGGTTCTAAAGCCTTCATCCTGCCGCTTCCAGGAGCCGACAAGGATGGTGTGATTGGTTTCCGGGATATCCGTGACTGCGAGACGATGATAGAGACGGCGAAGACGCACAAAAAAGCAGCCGTTATCGGCGGCGGATTGCTTGGGCTAGAGGCAGCCAGGGGGCTGCTTAATTTGGGGATGGACGTTACAGTTATTCATCTCAATGGATATATTATGGACCGACAGCTGGATGAGGCAGCTTCCCTTATGTTACGGCGCGAGCTGGAGGAACAGGGAATGACTTTTCTGGTCAATAAGCGGACGGCGGCTATCACCGGGCGTCGTCGCGTGGAAGGGCTGAAGTTTGCTGATGGCAGCGAACTGGAAGCGGATTTGATCGTTATGGCGGTAGGTATCAAACCAGATATTGAACTGGCGGTTTCGGCGGGAATTCCCGTAAACCGTGGCATCATCGTAAATGATAACATGGAAACGAACATTCCTGGCATATACGCCGTTGGAGAATGTGCAGAACACCGGGGAATCACTTACGGTCTGGTTGCCCCATTATATGAGCAGGGGGGTGTCCTTGCTCAGCGACTCGCGGGAATGGAGACTCCCGGCTATAGTGGTTCCGTCACTTCGACAAGGTTGAAGGTATCGGGCGTCGATGTATTTTCAGCAGGCAATTACAAGGATGAGCCAGAAACGCGATCTCTGCGGTATCAGGATGATATTGGTGGCGTCTACAAAAAAATCGTCATCAAGGAAGAAAAACTGATCGGAGCCGTTCTGTTTGGGGATACATCTGATGGAGCTATGTTGTTTTCTCTGATCAAAAGTGGTGATTCGGTGGTTGGTCGAGAGAAAGAGTTGTTACTTGGCTTTAACCCTGGTCAACCAGAAGGTAGTGGTACCGTGATGCTGGAGCAGATGCCTGAAGATGAAATTGTATGCGGATGTAATGGTGTATCCAAGGGTGACATTGGAGAGGCGGTTGCGGCAGGCTGCAGGAGTCTTGGGGAGATTAAGGCCTGTACGAAGGCATCGGCATCATGCGGCGGCTGTAAGCTAATAGTGGAGGGGCTCTTACAGCTGTACGCAGGTGAAGAAACCGGAGAACCGATTAAAGAAGGGATATGTGGTTGTACAACGCTTGATCGGGAAGCGATTATTAATGGTATCCGGGAAATGGGGCTGAAGAGCGTCAAAGAAGTGATGAACGTGCTGGGCTGGAACGAACCTGAAGGGTGTACCAAATGCCGGCCGGCCCTCAACTATTATCTAGGTATGCTGTGGCCACTGGATTATGAGGATGAGAAGGAATCCAGATTCACGAATGAAAGGTACCATGCCAATATCCAGAAGGATGGTACCTACTCTGTGGTGCCCCGCATTTATGGAGGAGTTACTTCACCTGCCGACCTGAAGAAGATTGCCGCTGTCGCGGAGAAATACAACGTGCCTTTGGTTAAATTTACGGGTGGCCAACGTCTCGACTTGCTTGGTGTGAAAAAGGAAGATCTACCGGGAATCTGGTCTGAATTGGATATGCCGTCAGGGTATGCATATGGAAAGACATTACGAACGGTCAAGACGTGCGTTGGTAACACCTTTTGTCGCTTCGGCACACAGGATGCCATGAGTATGGGTATCCGGTTGGAAAAGGCATTTGAGCGTCTGAACGCGCCATCCAAAGTCAAACTGGCTGTGTCGGGCTGTCCGCGTAACTGCGCAGAAGCGACGATTAAGGATTTGGGCGTTGTCGCTATTGACGGTGGCTGGGGGATCTATATTGGAGGTAATGGCGGTATTAAGGTGCGGGCAGCAGAACTGCTGTGTACTGTAAAAACCGAGGATGAAGTGATGGAATGGACTGGTGCCTATTTACAGTATTACCGTGAGCAGGCGAATTGGAACGAGCGAACAGCTCATTGGGTAGAACGGGTAGGCGTAGACTCGATCAAACAGGTACTAGCAAATGCGGAGATGAGGCAGCGACTGGTAAGCAGAATTGAGGAGACGTTAAGTACAACGACGGATCCGTGGCACGAAATCATTCATAACGAAGAGCTGCACAAAAATTTTGTGCAGCTGCCAGAGCTTAAGGCAGTAATGGAATAGGGGGCTGACCAAATGGAGAGCAATACGATAACCAGCAGAATCAGGATTGCAGATCTGAACGAAATTGACCAACGTGGAGCAAGAACAGTTCGCATTCAAAATACAGAGATAGCCGTATTCCGCCTTAGTGACGGCAGCGTGCGTGCGCTTGAGAACCGTTGTCCGCACAAAGGGGGACGGTTATCTGAAGGAATGATCTGTGGATCGGTAGTCCATTGTCCGCTCCATGACTGGAAAGTCGACCTATTCACCGGCCAGGTGCGAGATCCGGATACTGGATGTGTGACCACTTACCCCACAGAGATTGACAGTGAGAGTGGAGCTGTTTATATCGTAATCTAGGGGCTCCGTGTATATTGTGCTTGGGGCTGGCTTAGTTGTTCTTCTATATAATAGAAGAGATATGTATTGCCTAACGATTCTCTAGAATTCAATCTTACTGAATAAAGAGATATTACAGCTTAAGTGTAACGGTAGAGTATATAAAAAAGTCAACCTTATTTCAGGTTGGCTTTTTTGTGCTCAAATCTTAAACAATGACCTGTTTCTCTTTTTAGCAAAATTCTCTGTATCTCCAAATAAACAAAAAAAGCCTTGAACATCAAGGCTTTAGACGTATAGGACGGATGGGGATCGAACCCATGACCCTTACCCTGTCAAGATAATGCTCTCCCGCTGAGCTACCGTCCTGTAGTTACTAGATAATATCATGTATTAACCATATATGTAAAGTGAAAAAATACAAATCAGCCTGTACTTCATAACCATTTATATATATAATTCAAATTTAGCGAGTTTACATTTGAAATTAGAGATGGAGGAACAGATGATGGCCGCAGAAATTATAACTGTAACAACAGAAGAGCAACTGCAGAAGGCAATATTAATCCGGACCAAAGTGTTTGTCGAAGAGCAAAAGGTTCCTCTAGATCTTGAAATTGATCATTATGACAAGCTGGGAGATACCGCCCATCATTTACTAATTTGTGAACATGGGGAAATGGTGGCTACTGGTCGGTTGACATATTATGATGAGGATACAGCTAAAATGCAACGTATTGCCGTTCTCAAGGAGCATCGTGCAGCAGGTTATGGACGCGTATTACTGCTAGCACTGGAGGAACGTGCACGTGAACTGGGGCTGAGATACTCGTTGCTAGATGCTCAATGTCAAGCTGAGAAGTTTTACGAAAAGCTAGGCTATGAAACGATCTCTGATGAACCTTTTGACGATGCGGGAATACCGCACGTACGTATGCGTAAAAAGTTGTAATTGAGGCACGGGGTGTATACAAAGCTGTACAATGCACATACTAGTAAAAGTTCCTCCACTATACTATGGATAAGGAGCGATGCAGCATGGCGAATACAGAACGAGAACAAATTACGGCAGTACGTAAAAACGGGGATGGCGATCTTACGTCATTTCAGACATCTACTGGACGGATTTTGGATTATAGCCAAGCGTTGAACGAGATTGAAGCAGGCTCCATTGCAGGCGTCAACGTGTTCAAGGCCAAGGATGGAAGCAAACGAATTCGAGGAGATGCCGATGGAGATCCTTCTAATAACCTGGATCAACTGCCGTTGTTCTGACCTTGACTCGCAACATTAACGTGCAAGCTTATCATTGTATACAAAAAATATGCAGCAAGCCGCCCGGCTATCCTTTGTAGGAAAGCCGGGCGGCTTTTTGTTAATTGTTTAAGCTCTCATTAGCTCTGCTACTCTGCACGTTCCAAATCTGCTAGCGGATAAACTCGCTGCTGCTCCAGAAAGGACATAATCCCTGCCTTATCTCTAAATTGTTCCATATCATCACTATAGTGCATCAGATGAATTTGCTCTTGCAGAGGTGTTGGCAAGCTTAGCAGCTCATCTAACGTTGTATGTACTTCTCCAGCGCCTTGTAACTGAACCTCATGTAAAATGCTCCGGCATCCCCGTTCATGCACCAGATGATGAAGTAAATCAGGATCAAAAACCATGTCCGCACTATAAAAAAGACGATCATTTATGAACAAAGAGTAACTGTGTTTACCAGGAATATGCTGTGTAGGGATCAGCTCTATCTGGATACCAGGTACTAATGTGGTGGATACGCCAGGCGTTATGACATTTACCTCAAATACATCCTCAAGCTTGTCAATCATACCTTGCTGGGACATGCCGCCCTTGAGCGTATGCTCCCATAAAGGGTGGATTAATGCTTCGGCGATATAAAGTAGAGGTTTGCGACGATGGAGGATATTCATTTGAAAACCAAATTCCTCTAAGCCTCCGACATGATCTGCGTGAATATGTGTGATTAAAATAGCGTCAATATCAGGCAAAGGGACACCCATCTGGTGTAATGCCAGCGATGCGGTTGTACCGCAATCGATCAGCAGCTTGCCTTCCCCGCTATCCAGCAGCGCGTTGTTGTTGTAATAATGCTTGGCAAAGGCGCTGCCTGTACCAAGCATCTGTATCGTTAGGCCCATTATGGATTCACCCTCCAGACGATGTGTTATAAGACATTCTACAATCGTATTTTAACATCTAGGCTGCGAGAACTAAAGATTTGGCTCCTCATGTAAAAACTTTGGACAATTTGTGAAACACAGCGCAACTTGTGCGGCTGAGCTAGGTATAAATGTACGACAGATGGTTTTTAACAGATAACGATGGAGGGATATGTAGTATGAAATGGAGAAAAGTGATGGCCCTAGTGATGGCCTTTTCAATAATGGGAGGGACCGTCATTTCGGCGGAGTCCGCCAAGGACCAAGTGCAGTTGATTATTAACGGAGAAGTGTCAAAAGATGGAGCAGTTGTCATTGATGGGAAAACTTATGTGCCTATCCGTGATTTTAATGGGCTTGTAAATTTTGATCCCTCTGGTGGAAAAGTTGTTTTCGACCAGCCAAACGTGCATATGTTCCTGTTCAAGGGGGATACTGTGTTTGGTAACGTGAATAAAGGTAACAAAGTGAAGTTTAATGTTTTCAGTCAAATTGATACCCTGAAAACAGATATTTCCGGAGTGAAAGTAGCAATTACCGACCCTTCGGGCAATGTAAAGGATATTCAGTCCCAAGATATCAAAGGAGCGCAAAAGGATAACTTCTGGTTCCGTACAAACGACTTTACGTATGATTTCAAAACAGCAGGAAACTATCGGGTAGGTTTCTACATTAAAGAAAGTAAAGATGGCAGTTATACCCTCGTGTCCGAAAAAGTCATTACAGCGATAAATTAGGCATACCACAAATTGACCTGCACTCTTGATCATGTTACGATACGAGGGAAAATAAAACAATTTGAAGGTAGGTATTTCCATGAGTGATCACAAACATGAACACGGTGAAGCCTGCAACCACGATCATGACCACGAACATGAAGAAATGGTTCTTACGCTAACTGATGAAAATGGCAAAGATGTAGAAATGGTGCTGGTAGAGACCTTTGACGTAGAAGATCACGTGTATGCTCTTTTGCTTGAGCGAGGCAATCCCGAAGCGGATGGTATCATTCTTCGTATGGAAGAAGAAAACGAAGAAATGGTGCTTTACAATATTGAGGACGAAGATGAGTGGAAGCGTGTAGAAGCTGCATATAGCGAGCTTGTTGCCCAATACGAATAGGATTGGATACAGTAGCTGTTCTTGCTCTTCACACAATAGAAAAGCCCCCAAATGGGGGCTTTTTTTGTTGACTATCAACATTTTTTGCAAGCAGGTGTTAACAGATCATGTTTAAGAAATAGCGTCAGTTTCAACGATAACCTTCACCTGATGTACCGTTCGATCCTCAGGTCCTTTAACAGGCAGTCCTACTTCCACATGATCTACAATATAATCAATATTGTCCTGCGAAATAACTTCTCCCGGCAATAGGATCGGGATGCCCGGTGGGTATACATAAATGAATTCTGCAATGATACGGCCAGCAGATTCCTTGAAGGGCACGATTTCTGTATCTCCGTAAAAAGCGTCTCTCGGAATGAGGGAGAGCTGCGGTATATCCGGTATCTTTACAACCAGCTCATGCTGCTGACCTGTGGAATAGTGCAGTGCAGCCAGCTCTCGCAAAGCTTTTAATAAAATGTCTATTTCCTCTTTGGTATCACCAGGGGTCACCAAACAGAGAATATTATACATATCGCTAAGCTCAACCTCGATATTGTAGTGATCTCTCAGCCAATTTTCCACATCATATCCGGTAAGGCCTAAATGGCGAATATGAACTGTAACTTTGGTCGGATCATAATCATAGGTAGCTTCTGTGCCAAGAATTTCGCTGCCAAAGCAATATAGCCCTTCGATTTTGTTGACCTCTGCGCGGCAATATTCAGCTAATTCCAGAGCACGTTGTGCTATTTCATGGCCGTTAAGGGCCAGGTTGCGTCGGGATGTGTCCAACGAAGCCAGCAGGATATACGAAGTGGACGTCGTTGTCAGCATGCTGAAAATAGTTTGTACACGTTGCGGATTAACGAATCCGTTTTTTGTATTGACATTCAGTATCGAGCTTTGAGTCAAGGAACCACCCAGTTTGTGGACGCTTGTAGCTGACATGTCTGCCCCCGCCTCCATAGCGGACATCGGCAAATCAGCGTGAAAATGAATCAGTACTCCGTGAGCCTCATCGACCAGGACCGGCACATTATAGCTGTGAGCGAGATCTACAATTTCCTTCAAATCGGCGCACACACCGTAATATGTCGGGTTGATGACAAGGACGCCCTTGGCGTCAGGGTGACGTTCCAATGCCCGGCGTACGGACTTGGTTGTAACCCCGTGGTGAATACCGAGATTCTCATCACTGACCGGAGAAATGAATACCGGCTTCGCACCAGCGAAGATAATGGCAGACATTATGGATTTGTGTATATTTCGGGGTACAATAATTTTATCACCTGGCATGCAAATGGACATAATCATGGTGATAATGGCTCCGCTTGTCCCCTGTACACTGTAATAAGTATAATCAGCTCCGAAGGCTTCTGCTGCAAGCTTTTGAGCTTCTTCAATGACGCCTGATGGCTGATGCAGATCGTCCAATGGAGCGATGTTAATCATATCTATGGAAAAAGCATTATCCCCCATAAATTCGCGAAATTCCCGATCTGCGCCCACTCCCTTTTTATGACCTGGGATGTGAAATTGAACCGGGTTGCTCTGAGCATGCTTTTTCAAAGCAGTAAAAAGCGGGGTGTTGCTTTGATTCATTAGTGTTGTCACAACCTTTCATGCAGGATTTCGACAATCCTGTGCAATTGATAATAGAACAAAATTGAGTATAGCAGTTTGAAGTAGGAATGCAAGCGATTGAGGGCGCATTTATTTGCGAAAGAGCGGAGTAGGCGGAGAACCCCGAATGTATAGACAATAAACGAAGGCGGAGGATGTGGGATAAATGAAGCAAATAAGACGAAAAAAAGCTTCACAGCGGCTGTGGACTCCTTTTTTCGCCAAATTATGGATACTGGTGTTTCTGGTCGAATTCATGAAGGGATCTCTTCTGGTATCCATCCTGCCGGTATATATGGGAGAAACGTTAGGTCTGTCGGCCGGAATTATCGGTTTAGCCTTTTCGCTTCAGTATTTTGGAGACAATGCATTCCGGGCACCGGCGGGCTGGATGGCTGAACGGCTCGGTTATCGTGGAACGATGTCAACCGCGTTGTTGTTTACACTTGTAGCGGTCATTATGCTAAGCGCACTGACAGAACCTGTGTGGCTCGTCATCGCGTGTCTGCTACTAGGACTGGGAACATCTCCGCTCTGGCCTTGTGTGATGACTGGAACGACCGAAATGTCTGGTCCTAATAACAATAACGGTGCAGCGATGGGGACACTGGAAATTGCGTCCATGGGCGGAACGGGCTTCGGTCCACTCATTATGAATTTCGCCATATCCCATTACGGACACTCTTACGGTATGGTGTTCATGATTTTGATAGGATGCAGTATTGTATTGCTGCTGGTTGCTCTTATGCTGCCTGGAACGAACAGGTCAGCTGGCAAAGACGACCTCGAACAGAGCGCTCTCATATCTTCTGGTGGGAACTCCAAGGAGAAGCGGCAAGTGTTGAGAGGTATCCAGGAGACGATCAACACGCTCAAAACAAAGCTTAATGTGAATCCGTTAATTTATCCTGCGCTGTTTTTGCAGTCCTTTGTCATCGGCTTGATCAGCCCTGTGCTAACGCTGTACGCGCGCACGGATCTCGGAATTTCACCGAACCTGTATAGCGTGCTTCTGATTGCCGGTGGTGGGGTGACTGTGCTGGCATTGATCCCTTGTGGCAAGCTGGTAGATCGCCTTGGAACCAAGTACTTTTTGCACATCGGTTTTTTGCTTGCCGGGATCACGCTATTTTTCTTTTCAACAGTACAGACCATTCCACTTGTGTTCGTATCCGTAGCCATTATTGGCTTGGGGTATGCGCTCATTTTGCCTGCATGGAACACGTTTCTTGCCCAACTGATTCCGGAAAGCGAGCGTGCAACAGTATGGGGCTTTTTTTTAACACTCCAAGGCTCTGGTATGGTTATTGGTCCGCTCGTTTCAGGAGTGCTATGGGACCGTGCTGGACACACAGCTCCATTTATCATCAGTGGGATCGTGATGCTGCTCATGTTTGGCTGCCATTTGGCTTTGGCGCGCAATCCACGGAGAAAAACCGTTGTTAAGACTTGAACGGTACTCTTAGTAGCGGATCAGGGACGCATTTATCTGAAACTAGTCCTTTGGAAAAGACATCCGGTACAGTGGCAGTAAATGCTCAAAGGTAGAACGCACCGTCTGCAGTAACGCAGCTCCGTCACTGGCAAGAGGGTCATTACGATCAATACGGAGCCCACACATGACCTCGGCTTTTTTCACCTGCTGTAGCTTGTTAATAATGGTTTGAAACTCTTCCGTGTCCATTTGCTGCTGTTCTGTACCTTTTGGATCCATATGATCCATGGACCAGTAGAAATGACCTGGTATGTTAGAGCGCACATCGCTCAGGTTGGCTTCAAGCGCCTGGGCAAACGTGATTTTATTCGGACTTTCATAAATGACTGCGAATATGACGAATATATGGGAAGCGAACATACCTACCTCAAAATGCGGCAACGCCTTATACCCGCGTTTATTTGCCGCCCAAGCTACCCATGTATCGATCGGGGGATTGACCTTGCGTCGTGCATGCTTGGCCACGTGAACGTGCATAGGCTCTCCGCATAAGTCCGTCAGGAAGGGGGCTAACTCCTCGCCAATCGTCTCCAACTTGGGCCGAACCTGCTGAATCAGCACCTCCATGCGAGGTTCCAATCCTGGTATTTCAAAGACATCAAAGTCCTTTGCAGTAAATCCACTGAATGTCATTCCTATTTCCTCCTGTATCTAGGCTAAGCCATATCGTGTGACGTAATATGTCCGATTATAGCATAATGTCAGCGGGCTTGGCCGACTTTAGGCCGGGCTCGGTACAAGCATATAAGGCAAAAGTAGGATTGTGCGTTGTTACTCATAAAAATAGGTCAAATAACCAAGTACCCTTACATAAAATGAAGTATAAAATAGAGCAAGGGAAGATCAAGCGGGAAAGCCGCAGGCTTGCTGTAGCCGGACTTCTTGAATCGGACTTGAAAAAGGAGGGAATGCCGTGAACAAGGGCTGTGAGGTAGAATATTGCAATCTAGAGCTCCGGTTTAGCCGTCGGCATATCCATAATCTGATCAAGGATTTGATATCGGAAGGGTATTCGCTGTACTGGAGCGAGGATGAGTCGTATCTGGTTTTGTCGGTGAGAACCGGGCGCAAGCTGGTGAAGCTCCGTTTTCAACAATTGCGCACAGGACACTACAAGCTGGCTGGAGATTATGTAATCCGCGATGCCAAGCTGGCTGAGTGGTTGGAGAAGCTGATTGGAAGCACCCGAGGTCATGCCATTGTCAAAAGAGTCAAGGATCATCATATTTTGGTGGAAAATATTTTGTTCGGCGAGGTCATTCGTCTGGTCGAGGTTACTGGCTTTAAGCAGCGTGTTATTTATCAGAAGGGACCGGTGCTGTCCGCTCAGGAAATGGAGGATATGTACGCTTCCAATGAAGGGGAAACCCGGCTGCTGCTGCTTAAGATGGAAGTAGACGATGAATTGGAGAAGCTGTTCAAGGCGATGACGGAGAAAGATAAGATTAAAATCGAGAATAGCCATAAACGCCTGCAAACGCTATCTCACCAACTGCTGATGATGGAAGCGTAGTACATCGGAACACCTCATGCAAAATGAGGTGTTTTGATCTGCGATCAGACAGGGGTTCACTTCTGACACTAAAAACGTTAAAATAGAAGTGCACGTGTTCCGATTCACATAAAGTGTAATGCGGTAAAGCGGCGATATAGAATACAAAATATGTTGCAAAGGATGAGGAACCAGATGGCAAAACAGCAAATTGGTGTGATCGGCCTGGCGGTAATGGGTAAAAACTTGGCCCTTAATATTGAGAGCAGAGGCTTCACCGTTTCGGTTTTTAACCGCTCTCCAGAAAAAACGCACGATCTTATCAAAGAAGCAGAAGGTAAAAAACTGACGGGTACTTTCTCTATTGAAGAATTTGTGAACTCACTGGAATCACCCCGTAAAATCCTGATCATGGTTCAAGCTGGTAAAGCTACAGATGCCACGATTGAACAGCTTGTGCCTCATCTGGACAAGGGCGACATTATTATAGACGGAGGCAATGCCTACTTCCCTGATACACAGCGCCGCAGCAAGGAGCTGGAGGAAAAAGGACTTCGCTTTATTGGTACAGGCGTATCCGGTGGTGAAGAAGGTGCCTTGAATGGTCCTGCCATTATGCCAGGTGGACAAGAAAGTGCCTACAAACTGGTAGAGCCGATTCTGACTGCAATCTCTGCTAAAGTGGACGGCGACCCATGCTGTACATATATCGGTCCCGACGGTGCTGGTCACTATGTAAAAATGGTGCATAACGGTATCGAGTACGGCGACATGCAATTGATTGGTGAAGCATATCACTTGCTGAAATCAGTTCTGAATGTGAGTGCAGAAGAGCTTCATGAAATCTTTACAGAATGGAATAAAGGTGAATTGGACAGTTACCTGATCGAAATTACAGCTGACATCTTCTCCCAGTATGATGCTGAAACAGGCAAGCCTATGGTAGATGTGATTTTGGACGCTGCAGGTCAAAAAGGGACTGGTAAATGGACAAGCCAAAGCGCGCTGGATCTGGGTGTGCCATTGTCCATGATTACTGAGTCCGTATTTTCCCGTTTCTTGTCTGCTATGAAAGACGAGCGTATTGCGGCAAGCAAAGTGCTGAGCGGTCCTAAAGCTGAATCCTTCAGCGGCGACAAAAAAGAATTTATCGAAAGCGTACGTAAAGCACTGTTCGCAAGTAAAATTGTGTCTTATGCTCAAGGTTTCGCTCAAATGCGCGCAGCTTCCGATGAATATGATTGGGATTTGAAATACGGAAAAATTGCAATGATCTTCCGCGGTGGTTGCATTATCCGTTCGCAATTCCTGCAAAACATCAAGGATGCGTATGACCGTGATCCTGCTCTGAAAAACCTGTTGCTGGACTCTTATTTCAAAAATGTAGTAGAAACGTATCAAGATGCATGGCGTCAAGTGATTTCCGTGGCTGTATCTCAAGGTATTCCAGTGCCTGGCTTCTCCAGCGCGCTTGCTTACTATGACAGCTATCGCACTGAGCGTTTGCCAGCAAATCTGTTGCAAGCGCAACGTGACTACTTTGGTGCACATACGTTCAAGCGTGTGGACAAAGAAGGCGTATTCCATCATCAATGGTTCTAATGAACTGACGAATATGTAAGGATGTAGTATGTAACACAACGGAAGCTTTTTGCCCTTGGGGTAGAAGAAGCTTCCGTTTTTTTAATTGGTATTTTAGATACGAATTTGGATGTGCGAAAGGATTGTGTAATCTTTTGACGCTATGGTATGATAGAAGCATGATAGTTTAATGCTTTACCGCGTCTAAGCCTGAGCCTAAATAAAAGAGACGGAAAGTTTCCGTCTCTTTTATAGACTAGCTGTTTTACTGCTCCTGTGACCATTGCAGCATGCCACCAGTCATGTTGGTGCATCCCTCGTAACCTAGCTGCTGCAAATATTCGCAGGCACGTTCACTGCGATAACCGCTCCGGCAAATAAAGATAATTTCACCGGTGCGTTCAATTTCCTCAAGGCGGCCCGGAATCTGTCCGAGCGGAATGTGCTTGGCACCTTCAATCATACCTTCCGCTACTTCTTCCGCCTCACGGACGTCGATCAATTGCAATTGCTCTCCTGCTTGCAGGCGTGCGCGAAGCTCAGAAGGTTCAATCAGAGCGATTTGCGTCATGGCTGGACCTCTTTTCTAATGTAAATGGGTACTACTTGTATTGTTGGCGTGTGAGAAACGTCACACTCTCTATGTATGATAGCGAAGCGATCTCTAAGCTGTCAATTAGCCTAAATCTAAAAATTAAATAAAGATTAGTCAACCAGGTTGCTAAACCTCGACAGACCTAGATGAATATTCCTTATTTTTTAGGTGGAGAAATGAACGATACAACTTGTATAATTAACGTAAACTAGGATGGTTTGAATCGAAAAGGAGCATGTATAATATGGATGTTATCGTTAGACCTACCCCTTCCTTGCAAGGAGAGATTGGGGCTTTGTCCTCCAAAAACTACACGACTCGTTATCTGCTTACGGCTGCACTAGCCGATGGACAAAGTACTATTTATTATCCAGCTCATAGTGAGGACAGTGACGCTATGCGTCGTTGTATCACCGATCTGGGAGCAGTGCTGGAAGAGGATGATGAAAAAATAGTGATTACAGGTTTTGGTAGCCATCCTCAAGCTGTGAAGGAACTGAACGTAGGCAATGCAGGAGCGGTGCTCCGTTTTTTGATGGGAATTGCGTCCCTATGTCCGGATGTTACATTTGTGAATACATATCCCGACTCATTGGGGAAAAGGCCCCATGACGATCTAATTGATGCATTGGGCCAACTAGGTGTTAAAGTAGATCATCGTGAAGGCAAGTTGCCAATACGTATTCAGGGTGGTCAGGCGAAGGGCGGTAAAATTGAGGTGTCCGGCTCGGTTAGCTCACAGTATTTAAGCGCTCTGTTGTTCCTTACACCTTTACTGGAGGAAGATAGTGAAATTGAAGTACTGCATGATTTGAAATCCAAAGTGGTCATTGGGCAGACTCTAGAGGTATTGCAAGAGGCTGGTATTACCATTCATGCAAGTGATGACTACATGTCTTTCCGCGTCCCGGGTCGGCAATCCTATCAGCCACGTACGTATACTGTACAGGGGGATTATCCAGGGAGTGCTGCGGTGCTGGCGGCGGCTGCAGTAACGAATTCCGATGTTACCATCCATCGTCTTAAAGAGCAGAGCAAACAGGGAGAACGCGCTATTGTAGATGTACTGCGTATGATGGAAGTACCACTGACACATGAGAACGATACCGTTGTTGTAAAGGGGAACGGCCGATTGAAGGCCATCGAGTTTGATGGTGATGCCGCGACAGATGCTGTACTTGCCATGGTAGCTGCGGCTGTATTTGCCGAAGGTACATCTCGTTTTTATAACGTGGAAAATTTACGGTATAAGGAATGTGACCGAATTACGGATTATTTGAATGAGTTGAGCAAGGCTGGGGCTCGGGTAGAAGAACGTCAAGCGGAAATCATTGTGCATGGTAGACCGGAGGGTGTCGAAGGTGGAGTGGAAATCAACGCGCATTATGATCACCGTGTCATTATGGCATTGACGGTTGTAGGTTTGCGCGCGCAGAAGCCGCTAGTGATCAAGGATGCGCATCATGTCGCCAAATCGTATCCACAGTATTTCGACCATCTGACGACGCTTGGTGCTTCCGTAGAATGGGTAAAATAAAGGTAAGTTAAGATACAGACAGGAGGAGATAGAATGGCTTTTGAAAATCCATCCAGAGAAGAGATTAAGAATATTTTGGAACAAGTAGGCAATATTGCGGTTGTAGGTTTGTCTGATAAATCAGACCGCACCTCATACATGGTTTCTTATGCTATGCAAAAGCGGGGATACCGGATTATTCCGGTTAATCCTGCGGCCGCAGGGCAAACAATTCTTGGAGAGACTTGCTATGCCAGTCTTGCTGAAGTACCAGAGCCCGTTGAAATGGTTAATGTATTCCGTCGTAGCGAATACTGCGCAGAGGTTGCACGTGAAGCCGCTGCTATTGGAGCTAAGATATTGTGGCTACAACAGGGAATTATAAGCCAGGAAGCCGCTGACATTGCGCAGGAGCATGGAATGACGGTTATTATGGATCGTTGCATTAAGGTGGAGGATTCAGTGACCCAAGCTGTTCGTAAAGGATAATCACACCTCTGACCCATGCTATATGCACATGAAGAAAACCTTCTTCCCTTGTTTCATAGGGTTGAAGGTTTTTGGTGTGAAATCAGAATCATGATACAGTATATTATACTTTCAGGAATCCATATAATGTATATATGCTTGGAATATGATATGGTCTAGTTAAATTCATAGGGTTATCGTTGAGTAATAAGTTATATGACCTGTAAAAGCGTAAATAAATATTTTTGGCTGACGGAACCATGGCTTTGACAAAAGTATTTATTCGGCTTACCATCAGGGATAGAAGGGAGAGGAATGCCATGAATTGGCTCGGATCCTTACAACAGCTTGGTCGTGCTGTCATGCTCCCGACGATGGTGCTACCGGCAGCTGCAATATTGCTAAGTCTCGGCAGCCTTCCTTGGGCCACGTGGGGATTTCCTATGGTGTCTGATATGGCAAATGCGGCGGGACATGGGATATTTTATTTTTTGCCGTATTTGTTTGCGGTTGGTGTTGCACTGGGTATGTCGAATCAAGCAGGTCAGGCCGGACTGGCTGCATTGGCTGGTATGGCTATATATGATCAGGTCACATTGAGATTTGGAAACGGACTCATTCAGCCAGCGACGCTCATTGGTATCATTTTGGGGATCATTTCAGGGTTGGCTTATAATCGCTTCAAAAGCATTAAGTTGCCTGAAGTGCTTCAGTTTTTTGGGGGCACCCGATTTGTTCTGCTGCTTATTGGTCTGTTCTCTGCTGTATTTGCAGGGCTCATGTTGATTATTGCTCCGCTGATTCAACGAGGACTGGAATTTATTGTTGGCCTGGAATCGAGCTTGGGCGGTTTTGGACTGCTTATTTACGGCATTCTATACCGGCTGTTGGCAGCTTTTGGTCTTCACCATCTGCTTAACAATATATTTTGGTTTCAACTGGGTACATATAAAACGCCGTCTGGCAACGTTGTGCAGGGGGATCTGCCCCGGTTTTTTGCTGGCGATCCGACAGCGGGCTATTTCATGTCTGGGTTGTTTCCCATTATGATGTTCGCGATCCCTGCGATTGCGTTAGCGATCATTCAGGAAGCTCGTGAAGATTTGAAGCCAAAGGTGCAAAAAACGTTTCTGACGGCTGCATTGGTCTGCTTTTTTACCGGAGTGTCGGAACAGATTGAGTTTGCCTTTTTGTTTGCTGCTCCTTATTTGTTCCTCGTTCATGCGGTTATGTCCGGTCTGGCCATGTGGCTTACCTTTGAACTGGACATTCACCATGGCTTTTCATATTCGGCGGGTTTTATAGATTATGTCCTTAATTTCCATCTATCACATAACGCCTGGTTGTTAATTCCAGTCGGAGTGGCATATGGGCTTGTGTATTATGTACTGTTTCGATGGGCAATCCGTCGCTTCCGGATTCCAACTCCTGGACGTGAGGAAGGCTCGGTTCTGGAGGATTGGGCCGGTAATATTCCTTACAGTGCTCCACTTATTTTGGAAGCACTCGGTGGGAAGGAGAATATTGTGCAGGTAGAAGCCTGCATCACCCGTTTACGGCTGACTGTCCATAATGACAGGCTGATTGATACCGGAGCGATGAAGGCATTGGGATCGGCCGGGCTTATTAATCTGGGCGGAGGTAATTTACAAGTCGTATTTGGAACCTATTCAGAACTGATTCGTGAGGAAATTGCAAAGCTGATGGAGCGTGATCTCCCTCAAATTTTGTTCAATGCTCCTGTACATGGAAAAATGCTACCGATTCATGAAGTGCCTGACAAAATTTTTGCAACGAAGCTGGTTGGGGACGGTGTTGCTTTTGTTCCTGAACGCGGTGAACTTGTGTCTCCGGTGTATGGTACTGTGATGCACTTGTATCCGACCATGCACGCTTTAGGCATCTCCACACGAGAAGGACTTGAGGTTCTGCTTCACATCGGGATTGATACTTCACAGCTAAAAGGGAATTTTACTGCTATGGTAGAAGCAGGCGATACGGTGGAACCGGGGCAATTGCTGATCAAATTTGATTTGCAGGCGCTACGAGAGCAAGCTCCATCGCTGGTGACTCCTATGGTCATCACGAATCCGGATCGCGTCAAGTCGTGGAGCTTTGCTCCGTTTAAAACAGTGAAAAAAGGTCAGGCCTCGGTAATGTCCGTTGTGCTGCATGACAGGAATGTTGGAGGGGTAGAAACATGATAGAAGGCATCGGCGCCGCAGCAGGTGTGGCCATCGGGAAGGCATTTGTCCTGCCGAGCTGGGAATGGGATTTACCTGATCAAAAAATGGATACGGTAGATCTAGCGAAGGAATTTGAACGTTTGTATGAAGGGATACGTACATCCAAAAGTGAAATCCAGTTTATTAAGGATGAGTTCCGAGAGATGGTGGGAGCGGAGGAATCCAGCATTTTTGATGCTCATCTAGCGATATTGGAAGATCCGGAGTTCATGAATGAAATTAGCGGCATTATTCAGCGTCAGTATAAGGCGGCCGAGGTGGCTGTGAAGGAAGCTATTGATCATTTTGTGACAATGTTTGATTTGCTGGATGATGAATATATGAAGGAGCGGGCAATCGACATCAAGGATGTGGGGAACCGACTGCTCAAGCATTTGCTGGGCGCACCGGAAGTGACTCTTCCCAAGGACACTCAGCCCTATATCCTGGTAGCCAAAGAGCTCTCACCATCCCAATCGGCACACTTGAATCCCAGCTATGTGTTAGGGATTGTGACTATGAATGGTGGTAAAACATCGCATTCCGCGATTATGGCCCGTGCGCTTGGTATTCCACTCGTTTCTGGATTGGAGAGCAATATGAATTTGCCTGTTCAAACCGGAGATATGATGGTTGTGGATGGAGACCTGGGTAGAGTGTATGTGAATCCAGAAAAATCTGTAACAGACCACTATATCATTTTACGTGACGAGCAGCGACGTAGAAAAGAACAGCTTCAGGTACTCGCTTCGGTAGAAGCTGTGACCAAGGATGGAACCACGCTGAGACTGGCGGCCAATATTAGCTCCGTTAAAGAACTGGAGGCTGCTTTGAAGCATGGAGCTCAAGGTGTGGGGCTGTTCCGCACGGAATTTTTATATATGGATCGTAAATCTGCTCCTAATGAAGAGGAGCAGTATCAAGTATATCGACTAATAGCGGAAAAGGCAGGCAATCACTCCGTAGTCATCCGTACATTGGATATCGGCGGCGATAAGCCGTTGGATTATCTTGAGCTCCCAGAGGAAGAAAATCCTTTTCTAGGTTATCGTGCTATACGGATTAGTCTGGATTGGAAGGAAATGTTTAAAACTCAGTTGACTGCAATTTTGCGAGCCAGTGCAACGGGGAATATCAAGGTCATGTATCCGATGATCTCATCCGTGGAGGAAGTCCGTCAGGCAGATGCTCTTTTGAAAGAAGCTATGGCGGATTTGGATGCAAGAGGGCTTGCCTATAATCCTAAAATTCAGCGAGGGATTATGATTGAGGTTCCGGCTGCAGCGATGATCGCGGATCTATTAGCAGCTGAAACCGACTTTTTTAGTATCGGAACGAATGATCTAGTTCAGTATGTGCTGGCTGTAGACCGTATGAATGAGCAGATTGCGCATATGTACCATCCATACCACCCGGCTGTACTTCGAATGCTGCGCATGACTGCACAAGCGGCACATCAAGCCGGAATTGATGTGAGTGTCTGCGGTGAGATGGCTGGAGATGAACGATCCGTTCCACTTTGGCTGGAACTGGGAATACATCAGCTCAGTATGTCCCCCCAATCTTTGTTGCGGGTCAAGCATCGTGTGCTGAATACGACTGCATCTGAAGCAATGGCAATCGCTCGTGCTTGCTTTGGCATGTCCACTGGTGCAGCGATCGAAGACAAGCTGACTGCAGCTAATATCAGCTGTACCCCGGCCGGACCCGGGCGGCCGTAATATTTTAATATCCGCAATGCTTAGATAGCTCGGACGAAAAAGCACCTTCAAAACCATGAATAAAGTGGTTTTGAAGGTGCTTTTTCGATATAGCCATAGATAAGGTTACTCAAGTCCTAAATGTGCGGACTACATATCTTATTTCCGAGCGCTATTAGCTAATACATCGCAGAACGCTTTTCCGTAAGGTGGAAGATCGGGCGGTCGACGAGCGGATACAATGTGTCCGTCTGTCACAACAGCTTCATCCTTCCAGATTGCTCCTGCATTTTCCATATCATCACGGATACCTGGTGTGGAGGTGACTGTAACACCATCCAATATTTTAGCAGAAATCAGTACCCAGCCTGCATGGCAGATTTGTCCGATGGGTTTATGTGCGGCATGAAACTCCTGTACAAGTTGAATAACCTTGGGGTAGCGGCGCAGTTTATCGGGCGCCCAACCACCAGGGACAAGAATACCGTCATAATCGCTACTATTGAGTTCTTCAAAGGCATATTCTGCTTCAGCAGGTACGCCGTATTTTCCAATATACTTTTTCCCCTTTTCAGCACCGGCTAAATGTACCTCTGCGCCTTCTTCACGAACACGGTACACCGGGTACCATAATTCCAGATCCTCGAATTCCTCATCTACGAGGGCAATGACCTTTTTTCCGGCAAGTCTTGACATCTAACCATCCTTTCATGGGTCACATATGACACCTTTGTTTTGTAATCTGTACTTTTACATCTTAAGAAAAAGTAAGCCCGAAGTCCATTCCTTCGCAGATTCTCAGGTAGGAGTCGCTCTTTTACAACAATCGCCGTCATTTTTTGACCCTCTAATGCCTTGGTAATTTGTTCATTGCTGCAATCTGTGGAAGGATTTGAGACCCCAAAGTCGAAATAAAAAAAGGTATGATAGATTTTATAGAGTTAACAAATATTTTATAGACTAGTAGATAGATATATCTGGATGCTGAAGAGATCCTTATATAGTTTGATCCTATGTAATGAGGTGGTAAAAGTGCAAAAGCAATGCCAATGCGGTGAACCGATGGGACTGGAATTACGAAAGGTAATATATGCGAGTAAGGTTGAAATTTTGCATGTTCCTGTATTTTCATGCCCGTCATGCTTTTCCAGTGAGGTTCTGCAACATGTGACGAAGGACATTAAGGAACTTCTACAAAGTCTAGGGAGCAAACCTGCGCCCCGGCGAATATCTTTTGCTCGCAACAATGAACTGGCAGAAATTATTCGCAAGCTTGTACTGGAGGAAGCGGACAATCCCAATGTTGATTGGCAATCTGCTTTGGAGGAGCGAATGGAGCTTCGAATTAATCTCTTGCTGGATCTTTATCGCTATGCGAGAAGCCTAGGAGATGAAGACTGGATGAATGATGTAGAGAAAAGATTGGTTCAATTATCCGGTTTTACCAGTAAATCGGTGTTCACGAATACGAAAAACTAAAAAATATGAAAATTTTCATGGTCACCATTGGATTTTACATGTTCTTTTTGTTACGATGAGAATAGGCCATACGACAAGACACAGAAAGGAATGTATATCCAATGGCGACGATGACGAAAATGACTACTATTCAACAATTAAATACGGCTCTGGAAGCGTCATCAGACAAACCGTTACTCCTCTTTAAGCACAGCACACGTTGTCCGATAAGTGCAGGCGCATACCAGGAAGTGGAGTCTTATTTGGAAGGTGCTCCCCACGAAAATATTGAATACGGTATCATTTATGTAGTAGAAGATCGGCCGGTGTCCAATGCGGCTGCGGACAAGCTTCAGGTGAAACATGAATCGCCGCAAGCCATTTTAGTCAAGGACGGGGAGGCTGTCTGGCATACATCCCATTCGAATATTACAGCCCGTGCGCTCCACGATCATCTCACATAGATAGAATGAGTGCTGTCGTTGCATAAAGTAGTATTTTGTCGTATCATGGTTCTAATTAGTTGATCTAGGATTCGGTTGAAAATTTATTGGCAATGGAGAGAAGGAATGTGACGGTAACGATCTATGATGTAGCTCGCGAAGCTGGGGTCTCAATGGCGACGGTGTCCCGCGTAGTTAACAATAATCCTAATGTAAAACCTCAAACTCGCAAGAAGGTGTACGAAGCGATTGAACAATTGGGATATCGCCCAAATGCGGTAGCTAGAGGTCTGGCCAGCAAGAAGACAACGACTGTTGGCGTTGTTATTCCGGATATATCGAACTCAATTTTTGCAGAAATTGCGCGCGGTATTGAGGATATTGCAAATATGTATCACTATAACATCATTTTATGTAATGCCGACAAACGGAAAGAAAAAGAGATCCGTGTTATCAATACGTTACTTGAAAAGCAAGTCGACGGGCTTCTGTTCATGGGCGGCACAGTAACGGACGAGCATATTCAAGCGTTCCACACAGCTGCTGTCCCTATTGTTCTATGTGCAACGAGTGATGAAAAAGGTAGCTATCCTTCGGTCGATATTGACCATGAAGCCGCTGCTTTCGATGCGGTTAACACATTGATCCGCCATGGACACCGTCAAATCGCAATGATCAGTGGTACGCTTCAAGACCCTGCAAATGGTTATGCACGTTTCCAAGGTTACAAGAGAGCATTGGAAACAGCCGGAATTGATTATCAGGAAGATCTCGTGCGAATCGGGAATTACCGCTATGAATCCGGTGTTGAAGCCATGAAATACTTCCTCGGTCTGAAGAAGAAACCAAGTGCTATTTTTGCCGCTACAGATGAAATGGCAATTGGTGCGATTCATAGCATTCAGGATGAGGGATTGAAAGTACCTGATGATTTTTCGGTAATTAGTGTTGACAATATTCGCATGGCCTCCATGGTTCGTCCTCAGCTGACAACCGTCGCACAACCGATGTACGATTTGGGTGCGGTGGCAATGCGTTTGCTAACCAAGCTGATGAAGAAGGAAAACGTGGAGAACTCTCGCGTTATTTTGCCGCACGAAACTATTTTACGGTTATCAGTTAATTATTTAGACTAGCGGCAGTGCTGAATAGGATATACCTTCGATGAAAGCTCCTTTGACGGAGCTTTTTTCGTAGATACATATTCTCTTGTGAAATCATCATCAAACTAAGAAACGAGGGATGCGTAATGAGCCGACTTTATGGATTAATAGGTGCTATGGATGAAGAAATTGAATTGCTGCTCTCGGCGATGACGGAAGCAAGTAAGACGACCAAGGCGGGAATCACATACACTACAGGAATGATTCACGGACAAAGGGTGGTTGTCTGCAAGTCCGGTGTGGGCAAAGTCAATGCTGCGGTAACAACACAAATCCTGATTGATCATTTTGGCGTAGAACAAATTATATTCACGGGAGTGGCAGGGGCGGTACACCCGGATTTAAACATTGGGGATATTGTCATTTCATCAACATGTATGCAACATGACATGGATGTAACGCCTTTGGGTTATGCCAGAGGGGTCATTCCTTATCAGGACACCTCAGAGTTCGCGGCCGATCCCGAACTTGTCCGTCTGGCTGAACAAGCCTGCAAATCGTTTGGAGATCGATATATTGTCGGAAAAGTACTTTCAGGCGATCAATTTGTCGCAAGCCGTGAGATAGTAACAGCATTGCATCAAGAAATGGACGGTGCTTGTACCGAGATGGAAGGCGCCGCAGTGGCTCAGACAGCTCATATGAATGCTGTGCCTTATGTTGTCCTACGATCTATGTCAGATAAGGCTGATGGATCGGCTCACGTGAATTATGCTGAGTTTACAGTGGAAGCTTCACATCGTTCACACCGTATTGTGGAGTTCATGCTCAAGCATTTGGATTAAGGGTGTAATTTTTTCAATACATGAATCTTCGGACAAACCGGATGCGGTCAAACTGTTCTCGTGATTCGAGGGGCACATCATCTCCCATTCGTACCATCAGACAGTTCGCAGGATGTGAGCATATTTCAGGATCATCCGTGGCGTACCATATCATATTTACGGTTTTCATTAGGCGTTCCATCATGCGGCGGTATTCCCATACGGAAAGACCGCTGCCTTTTAAATCCCAGTGCCAGTAATATTCGGTTGTAAAAATAATATAGGATTCGAGCTGTCCGTCTTCAAAGGCAATCCGAATCATTCGGCTACCTAGGCCCAGTCCGCGATAGTCATCGGCTACCTCGACAGCTCCGAGTTCCAGTAAATCCTTCATGCCAGCTTCCGACCAGCGTTCCATCTCATCAGGATAGTGAAAAGTAACGTATCCCAGAAGGGTTTCTCCGTCATGGGCAATGATAATTCTGCCTTCTGGCAGTTCTGAAATTTCCACCAGCGCCTCGAATTGCTCCTTTGGTTTACGAAAGGCATCCAATTGCGTATGCATTTGAAATGAACGCAATCGATCAGCGGATACCGGTCCTTCTACATGGATGGTTTGTCCGTTGTGATCCAGCGTGTCCAAGTGGTACAATTTTAAATGCTGCATGGGTGCGACCTCCTTGTTTGCCATCAGTAGCTCTTCATATCCCCTACTTATAACAAAAAAACAAATAAATGAAAAGGATGGTCGTCACATCCTTACCTATGATATACTGATTTAGACACGAATTGTTCACAATTAAGTGCTTTAAATCAAACCACAAATCAAAAGAAATCATTTGCACCATTAATTTTATAAGCGCTATTTTGTTCTGTGTAATTCTCATTATTCCATTGTGAGGAGGCTGAACGCATGAAGATTGAAGAACTCCAGGCTGTAGTTCCCACATCCAACATGGGCTCTTATGAACAAGCTTACAACAACTTTCAGTGGGAAGATGTAGAACGTCATTTTACGTGGTATGAAACAGGCAAAGTGAATATGGCACATGAAGCGATTGATCGACATGTAGAGGAAGGTCGGGGTGAGAAAGCAGCACTTTTGTATTGTGATGCAAACCGTCATGAAACCTACACTTTTTCTCAGCTTCGTGCCAGCTCGAACAGGTTCGGAAATGTGCTGCGCAAATACGGTATTGGTAAAGGGGAACGGGTGTTTATATTCATGCCGCGTTCACCTGAACTGGTCATTAGTATGCTTGGGGTTTTAAAGGTAGGCGCTGTTGTCGGTCCACTGTTTGAGGCGTTTATGGAAACGGCGGTTAAAGATCGCTTGGAGGATAGCGGGGCGGTGGCATTAGTAACCACACCTGCGCTTCTTTCACGGGTAAAACGTGAGGAGCTTCCTGAGTTGCGTCATATTTTTGTGGTCGGTGATATGGACGAACGGGAGCAGGGAATTATTGATTTCGAAACGGAAATGCTCACATCCTCAGAAGAGCTTGAGCCCGAATGGCTGAGTCGTGAAGATGGATTAATTATTCACTATACATCAGGCTCAACGGGCAAGCCCAAAGGCGTGTATCATGTACAAAATGCAATGATTCAGCATTACTATACGGGTAAAATGGTGCTGGATCTGCGGGAAGATGATGTATATTGGTGTACTGCGGACCCTGGCTGGGTTACGGGAACGTCATATGGCATTTTTGCTCCTTGGCTAAATGGAGCAACAAATGTCATCCGTGGAGGCCGTTTCAGCCCAGAGGACTGGTACCGTACGATTGAACGTCACGAAGTGACGATTTGGTATAGTGCTCCTACGGCGTTTCGGATGCTGATGAGCGCAGGGGAGCAGGTTGTTGCCAATTATGATCTCAGCAGCTTGCGGCATGTATTATCCGTTGGGGAGCCACTCAATCCTGAAGTGGTGAGATGGGGGTGGCAAGTCTACGGACAGCGTATTCATGATACTTGGTGGATGACGGAGACAGGAGGACAGTTGATCTGTAATTACCCAGAGCTGCCGATTAAGCCAGGCTCGATGGGAAAGCCACTCCCAGGTATTCAGGCAGCTATTTTGGACGACAGAGGCCAGGTGTTGCCTCCTAATAGGATGGGACATTTGGCGATTCGTACACCATGGCCATCCATGATGAACCGTATATGGAACAATCCAGACAAGTTCCAGGAATATTTCCGTTTTCCCGGTTGGTATGTATCCGGTGATTCGGCTTACATGGATGAGGACGGATACTTCTGGTTTCAGGGAAGAATTGATGATGTTATCAACTCCTCCGGAGAGCGCATAGGACCTTTTGAGGTGGAGAGCAAGCTTCTGGAGCATCCTGCTGTAGCGGAAGCTGGAGTCATTGGGAAACCAGATACTGTTCGAGGAGAGATCATTAAAGCATTTGTGGCCCTGCGTGATGGCTATACCGCGTCAGAAGCGTTACAACAGGATATTTACCGCTTCGTCAAGGAAGGGCTGTCTGCTCATGCTGCTCCGCGTGAAATTGAATTTAAGGAAAAGTTACCCAAAACCCGTTCCGGCAAAATTATGAGACGTGTGCTGAAAGCCTGGGAGCTTAACCTTCCTACAGGTGACCTGTCTACCATTGAGGATTGAATTGATGCATGTTTGCACTAAAAAGGGAGTCTCCATAGCCATTATAGCTATGAAGACTCCCTTTTTTATTAGGGTGAACTCATTCATCTCACCCAAAATATTGCTTCTTGTTTTTGTCTTGAACTATGGACGAACGGCTCCAGAAGGAGCCGATTCCCCCATGGTATTCATGGAAGTAACACGGAACCAGCCTTTGGGCTTGCGGCCTGGTTTATACTCAAAGTTGGTGTTTGCGGTAGAGCCTATGTTTTTAAAAGGCTCCGCACCGCTTTCACTGTAATATACGTTATAGCCTGTTATAGCGTCCGCAGGCTTTCCTGCACTCCATTGGAGCACTACGGACGTGCCTGCCGCTTTAGCTTGGGGCTGTTCAGGAGCAGTAGGAACTTCTGTAGGCTGCGCACCTGTTTCATCTCCCTCGCCCGGAGCGTCTGGTGACTCAGAATCCGCAGGTGGTACTACAGGTGCTGTGTCTGCTTTGCTGCTTGGTCCAGACTCATGTCCTCCCACATCAACGGCGGTCACATAGTAACTTGCGCTGCTTCCACCAGGGCTGTCGGAGAATACCTTGGAGCCATCAGCCATGACAACCTTGCCAAGCCGCTCGAAGCTGCCTCCATCTGTAGAACGATATAGACGGTAACCTACAACATCACTGTTTCCGCTTGGGCTAAAGCTAATTATGGCCTTGCCGTCGCTATAGCTTACGCTGACGCTAGATGGAGCGTTAGGAGCTGCCCCATCGTCCTTGCGTGGATCAATCTGAGTAGGAGCTTCTTTATCTGCATCTTGAGGCAGATAGTAGGACAACGAATTATGCCGTCTCATCACTGTAAAGGCTTGCTGAAGCTCTTTAATCAATTCTGAGATTGGCTTTTCCCGTTTTCTAACGGTCCGTTCATACAACATATCATCTGGCGTACCATCACGTGGAATGTAATTTACACCCTGATAGGTAATATATTTCGCACGGGTAACGCCATTTTCACTGTTTTTGGGTAAATATTTACTGTTATAAATGTCTGAACCATAAGCGGATGCTGTCCGGCTTACAATACCGTCAGGTCTCTTGAAACTATCCGTTTGGAATAACTGAGAATCTTTAGCCGTTACTTCATTCATGATTAGAGCCCATAGACGACGAGCCCGCTCTTTTTGTGCTTTCGTTTCAAGCTTATTGACAGGTTGCTTGTAACCAACCCACACTCCCAGCGTGACGTCAGGTGTAAAACCCTCGAACCACACATCGGTGTAGGATTGCGTAGTGCCTGTCTTACCGGCAATCGGAATCTTGCCGGATTGATTAAAGTTACGTTTCACCAGTTTGCCTGTGCCTTCCGATACGGCTGTACGTAACATATCCGTCATCAGGTAGGCGGTTTGTGGTGTGAAGGCTTGCACAGGATTAGGCTGATGCTTGTATACAATATTGCCTTGCGAATCCACGATCTTTTCGATCATGTAGGCATCATTAAACACACCGCCATTTGGGATGGCTCCATATGCATTGGTGAGCTCCTCAACGGTTACCCCGTGGGCCAAGCCACCGAGTACACCGGTTTGGGCGTTGTTATCGCTTGGTTCCAAGGTGGTAATACCCAGTTTTTTAGCAAAAGCCCACGCCTTATTGATCCCTACCTTTTCGTTAAACAGCTTGAGTGCTATCGTATTTAGCGATTGATTCAGTGCATAACGCGCTGTGACTAATCCTTGGTAGCGGTTGTTGGAATTTTTCGGGATGTGATATCCATTACTGCCATCCTTCAAAATAATAGGGGCATCATCCACAATCGTGCCAGGCTGTACAAGACCGCTGTCCAAAGCAGGCAGATAAGCAGCAATCGGTTTCATGGCTGAACCCGGCTGGCGTACCATCTGGGTAGCATAGTTCATTTGCTCTTTTTGGAAGTCACGACCTTCCATCATACCGAGAATGGCGCCGGTTTTATGCTGAATCAGAATGGCTGCCGCTTGCTCGTCACCCTTGGTTTTACTAGTAGCAGAGAAGTTGTCCTTATTTTCTGCAATTTGACGCATAGATTTGTACACGCTCTTATCAATGGTGGTATATACCATATAGCCGCCTGTGCGAAGCTGCTGTTCGGCTTCTTTGAGCAAGTCGTTATCATCCTTGGTTTTGGTATCCGCACTGGCATTAGCCTTTTGACTCGGATTGGTGACAGACATGAGTGCCTGCGCAGCTTGCCGCTCTGTTTCCATCATAAGATATGGATAGGTGTTATAAGCCTTAACAGTGCGTGGTGCGAGAGATTTTTTGATGTCAAAAGCCATCGCTTCATCATATTGTGCTTTATTGATTTTGTTCTCCTCCAGCATTCGGCTGAGCACCAGGTGCTGGCGGTTGATCGCTCTTTTAAAACCAGCTTCATTAAATTCGCCTTTACCGTTGTAAGCAGAATAAGAAGAAGGGAGTTGTGGCAAGCCTGCCAGATAGGCAGCTTGGGCTACATTAAGCTTGCCCAAATCATTCTCATTAAAAATACCTTTGGCCGCTGCTTTAATACCAAAGACGTTGTAACCGCTTGATCCGTTACCAAAGGGTACCTTATTGAGATAGGCTGTAATTATTTGCTGCTTGCTCAGGAAGCGCTCAAGGCGCAGAGATAGTAAAATTTCTTTGACCTTGCGGTCATCCGTACGATCAAGATTTAAAAAGACACGACGTGCAAGCTGCTGGGTAAGAGTACTCCCCCCAGTTTGTACGGATTCATGTAGTGCCTTTTGCTTCACAGCACGCAGCGTTCCCGACAAATCGACACCTTTATGCTCGTAAAAATGGTTATCTTCAATAGCAATGACTGCGTCAATGACGAGCTGAGGAATCTCCTTAAATGTAACAGGTCTTCGATCTTCCTCGGTCCGAAGCTGCCCGATGGGAGAGCCATCATTGAAATAAGCGAAGCCTGTAATTGCATTTTTATCTACTTCCTGTAGAATCGTAGATCTGGAACGCACGGGCTCGTTTTTTACAATAGAAGCAATATAGCCGGCGGCGGTTCCTCCTGCGAATAGTGCTCCCATAAAACCGATGATGACGACCCACTTTATGACACGGCCGAGCCTTCGCATGGTTCTCCGTAAGCGGGAAGGCTTTGGCTCTGATACATTGTTTTTTTCTTCAACCATTAAGTCTTCCTCCTTTATAACAGCCATTATTATAGCATAAAATTACAAAATGAACCCATATGCTAAAAAGCCTGTCTTTTGGTGTCGTTGACTACATAAAAACAGTGTGTTATAAATAGGTCAAAGTAAATATCGTGAAAAGCAGAGAAAGACTTCAGTAGAAGGCGGAATCACGTTGTGCAGAGAGCCGATGGGTGGTGTGAATCGGTAGCGTCCCTCCTTTGAATTACCGTCTGGAGCTGTCTGGATGAATGGAAGGCTTTTGCAGGTTTGCGAAGCTCATCATAGTAATCCGGTACCGGGTGTAGACCCGTTATAGGAATGAAGTGAAAGAAACGTTTGCTTTTGCATACGTTTCTTTAATTAGGGTGGTAACGCGAGCAGCTCCTTCTCGTCCCTTGGGATGAAAGGGGCTTTTTGGTTTGTTGAAATAGTAATTTTTGGATGAAAAACAGGAGGGATTCAGGATGAAGTGGGAAGAATTGAAGCCTGAGCAACAGGCAGAGGTAGAACGACAACTAGAAGTGATACGTCGTGGAGTAGCGGAAATTGTACCTGAGGATGAGCTGAAGCGTAAGGTTGTTAAATCGGTTGTTAGCGGCGAGCCACTCAAAATTAAGCTGGGTCTGGATCCGTCTGCGCCCGACATTCACATCGGACATACGGTTGTTATGCACAAACTGCGCCAGTTTCAGGAATTAGGGCACCAAGTGCAACTGATTATCGGAGATTTTACAGGCAGAATTGGTGATCCGACAGGTAAATCGGAGACCCGCAAGCAACTGACTGAGGAAGATGTACAGCGCAATGCACAAACATACAAGGAACAAATCTTTAAGATTCTCGATCCTGAAAAGACAAAGGTATACTACAATTCTGAATGGTTAGGCCCGATGTCTTTTGCGGATGTGGTAACTCTGTCTGCTAAAGTAACGGTTGCCCGTATGTTGGAGCGGGATGATTTTACAAAAAGATACCAAAACGGCTTGCCGATCAGCATCCATGAGTTCTTTTACCCGCTGATGCAGGGCATGGATTCTGTGGCTCTCCAAAGTGATATAGAATTGGGAGGGACAGATCAAAAGTTTAATCTGCTGATGGGCAGAACCCTGCAAAAGGAATACGGAGTGGAGCCGCAGGCAACTATTACATTACCACTGCTTGAGGGTCTTGATGGCGTTCAGAAGATGAGCAAAAGTTTGGGGAATTACATTGGTGTGGATGAGGAGCCAAACGAAATTTACGGTAAATCGATGTCCGTTCCTGATGAGTTGATGCTGAAATATTTTGAGCTTGCAACGGATATTACCAATGAGGAGCTGGCAGAGCTGGCGAAAGGTGTTAAGGAGGGTTCTGTGCATCCACGTGATGCCAAAATGAAACTGGCCGGAACATTAGTCCGCATGTACCACGGTGAAGAAGCGGCGGAAGCAGCCAAGCAGCATTTTGTGACCGTATTCCAACAACGCGCGCTTCCTGATGATATTGAAGAATTCACCTTGACAGCAGATCAGCTAGAAGAAGGTGGCATTCGTGTGATCCAGTTGCTGACTCATCTAGGCTTTGCAGCATCTAACGGTGAGGCCAAGCGTAGTATTCAGCAGGGTTCGGTTAAAATTAATGAAGAGAAGTGGACCGATGTGAACGAAGCATACAAGCCGCAAGAAGGCGACATTGTACAGGTGGGTAAACGGAAATTTGCTAAAATCAAGCTTGGATAATTAAAATACATTCACTAGCAGCGTTGAGATTGATTTTACATCTCAGTGCTGCTTTTTTTATTTCTGCCAAGTGAAAAGCCGTGGTAAACTTAGCACAAATAATCAAACAAGTAGGTAAAGAGTTATACATAATGAATACGTGGGTTGCCCAATGTGGGCGTAGGCTAGATAAATTACAAGTGCGGGGAAGGATTATATGGACTACTTTAAACGAATTCAGTGTGCGATTGAGTTTATTGAATTGAATCTCCGGGAGGATTTAAAAATTGCCGAGGTTGCTTCACAAGCATACTTTTCAGCTTTTCATTTCCAGCGGGTTTTTCAGGCCATTTCGGGTTTTACAGTGCAACAATATATAAGAAGGAGAAGATTGTCCGAGGCGGCTAAACGGCTAAAGCAATCCAATCAAAAGGTATTGGACATTGCTATTGAGTATCAGTACAACTCGCAAGAAGCTTTTACTCGCGCATTTGAAAAAAGTTTTGGGATCACCCCTGGGAAATATCGTAACTGTGATATTGAGCTTTCTGGTCAAAGCAAAATCAATTTTCTGGATTACCAAAAAAACGCAACGGAGGAATTAGAGGTGAACAAGCCTGTGATATTGCAACTCGAAACGACCAAAATTGTAGGATATGAATATAAAACAAATCTGAATAATGAGCAGCACTATAAAGAAATCCCAGGATTTTATGAACACTTTGGCGCACATGAATATTTTATGTGTATTCCGAATAAAATCGCTCCGGGAATGTCATATGGGATTGCCTGTCGATTTGAAGATAACGGTGCATTTTCATTTGTGGTGGGTGAGGAAGTTGAAAAAGAGTCAAAAGAACTGGCAGAGGGTTTCATATATATGGAGATTCCAGCAGGCAAGTATGCTGAGTTTGACGCTTCAGGTTCAAAAGGACGAGTTCAGAATATACGAGATTTTATCTATGGCACATGGCTTCCTAACTCTAATTTTGAACGGAGGGAGGGGCCTGATTTTGAAATTACGGACGTGATGAATTCCTATCCTGATCATTTGAATATAAAAGTGTACATCCCCATTGAATAAAAATCTGAGGCTTAATATGTGGGGAATATAAAAAGCACCCGAATGAATTCGGGTGCTTTTTGGTGCTAATGCAAGGATTAGCGGTTGTAGAACTCGACGATTTGTTTTTCATCGATATCTTGGGACAATTCAGCACGCTCAGGCAAACGAATGTATTTACCTTCCAGAGCTGCGTCATTGTACTCCAGGTAAGCTACCAAGTGGTTACGGTTTTCCAAAGCTTCTTTGATGGAAGACAGGGAACGACTTCTTTCACGAAGACCGATCACGTCGCCAGGGCTTACTTGGTAAGAAGCGATGTCAACTTTTTTACCGTTCACAGTAACGTGACCATGAGCTACCAATTGACGTGCGCCTGCACGGGAATTAGCAAAGCCAAGACGGAATACAAGGTTGTCCAGGCGGCTTTCCAGCAAGAACATAAAGTTTTCACCAGCGATACCGTGCATGTGTTGAGCTTTGTTGAACAGGGTACGGAATTGTTTTTCACCCAAACCGTACATGTGGCGCAGCTTTTGTTTTTCTTGAAGCTGCATACCGTAGTTACTGATTTTTCTCCGTTGGTTTGCACCATGTTGTCCTGGAGGGAAAGGGCGTTTCAATTCTTTACCTGTGCCGCTCAGGGAAATACCGAGACGACGGCTCAATTTAAATTTAGGACCAGTGTAACGTGCCATTATAGAGTTAACTCCTTCATAATTAAAATTTGAGTTGGGGCTCTCTTTGCGCTCCAATTTGTTCGGCGCTACCTAGAAGGTGAGACGCACTACTGACAGAAAAGTTCAGCCGCTGTCCTGTCAGCAACAAATAAGATGAGGGTGACACAAACTGTTACGCCCAAAATTTAAGATCCGCACAGTAGATAGTTCTGCCGTACAGTCTTTTTCAATAATATATATTATATGTTATAGTGGGTCAATGTCAAGTAGAGAAAAAGAATGAAAACGTCAAAATTTGTCGATAGGGCTTAAGAACTAAAAAGGTGGGACGAATTTCTGAAAAATGGATGCAAATTTCTAAAGTTGAGAGTAAAATAGATCATATTATGAGCTATAGTGGTGTATAGCCGCTGTCTTGGTACAGCTAATTTTGCTGTGAAGGAGCGCCTTAATATGTCGGAATTTTCAACAACGGATCAGCAAACGCTTGACAGTAAAACAGTGCAGGCTAGCGGTGCTCCGCTGTTTGATGATAAAGGATATACGTCTTTTGCCTGGCTCCAGAACATGGATATGACACCCTATGATTACCCCTATATTAATCAGCTTCTCGTCCAAGGATATCGGAATTGGTTACAGCAGAGCAATGGTATATCCTGGATCAGTGAAGAGTATACTGCTGTCTTTAATTTTACAGGTGTTCGGGTTGCTGGTAGGGAAGAGGATGATGAAGAGGATTTAGAGTTGGTCGAGCGTTGTTGCATATCTAGAGAGATGGAAGTGAGCCAGCGCAAACTTCGAGATGGGAGCCTTGCATTTGTATATATGGTTCCCATACTATGCCGCAATTACAAGAGAGAGCCTTTCGCCGCTCTTCGTTTTACACGGCCTGCTCAACATTTTGTCTCGAATCAGGACGCATTGTTAGTGGCTTCTTTGCATTTTAGATCCTGCTTTTACTCGAAGTTTGAGTATATATTTATGGAAGATATCCTAGGGATGCAGAATCGGAGCGAACGCGAAGGCAGACGCCGCTCTATTTTGTTTCAGATTGTAAAACGGATGCATGACAAGATTGATGTAGAAGGCGTGCTGGATGAAGTATTTGGAAGTATCGCCTATTTGTTTCCCCATGTGGATATCACGTTGTATATGAGTCAGGATCGGCACAGTCGAAATCCTCAGGTCAAGCCTTTGTTGCTACATGAACGGGACGAGGATGTATGTGTCCGTGCATTTATGAAAGGGCAAATGGCTGTGAATGAGCCTGCCGGTCCACAAGATGAAATAACTGAAATCGGTATCCCGTTACGTGGCAAACAGGGCGTATATGGTGTTTTCCATATGATTCTTCCGGCAGGTGCGGATAGTATGGAAAAAGTGGACGTAGAGCTGATTGCGATGATGGCAGATACAGCTGGCACCGCATTTGAAAATGCGAAGCTGCTGGAGCAATCGAATGTACTTATCCATGAATTACGGCTCATTAATGAGTTGGTTCAGCGTTTGAATCAGAGCCTGAAATTAAATGAAATATTTGAGTTTGCCGTGCAGGAATTATTAAAAATGTTCATGGCCGACTTTTGTTGTATTGTGCAGCTGGATCAGGATGGAAGTTGTTTTAGGGTGATGTCAAGCAATGTGGAAAGTTTAAAGCTGGAGAGTTACCCTCGTGAAGGTGGATTTGCTGGACTGATATGCAAAACAGGAGAACCCGTGATTGTGTCTGACTATAGAAAGGATGGGAAGATATCCTCTCGGTTTATGGATACAACGGACTCTCAGTCTTTGATGGCTGTGCCTATGAAGAACAGGGGGACTCCTAGAGGGGTTATATTATTGTCGAGCAAGCTTCCACATTTTTTTTCTTACGATAATTACAAGATGCTGCAAATGCTAGCTCCTCATATCGGACTGGCCGTAACCAATGCTATGCTGCATGCCGAGGTGCGGCGTCTGGCTAATATGGACATGTTAACAGGTTTGTATGTACGTCATTACGTAGACCGAATTATTCAGGAACATCAGGAAAAGGATTTCTGTGGCTCTCTTATTTTGGTTGATATTGATCAATTCAAGCAGGTGAATGATACGTATGGCCATCAGACGGGTGACGAAATTCTGAAAAGCGTCAGCAATATTGTTCGCTCGGCGACCCGTGATGAGGATGTATGTGCCAGATGGGGCGGAGAGGAGCTTGCCATTTATTTGCCGCAGTTGGGGGTTCAACAGGCACTGGGATATGCAGAAAAAATACGTAGCCGTGTACAGCATGAAACTAATCCTCAGGTGACTGTTTCTTGCGGGATTGCCGAATGGAACTGGCTGGACGAGCAAATCAGCATCGAATCTTTATTTTATAGGGCTGATATGGCCTTGTATGAAGCGAAAAATGAAGGACGTAATCGTATAGTTATTGATCATGTAGGCGATATGTAGAGAATATTCCTTAGGGAATGTTCTCTTTTTGTTTTGCATAACCGATTGTAGACAGGTAATCCTAAGCATAGCTATAACCTGGATGTTCTGAAACAGAATTTTTATCATGATTTATAGTCATGTTTAGGATAGGACGGATGATGGTATGCATTGGAGAAAGCAATGGGTAATGCGGGGCTGTATGTTTCTGATTATATGTGTGTTAAGCGGTTGTGCACTGGATCGGCAATATACTCCTGAGCAGATTTTTAGAAGAGCTGTTGCAGGAATGGCTGGCAGAGAGAGGATAACGTTTATCGGACAGACTAGAATCAGAACTGACGGCCTGCCTACGACTAAACAGTTTGAATATCGCGGGAAGCTAAAAAATCACGATGAACTAATCATGCACTGGGGATCTGCAGAGGCTTTGCGTAAGCAAGGCGACTATGTAGCACTGAAAGAAGATAAGTTTGAGCCTGGTGTTACACATGAACGGTTTCTTCGTCAAAATGGAAAATGGATTGCGCTGACATCTGGGGATACTTCTATGGTTCAAAATGGCATGTTAAATCGCTTCAATCCGATACAGGAGCTTGAGGAATTAAACACACTGAATAAGAGCATTCGTATGGAAAAGGGAGCTGCCCGGGGAACTTGGATGGTGAGGATTGAACCAGAACCTGCCTCAGCAAAGCGTTGGTTGAAAGAACGTTTAATGGAAGAAATGAATACGTTAAATCCTCAAATCAGGATATTAAAAACGCAGCATACAAAAACGAACCAAGAGCTGCAACAAAAGCTGAGTCAAGTATGGAAGCAGAGTTGTGAGGATATGAACAATCAGCTGGAGCATTCCAATGTGCGGACTGTGTACCATTTAACTATAGACCGCCAGACGGGTTTGCCTTTAAAGCTGTCGTCAGAATGCCGAATTTCCCGACAAGTTGCGAATGAAAAGCTGCACCAAGAGGCTCTGATAACCAGAGTTGCTTTTGAGGACTACAAGTAACGGAGCGGGCATGATACAATGGGATTTGAATTAACCGTTGTTCAAAAAGAGCGAAATAAAGAAGGAGAGACACTACATGAAAGATCCTAGAATACTTAAGCTGGCGGAAAATCTGGTAGGTTACTCTGTTGAAGTGCAGCCTGGAGAAAATGTATTGATCGAAATGATTGGTACAGAGCGTGACTTGCTTAACACCATCATTCATGAAGTTGGTAAAAAAGGCGGAAATGTTTTTGTTCAGCTTACAGATCGTAAGGTTCAGAGCGCTATGCTTCGCAATGCAACAAAGGAAATGCTGGAAACTTGGGCTGAAATTGACCTCAACCGGATGAAACAAATGCACTGTTACATCGGAATTCGTGCAGGCGAAAATGTAAATGATCTGTCAGATGTACCGGAAGATAAAATGAAAATGTATAATTCCATTTATCAGCATGCGGTACATAGCGAACAACGAGTGAAACACACCAAATGGGTAGTGCTGCGTTATCCGAATGACAGCATGGCTCAACTGGCCAATATTAGCACTGAAGCATTCGAAGATTTTTATTTCGATGTATGTAACCTGGATTACGCGAAAATGGACAAGGCTCAAGATGCATTGGCAGACCTGATGAACCGGACAGACAAAGTACGGATCAGCGGTCCAGGTACTGACCTAAGCTTCTCTATCAAGCAAATCGGAGCCATTAAGTGTTCGGGTCAATGCAATATTCCGGATGGCGAAGTATATAGCGCGCCTGTACGTGATTCAGTTAACGGAACCATTAGCTATAATGCACAAACCCTATATAATGGAATTACCTTTGAGAATGTTAAATTCCGTTTTGAAAATGGTAAAATCGTGGAAGCGACAAGCAACGATACCAAGCGGTTAAATGATATTCTCGATTCCGATGAGGGAGCACGCTATATTGGCGAGTTTGCCATCGGGTTTAACCCACACATTTTACACCCAATGAAGGATATTCTGTTTGACGAGAAGATTGCTGGTAGCTTGCATTTTACACCAGGTCAAGCTTATGAAACGGCGGATAACGGTAACCGTTCTTCGATTCATTGGGATTTGGTATTGATTCAGCGTCCGGAATATGGTGGCGGTGAAATTTATTTTGATGATGTTTTAATCCGTAAGGACGGTATTTTTGTGCTGCCTGAGCTGGAGCCGTTAAATCCTGAAAACTTGAAATAACGATATCTGTTCTTGCTGAGAAAGCGATTTCAATGTATCATAATGAATGAGCATTGATATATGAAAATCCAGTAAAGCGAGGGATCTCACTATGTCCAACAATAATGCGGCGGTTGTTGAAATTGCACAGACGGCGAGCAAATTCACTTCTTCCATCGTCCTTCATTCCGAAAATAAGTATATTGATGTGAAAAGTATACTGGGCTTGTTTACGACCTTGGTCAGCAGTCACAGTTATGAGCTGCATGTTCACGGACCTGACGCAGAGGAAGCCAAAAAAGCGATTATTGAGGTGTTCCAGAAGCACGGGCTGCACATTTCAGTAGCCACCTAACTTATTGAGGAAGCAAAAGCATCCCTACCTGTAACTGTAGGGATGCTTTTTTTGTCAGGTTCTTGTATTAGCCTGCAATTTGGTCTAATATTAAGGTTAGGACGTCTTGTGCGACATTGAGACATAGGGGGGAAGAATCCATGACTTCATCTGATTTGCAGGAACAATTGAATATCAAGGCCATTAATCTGCTTCAGGAAGATGCAGATAAAATAAAGAAGCTTATTGAAGTACAGATGGAGAATCTGGCAACCCGTTATTGCCCTCTCTATGAGGAAGTGCTGGATACTCAGATGTACGGATTTTCCAAGGAAGTGGATTTTGCGGTTCGCGCCGGACTTCTTCCGGAAATGGTAGGTAAACAGCTGGTCAGTGAGCTGGAACGCAATCTGGCTATTCTATATGAGGCCATGAATAATAAGGCTAATTAGGAAGACGGTTGAATTGATGAGAGCATGCGAAGTTTGAGAGCATGCTTTTTTTGATGCCATTTTTTAAAAAGAGGATGAGAGGTCGCTTTTTAGCGTTCACCTTTGCCCTTGAATTTTAACAGCTTACAGGATTATATTGTCTTAAAAATTCAAGGGCAATAGTGATCAGGAGATTAAATAAAACGCGAAGCAATCACTACAATTTAATCTACATTTTAAAACTTTGGAAGCTACACAAGGAAGAAGGATACACCTAACAATACATACACTACCAGCAGCATAAGTCCCTCATACCAGTTGGTTGATCCGTCCTGGGTGATGGATTTGGCGATAAATACAGCGACGGCAATGGCTACCAATTCAATGGTTGTGAAAACAATATTCATCGTGTTTCCCATAAAGTAACTGACAAAAATCAGCACAGGGGCAACGAATAGGGCAATTTGCAAACTGCTGCCGACAGCAATTTCAACAGATGCACCGATTTTGTTCTTCATAGCCAGTAAAATGGCAGCGCTATGTTCGGCCGCATTACCAATAATAGCGACAAGAAATGCACCCACGAACAATTCGCTGAGTCCAAATTGAGTCGTAAATACTTCTAGTGTACCTACCAGCCATTCGCTGACAAAAGCGACCATAACGGTAGCGAGTACCAAATAGGCAATGGATTTATTTCTAGACCATACAGGGGCATGCTCATGCGGCAATTCTTCATCTTTTTGTTCGGTCACGTCAGCTAAATAGTCCTTATGCGTAATCATAGAAAAAATAAGCCAAGCAATATACGCGACAATAAGCGTGCCTGCAACGATAAGACTGAGTGTATCTGACTCGCTATCCGTGATCACATGCGTGTTCAGAAAGACAGCTGGAACGAACAAGGCAATAACAGCCACAATCATCAGGGAGCCACTTAATCCAGCCAGCGATATATTGAAATTTTGTACTTTATATTTCAAACCGCCAGCAAACAGACTCGCTCCGAGCACCAGCAGCAGATTGCCGATGATCGAACCGGTAAGACTGGCCTTTACCATATCGTAAAGACCTTCTTTGACGAGAAAAATGGCGATGATCAGTTCGGCTGCGTTACCAAAGGTGGCATTTAAGAATCCACCTAAACGTTGACCAGCATAATGAGCAACACTTTCAGTCGCCCTACCGAGAAAACCGGCTACGAATACAACAGAAATCGCACAAATGACAAATTGGGCTATGGCATTCCAATGTGTGTAATGAGCGACTGCACTAAGAGCAAATGTCGCTAGGAGCAAAGCGGGAGATAACCATTTTTTCAATGAAGAGCACCTCGATATCAATAGTTGTGTACAAGTTTGGTGAATACTGTCACTTGTATGGATTTTCTAAATTAATATACCCAAAATGATATAGGTTGTAAACGAACGATGTTTTTATACGTAAGGTTTGCATTTGGAGTGGCTGAGGCTTTACAATACAAATAAAGGATGGATGAAGGGGGACATAGGTCATGGCAGAGCAAATTCAACAACTGGAAGCAGGAAACATCAAGATTTCCAACGATGTCGTAGGAAAAATTGCCGGGATGGCCGCATTAGAGACACCAGGCATTGCTGCAATGTCAGGCGGCTTATCGGAAGGCTGGGCCAAAAGGCTGAGCGGTAAAAATGTACAAAAGGGCGTATCAGTGGAGGTTGGACAACTGGAAGCTGCCATTGATCTACGTATTATCGTGCTCTACGAAACACCTATTCATGAGGTGTCCCGAATTCTTCAGCAAAATGTGCGAGAAGCCGTCGAAAGTATGACGGGATTGCGGGTCGTGGAAGTGAACGTAAAAGTGGAAGGTGTCGCCTTCAAGGACGATGCAGTGTAATAGACCCATCACATGCTAAATGGACATTTTTCACCAATGGTATAGATGCCGGGAATTCCCTGCGATAATCCGAATAAGTTACACGAAAACTGGTGGTTATAAAACGCCAGTTTTCGTTTTGTGAATCTGCTGGATAACATTTTGCAGACGGACCTGTAGTTATATACATATACAAAAAAAGAACTTCCAATGCCACCGTGGTTAGTGGCTATATGGAAGTTCTTTTTTTAGCGGTAACGATTGGTTCTACGAGTTTGAAAGCGAGTAGGGACTTCATTACGGACAGTTACCCCTGTAGTGCGTTCTTGCACTGCTTGTTTGGTGTTCTCACGAGAAATACTGAGCATGATGCCCATGGAGAACATCATAACAAGCAGGGAGGAACCACCAAAGCTAATAAACGGAAGGGTTACGCCAGTGATTGGAATCGTTTGGGTTACTCCGCCGATATTAATGAAGGCCTGAATGGCGATCAAACCCATGATGCCAGTGCCCACCAACGTTCCGAACGGATCATGGCAACGCAGAGCAATGAGCATGCCTCGCCAAATGAAATACAAATATAGCATTAGGAAAATGGCTGTTCCGATAAATCCAAACTCTTCACCAATGACAGAAAAGATAAAATCATTAAATGAATTGGGCAAATAATGAAGCTTGATAATGCCTTTACCAAATCCTGATCCGTTTAAGCCGCCTTCGCCAATAGCTTGCAAAGACTGCACCAGATTGTATCCCGTTCCTTGTCTATACTTCTCAGGATCAAGAAAGGCTTGAAAGCGTCCGATTTTATAATCTTGCTTGGCAGCAGTAGCTTGTCCATTTGCGCTTTCGGAATCTCCTCCAAACAATGACCCAATACCAAATACGATGGAAGCGCCTAGCACGAGCAGGATGATTGATGCGGTAATGTGTTTGACGCTGGCTCCCCCGGCATAAATAATCAGGCCACTGGTGGCTACCAAAATAAAGCAGGAGCCTAAATCTGGTTGAAGCATGATGAGTCCTGCGACAGAGCCTACAATGACAGTTACAGGTATGTAGCCAGTCCGCAAATCTCTAAATCGATCTCCTTTTTTGACAATCAGCGCGGATAAGTAAAGAATGATGGAGATTTTTGCAAGTTCCGTTGGCTGGAAGCCAATACTACCAAATCTGAGCCAGCTTTTTGCACCATTCAGAGAGCCTGTAAAAAGAACGATGATTAGCAGTAATATGGTTATGAAAAATAAAGGCACAAAAAGCTTTTTATATTTTTCCATCTTAATATTCATAGCTACCAACATAATGAAGAGTCCAAGTACAGCAAATGCGGCTTGGCGCTTCACAAAATATAAAGAGTCAAAATTGTATTCTTTATTCAGCAGAGCTACGCTGGAGCTGGAGCTAAATACCATGATTACACCGAATCCAACCAGCAACAAAGTGAGGATCAGCAATTGGAAATCCGGTGTCCCTCTTCTTCGAGTCTCCGGCTTCGTATTTCTCATATCAGCTTCCCCCGGTATTCGCCGCAAGGTACATTCCTCGCAGACGTTTATCATTTTATCGTTTATCCATTTTATCATAGTATGTTTGATAGGCTTCTGCAACCATCTGGAGCAACAGATATCACAACAATTCCATATCTGCTACAATAGGATAAAAATAAAGGCTTGAGAGAAACGGCGCATACGTGGTAAAGCTGCATGATTTATCGGAAACTTGCCCGATGTTTTAAAAGGAGAGGTGGAACATAATGACACAACAGGCGATGGACCAAACCTGGTTCGATCAATTACAAGAAAACATGGTAGAGTGGCGTAGACATTTACATAAGAATCCCGAAATTTCTTTTCAGGAAAGTAAAACTGCCGCTTTTGTAGCGGATAAGCTAGAAAGCTGGGGATTAGATGTTCGTCGACAGGTAGGGGGACACGGTGTTGTAGGTACCATTCGTGGTGCCAAACCTGGACCTGTTGTTATGTTGCGCGCCGATATGGACGCTCTTCCTATTCAGGATGAAAAGGAGTGTGAATATCGCTCCACCGTGGATGGGGCCATGCATGCTTGCGGACATGACGGACATACGTCCGTATTGCTTGGGACAGCTTACTATTACAGTCTGAACCGCGATGAGCTGGAAGGAGAAATCCGATTTTTGTTCCAACCTGCGGAAGAATTGTTGCCTGGAGGTGCGGTCAATGTAATCAAAGATGGTGTACTGGAAGGTGTGGAAGTTATTTATGGCATCCATTTATGGACACCATTCTCGGTCGGGACCGCTGCGAGTTGTGCAGGGCCGTTGATGGCGGCGGCCGACGATTTTTATATTGAAATTGCAGGTAAGGGTGGACATGGTGGTATGCCCCAATCTACAAATGATAGTGTGGTGGCAGGCTCAGCTCTTGTTATGCAACTGCAGAGTATCGTAAGCCGTTCAGTCGACCCGTTAAGTCCTGCTGTGTTGACGGTGGGAACCATCGAGGGGGGCTCTGCGCAAAATATAATTGCGGAAACCTGTCGCTTGAGTGGAACCATTCGTACGTTTGATGAGCAGACCCGGACGGTCATGAAGGAGCGACTGCATGAGGTAACTGAGCTTACAGCAGCAACATATGGGACATCAGCAAAGATTCGTTACATTATGGGATACCCGCCAGTTGTTAATGATACGCAAGAAGCATCTCGCTTTTTTAAGGAAGCAAAGCTTGTGTTCGCCGAGGGGAATGTACAGGAAGCGCCAAAGTTGATGCCTGCCGAAGATTTTGCGTATTATTTGGAACGTGTGCCAGGTTGTTTTATGTTCGTAGGGGCGGGTAATCCGGCCAAAGGTGCAATTTATCCGCACCACCATCCAAAATTTGATTTTGATGAGGCTGCCATGATTAATGCGGTTCGTTTATTTATTGCCATGTCTACCGGATACGCAGCGGAACGAAAAGCAGGGGCAATTAACGGCTAATACGAGCTAAATTGGGAACGGTCCAATCTGGAGTATGAGCTGAATGAAATGGGGTACCCTACTCTTGAAAAGGAGGGAGTACCCATGAAAAAGGTTCAGGAAGTTATGACTAAAAAATGTGTAACGGTGACCCCACAAGACAATATTTATGAGGTTGCAGTCAAAATGAAGGACAATGATACTGGTTTTATCCCAGTTGTGGAAAGAGAAGGCAGTGACAAGTTGATCGGTGTAATAACGGACCGTGACCTTGTCGTTCGTGGTTATGCGGACAAGCATTCCGGTTCTAGCTCAGTTGATGCGGTAATGACGACAGGTATTCGTACAGCTAGTGTGGACATGTCGGTGGACCAGGCAGCTGAACTGATGGCAGAGCAGCAAATCCGTCGTTTGCCCGTGACGGAAGGAGACCGTCTGATCGGGATTGTTTCGATCGGAGATTTGGCGGTTCGTAATATTTTTGCAGACAACGCTGGAGAGGCGCTTAGCCAAATTTCCGAGCAGGTTCACTAGAAGGATAATATAGTAGGCACCAGTTTGGGACGGTCGTTATCCCGAGCTTCTGATCAGGAGTTCAACCCGAGTGTGGGTTGAACTCCTTGCTATTCCGGTTGATATCCGAATAAACGGATAAGCTATTTATTATAGAACTTTTGAGTGTCAGGAGGTAGTCATGAATCCCGATCATCCTTGTATTGTACAACGTGATTTTACCGTTCTGCTGGAAATGGGTTTGCCCGATTCGGAATGGGCCCGTTCACAGTTGCAGGCTTATGCGGAGCTGGTAAAAAGTCCGTCCGCTTTTCATACATATCACATTACTCCATTGTCGCTCTGGAACGCAGCCGCTCTCGGGTGGAGTGCTGAGGACATTCAAAATAGTTTGCACGCTATGTCCCGTTGGGATATTCCGCGTGATTTGTTGAAGGATATTGAACAGCTTGTTTCTCGTTATGGGACGTTGACGCTGTCACGGGCGAGTGCAAAAGAAGAACAAACTTACGGCACAGATACGATTGACGCGCATCGTGATGAGCAAGAGTCAGACAGAGATACAAAGACGAGGAAAGCCAACACATACACAATAGGTGATCACTTGATCTTGGCAGTAGAGACTCCAACTTTACTGGATGAGCTATTGAACAAGAAAGAGCTAAAACAGCTTGGTTTGCTTCGCACCAATAAGACAAGCGCATCCGTACCGCCCGAAAATCGTGGCTTGCTCAAGCAGGAATTAACTCGCTTGGGATATCCCGTTGTGGATACGGCAGGTTATCTTGAGGGGAATCTGCTTCGTTTTACCTTGAGGAAGGGACAAACGGAGTTGCAGCTTCGTGATTACCAGCTGAAAGCTGCTGATGCATTTGAAGGCACAGACGGCTTAGGGGGGAGTGGTGTACTAGTGCTCCCATGCGGAGCCGGAAAAACAGTGATCGGTATGGCAGTGATGAATCGACTTCAGTGCGAGGTGCTTATTTTAACTTCTAATACTATCTCTGTGCGGCAATGGATCGAAGAATTGAAGCAAAAGACGAATATTCCTGTCGATTCTATCGGGGAATACAGTGGTCAGAAAAAGGAGGTGCGACCGATAACGGTGGCAACCTACCAGATTTTGACGCATCGTCGCACCAAAGACGGAGAGTTTGAACATATGAAGCTGCTGAGTGAGCGGAAGTGGGGACTCATTATTTACGATGAGGTACATCTGCTGCCTGCGCCAGTATTTCGAGCGACGGCTGATATTCAGGCTACCCGTCGTTTGGGTTTAACAGCCACGTTAGTTCGAGAGGACGGGTGTGAGCGGGATGTGTTCTCTTTAATTGGACCCAAACGGTACGATATGCCGTGGAAGGAACTGGAACGACAGGGCTGGATTGCTCAGGTCGATTGTGTAGAGTTGCGTTTGCCTATGACCGCTGACCTTTTGGAGCGAAGTATGCGCGCTGAAGGCAGACAGCAATACCGAATTGCAGCCGAAAATCCGGCTAAGCTGGAGGCAGTACGCAGTCTGATGGAGAAACACAAGGGGCTACCCACGCTTATTATTGGTCAATATTTAGACCAGTTACGTAAATTGGCTCAGGAGCTGGACGTTCCACTGATTACGGGATCCATGACTCAGAGTGAGCGGGTGCGTTGGTTCGATGCGTTTCGCAAGGGTAGTATTCAAACCCTATTGGTATCCAAGGTGGCGAACTTTGCGGTGGATTTGCCGGATGCAGCGGTGGCCATAGAGGTATCGGGTAGCTTTGGCTCCCGTCAGGAAGAAGCGCAGCGACTTGGCCGCATTTTACGACCAAAGCCAGGAGAGAATAAAGCTTATTTTTATGCATTAGTGACAGAGAACAGTAAGGAGATGGATTTTGCAGCACGTCGTCAGCTGTTTCTGATTGAGCAGGGCTATGAATATGCGGTTCGCAGGTTTGATAGGACAATGGCTAGCAGAAGCCAGGAGGATGGGACAGAAGATGGTGGAAAGAAAAAGGAGGCCTAATCAAGGATGGGCGTAACGAATACACATGGCAGCTATAATGAGCTTTCAGCGGATGAACTGCTGGTGCTTAAACGATGCTTTATCCGGCATGCTGCACAGCCTATGAGGGAAGAGGAGCCTGTGCAGCTTACCCAAGGTGCCTTAAGCGGAGTCGAAACAAAACTGGCACTGCATGGGCTTCGCACCCGGGGGTGGCTGGAGGCAGTTACCAAATCGTGGGGTGAGCGGATTTTATACATTCCGGTTGATCGACTACCCGCTCTGTACGATATGTTGTTAGAGCAAACTCCAATGAACGAGATACATACGGATCATCCGATAACGGTACATGAAGCAATGACTGGACTGGAGTCAGAGTTACTGCATGTGTTGTCACGTATTGCGATACAGGGAATTCCTTTGACGGCCAAAGGAACCATACATAAGCGGTCATTGCAAAAGTTAAATGAACTGACCCCCTTTCGTCCGGAGGACCTGGAGGGACTTGGGTTACATTATGCGCATGCCGAGCTGTATCCAGTACAAACGGTGGTCATGATCGATTTACTACTCAGTTTGGGGCTGTTAGTGAAAGAAACTGTGTCTTTCCGTATTCAGGAAGCGGAACTGGCGATATGGATTCGTTTGTCTGCTGGGCAAATGCGCAAGCATATTTTTGCCACTCTCATGGAAAGGTACGGCAAGGCTGAAGCGCCCATACAGCATTTTCGCTATATGCTGTGTGCCGTCTCGCAGTATGTAGGAACAGACGGATGGATATCTATTCAGTATCTGCTGCAATGGATGCTTCAGGTAGGCTTAATGCCGCAAAATCGTTTAAAGGGAGATGATTCCACAAACAGTACCCTTATAGACATTGTTCCTACAATCGCAAACCTCGATGGGCTTGCGGATGAAACAGTATCTGATTTTAATTTTAATGAACCTTTTATGGAAGATATAAAGGGTTGGTTGAAGGCCCTGACGGCTTTTGGAATGGGGGATTGGGGTCAGACCACATCAGGCGAATTGTGTTTTCGCTGGAATGTCTCTGCGACAGATCTGCTTCGTCCCTATCATGACGAGGATACTTATCAAGAGCAAGGTGCCTTTTATGTGCAGCCTGATTTTGAAATATTGGTACCGCCAGATGTCGCATATGATGTGCGCTGGCGATTGGAATGCTGCTGTCAGCGTTTGACAGGAGACCGGTTGGTAGTATATCGGATCACCAGAGAGAGTATTACAGAGGCAATCGAGCTGGGCATGGAGGCCAAGGCGATTCCCGCTCTTTTGGACAAGTACAGTCGGACAGGGGTGCCAGAACATGTACGGCTGGCAGTAGAGCAGTGGACAGGCGATGTCGGACGAACGGCTTTTGCGACGGTAACACTTCTGCGATGCGGTACTCAGGAGGATGCGGACATGGTTGCGCGTCATCCTGCATTAGAAGGATTACTGGAGCGACTCGGCGACAAAGATTTTATTATCCCGGTACGCTCTGCTGACAAAATACGAAAAGCGCTCGCTGCAATTGGATTAAGTCCGCGTCTTGAGCCAAAAGGTGCGGATGAGCCAGCTCATCATTATCCACTTTTGACGGAGACAGAGAACCTAGAAGCCGGCCGTTCCCTATTTTCGCAAGAGGGAAGAGCTGGTCTGGTTTACACAGGGCGCACGTTGCATTTTTATGAACAAGAGCACACCCTGCCTGATCCGTCTGACTATTTCCCGGAAAGATCTACAGTACCCTCTTCATGGACAAAAGAATGGAGGAGTTACCATACGTCCACTTCCAGGCAGTTGATGGAGCAAGCGATCCGTTGGCAGGCGGCGGTGGGATTGCGCATTAGTGGGAAAGAGGTTAAATGGATACCGGAATCGGTGGTTTCGGGCGATCCCTGGAGTGTCACAGGCTGGTACGCCTCAGGAATGGATGAGGAAACACCTTCTCGTGCGACCTTGCAGCCAAGGGATTGGTCCGATATGAGGTTGTTGGTTCCTTTTACATAGTCGTGTCAGGAAGTGCATGAAACTCCTTCTTCTCAAAAGAAGGATGTGGTATGATAAATGAGTCTACTTTTATTGGGTAGAACTTTATATAAAGTGAGATGACATTCATGAGCGTAGCCGAATTGAACACGGTCAATATGGCAGAAGTGCTTATTAACGCCTATGAATTGGGCGATATGGTCAACCGGTCCTTTGAGGTATCGGATTATTTATATTGGAAGCAGCGTGTGGAATTGAACCCGTCTATTCAGGCGTGTGTACGCAAGCTGGATGCCAAAAAGGAGCTTTTCGCTGAAACGGAGCGTTTTGGGCATTTTCATCCCAACTATCATGAAGCGAAGGACGCAGTGCAGGCCGTTGAACTGGAGCTAGAACAATTTGAGGCTGTTAAGGAGTTCAAGCGAGCCGAAAAGGCGCTGGATGATATGCTTCATGCCATGTCTGAAACGATTGCATATTCCGTGTCCGAAACCATTAAGGTGCCGAGCAACGACCCGAATGTGAAAAAGGGCGGATGCGGCAGCGGAGGGAAATGCTCCTGCGGATAGGCCATAGGAATGATACGGAGGGGAGATGAAGCGAATGTTTGCCGAGCGGACAGGGTACATCATTTGGGTAAGCGATATCAAGGCTGCCCGCAATCTGGAGAAATACGGAAATGTCCACTATATTTCAAAGCGTATGCATTATGTAGTTATTTATATGAATGCGGATCGGGCAGAGGACACCGTTAAAAATATTCGCAGACTTTCCTATGTACGTAAGGTTGAGCGCTCTTTCCGAAATGAGATTAGGACGGAGTACAACGACGATAAGGAAAAGATGAAAGAATATGAAATATAAGCTTTGATTGTCTATACATTCAAATTTCTTGAAAAAGGTCAGCCTACGGGCTGGCTTTTTTTTGTGAAGCCAGGACTTTTGCATACTAATCTTAATGCTGTTAGACCTAAAAATTCTTTAAAAAACACCCATAAACTTCAATTTTGTAACTTGTAGTCCCGGGTCTGTTGAGGTAACATATGAATATATTGGTAGATATAAAGACCTATCTGGTGGGGAGAGTGATCCCGTGCGTGACAAGGCAATGCAGCGATGGAGTACATACGAACCGTTCTACGTGGAGATGGGCGATAAGAAAGTCGCCGATATCGTGATTACAAATCATGCGAAAACACGTTATTTAGATCGGGTAGAGCAGAAACAGTCCGAGACGAATCATATCGCCGCCTGGCTTTGGGAGTGCCTGAAGCAAAACAGGATGGAGTCCTACTATCATAATGAAGAGGATGTATATTTAATTGATGGTGATCTGGTCGTTGTCGCCGAATTTGGTGAGTTGCCAGGTGAGATGGACATTGCGGGGAATCCGCTTCATAAGATGATTATTATTACCTTTTTGGGTCGGATGTCAGAGACTATCGAATTAAGGGACTTGAAGTCCTACTATTCATGGCTACGCCATTCACGGCGCATGACACTGATGAAAAGCACTCGTAAGCAAAAATAGACGGTGATTTGACGGACGGTTCCATTAGAAAGCGGGCACATTGACAACGTCGAGTTTGAGTAGAAGTATGCAGTTATCAGCTGCATGCTTTTTTATTTTGCAAGCATATAACTCCCCATTTCGGTAAATTTACTCGGAAATTGTTCGCCAGATGTTTTTCTTATGTTAAAATAAGGAGATCAGAGGGGAGAGGGCTGGTCAGTATGAACTTTCATCAGCTGCACATTTTTTATACCGTAGCAGAGCGCGGAAGCTTCTCGGCGGCGGCGCAAGCGCTGCATATGACGCAACCTGCGGTGACGATGCAAATTCAGTCTTTGGAAGATTATTTTGGCACGAAGCTGCTGCACCGATCGACTAAAAAAATTGAGCTTTCGGAGGCAGGAGCGACATTACTGCCTTTTGCAAAAAGAAGTATGCAACTGATCAGGGAAGCTGACGAAGCGATGTCTGCTTTTACTCACATGCTGGAGGGAAGATTGCATATTGGTGCCAGCCTAACGATTGGTGAATACATTGTGCCAAGAATGTTGGGACCGTTTGGTCAGGAGTACCCTCACATACGCATGGCAATGAATGTAATGAATACGACTCAAATTATGGATGATATACTAAAGCACCAGTTGAATTTAGGGCTGATTGAGGCCCCGGTTCAACACCCGGATATTGTGGTAGAATCTGTGATGCAGGACGAACTGAAGCTGATTGTTCCTTCGGGGCATGTGCTGGCCAAGGCCAAAAAAGTAGTTTTAGAAGATGTATTCAAGCATCCCTTTGTAGCCAGAGAAAAAGGTTCTGGTACACGCCAAGTCATAGAAGACGGGCTGAAAAATCGTGGTGCGGATGCCTCTCGACTTGATATTGTAATGGAGATGGGCAGCACTGGAGCGGTCAAATCAGCGGTAGAGGCAGGACTGGGGATTACTATGCTGTCACCTTCTTCAGTCAAACATGAGGTTGCGCTTGGGTTATTGAAAATTGTAAATATTTCAGATATTACCTTCAAACGAGAATTTTATGCAATTCATTTGAAATCAGCGTTGTTGCCGATCCCGGTAGTAACTTTTCTGTCTTACTTGCGTCGTCATGATCAGGGAATGGACGTATTCGAGGACTCGTAGGACAAGCTTTAGAGATGAAGAGGAGGAGAATCTGCATGATGAAGGAACAGAATAATTTGCAACGATATGATCTACATACACACACCCAAGCATCTGACGGTATGCAATCACCTGCTGATAATGTGCACTGGGCGAAGGAAAAAGGGCTGGCCGGTGTGGCTATTACAGATCATGATACGGTGGCCGGTTTGGAGGAAGCCTTGGAGGAGGGAAGACGCATTGGAATGACCGTGGTGCCGGGTGTGGAAATCAGTACACGTGCTGGCGGCAAAGATATTCATATATTAGGTTATTTTATGGATTACCGTAATAAAATGTTTTTGGAACGGTTGGAAAAGCTGAGACAGGCGCGGGATACCCGTAATGATTTGATTTTGAGTCAATTGCGTAGCTTGGGCGTGGAAATCACGCTAGATGAGGTGGTGGCTACAATGGGCAGACCACTAGCGCCGGATGAAAGTATTGGACGTCCGCATATGGCAGATACCCTGGTTCAAAAAGGTTACGCGAAGGATATGCGGGATGCGTTTGATCGTTACTTGGCAGAAGGTGCGCCCGGATACGTGTCTGTACCCCGTGTAGAGCCTGCGGAGGCTATAAGCTGGATTCGTGAAGCAGGAGGAGTGCCTGTAGTGGCCCACCCTGGCTTGTATGGAAATGACGAACTGGTGTGCTCCATAATAGAGGCAGCGAAGCCTGTAGGGTTGGAGGTGCGTCATTCGGATCATGATGCTGAGGCCGAGAGACGATATACTGCAATGGCGCTGCATTATGGGCTTATCGCAACGGGCGGCTCGGATTTTCACGGTGCACGCCAAGGTGTGATTTTCCACGGCGATCTGGGTAGCCGTAGTGTGGACGGTCAGGTCGTCGAGGAGTTGAGAAAGGCTGCTGTTGGACAAAAGTAAATGAAAAAGCCCCTTGCCTACCGCATGGAACACAGAAGTGTATCGTGCAAAGGACAAAGGGCTTTTTATGTGGATTCCATATGCTGGTGGGACCTAGCCGTTTTTGATGCGGTTCGGCAGCTTTTTGACCAGTTCCTCATCAGGTGTGATAAAGAGCGTACGCTGATGATCGTAGATGACAAAGCCGGGCTTTGCTCCGCTGGGCTTGCGTACATGTCGAATCAAGGTGGCGTCTACAGGTACGCTGCTGGACTGCTTGGCTTGGCTGAAATAGGCAGCCAGTTGAGCTGCTTCCTCCAACGTCGCGTCTCCGAATTTCTCGGCACGAATAACGACGTGTGACCCTGGAATATCCTTTGTATGCAACCACGTGTCATTGGGTCCGGCCAGTCGGTTGGTCACATATTCATTCTGCAAGTTATTTTTGCCAACCAGTAGCTCGATGCCTTCGGATGATGTATATACATGCAAGGTCGGACGGTCATTTTTCTTCTTTTTCTTTCCTTTTTTAACCCGATCTCTAAGATAGCCCTGCTGAACCAGTTCTTCACGTATTTCCTCAATGTCGTTGATAGAGGCATGGGCTAGCTGCTGAAGAAGATTGTCCATATAACGAATTTCATCGTGAGTCTTCTCTAGTTGCTCGTCAATAACAGCCAGGCTGTTTTTATATTTGTTGTACTTTTTAAAATAACGCTGTGCATTATCTGAAGGGTTGAGCAGCGGGTCCAATGGAATGGTGATCGCACTCTGTTCCTCGTCATAAAAGTTAGTGAGTGTTACTTCCTTGTCACCCTTTTTTACCTCATGCAGTGAAGCGAACAGCAGCTCTCCGTAAATCCGAAATTGATCGGCATCTTCTGCTTCGGCCAAATCTTGATGGAGATGATCGAGTTTTTTTACGTTTTTGCTCCGCTCGTTTTGCAGAAACCGCAGTAGGTCGCTAACCTTTTGCTTAACCGTGTCCCTTTCTGCCTTTTCGCCGAAAAAGTCCTCCATACACTCACTGATGGTAGCGTATTCCTTACGTTCTCCTTGGATCAACGTCAGTGGGATGGCTGAAAATATTACTTTATCAAGTGCGTTCAGTCCAGATACCGGCTGAAAATGATGATTCCGCACGTCATCCATGATGTCACTGAATGCCCTCCACAGTCGACGATCCTTGTCACCAGAAGCTTCTTCATCAGATGCTCGGATTAGTATCTCTTCAGCAATGAGGGGACTAAGTCCGGTAAAAGTGTTCACGATCCAGCGTTTGGGAGCTTCTTCCGCCTCAATGGCTGCTTGATACGAGGAAAAGAAGGCTGCTTCTTCGACTTCTAGTGGATCTAGCTTGTTTTGTTCAGGAGGCTCTGTGTATTGAAAGCCTGGCATAACGACCCGATAGCTGCTGATAGAGGGTGTGACATGATGAATGCCATCCAGCATCACACCTGTTTCCGGGTCAAGCAAAATAATGTTGCTATGTCTCCCCATTACTTCAATAATAATGCGCTTAAATGAAATATCCCCCAGCTCATCACGCTGACGTATATCCATATGAATTATGCGCTCCATGCCCACCTGCGCGATGTTCTCAATAATGCCTCCTTCGCAATGTTTGCGAAGAAGCATACAAAACATGGGAGCTTCTGTCGGATTGAGAAAGCTTTGCTCTGTAAAATGTACACGCGGAAATGTCGGATTAGCCGACAGCAACAGTTTTACACTCCCACCTTGTGCCCGCAGGTTCAGCACGATATCGCGTTCGTTTGGCTGATGTATTTTATTAATGCGCCCGCCCCGGATGGCTTGCAATTCGTGTACGATAGCGCGGGTTACGATTCCGTCCAATGCCATAATGTATGTTCTCCTTTGAAGCAAATGTATTTTCGCCTTCCTTCTATGATACATAACTTTGGGACAAAACTTAAGCGGCTTTGTGATATTTCGAGTCCTGTCCGAATAGATTGAATCAAGAAAGTCTGTCCAGCATATCAGCAATCGTGGCACAAAAATATAATAACGGGCAGCCATCCTACGCACAACCGACGGAAACGGACTATCTGACCGGGAGGGAATTGGGGAGAATGGAACAAGCACACTGGCACCAATTAAGCAATGAACAGCTTTCAACAAGTCTGGAAGTCGACCCGAAGCAGGGTCTTTCGGAGGAGCAGATTGCGGAACGAAGAGAAAGGACGGGATGGAATGAGCTGAGCGAGGGCAAGCGTGTTTCGGCAATTTTGCTGCTGCTCAACCAGTTCAAGGATTTTATGATGCTTGTATTGATGGGAGCGACCCTGATATCTGGCCTACTCGGTGAGTATTTGGACGCGATTACCATTATTGCTATCGTTGTGCTAAATGGAATTCTCGGCTTTGTGCAGGAATTCAGAGCTGAACGTTCATTGCGAGCTTTAAGACAGCTTTCTGCTCCAACCGCCAAAGTGCTGCGAGAAGGTAAACGAGTACATGTTCAGGCCAGAGAGCTGGTGCCGGGCGATATCGTGCTGCTGGAAAGTGGTGATCGTATCCCCGCAGATGTAAGGTGGTTGAGTACCAATGGCTGTGATGTGGAGGAGTCTGTTCTGACAGGTGAATCGGTTCCGGTGAGTAAGCATTGCCGCCCTATTCATGCCGCCGAAGTACCTCTTGGGGACCAAAAGAACATCGGTTTTATGGGCACCATGATGACCAGAGGCACCGCACAAGGCGTGGTCATTCGCACAGGCATGAGTACCGAAATGGGGAAGATCGCAGATTTGATCGAAAATACGGAGTCGCAGGAGACACCGTTGCAGCACAGACTGGAACAATTGGGCAAAATTTTGATTATCGTGGCGTTGGCGCTAACTGTGCTCGTGGTCGTAGCGGGCATTTTGCATGGTCAGCCAGCCATGAACATGTTTTTGGCCGGCGTGAGCTTGGCTGTGGCAGCTATACCGGAAGGATTGCCCGCAATTGTAACCATTGCACTTGCTTTGGGTGTACAGCGTATGATCAAACGCAAGGCCATTGTACGCAAGTTGCCTTCCGTAGAGACGCTCGGCTGCGCGTCTGTCATTTGCTCTGACAAAACGGGCACACTGACCCAAAATAAAATGACAGTCACCAAGCTGTGGCTGGATGGTCGTTTCTGGGGAGTTACCGGGGAAGGTTATGATCCACACGGTCATATTATGGACAGGGATCTTCCGGCCGACCTAAAAAACGGACAATCCTTGCGTAGATTGCTGCAAGCCAGTGTACTTTGTAATAATGCGGAGATTGTTCAAGCCGATATAGATGAGCTGCGTTCGAAAAAGAAAACCAAAGAGCCTACGCCTTCCGCTGTTTGGGAGCTAAAAGGTGATCCGACGGAAGGAGCGCTGGTCACGTTAGCTGCCAAAGGCGGAGTCACGCGACAAGGGCTATATGAACTGTACACACGAGAGCGAGAATTCCCTTTTGACTCGGATCGGAAGCGGATGTCGGTACTCGTACGCCACCAGGGAGGACACATTGTATTTGCCAAAGGAGCGCCAGACGTGCTACTGGGCCAGTGTTCTTACATTTTATGGGAAGGGAATGTCGTTCCATTAACGGGTACGCTGCGCCAAAAGGTATTGGCAGCCAACGAAGGTATGGCATCGGAAGCGCTGCGTGTACTTGGTGTCGCTTACCGTGACATCCGCTCGCATGAACGTGTCTCTACGGCTGAGGAGGCTGAAGAACAGCTGGTTTTTATCGGCCTGACCGGCATGATTGATCCGCCACGCCGCGAGGTTCGCGAGGCCATCGGCAAGTGCCGTCGTGCTGGCATTCGCACCGTGATGATTACGGGTGATCATGGCACAACTGCGGAAGCCATTGCACAGCAGCTGGGTATTCTTCAACGCGGCTCACATGTGTTGACGGGACAGCAACTGTCTCTCATGGATGATGCGGCGTTGGATAACGTTGTGGATACCGTCTCCGTGTATGCGCGGGTGTCGCCGGAACACAAGCTGAGAATCGTCAAGTCGCTGCAAAGACGCGGACATGTCGTAGCTATGACCGGAGATGGCGTCAATGACGCACCAGCGATCAAGGCATCGGATATCGGTATTGCCATGGGCATTACAGGAACAGACGTGACTAAAGAAGCGGCTGCACTTGTACTGAGTGACGATAATTTCTCAACGATTGTAGCGGCAATTGAGGAAGGCCGAAATATTTACGAGAATATCCGTAAATTCATCCGTTATTTACTCGCCTCCAATGTTGGTGAAATTTTGACGATGTTCTTTGCCATGATGGCTGGGCTACCGCTGCCTTTGCTGCCCATTCAGATTTTATGGGTAAATCTGGTAACTGACGGTTTGCCGGCGATGGCTCTGGGTGTGGATCAGCCGGAAAAGGATCTTATGGAGCATAAGCCTCGTGGCGCAAAGGAAAATATTTTTGCTCGTCGACTGGGCTGGAAAATCATTAGTCGCGGTCTGTTGATCGGCTTATGTACACTTGCGGCCTTTTGGTTGACATTACGGATTGCTCCGAATGATGCAGGGCAACTGATCAAAGCACAGTCGGTTGCATTTGCTACGTTAGTGCTGGCGCAGTTAATTCATGTATTTGATTGCCGCAGCTCTCGTTCCGTTTTCCACCGTAATCCGTTTCAAAATAGTTATCTCGTGCTTGCCGTACTGTCCTCCATTGTACTGATGCTGGTTGTAATGTATGTGCCTGTGCTGCAGCCTATTTTCAAAACGGTACCCCTTGGTTTACGTGAATGGGCACTATCTATTGTCGCAGCTGGAATTCCAACGTTCCTGATGGGAGCGGGAAGTGTATGGGGCGGTCGACGTAACCGTCGGCACGGCGGAAATACACACTTTTCAGCGGGACGTACAAAGTTTTCAGCCTAGAATTTGAGTCATGCATATCGCATCGCTTTCCCGCTTTTGCCCTGTATGATATTATGGGATTAAAGCTTCAAGAGGAGCATGAGATCAGCAGCAACGGCGGGGGGAAGCTATGGAATTCACTAAAATGAATGGTCTGGGTAATGATTTTATCGTTTGGTATGGGCATCAGGAATTGCCGTCTGACGCCTCGGAATTAGCTGTTCGGCTATGTGATCGACATTTTGGTATTGGCGCCGATGGATTGGTATATATATTGCCGTCTGACAAGGCAGATTTTCGCATGCGTATCATTAACTCGGACGGCTCGGAGGCCGAGCAATGCGGTAATGCTATTCGTTGTGCTGCCAAATATGTGTATGACTGTAAGCATATCAACCGTGAACAGATCACGATCGAGACGCTGGGTGCAGGTGTGCAGCAGGTTGAACTGACTGTGGAAAACGGAACTGTACGAATGGTGAAGGTAGATATGGGAGAGCCGATTCTAGAAGGATTGAAAATTCCAACTACACTCGATTTGACTAACGTAATTGATGAGCCCATTGAAGCTGGAGGAAGCGGTTTTCGCTTTACGGCTGTATCTATGGGAAATCCGCACTGTGTCATTTATGTTGAGGACGCGCCTAGCTTTGATCTGGAGGCCTGGGGGCCGAAGCTGGAGTGTCATCCATTGTTCCCTAAAAAAATAAATGTTGAGTTCGCCACGGTACGGAGTCGGAAGCATATAGATATGAGGGTATGGGAGAGGGGAGCTGGACCTACGCTAGCCTGCGGAACCGGAGCCTGTGCTACGCTTGTTGCTTCTGTACTAAATGGATACAGCGACCGCCGCGCCATGGTAAGCCTAAAAGGCGGCGATCTGGATATCGAATGGAGCGAGGATGATAATCACATTTATATGACAGGGCCGGCTGAGATTGTGTTCGAAGGTCGTATATAGAAGTGAGGGTGAAGAAGACCTTAGCAGGTCTTCTTTTTTTGCCCTTTTATGCCGCTGTTTACTGGGAAAATGGTGAACAGAGCGATATTCTGTCTTTTTTTGACGTCTGAACGATGTATAATATAGAAAATGAGAAAACGATAAGGAGGCCGTTCATAGTGCGGAAATTTCGTTGGGTATCAGCAATTGCAATCCTCATTCTTATAGCCACCGCGCTTCCGGTTCAAGCGGCGGCTATTCCTGCTGCCACAGAAACGACGGACAAGCAGGTTGGTTCGCTAACTCCGACAGTCGTAAGCCGTTTAGAAAAAGCAGTGCAAGAACTTATCGGTTCAAAAACTGCATTTCAATTTGACGATGTAACGGATATGGGGAAAACCTGGATTGTCGAGGGTGAATTGGAAGATGGAACAGCTACGTTACAGACAGAATATAATAAAGAGAAAAACAGAGTAGATTCTACAACCATACGATATAAAATAAGTAGTTTGGGAAAGGCGATGAACGCGCCACTCAAGGCAAAAGTATTAAACAGCGCCAAAGCGTTTGACAGCAAGCGCCCCTTACAATTTGAAGCATTCTGGCGAGTCAAATCCCCTTATCAGTCCAACAAGCCTTCAAATTACTGGGTATTCTGGGGGGCAGGAGAAAAAGCTTCCTCATTGTATGTTGATGTGGATCAAGGTAATGCTATTACCGTCAATGCGGACTATGCACTGAAGCAGGTGGATCCTGTGTTACTGAACCGTGCAATGAACACGTTTAAGCGAGTGAGTGGACAGCGAATCACAGTGCAGCATGTCTCACGGTACAAGGATGAGAAAAAGGGGCTTTCTTATTGGTCGTTCGAGGATGCAAGCGAGGCGAATGAAGTCAAAATTGGTGCGGTAACCGGTAAAGTGCTGGCTGTATCCACATCAGGGATGGACTGGAATGATGACGCAGATTTCAAAAAATCTTTTGCAAGTCCAAAATATACTGCCGCCGAAGCATTGAAGCTGGTCAAGCCTAAGGTTCAGCTGTTGTTTAATATCAATGTGTCCGGCTATAAAGTGAAAGTTCAAGGAAATCAATATACGTTCTCCAAGCAGCAAAAGGGGACGGATTCTATTGTGGCTAAAGTAAATAAAAAAGGGACTTTTTACGAGTTTTCCCTCCATTCTTCTGATGGGAAAATGCAATAAAAATGTGGTGGGAAATAGAAAATGATCAATCAAGTTGCTTCACTCCTGATATCATATTGTCGGGACGTGAGGCGGCTTTTTTTGTTTTTGGCTTATGTTTGTAGTCTCTTTATGTTACATTAGTATGAAAATAAAGAGCGGGGTGGAGCAGAGGACATGAAACCGGATTTGCGTACTGTGCTGAATCGTGAAATTATTGTCGGAGACGGCGCTATGGGGACTTTTTTGTCCCAGCTAGGATTTCCAGTAAATACGTCTTACGAAGAACTGAACATTACTTCGCCTGGCGTCATATCAGACGTGCATGGTCAGTATTTAAATGCAGGAGCACGATTGCTGGAGACGAATACATTCTCTGCAAATGATTATAAATTAGCCCGCTTTGGATTGGAATCTAAGGTAGAAGAAATCAATCGTGCTGGTGTGAGGATTGCCAGGGCTGCGGCTGGACCCGAACATTATGTAGTAGGTGCGGTCGGTTCCATATGCGGAGGCAAACGTCTCAGCATATCCAAGCTAGAGCTGTCAAGAAACTACGAACAGCAGATTGATGCTCTTCTGTCCGAAGGGGTTGACGGCATTTTATGCGAAACGTTTTATTCACTGGACGAAATGCGCATTGCGCTTCACAGTGTGCGTAAATACAGTGACATTCCGGTAATTTGTCAATTTGCGGTTGACCAAGTTGGTCGTACCCAAGATGGGTTTTTAATGGCACAAGCCTTTTCAACACTGCGTAGTGAAGGAGCTGACATCCTCGGGTTTAACTGTCACTCCGGTCCGCAGGGAATTATGAGTGTAATGGAGCAACTGGACGGTCCCTTGTCTGTTCCACTGTCTGTATATCCGAATGCGGGATTGGCAGATTATGTGGACGGTCACTATGTATACGGTGCATCACCTGAATATTTCGGAGAATGTGCCACGTCCTTTGTAGATCTCGGTACGAGGCTGATTGGTGGTTGCTGCGGAACGACACCAAACCATATTGCTGCTATTTCCAAAGCTTTAAATGATTTGCAACCACCCCCGTTGGCTCCAAAAGAAACCTTTTCGACGGAAGTCATTCATGTGGTGGAGCAGACAGCAGATGAAGGGGGACGAGGAAATGGCAGACATACCAGCGAACCCAACATTGTGGATCTGGTTAAGGAACGGCATACGGTTATTGTAGAGCTGGACCCTCCGCGAGATCTCGACATTACCCGGTTTATGCAAGGTGCACATGCCTTGAAGAAAGCCGGAGCCGATGCACTTACACTTGCTGACAATTCGCTTGCAGTCACTCGTATGAGCAATATGGCGCTTGGGCATCTGGTTAGTATTGAAACAGGCTTGCGTCCATTAATTCATATCGCATGTCGTGACCGTAATCTGATTGGTACGCAATCCCACATGATGGGTTTTGACGCACTGGGTATTGACCATGTACTGGCGGTTACTGGAGATCCAGCGCGGTTCGGTGATTTACCAGGCGCCAGTTCGGTGTATGATATGACATCTTTTGAAATCATACGCATGATCAAGCAACTAAATGATGGTGTCGCATTTTCTGGTAAGCCACTCAAGCAGAAAGCTAATTTTGTGGTGGGAGCTGCTTTTAATCCAAATGTTAAGCATTTGGGGAAAGCCGTACAGCGGTTGGAAAAGAAAATTGCCTCCGGGGCCGATTATATTATGACCCAGCCTGTTTACGATCCCGAGCTGATTACAGCCATTGCAGAACAGACACGACACTTGGATATACCGATTTTTATCGGTATTATGCCGCTGGCTAGTGGCCGCAATGCAGAATACTTGCACAATGAAGTGCCAGGCATTCAGTTATCCGATGAGGTGCGTGCACGCATGTCGGGGCTGGAAGGCCCGGAAGGACGAGCTATGGGCGTGTCTATTGCCAAGGAGCTGCTTGATACGGCCATGGAACATTTTAATGGGATCTATTTCATGACTCCTTTCATGTTCTATGAAATGACAGCTGAGCTGACTTCATATGTGTGGCAAAAATCAGGCCGAGCACAGGCCCCCTTGTTTCGACTATAATAATCAATTACAATAGTATAATGGATGTGATGCCGATGTCATTGAGTATGACCGGATACGGTCAAGCCATCCTTCATCATGAGGGGTATAAAGTGCGCTTGGAATTGAAATCGGTCAATCACCGATATTGCGAAGTGATGATGAGAATTCCACGTGAATGGACTCGTTATGAAGATGGCTTGAGAAGAACGGTTCAACAGCAGATTAAACGCGGTCGTATCGATGTTTTCATCCACAGGGAACGTGATGAAGAACAGATACCCGCCGCACGGTTGAATGACACTGTCGTGCAGGCTTACCTGCGTGCAGCGGAGCAGCTGGCGGATCGTTATGGCGTGAAAGGAACGTTAGGTATAAGTGATATCCTTGCTTTGCCTGATGTTCTGGGTGAGCCTGGAGAGGCTTGCAATGGAGACGAAGAGGACTGGGAAGAGCATTTACAGCGAGCTTTGAACGAAGCTTTGCAAGGATTGCTGGAGATGAGAAGGCGAGAAGGTGGGCATTTGGCACAAGATGTGGAATCCCGTATCTTACGTCTGGAATCCTTCCATCATGAAATGACGGTGTTGGCTCCTCATGTTGTGAGCGACTACCGTAACAGGCTGAAGAACAGGCTTAAAGAGCTTCAGGACGGTTCATTTACGCTTGATGAACATAAGTTCGGAATGGAGATTGCGTTATTCGCGGATCGCAGCAATATTGATGAGGAGCTTACCCGGCTTCAAAGTCATTTTGGACAGTGCAAAAGGTTGCTGCTGTCGGACGAGCCGGCCGGTCGCAAATTAGATTTTTTAATCCAGGAAATGAACAGGGAAGTCAACACGATCGGCTCTAAGGCTAATCATCTCACATTAGTTAATTTGGTCGTTGAGATGAAAGCAGAGCTCGAAAAAATTCGTGAGCAGGCTGCAAATATTGAGTAGCTACCTGGTAGCGGCACGGCTGCAATAGTCACATGTATAGGGGGAAAGACCTGAATATGGCAATCAAATTGATCAATATTGGCTTTGGCAATATCGTGTCGGCCAACCGAATAATCTCCATCGTCAGTCCGGAGTCTGCTCCGATCAAGCGGATTATACAGGAAGCCAGGGACCGTCATATGTTAATTGATGCTACCTATGGCCGCCGGACACGGGCTGTTATTATTACAGACAGTGATCATGTAATCCTGTCTGCGGTGCAGCCGGAGACGGTCGCTCATCGCCTATCCACTAAAGATGATGACAATGACGAATAAAAATGGAGTGTACTATGGCTAAGGGATTATTATTTGTAATATCCGGACCTTCGGGGGTCGGTAAAGGGACGGTAGGCAATGCATTGCGCGAAAAGCTACCTGAGATAACGTATTCCGTTTCTGCTACAACTCGAACACCTCGTTCGGGCGAGCAGGATGGAGTGACCTATTTTTTCAAAACGCGTGAAGAATTTTTAGGCATGATTGAACGAGATGAATTGCTGGAGTACGCAGAGTATGTAGGTAACTACTATGGCACTCCACGTGATTTTGTAGACCAGACGCTTGCGCAGGGTAAAGATATCTTTCTGGAAATTGAAGTTCAGGGCGCGCTAAAGGTTAAAGAAAAATTCCCGGAAGGCATATTCATTTTCTTGCTTCCGCCTTCACTGGATGAATTGAAGGATAGAATTCGGGGACGTGGCACAGAAACTCAAGCAACCATTGATCATCGTATGTCGGTAGCTGTGGACGAGATGAACCTGTTACGTCACTATGATTATGCGGTTGTCAATGATGAGATTGATTTCGCTTGTAAACGAATAGAATCCATTATTATCGCCGAACATTGTAAGGTTCGACCTTAATCGAGGGCTTTACATATGCCAAGCGTACCAAAAGAGAAATAATACTGTATAAGCTGAGCTTGAAGGTGTACACTGGAGTTCAGCTTATATAGCTTAAAACTACATGAAGAGGTGTCTATTCGTGCTGTATCCTTCCATTGATGAAATGATGAAAAAGGTAGATAGTAAATATTCGCTGGTTGTAGCGGCATCACGCCGTGCTAGACAGTTGCGTGAGGGTGAGAAGACGAGCTTGAAGAGTCCTAAATCTCACAAACAGGTTGGAGTAGCTCTGGAAGAGATCTATGCAGATCATCTTTTGCTTGAAAGCGGCGAAGAAGAATAAGAATTATAGACAATCATTATAACCAGGCGCAATGCCAATTCCTTTGACAACCGCAAGGTTGTTATTTTTTTCGGTCAGGGGGAGTTAACGATGTTGAAGGGGAAAGTTATTATTCTTGGTATAACCGGTGGAATTGCTGCTTATAAAGGGGCTGCGCTCTGCAGTAAGTTGACGCAAAAGGGAGCCGATGTTCATGTGATTATGACGGCTTCTGCCAAGGAGTTTATTACCGAACTTACACTGCAGTCACTCTCTCGCAATCCGGTGTACAGTGATACATTTGATGAAAGAGAGCCGTCCATCGTATCTCATATTCATCTGGCGGATGCGGCTGATTTGGTGCTAGTTGCTCCTGCAACGGCGAATATCATCGGAAAAATGGCGCATGGTCTTGCTGATGATATGTTATCGACAACGTTACTGGCTACGACAGCACCTATTATGGTGGCCCCTGCGATGAACGTACACATGTACACTCATCCGGCAGTCATGCAAAATATGGAGACACTGGTATCACGTGGTGTGAAGATGATTGAGCCTGGGGAAGGATTACTGGCTTGCGGTTACGTTGGCAAAGGACGTTTGGAAGAGCCAGAAACTATTGTGCAAACGATTGAGCGCTTTTTTGATCAGCAGGCTCTGGAACCTGAAGCCGCAATCAAATCTGAATCACGGTGGTTTGGAGAAGAATCTACAGAGAATCAAGTAACTGAGCCACTTGTAAATAAGAATGAACTAGCGCTTTCAGGAAAAAAAGTCATTGTCACGGCTGGAGGCACGATTGAGCGAATTGATCCTGTCCGTTATATTACGAATGATTCATCTGGTAAAATGGGCTTTGCCATTGCGAAAGTGGCTCAGGAGATGGGGGCGGAGGTACATTTGATTGCTGCCAATACCAGCGCGGAGCCGCCTTCAGGTATTTCGCTTGAAAGAGTCCAGTCAGCTGAAGATATGTACCAGGCTGTGCTAAAACAATGGGAAACGAGTGACATGGTCGTTATGGCTGCTGCTGTGGCAGATTATCGACCACGTGAGGTGGCACAGACCAAGATCAAGAAAAAAGATAGTGTATTTACATTGGAGTTAGTGAAGAACGTCGATATTTTGGAATCACTCGGACGCAGCAAGAAACATCAATTTTTAATTGGCTTTGCAGCAGAAACGGGAAATTTGGAGACGTATGCAATAGATAAATTAGAACGTAAAAACTGTGATTTGCTTGCGGCAAACGATGTAACTGTGGATGGTGCAGGTTTTGGTGTTGATACAAATGCTGTTCAAATATATGACCGAAGCGGGATGGTAGAGCAGATCCCTGTACAGTCAAAGGAAGAAGTTGCGCGTAAATTGCTTACTCTAGCCGCGGGACGCATGGGTGGGGTGTTGCATTAATGGAAACAGGCAATTTAGTTGCCAAGGTTATTGTCGATGTACCTGCCAAAGATACAGATCGTACCTTCGATTACCTGATACCGGATTCAATGAAACCTTGGATTGAGCCAGGTAGTCGGGTAGCTGTGCCTTTTGGCAAACGGACGGTGCAGGCTTTTGTTATCTCGGTAGTTCCAGCTGAGGAGCCGCCAAAATACAGGATGAGGGCGATTCAGGAGTTGCTAGATCTGGTACCGCCCTTATCTCCCGATTTGGTTGAATTGGGCAAATGGATGAGCGAACGTTATGCTTGTAATCAGATTATGGCACTGCAAGTGATGATTCCTACCGCGCTTAAGGGCAAGGCGGAACGTTATATCTCAATTGCCGAACAGCATGAGTCTACGAATCCACAGCGGTCTATGCTGTCTAATCAGGAGGATGAGATCGAATGGGCCCTTCTGACTGACGACGGTATGAGTGATCCGGCGGAGCGTCAGATTGTCAGCTTCATTCAGAATAAGGAGCAAGTCCCGTTGCAGCAACTCAGTAGACGCTTCCCCGAGGAGGCGGAGGTTATTAAATCGCTGTTACGCCGCGGAGTGCTTCAGGAAAGTCAGGTTATTAAAGATAAGCTTGGCAAAAAGACGATGAAAGCTGTTGATTTGGCTATCAGCATAGATGAGGCATCCATGGCACTGGAGCAATTTTCTGCCAAGGCGCAGCGTCAGCGGGAGGTACTTGCTTTTTTGCTGGAGCGTAGCGAGTTTCTGCCTCTGCCGCTGAAGGAAGTAATGACCTCGCTAGGTGTATCGGCTGCCACGGTTAAGGCACTGGAAGATAAGGGCTATGTGTTACAGGAAGACATTGAAGTCTTTCGCGATCCCTATCGGGGCAGACACTTCAAGCCTACAGATCCTCTTCCGCTTACGGCAGAGCAGCAGTCGGTGTATGAACGGATTGTTCGTCAGCTGGACATGCGTGAGCAAGGAGCTTATTTGCTGCATGGAGTCACAGGGAGTGGTAAGACGGAAATCTATCTGCAGACTATTCAGCGCTGTATCGAGCAGAATCGCCAGGCCATTGTGCTCGTACCTGAAATATCATTAACCCCACAAATGGTCGAACGTTTCAAAGGTCGTTTTGGCGACCAGGTCGCAGTGATGCACAGTAGGTTGTCGGGGGGAGAACGGTACGATGAGTGGCGCAAAATACGCGAAGGCCGTGTGAAAGTCGCAATCGGCGCTCGTTCGGCGGTATTTGCCCCTTTTCGTGAGCTAGGGCTCATTATTATGGATGAGGAGCACGAAACATCCTATAAGCAGGAAGAGACGCCCAAATACCATGCGCGTGATGTAGCCATTCGCAGAGCACACCAGCACGGGGCTGTCGTTATTCTCGGTTCAGCTACACCATCATTGGAAAGCTATTATGCTGCCCGCTCCCAAAGCAACGACGAATTCGCGCCGTTGCTGCTTGAAATGCCGACCCGCGCATTAGGGAACACGTTACCGGAAGTCCATATCATGGACATGCGTGAGGAGCTACGGGCCGGCAACCGCTCCATGTTCAGCCGTGCGTTGCATAATGGAATCGCAGAGCGATTAGAGCGTAAGGAGCAGACGGTATTGCTGTTGAATCGGCGTGGTCACTCCACGTTCGTCATGTGCCGGAGCTGCGGCTATGTGGCAGGATGTCCGGATTGTGATATTTCGCTTACCTATCATCAGCGGTCGAACAATTTACGTTGTCATTATTGCGGCTATTCCGAGCCTGTACCTCAGACTTGCCCGGAGTGCGGTAGTGAGCATATTCGTTACTTCGGTACAGGTACGCAGCGAGTGGAAGAAGAGTTGGCTAAGCTATTCCCCGGCATACGTGTTGTCCGAATGGATGTCGATACCACAACTGAAAAAAACGCTCATGAAAAGCTGCTCAAGCAATTTCGTGATAAAAAAGCAGACGTACTGCTGGGTACTCAAATGGTAGCCAAAGGGCTGGACTTTCCCGATGTAACGCTGGTAGGTGTCATTACTGCGGATTCCGCTCTTAATTTACCGGATTTTCGGGCTGCGGAAAAGACATTTCAGCTGTTAACACAAGTAGCCGGGCGTGCTGGAAGGCATCAATTGCCGGGGGAAGTATTCGTACAATCCTACACTCCAGAGCATTATTCGGTGGTTCACGCAAGTCGTCATGATTATGCATCGTTTGTGAGAGAAGAGTTGAAACATCGTCGCAATCTGCACTACCCGCCATACTGCCGACTAATCTTAGTGACCTTTTCTCATGAACAGCTCCCGGTGCTGGTCCGACTGGCTGAAAATTATTCAGCGACACTACAAGGACGAGCCAGACAACGGGGCTGGTTCGGGAATATGGACCGGCTTACATCGGATGTGCTGGACATCTTGGGGCCAGTAGCTTCACCCATTTCGAGAATCAAGAATAGATACCGATTTCAATGTATGATAAAATGGCGTGGAAATATTGACGCGATTGGTTTGGCTCAGCAAGTGGCTGATGAAATGGCCGAATCTGCACAGGCACAAAAGTTGCTGATTAGTTTGGATGTTGATCCGCAAATGCTTATGTAGAGTGTTAACACTAAAGTTATTAGTACAATTAATGCGGACAAGCCGTCCGTACATAGGATAATGTAGCAGTCGCTTTTGTGATGAATACAGTAAAACCTAAATGAAGGAAAAAGAGGAAGGTGTTCTGTTGTCATGTCAATTAGAATTATAGTGTTGGAGCCGGATGACGTATTGCATAAAGTAGCAAAGGAAGTTACAAAAATTACGCCTAATGTGCAAAAGCTGCTGGACGATATGGCTGATACGATGTATGAAGCAGAAGGAGTAGGTCTTGCTGCTCCACAAGTAGGTATTTTGAAGCGACTCATCGTTGTAGATGCTGGAGACGAGCATGGCTTGATTAAAATGATCAATCCAGAAATTGTGGCCGAAGAAGGAGAACAATTGGGACCTGAAGGCTGCCTGAGTATTCCAGGGTTGAACGGAGATGTACGTCGTGCCGAGAAGGTTACAGTCAAGGGACTGGATCGCGAGGGCAAGGCTATTACCGTTACAGCGACAGGATTGCTTTCTCGTGCTTTTCAGCACGAAATTGATCATCTAAATGGAGTATTGTTCACGGATATTGCAGAAAAAGTATATGAGGTTGCTCTGGAACAGCCAGGACCGAACCGTCAGGCAGGGGAGTGAGGTTCGATGAGTCAAGACATTCGTATTATCTTTATGGGTACACCTGAATTTGCAGTCCCATCGCTGAATATGTTGCTGGACAACGGATATAACGTGGTCGGCGTAATTACTCAGCCAGATAAACCACAGGGGCGGAAAAAAATATTGACGCCTACACCAGTCAAGGAAGCGGCTGAAAAGCGCGGATTACCTGTGCTGCAACCGACCCGCCTGCGGCAGCCGGAAGCAGTGGCTCAGGTGGCAGAGTTGCGTCCCGACCTGATCGTCACCGCAGCTTACGGTCAAATTTTGCCTAAGTCCGTATTAGACTTGCCTCGTTTCGGCTGTCTGAATGTGCATGGTTCGTTACTTCCCCGATATCGGGGAGGTGCACCGATCCAGCGTGCGATTATTAACGGTGAAACAGTGACGGGTGTAACGCTAATGTATATGGCGGAAGGGCTGGACACCGGTGATATGATATCGCGGGTTGAGGTGGCTATAGAGCCGGAGGATACGTCGGGCACAATTTTTGAGAAGCTAAGCGTAGCCGGAGCGAGACTTTTGCAGGACGAGCTGCCCAAGTTGCTGGCAGGGCAATCAGACCGTACGCCGCAAAATGAGGACGAGGCAACCTATGCCCCTAACCTGAACCGTGATGATGAGCGCATTACATGGAGTGATAATGCGCAGCAAATATACAACCGGATTCGCGGTCTGGTTCCTTTTTCTGGCGCGTTTACACTTTGGGAGAACAATGTTTTTAAAATATGGGCTGCGGAGCAGCCTTCCATAAATAATGAAGCGAGTGGCTCAAATGCTCCAGCACCCGGCACGGTTCTTCAATTAACCGCTCGTGGCATTGAGGTGCAGACAGGTAAAGGAACCCTCTGGCTGACCCAGGTTCAACCGGCAGGCAAGAAGGTTATGGAAGCCGGAACCTTTGCGCGCGGTGGACAGATGAAGCCCGGCACGGTGCTCGGATGAGCGGGGGACACTCCCGTCAGGGAGACCAACGCAAGGGAGTGGGGACCAGATCCGGCAAGACTCGCAAACAGACGGCGCGGGAAGTTGCACTTGATGTGCTGACCGGTGTGGAGCAAGAGGGCGCGTATAGCAATCTTGAGCTCAATCGCCGGCTTCAGCAGGCAGGTTTATCTGCAAGTGACGTTGGTTTGACGACGGAACTTGTATACGGTACAGTGGCACGCCGAAATACACTGGATTATTTTTTGAATAAATTTGTTCAAAAAGGAACGGCCAAGCTTCAACCTTGGGTACGTTCATTGCTGCGGATGAGCGTGTATCAGCTGGTGTATCTGGATCGAGTTCCGGATCATGCAGTTGTTAGTGAAGCAGTGACCATTGCCAAACGGCGCGGGCATCAGGGGATTTCCGGTATGGTCAATGGCGTACTTCGCAGCATGCTGCGTGAGCCGGACAAGCTGCGCATTCCTGACGATTTGTCAGCAGAGGAACGGATTTCTCTAGAACATTCCCATCCACAGTGGCTAGTTAAGCGCTGGATCAAGCAATACGGTGCCGATACAGCTGAGGCTATCTGCAAGGCTAATAACGAGCCCCCTGCGGTCAGTGTACGAGTGAATACGACGATGACCAGTCGTGATCAGCTGCTGGACGAGATGGTTGCAAAAGGGATTGATGCCGTTCCTTCGCCCGTTAGCCCCTATGGGATTGTTGTTCGTAGCGGCGGAAATATGGCGCTTACCTCGTGGTATACGGACGGATTGTTGTCTGTACAGGATGAAAGCTCCATGCTTGTTGCCGAAGCGGTCGCTCCTGAGCCTGGCATGACAGTGCTGGATTGCTGCGCAGCTCCAGGCGGTAAAACAGCTCATATGGCTGAGCTGATGAAGGATCGCGGCCGGATCGTTGCGAATGATCTGCATGCCCATAAGCATCAATTAATCTGTGAGCAAACGAATCGGCTTGGTCTGGATGCTGTTGAGACGGTTACCGGTGATGCGTTGGACTTAAAGGAACGATATGCTCTGGCTTCTTTTGACCGTATTTTGCTGGATGCACCATGCTCCGGTTTTGGGGTAATTCGCCGTAAACCTGATCTGCGTTGGAGCAAAACTGCGGAGGATGTTCGCGATATTACTCAACTGCAGCACGAGTTGCTGGATAGTGTGGCCGGACTGTTGAAGCCGGGTGGTATTCTGGTATACAGCACTTGCACGATTGAGCCTGATGAAAATGAAGGACAATTGGCTCGGTTTTTAAGCGAACATCCAGAGTATGAGTTGGCAAAGGATCATTCTTTTCCAGACGTGAATCACGAAATGGATGGTATACAGAAAGGCTCAGTACAGCTGTTACCGCAGCATTTTCACAGTGACGGATTTTATATCGCCCGTCTGCGCCGGGTAAAGTAGATCGGAAGAGAATTCCAGGTAGCTGCCCACCAGTATTTCCACAATCCGCCGGACACTTCCGGCGGTTTTTTGCATGAAGATGAAAAATTTTTACCCCCTCAGGGATTTGTGCTAAAATAGGAAGAATGAAAAACACTGTCTGCGATTAAACAGAACTTAATGAAGAAGGAACGGGTGCAAATATTGATGAAACCTTTTATATACGATTTAACACTGGAAGAGCTTCAGGACTGGGCCAAAAATAATGGTGAGCCTGCCTTTCGGGGAGGACAAATTTTTGACTGGCTGTATGTAAAGCGGGTCAATAATTTCAGTGAGATGACGAATTTGTCCAAGGCGCTGAGAGAAAAGCTGGAGGAGCAATTCAGTTTTGTGACGCTTCACGAAATTACAAAGTTGGAATCGAAAGATGGTACTGTTAAATTTCTGTTTGGTTTACATGATGACCATGCTATTGAGACGGTTATCATGAGACACAATTACGGAAACAGTATTTGTGTAACGACTCAAGTAGGTTGCCGGATTGGCTGTACTTTTTGTGCTTCGACGCTTGGGGGTCTCAAAAGAAACCTGACGGCTGGCGAAATTACTGCACAGGTGGTGCAGGCTCAGAAAATTCTGGATAAAACGAATGAACGAGTGAGCAGTATCGTAATTATGGGCTCGGGTGAGCCTTTTGAGAACTATGAAGCGACAATGACGTTTTTACGTACAATGATTCATGAAAAGGGCTTAAATATTGGTCAACGTCATATTACGGTTTCAACCAGCGGCATTGTGCCCAATATTTATAAATTTGCTGACGAGGATACACAAATTAATCTGGCAATATCCATTCATGCGCCTAATGATGCGCTACGTTCGAAGCTAATGCCTGTAAATCGGCGTTATCCTTTTAAGGATGTTATGGATTCTCTTCGTTATTATCTTGCTAAGACGGGGCGGAGAATTTCATTCGAATATGCCTTGATCGGTGGAGTGAACGACCAGGCAGAACATGCTGAAGAGCTTGCGGATGTGTTGAAGGACATGCTGTGTCACGTCAATTTGATTCCGGTCAACCATGTGCCTGAGCGCAAGTATGTGCGCACATCGCGCAGTGATATTTTTAATTTTCAACGTATTCTTGCCGAAAAAGGCGTCAATGTGACGATCCGGCGTGAACAGGGTCACGATATTGCCGCTGCTTGCGGTCAGTTGCGTGCAAAGCATATGGAGTTGGGGTGAAACCATTTGATCAAAACAGTTCATGTCAGCCATGTCGGACGTGTGCGTTCGGTAAATGAGGATTCTGCCTGGATCAGGCACTTGGAGCAAGGCTATATTCTTGGAATTGTTGCCGATGGTATGGGGGGGCATCTGGCCGGTGATACGGCCAGCCGCCTTGCGGTAGAGACACTTGTCGCTGATTTGGCGACACTGGAGAGCGGGTTATCCGCACATTCTTTGACGGCGGCGCTCAGCGACGCTATTTTGCATGCCAATGAAGTCATCTTCCAAACGGCTGCGCGCGATGACCAGTATCATAATATGGGAACGACGGTTGTTGCCGTTTTGCTCAACGATGCATCTGGAATTATCGGACATATCGGTGACAGTCGCGCCTATGTCATATCCAAAGGTACGGTACGTCAGCTTACAGAAGACCATACTTTGGTTAATGAGTTGTTCAAAAACGGTCAGATCAGTAAGGAAGAGCGGGAGAACCATCCCCGTCGCAATGTACTGACACGGGCATTGGGCACTGATTCCGAGGTGAAGGTGGACATTGACACCATTACGCTGGAAAAAGGCGATGTGCTATTACTATGTAGTGACGGATTAAGCAATTTGGTAACAGAAGAACAGATCAGTAAGGTAGTAGGTGCCGCAGAAAATCCTTTGGAGGAACGTGCGGATCGTCTGCTACACCTGGCGTTGCTTGCCGGTGGAGACGATAACATTACTGTAGCTTTGTTTGAATTGCCCGACAACACGGTTTCATTGAGTGAAAAGGGGTGTGAAGCATGATCGGGCACCTGCTTGGGGGAAGATACGAAATTATTGAGCGCATCGGTGGCGGCGGTATGGCGCTGGTGTATAAGGCTCAAGACATTTTGCTGAATCGCAATGTCGCGGTTAAAGTGCTGCGTCAGCAATTTGTTCATGATGAGGAATTTATTCGCCGGTTTCGGCGCGAGGCACAGTCAGCAGCCTCACTTTCTCATTCGAACGTGGTCAGTATTTATGATGTCGGCCAAGAGGATGAAATCCATTATATTGTAATGGAATGCGTTGAAGGCAAAAATTTGAATGAGATTATTAAAGAACGTGCGCCATTACAAGTGGATGAAGCAGTGCGGATTGCTTCCCAGATTTGTGATGCGCTGGAACATGCTCACCAAAATCAGATTATTCACCGAGACATTAAGCCTCATAATATTTTAATTGGACGTAATGGACGGGTTAAGGTAACCGATTTTGGGATTGCTCGAGCTGTTACGTCAACGACAATTACCCAGACAGGTTCTGTTGTGGGTTCTGTTCATTATTTTTCACCTGAGCATGCAAAGGGTGTCATTACCGGTGAAAAATCGGACTTATATTCTTTAGGTATTGTCTTATATCAAATGCTAACGGCACAGCTTCCTTTTCTGGGAGAAAGCCCAATTAGTGTGGCACTCAAGCATTTGCAAGAGGAATTTGAGGAACCGCGTAAAATTAACCCGTTGATTCCACAAAGTGTAGAAAATGTCATTTTAAAATCGATGCGCAAAAATCCGGAGGAACGTTATCAATCGGCAGACGAAATGCTAAGAGATTTGGAAACCTGTCTGCTACCGGGGCGGCGCAATGAATCTAAGCTGGAGTTTACACATTTGGATGATGAGGACCAAACACGGGTTATCCCAGCTATTAAGCCTCAACAACTAGGTGTGTCTTCCAGTGGTGACGATGTGCCTGTCCAACCTCGTGAGTCTGAACAGCTTCCGAGCAAGCAATCGTCCAAGAAAAATAGAAAAAAAACGATCTTCTGGGTAACACTAGTGTTGGTGCTACTTTTGTGCATGGGCGGCGTGGTGTACTATGTGCAAAGTGTGCTTGTCGTGGCTGATGTGAAAGTACCAAGTGTACTGACACAAACAGAAGACCAAGCGAAGGTCACTCTAAGTAAAGCAGGACTAGTCATTGACGATCCAATCCAGCATGAATATAAAGAGGGGATTGCACCAGGAGTTGTTTTTTATCAAAGCTACCCTGAAGGCTCTTTAGTCAAGGAAGGAACGGAGATTAGTCTGAAAGTCGGAATTGCCAAGCCGCTCACCCCGATGCCAGATGTCAAAGGGCAAAGCTACGAGAATGCTGTCAAGCTACTGACCGCCCAGCAAATTAAGGAAACGCAGATTCAGCAAAATGAGCAGTTCAGTGATCAGGCTGAAGGAACTGTCCTTAGTCAGACACCCGCTGCAAATGAGCCATTTGATAAGGATTCGGTTCAGGTAGTGCTCACAGTCAGCAAAGGCGCTGACACTGTAAAAATGCCAAGTCTCGTAGGGAAAACGCAGAACCAAGCGGAAAATGAGGTCAAAAAGGCAGGGCTGAAGGTTGGCTCGATTAAAGAAGAATTTAGCTATGAGCAGGAAAAAGGAAGAGTAACCAAACAATGGCCGTCCGAGGCAGGCAGTGAGTTGCCACCAAATACGGAAATTACGTTTTATGTAAGCACTGGTTACCCGCCAGAAGCGATTACGCTGCCATTTAATGTACCTGTGGCGCCGAAGGAAGAGGGCAAGAACAGTAAAATTCGTATCACTTATACAGATGCACGTGGAGAAAATCAGGAGTGGGGCAGCCGTACGATTAATACGACACAGACGTTTACGATCAACCTGCTGATGGCCCCTAACAAAGACAGTGTCGTCTCCGTATTTAGAGATGGTGCTTTTGTTGACACGTATCCTGTTTCTTATATTGATGCAAAAAATGGAACGGTGACGATGCCTCAAATTGCTCCACCTGCAGGAACATCACCGACGGATTCATCTGGTGGTACTTCCTCGCAGAATGGAAATGGAAACGGTGAGGAAGGAAACAGCGGGGAATCTTCTAATGATAACGGTAATGGTGGAGGCGACCCTAACAACCAGGAGGGAACAGAAGGTGATGGTGAGCCTTCTGCTTTTGCCCCAGGAACCGATTCCGCAGGAGTTACGCGCAGTGAGTTAGCGGTTAGCAAAAAGAACAATCCTGGTCACGGTTCCTACAAAAAGAAGGACAAAGTGATCGAGGCTGTGCAGCATCAGTAAACTTACTAGAGAAAGAAGCTTAACCTGTTCCACACAATGAAACTTGAACATTATGAAGGAGGACATCTTACACATGCCTGAAGGTCTGATCGTCAAGGCGCTTAGCGGATATTATTATGTCTCCAGCCTGGATCAGGATGGGCGTCCGGTATCCGGCGAAGCTACGGTACAATGCAGAGCACGTGGCCTTTTCAAGAAAAAAGAGATTACGCCCCTTGTCGGTGATCGGGTCGTTTACGAACTGACTGAAAACGGGGAAGGTATGGTCAAGGAGATTAGAAAGCGTACGACGGAGCTAATTCGCCCTCCTGTGGCTAATACCACGCTGGCTGTGTTGCTGTTTTCCCTGCGTGAGCCGGATTTAAACCTGCCTTTACTGGACAAATTTTTAGTCCATATTGAGCACGCCGGGCTGGATACGATTATCTGTCTGACCAAGCGCGATTTGTATGAAGACAGCCCTTCAGAGGATGATACGGTGCTGAAGGTTCAGGAAATGTACCGGAAGATCGGTTACGAGGTGCTGGTAACCAGCGCCCGTACCGGAGAGGGGACGGCTGAGCTCAAGAAGCTGTTGGCTGGCCAAATCAGCGTGTTTTCCGGTCAGTCAGGTGTAGGAAAGTCCTCCATGCTAAATGCTTTGGAGCCCGGGTTAACGCTGGAGACGAGCGCCATCAGCAATAAGCTGGGACGAGGAAGACATACGACTCGTCATGTGGAGCTGATTCCATTAGACAACGGTGGGTTTGTAGCAGATACACCAGGGTTTAGCCAACTGGATTTTTTGGAGCTGGGTGTAGATGAGTTATCGCCTTGTTTTCGAGAATTCCAACAATATGCAGAAGGATGCAAATTTCGAGGTTGTACGCATATTCACGAACCTGGCTGTAAAGTAAGAGAGGCCTTGGAAGAGGGACATATTTCACAAGGACGATATGATAGCTATCTGCAATTTTATCAGGAATTAAAAGAAAAAAAGCGGAGGTATTGAGCATATGTTAAAAATAGCACCGTCGATTTTATCCGCTGATTTTGCTCGTTTGGGCAGTGAAGTCGCGGAAGTCCAAGCAGCGGGGGCAGACTGGATTCATGTTGATGTTATGGATGGTCATTTTGTATCCAATATTACACTGGGCCCCCCTATCGTTCAGGCTATTCGGCCGCATACAACTCTCCCACTGGACGTTCATCTGATGATTGAGCAGCCTGAACGTTATATCGGTGATTTCGTAAAGGCAGGAGCCAATATCATCACGGTTCATGCGGAGGCCTGTGTTCATTTGCATGGTGTCATTCACTTGATCAAGCAGCAAGGCGCTCTGGCGGGAGTGGCTCTCAATCCGGGGACATCACCATACGCGATCAAAGAAGTGCTGCCCAATGTGGATATGATTCTTGTAATGACGGTTAACCCTGGTTTTGGAGGCCAGTCCTTCATTCCAGAGACGTTGAATAAAATCAGACAAATCCGTGCTTGGTTGAACGAATTGGGTCGTCCAGACGTACATATCGAGGTGGACGGAGGTATTGCGGAAGAGACGGCACCAGCCGTATTTGAAGCAGGTGCTGACGTATTAGTGGCAGGTAGTGCAGTATACGGCAGAGCGGACCGTGCAGCGGCTATTACTGCTATTCGGGATAGTGTCGCTCATTTGTCCAAGTGAAGCTAACTGAAGCACTGTGGATGACCTTAGCGAGTATGATGACCGGTTTGACCCTCAGTTGTTTCTCGCTAGTGAAGACACCTTGGAATGCCATTCTTTCACTTTTGGCTGTTCTTATTGTCCTGTTTTATTTTCGTAAAAATGAACGGCGTGGTTTGCGCATCGGTTTTGTGGTGTGTAGTGTGCTTTATTATATCTTGTTTATTTTTATACTCTCAGCATATCTCTATGTTCACGGACTTGTCTGATGGTATAGCCTGGGATGGTTGTGCATAAATATGGTTACATGAGCGGGATTCTCATGTAGCCTTTTTTTTGTGGGGCAACAACCCTTGACAGGTTGCATAAACTACAGAGAACGGATGCAGGAGGATGATGGGGAGGGTGAGGCATGAAGTTTTACACAATCAAGCTGCCAAAATTTCTGGGTGGATTCGTCAAAGCCATTTTGAATACATTCCAGAAGAACTGAAATCAAAGTAACGTTAACACAGGATGTAGGATGAAGGCTAAAGGTACACAGGAGGCACGCTTCCCGGGCACAGCAGATTGATAGCTCGGCAGTAAACGACAGAAACGCGCGGGAAGGTGCCTGACATTTTGTCCTCTTGAATCAGTGGGATATTATTCGAATAATCAAAAAAGCACCCGTTTAAAACGAGGTGCCTTTTGTTTATAACGATATTTTTTTACGACTACACGCGAGTCACTTTACCGGCTTTCAATGCACGAGTGCTGACATAAACGCGTTTCGGTTTACCGTTAACGAGAATGCGAACTTTTTGTACGTTGACGCCCCAAGTACGGCGATTACGGTTGTTAGCGTGAGATACGTGGTTACCGCTGCCAGGCTTTTTGCCTGTTACAGAACATTTACGAGACATGATTCCACCTCCTATTCTGAAAATAACCAAACTCCATATGGAATGGGTCGCTCTTCAGGCCGACTGGGTCAGCCGGACTTTATAAGTCACTAACCTGAACAAAACAATACTTAAATATAATATCATAGTCAAAAAAGCTCCGTCAACTGATTCAAAAACTTTATTTATTTCTCTTTCGCATTATAGTACAATATGGGATAGCTATTGCTGCGACTATTTTGTTTTTTAATGGAATGTGAATTCTTATTCCAGTCATGCCGGGCAGTTCAGAGGCGGGACCATAATCATCATTCCGGCCAATGATTTTTTGTTGGGTAGTTGACTGGTTTTTCATATTATATGAGCTGTAGAAAGAAACCAGAGGATGGTTACGGAAGCTTACGAAAGGGTGACATTCGTATTCGTCGTCTGGCTTTAGTATAATTCAATTAAACCTTGAACAAGTGTTGTGAAGATGGATTGTAAAACAATTGTATTAAGCTAGGAAGGGGAATTCTCTTGAGTAATCGTTCTTTGAATGGAACAGACTTTACCGCGATGGTTTTAGCCGGGGCGGAACAATTACAGCAGCATGCGGAGCATGTCAATTCACTAAATGTATTCCCGGTGCCAGATGGTGATACGGGAACCAATATGAATCTGACGATGAGCGCGGGCGTAACGGAATTGAAGAGAGGAGATTCTTCCTCCATCGGTGTCATGTCCGGCATCTTATCCAAAGGCTTGCTGATGGGGGCCCGCGGCAATTCAGGGGTTATCCTGTCTCAGTTGTTCCGTGGCTTCAGCCGTTACGCTGCCCCATACGAGGAATTGAATACCCTTCAGTTCGCATCGGCATTGCAGAGCGGGGTGGATGCGGCCTACAAGGCGGTGGTTAAGCCGGTGGAGGGTACAATTCTTACCGTAGCGAAGGAAGCGGCCAGACATGCTGTGTTTTTCTCGCGCCGGACGAACGACATCACAGAACTGATGGAAGAAGTGCTTGCCAAAGCAAAGGAAACACTTGCCATGACGCAGGACATGCTCCCTGTACTGAAGCAAGTAGGGGTTGTAGACTCGGGTGGTCAAGGGCTTGTGTATATTTATGAAGGGTTTATGCAGCATCTTGGAAGCGGATTGGTGACATCTCCAACTTCAAAAGGCGATAATGTACATCCGGTTTTTGCTCCTTATGTATCGGAGAGACCTACTTCTGCGCCTGTTGCTCCGTCCCCAGATGCGCCGATTTCTGCGCAGGCGAAGCTCGAAACGGAGAATATTGAATTTTTGTATGATATGGAGTTTTTTATTAATCGACAATTGGGCGAAGCGCAAGGTACAAATTTTGATGAGGAAGCTTTCCGGAAAGCGTTGTCAGTAGATGGTGATTCGATTATCGTTATTTCAGACGATGATGTTATCAAGGTTCATGTGCATTCTAAGGCTCCAGGTGAAGTCTTGAATCTTGCGCTGCGTTATGGGGAAATTACACAGATTCGAATTTTGAATATGCGCGAGCAGCATCGTGATTTGCTGTCTGCAGGTATGGATGGTGCTCCTGAGCCTGAGTGGTTTGCTGAAATACCAACAGAGCCTGCACGTGAGGAGGAGCCATCTGAGCCTCCAGCTCATGAGCTGGCACCCTTTGGCTTTATAGCTGTGGCTTCTGGTGAAGGGATTGCTGATATTTTCAGAAGCTTGGGTGTTGATGTTGTCCTTTCGGGTGGTCAGACAATGAATCCGAGCACAGAGGACTTCGTTAATGCGGCTCGCTCGATTGCGGCTCAACATATTTTTATTCTGCCGAATAATTCCAATATAATCTTGGCGGCTGAACAAGCGCGTGAATTGCTAGAGGTGGAACGTTTGGTGTCGGTTATTCCGAGCAAAACAATTCCTCAGGGCATTGCAGCAGCATTTGCTTACCAAGAGGAAGAAGCCTTTGAGGTAAACCAAGATAATATGCGGGACGCAGTTACCCGTGTGAAGTCTGGACAAGTGACCTATGCGGTACGGGATACGACACTTGATGACCTGCATATTACAGCGGGCCACTACATTGGTATTCAGGATTCTAAAATTGTGGCGACTGAGGAGCAATTAATGGCAACATCCCGTCTTTTGCTGGCGAAAATGCTGGTGAATGGCGATGAAATTGTTACGATTCTTACAGGTTCGGATGCAAAACAAGAAGAGACAGATCAGCTTGTTGCGTGGCTTGAAGAAAATTATTCGGATGTTGAAGTGGAAGTTCATGAAGGTGGTCAGCCGATTTATCCTTATCTGTTCTCAGTGGAAACCTGATGTGCTTTAGCACGCCCATGGTAGTCCACTACAAAGGAGGTCTGACTGATGAGAACTATCATTTTGACGGATAGCACGGCTGATATTCCACAGGAAATAGCAGATCGTCTCGGCATAGTCATTGTACCATTGACAGTGATGTTCGGTAGCACAGCTTACCTGGATGGTATTGAGATGTCAGCTGCACAGTTTTACAGCGAACTGGTACGGGCTGATGAACTGCCTACAACGTCACAGCCATCACCAGCCCGTTTTTTGGAGACGTATACGGAGCTGTTGGAGCAATACCCCGAGAGCCAAATTATCTCGATCCATTTATCCTCCGGTGTGAGCGGAACGTACCAGTCTGCTCTGCTAGGCAAATCCATGTTGGAGAAGCATGAAGATAGAGTGACCGTTATGGATTCCAAGTCGGCCTCGTACGGATACGGTATGCTCGTGGTTTATGCTGCAGAGCTGGCGGCTGCCGGGCAATCCCCGACTGAAATTATTCAGGGTGTGGAACGTCTTGGGGAACGCCGTTGTTTGTATTTCCTGGTGGATACACTGGAATACTTGCAAAAAGGCGGACGTATTGGCAAGGCAGCGGCTATGGTTGGTACGTTGCTTAACATTAAGCCAATTCTTTCGATTGACAAAGAAGGTATTATTTATTCGGCTGATAAGGCGAGAGGGAATAAAAAAGCGACAGCACGAATTATTGAACTGCTGGAGCGGGATTTAAAAGGCCAAAAAATTAATATTGCTGTGGGTCATACGGCAGATCGCTCGGCGGCAGAAGCGTTCGTGGCTCAGCTGGCAGAGCATTTTGAGCTGGGCGATCAAATATATACTGAACTTAGCGCTGTGATCGGAACTCATGTGGGACCAGGAACGATTGGTATTTTTGCATGGCCGGCCGGAGATGAGAGGTAATATGCTGCAATTGGATCAAATACCATTAAAACAAATACACGGCGTGAGTGCTCTCAAAGAGGGAGAGCTTCACGCTTTTGGCATTTCTAACGTGCAAGATATGCTGGAATATTATCCGTTTCGGTATGAAGATTACCGGCTGCGCTCGCTAAGCGAAGTGAAGGACGGAGATAAGATTACAGTACAGGCGAAAATTATGGGCATTCCGGTGCTTCAGCGTTACGGGCGCAAATCAAGGTTGACTTGTAAATTGATGGCTGAGGATTGGATGTTTACTGCAACATGGTTTAATCGGCATTTTTTGAAGGATCAGCTAACATCAGGTCGTGAAATTGTGGTGACTGGTAAATGGGATCTTAAGCGAATGCAGATGACTGTTGCAGACTCTGAGTTCCCTGATAAAGGAGTGGCCCGTTCAGGGACACTTCAACCGGTGTACTCTATAGGTGGCAAGATTACGCAGAGCTGGATGCGAAAAACAATGAATCAGACACTCCAGCAGTTTGGTGAAATGATTCCCGAGATATTGCCAGATCTGCTGGTACGCAAGTATAGTATGATGCCACGCAAGCAGGCTATTGCAGGTATACACCAACCTCAGGACAATCGAGAGGGACAAGAGGCTCGGCGACGAATGGTGTATGAGGAGCTATTTTTATTCCAGCTGAAAATGCAGGCATTCCGGGCGTTAAATCGTGGTCGAGCGGACGGGGTGGTGCATACGGTGGATAACGCCACGATCCGTGAATTTGTGAGGGCTTTGCCTTTTGAATTAACGGATGCACAGAAGAAGGTTGAGCTTGAAATACTGCATGATCTACGCTCACCTTATTGTATGAACCGTCTGCTTCAAGGGGATGTTGGGTCGGGGAAAACAGTGGTTGCTGCCATCGGTTTATTTGCAACAGTACGTTCTGGTTTTCAGGGAGCACTGATGGTGCCAACCGAAATATTGGCCGAGCAGCATATGCGGTCGCTTCACAAGCTGTTTGAACCCTTTGGAATCAGCGTGGGATTACTGACAGGAAGTACAACTGGGAAGAAGCGTAAGGAGTTGCTTGCCGCTCTTCAAATGGGTCTGCTGGATATTGTGGTGGGCACGCATGCCCTTATTCAGGAGGATGTGTATTTCCGCCAGCTTGGACTAGTTGTGACGGATGAGCAGCACAGGTTCGGAGTCAACCAGCGTAGTGTACTGCGCCGCAAGGGCTACAATCCCGATGTACTGACCATGACGGCCACACCGATCCCGCGTACGCTGGCGATTACTGCTTTTGGTGATATGGATGTTTCTACGATATCAGAGCGGCCCAAGGGACGTATTCCAATTTCTACGTATTGGGTGAAGCACGAACTGATGGATCGAGTGCTCGGTTTTATTTCTCGTGAGGTAGATCAGGGACGGCAGGCTTATCTGATTTGTCCGTTGATTGAAGAGTCAGAGAAGCTGGACGTACAGAATGCCATCGATCTGCATATCCAAATGCAGCAGGCTTTTCCACATTATCGCGTTGGGCTGTTGCACGGACGAATGACTCCTGCAGAAAAGGAAGAAGTTATGCGTTCCTTCTATGCAAATGAGGTTCAGCTACTTGTTTCAACCACGGTTGTAGAGGTGGGGGTAGATGTGCCCAATGCGACGCTAATGATCATTATGGATGCAGATCGCTTTGGATTGTCCCAGTTGCATCAGTTACGTGGACGTGTTGGAAGGGGCGCACATGCCTCATACTGTGTACTCATCGCTGATCCTAAGTCGGAGGTTGGTCAGGAACGGATGAAGGTTATGACCGATACGGACGATGGTTTTGAGGTTGCTAGACGTGATCTGGATTTGAGAGGGCCGGGGGACTTTTTTGGCACCAAACAAAGCGGGTTGCCCGAGTTTCGGTTAGCAGATATGGTAGCGGACTTTGAGGTGCTGGAAAAGGCGCGTGAGGATGCAACTGATCTGATCAAAGACTCCTCTTTTTGGACATCTCCGCAGTATGAAGCACTTCGCGGTTATTTGCAAAAAGAGCAGATTTTCCAAGGGGATCTTATCGACTGACCCATGATGAATGATGAGGATGCTCTAAACGTTTTTAACAGATAGGCACAATGGACAGGCTGGCCGTCATATATTTGGGAATGACCGAATGATATGGGAGGTGTGGCAACATGAGCTATCAGCAATATGGAATTAGTCCGCAACTGGTGGAGCGGATTAAGTTGAAAATGAAAAATCGTGTGCTCAAGGAGCGGGTTAAGCAGCAGATTGAGGGCGTGACCAAAGCAGATCTGCAAAACAAAGCTAAGGTGCGCCATCTTGTGAAAACCACTTCTGCTATTTTAAACGAGCGATTGACGGCTACACAGGAGGAGCAACTGACCGCCTTCGTATTGGCACAAAAAATTGATCCGTCCAATACGTTCCATCTGATCAAGCTATGGGGGATGTTCCGTTGATTGCTGTTCGAAGGGGTGCTTCAAAGCACTTTCTATGTTTTATGTGAAGCATAGATAAAAAGGATTGCCTGATGTTTAGGCGATCCTTTTTGGCTTTATTTTAGGTTTTTGTATTTCATTCCCCGGGCAATAGGCAGTGGTCTTAGTGTGAAATTCTATTTGTAATGACCGCTAATTTTGATAGACCATTCCATGGCCTGTGCACCTAGACGTACCGTTGTTCGGTGCTGAAGGCGCTCCCTGCCCCAGGCGCCTGTCAATTGAATTCGCCGCACGGGGCGGTAGCTGCGTTCGATAAAGCGGTCAAATTGGTCTAGGTATGCAGTTCAGCTTCTGTCAGACTTGGATAAGTTCGTATGGAAGACTCCTTTAATGATGTGTTTAAGAAAAGCTTTATTCGACCCTCAACCTTACCTGAAGGACCAAATCCGGTTACTGTACGGATAGTTCACCTTGTTCCCGTCTTGCCCGAACCTCCTGGACAATTTTTCTGTTCATTGTTTCCGTTAGCTCATAATTCTTCATTGGAAATACAGAGAGAAATGTCAGAACCCCCGGAATAATCGTAAATAGTAGTGTGAGCCAAATAAGGGTTGTATTTGTTTGGACTATATTGGGCTGGTAACCCGCCAACGCTAGCGCATAACCACCCACGGCGCTGCCGATTGCGGCCGCCAATTTGGCCCGAAAAACGTTAGCTGAGAAAACCATCCCCTCTGATCTGTTTCCTGTTTTCCACTCTCCATAATCGACGCAATCTGCTAGCATTGTGGACATGACAACATAGTTCAGCCCCACGCCAAAAGAAATGATACAGCTGAGAATAAAGACAAGTACAATAGAGTTGCCGCAGAAGAAAAGAGCTATCATGGATATGGAGGTGATTAGCACCCCTGCTATGCTAGTGCCTTTTTTGCCGATCCACTTGGCAATGAACGGAACTGCGACGTTGCCTGCGATTTGAAAGCCCACGGTTAGTCCCATAAACAGTGGAATGAATGCTTCGGCACCTAGGTTGTATTTAAAATAATACAGAGTAAACGCATTACGGATGTTGGCAGTCATTTCGATAATAAAAAACGAGATGATCAACAGCCGCAAAGGTCGGTTTTCGATGAAGAAAAGGCGGAGTACTCCTTTTAACGTTTGTTTTTCATGTCGAGGCACTACGTGTTTTTCTTTTACGCCAAACACCGTAAACATCATGCAGACGAAAAACAGACCACAAAGTACAGCAACGGCTCCAGCCCATCCGTTGAAGAAATGGACGAGGGGAAGCGCTACGACATTGACCGTCCATAAGCCGGCACTTGCAACCGTACGAGGGACAGTCACGACTTTGGTTCGTTCTGCAGCATCTTTGGTTATGGCGGCGGACAGTGACCAATACGGAATGTCCAATATGGAATAGCTAATGCTCCAAGCGATATAGGTAACATAGGCATAAACCAGCTTCCCGGCGGAAGAAAGGTCCGGACTGAGGAAAAGCGCCAAGGTGGTGAGTGTTACCAAGAAAGCCCCGATGAACATGTAAGGCCTAAATTTCCCCCAACGCGTATTCGTGTTGTCGACTGCAATGCCAATAAAGATGTCAACGACCGCGTCAATCACCCGTGCCACCATCAGCAATGTTCCGACTGCAAGCGCATTCAATCCGAAGCTGTCAGTATAGAAGAACATGAGATAAACAGCGGTTAAATTGTAAATAACATTCATCCCATAACTACTCAGTGAGTAAGAGATAAGTGTTTTTAAACTGACTTTGTCGTTATTTTTTGCAGATGCAGAAGTAAGCATATTTTAACCCCTTTCAAAAATTGACGATCATAACAGCCTGTTATGATATTTTGTTATGAGAAATTGTAAGCGTTATCTTGAGATACAGAATAACAAAAGCTGTGGCAGGAGTACATGATTTTTCTAAAGTAGAAGATAGTAAAAACAAAGATTATTGCATACATTTACGGATTAAGGTTTCATTTTAGGTCTTAGGATATGCTTCTTAATTTATGCTATATTTGTTACGAGGACACCGCCCTTTGGTTAACTATAAAATTCTGAAGCATGGAGGTTAGGGATGGGTGACAATATGATTCAATTTGTAGATACACGTACCAGTTCAAAGCATAAAAATATTACAGATTTAATTCTGTATAATTGTGGCTCGGAGCCTTGTTCTCCCAACCAGGATTTCGGACCTATCGCCAGGGATTTCAATCTTATTCACTTTGTATTAAAGGGTAGAGGCAAGCTGGTATTAGATAAGGAAACATATAACATAGAGAAGGGACAGGCTTTTTTAATCCCTGCCAATAAGGCCGCTTATTATCAAGCTGATGAGTACGAGCCATGGGAGTACAGCTGGGTAGGGTTTATGGGGATCAAATCCGAAATGTACTTGCAGAATATCTCTCTTGTTCAGGATAATCCGTATGTGGTAAGTATCGGAGACATCACTTTTTTTCATTCGACTATTCTTGAAATGCTTCGTATAGGGAATAATACACTTTCTTCATCCTTGGCTATTCAGGGCTATTTGTGCCATATTCTCGCCAAGTTGGTACATGAATCAGGTGAAACGATGCCTGTGAAAGAAGAGCTTCCCTATTCAGTTCAAGCTATCAACTATATGGAGAAAAACTACAACGGTGGCATTCAAATTAGTGAGGTGGCAGAGTATCTCGGACTTCACCCAAATTACTTGACCTCTGTTTTTAAGCAGGAAATAGGTGAAACACCGAAGCAGTATTTAATGAACATTCGGATTAAAAAGGCATGCGAGCTGTTACAGGATACCAGTTACTCTATTCAAGTAATCTCCAATTCTGTCGGTTACTCGGATCAACTGACCTTTTCGCGGGCATTTAAAAATATGATGGGCATTTCCCCCAGCGCTTATCGTGAGAAAACTCTTTGATTTTACTATATATATCTTCTAAAAATACTGGTGCTTGAGGTAGGGTTGTTTTGATATCGTAAAGCTGTTGGTTTTTCCTGCATGGTATTTTAAAGGATTGCACGGAAGAACTCACTTTACGAGAGGGGAACTGCATGTGGATACACTCATTGCCTTTATTCCAGCCATAGGCTGGGGATTCATGCCAATACTGGCGCAACTGACAAAAGCCAGTCCTCGCGAGCAACTGACGGGGACGGTCATCGGTGCCGTATTGTTCGCACTGTGCCTGTATTCGTACTCACCTGTTAACTTTCAAGTCACACCATTTATTGTGAGCTTTGTCTCTGGTGTGTTTTGGTCCGTAGGACAGTTGCTTCAATTTCAAGCTTTCCAGAAAGTAAGCGTTTCAACGGCCATTCCTATTATTTGCGGGCTGCAACTCATGGGAACGACGCTTTTTGCAGCACTAATCTTGGGCGAATGGACGACCGGGTACCAAATTGGTATTGGATCAGCAGCGCTTATATTTATTTTGTCTGGCATCTTGCTGACGAGCTATCAGGGGAGATCAAGTGGTTTGTCCAAGCCCTTGCCCCTTCAAATTCTTGTCATGTTGGTTTGTTCAGGTATAGCCTTAACCTTGTATGTTATTATTAATCAAATCTTTCATGTCTCCGGTCTGTCAGTCATCTTACCGCAATCACTTGGCATGTTGTGTTCAGCGCTTTTAATGAACTGTAAGGGAGGGCAGAAGCTCCATTTGGTTCAGGTGCTGCGCAATTTGTCTACGGGTTTGTCGTGGAGCGTAGCGAATTTGGCGCTATTTATTTCGAATGGGCTTATTGGGGTCGCTGCCAGTTTTCCCATCTCTCAGGCGAGTATCGCCATCTCCTGCGTTGGCAGTATTCTGATTTTCAGGGAAAAGAAGAGCCCAGGGGAATGGCTTCGTCTATTGGCTGGCATTATGGTAATCATGGTCGGAGTGGGATTGATTAGCCTGGTCAAGCTCTGAGAATATTCAGAATTAAGAACTGTACATGCAGTACGGCTACAGATGGTTAGGGTATATGAGTCGATGATTAAATAGATTTGTGTGATCCAGAATCCTTTCAGGTTGTACAGTAAATCTATTTAATGTCTTACTTATAATGCCCCCCAATCTTCCTGGATCTTTCCAGGGCCTGGCCGACATGAGTGAGGGAGGAGGCTCTTACGATCGCCGTATTGCCGTAGCGCTCCTTAATGCTGTCGGTGGCTTTCTCTAGGGAGCGTGCCCGTTTCTCATCATCAAAAAAGGAAACCTGGTACGTTTCCGCATCCATTAGACTGCTTAGGCTAACGCCCAATCGCCTTACCGGCATGCGATCCCAAAATTTATAGAAAATTTCCTTGGCGGCTTTGTAAATTTTATTCGTGTTGTTAGTCGGATCGGGCAGCTTCATCTGGCGCGAAAACCCGGTCGGCGACTCAAACGGGCTGCACATGCAACTGACAGTAACGACATACCCCATATACCCTTTGCGCCGGCTGTCTTGACATACTTCCTCGGTGAGCTCGAGCAGAACGGTTTCCACTTCCGCAGGCTGGAGATAGTCTCGGGGAAGAGTCATCATATGACCGATGGATTTAGGAGGTGTCTCAAATGTTTCCGGCTTAACCGGGCTATGATCGATCCCGTTAGCAGTTCGCCATATCACCTCTGCCTGTATGTTGGACTGTTTGCCGAAATGAGAGCGGAATCTGTCCTGAAGCCGGGGTAAGGGAGTACGGGCGATGTCCCCAATGGTGTACAGTCCAAGCCTCTCCAAATGTCGTTCCATACGCGAACCGATACCGAACATAAGACGTACTGGTTGGGGCCACAGCAAAGTTGCAATGTCAGACGCAGGCAACAAGAAAATGCCGCTGTCATTTTTTTTAGCCCATATATCTGTTGCGGTTTTAGCCAGCATTTTATTGGGACCGATACCAATTCGAATCCATACTCCTGTTTGTGCGAGCACTTTCTGCTGAATTTCACTTGCAATGCTCATCGGATCTCCGAACAGGGAGAGACTTCCGCTCATATCTAGAAATTGTTCATCAATGCTGAAAACCTCAACCAAATCCGTATATTCATTATAAATTTCTGTTATTTTTAATGAGACATCGATATAATGCTGCATGCGCGGGCGTACAATGATAAGGTCAGGACATTTTTTTACAGCTTCTCCCAGACGTTCTGCAGTGGATATACCAAGTTTTTTTGCCAGCGGACACGCAGCTAAAATAATGCCTGAACGAAGTGCAGGGTCACCGGCCACAACGAGCGGCTTATGTTGGTAGGTGGGATCATCCGCTTTTTCGACGCTGGTGTAAAAGCTTTGACAGTCCGCTAGAAATATGGTTCTACTTCCACGCTCCTTCACAATGTTGGTCTCCTCCCCTGATATGTAATTGATCATATTCCAAAATATTCTTGAACGTATACTCTTATAGTAGTATTATATACAGAACAAGTGTTCCTAATACAAATGTATTTTTTGGAACATTACAGTTTACGGGAAACCTAGCATGGCGTATCATATTATCTTGAACAAAAACAAGTGGAAATGAATGAATATTGAGGGGAGAAAACCATTTTTATGAACCCAAAACGTCGACCATCATCTCAAAAACGCAGTAGGTGGCGCATTTTTGGCAGAGTTTTGCTGATTAATATCAAGTGGTTCTCGCTTGCGGGTGTACTTGGAGTGCTGTTTGCCGGAGGTCTTATATCCGGTTATGTGGCGGCACTGGTTCATGATGAACCTGTACGATCACGTCAATTGATATATGAAAAGGTAAATGAGAATGCTCTGACCAGCTTTGTATTTTTTAATGATCAGGTAACTCCGGTTGGAAGAATGCGCATGGAGGAGGACCGACAGCTCGTTGACCTGAAGGATGTTCCTCAGTCCATTGTGGATGCCCTCATTTCAACGGAAGACAGCCAATTTTATGAGCACCATGGTGTAGATTTAAAGGGGACGGCTCGTGCTGTCAAGCAGAAGCTTTTGAATGAAAACCGCCAAACTGGCGGCAGTACACTGACACAGCAGGTAGCCCGAAGAGTTTTCCTGAGTCTGGATAAAACGGACAGCCGAAAGGTGAAGGAAATGCTGCTGGCACTACGTATGGAGCGTTTTATGGGCAAAGACAAAATATTAACGGCTTACTTAAATAAAATGCCTTTTGGTAATGGTTCCGCTGGTTACAATTTGTATGGAATCAAGTCTGCTTCGTTAGGGATTTTCAATGTAAGCGACCTACATAAGCTTCATATTGCTCAAGCGGCTTATTTGGCAGGTCTTCCACAGCTGCCATCTGTTTATTCCGCTTTTGATGGTAAAGGGAATTTTGATGAAGAAGGTTTCAATAAAGCGATGGAGCGCCAACGCGTTGTGTTGGGAAGAATGCTGGCAACAGGCAAACTCACGCTGTCCGAATATAACGAGGCGCTTCAATTTGATGTGAGAGCGACTCTTGCACCACATCGCGAAAAAAGCTATAACACATTCCCTTATTTGATGCTGGAAACAGAGCGGGAGGCCGCACAGTTGTTAGCACTCCAGCAAAATCCGAATCTCACAGCAGCCGAGATTTCTAAGCCTGAGCATGCTGAACTTCTTCAAAATACGCGAGAAGAGTTGCAACGATCCGGCTATCGAATTTATACAACGATAAATAAAAAAATTTATAGCAATATGCGGCAGATTGCAGCCAATCCACAAAATTTTTCTCCATACAGTAAGAAGAAGGGGCTAGAACAGATTGCAGCAATCATGATTGATCATAAGACAGGGGCTATCCTCGGTATGATCGAGGGCCGGGATTTTAATACCGAGCAAATGAACTATGCAACTCAAATGACACGTCAGCCCGGTTCTGCCATGAAGCCTATTGCTGCTTACTTACCTGCTTTGGAGAAGGGCTACACTCAGCCCGCCGGTCTTATTGATGATTCACAAATCATATTGAAAGACGGACGTAAGGGTTATCATATTCCTAAAAATTATAACAGAAGGTATGAGGGGCTTATGACAGCCCGTGAAGCACTCAATCGGTCAATCAACATCCCTGCACTGAGGCTGTTTTTATATGAAGTTAAAATTCCAAACGCTTGGAATTTTGTGCGTTCTCTTGGAATTACAACGATTCAACCACAGGATGAACATGCTCAAACAGGAGTGCTAGGTGGACTTAGTAAGGGGGTATCCGTCGAAGAACTGACCGCAGCATATGGGACAATTCCCAATATGGGCGTGTATAATGCCCCTCACTTGATCAGTAAAATTACAGATGCCAACGGTAAGATTGTATATGAATTTAAACCACAGACAAAGCGTGTATATTCGCAGCAAACCGCATTTTTGATGACGGATATGCTCAGAACCGTTATATCAGACCCGAGAGGAACTGGCAAACGTCTGCAAAAAGCTTTTAAAAGCTACGGTACCATTGATATCGCGGGTAAAACGGGTACGACACAGAACTTTGGTGATGTGTGGTTTATGGGATACACACCTGACGTTACGCTAGGCGTCTGGGCTGGTTATCGCCAACAGGTTAATACATTATCTCAAGAAGGTCACACCAGAGCACAGTCGGTGTGGGCACTGATCATGAATGAGGCGGTCAAGGACCAGCCTGAGCTTTTTAAGAATAAGCATTTTATACAGCCGGAAGGCGTTGTGAAAGTTACGGTATCTAGTCTTACAGGTAAACTGCCAGGGCGTTATTCCCGCCAATCGGGTCACCTCGTGACGGACTGGTTTAACCAAAAGTATGTGCCGACCGAAGTCGGAAGAGAACAGCTTCCACGTTCTGCTAGACCAGTAGTTCCGTCCAAACCAGAGGTCAAGAAAGAAGATGTCCCTGAGGTTAAGGTGCCTGCAACAGATCAAGAGGAGGTTCCACCAGAGGAAACAGCTCCTGCTGTTCCTGACACAGATGCAGAGATCGAACCGCTTGATGAGAATAACGATGTGCCATCAACAGATACATCGCAACCTTCTATTGAAAACGAACCGGAGACACCTTCTGAATCAGAGAACCAGAGTGGTGCTCCAAAAACTCAGCCTGACGAGGTTATCTATCCTGAGCCAACGGCTGATCAATCCAACAACTAAGCAACACGGCGATCAGTCTGTTGTAATTATGAGTAGAGCCAGCATTTTATGCGGCTCTGCTCTTTTTTTTCATATTTTAGATTTCTCCTTTTTGAAAATACGAGCCAAATTATTTGCTATGTAACCAATGGGCTTTAAAATCTTCTCTTTGTTTAGGCAAGTAGGCAAGGCGAGATTATAAGGGGGCATAGTCTTGGGTCAGATCAATTCCCAGGTAGTATCCGAGTTTACGCCGAACCTCACTGCGGGCAAAGGATGAAAGCATGAAAAATCGCCTTTGGTAACCGCGGCATACATACAAAACCTCTACGCCTTCATGATTTCGGATTTCGCTGTATATTTTCACTCCCTGTCTTTTCATTCGCGCTTTTGTTTCTGCTAATTGAACAGTTATGCGCTGTTGTACTTCAGTCAGGCTACGAATATACAAATCGGGCATTTTTAGAGGAGAGATATTCATAATACGAATGTCTCGTTCCAACACATCTAGCACAAGAGTTAGAAGTACACACATCTTGATCAGTCCTGCGTCTTCTTCAGAAGGCAAAGGAGCTTTATGCTTGTTATCAAGTACCTTTTTGTTTGTCATAAATATCTCCTTTACTTGGAGTAAAATTACAATATATAATAAGTATATAGAACACACGTTCTGTATATACCTCATCATAGAGATTTTTCTATTGCCAAAGCAATCATCAATTATTGGAAAAGGGGCAGGGAGCCCTACTTCCATGTGCCATTGCCTAAAGGTTCTTTCGTATATGACCGATGACAGTCAAACAGAGTTTGTGTTAAGCTGATGGATAAAAAACCTTACATAGAAGGGGATAGTGTTCTGCTAGCGGTCATTTTTTACTATTTAACTTAAGAAAGTAGAGAAAGAAGGTTTACATATTGTCACGTTCGTTATATGTAGCTTTATTATTGTTGAGCCTTATTTGGGGCGGTTCCTTTATGTTTATTAAGGTGTTGTTGCTACATCAAGTAGGATCGTGGACCATTGTATTTCTGCGCTCCAGCTTTGGTCTTATTTTTATCGTCTTATTAATGCTTCTTATGCGCAAGCCGTTTAAAATCAAAAGCATTCCGTGGAAATCGGTTATTCTGGTAGCATGTGTCAACATGGTTTTACCATGGACATTGATTGGTTTTAGTGAGACCAGAATAGCTAGCAGCATGGCTTCTGTATTGAATGCGACCACGCCAATATGGACTATGTTGGTGGGCCTTGTCTTCTTCGGAGCTATATTTCATCGCCTGCAGTGGTTAGGAATGGGGCTCGCTTTTATAGGAATTATTATTTTATTGGGTATTAACCCTGCCTCTATTATTTCTGTTGATCCTGTAGGTTTTGGATGTATGCTGCTTGCGACTCTCTGCTACGGATTTGGAACACAGCTCTCCAAACGTTTTCTCTCCAATCTTTCCATGTATCAGGCTACCTTTGCGACACTGTTTGGTGCGGCAACAGGGGGTGGTATTATGATGGCAATTGTAGAGAGACCAGATTTGTCGATCGTTTCTGTTCCAGGAGTATTGGGTTCCCTCATAGGGCTAGGAGTTTTGGGATCAGGGGTAGCATATATCTTGTTCAACTATATGATTTTGCGCGGGAGTGCGGAATTCGCTTCTTCGGTAACGTATTTTGTACCCGTGAGCGCCATCGTATGGGGCTTTTTACTTCTGAATGAGCATATCGGCTGGAACGTGCTGACCGGGCTGCTTCTTATACTCGGGGGCGTATTTATGGCCAATCAGCGCAGAACAGCCAAACTAAGGGTAATAGCTCCAAGTGAAAATAAAACACACTCAGGTCATTAAGTGTGTATTCGCCAAACCTTTGGTATAATGCGTCAACTCGCACATACAATAAAGCATGCTCACACATAAAATAAAATATGGTGCAGCAAAAAAGCAAGCTGTTTAGCAGGTGACAAGGTGTGGTATAATAAATTATAGAATTATATGCACCACAGAAATGTCGGAGTTTTATTCCACAAAAGAAAGGATCAGGATACCATGTGTCCCCGAAGGATACTTCCCCAAAGGACGATTTGGAAACGATTTGATCTGTCTTATACTTAGCTTTTCCGCGGAGTAACGTCAAGTTGCGAAAGCCAACTCTGCGGAAGAGGGGATTGTACATGCGAAGGACCAAGTCCTCCAGGCACATCTTACCAGGTTGCTTCCGTAAGAGTGGGTTCATCCACATCAAACTTACGAGAAACCGAGGGAGCCTGTATGAGGAAAACTTACGAATCTATCGTGAACAATGGAGCACTGAGACAGATTGCTGTCATGTTGCTCGGAACATGCATTTTAGCTTTTACGTACTATCACATTAATGCCCAGAATCATTTATCAGAGGGCGGATTTGCAGGCTTAGCTTTGCTGGGTCATTATGCGTTTGGCATATCTCCAGCATGGAGTATGCTGATGCTTGATGTTCCCGTCATATTGCTAGCATGGGTACTGAAGGGCAAAAGATTTATGATGCTAGCATTAATCGGAGCCGTCGCCTTTTCACTGTTTTATGCAGGATTTGAGAAATATTCGACTCTGGTTATAGACCTGCATGGAAATCTGCTAATAGCAGCTCTACTTTGTGGGGTGCTCACAGGTTTAGGAGCCGGAATCGTACTGCGATTCGGTGGAGCAACCGGGGGCGATGATATTTTGTCTCTGCTAATCAGCGAGTGGCGCGGATGGAAAATCGGCAACGTGTTTATCGTCAGTGACATCATCGTACTGGGATTATCGCTGTTGTATCTGCCTGTGAAGGAAACAATGTTTACAATACTGGCTGTGTGGCTTGCCGGAAAAATAATTACATGGACGACCACGTTCCAATTGCACCGACCTGTGAAAAAGGTACTGCCAGCGGCTATTCCCGCTAAAAAGGTAGTTGCCAAAACAGTGCCGGTCGTCCACAGCCTTCGTCAATAAGGAAAGGGTGTTACGTCAGGAGAGAAATCTTCTTACGTAACACCCTTTCGCTGTATTTAGCTTCATCAGAAAGGCTTTAAAGTAGAATGGATACGCCCGTTCTGTTCATGAATATTTGCAGAAATCTATTGCTATTCTATAAATCTTTGAGCTTCGTCCACCGATTCATTTTTGTATTTAAAGGTTGAAATGGGCTGTTCGTCTCTCACTTCATTGATTGCTCGGCGATTCTCGTGCGGCTGGATGATTATCGTTCCATTCCTCAGCTTGTGCAGTGGCAATCGCAATTGCACGCCCTTCTTCATAGCCTTCGCGGAGTAGAGCGTTAGCGATATCAACGGCTTTTTCTCGCACACGGGGTTCTAGATTTTTCATGGATGGCGGGTAATCATGTTTGTTCCAAGGCATGGTTGCACACTCCTTTTTAGCAGGTGATGTATTATGTATTACCCGTTGTCGGCTTAGACTAACAAAAATTAGAGTAATGAATATATTGTAAAATTTATCTTAAGAAAAAGCGTATAATGGTGAGCAGAATACCAGAAAAAGGAGTGAAACATTTGCTTGCCTGGGGTTTCGTTTTTTTACTAACCATCATCATTCATACTATTGATAGCTTGTCCTATGCTCTTCGGCTTGGTGGTTTGCGAGCACGTCGGATTGGATTGGCATTAACCGTGGCCGGAATGCTGCTGTTGGTTTCACGTACCTCCAATATGGCACAGGGACCTTTACTTGGAGGGATGGTCGATCAGGCTAAAGAGGCAGCACAATTGGGCGGAACGGATATGAGACTGGAACTGTATATGCACGGGGTACTGCTGGCCGCCACCGTTGGAACTATGCTTGCTATATTACTGTATCCAACAGTGGTGCGCATGTCAGCCAGATGGATTGTACATTTGGAGAATACTGGATCTATTCCGGCTTTAATACGTCATTTAATGAGGCGAAATCGCTGGAAGCATGCAGGCTACTACATAAAGCGCCCTAGCTGGTCCATGTTTACCTCCCTAATCAGTGGAGTGATCCCCAAGCGTCTAATTATTTTAAATATTGCCGTTACCGCAATTTATACAACCGGAGTGGTATCTGCCTTGTATGCGTCATTCCTATGGCCCGCTCAAGGTACGGCAATGTCAATGTCGTCAGGCTTAATCAATGGTGTCGCGACGGTATTGTTGACCTTGTTAATTGATCCAAGATTGGCGGTGTTGTCAGAAAAAACGCTACGAGGGGAGCTGCCCCTAATCCGAATGAACAGCGTGTACGGATGGATGATCATCTCGCGTTTGGCAGGAACTTTATTAGCTCAGCTATTGCTGGTACCGCTAGCCATTTGGCTTGGGTGGGTGATGAGCTAAATCAGTAGATGCGCTACCATATCAAAAAAAAGGCTGACCCGTGATCATCGAATACAGATAGATTCCGGGTCAGCCTCGTTATTTTTACGGCTACTTACTTTTCAAATAATGACTTATAGGCTCCATATCCTTCACGCTCCAAGTCTTCCTGAGGCACAAAGCGGAGCGCGGCAGAATTGATGCAATAACGCAAACCCTCTGGACCTGGACCATCATCGAATACGTGCCCTAAATGGGAATCTGCTTCGCGACTTCGGACCTCGGTACGAATCATGAAATGGCTGAGATCGGTCTTTTCTTTGACATTGTAACTGCGCAACGGACGGGTAAAGCTAGGCCAGCCGCAACCCGCATCATATTTGTCCAGTGAACTAAACAAAGGTTCTCCTGATACGATATCCACGTAAATGCCTTCAGCTTCATGATCCCAAAACTCATTTTGAAATGGGCGCTCGGTTGCGTTTTTTTGTGTTACTTCGTATTGAATAGGCGTCAGCCGATCTTTAAGATCGGATTTATCAATATTGGCAGACCAATTTTGCTCAATAAAATCTTCACGTCCTGAGCCTTTGCGATAGCGTTTGTAGTGAGCGGGGTTCTTCTTATGATAGTCCTGATGATATTCTTCTGCTTCATAAAAAGTTGCCGCAGGCAGGATAGATGTAGCAATGGGCTTGTCAAAACGGCCACTTTGAGCGAGAGCTTCTTTGGAAGCCTCTGCCTTGATGCGTTGTTCATCATTATGATAGAAAATAGCCGTTTGGTAGGATGAACCTCTATCGTGGAACTGTCCACCTTCATCCGTTGGATCAATCTGTTGCCAAAATAGCTCCAACAGTTTTTCATATGGGAACACTTGAGGGTCGAATGTAATTTGTACGGCTTCCACATGTCCCGTTGTTTCAGAGCATACCTCTTCATAGGTAGGATTTTCGGTATGTCCCCCTGTATATCCAGATCTAACCTTCAAAATACCGGGCATTTCCTCAAAAGGGGAGACCATGCACCAGAAGCAGCCACCCGCAAAAGTTGCCTTTTCTACCGTATTTGGATTGTTGGTGCTCATATTTTATCACTCCAATCTGAGAATGTTTAATTAGTTGTTATTTAAATAGCTTACAATTAAATTATATACGGGATTTTTGCAAAATCCAACGAAACATCAGAAAGTACTCAGTTGCGTAGCTGTAGTGTGTCCCAAAAACTGCAATGAAACATTCTACAGAAGCGGCACAAACTCATTGGTGTTATGTTTTGTTGACGCGCCTAACTCTTTTTCTGTAAAGTACAAACCCTCCACCTACCAGTGCAGTATATAGCAGCAAAATAAGCAAACCCGTGATTGGATGTTCCGCAAAGGTACCGCCTGCATAAGCATACACTGCAATCGCGGGAAGCTTGCCGATCGCTGTGCCTAGCATAAAGCTCCAAAACGGAAACCCTGCTACTCCGGCATATACATTTACAGCTGCCTGAGGAATGATTGGAATCAAACGAGCCAGTAGCACAGCAGTAAAAGGCTCTTTCTCCATGACCTGATTGAAGCGCTCCAGTGCGGGAACACGCTCCAAATATGTACGTCCTTTGTCACGGAACAGGGTACGTACAGCACTGTAAACGACCAACGCAGCCAAAGTAGTGCCAAGCCAGCAAATCAAAGCACCTTGCCAGGCGCCTGCTGCATAAGCAATGGAAGCGATAATCAGCTTGTAAGGGATAAACGGAATTAATGCGAATAAAAATGCGAGCAGTAGCAGAACCGGAAAGGAGGTTTGCTTGTTTGCCCAGGCGAGCCAATCATATCTGTAGATAAACGCGATGCAGAGCAGCGAAACATAAGCCGCGGGGAGCAACCATTTTTTCATTTATATACCTCTTTCAATATCCCTGTTCGGCTTATTGCTTATACAGAAAAAAATGGGGTTCACATTCCCAAAAATGTATGCTATACTGCCACTAACAGAATAGTTCCCAAAGGGGAGTAGCTCAGCGAGTAAAGTCGTCATTACGGGATTCTTAATCCCCGGCTTTATTGGCAACGTAATGTTGTAAGCGAGACCTTTGCCAGGATTTTAGGAATCCGGGTAAATGGTCTTTTTTTGATGCCAAAATTGGGTCAAGCGCCATTTCCGGATTCCGCGAAATGGCGCTTTTTTTTTAGTATAAAGCGCTGAACTATGTACAGTATAACAAATAAACAAAGAAGGTGGGAGAAACGTATGGATTTTTTGTCAATTGAGTTTTTAACCGCATTATTGTCCATTATTATCATTGATCTGGTGCTAGCTGGTGACAATGCGATCGTAATTGGCTTGGCGGCGCGGAATGTTGATAAGGCCAATCAAAAGAAGGTCATTATCTGGGGAACGGTCGGAGCAGTCGTCATTCGTGTGATTGCTACAGTACTGGTCACATACTTACTGCAAATATATGGATTGCGTTTGGTTGGGGGTCTGGCCCTTATCTATATCGCCTATAAGTTGTTGGTCGAAGAGAAAAAACATGAAATTTCAGCTACAAATCAGATGTGGGCAGCGATTCGCACCATTATTATTGCGGATACAATGATGGGACTCGATAATGTGCTTGCTGTTGCGGGAGCCGCTCATGGAAATATGCTACTTGTTATTCTCGGTCTGGCAATCTCCGTTCCGATCATGGTGTGGGGAAGTACGATTATTCTGAAACTGACAGAACGTTACCCAGTAGTGATCACGATTGGAGCCGCAGTATTAGCGTATACCGCTGCTAAAATGGTGGTGGCCGAGCCATTAATTGCACACTGGTTCGCAAATGGAGTCGTTAAATACGGTTTTGAAGCCTTGATTGTAGTTCTGGTTGTAGCCATCGGGATGCGTGTTAAAAAAGTAAAAAGTGAGAAAACAAAAAAAGAAGCGTTGCACGCATAAGCTAACTTATATTGAAGTAATCTGGCTGAAGCTGGATACTCAAGTCTTAGAGGCTGTTCCTCAGATCCATCTGGATCAGGGGCAGTCTCTTTTCTTTGCTTGTCAGCGGACTTCCATGTAAACTAGACAACAGATGAAATGAGTGATTAGAGGTGGAACGATATGGACAAGCAAATCAAGACAAGAGTAGCTATTGCAGGATTAGGTGGAATCGCTCGTAAAGTGTATCTGCCGTTACTGGCTGCACACCAAGGCGTAGACATTGTAGGAGTGATGAACCGTTCACAGGAGCCGGTCAGTTCTACTATGGAGCAGTATAGACTACCAAGAGGAACGACGGACGTGAAGGAAATGCTGGCATGGGAGCCGGAAGCTGTATTTATACATGCGGCCACCGAAGCTCATTTTGACCTAGTTATGGCGTGTATTGAAAAAGGGATAGCGGTGTACGTAGATAAACCATTGTCCTATGATGTTCGTCAGAATTTGGAAATGACTGCTTTCGCGGAAGCACAGGCTGTACTGCTGGCGGTAGGTTTTAATCGACGTTTTGCTCCGCACTATGTGGCTGCAAAAGCTTGGCTAGAGGAAGTGGGCGGTTTCAGTCAATGTGCGGCGATTAAACACCGAACTGGATATGATCGTAGACCGGCGACACAGACGGTTTATGATGATTTAATTCATATGCTTGATTTGCTACTGTGGCTGGGTGGCGATAATTATGAGCTACTACATAGTAGTCTGGATACAACAAGTGAAGGGTATATGGACGCTGCGTTCGGGACTTTGCGTTTGGGGAATGCTGCCGGTACATACAGTATGAGCAGACAGGCAGGAGCTGACATAGAGAAGCTGGAGCTTCACGGGGCAGGACGGTCTGTTGAAGTCACGAATATGGAACAGGCTGTTTTCATGCAAAAAAATCATTTATCACGAACGCAAACTTTTGGAAGCTGGGAGACAATATTGGAAAGACGGGGATTCACCGGGGTGGTGAATCATTTTCTGGAGCATATTCATCGTCCGGAGGAGTGTGCTATACAAGCTGGAAAAGTGTTGGAAAGCCATATGCTAGCGGAAGAACTGATTAGTGGTTTGAGTGATTAATATCGAACCATGATGATCCAGACATCAAGAATTAGGTTGAAGGAGAAATGTATCAATGGAAGAAGACAACCGCGGTAAACAGGTAGAAGAAGCCATCATTGAAAATTATAAGCAAGAAGAAGATATGATGATCCTTGTGTTTGCTCAATGGTGCATCAATAACGACTTGGAACCAGAGGAATTATATCGTACAGCGTATCCGCAGCAGGATAGCAACGAGCGTCTGCTGCGAATACGCAAGCTGACTGTATCGCGCGAAGAAGCAGGTGATATTCCGCTGGATACGGTATTAGGGGTGCTGTCCATGTTCGGAAATGAGGACTTGGCGATGGTCGTATCCGAGGCGGCCGCCCAGCTCCCGTCGGAACGGAAATAAGTCCACCTATAATAAAGCATCTGGCAAAGTCATTCGTGGCATCGTGGAAATAAACTGTTTTTACTGAGGATATTGTTGATCGGGGAGGTGGAGGGTAAGCTGACGATGGAAGATATACCTGTGCCAAGTACTTGTAAAGGCTGTGAAAGAGATATCGCTTTATCGGAAGAGCAAATTACCAGAATTCTTAACAATATGAGACCCAAAATGGATTGTGTAAACGATGAAGTATACAAAGCCAGACTGTTGGCCTGTGCACAATGCAATGAGTTAATGTCCGGTCACACATGTGGCATTAGTGGAAGTATTGTTCGTATACGTGCCTTGGCAGTAACTCAAAATTGTCCCAGCTACCATGGTTCACGTTGGCAAGGATCAGCTTGAAAAATGCAAAGCCCAGACTCAATTAAATCTGAGATTACAGGCTAAAGTAGTCATCCCCTGGTCTGCCTTAATGGCAGACCTTTTTGGTTTGCTTGGACTTTGTTGTTAGCAATTGACAAATTGTAGACAATAAAATATATTAAACACGTAAAATGTTTTTGTTTAATTATTAATATTTATATTAATAAAAGGATTGTTAGGTGTGACAATGTGTAATATTAGAGTTCGAAAAGAGAACGGTAGTGTGAGTGTAATTTATGCGGTTATGAAAACGTAATCATTTTTGTGATACTTCAACAATTTTAATGTTTGGGAGGTTTTGTGGTGAAGGGTTCTGTTATTGTAAATACCGATTGGGAACAGGGCGTTATTAATAAAAATATTTATGGGCAATTTGCCGAGCATCTTGGACGATGCATTTATGAAGGTTTATGGGTGGGACAGGACTCTCCAATCCCTAACACTGACGGAATTCGAAATGATGTGGTGGAAGCGCTCAAACAGCTGAACATTCCTGTGCTGCGTTGGCCAGGGGGCTGTTTTGCCGATGAATATCATTGGAAAGATGGGATCGGACCGAAAGAAAACCGCAAAAGAATGGTAAATACGCACTGGGGCGGTGTGATTGAAAATAACCATTTTGGTACACATGAGTTTTTCCAATTGTGTGAGCTATTGAATGCAGAGCCGTATATCTGTGGGAATGTAGGCAGTGGTACAGTGCAGGAAATGTCGGAGTGGGTAGAGTACATGACCTTTGACGGGGAGTCCCCTATGGCTGCATGGCGTCAGGAAAACGGTCGTGAGAAACCATGGAAGCTCAAATATTTTGGAGTTGGTAACGAAAACTGGGGTTGTGGCGGTAACATGCGCCCGGAATATTATGCTGACCTGTATCGCCGCTATCAGACATATGTCCGTAATTATGGAGAGAATCGCATTTATCGAATAGCTGGTGGGGCGAATGTGGATGATTATCGTTGGACCGAAGTACTGATGCGCGAAGCCGGGCACCTTATGGACGGTTTGAGTCTACACAACTACACAATACCGGGGAGTTGGGAAGGGAAACGACGCGCAGTCGGTTTTGATGAAGCAGAATGGTTTGAGACGATGAAAAAATCATTGCACATGGATGAATTGATTACTCGCCACTCTGCCATTATGGACCAATATGATCCTGACAAACGGGTTGGGCTGATCGTCGATGAATGGGGAACTTGGTTCCTGACCGAACCAGGTACCAATCCTGGCTTCCTGTATCAGCAAAATACGATGCGGGATGCGCTGGTAGCCGGACTACACCTGCACATATTCCATAATCATCATGATCGTGTGCAGATGACGAATATTGCTCAAATGGTCAACGTTTTGCAAGCGATGGTTCTAACTGAAGGCCCTGCTATGCTGTTGACCCCGACATACCATGTATTTGAAATGTTCAAAGTGCATCAGGATGCACAAGCACTGGCTATTCATGCGAAGGTAGGCAATTATGAGTATGATGGAGACTCCATCCCACAAGTAAGTGTGTCCGCCTCTAAGGCACAAGATGGCTTTATTCATATAAGCTTATGCAATGTCCATCCGGGCGAATCGGCAAATTTGAGCCTTGAGCTAAGAGGGATCGAAGAGGTTAAGAAGATCAATGGTGTTGTCTTAGCCAGTGACGATATGCAGGCACATAATACATTTGATCAGCCAGAGCGTGTGAAAAAGGAAGCCTTTACATCTTATCAGCTGCAAGGTCAGCATTTGGATGTTACACTGCCACCGATGTCGGTTGTGATGCTGACAATCGCTCCTTAAAAAATTAGATTGTGGTATGTAAGCAGCACCCGTTAAATGATTTGTTAGAAAAAAGAGAGCGTTCAGGGGAACGCTCTCTTTTTCCTACAATTGCTCGCGGTGTATCATTCTGAATTCCTTGGGCGACATACCAAAGCGGGAACGAAATACACGGTGAAAGTATGTGTAGTTTGCAAATCCTGACGATTCGGCGGCTTGTTCCAGTGACATGGGACTGAAAATGATACGCTCCCTTGCCATGTTGAGCCTGACGTCCAGTGTGTACTGCATAATGCTCGTATCGAACGTTTCCTTAAACAGGTGTACCGCTCGGGATACGCTGATCCCGACGTGCGAAGACACGTCATCCAGCTTAAAATTAGATGATGCATTTTCTTCAATATAATTTTTTATCTGATAAGCAAGATAGTTATGATGAGTAGCAGTGGGCTGCTCGGATAGTATACGGTCAAACTCCAAACATAAAATGCGTATGTAATAGCTTGATATTTCCGGGTAAGGATTAGAAATACGTCGCTGCTCCAACACGAGCTGACGAAATAGGCCAAGCAGGGCTTCTGTGAGCTGAACCTTAATTCGGTTGGGACGTTTGTGATGATTCCACCACTCATCTACCCAGGGGCCACCGAAAAAAATGTGATAATCCCCACTTTCTACAACCTGCTCTCCCATGGGGTTCAACTCACTGTGAATATCCAGTTCATAAGGCTCGGTCGGATTGAACAGCAGCAGATCACCTGCCTCAATCCGTGTCATTTTCCCGTCAATGCGTGCTTGACAGCGTCCATCTGTTTGCAGACGGAATAAATAATTTTTGATTCCATCAGGCTGGTTCGAATAAAAGGGCTTACGGTGGAAGGAATAGCCTGCGGTAAGAACCTGGCAAGGCTCAATGATAGACATGATGATGACTCCTTTTGGGCATATGGCTGTTTCAAATATTGACCAGATTGTTCATGTTTTAATCATATTATTCATTTTAAACGAAAGCAAAATAGAATACCATGTGAACTGTAAAGCTTACATGTTAGATGAGAAAGTACATATTAGAGGCCAAGGAGTGTGAAGACGTAAAACGAATAAGGCCGGGATTATCAGCTGTGGTAACACTAGCTTGGTATATCTTTAAATTCTCCAAACCAACCCGCCCTTTGAAGTAGTTGCCCATGATCTACTGGATAAGAGGGCCAAGGAGAGGGCCGATAAATTGAATGTTGAAAACGTATACAAAGTGGATGAATTGCTTCACCAGCCTGAGATGGAGCTTGCATTTTATCTGCCAGTGCCTGGCAGCCATGCACGGCAGATGTGCGGATACCAAAGGCGGGCAAGTATGTGTAATGGAACAGATATAACGAAAATTCATCCTAACGAAGAGGTGAAGGGGATTGACTAAAGTAGGATTACAATTATACACAGTTAGGGAAGAGCTTGAACAGGATCTTGAAGGCACATTGCGCAAGGTAGCTGAGCTGGGCTATAAAGGGGTTGAGTTTCATAGCTTCTTTGGGCGTAGTGCCAAGGATGTCAGGGCGCTTTTGGATGAACTAAATCTGGAAGTTGTCGGAACTCATATACAATACAGCCGCTTGCTGCATCATTTGGATGAGGAAATTGCATATCACAAAGAATTGGGCAACAAGTACCTCATTGTTCCTTATTTAACCGAAGAAGAGCGGGAGTGGGATGACCTTTTTGTTAATCTGAATCGTATTGGTAAAAAAGTAAAGGAGCATGGGTTGATACTGGCTTATCACAATCATGATTTTGAGCTAACAGAGAAAATCAATGATCGCCCGGTATTCGATGCTTTATATGATGCGGTTCCCGATGATTTGTTACAGGTCGAAATGGATACTTGTTGGGTATACTATGGGGGCTATGATCCAGTGGAATACATCGGACGATATCGTGGACGCCTGCCTATCATTCACTTAAAGGATATGGCACGCGACGAGCAGCAAAAAGCAGTTACTGTAGAGTTAGGCCAAGGAGAAGTGCAGCTTCAGACCATTACAGATGCCGCTATTGAAGCAGGTGTGGATTGGGTTGTTGTGGAACAAGATTTCAGCTCAAATCCTCCAATCGAAAGCATTGAAACCAGTATGAAGTGGCTCCAACAATACGCAGCTCAGGGAGGAAATATTCATGTCTAAAACACTCAAGATCGGGATTATCGGTTGTGGGGGCATTGCTAACGGTAAACACTTGCCGAGTCTTGCCAAGCAAAAGAGAGCAGAAATCATTGCTTTCTGTGACATTATACAGGAACGTGCTGAAGAGGCTGCTGAAAAGTATGGTGCTGAAGGATCGCAAGTTTATAGCGACTATCGTCAGCTGCTAGAAAATAAAGACATTGAAGTTGTGCATGTATGTACCCCTAACGACTCGCACTCAGAAATTACGGTAGCGGCCCTTGAGGCAGGTAAGCATGTATTATGTGAAAAGCCAATGGCTAAAACTGCTGAGCAGGCACGGGAAATGCTTGATGCGGCCAACCGTACAGGCAAAAAGCTATCCATTGCTTATCAAAATCGTTATCGTGATGACAGTCTGTATCTGAAGCAATTGGTCGAGCAAGGAGAGCTTGGTGAGATTTATCTTGGTAAAGCCATTGCTCTACGCCGCCGTGCGGTTCCCACCTGGGGAGTGTTTTTGGATGAAGAGAAACAGGGTGGTGGCCCGCTGATTGATATCGGCACACACGCACTTGATTTGACACTCTGGCTGATGGATAATTACAAGCCTAAAAGTGTACTAGGTTCAACCTTCCATAAGCTGGGAGATCGAAAAAATGCAGCAAATGCTTTTGGACCGTGGAATCCTGATGAATTTAAAGTAGAGGACTCAGCTTTTGGATTCATCACCATGCAAAATGGAGCCACAATTGTATTGGAATCCAGCTGGGCATTAAATGTTGTAGAGTTTGGTGAAGCCAAGACGTTGTTATGCGGTACCGAAGGCGGAGCAGATATGCAGGATGGGTTGCGTATTAACGGAGAAAAGAACAGCCGCTTGTTTGACACGAAAATAGATCTGGATGCAGGAGGAGTGGCCTTTTACTCCGGTGAAACGGAAAATGAGGCAGACCGTGAAGCCCGTCTGTGGATTGAATCTATTCTGGACGACAAAGAACTCCTTGTGAAGCCGGAGCAGGCCCTGGTGGTTACTGAAATTTTGGAAGCCATCTATGAATCGGCCCGTACAGGAAAAGCAGTTTATTTTGACTAAGCCTTGTAATGATCCCGAATAGACAATCACTATAATGAAAGCAGCTTTTTTCACATATGATACAGGGAGGGATTTCTTTTGAAACTTGGAGTATTTATGGTGTTGTTCGGTGGACGTTCATTGGAGGAGGCGCTGGATTATGTGGCTTCTCAGGGACTGGATGCTGTAGAAATCGGAACAGGTGGCAACCCGGGAGATAAGCATTGCAAGCCTGATGAGTTGCTAGAGAACGATACGGCGCTCAAAAATTTTAAAAAGGCAGTAGAATCCCGGGGATTAACGATTAGCGCGCTTAGCTGTCATGGTAATCCGCTTCATCCACAAAAGCATTTGGCACAGGCAGATCATGACACATTTCTTAAAACCGTCCGATTAGCAGAAAAGCTGGAAGTTCCTGTTGTGAACACTTTCTCAGGCTGTCCAGGTGATCACGAGGATGCGAAGTATCCAAACTGGCCTGTGGCTCCGTGGCCTAATGATTTTCAGGAAGTGCTGAAGTGGCAATGGGAGAATAAAATTATTCCTTACTGGACTGAAACGGGTAAATTTGCAGCAGATCACCATGTTAAAATAGGGCTGGAGTTACATGGGGGCTTCTCCGTTCATACACCAGCAACCTTGCTTCGTTTGCGTGAAGCGGCAGGAGAGGTCATTGGTGCTAATCTGGATCCAAGCCATATGTGGTGGCAGGGAATTGATCCCGTACAGGCGGTTCAAATTTTAGGCCGAGAGGGAGCCATTCACCATTTCCATGCCAAGGATACGACGATTGATCCGATCAATGTTAATAAATACGGACTTACCGATATGCAGGAGTATACAAATATGTTAGATCGAGCATGGCAGTTCCGTACTGTGGGCTATGGTCATGATGTAAAAACCTGGGCAGATATTATCAGTGCTCTGCGTCTGGTTGGATACGATTATGTAGTAAGTATTGAGCATGAAGACGGTCTGATGTCCGTGGAAGAAGGCTTTACTAAAGCTGTCCATAATCTTCGCCAGGTCCTGATTGAAGAACCGCTGAGCGAGATGTGGTGGGTCTAACCTAATAGGGGGAACTGTGATGATTAACGTCACCATTTGGAATGAATTTTTGAACGAAAAGTTAAATGAAGAAGCCAAACGGATTTATCCTAACGGCATACACCAAGCATTGGCTGACGGCTTGGCAGATGAAGGTTTTGCCATTCGAACAGCTACTTTGTGTGATAATACCGAACATGGTTTGGAAGAAGAAATCCTCAATTCCACAGATGTGCTGCTGTGGTGGGGACATAAAGCCCACGATCAGGTGAGCGATGAAGTTACAGCGCGTGTCGTCAAGCTTGTGCAGGAAGGAATGGGCCTCATCGTATTGCACTCAGGCCATTTCGCCAAGCCATTTAAAGCTCTGATGGGCACCAGTTGTGATTTAAAATGGAGAGTTGCAGGCGAGCAGGAGATTATTTGGTCAGTAAATCCGTCACATCCCATTGCGGAAGGAATAGACGCCAAAATTCTCTTAGAGCAGGAAGAGATGTATGGCGAGTTCTTTGATATTCCTGCGCCGGATGAACTAGTCTTTATCAGTAACTTTGAAGGCGGCGAAGTATTTAGAACTGGATGCACCTTCCATCGAGGCAGTGGTAAAATATTTTATTTCCGACCAGGGCATGAGACCTATCCGACGTATTACCAGCCTGATATTTTGAAGGTCATTGCTAACAGCATCCGTTGGGCTTCACCGACAAACAATAAAAAACCAGTATATGGTAGAAGTGAACCGGTAAGGCCGCTTGGTGGAGTGTTGGTATAGTTACAATTATCACATATTGATGAATTATATAAATAACAGGTTTACAGGCGGAACCTCTGGGGATTCCGCCTTTTTGTATTTAACGAATTAGACATATACCTGCTGCATTGGTTTGTTGTATAATCAGTTTTGGTCATGGCAACTTTATCAGCACAGGTATTAAATTTAAGAAAGTGTTTTCTTTCGGGATAAAGTATGCTAAAATGATATATACTAACAAAAGGAAAGCTTTATCAAACCGAAATGCAAAAGAAGGTGAAAAATTTGGAGAGTCAACCGCAATTTACAAAAATGTGTCCGCGTTTTGAAACCGCCTTTTCATGTCTGGGTAAGCGCTGGAATGGATTGATTATTCAATCCATGATGAGCGGTCCCAAGCGGTTTAAGGATATTTCCAATCTGATTCCCACAATGAGTGACAAAATGTTATCAGAGCGGATGAAGGATCTGGAAAATGAAGGGATTCTTACACGCCATGTATATCCGGAAACTCCTGTCCGCATTGAATATGAGCTAACCACTAAAGGTCGTGCACTTCAGCCGGTTATGGAGCAGATTCAATTTTGGGCTGAGGAATGGATTAGATGATCACCAAACTCATTAAGTGTTTCTCATAGCAAAACAGCCTCTTCCTAGGAAAAGGCTGTTTTTTTATTTTGTGGTAGGCAGTACGGCTTAATAGCTTTTAGCGCGCCCTGCTACTGAGAATACTCCGGCTTTTGTACGGCGAGGGACACGGGATTGAATATCCAGGGCGGCTGAACGAAATGTGCCTAAGCACGAGTGGCAAAGTCTTCCTGCATAAATGGGAGAACGGCAGGACTCGCAAGGATAATCAAGCTGACTGTATGTGGAGGGAAATTTGCCTGCTCTTACCCACTCTGTGAGCAAATCCATAGGTGTGCCAGTCACATCACTGAGTTGGTGGGTATGAGTAGAAGGATGCTTCCATAGATAGTTAGAACAGCGGTCAAAGAATATATTTTCTTCTTGAATACAAGTATTACACAGGTTTCTAAGATTTTGACGGAAAACGGAACCGCATTTTGGGCAATTCGAAGTATGTATCTCCATAGAAACCAGTCCTTTGTATCGGGATATAATAATATTTTTAAATTTATTAGTTACATATTACTATGACTTTATACCTATATCAATCTTTATTTAAAGAATTGCTGATCTTTAAGTATATGCTGGCATCTATATTGACATTACTATATTACTTATGTATTATTGCTTACATAAAGTTACCAAGTGAATAAAATAAATTGTTTGCGATAACGGGATTTTTTAATGGTACCATCTTTATTTTTAGCCCACGGATCACCTATGCTTGCTATTGAACAGACGGACTACACTGCATTTCTAGAGCAGTTGGGGAAAAGCGTTCACCCTAAGGCGATTGTTATCTTTACAGCTCACTGGGAGACGCAAGTGTTAACGATTAGTTCAATGGATGACATATACGATACAATTTATGATTTTGGAGGCTTCCCACCCGAACTGTACGAAATGAAGTATCCAGCACATGGTTCTGTTGAACTAGCTAATAAGTTGAAAAAGTTATATGAACAAAAGGGCATCGATGTACAAACTGATCGGGTGAGGGGACTGGATCATGGTTCCTGGACATTGTTGCATCGTATGTATCCTGAGGCAGACATTCCGGTAGTTCAGATTTCCGTAAATCCGTACCTCTCGCCCAAAGCACAATTTGCCATTGGTGAGGTGTTGCGTGAGTTGGGAGAACAAGATATTCTGGTCATTGGCAGTGGCGTGACTGTCCATAATCTGCGTATTGTCAAATGGGGAGAAACGAAAACGGAGCCTTGGGCAATTGATTTTGATGACTGGATTATCGAAAAAGTGCAAAGCGGAGATATAGAAGCTTTGGATCACTATGAAAGCGAAGCGCCATATGCTCGTCAGGCCGTACCTAGAGCAGAACACTTTGTACCGTTGTTTATTGCAATGGGTAGTGGCAATCCTGCAAACAAAGCTAAGGTCATCCATAGAAGCTATGAGATGGGAAATTTAAGTTATCTATGCTTTCAGTTTTAAAGCGTGTAGGGCAGAAGAAGGTCGAGTTATGTGCTTTGTTACTGTCCCGTCCGTTCTCTAAAAAATGGGGAGTGGAATAAAATTAGGGAGTGTTATAAGCTAATAATGGCTTACAGCACTCCCTTTTACATTAAAAAACAATTTATTATATCCGGCAAATCTCACGTGGGCACAATTCACAATGACATACACCTTGCAGCATTTCCAAATCCTTGACAACAATCATACCATTATCGTATTCTACTGCATTTTTCTTACGCAGATCACTGAGCATCCGATTTACGCTTTCCCGGGTAGCACCGATCATATTTGATAAGTCAGTATGAGTAATCTTTTTATGAATCAGGATATAGTCGCCGTGAGGCTCACCATAGGTGTTGCATAGTCGGATGAGTGTGGAACATAGAGCGCCAGGCTTGCCGTACATCATCAAATCGCGGAACTTGGTCTGAGTAATGCGATGATGCGATCCCATCCATTTCATAAAGTCAATCGCAAAATCACAATGCTGGCAAATAAGCAGCTCCAGATCTGTATGATCGATTACGCCAATATCACTGTCCTCTAGAACTTCAGCAGAAAAGGAATGCTTGGTACCGAAGAAAGGATCAGCTTGACCAACAAGATCGCCGCTTTGATACATATATAGAATAAGTTCCTTGCCCTCATCCGTTGTTTTGGTTACTTTTACGCGACCGCGCTTAATATAAAACAGCTTATCCGCTGTATCTCCTTCCCAGAACAGATGCGAACTTTCTGGCATGACTCGATCTTTCATCATCACTTGCAGCCGGTTGAAGCTGGCCTCCGAGAAGCAACAGGTGTTGCCGCGGGCTTCCATTACATTTGTAGGGTTTCTCATCGTCCATTTCCCCTTTGTATCCTATGTTATTTTATCTGCAACTTGATCAATTCAAATTCATTATATACCTGTGCAATGAGTTTTTGGGGCAAGAAGAGGGGGTAAAAGTGGCAGAATTCCAAACTTTGTGATTTAATTCACTTCATAAAATAAAATTTTAAATAGATTGTGAAAAAAATCACAAAATATCTTGAAAAGCTGTGTTACGATCAGTGCGTGAACAAGAGATAGTACACGAGATAACAGGAGGATGAGGGAAATGGCTGTTAAAAACGAGGTTATCCAAAAAGAGCAAAGCGCAGAGCAGTATATTCAAACGCTGATTGACCGGGCGAACCGGGCACAGCAAGCTTTCATGAGTATGAATCAGGAGCAGATTGACGGAATCGTACAAGCTATGGCACTCGCAGGGATGGATAAGCACATGCACCTAGCGAAGTTGGCTGTTGAAGAAACAGGACGCGGTGTGTACGAGGACAAAATCACCAAAAACATGTTTGCAACAGAATATATCTATCACAGCATCAAAAATGAGAAGACCGTTGGTGTCATTGAAGATAATGATTTCGATAGCTTCCAAAAGATTGCAGAGCCAGTCGGTATCATCATGGGGATTACTCCAGTAACAAACCCGACTTCGACTACGATGTTCAAAGCGTTAATTGCCATTAAAACACGTAACCCAATCATTTTCGGCTTCCATCCATCTGCTCAATCGTGTAGTGCGGAAGCAGCCCGCGTATTGCTTGAAGCAGCTGTTAAACATGGTGCTCCAGCGGATTGCATCCAATGGATTGAAGCACCTTCGATGGATAAAACAAATGTACTGATGAACCACCCTGATGTGGCATTGATTTTGGCAACTGGCGGATCAGGCATGGTTAAGGCAGCTTATAGCTGTGGTAAACCTGCACTTGGCGTAGGTCCTGGTAACGTACCTTGCTTTATTGAAAAAACAGCCGATATCAAACAGGCCGTGAACGACCTTATCCTTTCTAAATCTTTTGATAACGGTATGATTTGTGCTTCGGAACAAGCCGTAATTATCGAAGAGCCTATCTTCGAGCAAGTGAAGAAATTGATGATTGCTAATGGTTGCTACTTTGTAAATAAAGAAGAAGCAGCTAAGCTCACTCAAGGGGCTATGAATGTAGAAAAATGTGCAGTGAACCCGGCCATCGTCGGACAGTCTGCTGTAAAAATAGCTGAAATGAGCGGCATTACAGTACCGGCAGGAACAAAAATTTTGGTCGCTGAAATTGAAGGAGTAGGAACCAAATTCCCATTATCTGCGGAAAAATTGAGTCCGGTATTGGCTTGCTACAAAGTGAAAAATGCAGAGCAAGGTATCCAACGTGCTGCTGAAGTTGTAGAGTTCGGCGGTATGGGTCACTCGTCAGCTATCCATTCGCAAGATGAGGACGTTATCGCTCGCTTTGCAAACCGTTTGCAAACAGGTCGTATCATTGTAAATGCACCTTCCACACATGGTGCAATCGGTGATATTTACAACACCAACCTTCCTTCGTTGACACTTGGTTGCGGTTCGTACGGTCGTAACTCGACTTCGTCGAACGTATCTGCAGTTAACTTGATTAATGTGAAAAGGGTGGCGAAACGGACGGTGAATATGCAATGGTTCAAAGTACCTTCCAAAATTTATTTTGAGAAAAATTCGACACAGTATCTTGCTAAAATGCCTGATATCACACGTGTAGCCATTATCACTGACCCTATGATGGTGAAACTCGGATATGTGGACCGCGTCATTCATTATTTGCACCAGCGCCAAACACCAGTTGCGATTGAAGTGTTCTCTGAAGTTGAGCCAGATCCATCGACAGTTACGGTAGAGCGTGGTACTGAAATGATGAGACGTTTCCAACCGGATTGCATCATCGCACTCGGCGGCGGTTCGCCAATGGATGCTGCTAAAGGCATGTGGATGTTCTATGAATATCCGGATACTGATTTCAATAACTTGAAGCAAAAATTCATGGATATTCGTAAACGGATTTACAAGTACCCACGTCTGGGTCAAAAAGCACAATTTGTAGCTATCCCTACAACCTCGGGTACAGGTTCGGAAGTCACATCGTTTGCAGTAATTACAGACAAAAACCTGGGCAACACGAAGTATCCGCTGGCTGACTATGAGTTGACTCCTGATGTGGCAATTATTGACCCTGTGTTTGTATATTCGCTGCCTAAAACAGCTGTAGCCGATACAGGTATGGACGTTCTGACACATGCTATCGAGGCTTACGTGTCTGTAATGGCCAATGATTACACAGATGGTCTGGCAATTAAAGCCATTCAACTGGTATTCCAATACCTGGAGCAATCGGCTCTGATCGGCGACAAGTTGGCTCGCGAAAAAATGCATAATGCTTCTACACTTGCAGGTATGGCGTTTGCTAATGCATTCTTGGGTATTAACCACAGTCTTGCACATAAATGGGGCGGACAATACCATACGGCGCATGGCCGCACGAATGCTATCTTGCTGCCGCACGTTATTCGCTACAATGCGAAAAAACCGACAAAATTTGCTTCGTTCCCTAAATATTCGCACTTTGTTGCAGATGAGCGCTATGCAGAAATTGCACGCATACTGGGACTGCCTGCACGTACCACTGAAGAAGGGGTTAACAGCTTAATTGACGCGATCCGTAAGTTGAACAAAACACTCGGTATCGAGGAATCGTTCCAACAACTCGGATTCGATCCAAAAGACTTTGAATCACGTGTAGATTATCTGGCTGACCGCGCTTTTGAGGATCAATGTACAACTGCAAATCCAAAGCTGCCGCTGGTTACTGAATTGGCTGATGTATACCGCAATGCCTTCTACGGACGCTTTGATCAATAATATAATAGTATGAAGAGGCTTGTAACAAAGCATTTTCCTATACAATACCAATGCAGGCTCTCTATATAGAGGGCCTCTTGGTTTGGGAAGGGAGGTGAGCGGCGAGGCTGAAGGTATAGGCGTGAAGCTAGGGAAAATAAAGTGACATAAATCACTCGTATTGTGATTTATGTCACATACTACACTCTATCATTATTCTACAATAAGAGTGTAAGAAAGGTCCCGACACTGAGCGTAAGGCATCGGTGAAAAGGCCGGGCTCAAGAAATAGTTTAAACGTGAAAAAAATCACAAGTCCGGAAGACCAAACAATTTGGAGGGATTTACATGTCGGTGATTGAGAGAGAATTACAAGAGCAACAATCTGGCTGGAGAGGTTTTAAAAAAGGAAAATGGACTAGAGAAGTTAACGTCAACGATTTTATTGAAACCAATATCTCACCTTATGTTGGCAATGAAGAATTTTTGGTTGGTCCTACCGCCAATACAACTGCATTGTGGGAAATTGTATCTGATCTTACTAAAAAAGAGTTGGCAAACGGCGGCGTGCTTGATGTAGACGTAAATACGCCATCCACCATTATTTCACATAAACCGGGCTATTTGGACCGGGACAAAGAACAAATTGTCGGTGTACAAACAGATGCTCCATTCAAACGTTCTTTGCAGCCGTTTGGTGGAATTCGGATGATGATCGACGCTTGCAAAGCCTATGGTTTTGAAGTGCCACAAAGCATTGTTGACATTTTCACTCATATTCGTAAAACACACAACCAAGGTGTATTTGACGCTTATACAGATGAAATGAGAGCAGCTCGTAAAGCTGGTATCATTACTGGTTTGCCAGATGCATATGGTCGTGGTCGTATAATCGGTGACTATCGTCGCGTAGCTCTGTATGGTGCAGACTTCTTGATCCAAGATAAAAAACTTCAATTGAAAAGCCTTGAAGTTGATTCCATGGAAGAAGACGTAATCCGTCTACGTGAAGAAATTTCTGAACAAATTCGTGCTTTGAATGAATTGAAACAAATGGCTGCTGAGCACGGTTTTGATATTTCTAAACCAGCTAACAATGCAAAAGAAGCTTTCCAATGGGTATATTTTGGATATCTCGCAGCGATTAAAGAACAAAATGGTGCAGCAATGTCCTTGGGACGTGTATCTTCATTCCTTGATATCTATACTCAACGTGATCTTGAGGAAGGTACGATGAACGAAGAACAAGCTCAGGAACTGGTCGATCATTTTGTTATGAAACTGCGTATTGTTAAGTTCCTGCGTACACCTGACTACAACGAACTGTTCAGTGGTGACCCAACTTGGGTAACAGAATCCATTGGTGGTATGTCTGTCACTGGAGAAACTCGTGTTACCAAAAACAGCTTCCGCTTCTTGCACACACTGTACAACTTAGGACCTGCTCCAGAGCCTAACTTGACTGTACTGTGGTCAGAAAAACTGCCTGAGGGCTTTAAAAAATATTGTGCAAAAGTTTCTATTGAAACTAGCTCCATTCAATATGAAAATGACGATTTGATGCGTCCAATCTACGGCGATGATTATGGTATTGCTTGTTGTGTATCCGCCATGAGAATTGGTAAACAAATGCAATTCTTTGGTGCTCGTGCCAACTTGGCAAAAGCTCTGCTGTATGCCATTAACGGTGGTAAGGATGAAAAATCCGGCGTTCAAGTAGGACCTGAGTTCCCAGCCATTACAAGCGAAGTGCTGGATTACGAAGAAGTGTTGAGCCGTTTCAAACCTATGATGGAATGGCTGGCAAAACTGTACATGAACACTTTGAATGTTATTCACTATATGCATGATAAATATAGCTACGAACGCATTGAAATGGCGTTGCATGACCGTGATATTCTGCGTACCATGGCTTGTGGTATTGCGGGTCTGTCAGTTGCTACCGACTCCTTGAGCGCCATTAAATATGCAAAAGTTAAACCAATTCGTAACGAAAAAGGAATTGCTGTTGACTTTGAAATCGAAGGCGAATACCCTTGCTACGGTAACAACGATGACCGCGTAGATACTATCGCTGTAGAACTGGTAGAAAGCTTCATGAGCATGATCCGCAAACATAAAGCTTATCGTAATGCGGTTCCTACTCAATCAGTACTGACTATTACTTCCAACGTGGTATATGGTAAGAAAACAGGTACAACACCTGATGGACGTAAAGCAGGCGAACCGTTCGCACCAGGTGCAAACCCGATGCATGGTCGTGATAAAAAAGGTGCTCTGGCATCTCTGAGTTCCGTAGCCAAATTGCCTTATGAACACAGCTTAGATGGTATTTCGAATACCTTCTCTATCGTGCCTAAAGCACTGGGTAAAGAAGAAGAAACACGCAAAACAAACCTTGTTTCGATGATGGATGGCTATTTTGGAAGCCACGCACATCATCTGAATGTCAATGTGTTTGCTCGTGAACAACTTTTGGATGCAATGGAGCACCCAGAAAACTATCCACAACTTACGATTCGTGTTTCCGGCTATGCCGTTAACTTTATCAAGCTGACTCGTGAGCAACAATTGGATGTTATTAACCGTACTTTCCACGGTACAATGTAAATAAGTTTTATGTATCAAATAATACACTGACGCACGCATAGCGGATGCGGGAAGGATGATGCAACATGTTGAAAGGTCACATACACTCATTGGAAACCTTCGGGACCGTCGATGGTCCCGGCATCCGCTTCGTGCTCTTTATGCAAGGATGCTTGTTAAAATGTCAATATTGCCATAATCCGGACACTTGGGCCTTGAATGAAGGTAATCCGATGACGCTAGAAGAAGTATTGGCTGAGATTGAGCCGTATTTAGCCTATTACCGCTCTTCGGGAGGCGGATTAACCGTATCTGGTGGAGAACCGACACTGCAAGCTCATTTTGTAGCAGAGCTGTTCAGGGAAGTGAAGCGTCGCTGGAATTTGCATACGACATTGGACAGTAACGGCTTTAATGATGCAGGTCGTATCCATGATCTGCTGGACGTAACGGATTTGGTGTTACTGGATATTAAGCACATCGATAACGACAAGCATATTAAGCTTACAGGCAAGTCTAACGACCGTATGTTAAGTACGGCCCGATGGTTGTCTGAGCAAGGGCGCAAGATGTGGATTAGACATGTATTTGTACCGGGTATTCATGATGACGAGCAAGATCTACTAAATTTGGGACGGTTCATTGGAACGTTGAACGGAGTCGAAAAATTCGAAATTTTACCTTACCATCAAATGGGTGTTTACAAATGGGAAATGCTCGGTAAGGCGTATCCGCTGGAGGGAGTTCCGTCCCCTACAGATGAAGAAGTTCAACGCGCTTATCGACTCATTGAAGAGGGTCGTCTGGAGACTGCAGGAACGAATACTGCCTGTCGTCCATCATAATGTAAATAGATCAGAACTACTTTCAGGTTGTGAAGCCGCCGCCACATCAGATCAGATGGACGGCGGTTTTTTGTTGTTGAATTTTTGCAGTCACAGGAGAAAGTTCCCTTTTTTTCATGATCGTCAAAATTTCCTGAAACTTTTTAGCAACTGGCGCGTCTAATAGTATGACTTTTCACGGGAATGATAATAATTTGGGGATAGAAGGAGACAGACAATGAATTTCAAGAAATGGACCATGCTCACCGCTCTGGCGGTAGCTCAGGTGGCTGCGGTAGCCCCTGTAGGAGCAGAAGCAGCATCAACAACCGTTCAATCCACCGATTCGGTTAGCGCACAGCAGGCTCAGACCAATGTTGCTGATTCCGGCGTTCAGAATAGTATCGGAGATCAAGATGGAACAAGCACACAAAATAATACGGTAACACCTAATAACACAGGTGTATCCAATGATCCATTGACTGGTCTGCCTACAGATACTACTAACGGATCGAACGTAACCAATGATGTATACGGTGGAGACGGAACGATTACCAATCCTGGTGGAGCTCCAACATCCATGAATGCGAATCAACTGATTTTGTATTTGAACAGTGCTAAAATGGAACAAAACGGACAGGTATATACAGCAACTCAGCCGATGACAGTCAAAGACGGAGTTTCCTATGTAGCTATCCGTTCTCTTGTCAGTCGTGTCGGATTGCAGTTTAGCTATGACACTGCCACTAAAGAAACCGTAATCACCCAAGGAACAAATGTTCTGCGCTTCAAAACAGACAGCAAGGTTTATACGGTTAATGGTGAAGCTAGACAAATGAAGGGGCCGGCTTTCCAGCAAAAGAACGTATTTATGGTGCCGTTGACCTCGATTACACAGGCCTTAAATATTCCTTATACCGTGAATAATACAACTAAACAAGTTATCATGGATTTGAATCAGAAACCAAAAGCTTCTTTTACGGTTCAGCAAAAGGATATCTACGCGGGTGAAACCCAAGTTACGTATTTGACCAAGGAATCTTCTCCTACAGGTCTTCCGATTGTAAATCAACGTTGGGAAGGGAAGCAGGACGTATTTCAGGAGCCGGGTACATATGTAGTTACCTATTCCGTTCTTGACTCTGCTGGGAACTGGAGTGATCCTTACTCAGTAACAATTACAGTAAGACCACCAAACCAGCCGCCAGTGGCTCTGTTTACAACGGATAAAAAAGAATACAAGATGGGTGAAAAAATCACTATTACCGACCTGAGTACTGATGATGAGAATGCTATTACTAAGCGCGATTGGGTGAATAAAAAACTTGCTTTCTTCCAACCAGGAGATGTAACAATTACCCTGACCGTGACTGATAAGCACGGCTTAACAAATGAAAAAAGTGAAACAATTAAAATTACGAATGAACTGCTATACAACGAAGATGATTTCAACAAAATTTTCACGCCATATGGCGATAAATACAGTGTAGATGGCAGCCAAGTGCCTACTATGGCCACTATTCCGGTGACAAGCACTTCTTCACCACGTCTTCTGATTCGTGCTAACAGCCCAGAGCGTGTGTTCCAGGATGGTATCGTGTATCAGGAAACCGGCTCAGGCAGCACACGCATACTCGTCCATCATGTTAACGAAACAGGTCGAGATGTGAAGATGTACGTGATTGCGACGAACAACAATCTTGCTCCAACCAACATAAATGTTGAAAATTCCGGTTTTGCTGGACCATCTGAATTTGCCACAGCTGCGGGTAAAGTTTCGATTCAACGGTATTTTCAATCTATGCTGGACGGAAGCAAACGTTCCAGCACGGTTCTGAACCCAGGCGAAAGCCGTGTTATTTTGGAAGATTTGAACGCGCAAAAAATCAAGCAAAAACAAGTTATTTCTTTGTTATCTGATTTGTATACGGATCAACCTATTCAATATACGGTGGTTGTGCTGGATGCAAATGTAGATCCGTTGACTGCGTTGCCTACTCTGGCAAAACTGCCTAAGGACGGTATTCATAACCGTGGAACGTACGCAAATTCGGATATTTCACTCAATTATACCGAAGAGGTTGGTAAAACAGCTCAACGTATCGTTCTTGGTGATAATAAGGTAGACCCGAACCTGATTGGTACCGACGGTCTGGACGGTTCTTCTGCTTCCAATGCCGGTAACTTTGGTGTTGTATATAAGGTTAAGTTGGACCATGTAGCGCCATATTCACTGATTACGTTTAACCCGCGGGGAGGCGAATATTCCGGCTATGCGATGGTTAACAATCAGGTTGTGGGTATACCGACAAATGGTTCTGTATGGGCTCCGAATGAAATGAGTGTACTGTATCGCACAGGTCATATCGAAGAGAGTGTAGAGATGTATTTCACTGCAGCTGCTGGTAGTAATCTGCCAGTTTCCGTAGTAGTTATGCCTTTACCAGCTATTAAAAATTAATTTGAAATAACCGGTGCTGTTTACCGGCTTAGACCACTTGAGTCTCATCATTCACCGTTTTAAAAGTCGATGTCACTTACAGAATATAGGCGTTCTCCCGTTGCGAACTTGGTTGCAGCACTGGAGAACGTCTTTTTCTTATGAGTAGCACGAATATCTCTTATAATATTGACTTTAATCGTGGTATAATGAATAGATGCAAGCCTAAGCCTGCATCAGAAAACCTGAAACTATAGACAGGGGAGGGTGAAACGCATGCTGACAAAGGATGAGATTATCGCAACAATGTCCGCTCAGGGGCTGCGTATTACAGATCAGCGCAAGACGTTGGCCACGTTGTTTTCCGAGAATGAAGGGTATCTGTCCCCCAAAGACGTTTATGAATATATGGGTAAGAAGTACAGCGGACTTAGCTTTGATACAGTTTATCGCAATCTGCGTGTAATGCAGGAATTGGGTGTACTGGAGCAGGTATCTTTTGAGGATGGAATGAAGTTCAAGGTGAGCTGTAATGAACATCACCACCACCACCATATGATTTGCTTGAGTTGTCAGAAAACATTGCCGATTTCTTTTTGTCCAATGCAAATGACAGATACAACAGATCAATTCCAAATCGTCGAGCATAAGTTTGAAATTTTTGGTTATTGCAAAGACTGCCAGCAGAAGAATGGGCATACTGAGAGTAATTCGGACGGGGGTTTCAAACAGACGAGCAGTCACACTCACAGCCACGGGGGCTACTGAAATGAAAATCACCACACGCAGAGTGGTACAGGCTCCGATTCAGTTTTATCGTGCTTACATTTCCCCATTAAAACCTGCTAGCTGCAGGTTCTATCCGACGTGTTCGGCGTATGCGCTGGAGGCGGTAGAAGTGCATGGTGCAGTCAAAGGCTCATGGCTGGCTGCAAAGCGTATAGCTAAATGCCATCCATTTCATCCCGGCGGCGTAGATTTGGTCCCTCCTGCAAAAAAAGGGGTAGATAAGTCTGACAAAGATCGTTTGGCTACCCATACCGAGAAGGGTCTGACTTGACAGCGCCATGCCGATTTGGTTATATTTTGGTTAATATTGTTTTCCTGTGAAGGGATGAGTAAGGTAAGTCGTCCAGTACAGAGAGCCGGAGTTAGCTGAAAACCGGTCTGGAGTGAAGCCTGAATATGGTCCTGGAGGAACCTTTTTCGAGCGTATTTGCCACAGTGAAGCTGTGTTCAAGAGGCAATCGTAAGGAAGAGGCGTGATCCAGCGTTAATGGGCGGTCAGATGTGACCGGTGAAGCCTGTATTCTGCGAGGGTACAGGGAATTTGGGTGGTAACGCGTGAGGTGACTCTCGTCCCATAGGGGCGGGGGTCTTTTTTGTGCCCAATTTGTGTCAAATTCATGAATTGGAGTACCTATCATGGTAGCAAATCTTTTGCAGCCGTGAACAAAACAGGAGGAACATACATGTCTAGTGAGAACACATTTTACATTACAACACCGATCTATTATCCCAGTGACAAGCTCCATATAGGTCATGCCTACACGACGGTAGCGGGTGATGCGATGGCTCGCTATAAGAGGCTACGGGGCTATGAGGTTCGTTATTTGACAGGAACGGATGAGCATGGTCAGAAGATTGAGCAAAAGGCAAGTGCAACTGGGAAAACGCCGCAACGTTTCGTAGATGACATTGTGGCAGGTATCCAAGACCTGTGGCGGAAGCTTGACATTTCCAATGACGACTTTATCCGTACTACGGAGGAACGTCATAAGGCTGTCGTACAGGAAATCTTTGATCGTTTATTAAAACAAGGCGATATTTACAAGGGAGAATATGAAGGTTGGTACAGCATTCCTGACGAGACTTACTACACAGAAACTCAGCTCGTTGACGTAGTGAAGGACGCTGAAGGCAATGTCACTGGAGGTAAGAGCCCAGATAGTGGACACCCTGTAGAACTAGTCAAGGAAGAGAGCTACTTTTTCCGCATGAGCAAGTATGCTGATCGGTTGCTGCAATTTTATGAAGAGAACCCGCAGTTTATCCAACCGGAATCCCGGAAAAAAGAAATGATTAACAACTTCATCAAGCCGGGGCTAGAGGATCTGGCTGTTTCCCGTACAACGTTTGATTGGGGAGTTAAGGTTAAGGGAGACCCGAAGCATGTCGTATACGTGTGGATTGACGCACTTTCCAACTACATCACAGCCTTGGGGTATGGCTCTTCTAATACTGAGCTGTACGATAAATTTTGGCCAGCAAATGTGCATATCGTAGGGAAAGAGATTGTACGGTTCCACACGATATATTGGCCAATCATGCTGATGGCACTGGATCTTCCGTTGCCTAAAAAAGTATTTGCACATGGTTGGTTACTCATGAAAGATGGTAAAATGTCGAAATCTAAAGGCAATGTGGTAGACCCGGTAACGTTGATTGACCGTTATGGTCTGGATCAACTTCGGTACTACTTGCTGCGCGAGGTGCCATTTGGAGCGGATGGAACATTCACACCTGAAAGTTTTGTAGATCGTGTAAATTCAGATTTGGCCAATGATCTGGGCAACTTGTTGAATCGTACTGTAGCGATGGTAGACAAATATTTTGACGGTAAAGTTCCCGCTTATGAAGCCAAAGTTACCTCATTCGACGCAACTTTGGTAGATATGGCAACATCGACTTATAGTAAAGTTGAAGAAGCTATGGAAAATATGGAATTTTCCGTGGCTTTAACGGCGATTAGCCAATTTATTAGCCGCAGCAACAAGTATATTGACGAGACTCAACCGTGGAGTCTGGCTAAGGATGAGGCAAAACGTAGCGAATTGGCATCTGTTATGGTGCATTTGGTAGAAAGCTTGCGTATTGCTTCCATTTTACTTCAGCCTTTCTTGACACGTGCGCCTCACCAAATTTGGGAACAACTCGGTATTCGTCAAGGAGAGCTGACTACATGGGATAGCGGTAAGCAATTTGGGCGTATTCCAGAAGGAACGCAGTTGGTTAAAGGGAATCCGATCTTCCCTCGTCTGGACTCTGAGCAAGAGGTTGCTTTTATTGTAGAAGCAATGACTGGAGGTAAGAAACTGGAGGAAGCTGCGACACAAGCTCAACCGCTGAATGCATCTGAGGCGAGCCAGGAAGCACCAGAAGCGAAAGAAGAGATTGGCATTGAGGATTTTGCCAAGGTAGAGCTGCGCGTTGCTCAGGTTGTTGCCTGTGAGCCTGTGAAGAAGGCTGATAAACTGTTAAAGCTACAGCTCGATCTTGGCTATGAGCAGCGGCAGGTGGTGTCGGGAATTGCAAAATTTTATACCCCTGAAGATATCATTGGGCGTAAGGTGATCTGTGTGACCAATCTTAAGCCAGTAAAACTTCGGGGTGAGCTGTCGCAGGGTATGATTTTGGCAGCATCACATGGGGATCAGCTTACATTGGCCACTGTACCGGAAGGTATGCCGAATGGTGCGATTGTAAAATAAGAGGCTATATAAAATAAAAGAACGTAAAAAGCGTATGCTTGGGGTTATTCTCCCCAGGCATACGCTTTTTGGCTTGCATCATATTTTTCTCTGTTTATACGTATGTTTTAGTAGGCAGGGCTTGTATCTGCTCTGCGTGTTCACTAAGACAGGTGGGAGGAAATAATGATGTCAGATGTCAACGCCGGGTTGGCCATCGTTGCCGGACTGGTTTCTTTTTTTTCACCGTGCTGCTTGCCACTATATCCATCATATTTATCGTATATAACAGGAATGTCGGCACGTGAACTGGCTGAAGGACGGCACAAGGCAGAAATTCGCTATCGTACGATGGGGCACACACTTGCTTTTGTATTAGGCTTTTCGGTTGTTTTCTATTCACTGGGGGCAAGTGTCGGGTTGCTCGGAGAATGGTTTGCCAATTATGGGGATACGCTAAGAATCGTAGCAGGGCTGCTTATTATACTCATGGGTCTGGTATCTCTTGGTTTCGTCCGTCCATTGTTTCTAATGAGAGAGCATAAGCTGCGCTGGACATGGAAGCCTGCCGGATACGCCGGTTCCTTTGTAATCGGAATTGGGTTTGCGGCAGGCTGGTCCCCCTGTATCGGTCCTATGCTAACAGCTATTATCGCTTTGGCGGCAGTAGAGCATCACATGTGGTTCAAGTTGATTACTGGCTACGCGCTTGGTTTTGCGATTCCGTTTTTTGTATTGGCTTTGCTGGCAGGCTCTGTTAAGTTATCGTCCCGTTATACTTCCATACTTCTCCAAATAGGTGGCATGTTACTTGTGATCACCGGCGTTTTGTTGGTAACGGATCATATGACAGATGTAACGCTTTTTTTACAACGGATTACCCCGGATTGGATGCTAGTTATGTGAAATATTCAATACGACTTAAAGGAAAATGTTCAAAAATGCGTTCAGTAATAAATTCCCGCAGTGCATTTTGCTGTTCATCAGGATAAACATATTTATTCTGTCCCCAGCGGCCCCATTTTTTCTTACGTTTCTCTATGTCCATTTCCAGTTTGGTTTTCGGGTAACGCTTCTCGATAACCGCTTTGGATGTTTTGGTAAAGCGATGCTGAATTAGTTCGAATGTCAGATCCTTTGTAGCATGTTGGGGCAAGGTTTCTCCCAATCTACGCAGAAGCTCTCCGTAACCTGCTTCCCAGCCGTCATACCAAATGATGGGTGCAATGATGAATCCCAGCGGATAACCAGCCCGTGCGATTTTGCCCGCTGCTTCAATACGTTCCTCGAAGCGAGAAGTTGCAGGTTCAAACTGTTTAATAACATAATCGGAATTAATGCTAAAGCGGATGCGAGTATGACCATTATGTTTAATATCCAGCAATGGATCCACATGATGATATTTAGTAACAAAACGAAGTCGGCCAAATTCCTCATCTGCCATGAAACGAATCAAGTCTCCAAGCGATCCGGTGATATGCTCCAAACCAACCGGATCAGAGGTACAAGCTGCTTCAAAACGAGTAATTTCAGGCACTCGCTCCTCAATATAGCCTTTAGCTGCTGATATGATATCGTCAGTGTTGACATAGATGCGAATATACGGTTTCGCTCCCAAGGTTGTTTGTAAATAACAGTAGTGACAGTGCCCCATGCAGCCGGTCGAAATAGGAATGGCATATTCGGCAGAGGGTTTGGATTGGTCAAAAGTTAATGTTTTACGGATTCCGACAACCAGTGTCTTTTTTGCCATTCGGTACTTTTCAACTTCAGTTTCACCTGGTAAATTGGTAATTCGGTTGTGAGAGGTCGTCATACGATACGGAATATCCTTAGCTTTGACCCAATCCATAATACGCTGGCCTTTGGGATAATTTAGTGCGTCTGGCTCAAAAAACACCAGATCAGGCATGAATGGCTTGGTTCCTCTGGTTTGGACAGGAGTACGCTCAAGCGTAGACATGGCTAACGCTCCTTTCGAAATAAATCCTCTGTGCTCTGGTGTCCAACTCTAAAGTATCTCCGCAGAAAGCAACGAGACAGGGGCGACAACATTAGTGTACCCTGCTTAAATTGAACAAATCGTGGCAATAGATGTGAGTGGAGGGACGAGACTTGCCAATGGGCGATGATAACATGTATCATTACATAGTAGGTTTAATGCAGGAAATGAAGGCGGTAAGCGCCCGTTCAATAACAGAAAAGAGGGAAACAAGTGCCAACGCCAAGCATGGAAGATTATTTGGAGCGCATTTACCAACTGATCGATGAGAAGGGATATGCTCGTGTCTCGGATATCGCAGAAGGTTTGGAAGTGCATCCTTCGTCCGTCACCAAGATGATTCAGAAGTTGGATAAGGACGATTATCTTGTATATGAGAAGTATCGGGGACTGATTTTGACACCAAAAGGGAAAAAGGTTGGCAAACGGTTGGTTGACCGCCACCAGCTACTAGAGCAATTTCTGGATATGATTGGGGTTGACAAGGACCTGATATATAAAGATGTGGAAGGTATTGAACACCATTTGAGCTGGGATTCCATCACCCGTATCGAGACATTGGTTGAATATTTCCGCCGGGATGAAGATCGCTTGCGCCAGCTTCATGACATACACAAGGAATTAAGTGGAGATTCCTAAAAGCATCTGTCCTTACGGACGATGCTTTTTTTATTTGTCCTGACCGCAACAAATATCCGGTTAATAGCGTCTATCCATTATATAGCAGGACAAGATAGGGGTTAAAATTAACAGGGGTAGTGGAGGATTATAAAGATATGAATCGTAAGAAAATAGGGCTCATGGCTGCGGGTCTACTCTTAGCAGTACAGACTGCCATCGTGCCTGGAGTTCAAGCGGCACCAACTGGTGAGATTGAGATTATATTGGACGGACAGTCCCTGCAAAATGATGCGTCACCGTACATTGTACAGGGAGCGAATGTCACGATGGTTCCTTTGCGAGTGATTAGTGAGGGATTAGGCGCTCAGGTTAACTGGTCGGCATCGTCTGGTACGGTAACGATTACAGCACAGAACAAAAATATATCTATGGATAATGGTGCACAAAGCGCTACTGTGAATGGTAAGTCGGTTCGCTTGGACGCATCTGCGCGTATGTCAAGTGGGAGAGTTATGGTACCACTGCGTTTTGTTGGGGAAGAGTTGGGATTAAAAGTAGACTGGCAAGCCTCAGAACGGGTCATTACGTTAAGCAGTGGTAAGGAAGGTGCCTCTACTGGTGGAAACACTTCAGTGGGAAGCAGTAGTTCAACATCAAATAACTCAACATCTGGCAATCAGGAAAGTGTTAGTACGGATCAGGGAGCCAATGATGATGGACAGGACGCCGTCACCTCACCGTCTACCTCTACCAATGAGGGAGGTTCAGGTTCCTCACAGGGAAATATGGCTCACGTGAAGGCTACCTCTATGCGTGGAGCATGGATTTCCACCATTAATGGAGATTGGCCTTCTTCGGCTGCCCGAAGCAGCTCCGAGAAGCAAAAGCAGGAGTTTACAAAAATGCTCGATGATTTGCAGGGCATGGGCATTAACGCGGTATTCGTTCAGGTTCGTGCCAGCGGAGATGCGCTTTATCCGTCTGATCTTGTGCCATGGAGCAAGTATTTGACCAATACCCAGGGGAAAAATCCTGGCTATGATCCCCTGAAATATATGATTAGCGAATCACACAAGCGAGGGATGGAATTCCATGCCTGGTTTAATCCGTTCCGTGCGAATTCTACAGGAACAACTAGCGGTTTAGCAGCCAACCATGTGGCTAATCAACATCCAGATTGGATTGTTAAAAATGGCAGCCAGTTGTACATCAACCCCGGAATCCCGGCTGCACGTCAGCATGTCATTGATGCGATTATGGAAGTCGTAAACGGATACGATATTGACGGAGTCCATTTGGACGATTATTTTTATCCTTACAGCGGGACTTTTGATGATGATGCAACCTTCAAAGCATATAACGCCAACAAAATCTCTAATAAAGGTGACTGGCGGAGAGATAATGTGAATAGTTTTGTTCGCGATTTGGGCAAAAGCATTCATACCAGCAAGTCGAAAGTTCAATTCGGGATTAGTCCTTTTGGGGTGTGGCGCAACAAGTCTCAGGACATAACGGGTTCAGACACCAAGGCAGGCGTTACTGCATATGACACGACATTTGCGGATGTAAGAACCTGGATTAATAAAGAATGGATTGATTATGTAGCTCCACAAATTTACTGGAGTATCGGCTTTCCAGCGGCTGGATATGACAAGCTTGTCGCATGGTGGTCCAATGAGGTCAAAAATTCAGATGTTAAGCTGTATATCGGTCATTCTCCTTATAAAATCGGCACCCCTGAAAAAGGGTGGCAATCAGCTCAAGAGTTAATTAAGCAGCTTGAACTGAACGAGAATTATAAACAGGTTAATGGGGATATTTATTTTAGTGCACAGCATTTGCGCAAAAATCCATACGGACTCATTCAACTTCTTCAAAATTATTATCAATTATGATATAAATTGGATCATTTAGGTTCTATATGGACCTCCGTTCTCATAGATAAGCAGTAGAACTGCTTACTCCCAAGAGAACGGAGGTTTTTTGATCTATGCTGATCAATGCTGTGTTCCAGGGTGGAGGGGTTAAGGGAATATCGCTGGCGGGTGCAGTTAAGGCTGCCGAGGATCATGATATTGTATTCAATCGTTTGGCAGGTACATCATCAGGTGCTATTGTAGCTGCTTTATTGGCTGCGGGATATACGGCGGATGAAATGAAAGCCGTAATTGAGAAAACCCCCTTGGTCAAGTTGTTACGACGTTCTCCAGTATTCAACATTAAGTGGGTTGGGCCAGCAGCACGTATCTTTCTTAAAAAAGGGCTCTACTCAGGGGAGGCACTGGAGCATTGGGTACGCGAGCTGTTACGAGCTAAAGGAGTGCGTACGTTCGCGGATCTACCTCCTGGCAAGCTGCGCATTATTGCATCAGACATTACGAATGGACGCATTTTGGTGCTTCCTGAAGACATCAAACGTTTTGGTATAAACCCCTCTTCGCTGGAGGTAGCCAAGGCCATTCGGATGAGCACCAGTATCCCTTATTTTTTTGATCCTGTTATGTTAAGACTTGATTCTGCACTTGCCAAGGGAAAAACCTTTTCCCAGCAATTTGTATTTGTAGTTGACGGGGCCTTGCTCAGTAATTTGCCTTTGTGGCTTTTTGATGAGCCTGTAAATGAACGTGAGGCCAAAACGATTCCAACGGTAGGGTTTCAAATGGTGGGCAAAACAGGGACGGAGACCAAAGTTTCTTATATACGAGGCCCATTGACCATGCTGCAGGCTATTTTTGATACAATGCTATCGGCACATGATGAACGGTATATTGAGCAGGAGAATCGGTATCGGACCATTAAAATTCCAACTTTAGGTATCCGCACAGCACAATTCAGCATTTCACTAGAGCAAAGTGATTTGTTATATGCTTCCGGTGTGCAGGCAGGAGAAGCTTTTTTCCACAAATGGAGTATCACTTCTTACCAGCAGCAGTATAGTAAGTATCAATTGATGAAAGATACCATGTACGCCATGAAATAAGCACCACTTACTGGCAGGTGAAGTAATTTAATGAAAGTAAAAAAGGAGCCTCTTCCCGGTCATATTTCAAAACACGGGTGATGGCTCCTTTGTGCTACATTTTAAAGGAAATGATTATTAATGGTACTTTGGCTGTTCCTCTTCATTTTTACCCTTGGACCCTTCAATCACATGAAAAGGATAAGTTTTGCGTTTGCTTGTAGTTTGCTGCTTACGTGTGCTGGCTGTTTTGGCCATGGTGCGCACAGAGGGCTTAATTTTGGGAGTTCGCTTGCGTTGTCCAGGCTGGTATTTGTACAGCAGAAATATAACTGCAAAAATAAAAACAGGGATTAGTAAACTAATGAGAAAGCCCCAGCTACCTTTCCATAGCATATCTATAATTCCATATGCGCCCAAAGCAAGGGTAAGCCAGAAAATAACGGCATGTCTGTACATCATTCACTCATCCTTTCACAGGATCAAGGACCGGACTGTTGAGGGTCTCCTTTACAGGTACATTTTCCAACTCAGCATCCAATTCAAGCATACGCTTAAATGAGGCAATCGATACCTCGACTTGATCATCGGTCGGTTCTTTGGTGGTAAGCAACTGCAGCCATAGGCCGGGGTAACCTAGATAACGAAGCACTGGAATTTCCCGAAGTGCATTGGTCAGCTTGAGGAATTCAAAAGAAAGACCCAATACGATCGGAAGCAGTAAAAGACGTTGCCCCATGCGCTCCCACAGATTATCGTAGGTAAACAGGGAATAGACAAGTACCCCGATAATCACGGTGAGCATAATAAAGCTGCTGCCGCAGCGGTAATGCAGTCGACTATATTTTTGTACGTTGGCTGGAGTTAGTTCTTCCCCTGCTTCAAATGCAGTAATCACTTTATGCTCCGCGCCGTGATATTGAAACAGTCGCTTGATTAACGGAGTCTGGGAAATACCCCATAAATAAGCCAGCAGCAAAATCAGCTTAATAGCTCCTTCAGCGAGATTATGCAAAATCTGGTTGTGAAACAAACCGTCAAACAGGAAACTCTCCACAACAACTGGAACGAGGGTTAATACAATTTTGCCAAAGAGGAAGGACAATATACCGACCGCAGCCACGCCGATCATCATGCTCAGGCTCCAACGGGATTCCTCTTTTTTCTTTTGTTCAGCGCGTTCTTCTGGATCTACTTCATCATCAGCATACGCATCGGCTGAATAGTTCAAATGCTTGGTACCCTTGGCACTGGAGTCGATGATGCTGACAATCCCCCGCAATAACGGAATTCTGCGGAATTTGGACACCCAGGATTGCTCCTTGCGTGGTACTTCCAAATATGTGATTTCGCCAGATTTGCGGCGAACTGCCGTGACATTGACACGCTTGCCGCCGAACATGACACCTTCAATGACTGCCTGACCGCCGTAGCTCACAGGCTTGGATGCTTGTGACAACCGTCTCACCTCTCTTAATACATGCTTTTTTGTATATTGTATCGAATTTGGAAGGGAATATCTAGTTAGACGAAAATGGGATGTGGTGACTGCTAATTTTATCATTTGAAAAGGCTAATTAGTCATAACGGAGAAGATGGAAATCCTTGTAGTGTGTGGGGGAGACTCATACCATAGGTTTAAAAAAGCATTTATGAGAGCGGTCAAACTGCCCCCATAAATGCTTATTATCGTCAGTTATAAATCCAGACGGAATCGTCAACATGAAATTTATTGCGTGATTGCCCCTACTACTCCATCAACCAGTCCCTTTGACGAGACCGGACCGCCAAACGTCCATGTTGTACTGGCCAACGGATAAGTACGTTTTTCTTTGACGAATTTCAAACCGTTCCAAACAGAATTATTTTTCATAGATGAGCCGAAAACATTATCGTCCGGCTGCACAATATAGATAAAGTTACTGTCCTGAACAGCTGACAGAGCTTCAATGCCTACAGTTGAAAAGCCATATGATTCAACCTTGCTCGGTTTCCAATCGTTGACCAAACCGATCTTCGCCAATGTTCCCACGACGACTGAATTATCTGAAAACATACGCAGGCTGGCTGCATTTTGGGAAGTGAAAGCCTGTGTCAGTATAAAATGAAAATCCGACTTGTCTGCAGCGGCGAGCTTTTGTTTGGCTTCGGCATAATGCTGATCCAGATCGGCAAGCACCTGCTTAGCTTTATCCTCTTTTCCAAGAGCGACTGCGATACTATTAAAAATCTCTACCATCTTATCATAGTCGTAGCCGTTACCATCGTTCAGATTATATTCAATCGTCGGTGCGATAGCCTTGAGTTGCTCATAGATTGCTTCATTCCCATCAAAGTTGGAGATGATGAGATCCGGCTTTAATGCAGCAATCGCCTCCAAATTAGGCTCGTTGCGTGTACCGACATCGACCACGTTACTGTCCAGAGCTGCCTCTGGAGTCACATACACCTTATAGTTGGCATTGTCCGCATTACCAACCGGCTGCACGCCCAATGCAATCAAATCCTCCGTGAATGTCCATTCCAGTACTACGACACGCTGAGCGGGCTTGTCAAGCGTGAGCTCACCACGGTTATGCTTTACTGTCACAGGACCGGTCGCTGCTTTAGTAGGTTTGCTACCCGACGTAGCTGTCTGGCCTTTATTCGCTGCATTGTCAGTTGCTCCACAACCTGCCAGTGTGAGCATAAAAGTCAGTAACAATAAGAATCCGATAAATCCCTTTTTCATAGATTGCGTTCTCCTGTATAAACGTATTATAAAATGATAATGATTATCATTTTCATCATTATATTGTGAAACAGGATTGAATTTTTGTCAATGAAAAGAATACAAAATCCATTCAATTTCATTGTTAAAATACCCCCCACTGGAGCATACTACCTCTCAAAATGGATAGGCACGAATCTGGTGGAAGTACACATGCTTTTCTTTATAACAATGAGTCTTTACCATGAGAAAATTTATGCATTTTGAAAGGAGATCCAACCACATGAGTGAAACTTACTCTATACCGAAAATAGGTCATGACCAGGAACAGTCTCGCGAATCTCAAGATCAACGTAATCATAATGACAACAGTAGTAGAGGCAGACAACAGTCAGGCAAAGTACATACACCGCTTATTCCCTTTGCACTTGAGCTGGGTTTTTTTGCGGGTTTGCTCTGGGGATTGCTGCGCTGGCTGTTTTATACGCTGCACTTTACAGTAGTGGCGCCTGGCTTTCTGGCAGAGCCGTTTTTTAAGCATTCGTTCATGAACACCATGGCAGGGCATTTGGTAGGGCTGCTGTTTTTTATTGCATTGTCCGTTGTAGCGTCATTGGTGTACACTTTGATTTTGCGCAGGTTTAATGGCCCTATACCCGGTATTATATACGGTCTGATTTGGTGGGTTGTTTTATTTGTGTTAACAGGTCCTAAGTTAGGGATGATGAACCCTCCTTATCGGTTAACATGGAATTCCATATATACGGAAGTTTGTGTATTTATACTGTGGGGACTATTTATCGGATATACCGTTGCAGTCGAGTATACGGATGAAAGAATGCGCGAGCCTGAGAAGGCTGGGGGCAGAACGTAACAAAAACTTCTCAAGCGCCTATCCCCTGTGTTAAAATAGCATTTGGTTATTTGACAGAGGGGAGCGGAATGAAGATGAAGAATGACCGGGTGCTAAAGTTGCGGCAGGCGCTGGGCGAGCATAATCTGCGGGCTATGCTGATTACTAGCCCTGTCAATCGTCGATATTTGACAGGCTTCACAGGTTCAGCGGGTTATGTGCTGATTACAGAATCCCATAGCTATTTGCTGACTGACTTTCGTTATATGACACAAGCGACCGAACAAGCCCAAGGCTTTACGGTAGTGCAGCACGCTGCGCAGGTCATGGAAACAGTAAAAGAATTGCTGTCCTCCCATCAGATTAGCGAAACAGGCTTTGAGCAGGATGATGTAACTGTTGCGACACATAAAGCTTACAGCGAAGATTTGTCACCTATTAAGCTGGTTCCGGTATCGGGCATTGTGGAAAAGCTGCGGGTGTACAAGGATGCGGAAGAGCTGGAAGTGATGCAACGGGCAGCGGATTTGGCAGATGCTACATTTGCACACATTTTACCTTACATCAAACCAGGAGTCAGCGAGCGTGAGCTGGATCTGGAAATGGAATTCTTCATGCGCAAGCAGGGAGCTACTTCTTCTTCATTTGACACGATTGTGGCATCCGGAGTTCGTTCGGCATTGCCTCATGGAGTAGCCAGTGCAAAGTTAGTACAAGCAGGTGAGCTGATTACGTTTGATTTTGGTGCGTTGCTGGATGGCTATTGCTCCGATTTGACCCGTACAGTGGCTACACAAGGGGATTTGGCGCCTCAGTTGCGCGAGATCTATGATATTGTACTTAAGGCGCAGCTTCACGCACTCGAACATATTAAGCCGGGCATGACAGGCCGTGAAGCGGATGCGTTGACCCGGGATATTATTGCGAGCCATGGCTATGGAGACAATTTCGGACACAGTACAGGTCATGGTCTGGGTCTTGAAGTGCATGAATCTACACGTCTGTCGAAGGCAAGTGATGATATTCTGGAGCCGGGCATGGTTGTAACGGTCGAACCAGGTATCTATGTGCCTGGATTGGGCGGTGTACGGATCGAGGATGATATCGTTATTACAGATAGCGGCATCAAAGTATTAACGCATTCGAGCAAAGAATTTACAGTCGTTTAATAACGATAACAGTCCTGTAGGAGGGGTATTTTAGTGATTAACGTTAATGATTTTAAAACAGGTTTGACCGTCGAGGTAGACGGAGATATTTTTACAGTTCTGGATTTTCAACACGTAAAACCAGGTAAAGGCGCAGCATTCGTACGCTCCAAGTTGAAAAACCTGCGTAACGGTAATACGGTTGAACGTACATTCCGTGCGGGTGAAACAATTGGCCGGGCGCAAATCGAAAATCGTGGTGTATCTTATCTGTATGCTAGTGCAGACGATCACACATTCATGGACAACGAAACATATGATCAATTTACATTGTCCAGCGATCAACTGAAATGGGAGCTTAACTTCCTGAAAGAAAACATGAATGTAAACATCATAAGTTACAACGGAGAAATCCTGGGTATCAACTTGCCTACCAGCGTGGAGCTCAAAGTAATTGAAACAGAACCAGGTATTAAAGGGAATACAGCTACAGGTGCAACCAAAAATGCCAAACTGGAAACAGGTTTGAATGTTCAAGTTCCTCTGTTTATTAACCAAGATGACGTATTGTTAATTGATACTCGTGACGGGAAATACATGTCACGCGCATAGAATTTACAGTTTCTGGTATCCTCTGTCCTTGTTAAGGGCGGGGGATATTTTTATATATAGGAATATTAAAAAACATTGGCTCCACACAGCACTTTCGTATTATACTGTACTAAAGTTATGCCGCAGGATGTCACGTTCAAATCGTTTGGTGCCATCTCAAGGTTACATACTGTGAGTCTGAGGGAGTGAATATCGTTGTCTTTGTATGTCATGAAATTCGGAGGCAGTTCCGTCGGTGACACGGAGCGCATGAAACGCGTGGCAAAACGCGTCGTTGAGAAACAGAGTGAAGGGCATCAATGTGTAGTGGTCGTTTCCGCAATGGGAGACACGACAGACGAATTGATTGACCAGGCTAAATTATTAAATGAGCAGTTGCCTGCACGTGAGCTGGATATGTTGATGACGACAGGCGAGCAAATTTCAATCGCATTGTTGTCGATGGCTATTCAGCAGCTGGGTCATGAAGCTGTATCGTTTACAGGATGGCAGGCTGGCTTCCGTACTGAATCTGACTTTGGTCGGGCACGGATTACGGATATTCAACCTCAGCGTGTGCTGGATGCACTGAGCAGCAACAAGATTGTTGTTGTAGCTGGTTTCCAGGGGATGTCTGCAGATGGAGATATTACTACGCTGGGACGTGGTGGTTCTGATACGACGGCCGTTGCGCTGGCGGCGGCGATTCAAGCGGATGCCTGTGAAATTTACACGGATGTGGACGGCATATATTCAACAGATCCACGAATCGTGAAGGTGGCACGTAAGCTAAAAGAAATTTCTTATGATGAGATGCTGGAATTAGCCAATTTAGGTGCGGCTGTTTTACATCCCCGTGCGGTAGAGTATGCCAAACATAACCGGGTACCGTTGATTGTGCGGTCCAGTTTTAACCATAATGAAGGAACAGTCGTAAAGGAGGATGCAGTAATGGAGCAAGGCGTTGTAGTCAGTGGAATTGCATATGATAAAAATGTAGCAAGAATCAGTATTTTGGGCGTTGCAGATATCCCTGGTGTACTGGCAAAAGTTTTCGGAACACTGGCAGCAGCCAAAATTGATGTAGACATTATTGTGCAGAGCGGGGTTGAAGCTGGAAAAGCAGATTTCTCCTTTACAGTAGCTCTGACGGATCGTGAAGCTGCACTTAAGACACTGGAAGGTATTCGCGGAGAGCTTCCATACCGTGAAGTAACGTCTGAGGAAAATCTGGTAAAGGTATCCATTGTAGGTGCGGGAATGGTTAGCCACCCGGGTGTTGCAGCGCAAATGTTTGCCGTGCTGGCCGAGCAAGGCGTTAGCATTAAAATGGTAAGCACATCCGAAATCAAGGTATCGTGTGTAATTGAAGCTGGAAAGCTTCATGAGGTTATTCAAGCGTTGCATACAGCTTATAATCTGGATACCGAGGAGCAAGCGTTTGTGGGCGGACCTAAAGACCGTCGTTAATAACATCAAATGATTTAGAGAAACGCTATAACGGGGAATATATTATACGCTCCCTAGTTATAGATGGATAAATCATAGAATACAGCAGTAGGTTAAGAGGTTGTTCCATCAGTGAGAGTCAGACTGTGGAGCAGCCTCTTTTTGCTCTAAATCTAGCTTTTTTATTTAAGGGTATCCCTTAGCCGCCAAGGCTTAGAGGGAGCCTTTTTTTATTATATAAAGCAGGGAAAGGGGCTTGAATGAGCGGGGGAAAGGTCCGCTGAGCGTGGATAGGAGTGAGCAAATGTTCGACTGAATTTTCAATATATTTTCGGCATAAAAAGCGAGAGTCAGCCATAGACTTGTCTTAAAGAAAAAGGACAACTGTGAGGGGGCGGCACTGGTATGGACTGGCTGGAGTTATTTCCGGAACCGTTGCACGGTATACTCGGAAGGCTTCCAGAAACCGTATTTAAGCAACTGGAAGAAATCCGGATCCGGGAAGGAAGGCCGCTGGAAGTTAATGCGAATGGTGATCATCATTTTGTTACGACTTCTGGTCGGCTGACTTTGAATCCTGTTGAAGCCTATAAGCCTAACCGCGAGGATGCCCACCGATTACTGGATTTTATCAGTAATCATTCCCTGTACACCATGGAAGAGGAGCTTCGCAAAGGGTTTATTACGATCCCTGGCGGTCATCGTATTGGCTTGGCAGGGAGAACCGTGCTCAACCGAGGGCGAGTAGAGCATTTGCGAGATATAAGCAGCTTTAATGTACGAATTGCTCGGGCCATTCCTGGCATAGCTGATCGGATATTGCCTTATGTAGCGGATCGAAAATCTGGAATGATACGGCATACGCTCATCTTGTCACCGCCTCAGCATGGCAAGACGACGTTGCTTAGGGACTTGGCTCGGCAACTGAGTTACGGAGGGATGGAAAGCAACGGAGGGCGACGAAATGGACTTAAGGTGGGTATTATAGATGAACGCTCTGAGATTGCTGGCAGTCACAAGGGCATCCCCGGTTTTGATGTCGGACCTCGCACCGATGTATTGGACGGATGCCCGAAAGCAGAGGGCATGATGATGATGATTCGCTCGATGTCACCGGATGTCCTGATTGTTGATGAAATCGGGCGGCCAGAAGATGCAGAGGCGGTGCGTGAAGCACTTCACGCAGGCATCGCAGTCATTGCTTCCGCACATGGTCGCGATGTGGCTGAAATGGCGAGCCGATCTGCCTTTGCTGGATTAGCTACAGGACAGGAGCTGTTCCAGCTCTACGTCATGCTGGAGCGGACGAGCCGGGGCCTCTCTTTTCGTCTGGCAGATGCCAAGCAGCGCAGGCTGACACTGCCTGGGGAAGGGCAGAACGGGGGCATCTCCTATGCTTAAGCTGCTGGGAGCTGTCTTGGTTATACTAGCCACCACACTGGCAGGCTGGCAGCGGGCAAGGCAATTTGCCATGAGGCCGCGGCAAATCAGAGAGTTAATTCTCGCACTGCAAAGACTGACCACCGAGGTTTCTTACGGGGTGTCTCCGTTACCAGATGCTTTCGCCAAGACAGGAGAGCCCTTGCGAGAGCCGCTGCGCTCTCTGTTTCAGCAAGCCTCACGCTGGATGCACCCCTCGTTTGGCCTGACCGCCAGAGAAAGCTTGCATAAAGCGATTGAAGTCTCGTGGAGCCGTTCCTCTATGAAGCAGGCCGAGAAGGAAGCGATGCGTCAGCTTGCTTACAGCCTTGGAACCAGCGACCGTGAGGACCAGATCAAGCACATTGCGCTGACCATCCAGCAGTTATCCCATGAAGAAGCGCAGGCGCAGGCAGATCAGGTGAGATACGAGCGTATGAGCAGAAGCCTGGGACTGCTGATCGGAGCATTGATCGTCATTTTGATCTATTAGCGGGGTGCTCGAATGAATTTAGAAGTGAACGCAATTTTCCAGATTGCCGGAATTGGCATTATTATCGCTATGATTCATACCGTACTAAAGCAAATGGGCAAGGAAGACATGGCCCATTGGGTGACGGTCATCGGTTTCGTTGTAGTGCTGTTCATGGTGGTGCGAATGCTGGATAACCTTCTGCAAGAGATCAAATCTATTTTTCTTTTTCAGTAGGTGAACACATGGAAATCATTCAAGTGGTGGGCTTCGCCCTCGTTGCCACAGTCCTCATCTTAGTTATCAAGGAACAGAAGCCGATGTTTGCCTTTTTGATTGCAACAGCTGCGGGAATCGTCATTTTTTTGCTGCTGATTGGCAAGATCGGATCTGTGGTTGCCGTGCTGGAGCGACTGGCCAGGTCTTCAGGCATGGACATGATTTATTTTAAAACCGTATTAAAAATAATCGGTATCGCTTATATTGCTGAATTTGGAGCACAGATCGTACGGGATGCGGGACAAGACGGTATTGCTTCCAAGATAGAGCTTACTGGAAAGGTACTCATCATGGTACTCGCAATCCCGATTATCAGCATTATTATTGATACCATTCTGAAGCTGATGCCCGCCTGAGGGGGTGATGCCATGAAAAGGCTGGGGGGCATGCCGAATCTCAAAGTTATTGTGATTTTGCTGCTATGTCTCTGGTGCGCCTCGGCTGCGGTCCTCTTCGCAGATACACCTACAAACGAATGGATCAGACAACAGGCGGAGCAAATGCCCAAAGATGATGTTGAACATTATTGGGACGGACTCATGAAGCAATACGGCGGATTTTTCCCTGACCAGAAAACGCCTTCTTTCATGGACATGCTGCTTCCGGGTGGTGAAGGATTCACCATAAAAGGTGTGTTGATGGCTATAGCTGATTTTTTCATCCATGAAATCCGGGTGAATGCCAAGCTGCTCGTCACCATCGTCATGCTCAGCATTATGAGTATGGTGCTGGAAACGCTGCAAAGCGCTTTTGAAAGCAAGCAGGTCAGCAAAGTTGCCTACGCTATTGTTTACATGGTCATTATCATTTTGGCGATTAATAGCTTTAGTGTAGCGATTGGTTATGCCAAAGAAGCAATTGACAGCATGATTCATTTCATGATGGCGATGTTGCCCTTGCTGTTTACCATGTTGGCCTCGATGGGTAACGTTGTCACAGTTTCGGTGACCCACCCGCTGATTGTATTTATGATCAACACGGTCGGAACAGTCATTCATACGCTTGTTTTCCCGCTGCTTTTCTTCTCGGCTGTGCTGTACTTGGTCAACTCGCTCACGGGCAAATACAAGCTGACCCAGTTAGCTGACCTACTGCGGAACGCTGGTGTTGCCGTGCTGGGAGTGCTTCTGACTATTTTTCTAGGAGTCATTTCGGTACAGGGATTAACCTCTTCGGTTACTGACGGATTAACAATCCGTACAGCTAAATATATTACAGGTAGCTTTGTTCCAGTGGTAGGCAAGGCGCTGGCAGATGCAACTGATACGGTCATTTCGGCATCACTGCTCGTTAAAAATGCCATCGGTCTTGTGGGAGTCATCATTATTTTGTTCCTATGCGCTTTTCCTGCTCTCAAGATTCTGACACTAGCTCTCATTTATAAAGTGACCGCAGCAATCATGCAGCCTTTGGGAGATACGCCTATTGTGGAATGTTTGGATGCCATCGGCAAGAGTATGATTTATGTTTTTGCGGCACTGGCGGCAGTGGGATTAATGTCCTTCCTTGCGATTACCGTCATGCTCGCAGCAGGCAATATGACGGTCATGATGAGGTGAATACATGCACATAATCCAACGAGAGGGAGGCGAGTGACGTGACCTGGCTGGGAGGCTGGCTCAAGGAACTAGTGCTAATCGTGCTGCTGGCTTCTTTTGTCGATATGATCTTACCGAGCCGATCTATGGAAAGGTATGTCAAACTCGTACTCAGCCTGCTTGTTTTGCTGACATTGCTATCTCCGATTGTGCGCTTGCTGAGCAGCAGTCCCTCAGAGGTTCTGGGGCGAGCATTGGATCTGCAACGCCAGGCAGAGACAGGTAACAGGGAACCGACATTGGAGGAAATCTTAGCCAAAGGCAACAAGCTAAAGCAACAGCAGGAACAAAGTTCCATGCAATGGGCAGGCAAAGAGGTAGCTAAGGAAATGAAAGGGCAATTGGAGCAGTACACTGGGTTAGCAATTCAGTCGGTCCAGGTGACCCTTGCGCAGATTCAGCAGAAAGAATCGGGGCTAGAGGCAGGAACGGGTGTTCAGTCAGTAGTGGTCAAATTGGCGGAGCAGAAGGCAGAAAAAGAAAAAAACACAAACGTCCCGCCGGATACAGATATCAAGCCGGTTATCGTGGAGCCTGTAACTGAAAAGACAGTGAATATTCGTGTAGAGCCGACACAGTCAAAAACCTCTAATCATAATGAAGGAACGCGAGAAGATGATGGTAGTCCTGACGAAACCACAGAGGATGGCAAACCTGCGGATCAGAAAGCTTTTGGCTTAATCACAGGCATTCTACGTGAAAAATGGGGGATCGACAGCACACATGTTCAGGTGATTAATTCGCAGGATGGAACACATGAATGGTAACAGGAGGTGAACCGAAATGGGTAAATGGAGGAAAAAGCTGGAGCAATGGATGGGTGGAGGGGGGGACGGAGCGAAAAGGTTCAATTCATTTCGTTGGCTACTTATTCTTGGCCTTATCGGTGTAGCGATCATGCTCTTTAATTCATTCGTTAATGTGAAAAAAGTCGACCCGGAAAACGTAGGGAGGGAACCGCCTGGCGTAATGAAAAATGAGCCTGCGTTAGAAACAACGGTAGGTGAGGACAGTTCCTTTGCCGGAATCGAGAAGGCTTTTGAGGACAATATGAAACAGATGCTAGAGCAGATTGTTGGCGTAGGAACCGTCGATGTCATGGTTACGGTAGACTCTACCGAAGAAGTGATCGTTCAACGGAATGTGAAGGACATGCAGGAAGAAAATAACGAGACGGACGCTAATGGTGGACAAAGGCACACTACTCAATATACACGCGATGGTGAGATTGTCACCTATGAATCATCTGGTGGTCAGCATACTCCGATTGTTACGAAAAAAGTAAAACCACAGGTAAGGGGAGTGCTTGTTGTGGCTATGGGGGCAGAAAACCCTACGGTGAAGCAGCTCATTGTGGATGCTGTGCAGAAGGGACTGAACGTACCTTCATACAAAATATCAGTCGTTCCGCGTAAGCAGGGGTAATATGGAATTGAAGAACAAAGAAGTTAATATTGCAAACCACTTATGAATATGGAGGACAGAACATGAATAATAAAAGACAAACCGTTTGGCTGGTGTCCATGCTGAGTTTAATGGTGGTACTGTCTGCATATTATTTGTTTACGGAGGACTCTAGTCCGGCGAATCCGCCCGTGGCAGACAGCGAGCAGGTGAGCAAGGTTAAACAGGATGCTGCCCAGGAAGCAACGTCAAAGGCAGAAGAACAAATGAACGAACTGAAAGTAAATGAAGTGGTAACCAATGGAGAAGTAACTGACGGAACAGCAGGGACTTCCACAAAGGACACGGCTTCTACAACTGATCCAGCAACAGAATCATCAAAAGCCGGTAAAGACACAGCCGCCGCCCCTGCTACTGAATCGACTGCATCCGATCAAAACACAACTACAGCTAAGACAGACACGACAGCTAAAAGTGATGACAAAGCAGCTTCTAGCGCCAAAACCGACAAGCAGGTACTTGATCAAGTAGCAAACGAACAAGCAGCCCAACCAACAGCGGCAGCTGTGATTGACAACTATTTGCTGGAGCGGGATGTGGAAAATCAAAAGAAAAATGACGAGCTGACTACGGCAATGAATGATAGTACACCTCAGAAAGCTGCAGAGGCGCAAAAGGAATTACATGTACTTGAAGATAAACAGGCCAAAATTACCGGTATCGAAGAAGAGCTACAGCAGCAATTCGCCAATGCAGTCGTCCGCGAGGAAGATGCTGATAAATACAAAGTAGTGGTTCTGAGTGAAAAATTGGATGCTAAGCAAGCGGTAACGATTGTCGATAAAGTCATGAAGGAATTAAACGTTACGCAGGACAAGATCAGTGTCCAGTATGTTACACAATAAGACAAAAAACGCGAAAAAGCCCGGATTTCTGCACAATCCCGGGCTCTTTCTATTTTTAATGATTGTGATATAATACATAAAGCTGTTTCAAAAATGTTATCAGCAACCGGCAAAATGCTGAAGGAGTGATTAATAGAGATGTTTAAATTAAGCGAGATTAAGGAATTGATCAAGCTGGTGGATGAAACGTCTGTGCATGAGCTTGAAATTGAAAATGAAGGAACTCGCCTCATGATCCGTAAACCGGGCAAAAGCGAGATCGTTACGGTACAGGCTCCTGTAACAGCACCTGCTTATACAGTGGCGCCACAAGCTGCAATTCCGAATCCACAAGCACAGTCCGATGTTGGACATGCAACTGCTGGGGAACCGAAGGAATATGCAAGCAATCTACATAAAATCGTATCTCCGATGGTGGGCACTTTCTATAGTTCTTCATCCCCGGATACGGCCCCGTATGTGAGTATCGGCAGTAAAGTAGGCGATAAAACAACGGTATGTATTATTGAAGCGATGAAGTTGATGAACGAGTTGGAAGCTGAAGTAAAGGGCGAAATTGTAGAAATTTTGGCCGAAAACGGACAGTTGGTTGAGTATGGCCAGCCATTGTTCCTTGTGAAACCGGAGTAAAAAGCTTGTTTGTCCCCTTTTTTGAGGGTTCGGCAAGACTGCTCCCAGGGAGGATAAAGTCATGACATTTCAAAAAGTATTGATCGCGAACCGTGGAGAAATTGCAGTTCGTATCATTCGCGCTTGCCGCGAAATGAATATCTCGACAGTTGCCGTTTATTCGGAAGCTGACAAGGATTCGCTACATGTGCGTCTCGCAGATGAGGCTTACTGTATCGGACCGACGTTGTCTAAGGACAGCTACCTTAATTTTACGAACCTGATGAGTGTTGCTACATTAACTGAATGTGATGCCATTCATCCAGGTTACGGATTTTTGGCGGAAAATGCAGACTTCGCTGAAATTTGCGAATCATGCAATATTACGTTTATCGGACCTTCTCCTGAAGCAATTAACAAAATGGGAGACAAGGCTGTAGCCAAGCAGACCATGAAGGATGCCGGGGTTCCGGTTATTCCAGGTTCAGACGGACTGGTTGAGGATGTGCAGGATGCGATCAGCATCGCACGTGATATCGGATATCCGGTCATTATCAAGGCCACAGCAGGTGGTGGTGGTAAAGGTATTCGTATCGCCGAAGATGAGGATAACCTTATTCAACAAATCACTACTGCTCAGCAGGAAGCGCAAAAGGCCTTTGGCAATGCGGGTGTGTATCTGGAAAAATATTTGACCGGTATGAAACACGTGGAAATACAGATCATCGCGGACAAGCATGGTAATGTTGCCTATTTGGGCGAACGGGACTGCTCTGTACAGCGTCGTCGTCAGAAGTTGTTGGAGGAAGCACCATGTCCAGTACTTTCGCAGGATGTTCGTGAAGAAATGGGACAGGCAGCTGTTCGTGCAGCTTTGGCCGTTCAATACTCTGGCGCAGGTACGCTTGAATTTTTGCTTGGCCCGGACAATAAATTCTATTTCATGGAAATGAACACACGTATTCAGGTAGAACATCCAGTAACAGAAATGATTACCGGTGTAGACCTGATTAAAGAAATGATTTCGGTCGCTGAAGGGCATCCGCTTTCCTTTACTCAGGAAGAAGTCACGATTAATGGCTGGGCAATCGAATGCCGCATTAACGCTGAGGACCCGGATCGTAATTTTATGCCTGCACCGGGTAAAATCGGATTTTATCTGCCTCCAGGCGGTCCTGGAGTACGGGTAGACAGCGCTGCTTATCCAGGCTATAGCATTCCGCCTTATTATGACTCAATGATCGCCAAGCTGATTGTATGGGCGCCTACACGGCAGGAGGCGATTGCCAAAATGAAGCGTGCTTTAGCTGAGTTTGCTATTGAGGGCATACCCACAACGATTTCTTTTCACCAGCGCTTGCTAGAGCATCCGACCTTTATTGAAGGCGATTTTGATATTAAATTTTTGGAGGAAAACGAAGTTTAATCGGTATATTTCCTCAGTTTGTCATAATGAACGCCAAATGATATAGTATGGATAATAAGTGAGCATGTCTGCTTTGATATCCAAAGCTGGAATGAAACTTATTTTGACCGAAAGGTGTTGAAGGTATGAGCACAGTGCCAACCGAATTCGAACGTACAGAAATTGGGGAAATTCAAATTGCCCCGGAAGTTATTGAAGTCATTGCCGGACTGGCTACCGTTGAAGTACCAGGTGTAGCGGGAATGAGTGGCGGATTTGCTGGCGGATTTGCCGAACTGCTAGGCCGCAAAAATTTATCTAAAGGTGTAAAAGTGGAAGTCGGACAGCGTGAAGCTGCTGTAGACGTCTCCGTCATTATTGAGTATGGTAACCGTCTGCCTGAGGTGGCTGCTGCTATTCAGCATAATGTTAAGCGTTCCATTGAAAACATGACAGGTCTTAACGTGGTAGAAGTGAACGTGCAAATTCATGATGTTCAATTCAAAAATGCTGAAAAAGTAGAAGAGCCGGAAGTGCTGGGCGCCGGACGGGTTAAATAGAGCGATACTTTGTACAAACCCCCGACCCTTATGGGTCGAGGGTTTACTCTAATTTAAGGAGGCTGTGCGTTTCGTGGCTAAAGTTATGGACAGACTTCTGCTGTTTTTGTACAGCTTAAGTATCGGAATTATTTCCATTCTCGCCATCCTCCTCCTGAGCGGGGCCATTCCGTATGTTTTAAGCATTGAGGATGAGCGAGTGGTGTGGTTTACCAGCTTGATTATTGCAGGAGTTCTGTTGTTATTGAGTCTTCGGTTTTTTTATATCTCTATTCGACGGAACCAAACCGTACAGCATTCTATTGATCAGCGAACCGAATATGGTGACATTCAGATTTCGGTGGATACCATCGAAAACCTGTGCCTCAAAGCGGCTTCCCGATTTCGCGGGATGCAGGATCTGAAAGCACGCGTTCGTGTGTTGGAATCGGGACTTGATATTACGATTCGGGCGATTGTTGACGGGGAAAGCTCCATTCCGGTGTTAACCTCCGAGGTACAAAAGGGGGTACACGACCATGTGGAAGAAATTACAGGAATTCCAGTATCCAATGTGTCGGTGTACATCGCTAATGTTTCTCAGTCACCAAGCTTTAAGAGTCGTGTGGAATAGAGGTGATTTTCCCTGATGCCCTGGAAAGAAATATGGGGAAGTTACAAGGGCCGGATCATGGGGATCACGGCCGGTATTTTTTTCGGTTTTATTTATTTGTGGGCAGGCTTTTGGAATATGTTGTTCTTTGCATTGATGGTGTTCATCGGATATACGCTAGGAAGACGTAGCGATTCAGCGCTTGGTTCATTCCTCCCTTGGAAAGAATGGAGCGAATGGTTATCGCAACGTTGGCGTCCTTTTAAATGAACCCTGTGATACGTGTTCTCCAAAATACAGCTGTAGCTTATTTGCGCCCAACGGTTTTGGAGGATGCGTTCACAGGTTTTTTTGTGGAAATTGGTTAGAATGAAAAATAGATATAGGCAAGCGTAGGAGGCAGGGCATGAAAAGACGTCTGGCGAGGGAATTAGCGGTACAGAGTATGTACCATATGGAAATGAATGAAGTGGATGCGGCGGCAGCTGTAGACATGCTGCTTCAGGAAGCGGCTGAGGAAAACGAAGCCGAAGTTGTGATTAAAAACGCGGAAGTGTTAAGAGCATATGTTTTGGAGCATGTGCGTGGCACGTGGGAGCACAAGGAAGCTATTGACGGGCTGTTGGCGGATTACCTGAAAGGCTGGCAGATCAGCCGACTTTCACGTGTGGATCGTCAAATTTTGAGGCTTGCGGTATATGAAATGATTTTCCGCGAGGATGTTCCAGCCAAGGTAGCAGTCAATGAAGCCATTGAATTGTCGAAGCACTTTGGTACCGAGGAATCGGGTAAATTTGTTAATGGTGTGCTGGGACGAGTTATACAAGAGCTGGAGCAATTGAAAGCACGTTTTTAATTAGAGACTACTGAATCAGGTTGGGGAGTGGTTAAACATGTCAGCACCGATCATTGATGGTAAACAAATCTCTCAGGATATCCGGGCAAGCATTCAGCAAGAGGTCATTCGTTTGAAAGAACACAGCTTTCAACCCGGACTGGCTGTTGTACTGGTAGGCGAAGATCCTGCTTCTCAGGTGTATGTTAAAAATAAGGAGAAGGCGTGTCATGATCTCGGCTATTACTCTGAGGTTCATCGACTGGCGGCAGATACTTCGCAAGAAGCATTACTTAAACTGGTGGATAAGCTGAATCATCAAAGTAATATCCATGGGATATTGGTGCAACTGCCATTGCCAAAGCATATTCAGGAAAAATCTGTCATTGACGCGATTGCAGTGGAGAAAGATGTTGACGGATTTCATCCGGTAAACGTAGGAAACCTGGTCATCGGCGATGATAGCCTACTGCCTTGTACTCCCGCTGGAGTCATTGAGTTAATCAAGCGTGCTGGAGTAGAGATAGCCGGTAAACATGCAGTTGTTATTGGTCGCAGTAATATCGTGGGCAAGCCAGTCTCTTTATTGCTGCAGCGTGAAAATGCTACGGTTACGATGTGTCACTCTCGTACAGCGAATATGGCCGAGCTCAGCAGACAAGCGGATATTTTGGTCGTTGCCATCGGCAAAGCCAATTTTATTGATGCTTCGTTCGTAAAACCAGGCGCAGTAGTTATCGATGTGGGAATGAATCGTCTGGAGAACGGAAAGTTGGCGGGTGACGTTGATTTTGAGAGCGTAAAGCAAGTATCCGGTCCGATTACGCCTGTTCCCGGCGGAGTAGGCCCAATGACGATTACAATGCTGATGCAAAATACGCTCGTAGCGGCCAAGCGGTCGTACGGTTTGGCATAAAGGCAGCTGCCTGTGGCTGAACAACAACGTATTTATTCTATAAAGGACCTGAATCGTTATATCCGGATGAAACTGGAATCCGATCAGGTGCTGTCTGATGTATGGATACGCGGGGAAATTTCTAACTTTACGCATCATTCGAGTGGTCACATGTACTTTACGCTCAAGGATGAGGGGAGCCGAATACGTTCGATTATGTTTGCGACCCATAATAGACGGCTCCCTTTCGTACCGAAAGAAGGTACGCGTGTTATCGCCCGGGGAAACGTATCCGTGTATGAACGGGATGGTCAATATCAATTTTATGCGACGCAAATGCAACCTGACGGTATAGGCAGCCTTTATTTGGCTTATGAACAACTCAAACAAAAGCTTGATGCAGAAGGGCTGTTTGATACCGCTCGCAAACGGAATCTGCCCACTCACCCGGCAACCATCGGTGTAATTACGTCACCGACCGGAGCGGCTGTGCGTGATATTATCACCACACTTCAACGCCGATACCCGCAGGCTGGAATCGTGTTGTATCCTGTTCTTGTGCAAGGAAAGGGTGCTGCCCCCTCGATCGTTAAGGCAATTGAATCCATGAATCGTATGCAGGAGGTTCAGGTCATGATCGTCGGACGGGGCGGTGGCTCCTTAGAAGAACTGTGGGCATTTAATGAGGAAGCGGTTGCGCGTGCCATTTACGCATCGGTCATTCCTGTCATTTCGGCTGTTGGACACGAAACGGATTTTACCATTGCCGATTTTGTGGCTGACTTACGCGCAGCGACGCCGACCGCAGCAGCTGAGCTGGCTGTGCCTCACCAGGGAGAGCTTCGGGATCAGCTGCTCCAGCGGGAGCAACGGTTGCGCAACGCCCTTAGGCAGCGGCTGGAAGCCAGTCGTGAACGCTTGCTGAGGCTTCGGCGTTCGCCAGTGCTGCTGCATCCACGCCGCTACATGCTCCAGCATGCAGAGCGGATGGATATGCTGCATCAGCGTCTGATCCGCGCAGCAGCTAACCGTTCACGCTTAAACGCAGAGAAAAATGCTCGTATGCGTCAGGTACTAGAGCGGTTTAATCCGCGCGAACAAATTCGTTCGGCGCGCAAGCAGACGGATATGGCACAACGTCAGCTGGAGTCTGCGATGCGTGCGATCACAAAAGCGGGACGGCAGCAGCTGCATACCGGAATTCGTCAGCTGGATGCGCTGAGTCCGCTCAAAGTCATGGCCCGAGGCTACAGCTTGGTATACGATGAGCAGGAGAAACGGCTGATCAAGTCGCTCAAAGATGTACAACCGGGAGATTCCATCAAGATAAAAGTGAGTGACGGGCAGTTAGACTGTCAAGTATGGGGAATGAAGGAGGACGCGAAGCACGGTGGCGAATGAAGCGGAATTGAATTTTGAAGCGGCCATGGCCGCTCTTGAAGAAATTGTCGGACAACTGGAGCATGGAGACGTTCCTCTGGAGCAAGCCATTGATTTGTTCCAGCGGGGGATGAAGCTGTCTCAGCTTTGCAGCCAGATGCTGGAACAGGTCGAACGTAAAATTGAAATGATTGTGGAAGAGGATGGAGATTTGCGCAAGAAGCCTTTCGGTGGCGGATTGGATGAAAACGGCGGTGAAGGGCTTGAATAGACTGTCGTTCAAGGAATATTTGGCTGTGACGGCAGATGCAGTTTCGTCTGCATTGACCGAGCAGTTTCCGGCGCATTGGGACATTCCAGATGTCCTTCGAGAATCTATGAACTATTCACTGACCGCAGGCGGAAAACGGCTGCGGCCTCTGCTTGTGATCGCCGCTGCGGAAGCATTTGGTGGAAGCAGGGAAGCGGCGTTGCCAGTAGCATGTGCGGTAGAAATGGTACATACGTATTCCCTCATTCACGACGATTTGCCGGCGATGGATGATGATGATTATCGGCGAGGAAAGCTGACGAATCATAAGGTATACGGCGAGGCGGTTGCTGTTCTTGCGGGCGATGCTTTGCTGACCCATGCGTTTTATTGCATCGTGCAGGCAGGTCGTCTTCACGGTGTTTCTTCCGATGCGCTATTGTCCATAGTTGAGGATTTATCCGAAATGAGCGGCGCCAGAGGTATGGTAGGTGGACAGGTCGCAGATATGTCAGGCGAGCAGGGAATGACGGGGATCAAGGAACTGGAATATATCCACCTTCATAAAACGGCTGATTTGATCATTTTCTCACTCTTGGCAGGTGGACGGATTGCTGGGGCAGACAAGAGTCAACTAGAGGCGCTTCGCTGTTTTGGACGAGATCTGGGCCTGGCCTTTCAAATTCAGGACGATATATTGGATCTCGTAGGCGATGAAAGCAAAATGGGAAAAAAAACGCAGAGTGATGTTGAACAAGAGAAGGTTACCTATCCGTATTTCATCGGTATGGACGCATCTCTGCGACAAGTGGAGGAACTCACAGTGTCTGCCAAAAAAGTGATTGCAGAAGGTGGTATTCCCGATTCTTCGCGTTTGCTGGAGATAGCGGATTACCTGATGAAGCGTGATCATTAGTAGCGTTAGAACTGGTTTGACTTGTCTGCGTTTAAGCACAGTCCAAAAGTGTGATATAATACTTGTTAACTTTACACACAAACTTGAAGGAAAGCGGGGAGATATGCGTGCTGCTTCCACACATAAAGCAACCAGGCGATCTGAAATCACTGTCGGTTGAGGAGTTGGCTTCTCTAGCCGAGGAAATCAGGAGCTTTTTGATTGAGAAGCTGTCCGTGACTGGGGGGCATCTGGCATCGAATCTGGGAGTGGTTGAGCTCACGATCGCCCTGCATTATTGCTATAACAGTCCAAAGGACAAGATGATTTATGACGTTGGGCACCAAGCCTACGTGCACAAAATATTGACAGGGCGAATGGATCGTTTTGATACACTTCGTCAGCGTGATGGACTTTGTGGTTTTGTAAAAAGAAGCGAGAGCGAGCATGATGTTTGGGAAGCTGGACATAGCAGCACTTCCCTTTCGGCTGCAATGGGGATGGCCTTGGCACGAGATTTAAAGGGCGAGGACAATAAAGTTATTGCAATGATCGGGGACGGAGCATTGACTGGGGGCATGGCCTTCGAAGCATTAAACCATATTGGTCATGAACGTAAAAATTTAATGGTCATTCTGAATGATAATGAAATGTCCATCGCCCCGAATGTAGGGGCCATGCATAATTATTTGAGCAAAATTCGCTCGGACCGTCACTATTTGCGGGCAAAGGATGAGCTGGAAGTTTTGCTGAAAAAAATACCCGCTATAGGCGGTAAACTTGCCAAATCGGCTGGCCGTGTCAAGGACAGTCTTAAATATATGATGGTGCCAGGTGTGCTGTTTGAGGAGCTGGGATTTACGTATCTTGGTCCGGTCGATGGACATGATTTGTCCAAGCTAATTGAGACTTTTCAGCAGGCTGATAACGTTACTGGCCCCGTATTAGTGCATGTCGTAACCACCAAGGGTAAAGGCTATAAACCTGCGGAGGCCGATTCGCACAAGTGGCACGGCATCAGTCCATACAAAATTGAATCAGGTCAGGTACTCAAAGCCGTGGGCAATCCGATGTATACAGAAATTTTCGGTAGAACGCTGATTGAGCTGGCTGAACAGGATGAGCGGATCATTGCGGTCACCCCTGCAATGCCTGGTGGATCAGGGCTAGTACCGTTTAGTAAAGAGTTTCCTACACGTATGATTGACGTCGGTATCGCTGAGCAGCATGCTGCAACCATGTGTGCAGCGTTAGCAATGGAAGGGATGAAGCCGGTATTTGCGGTGTATTCCACTTTTATGCAGCGTGCATATGACCAAATTGTGCACGATATTTGTCGTCATAATGCCAACGTGATGTTCGCGATTGATCGTGCTGGTTTTGTTGGTGCTGATGGTGAAACTCATCATGGCGTGTTTGATATAGCATTTCTGCGTCATATCCCGAATCTGGTGCTTATGATGCCAAAGGATGAAAATGAGCTGCGCCATATGATGAAAACAGCACTTGACTACGAAGACGGTCCAATTGCTTATCGTTACCCACGTGTTAACGTGGTTGGTGTGCCATTGGATAATGAATTGCGGGCTATTCCCATCGGCAGTTGGGAGTTTCTGCGTAAAGGTGAGGGCTTCGCTGTAATCGCTTCAGGACCAATGCTCCAAGTGGCGACAGAGGCTGCGGAGGCGATGAAACGTGAGGGTATGCAAGTGGGCGTTGTGAATGCACGCTTCCTCAAGCCTTTGGATGAGGAGATGTTGCGTGAACTGGCCCGCCAGCATACGAAGCTGATCGTATTGGAAGAAGCTTCTGAAGCGGGAAGTTTGGGTAGCGCTGTACTGGAATTTTACGCTAAAGAAGAAATACAAGATGCACAGGTGCGCTTAATGGGGATTCCCGATCTGTTTGTGGAGCACGGCTCCATCAAAGAGCAGCGCGCTGAAGTGGGACTTACCGTTGAAGCTGTGTGCTTAAAGCTGCGTAAGTGGTCTGCTGAGCCAGCATATGGCATGGGGCAATCTGTATAGGGTAACTTAAAGTAAACAACATGATATTATAAAAAGTATGACAAGAGCAGCCTGGCTGCCTAAAGGGAGATTAACATGTCTGTTCCGAAGGAACGCATTGATGTATTGCTTGTAGAACAAGGTTTTTTTGAAAGCCGTGAAAAAGCTAAAGCCGCAATCATGGCAGGTCTAGTGTTGGCGGACAGCGAACGGATCGAGAAAGCAGGAATGAAAGTACCACGTTCCAGCGAGCTTAAAGTTAAAGGGTCGGTGCATCCGTATGTAAGCCGTGGAGGGTTGAAGCTCGAAAAGGCCATCCGTCAATTCGAGCTGGACATGAAGGACAGGACGATGCTGGATATCGGTTCGTCAACCGGAGGCTTTACGGATTGTGCGCTTCAGCATGGAGTTGAGTACGTGTATGCCATTGATGTGGGGTATAATCAGCTGGATTGGTCACTTCGTAATGATGAACGTGTATGCGTTATGGAGAAAACAAATTTCAGATATATGACACCTGCAGATTTGGGCGGTCCTGTGCCTAATTTCGCAAGTATTGATGTTTCTTTTATTTCGTTACGAATTATTTTGCCACCGTTGCTTGCACTGCTGCATCAACCTGCTGATATTGTAGCTCTAATTAAGCCTCAATTCGAAGCTGGACGCGAAAAGGTTGGGAAATCTGGCGTGGTTCGAGATCCTGCTACGCATAAAGAAGTGCTGCAGACCATCTTGATGTTTGCACATGAGCTGGGACTTTCATTGCAAGGCTTGGCCTATTCCCCCATAACAGGTGGCGAAGGAAATATTGAATTTTTAGCGCATTGGCGTTTGAATGGGCTTCCGGCGGCAGAATCGCAGCTGGAGAAAATGGATTTCAGTCCACTGATTGAACAAACTGTTCAGGAAGCAGGTCAGACTTTTAATAATGGCCCATCGCGTAAGTGACATTCAGGGGTTCTCCATGAGTTCTGTGAACTTAAGAGAACCTCTTTTTGGTGTGAGGGATTGATTGTAGAACTCACGTTCGCCTATAATGAGATGTATAATTGCAGATATGTATTTTCATTCACACAGATGTGATGAACCCAATTGAATATCCGGTCGCAGGTACAGCGTACCTGTATGAGGAAAAGGGATTTTATATCTTGTCCTAGAATATGTCCATGAGGTGATCGGTTCATGGACACGCGATACGATACGGTTATCATCACTGTGATCGGGGTGATATTAGGGATATGGGCTTTATATAGCCTGCGTGCCTGGTTAAAAGAGCCGGGACCGCTTGTGCTAAAAACGATACCAATTAACGAGGAATTGAACGAAGGACCTGCTGTGGACCAACTAGAAGAAGCAGGGTATGAAGTGGTGGGCGGGAAAATGAAAATACCGCTTGCTTTTAAAGTGAATGGACATACCGTGTATAGCCGTTTGTTTATTGATTACGTAGCTGTACGTAACGGTTCGACATATATGGTCAAAACGTCACGCCGCAAGAAACCGATGGAGTGGAACGGTCCTGATTTACGGGACAGGCTTATGCCTTATTTGCTGCTCTATCCGGGCTGTGCGGGGGTATTGTACGTTGATACGGACGAGAAAAGTATTCGCCTTATTACATTAGTGGAAGACCTCGAAGAAGAGGAATATGAAGGTTAATCCATAGGAGGATTATATGAAGGGTCAACGACATATTAAAATCAGGGAAATTATTTCACAACATGAGATTGAAACGCAGGATGATTTAGTTGAAGCATTGCGTGAGGCTGGTTTCCAGGTCACGCAGGCAACTGTATCCCGGGATATCAAAGAACTGCTGCTCATAAAGGTTCCAATGGACGACGGCAGATATAAATATTCGATGCCTTCAGACCAGCGCTACAATCCGACGCAGAAACTGAAACGTACATTGGTTGACAACTTTTTGCATATTGACTACACAACCAATCTGATTGTGATGAAGTGCCTGCCAGGAACAGCTAACTCGATTGCTGCTTTATTAGATAATATTGAATGGTCTGAGGTCATGGGTACGATCAGCGGGGATGACACCATTTTGATTATCTGCCGATCGGAAGAAAATAGTGAAACTATCGTGAATCGTCTTATGGGCTACATTTCCTAATTATAAAGTACGCATATTAGGCGTTTTAATTTGTACATCATAGAGGTGAAAGAACGATGCTGGTCACTTTGTCTATACGGAATTTGGCAGTCGTAGAAGCTGTCGATGTTCATTTTTATAAAGGATTTCATGTATTGAGCGGAGAAACTGGTGCTGGTAAATCCATTATTATCGACGCACTTGGGCTGATTGCGGGCGGCAGGGGATCTGCTGACCTAGTGCGTTACGGTTGTGATAAAGCTGAAATGGAAGCCTTGTTTGAATTGCCGGTCAAACATCCCGTTTGGAATACGTTGGAGGAACAAGGGATTAAGGCTAATCCAGAAGAGCATTTGCTGATTCGTCGAGAACTTACAGTTCAGGGGAAAAGCTCATCTCGAATTAACGGTCAGATGGTTAATTTAACGATGCTGCGTGAGGTAGGTGAGCAACTCGTTAATATCCACGGGCAGCATGAGCATCAAAGCTTGCTGCGTGCGGATCGCCATCTTGCGCTGCTGGATACGTTCGGTGACTCGGTCATTGGTCCAGTCAAAGCGCTTTACCGGGAGCGCTACAATGCTTTTGTCAAAGCGGAAAAAGAAGTAAGAGAATTGCAAAGCTCCAGTCAAAAGGCTTATCAGCTATTGGACATGTATCGCTTCCAATTGGAAGAGATCGCTGCGGCGGAGTTAAAATTGGGTGAAGATGAATTATTGGCAGAGGAACGGGTCAAGCTATCCCATAGTGAGAAAATGATGGATGGAGTATCAGGAGCATACGAGCTGTTAAGTGGCAGAGGTGGTCTGGATACGGTCAATAACGTGTTGTCCAGATTAAATGATGTTCAGAGCTACGACAGTAAAAGCCTTCAGCCCATTGCGGAGCAGATTCAATCTGCTTTCTATCAGTTGGAGGATGCAGCGTTTCAATTACGCTCTTATCGTGAGGATATTGAATTTAATCCGGGCAAGCTGCATGAGGTGGAGCAACGTTTGAATCAAATTACCGGGTTACAGCGAAAATATGGTGATAGTATAGAGCAGATTTTGGAATACTATAGCCGTATTGAGCAGGAAACCGATCTGTTGGAAAATAAAGATGAGCGGCTGGAGCAGCTCATTGCAAAGCGGGATGAGTTGCTTTCGAATTTGCTGGAGATTGCTGAAGAGCTTACAGAGGCACGTGAAATTTGTGCTGAAGAGCTTGCAGAGCAAGTAGAGCAGGAATTAAAAGATCTTCAAATGGAAAGAACGTCACTCAAGGTGCGTATTGATCCAATTGAAGATCCACGTGGATATGAATATAAAGGTCTAAAGGTACGACCTACCAAGCAAGGGATAGATAATGCGGAATTTCTGATTTCGCCCAATCCAGGTGAGCCACTTCGCCCACTCGGTAAAATCGCTTCCGGTGGTGAGTTATCACGTATCATGTTGGCGATGAAAAGTATTTTTGCGCGTCATGATCAAATTCCGGTGCTCATTTTTGACGAGGTGGATACCGGGGTAAGTGGTCGTGCAGCTCAGTCCATAGCCGAGAAGCTTTATCGTTTGTCTTCCGTTTGTCAGGTGTTTTCCATTACTCATTTGCCGCAGGTGGCATGTATGGCCGATCATCAGTACCTGATTGAGAAAAATGTTCATGACGGACGGACCATGACTCAAATTGAGGGACTAACGGAGGAAGGTCGTGTTAAGGAATTGGCACGGATGCTGGGTGGGGTAGAAATTACCGAAAAAACATTGCATCACGCACAGGAAATGCTGAATTTGGCGGAAGGAAAGAAAGCCTGAAAAGAGCGGCTGGCGTAATGATTAACAGTTATAAAAGCCTGGGGGCAAGGTTACCTTATAGGTACGCAATTGGCGACCACCTTTACTCGTCAAGCGAAAGAAGCAAAGGGAGCGTGACAGCCATTGAATTTTTACTCCAGGATCAAATTGCTCGGTCTTTTGCTTGTTTTTCTTATGTGTTCTCTCGGTAACGCTCAGCATGTGCAAGCAGCGCTGCCTCTACAAGCTTCTTTGGATTTGTTCGGCACTAAAAGCATGCAAACAACCCAAGAAAGCGTGGTTCCCGATTTGAAAGTATACCCAGGGGGGCAGACGATCGGGGTCAAAGTAAAATCTTCAGGAGTGCTTGTCGTAGGTCACCATATCATTCAGGAAAGCAATGATCGTAAGGTGTCACCTGGTGAGACAGCTGGTATTCGCCTAGGGGACCGGATTACACACATGAACGGCAAACCCCTCAATAGTCTCGCCAGGGTAGCTGAAGCCGTGGACGAGGCAGGTAAAAACAAAAAGCCGCTGGACATCACGCTTTGTCGAGGTGAGCAGACGATTTCCACCAAGTTAACCCCAGCATATGATCAAGATGATAAAGCGTGGCGGCTTGGGTTGTATATTAGAGACTCGGCTGCAGGCGTAGGTACATTAACGTTTTATGCACCGGACCAGGGGGTTTACGGGGCTTTGGGTCATGTAATTACCGATATGAATACTCAAACTCCCATTGTTGTGGGTAGTGGAGAGATTGTGCAATCCAATGTGACGTCAATTGCGAAGAGCCAGAGTGGGGAACCCGGAGAAAAACGTGCTCATTTTCTCAAAGATCATCGGATCTTAGGAAATATTGAACGCAATACGAGCTTCGGAATATTTGGGAAAATGTCAGATGAGCCGCAGAATGGATTGTATTCGGCGCCCATTCCGGTGGGACTTGCGAATGAAGTAAAAGAAGGACCGGCAGAAATATTGACTGTATTGGAAGGTCAACAAATTCAGCGTTTTCAGGCAGAAATTGTACACATTTCTCAGCAGGATAAACCGGCAACCAAAGGGCTTGTGATTCGGGTTGTAGATCCTAAGCTATTAGATAAGACCGGCGGAATCGTGCAAGGAATGAGTGGGAGTCCGATTATCCAAAATGGTAAGCTGATCGGAGCTGTAACACATGTATTCGTTAATGATCCTAAATCAGGTTACGGATGTTTTATCGAATGGATGTTGCGTGATGCAGGAATCATGCATAATAAATTGAGCTTGAAGTCATCCTCTAATCTTAAGGCGAGCTAGTGGCCTTAAGATTTTTTTGTCGAAAAGCAGGGGAATAACTCAGAATTGCAAGATAAAAATTCAATTATAATTGAATTAATAAAAAAAATAAATAAAAATAATTTTCGACAGAAGGAATTCATAATTCGATGTCGAAATCATATACTCCGACAAGAAATATTTATTTAATGCAAACAGATGTCCCAATGGAATAACACTCAATAAGGAGGAAGTACATTGCAAAAAATTGAGGTATTGTTGGCTGATGACAACCGGGAATTTACGAATTTGCTTGCTGAATATATTTCCGATCAGGAGGATATGGAAGTTACAGGAATCGCCTTCAACGGTGAAGAAGTACTCCAACGCATCGCAGAATCCCGCAACATACCTGATGTACTTATTTTAGATATTATTATGCCTCATCTGGATGGTCTCGGTGTATTGGAGCGTTTAAGAGAAATGAACCTGACTCCACAACCGAAAATCATTATGCTGACTGCATTCGGTCAAGAAAATATTACACAGAGGGCCGTTCAACTCGGGGCATCTTATTATATTTTGAAGCCGTTTGACATGGAAGTGCTTGCTAACCGTATACGCCAATTGGTAGGACCGCAATTAGTCAGCAATAGCCCGGTAACCGTTTCATCCATGCGGTCCAACGTTGTGCCTATGGGTAAGACGAAAAACCTGGATGCCAGCATCACGGCTATCATCCATGAGATTGGCGTACCAGCTCACATCAAGGGCTATCAATATCTACGCGAAGCCATTACGATGGTGTACAATAATATCGAAATATTGGGAGCCATCACCAAAACCCTATATCCCGCAATTGCCGAAAAGTTCAAAACGACGGCATCTCGCGTAGAACGCGCCATTCGCCATGCCATCGAGGTAGCATGGACCCGTGGAAATATCGACAGCATCTCCCACCTGTTCGGTTACACTATCAATATCAGCAAGTCCAAACCAACCAACTCAGAATTTATAGCGATGGTCGCAGACAAGCTGCGGATTGAGAATAAGGTGTCCTGAAAGTAGGCGTGGCGCGGGAAATTGGACGTAAGGGGAACTTAGGTTCGCGATAATTTATCGGCCGTTGCAGCGGAGGTTCCGATGAAGCTCTTCGCAATTGAGTTGAATTTTACGCTTTACACACATATCAATAGGTATTTTTGCTGAAACTAATACTAAAAAAATAAAAATTATTTGAATAACGCTTATCTCTTCGGAGGTGGGCGTTATTTTTTTGTAAGATGTCGCAAATTTGCAAATCCATCAAATTAGGGTAACTCACCGATAGAGGGCCCCTATACTTGGATTGATCGTATGAACGTTCAAAGAGCAATTAAGAGATGCAAGGTTGAATTATACCAAGCATTTAATGAATAAGGTTATGGAGAGACTACGAGCGAGGTAATTGCGGAGAGTTTATTTATAGTAGGAATATCATTAAGCAAAACCGTACTTCGAAATGATGCTAATCTATCTCCTTATGCGCATCAGAGTGTAAATCTGCCAATATTATTATATTATTGACTTTACTTCCCATTAAAATGTAAGGTATTAACATACACTATTACTAGGGAAGGTTGTTAGATGATGCGGGTAAAAATTTCAATAATTTTGTTAGTGATTGTTTGGTTTTTCACTACCGGCATTTCTGATCTACAAGCTAAACTGGATAGAGGAATAAAAAACACGGTTACATCTAATATGTTTGGTGCCAGTGGAGACGGGACTGATCAGACAAAAGCTATCCAGTCTGCACTTGACTACCTCGAGAGAGTGGGAGGCGGTAAGCTTATCCTTGGCAAAGGTACGTATCTCCTAAGTATCGCTAAGAGTATTCACAGTAAGGCATGTATTGTCATACCCGCCGGAGTGATTATAGAAGGCTCTGGTATGGGTGTCACCATCATCAAACGGATTAGTAGTGAACGGAAGCAAAACGGCGTATTGCTCGTTAATAAAGGCTACGACACAAAGGGTGGATTTAAAGCAGCTGGAAATATCGTGTTACGAAATTTCACGATTACAGACGGTGATGTTACCTCCAAGCCGAGGACTTACGGGGACTTGATTGCGTTGGGACATGCGAATAATGTACTTATTGAGCGTGTCCAATCGTTAAATCATGATCAACATTTCGTAGACATTTGCGGTTCGAGAAATATAACCGTGAGAGATTCTATCAGTAATAATCTTCAAGACACCTATGGGACGGCCACAATTCAAGTTGATCGAGCTAAAAACCTAGGGATATGGGGGTTGCTACTTGACGGAACTAATCCAAAAAATATAACTATAGAGAATAACAAAATCAACTCAATGTCCGAACTGGTGTTACAACTTGGGCATGATCAATCTATTGCAGGAGATATACGTGTAGTAAAAAATGCAATAAATTGCTTGAATAAAGCTAAAGCACAAATAGCAATCGGTAAGGACGAAGATACATCAATATTGACTGCAAACATTAAAAACAATCAAATAAAACTCAATAATGCAAATAGTGTAGGGGTTAATCTAGTGGCCAATACAGCCAACAGACTAGAAAATATCTCAATAGCTGGCAATACTATCACAGGTAAGATGCGGTCAGCGACTATTGTAGGCAATTCTGTCGCATCTGCGGGTTTTGAGGACATTTTGTATTCACATTACGTTGAGGTGTAACACATGAGTTTTCTACGCAGGTTACTTTAGACTTTTTTAATAAATTTTTATAATTTTATGTTAAACTTGTCTCTATATGGGTTACTGTGGCATGTCTGATTAGAAATATAATTAAAGCAAACTTTCAAATGAGGTGAATGGATGTCTTTCCGTATTGTTCGAAGTATTTAGTTTCCGGGCTGGAAAAAACGCGTACCAGCTGTCAAGGGGGGAGTCTGCCTCATTGACTACAAAACTAAAATTTCGAATGATCTCGGTCTGCTATTCTGTAGTTTATTATCTTATTTGAAGGTGGATAAAAATGAATTCAATTGAATATAAAGAGTTTTATGATAAGGTTGGAAAAATCAACGGATGGGATTTTAGCAATGTGAAATGTATTTCTGAAGGAGTAAAATGGGACTTCTATAATGAAGTGTCGAAGACGTGCGAGAAGTCGGACATATTGCTTGATATCGGCACGGGTGGCGGGGAAGCTATTTTGTCAATAGCGGCTTCTGCATTACTTTTAGTCGGAATTGACCAATCTGCTGGAATGATTGATACGGCAAGAAAAAATTCTACTGAAGCAGACATAGCGAATGTTCGTTTTCTACAGATGGATGCTGAAAATCTGAATTTTCCCAAGGAATTCTTTAATGTAATCTCTTCTCGACATTCGTGTTTCTCTGCAAAAGAAATAGCTAAGGTGTTAGTTAAGGGTGGTATATTTTTAACACAGCAAGTGAGCGAAAATGACAAATTAAACATTAAAAAAGCGTTTGGAAGAGGGCAGGCATTGGGTACTAAGAAAGACTCGTTGAAAACTCAATGTATTACAGATCTCAATGAAGCGGGCTTTAACGATATTCAGTCATTTGAATTTAATGCAACCGAATACTATCAGACTCCTGCAGACTTAGTTTTCTTTTGAAACACACTCCCATTATTCCTGACTTTGGACAAAAACAAATGGATTTTGAAATACTCCAACAATTCATTCTGGACAACCAAACTCCAAAAGGAATTAGGACAAATGCAGAACGATTTATGATTATAGCTAGGAAGTAAAACATAAAGAGATACCCGCTTTGGGGTATCTCTTTTTTGCTTGCAATGCTTTAACGGATGAATTGGATGGACGAAAAATAATACTCTCACGCGGTTTATAAAATAAGCGTCAATCATTATATAACGATCACGAAGAGAAATTTTCCTTTTGTAAACAGTTCTGAAATTCTCTTTAATTTTGATATAAACAATGTGTCGATTCTTGTCGATATAATATCTATTATAAAGAGAACTGAGGAGCGAATATATGAAATTTAACATTCGAACAAAATTGTTATTGGGTTTCCTTGCGGTAATAATCCTGTTGGTTGTGATTAGTACAGTATCGATCTCGCGAATGAAAAAGTTAGGCGATACTTCAATGGAAATTGATAGCCATTGGATGCCAAGTGTGACCATCCTCGGAACACTAAATGGTGATGTATCTGATGTAGAGCGGCTCTCATTAAACATTATTGTAGAACGTGACCCGGAGGAAATGGAGAAGGTTCAGGCCGAATATGATAAGGTTTTAAAGAAAGTTGAAGAAGACCGAAAAACATACGAAAAATTAATTGCTACTCCTAAGGAACGTGAAATGTATGAACAATTCTCCAAAACTTATACGGAGTATTTGACTAAGTTACCAGAAATGATTGCAGCAGGGAGAGCTAATGATTACACTCAATCAAGCATCCTTCACCAAGAATCCTATAAGTTATGGTATAGTTCAAACGATATGATCAGTCAGCTCATTAAGTTGAATGCAGATGGATCAAAACTGATTACGAAAGAAGCTGTTGACAACTTTATTTCAGGCAGACAATTAGTTATCGTTTTGAGTATTGCAGCCGTTATACTAGCATTGATCATGGCGATCATTATAGCCCAAATTATTTCTAAGCCCATTTTGCGCATCAGTCGTGCTGCTGAAAGCATTGCGTCCGGTGACCTTACTGGGGAAGCCATTGTCGTGAAAGGCAAGGATGAGATTAGTATTTTGGCCCATTCTTTTAATACGATGGTTGCAAATCTTCGTCAACTGATTCAGTCTGTAAGTAGTACGACCGAGCTGGTAACCACTTCCTCGGAGGAATTGACGGCCAGCGCAGAGCAAAATAGCCAAGCAACTGCGCAAATCACCGAAACAGTGCAAGAAGTTGCTACAGGGACAGGTGACCAGGTGGATATGGTGACCAAATCGTCCCAGGCTATTGAGGAAATGTCCATCGGTGTAGAACAAATTGCAATCCGTGCGCAAAATGTTTTTGCATCAGCTCAGGATGCGGCTCACAAATCAGCTGAAGGTAATCAGATGATCCAGCAGGCTGTTGTCCAAATGAATAGTGTGAATGACTCTATGAATAGCTTGGCTGATCTTATGGCTGGATTGGGAGAGCGTTCAGATGAAATCGGGAAGATTATTGATGTCATCACCAATATTTCAAGTCAAACTAATCTTCTTGCCTTGAACGCTGCTATTGAAGCAGCCCGCGCAGGAGATCACGGTAGCGGATTTGCTGTAGTTGCAGGTGAAGTGCGTAAGTTGGCTGAACAATCGGCTCATTCTGCTCAACAAATTACGGAGCTGGTGGGATTGATACAAAAGGATACCTCGCATGCTATTGAGGCGGTAGCGTCCAATGGGCGAGATGTCATGACAGGTCGGGAAGTCGTACAAAATGCGGGTGCGTCCTTTGAGCTTATTCAGGAAACCGTTAATAAAGTGGCCAGTGAAATTGAAGAGGTCTCTGCTGGATCGGAGCAAATGTCTGCAAGTACCGATGAGATTGTTGGCTTTGTTAGACAAATTTCAGCGATTGCTGAAGAGGCTGCAGCTGGGACGCAGCACGTATCTGCCGCGACTCAAGAGCAATTGGCATCGATGGAGGAAATTGCTTCCTCTGCAAGAAACCTGTCCAAAATGGCAGAAGACCTACAAGGACAAATTGGTAAATTTAAAGTATAAATCGTATACCGGTTCTATATTTCAGGGGAAAAGCCGCTCTATTGTGAGCGGCTTTTTCTATTCATTTTTTAATAAATATATTTGCGATTAAAAGATGGAGATATGCGGAGCCTGTAATTGGAAAGATATGATACAATGGTGGGAAATTCTTTTGGGTTGGAGTGATATCATGGACAATAAAACTGAACTTAAAGCAAGCGACCTGCGTCAGTTAGCGGTAGACAAAATCATAGCTACACCATTTTTGAATGATTTTAAATATCTGAAAAGCAGAAAAGTTTTGAAAAAAGAAAACAAGGAATTTATATTTGAAATTTGTTTCGGCGCGACCCAATATAGTGCATTAAAAGTTTACATTACCGTGGAATCCAAAAGTATAAAAAAGAAGTATAGTACAGGGGCTTGTTTTCACAGTGAGTTGATCGCTCTAACCAAGAAATATACGGGCAACAGGGATTACCTTGTGTCCACAGAAGCAGAAAGAGAACGAGTGATCCAAGAGATTATGGCAGATATCTACATTTTCACGTTGCCCTTTTTCAAGCGATTTGAACAAGTAGAAACATTAGCAGAACAAGTACATAAGTCAGGCTTTTTACCGCATCGCAAACGTTTTGATAAATTTAATCCGTTGACGAAAAGATTCATTGATTTTTATTATCAAGGGGAGTAATGTAGCCATCTGGGACATTTTTGTCCTCACCTTTGGAAAGTAGATAAGCATTATGAATAAGGAGAACGCTGTCCATGGAGTGGATATTACCGTTTTTCAAAAGAATCATGTACAATTTGTAAAAAGGATCAATATACTCCTCGGCATAACAAGATTTACCGAACGTGATCAATGTCTCGTTAAGAGGAGAGTCGGATGTTGCCCTGGAGGGTAGATTTTTACATGGGTATCAATCGAATGAACAACACAGAGGCTGTATACACGGATATATACAATCATATGTTATAGGCAAAAGTCATCGCATTGAACGGGCTAGTGGTATGGATGTAAAAGATTTTAAAGCAAAGAGGGGATGAGAGCATGTGGAATAGTCTGACTTGGGTGATCGTCGGCGTGTTGTTGGTGGCGTTGGGTTGGATTGTTATGGCATGGCGTGGACGTAGCGGCAATCAACAACAAGCGGATGAACATCGGGACAGTAATGTTGTTGAATTTCGCCCTCGTAAGCCCGCCCGACAATCCCGCATTGGCAATGAAATGAAGTCTAAAGTGTCTTCGGGTACACGCGCTAATACAAAAGCGGTAGATATTCAGGCCCAAGCTGGATTTGGACTGTCTGACTCCATTCAGAGCACGAGTAAACAAAAATGCTCCTTTTGTAAAAAAGAAGAAAAATTAACCTTTTATGCCGATGATAATGGTTCGCTGTATGGGGTATGTAAAGAGTGTAAGTATAAGGCGGAAAGACAGGATATGCTGCCACTTTAGTCTATACAGACTATGGAGAACCATCATTAAATAATTCTTATAATTAATAAAAACTCCCAACCGTATGTAAGTAAATTGGTTAGGAGTTTTTTTGTTAGTGTTTTACTACATTGTTAGCGAATTTGCCTGTCAATCAATTCCTCTAGCGCATCAGCTATATGATCTGGTCCATAGGATAGTTCTTCTCGGCTTAAGCTCAACCAGGCATGACGCTCATCCATATCAAAGGCATTTTCCAGCCAACCGGACAAGCCTCTGCCTCTACGATCTACTTCTACAAGCACATGCACACCCTCGGGTTCCAACTGCATAATCAGCTCTAGCTCCTCGATATCCCGTGCATACTCCGAGCCAGGCGTAAACTCAAACTCCTGCACGAATGGAACACCGCGTCCAAGCTTGGGGTGACGTTCACAGGTGGAGGAACGGAATCGAAAGCCTAACAGATGAACCGCCTCAAACACCGTACTCATATAAGGATGTGGCTCGATTTTGAGTGAATCACGATCGGTCGGGTCCAAAGCCATGCCAATGTCCAATGCTGTTTCCAGCCAGACAGGCTGTTTGGCATGAGTAACAGGGGTTTCCAAAGGCAACCTAAAGGAAAAGGGAGTTTCAAGCTCCTGTCCTTGCTTTAGATGAAAGCCATCAGATACCTTGATCCGCGCAATGCAGCAGGTGGTGACGGTTTTTTTATCATCGTGCTCTACGATATATTCAGTCTTGAGTTCAATATCAATTTTGCCGATTTCCTGATCAATTTTACCGCCCTTGATGCGTATGATGCCACTAAGTTCTTCTCCAGGCACATATACAGTCTGATCCACCAACGTATCGACTTTGGCTGAACCGATTCCTGCACTTGCTAAGATCTTGTTAAAGAAACTCATCATTCCGTCCCCCCGATAATCTTATGGTTATGTTATGCACAAAAAAAATAAAAACTTGTACAGCTTAACGGATATACGGGGAAATAGCTTGAACCGTTCCAAAAAAAATGCAAGAAAAAAGTAATGGAAAACAAGTGGGCGTATGGAGTTTGCCGACCCATGTAGCTTACTAATCGCAGTTCACTTTATGAGGAGGTATAAAGCAATTACGACAACGAGGCTCATAAGCCTCAGAGTCACCGATCATCACGATAGGTCCTACAGTGGAAGGTTTTCCATTGACCATACGCTGCGTAAATACTGCTTCCGAGCTGCCGCATACAGCGCAGAAGGAAGTCAGTTTCTCGATGTCATCTGCCATAGCGAGCAGACCACCGACATAGCCGAACTCCTTGCCTCGGTAATCCAGATTTAGCCCATCGGCAATGACATGCTTTCCGCAATAAGCTAACTCTTGTATGAGCGACATAATATGCCGACTGAAAAACTGGACTTCGTCAAAGGCAACCACATCGGCATCTTTCGTTTCTTGCAAAATACGCTGAACGAGCTCATCCGTGAGTTTTCTTGGAATAGAGATAGCGGGCAGCCGATATCCGATCCGGCTTACAATTTCATCCTCTGCATAACGGTTATCTTCAGCTGGTTTGTAAGCGACCACCTTGCGATGCCCGTATTGGATTAGTTTCTGACAACGGCGAATCAATTCGCCGGATTTTTCGCTGAACATGGGGCCTGTAATAATCGTAATTCGTCCTGTAGGCAAAGCGAATTCCCCTCTCTTAACATGTACATAACGCTGTAAATCTTCATCTCCGAAAGAAAACGCCATTATAGATTACCATAACGAGCCACATACAGACTAGAGAAAATATATTGTTTTTCGACATGTTTTTGTATGTCTATTCTTAAATCGTAAATGTGGTCGTCATTGCTCTGCCGCCGCGGGCATGATATGGTGAAGCGTAGTGGAATGAAGGGAAGAGTGGAAGGCATGGACGAAAAAAACACGGATTATAGTGCCAAAAAAAGAGCATTACTGGAACAAGGACTGATTAGCCCGCAAGCTCTGGAGCTAATCATTGAGTTGGAAACAGAGCTTGATTTTCTGAGCAAGCAAAATGAATCGTTTCGCAAGGCGTTGCGAGCCAAATCAGCACAAAGTCCAAGAATGTCTACCAAATTACGAGATGCACTGTATGAATGATATGGAGAGATATCTAGATTAGGTAGATGATGATTTGCAGCCTATGCCTAAACGCTAAATTTTGTACAGTGAAATAAAGAGAGTACAATAAGCTATATATAATCAATGTTAATGGAGGAGAAACATGACTATACATTGTGATGTCGCTATTTTGGGTGGAGGAACCGGAGGGTATGTAGCAGCAATTCGCGCAGCCCAGCTCGGCAAGGAAGTGGTGATCATCGAAAAGGACAAGCTCGGCGGAACCTGTCTGCACCGTGGTTGTATTCCGAGCAAGGCTTTGCTGCGCAGTGCGGAAGTATATGCAACGATTAAGGAAAGTGCGCAATATGGTATTGAGACATCTGGAGCACAGCTTGTATTTCCCAAGGTTCAGGAACGTAAGGAAGCCGTTGTGGAGCAGCTACACCAGGGCGTTCAATTTTTGATGCGTAAAAATAAAATTACGGTGCTTAGCGGTAAGGGACGCGTGATTGGACCGTCTATATTTTCTCCTAAAAGCGGTGCAGTGGCTGTGGAGCTAGAAGATGGTGAGATGGAGACGATTGTTCCGGCACACCTCATTATTGCAACAGGATCACGTCCGCGTGTGCTGCCTGGACTGGAGCCAGATGGCGAATTTATTCTGAGTAGTGACGAAGCATTGACTATGGAGAACCTGCCAGCATCCCTGATTATCGTAGGTGGTGGGGTCATTGGCGTGGAATGGGCTTCCATGCTAAATGATTTTGGCGTGGAGGTTACGGTGGTTGAGGCCGCCAATCGACTTATTCCTACGGAGGACGAGGACGTTTCGCGTGAAATGCAGCGCTTGTTAACCAAGCGTGGTGTCAAGGTGCTGACGGGGGCACAGGTGAAGGCTGAAACCTACGGCAAGGATGAGGAAGGCGTACAGATTGACGTGCAAAAAGGTGAAGAAACCGAAACCCTCAGTGCTTCCAAACTGCTCATTTCTGTAGGTCGTCAGGCGAATGTCGAAAATATCGGGTTGGAAAATACGGATATCCGCGTGGAGCGTGGCTTTATCTCGGTTAATGAGCATTTGCAGACAAATGAGCCACATATCTACGCCATCGGGGATTGCATCGGCGGCTTACAACTGGCCCATGCCGCGAGTCATGAAGGCTTGCAGGCAGTTCATCATTTGGCGGGCGAAGAGTTTCACAGCGTACCCAACTATATGATTCCGCGGTGTATTTACACACGTCCTGAAGCCGCAAGCGTCGGCTTGACGGAGCAGGAAGCCCGTGAACGTGGGCACCAGGTGAAAACAGGGAAGTTCCCTTTCCAAGCTATCGGAAAATCGTTAGTATACGGTAGTCGAGACGGCTTCGTGAAAGTGGTGGCGGACCAGCAAACCAATGATATTCTCGGTGTACATATGATTGGTACGCATGTAACGGATCTGATCAGCGAGGCCGCTCTTGCGCAATTGCTGGATGCTACGCCGTGGGAAGTCGGACAGCTTATTCATCCGCATCCAACGTTGTCGGAGATTTTGGGAGAAGCGATGCTGGCAGTCGATGGACAAGCGATAGGCATATAAACGTTCGAAATAAATCGGTACTTTTCTTTTTGGGGCGAAAAGGATTATAATGGGGTTAGTCAGAGTTTAGTACCAGGTTTTAAGACAAGATGGTACTAGGTGCTGAAAGTAGGATGTTTGACATTTAAGGAGGTGCCTCAATGAGTTCTAAAGGCGCTGTAGACGCTGGCTTCAGACATGAGCAGCTGGGACTTACTCACGGACAAGTAATTGATATGTACAGATATATGTTGCTCGCAAGAAGATTTGACGAGCGCAACATGCTCCTGCAACGGGCAGGGAAAATTAATTTCCACGTTTCCGGCATTGGACAGGAAGCGGCACAAGTAGGTGCAGCTTTCGCTCTGGACCGGGAAAAGGACTATTTCCTTCCCTATTACCGGGATTACGGATTTGTGCTTGCAGTCGGCATGACGCCGCGGGAATTGATGCTGTCGGCATTTGCCAAGGCAGATGACCCTAATAGTGGAGGGCGCCAGATGCCAGGGCATTTTGGTAGTAAACGGCTGCGTATTGTGACAGGCTCCAGCCCAGTGACGACACAGGTTCCACATGCAGTGGGGGTAGCGTTGGCCGCCAAGATGCAGAAAAAGGATTTTGTATCGTTTGTTACGTTTGGGGAAGGCTCCAGCAATCAGGGGGATTTTCACGAAGGCTGTAACTTTGCAGGTGTACAGAAGCTGCCAGTCATCATTATGTGTGAGAACAATCAATATGCAATATCGGTTCCGATTCATAAGCAGTTGGCAGGCAAGGTAAGCGACCGGGCATTGGGTTACGGATTCCCTGGTATTCGTGTCGACGGTAATGATGCGCTAGCCGTATATGCCGCGGTGAAGGAAGCACGTGAACGTGCTGTCCGCGGTGAAGGTCCTACGCTAATCGAAGCGATGATGTACCGTCTGTCCCCTCACTCCACCTCGGATAATGATCTGGCTTACCGGACCAAGGAGGAAGTGGATGAAAACTGGGCCAAGGACGGCGTAGCCCGCATGAAGAGTTACTTGATTGAATGCGGCATTTGGGACGAGGCCAAAGATGCAGATCTGTCGGCCGAGCTGCTGCTCGAAGTCAAGGAAGCCATTGAATATGCAGACAATGCGCCTTTTCCAAAGCCTGAAGATACGCTGCTGCATGTGTATGCTGATAGCGATGGGGAGGGTCGGTAACGATGGCGATTATGGAATATATTGATGCGATACGTCTTGCTATGAAAGAAGAAATGGAGCAGGATGAAACGGTTTTTGTATTAGGTGAGGACGTCGGCGTAAAAGGCGGTGTTTTTACAACGACTAAGGGGCTCATGGACCAATTCGGTGAGCAACGTGTCATGGATACGCCATTGGCAGAGTCGGCGATTGCAGGCGTTGCAATTGGTGCGGCAATGTACGGAATGAAGCCGATTGCCGAAATGCAATATTCGGATTTCATGCTGCCAGCGACGAATCAGATTATTAGTGAAGCGGCTAAAATCCGCTACCGCTCTAACAACGATTGGAATTGCCCTGTGGTGATCCGCGCCCCCATCGGTGGCGGTATTTTTGGTGGTTTATATCATTCTCAGTGTCCAGAATCTATCTTTTTTGGTACACCGGGTTTAAAAATTGTTGCTCCATTTACACCTTATGATGCCAAAGGATTGTTGAAAGCAGCCATTCGTGACCCTGATCCAGTGCTGTTTTTTGAAAATAAAAAATCCTACAAGCTGATTAAGGGTGAAGTGCCTGAGGATGATTATATCGTTCCAATTGGCAAGGCTAATCTGCTACGTGAGGGTGACGATATTACGGTCATCGGATATAGCCAGCCGTTGCATTTTGTTATGCAGGCAGCTGAGGAATTGGAGAAGGAAGAGGGCATTACCGCACATGTTGTGGATTTGCGCACACTCCAGCCTTTGGATCGCGAAGCCATTATTGAGGCTGCACGACATACAGGTAAGGTTTTAATCGTTCATGAGGACAACAAAACGGGCGGTATCGGTGCCGAAGTATCGGCTATTATTAATGAAGAGTGTCTGTTCGAACTGGATGCACCGATTGAGCGTCTGTGCGCTCCTGATGTGCCAGCCATGCCGATCAGTCCACCGATGGAGAAGTTTTATATGTTAAACAAGGATAAAGTGAAGGAAGCCATGCGTCGTCTCGCAATGTATTAATATAGAGCAGATTCGGGCGAAAGCATTCCAAAAGTGTAGTGGGGCAGCGATAAAACGCGCCCTTCTATGATGTTAAGGAGTTGAAAAAAATGTCAGACCAAACACAATGGAACGACGTGACCATGCCGCAATTGGCTGAATCGCTCGTATCAGCGACAATCGCCAAATGGCTGAAACAACCTGGTGATCCAGTAGAGCAATTCGAGCCAATTTGCGAGGTCATTACAGATAAAGTGAACGCAGAAATTCCTTCCACATTGGATGGGATTATGGGTGACCTGTTGGCAGAGGAAGGTCAGACGGTAGCGGTAGGCGAGTTGATTTGCCGTATCCAGACGAAGTCGGCTGCACCTACAGCATCAACAGGAGGGACACCTGCGGCACCAGCATCTCAAAGCAACGTGCAAGCACAATCCCAGCAGAGTGTTGGATCGGATCAGTCCATGCGCGGACGTTTTTCTCCAGCGGTCCAAACACTGGCTGCTGAGCACAATGTAGACCTAAGCAGAGTGCCAGGCACAGGCATGGGGGGAAGAATTACCCGCAAAGACGTGTTGAATTTTGTGCAGCAGGGCGGCTCTGCTCCAACTGGAGTGACTGGTCAGACGAGTGGAACCACGCAAGGACAAGGATCTCCTTTTACAGGACTCCAGCAGTCTGCCGTTCAGCATAGTGCACCAGTTCAAAATATGGACCCTGCGATTCCGGTGCGCAACAGCGGCATTCATTTAACGGAAGCTCCAAAAGTTCCTATGATCGAAGTTGAGGGTGGCAACAATAACAGATCCGAGTATTTTATTGATGTTACACCCATTCGTAGTGCAATTGCCCGCAATATGCGGCAAAGTGTTTCGGAAATTCCTCATGCCTGGACGACGATTGAAGTGGATGTGACCAATCTGGTGATGCTCCGCAACAAGATCAAAAACGAGTTCAAACAAAAAGAAGGCATCAATATTACGTATCTTGCTTTTCTCATGAAAGCAGTCGTGAATGCAATCAAGGAATATCCGATCATGAATTCGGTATGGGCAGTGGATAAAATTATCATCAAAAGAGACATCAATATTTCGTTGGCCGTAGGTACAGAGGACTCCGTTCTTACTCCTGTTATTAAAAAGGCCGATCAGAAAAATATTGCTGGCTTAGCTCGTGAAATTGACGATTTGGCACGTAAAACTCGCGAAGGTACACTCAAACTGGACGACATGCAGGGTGGAACGTTCACCGTCAACAACACAGGTTCCTTTGGTTCAATTTTATCTTATCCGGTGATTAATTATCCGCAGGCTGCAATTCTTACCTTTGAATCCATTGTCAAAAGACCAGTGGTTATTGATGATATGATTGCGGTGCGCTCAATGGCTAATCTGTGTCTGTCGCTGGATCATCGTATTTTAGATGGAGTGATTTGCGGACGATTCCTGCAACGGGTTAAAGAAAATCTAGAAGGCTACACCTTGGATACGAAGCTGTACTAATCATCCGAACAGTTAGGTAAATGGACGGAGAGGAAGTGACAGGCCGTGAATAGACGACCGCTTGATGTAACCTATACGAATAGGATGGAATATGCCCATGCTTGGGATGTCCAGAAGGAGATTGTGGGAAAGCTGGATGCGGGGGAGGCGAGAGAAACGCTTATGCTTCTCCAGCATCCACCAACCTACACCATTGGTTCCCAGAGGCATCCTGAGCATTTGCTCCTTACACCAGAGCAGCTGAAAGAGCAGGGAATCAGCGTCTTTCAGATTGATCGTGGGGGAGACATTACATATCATGGACCAGGGCAACTTGTCGGATATCCCCTACTTGTGCTTGGCAACCGAGAGGCGTTAAATCTGCACGGATACCTTCGAAGTCTGGAAGAAGTGATCATTCAGTTGCTGGCATCTTATGGGATTGAAGGGAGCCGTAAGCCTGAATATACGGGGGTATGGATCGGGAATCTTAAAATTGCGGCTATTGGTGTCAAATTTAACAAATGTAAGCACCGTCGAGGCTTCGTAACCAGCCATGGCTTTGCCTTTAACATCAAGTCAGGAATACAGCATGAGGGCTTTGAAGGCATTGTTCCGTGCGGAATTCAGGAATACGGTGTGACATCATTAGAGGACTGTACACAGCAGTCTTTTTCGGTGGAACAGATTGCGAAGGAAATTGTACCGTACTTTGAACAGCAATTTTCATTTGCTGCGCAATGGCAAACGCATTCCTTCCAATAAAGGTCAGGCGGGCAATTGTGTAATTAACACGGGAGCCCGCCTCTTTGCTTGTGCAGCAGCTCGTCTACACATAGCTTCAACGGATCTTGAAGTAGTTCAACCTTGAGCGGTATAGCTATTATAGTGGCATAATAAACGGCTCAATCACCATGAACAGTGTAGAACCAATCATAGCTGCGAGCATAACGTAGACGAAAAAACGAACCCATTTTTTGTTAGACATGTGTAACTCCTTTAGGATAGGTTTAAGTCATAGATAAGAACATCTATCCGTATTGTAACGTAATCGGGAAAGAGAGGAAAGTTTAATGACAGTAGAGATAGTAAAAGACCGAATCGTACAGGAATTTGTGGAACTCGTACAGGTGGATAGTGAAACGAAGCATGAACAGGAAATATCACGTGTTCTGAAAGAAAAGTTTAATGCACTAGGACTGGAAGTCGTAGAAGATGATTCTCGCGAAAGAACGGGACATGGTTCGGGCAATTTGATTGTTACCTGGAAAGCGGAAGGTGTGGAGCAAGCACCCAAAATATTTTTCACCTGTCACATGGATACCGTGACTCCAGGCAAAGGAATCAAACCGCAGTTGGGTGAGGATGGCTGGATTCGCAGTGATGGTTCAACAATTCTGGGTGCGGACGACAAGGCTGGGATTGCTGCTTTGTTCGAGGCGATTCGTGTCGTGCGCGAGCAGAACATACCCCATGGTCAAATTCAGTTCGTGATTACGGCTGGCGAGGAATCTGGTTTAATGGGTGCACGGGCGATGAAGCCGGAAGTCCTGGATTCTGACTTCGGATACGCTTTGGATTCGAACGGTGAAGTCGGTTCTATTTGTATAGCTGCTCCCACACAGGCACGTATTGAAATGAGAATTACTGGAAAGTCCGCTCATGCGGGGGTCAATCCTGAAGATGGCATTAGTGCCATTCAAGTCGCTTCTAAAGCAATTTCTAAAATGAAATTGGGACGCATTGATAAGGAGACGACTGCTAACATCGGCAGTTTCGAGGGCGGCGGCGCGACGAATGTGGTCTGCGATTTTGTATTGATCCGTGCGGAGGCTCGCAGTATTGTACAGGAAAAGGTTAATCATCAGATTCAGCATATGCGTGAAGCGCTCGAAACCACTACGCGTGAATTTGGTGCTCAGGGAGAGTTCCGCAGTGAAGTCATCTATCCAGCATTCAGCTTTACGGAGCATGATGAAGTTGTACAGGTTGCACAGCGTGCCATTCAAGGACTGGGAATGGCAACATCAACCTTCCATTCCGGTGGCGGCTCAGATGCCAATGTATTCAACGGGCTTGGTATTCCAACGGTGAATTTGGCGGTAGGCTACCAGAACATCCACACCACAGAGGAAAAGATCAAGGCCGATGATCTAGTGAAGGTTGCTGAAGTAGTCGTAGCTCTGATCCAAGAAACTACAAAGTAAGACTTACTTCTTACATTTACAATATACCGAAAAAAGGGTTCAGGCTAAAGACAGGAACGGTGTTCCTCCTTTAGATCTGAACCTTTTTTGGAACAGTTAGCGAAGCAATAGTGGCTGTAGGTCCGTATTCCTTTTGCCATTGACGCAGGAGGGCTTGTATCTGCCAGGCTTTGCCAACAATATGAAGGGTGGTTTCAGTTCGGTAACTTTTCATGTTCTGAAATCTCCTTATAGCAGAAGTTTTGATATACTACCCCCAGCATATGTCCCAAGTGGACAAGTTAGACTAATGTTGGAGATAATTAATAATGAAAGAAAGATAGAAGACGAAGGAGGCAACATGTCTGATGAACGACCAAACGAACGAACAAGTGAACAATCCAACAAACAATACACTTCGCAAGCCTTTTTCCAATCCTGCGCTGGAGGAAAAGACCGTGTCCACACAGCCTATTTTTGAAGGAAAGGTCATTACGGTACAGGTAGACACGGTAGAGCTTCCCGATGGTTCCACTGGAAAGCGTGAAATCGTAAAGCATCCAGGTGCGGTGGCAGTTTTGGCTCTGCATGAAGGGAAAATGCTGGTGGTGGATCAGTACAGACAAGCTATGGGGCGATGTGAGGTTGAAATCCCCGCAGGCAAGCTGGAGCAAGGTGAAGACCCGATGGAAGCAGCGGGACGTGAATTGCGAGAAGAAACAGGTTATACAGCCAAATCGTTGAAGCTGCTTCACTCTTTTTATACATCTCCTGGCTTTGCGGATGAAATCATACATCTGTATGTGGCCGAAGACCTGGAGCGAGGTGAGATGGAACCGGATGAGGATGAATTTCTGGAGCTATTTGAGGTGACCCTGGAAGAAGCGCACACGCTTATTCGTGAAGGACGCATTAGTGATGCCAAAACGATTCTGGCCGTCTATGCATGGCAAATTCGCCAACAAACAGGGAGCTTCTAAGCGGATGGATACAAATATAATAGAACTTAACAACTACTTTGCAGACTTGCATATTCATATTGGCAGAACGGAGAAAGGAGCTCCAGTCAAAATTAGTGGTAGCCGTGATCTAACGTTTGCCAATATAGCCAAGGAAGCCTCCGGTCGCAAAGGGATTGGGCTTATCGGGATTATTGACTGCCATGCGCCTAATGTACAGGAAGATATTCGTAGCTATTTGCATACAGGTGAAATGGAAGAAATCAGCGGTGGTGGCATCGCATACAGGGATACAGTGATTCTACTTGGCACGGAGCTGGAAATACGGGCTGAAGGTCGTCCCGAAGCACATGTACTGGCCTATTTTCCTGATCTGGCTGCGATGGAGGATTTTACCCAATGGCTGAGTAAGCATATGAAAAATGTCAATCTCAGCTCACAACGGATCTACGCACCGCCACGTGAGTTGCAGCAGCAAATTTACGGTCGTGGAGGCATTATGGTGCCTGCGCATGTGTTCACTCCGCATAAGGGCATTTACGGCAGTTCTGCAGCCCGTATGGAGGAACTGCTGGATATGGAGCTCATTAGCGGGGTGGAACTGGGGCTGAGTGCAGATTCATCTATGGCTGGTTTGATTTCGGAGCTGGATCGTTTCAGCTTTCTCACAAATTCAGATGCCCATTCACTCGGGAAAATTGGACGAGAGTACAACAAATTATCATTGGCGAAGCCGAGTTTTGATGAATTCAGGATGGCTTTGGAGCGGCGTGAAGGACGGCGAGTGTGTGCCAACTACGGTTTGAATCCCAAACTTGGAAAATACCATCGCTCTTACTGTCAAAGCTGCGGTACGATTATTGATGAGCAGCAGATGGCGGACGAACGTTGCCCTAACTGTGGCCATACCAAGCTGGTGCGGGGTGTGCTCGATCGAATCTGGAGCATTGCCGATCGTGAACAGCCCGTAATTCCCTCCCATCGTCCTCCGTACATTTACCAGATTCCGCTAGAATTTATTCCAGGCTTGGGTAAAGCCAAGCTGAACCAGCTGTTAGCAGCCTTCGGAACAGAAATGAATATTTTACATGAGGTTACGCAGGAGGAACTGTCAGAGGTCGTTGGTAAAGTGTTGGCAGAGCAGATTGTGCTTTCACGCGAAGGACGCCTGGCGCTGGTATCCGGTGGTGGTGGAACATACGGAAAAATAGCGAAATCCTAGTAAAGTGTCCTAGTCAAGTCTTGTCTCCCTAAAAAGGCATATCAGCGTCTGCTTGTTCATAACCATAAAATATCTCTGCCGTTGGCTTGGCGCATCATTCGTGATGTTAGATTTGTAGCGAAAGCTGCCCCATTTCTAGCCATCAGCCGTCGGACTACGGTTGTTTTTTGGACAAACAAGCAGATGAAGGGGGCAGAACCCGATGCAATGGTTTCGTCATACGTTAAAGGATCAGACGCCGTATTATGTTTTCTTGGCTGTACTGTTTCTAGTGGGAGTTGTCTTTGGCGCACTCATGGTAAATGCACTTTCCCTGGAACAGTTACAGGATTTGTCCCGTTACCTGAAGGATTTTTTTGTGACGGTCAATCAAAACAAGCAGGGCTTTGCTGATTCGCAGGCGGCCTCGACCTTTTGGGACAGCGTATCACTACATCTTAAATGGGTGGGCCTCATCTGGGTATGCGGGCTTTCGGTCATCGGACTCCCAGGTATTCTTGTATTGAATTTTCTCAAGGGTGTGCTGATCGGATTTTCTGTAGGTTATATGGTAGGGCAATATTCGTGGAAAGGACTATTATTTTCATTGGTTTCCGTTGCTCCACATAACCTGCTCGTGATTCCGGTACTGCTCGTCTGTAGTGTGGCTGCGATGACTTTTTCCATTCATATGATCAAAACTAAAATACTTGCTACTCGGCCATCAGACGGGATGTTGCGTCCGTTGCTTTCTTACGCAGGATTGACTGCTGTGATGATGGTGCTGCTTATCGGCAGCGCATCCTTTGAAACCTGGGTCACCCCGGTTATGATGCAATGGGTCACTCCTATGCTGACGGCTTCCGTGACATCTTGATCTCATTTCAAAATGTTTGACTTTATTTGTATAGACCCCCTATAATAATAGGAGTGAAAAAAAGTGCAGTAGGCAGTAGCTTTGCAGGGGGAGGGAGACACATGGAAGCACGGATCGAAAAAATTAAGCAGCAGCTGCAATCCCAGGGCTACAAACTAACGCCTCAGCGGGAAGCCACCGTCAGAGTTTTACTTGAGAACGAAGATGATCATCTGAGTGCGGAAGATGTATTTATGCTCGTCAAAGAGAAAGCTCCCGAAATCGGTCTGGCAACCGTATACCGTACCCTAGAACTGCTAAGTGAACTGCATGTCGTGGAGAAAATTAATTTTGGCGATGGCGTTGCGCGTTATGACTTACGCGGCGATACAGCCAAACATCACCACCACCATTTGATATGTGTGCAGTGCGGCAGTGTAGATGAAATACTGGAAGATTGGCTTGGACCGTTAGAGGAGCGTTTGGAACGGGAATATAATTTTACTGTAGTGGATCATCGTTTGGACTTCCACGGTATTTGTTATCGTTGTAAGGCGAAGAACGATACAACTGCCCAGAAATCCTCGGGCAAAACCAAGAAAAACAAATCCCAGGATTAATAAGCTGACTACCCAAGCTCTCACCGACGAAGACGCGTTCGGGGGAGCTTTTTTGGTTCGGAATTTACTGTGTAGGACCAAGTGGTATAAAACGGAATAGCTTGTCATACCCTTCCATAGAGAGCCCTACATAGGGACTATATTTTGGGAAGGCGGCTGATCCACATGGTACTATCATTACGGAGAGGACTACAATGGCTGCGCTTGCTGATATTGTTCGGGGTGTTGGCATGTATGTTCTTTTATAGCCTCAGGCTGTTTACAGATTGGATAACACCTGTAGATCATTACCGAATACCGGAAGGACATGCAGTTAAGGTATTTGGCGGACAAACAGTGAATGAAGGGTCCGAGCAACGAATCGGAGTGTTGGAACGTTTACGTTTCTTTTATTGGTATGGTGAGTAGTCTATGTAATCTTCACGATGAGATGATGATATGAAGGCCGCACACGAAGAAGCAGGCGCAACAACTTGAATCGCTGTATGCAGGACAAGGAGACTTTTGGAACTCATGAAAATGTATATTCAACCTTTCGTTCAATATATGGAAGAGGATAAAGGTTTGTCGCGCAGCACATTGGAAGCGTATCAGCGGGACGTACAGCAGTTTGCCGAGTTCGCAGAAAGCTGTGGCCTTGAGCAGCCGGACAATGTACAGCGGTCACATCTGGTGCTGTATTTGGGGCATCTGAAGGAACAGGGAAAAGCCGCGGCGACAATTTCACGTAGCGTCGCCTCGATACGCTCCTTTTTTCATTTTCTCATTCGAGAGGGAATCGCAATCCATGACCCGTCCGTTCTGGTGGAACTGCCCAAAGCCACTAAAAAGAAGCCCTCGGTGTTGACGCAGGATGAAATAGAGCGTTTACTGGCAGCGCCGGATGTGAGTGCCCCGCAGGGGGGGCGAGATAAGGCCATGCTAGAGTTGTTGTATGCGACGGGCATCCGCGTATCAGAGCTGATTGCCCTGAACGTGTGTGATGTGCGCATCGATTTGCGCTTTGTGCACTGTGGCGGTGAGGCGGGCAAGGAGCGTGTTGTACCGATCAGTCGTGAGGCATCACAGTGGGCACAAGCTTACTTGGACGAGCAGCGTCCAGCGTTGCTGCGACCCGGGCAGGGTGAAGAGGCTCAGACAGAGCAGGAAGCCTTGTTCTTGAATGTATCAGGTCAGCGGCTCAGTAGACAGGGCTTCTGGAAAATAATTAAGAAGTACGCTCAGGAAGCAGGCATAAGCAAGGATATCACGCCCCATACGCTGCGACACTCCTTTGCGGTACATATGCTGGAGGGCGGAGCGGACTTACGCTCTGTACAGGAAATGCTGGGTCATGCAGATCTATCAACGACGCAGGTATATGCACAGACCGCTAGACGGAACATGAAGGAAGTATATGAAATGCATCACCCGCACGGCGGCAACCGCACTTCTCATGATAGCAAGGATCAAACGTAACGTCGCTTTGCTATTATAGAAAATGTGATAATGACTATAACTTTACGATTGTACAAGTCAGGAGAGATATTTATGTCAACAGCCAACCAAGCTACAATTCAGGAAGCAGCAGACTATATCCGTGCCAAGAGCGGAATAACTCCAGAGATTGGTCTTATTCTGGGATCGGGCCTCGGTATTTTGGCAGATTTGATTCAAGATGGAGTTAGTATTCCCTATCAGGATATTCCCCATTTTCCCGTATCAACGGTAGAAGGCCACGAGGGGGAGTTACTGTTAGGCACTATTGAAGGTCGCGCTGTCGTCATGATGAAGGGGCGCTTTCATATGTATGAGGGCTATGGCCCGCAACTGACGGCTTTTCCTGTTCGGGTAATGAAGCAGCTCGGGATTCAAAGCCTGCTCGTGACAAATGCGGCAGGTGGTGTAAACACTTCCTACAAAGCGGGCGATCTGATGGTCATCTCGGATCATTTGAATCTGACCGGACAAAATCCGCTGATTGGACCGAACGATGCTGCTCTGGGTGTTCGCTTCCCAGACATGTCAGAGGCATACAGCCGCCGCTTGCGTGAAATTGCCAAACAAACAGCTACCCAACAAGGCTTCAGCCTGCAGGAAGGTGTATATGCCGGATTGCTGGGACCCAACTATGAGACACCTGCTGAAATCGTTATGCTGCGTACACTGGGGGCAGATGCAGTAGGGATGTCGACCGTGTCTGAGGTTATCGTAGCTCGTCATGCGGGGATTGAGGTTTTGGGCTTCTCCTGTATTACCAATATGGCTGCAGGCATTCTGGACCAGCCTTTGTCTCATGGTGAAGTGATGGAGACGGCAGAGAAGGTACGTGAACAATTTCTGAAATTGGTACTGGCGATTATTCCACAAATGTAGATTAAGTATAATTTTCAATTCGAAACGGTGGTTATATTCAAAGAACCCCATATCCGAGCGCCTTTTGATGGCGTGGGATACGGGGTTCTTTTACATACCGCGGTTGAGCTGAGTAAGATTGCCTAGTGAAGAGGGCGTGTGCTCCATGCAGCTGTATTCGCTTTTTCTGCTACAGTTAGTCTATGTCGCTCTTGCACCTTGATCACAATGACCATGAATATAATCCAGTAGATGGATAATGAGTTCAGAAAACGGCTATCCGTTATATTGTTTAACACGATGAACAGGAAAAAGACGGCTGCCGTAAGCCAAGTATACATATCTGTTTTGCCGATTCTGAATTTAAATAAGGTAGTTACGACGAGTATAACCGTTGCCAGTAGTCCTATAAGACCCACATCGATCCACAGATCTCGAAAGCCGCTATGGCTGCTGGTCAGATCAAAGCGGATGCCGTTCGCATAAATGCTGGGCCGGGCTGCCCAGAAGGAGCCATAACCATGGCCGAACCAGTAGTGGCTCTGAATAGCACCATCAATTCCCTGCCAGATTTCCGTTCTTCCGGTTAAGGTTGTTGTTTTTCCGAATTCCGAGGCAATCGCATCTCCATAAGTAAAGGTAAGTGCCAAACCCAAAAGAACAAGTAAGCAGGAACAGCTAACAAAGAACCCCCGCAACGCGATGCTTCGAATTCTTTTGAATAGTAATATAAACAAAATAAATACGAACAGTGAAGATGTCAGCACCAATGAGGTGGTAGATTGGCATTCGATGAGTAATAAGGCATTGAGTAAGATGAAGCCAATATGTAAAGCTTTGCGTGTGCCCCTGAAAAAATAAATGACATGTGAAACAAAACTTAACAGAGAGAGGGTTCCAAGTGTATTTTTATGACCGGAGATTCCCTTCCACAGTCCAGTATGTTCTACACCGCCATGAATGGCAAAGGAAGGAACGAGTACAACGGCGAGTAGATTGAGTACGCTCAGGATACTTAATGTAACGACTAAGAGGCGTATGCAGCCCTGTGTTGTATAATGGGTGACCAGATAAAGTCCAAAGGTAGAGAAGGCAATAAATTTGAGAACCATGAGCAGGGAAGAGGTCTGCTCTTGTTCAGCCCATATGCAGGAGGCGGCGATGTACATCATGAGTAAAGTCAGCAACGGATTATCAGCTAGGGTTGCGATTAATGACTTGAGTGAAGGCAGAAGCATGGTGTAGCTAAACAACAAGATAAGCAGGGAAATCGTGATCACTCTGGGAGACAAACCCTGACAGGCAAAGGGGATCGAGAAAGCCAGTAAACCGGCTACTGTGAGTATGTGTTTCACGGTTTCACCGCCTAGATACGTTATGTATCTATAATATACAAAATGTATCTTCTTGTACAATCATATAAAATATTTATTTTCATTTTTCGCGATCCTAGAGCAAGCCTTATTGTGCATATACTCAGTCCATGCTAAGAAAATGAAGAATTCTTCGGCATAGTCTGAAAGTATTTTCACGTTTTTAACAATGGGGGTGTTTGGGTGGCAGATTTTACAGACCGATTGAAGTTGAATTTGAGCGGTACGGGCAAAGAGTTAACGCCTCAGCAGTTAAATGACAATTTTAAAGCCATTGAAAAAGAATTCATGGAACGCAGTGTAAACGTAAGCTGGTTTGGAGCTGCTGGTGATGGTATTCAGGACGACACGGCATCTTTGCAAGAATTGATTAACAAGACCCCCGATTACTCCATTCTTCACATCCCCAGCGGCCGATACAAAATAACATCTACCCTTCAGATTCGGAAGCAGGGTATGCGCATTTTTGGTATTCATAAGGGCAGATACCGACAGGGTAAGGGAGTTACATCGATTGAATATTATGGCAAGGGCCCTTGTTTCCAAATTGGAGACGAAAGTCTGCCATCGTTTAGTGGCTTTCAAAATGTGCAGTTCCATGACTTATCGATCCGGTACGAAGGGACCGACAGAGCTACCTTAAATAATCCGTTTTCGCAGTCAGTGAAGCGCGGGTATTATGGCAAAGGTACTACGGGCATTCAGGATTGGAAGGGCGGCGGCGTTGTCCTGGATAACGTGTTGATTGAGCATTTTGAAACGGCTTTTTGGGGCTATGAAAGTGATGTGAACTTATTTAAATGCACGGAGATAAATTACAATAAAATAGGGATTCACTTGCAGAACAGAAGTTCACAGTTTACAAGCATTGCGCTTTTTACGCTCGGAAACGATACGGCGCTGGACCTGAATAGTTCTAACGGGGCGAGATTCATGGCTAGCCAGCACATTAAGGATGGGAGCCCCAGTGATATTCCCATTCTAATAAATGATTTTATGAATGCAGAATTTATAGGCTGCTGGTTTGAGGGACTAAGCAGAGAACACAAGGTGACAGTACCTTCTTTTATTCAAATTGGTGCTACGAAAGAAACCAAAAATGTTGCCTTGCGCGACTCTATTTTGGCGATAGCAGACAAATACGATGACACCCAATCAGTGTGCAATTATTTTGTGGATGTGGTCATTGGCAAAAAAGTTTTGGTGGACGAGGTGGGCGGATATCCCCGTAATCTAAAACAGCTTATTTGTTTCTCTGGTAGCTCCTCCACACAGCAGGTGACACTTCGCTCACATTTGGATTTTAGCTATAGCAATCATCGTTATGACGAAAATAATGGGACAGGGCAAGCGTTGTTGCTCGTAGAGAAATATTCGAATAACGGTATTGAACATTTGAATGAAACCTTTGTCAAAGCCTACCTTGGTTCAAGGCAAAATATCCCTGCAGGTAGCTGGCAGAAAGTAAGGTTCAATCAAATCAATCATGATGAGTTGACCGAATTCGATGGTTCGAATAGTCGGTGGCGAGCCAAACGAGCTGGGAAATACAGAATACAAGTATACGTTTCGACCGATCCCCAAGTAGATGGTAACCGGACACGGCTGGCACTTCACCTGAATGATGAGCAGCTTGCCGGAAGTTCTGCTTATGCATATCTCGATGACAGGGTGATTGGCGGGCTGAACTATGGTGCATTGAGTGGAGCAATGGAACTTAGACTTGAAGCGAATTCTTTTATTGATATACGGGTGTTTAGTCAAAATGCAGTGGATATTTTACCGGGTGGAGGTATTACATACCTCACCGTTAGCCGGATTTGAACGATTTTTATAGATCCTGTTACAGACGATACATGTTGTGTCATTTATAGATTGGAAAATAGCACCATGCTGGCTCAGCTTGGTGCTATTTGATGTTTTTATCCATATGGAATATTTTTCTTTCAATCTGACGACAATGGTTAGCAGCACGCGAATAGACCGGAGAGATCAGTAAATGGACTCCGGTGCTTTACGCCAATATGTTGAGGAGGGGACCGATTGTGAAGAAAAAAGTGGTGGCGTTCATCCTGGCTTGTCTGGTAGCCTTGACTGCCGTCCCTGTCGGCGGTTGGGCCGAAGAAAGCAGACCTGAAAGCAAAACCAAAGTAGGATCAGCAGCTGAGCTGGCTCCCGAGGCTCTTTCGGCGATCTTGATGGATGCAGATACAGGCACAGTCATCTATGAAAAAAATAGTCGTGAAAAGCTTCCTCCAGCAAGCATCACTAAGATTATGACGATGCTGCTAACAATGGAGGCCATTCATGATGGCAAGCTCAAGCTGACCGATAAAGTACGGGCCAGTGAGTATGCGTCTTCAATGGGAGGCTCGCAAATTTTCTTGGAGCCGGGAGAAGAAATGACGGTCGATGAGATGCTGAAGGGAATTGCGATGGCTTCGGGCAACGACGCCTCTGTAGCGATGGCGGAGAAAATTGCAGGGTCTGAACAGGCTTTTGTCGAGATGATGAATGCCAAGGTGCAGCAGCTCGGACTCAAAGATACGCATTTTGCCAATTGCAACGGTTTACCCGTAGAAAATCACTATTCCTCTGCGCATGATATTGCGGTTATGAGCCGGGAACTGTTGAAATATCCACAAATTACGAAATATACGGGATCGTATCAGGACTATTTGCGCAAATCCTCGGTCAAGCCCTTTTGGCTGGTGAATACGAATAAGCTTGTTCGCTTCTATACCGGAGCAGACGGTCTGAAAACGGGCTATACGTCAGAAGCAAAGTTCTGCCTTTCCGCTACAGCGAAGCGTGATGGCTTACGTGTAGTAGCTGTCGTACTCGGTGAGCCGAACACGAAGATACGCAACAATGAGGTTTCTTCCATGTTCGACTACGCATTTTCTCAATATACAATGAAATCCATATATAAACCAGGTGAAAAGCTGGGCAGTGTAAAAGTTGAAAAAGGTGTATTACCAGAGCTGGAAATTCAGGCTGACCGTTCTTACAGTGTGTTGGTGAAAAAAGGCGGCAACAAACAAACACTGCGTCACGAGCTGCAACTGACTCCAAGCCTTAAAGCTCCTGTCCGGGTGGGTGACCCCGTTGGTAAGCTGGTCGTCTATCAGGATGGACAACGTCTTAAGGAGTTTAATATCACTTCGCCTGTGGCGATCGAGAAGGCCGACTGGTGGAAATTGTTTAAACGTACCATGTCAAACCTATTTTCTTTGTAGATTTTACGGGGTTTTCTTCTAGTTTTGTCGGAGGGCAGGAATCGTCTGCGACTACGTAGAAATCCTTGTCCAAGACCGGGAGGAGAGTGAGCAAGCATGAACCTGCAAATTGAAATGGAGCATCACCGGGGAGTACTTATTGTAAGGCTGTCTGGTGAACTTGATCACCATACGTCGGATATGGTCCGTATGCAAATGGATGAGGCGATTCAACGCCGGCAATGCGAGCATATCGTGCTCAGCCTGAAGAATCTTCAGTTTATGGATAGTTCCGGCCTTGGCGTTATCTTGGGACGATACAAACTGATCAAGCAAAAGGGCGGGAAAATGGCAGTCTGTGATGTCAATCCGCCGGTACATCGACTGCTGGATATGTCAGGCTTATTTAAAATCATGCCCATCTATGACAACGAGGGAAATGCGCTCACGGAATTGGAGGTTGTGTCATGAGAGAAGGCACGGGGAACAATTTCATGAGCTTGCAGTTTGCCGCCAAATCGGAAAATGAAGCATTTGCCCGCGTGGCTGTGGCAGCCTTTATTTCCAGGCTTGATCCCACAATGGATGAGCTTAGCGATTTGAAGACCGTCGTGTCTGAAGCGGTGACAAACAGTATTATTCACGGCTATGACAGCGATCCGTCAGGTGTTGTAACGATTAAAGTTGGGATTGAAGCGGACGTGATTACGTTGGTCGTTGAGGATGCAGGACGGGGAATTGAGGATCTGGAGCTGGCCAAGCAGCCTCTCTATACGTCCAAGCCTGAATTGGAACGCTCTGGCATGGGCTTTACGATTATGGAAAATTTCATGGATGAGTTCGAAGCAGTCAGTGAGCCGGGCGGAGGCACGTCGGTCCGGATGAAGAAAAGGATTGAATCCAAGAAAGCTTTATATAATTAGGAGTTGATCCTATGGAAGCAGGAGGAAAAAAAACTTCGCACAGCTATTTGGAGGATGCAGAGGTCAAGCGGCTTATTGCACTGAGCCAATCTGGTGATAATGATGCTCGTGAGACACTGGTCAATAGTAATATCCGGCTCGTCTGGTCTGTCGTGCAGCGCTTTATGAACCGGGGGTATGAACCTGACGATCTTTTTCAAATTGGTTGCATCGGATTGTTAAAATCGGTGGATAAATTCGATCTCAGCTACGAAGTCAAATTTTCAACGTATGCGGTACCTATGATTATCGGTGAAATTCAACGGTTCCTTCGAGATGACGGTACACTCAAGGTTAGCCGTTCCTTGAAGGAAACAGCCAATAAGGTCCGCAAAATGAAGGACGAGCTATCCAAACGGCTCAATCGTCTGCCTACAGTCAAGGAGGTTGCTGATGAGCTGGGAGTGACACCGGAGGATGTTGTTTTTGCGCAGGAGGCGAATAAGCCTCCTACCTCGATTCACGAAACGGTGTTTGAAAATGACGGGGACCCGATTACACTTATGGATCAGATTGCCGACGAATCACAGGAAAGATGGTTCGACAAGCTGGCGCTGAATGAGGCCATTGACGGATTATCTGAGCGGGAGCGATTGATTGTGTACCTGCGTTATTATCGGGATCAGACTCAATCAGAGGTTGCAAGTCGTCTTGGTATTTCTCAGGTGCAGGTATCACGATTGGAAAAAAAGATTTTACAACTGATCCGCGATCAGATTGCCCAATAATAAAGGGCAGGATTTTAGTAAAACTTTATGCTTACGCATTTTAAAGGGTATTCCAAAGCCATTTTAATGGCCAGGAGTACTCTTTTTTGCGTGTGACAAAAGACAATATACAGAATAGGTTTGCTTGCTTCGCTCCATACTAATCGGTAATTACGAGGATAAGGAGGGAATCGGATGAATCATAGTCCGGCTCCTATTGTCTACTTGCGGCTCCGCAGCCGTGTGCGTATGATCCAAGGGCAGGATTTACATTTGGGCGATGTAGCCCATCTGCTGACGGAGCCCGAATGGGAAAAGGATCTGCTTGAACTTGTTCTCAAGCGGCCGCAGAAGCAGGACGGTAACCTGATACTGGTGGACATGCTACAGATCATATCAAAAATTAGAGATCATATTCCGGGAGTTGTAATTGAATCTCTCGGGAAACCGCATGTACTTGTGGAACTCGTGGAGAGACCCCGTAAGCCATCCAAAATACTGTTCGTGTTGGTATGGTTGCTTCTGTTTTTTGGCTCTGCGCTGACGATTATGAACTTTCATGCTGACGTTAGCATGATGGAGGTACAGGTTCGGATTGTAGAAATGATTACGGGACAAAAGGATGAGCACCCGTACTTGTTCCAAATTGCTTACTCGATCGGCATCGGCTTTGGTATGATCGTATTTTTTAATCACTTGTTCAAGAAAAAATGGAATGAGGAGCCGACGCCACTGGAGGTGGAAATGTATCTGTATCAGGAAAATGTGGATCAGTATGTTGTGGCAGAGGAGTATGAAAAGATGGCTCGTTTGCAGCCAAAGGATAAGAAACCATGATATTTGTACAGGCTGCACTTCAGATTATTTTGGGTATCGCTGGGGGGCTGGCGGTAGGTAGCGGTGTGATTGCTTTTTTTATTGTGCTGGATATTATGCCGCGATTAGCACAACTCACCCGGACGTATAAAAAATCACGTGCATACGAAAAGGCGATGATTTTAGGTTCAGTGGCGGGAACCGTGGTCGATTTTTGGAACATCTGCTTGCCATTACCGGGCATATTTACATGGATACCTGGTTTGTTTTGCGGAGTGTTTATTGGCTTGCTCGCCGCGGCTCTAACAGAGGTGCTGAATCTCCTGCCGATACTGGCCAAGCGACTCCATATGACTGTATACATGTTCGGTCTGTTAATGGCAATGGTGCTTGGCAAGGTAACGGGTTCCTTATTTGATTGGTTTGTATACAACCGTTAATAGTGAAAGAGAAGGGGGCAAGAAGTATGGATCACAGAACGGATCAGGATCAGCAGGAGCATTATCATGGAGACGGAGCAATTGGAAGGGAAAATCATACTGACGGGGAAAGTTTGGGCTCCTGGAAGCAAAAGCAGGAGCAGGAAGCCGCCCGTCTTAAGCACAAAAAAGAAAGCGAGCGTTCTGATAATGTAGAGGAATCCATTCGTTATTGGCAGATTGAGGATGATATTTCGCCAAAGATGAAGGAAAATCGTGAAACCCTTAAGATGGTATTGGGTTTGGGAGAAACCTTTGATGTTGTATTTAGGGAAATGACAACAGGTGGCCGCCATATCGGGTATTTGTTCTTGAATACCTTTGCCAAGGATCAGATCATGCTTGAGGTGCTAAAGCGGCTCACCTATCTGACGCCGGATGACATGACTTCAGCTGGACTTCAAGCGTATTTCGAAAATTTTATTCCACATATACAGGTGGAGAAGACGGATAAGATGTCCGTTGTCATAAACAAGGTACTGACGGGAATGAGTGCTCTCTTCATGGAAGGCGAGCGTTTTGCTGTTATTCTGGATACTCGTAATTACCCTGTACGGAGCCCAGAAGAACCTTCCTTGGAGAGAGTTGTGCGCGGTGCACGTGATGGTTTTACTGAAACGATGCTTACAAATGTAGGTTTAGTGCGTCGGCGTTTGCGAGACCCCGGACTTAAATTCGAGGCCATGCAGGTCGGACGCCGAACTCGAACAGATGTATGCTTGGGCTACATTGATGATATTGTGGATAAGGTCATGGTGGATACGGTACGAGACAAAATTAAAAATGTTAATCTGGATGGTATTCCACTGGCTGATAAGCAATTAGAGGAGACGATTATCAATAAAGGTTGGAATCCATATCCATTAGTACGATATTCAGAGCGACCAGATGTTGTGGCTTCGCATATTATGGAAGGAAGGCTCGTAATTTTCGTTGATACCTCACCCAGCGTAATGATTTTGCCTACCACTTTTTTTGACCTGTGCCAGCATGCAGAAGAGAATCGGCAAACCGCTTTTATGGGTAGCTATTTACGCTGGGTACGTTTTATAGGCATATTCGCCTCGATGTTTCTGCTTCCGATGTGGCTGCTAATGGTTATCAATCCCGAATTAAAACCGGCGTTTCTCGATTTTATCGGCCCTCAAAAGGAAGCACATTTTCCGCTGATTGCCCAGTTTATCATTGTGGAACTAGGGGTAGATCTTATGCGAATGGCAGCTGTGCATACTCCGACACCATTGGCTTCCGCCATGGGGTTGATTGCAGCCATTCTGGTTGGTGATATAGCGGTTAAGACGGGACTGTTCGTAAATGAAGTCGTATTGTACATGGCTGTTGCTGCCATAGGAATGTTCGCAACACCGAGCTATGAGCTGGGGCTCGCGAATAGACTGATTCGACTATTCCTGCTGATTGCTGTTGCTATTTTTCACGTACCAGGCTTTGTCGTGGGCACGACACTGATCATTTTGATGCTGACGCTGCATCGGTCATATAATTCTTCGTATTTGTGGCCGTTTATTCCTTTTAATGCCAAAGCGTTAGCTTCCATCTTGTTCCGTATGCCTGTACTTGATGCGCCTAACCGCCCGTCATTTAATAAAACGAGGGACAATACGCGTATGCCCCATACGGATGCCAACACAGATTCGAACTCAGGCAATGGACAGGAGCATTAATGTAAATGTTCTGAATAAAAATCCATTGTTCTTGATGTTTTTTTTGCTATACTGGTGTAAACATTCGATGGAATATGACTAGCTTGTTCCAGAAAGAGAGGCGCCAGAACATGTATTTGCATGGAAGCAGTAAAATTAACAGCAATGGACATTTGGAGATTGGCGGATGTGATACCACGCTTTTGAAAGAGCGTTTTGGCACGCCGCTATATATTGTAGACGAACAGTTAGTCCGCCGGCGCTGCCGGGAATTTATAGAAGCATTTCGTGAGACCGGTTTAAAGTTTCAAGTGGCTTATGCAAGCAAAGCATTTTGTGTTATGGCAATGTGCGCTTTAGCTGCTGAAGAAGGGATGTCGCTCGACGTTGTTTCCAGCGGAGAGCTGTTCACAGCACTGCAAGCAGGATTCCCGGCAGAACGAATCCATTTTCATGGCAATAACAAGACGCCGGAAGAAATTGAAATGGCGTTAGAGGCGCAAATTGGCTGCTTTGTCGTTGATAGCAAGATGGAATTGCATTTGTTACAGGCTCTCGCCTCTGAAAAAGGACAACAGGTCAATGTTTTACTGCGGGTTACGCCGGGGGTTGAGGCGCACACGCATGAATATATGGCCACAGGTCAAGAAGATTCAAAATTTGGTTTTGACATTGCGAATGGCACAGCCCGTCAAGCGGTGGAACAGGCTATCAAGCTGGATCATCTTAATCTGCTGGGAGTACATTCTCATATCGGCTCGCAAATCTTCGAAGTCAATGGCTTCCAAATGGCTGCCGAGCGGGTCGCAGTTTTTTGCAGGGAGATTAAGGAACAGCTTCAGTATTCCTTCAAGGTGATTAATCTCGGTGGGGGATTTGGTATCCGTTACACAGAGGAGGACACACCGCTGAAACTATCCACCTATGTACAGGCTATCGGCGAAGCGGTAAAAACTCATTTTTCAGGGCTTTACGATGAACTTCCAGAAATTTGGATTGAGCCGGGACGCAGTATTGTAGGTGATTCAGGTACAACCTTGTATACGGTAGGAAGCATCAAGGATATTCCGCAGGTTCGTAAATACGTTTCTGTAGACGGCGGAATGACAGATAATCCACGTCCTGCACTGTATCAGGCCAAGTATGAAGCAATGCTGGCTAATCGAGCCCAAGATGCGAACGAAGAGACAGTGTCCATTGCAGGCAAATGCTGTGAAAGCGGCGATATGCTTATTTGGGATGTAGAACTGCCTCGCCCGAATAGCGGAGACTTGCTCGCTGTTGCCTCAACCGGAGCTTATAATTACTCCATGGCGAGCAATTATAACCGGATACGCCGACCAGCAGTTGTATTTGTCAACAACGGTGAGGCCGAGCTGGTAGTGCGTCGGGAAACCTACGAGGATATCGTTCGCAATGATGTTTTGCCACAGCGCTTGGTTCGTGATCAAGCCAGTTCAGTGGTTCAGCCCAATGCTAAGATTACGGTTTCGTCCTGATTGTGGAATTCTAAATTCAAGCAGGCCATTGCGTCGGTAATAATAGACCGGGGACAATGGCCCCTTTTTTTTGGACAAGGCTTTGCTAAGCGCGCCAATTCATAGTAAACTGGAACTTGATGTTATTTAGTTCTCAAAACAGGTTGAAAAGGAGATACAAACAATGAAAAAAGGTAGAATAGATCTTGAAAACGGCGGTATCGTCGAAATTGACTTTTTCCCAGAAGAAGCTCCAAACACCGTTGCTAACTTTGAAAAGCTGGCAAACAGCGGTTACTACAATGGTTTGAGCTTCCACCGTGTCATCCCGGGCTTTGTTGCTCAAGGGGGTTGTCCGATCGGTAATGGTACTGGCGGTCCTGGCTACACCATTGACTGTGAAACAGCTACGAATACAACAAAGCATGCCAAAGGCGTTCTGTCCATGGCTCATGCAGGTCGCAACACAGGTGGCAGTCAATTCTTTATTTGCTACGCTCCACAGCCGCATTTAGATGGAGTACATACTGTATTTGGTAAAGTAACCAAAGGTATGGAATTCATTGATGCTGTAAAACAAGGCGACAAAATGAAAGAGGTTAAAGTATTTGACGTGTAATTTACCATTACATGCATGATTTGAATTCCTTTAAATAGCGTTGCACCTAAGCCGTTCTGTCTTTGGACAGGGCGGCTTTTGTTGTCTTTTGTTTGACGGTTTGCTGATTTTTACAATCACGTAGGTATTACAGTGCGTAAGATCACATTCGAAAAGTAAGTGTTGTGATAGCCTTTTCATAAGAATGCATTTCCATTTATTTTATATGAGTATTCAAGCTCAGTAAGAGTTGGAAAAGAAGGGGGCTTATCACATTGTCTATTTTAACGCGCACAAATCGACTCGGATTTTTTGAAATCCGGCTGGAATCCATTGGTGGTCTCGGCGCAAATCTGGCTGGCAAAATGTTGGCCGAAACCGGGGTACTTGGTCTGGGGCTGAATGCTTCAAATTTCTCATCCTACGGTTCGGAAAAGAAGGGATCTCCAGTTAAAAGCTTTGTTCGCTTCTGTGAGCCGGAGGTGGATATTCGCGATCACAGTCCGATCGAGCAACCGCATGTGGTAGGCATTTTCCATGAAACGTTATACAAAACGGTAAATGTAATCAGCGGCCTGCCAGCAGATGGGATTGTAGTGGTAAATTCCACACGTCCGGCAGAAGAAATACGGGCTGATTTGGGACTGGTATCCGGTACATTAGCAGTGGTGGATGCGATGGGTATCGCACTGGAAGAGCGGACCAAACTAAATACGTCCATGCTAGGTGCCTTGTTCCGTGTCTGTGATTTCCTGGACCCGGAAGCAATGAGATCGGTTATTCGCAGTACTTTTGAAAAGAAAAATCCACAATTAGTGGAACCTAATCTGCGTACGTTTAATCGTGGTTTTGAAGAAATGCAACTACATGTATATCCGGTTACTGCTGATGCGCAGGATCGGGTTTTTGAACGTCCGCAGCCTTTGCTAGGGTACGAAACTCAATTGCTGGGGGGCGTTATTGCAACTCAGGGCAACAGCATGACGAAAGATGTTAGTGGTTCACGTCAGGGTTATGTACCTGAGTATGAAGCTGATAAATGTACTCATTGTGCCAAGTGTGATTCGATTTGCCCGGATTACTGCTTTGTATGGGAAGAGCAAGCAGACAAACGCGGAAGAATGATGCCGTTTTTGCAAGGGATTGATTACCAGTATTGCAAAGGGTGTCTGAAGTGTGTAGATATTTGCCCGTCGGGGGCATTAAGCTCGCGTCGCGAACAATGGGGCTGGGCGGAGCAGAATCGCGTTGCCCACCAATTTCCAGTATATGAAGGGGGGCGTGCGTAATGGCAAAGCTGGAGGAAGAACTCAAACAGACGGGCGCCGCACAAGTGACAACATTCGAATCCGGTAATGAAATGGCAGCTACGGCGGCTGCGCAGATCAATTATCATATGATGGGATATTTCCCGATTACGCCATCGACTGAGGTAGCACAGTATCTGGATCAAATGAAAACGCGTGGTCAGCATAATATTAAACTGGTTGCAGCAGATGGAGAACACGGATCGGCAGGGATTTGTTATGGAGCTGCGGCAGCAGGAGCGCGGGTTGTGAACGCTACCAGTTCGCAAGGTTTCCTATACATGCTGGAGCAGTTGCCTGTTCAGTCGGGTACCCGTTTTCCTATGGTTATGAATCTGGTGACAAGAGCTGTCAGTGGTCCCTTGGATATTCGGGGGGATCATTCGGACCTGTATTATGGTTTGAATACAGGCTGGGTCATTTTGACGGCAAGTACGCCACAGGCTGTGTATGATATGAACATTATGGCTCTGAAAATTGCAGAGCATAGCGATGTACGGTTGCCTGTAATGGTCGCATACGACGGTTTTTATACGTCCCATCAAAAACGTAAAGTGCAATATTTTGCCGATGCAGAGACCGTGCGCGATTTTGTAGGCCCCAACCCGAACCTAAATTATCCGAATATTACGGATTTTGATCATCCTGTCACTGTGGGTGCGCATATGAACGGCGATGACCTGACGAATAATCACGCTCAACTGTCCAAAGCGTTGAAGCTTTCAGAAGGAGTATATGAGCAGGTAGCAGCAGAATATGCCGCTTTATCCGGGCGGGAATATCCGATTTTGGACCTGTATCATATGGAAGATGCCGAGGTTGCGGTCTTCCTGCTGAACTCGGCGGCCGAATCGGCCAAGGATGTGGCGGATCAACTCCGCACGCGCGGCATTAAAGCGGGTGTGATTCGTCCGAATATCATCCGGCCATTTCCTGCTGCACAATTGCGAGAGGCATTGCGTCATGTCAAGGCGCTGCTGGTGGGTGAACGTGCAGATTCATACGGATCGGATGGCGGTAATTTGACGCACGAAATCAAGGCGGCGTTGCAGGAGGACCCGTTGAACCAAACCATCGTGTTAAGCCGTATCTTTGGCTTGGGTGGTAAGGACTTTTATGCGGAAGATGCAGAGGCCTTCTTCCAGCTTGCGATTCAGGCGGCAGAGGCTGGACGCGCGGAGAAGCCTTTTGATTATTACGGGGTTAATCCAGGATCTCCAGACAAGGTGATGCCGCAAGTCATGCAGCCACCACGTGGCAATGCATACCGTACGGGGCTGATTCAGGTTACGCCGGACGAGGCGACTGGGAAGCTCAAAGTCAAGGTACCACCTCTGCGTTCGTTGACAACCAAACCACGCCGTCTTACACCAGGGCATGGGGCTTGTCCTGGTTGTGGAGCCTTGTCTGCGCTTGAGCTATTTTTTAAAGGAATTGAAGGCGATATTGTCGTACTATTCCAGACTGGCTGCGTTTATGTGGTGACGACAGGGTATCCATATACATCACACAAGCAACCGATGATCCACAATCTTTTTCAAAACGGGGCCGCTACCCTTTCAGGTGCGCTGGAAGCTTACATGGAGATGAAGCGACGTAATGAAATTGAGATATCTGATGATCCAACCTTTATCATGATCAGTGGTGACGGTGGGATGGATATCGGTATGGGTTCTGCAATTGGTGCGGCTCTGCGTAACCATAAACTGATTATGCTGGAATATGATAATGAGGGGTACATGAATACAGGTTCGCAGCAGTCATACTCCACTCCAATGGGGCATATGACCAGTACATCGGGTGTAGGAAAAATGCAAAAAGGGAAGCAAGGGCATCATAAGGATACCGTGCAAATCATGGCCGCCTGTAACATCCCGTATGCCTTTACAGCAGCCGAAAGTCATCCGCAGGATATGCTGCGCAAAGCGGCCAAGGCTCAATGGTATGCCAACAACGTCGGTACGGCTTATGGTAAAATTCTGTGCGCCTGTCCGCTCAACTGGAAATCCGAAGACAGACTGGGTACTAGCATCGTAGGCGCCGCAGTTGAGTCTTGCTTCTTTCCTTTGTACGAAATCGAGCAGGGAAGCACGACGATTACGTACAATCCGGAAGACAAGGGAAAACGGATTCCAGCCGCAGAATGGCTGAAATTAATGGGTAAAACGAAGCATCTTCTCAAAGAGGAAGCAACGCTGGCTACCTTTGAGCAGGAGATTGAGCGTCGCTGGACTATCCTGAAAAAGAAACATGAAATTTCGGAGTTATAATTCTGTTTTTTGCATAATAATCGTGTAACATTGTTAGCCGCTGTTTCGGCACCAGTTCGATTGAGATTCCTTGCGCTTGCTGCGCAAGGAATCTTTTTTTGCGTTTATGGACTGAGGCATAAAAAAACAGGTAATGATTTCCGATATAGGAGTGGAGGCCTATAGAAGGCATGTTATAAAGTTTTCTTCTGAATTTTAAGATGCAATGAGGTGCAGGTAATGATTAAGCTGAATACAGTTGAAATAATTGAAATTATAAAGAAGCAAATCCCCAAGGTTATGAACATCACGCCAGTGGAACTCAAGTTTACGGATGATTTTGGACGAGCATCGCTGGCGGCAACAGAACACAAATTCACGCTGACGAACCAGCATTATTCTGCCAAGGTGATGGATTGTGTGTTAGAAACACAAGTGCGCCCTATTTTAATGTGTGAAATTATTTATTTTTTAAAATGCGAGTTTATTGATGGGCATGTGGATGTGCGACTGGATTATGAAGCATGTTCTGAGGGAGAGCGAGGACCTGTCGCTTCGGCCGTTATTACCTTTGACCATGATACACAGCTTGGAGTCGACGAACTGGCCGATCTGATTGATCTGGCACTTCATATGAATGATAAAACCTGGTTTGAAGAACTCTCCAGCCAATATGTCAAAACCAAAGCAGGAGCTTCTATTAGATAACTTGCTTTTTTTTGAAGTCGGTGCTAATATACGTAACAAGTTTAATGTTAATTCAATTAAATAAGAGCAAGATCCTTCGGGGCGGGGCGAAATTCCCCACCGGCGGTGATGACATGTTTGTGAATCGCTTCTGCGAACACAGCATGGCTTAGTCCGTGACCCGGATGCTGAACAATCAGCAGAAGGTGGACCTGGTGTAATTCCGGGACCGACAGTATAGTCTGGATGGGAGAAGGATACGAAGCGCATGTGCATGACGTGGCATGTGCCAATTTTTTAGCATACTTAAAAGTACGTACGGCTTATTTCGTTGTAGGACAGCATCAGACGATAGCTTTTTTTAGCTTTCTTTTTGATAACGTTCTGAGCGTAATTGCTGTATCTTCGATCATGCTTTCTTTTGGCAAACCTATGATTTCATGTCATTTTAAGACATACATGAACTGCGCTTGTATACTACATATGTGACTCTCATCACCCCCATGACGGATTGAATCCTGACTGGGGGTTATTTGCGCTTACAGCAGATGAATTAGGGATAAACTGAAATGTAGTGGAAAGGAGTGAAAGCATGTTTACCGGATTGGTCGAGGAAGTGGGTCGCATTCAAAGTATTTCCAAAAGCGGTGAAGCGATGGTGCTGGGGATTTCGGGTTCTGTGGTATTGGGCGATTTGAAAATCGGCGATAGTGTCTCGGTAAATGGTGTTTGCCTGACGGCAATACAGATTGGTACTAAAGATTTTAAGGTTGATGTGATGCCAGAGACTTTTCGCAGCAGTAATCTAAGGGAACTCAGATCCGGTAGCCGAGTCAACCTAGAGCGAGCGATGGCGGCGAATGGAAGGTTCGGAGGACATATCGTACAGGGACATGTGGACGGGACGGGTACAATTCGCGGAGTAACATCAGACCAGAATGCAGTTGTGTTCGAAGTTGAGCCTTCTGATCAAGCATTATTTAAATATGTTCTCCTCAAAGGGTCAATTACAATTGATGGTATCAGCCTCACAGTCGCGCAGCGTACGAGAGATAGCTTTGCCGTATCCATCATCCCCCACACCTTAGCTGAAACGGCCTTACAAGCCAAACGTGAAGGAGACACTGTGAATATTGAATGCGACATATTGGGCAAATATGTGGAGCAGCTTTTACATTACAGAGGTTCAGTACCGATGAAGAGAGCAGATCAAGCTCCTCTTAGTTTGGACTATTTGGCGAAACACGGCTTTGCTTGATACAGCCTGATACAGAATGATAGAAAATTTGGTTCAGGAGCATTCGTGACATAAGACATAAGGAGGAGAGGGTTATGGATAGAGGCATCCAAACAAGTGCGACGACAAATATCATGGAGCAGGGCGAGTTGCACCATGACGAAGAGATTCGATTGGATTCCATCGAAGAAGCATTGGAGGATTTAAAGAACGGCAAAGTCGTTATTGTAGTGGATGATGAACAGCGGGAAAATGAAGGCGACTTTATCGCTTTGGCTGAGAAAGCATCGCCTGAGGTCATCAACTTCATGATTACAGAAGGTCGCGGGTTGGTCTGCGTGCCGATCACACAGCACAGAGCCGAGGCATTGGAATTGCATCCTATGGTAGAGCAAAACACAGATTTTCACGGTACCGCCTTTACGGTATCGGTAGATCATATGAAGACAACAACGGGGATTTCAGCGGCCGAGCGCTCTTTGACTGTTCGCGCCTTAGCCGACGAAGCAATCACGGGCAGCGATTTCCGCAAACCTGGTCACATGTTCCCGCTAATTGCTCGCAATGGTGGGGTCCTGCAACGCGCCGGTCATACTGAAGCGGCTGTCGACCTGGCACGACTCAGCGGCTTCAAGCCCGCCGGGGTCATTTGCGAAATTATAAAAGAAGATGGCTCAATGGCCCGCTTGCCTGATTTGGCCGTGATCGCCAAGCTACATCAATTGAAGCTGATTAGCATTCAACATTTAATTGAATACCGTCGTCGTTTGTCATTGTAAAAAATTCAAAAAAAAGAGAGGTTGATAAGCATGGCACGTTTTCTGGAAGGTAATCTTGTATCAAGTGGTTTAAAGTATGGTATTGTGGTGGGCAGATTTAATGAGTTTATTACAAGCAAACTGTTAAGTGGTGCGCTTGACGCACTTCAACGACATGGTGCACAGGAAGATGAAATTGATGTAGCATGGGTGCCGGGTGCATTTGAAATCTCACTTATTGCACAAAAAATGGCTGCAAGCGGAAAATATGATGCCGTCATTACGCTTGGCACGGTTATCCGTGGCTCTACTTCACACTATGATATCGTCTGCAATGAAGTGGCCAAGGGTGTGGCGGCAAGCAGTCTGAAAACGGGTGTCCCCATTATTTTTGGTGTAGTGACTACGGAAAATATTGAGCAGGCTATTGAACGAGCAGGTACGAAGGCTGGTAATAAAGGTTGGGATTCTGCGCTGGCTGCGATTGAAATGGCCAATCTCGGTAAGCAGTTCTAATGATATAAATGGCTGAAAGAACGGCATAAACTGCAAAGTGGAAAAGGGATTGGATTGTTAAGCAAGGCGATGACGTATATACTACAGAAAGAGGGATTGATAACGTAGAGCATAAGTGCTAATGGGGAAAGGTATTGTTGAATGATGATTGGAGTAAGGCAGGGGGAAGCACATTGACAGTCGTAAATTACAAGCTGGAAACATTCGAGGGTCCGCTGGATCTACTGTTGCATCTGATTGATAAAGCCGAGATCGACATTCAGGATATCCCGATTAGCGATATTACTGATCAGTACATGGCTTTTTTGCACAGTATGCAGGAGCTGGAGCTGGACATTACAAGCGAGTTTCTAGTGATGGCGGCGACGCTCTTATCCATTAAGAGTAAATTGTTGCTTCCCAAGCCACCTGTGATGGAATATGACGATTTGGATTATTATGAAGAAGAGGACTATGATCCACGCGAGGAACTGGTTCGCAAGCTGGTGGAGTATCGCAAATACAAAGGGATTGCTCGCCACCTGAGTGAACGGGAGTGGGAACGGAGTCTGATTTATGGCAAGGAGCCGGAAGATTTGAGCGCATTCTTGCCAACCGAACCCGCGAATCCGGTGCATGGGCTGCATGCAAGTGATTTGGTCGCGGCCTTTCAGCGTGCATTGCGCAAAGCTGAACGACGTACGACGGTAACCCGTGTTCATCGGGACGAAATTTCAGTCAAGGACCGTATCCGGCAAGTTATCGGGGCGTTAGAGATGGTGGGGACTGGAGGACGGCTGCTGTTCTCCAAGCTGATGCATGAGGACATGTATCGGCATGAGGTGGTTGTAACCTTTTTGGCTATCCTTGAATTGATGAAAATGAAGCAAATCTTCTGTTATCAGGAGAAGCTTTTCGATGATATTGTAATGGAGTGGAGAGGGGATTTACGGGTTAATGGATTATCTGAAGCTGAAATCAATTATTGAGGGGCTGCTGTTTCTTGCGGGAGAGGAAGGGTTGTCCACCAAGCAGATCGCCGACATTGTAGAGCAGCAGCAAGAGCTGGTTGAAAAGTGTCTGGAGGATATGAAACAGGACATGGAGCAGGGAGGAAGAGGTCTGCAGCTTGTCCGTATTGCTGGTCATTATCAGCTTGCAACCTTATCCGAACATGCACCCTATTTTGAAAAGCTCGCCTACTCTCCGGCACGTGCCTCACTGTCTCAAGCTGCTTTGGAGACATTGGCTATTGTGGCCTATCGCCAGCCCATTACAAGAGTTGAAATCGAAGAAATTCGGGGTGTCAAATCCGAGCGGGCCATACATACACTGGTCAACAAGGAGCTCATTGAAGAGAAAGGTCGAGCTGAAGCCATCGGACGACCAATATTGTATGGAACGACGAAATCATTCTTGGATTATTTCGGTCTAGGTTCGCTCGAAGATCTACCGCAACCGGAGCAATTCGAGGATTCAGACAATTTGGAAGAAGAGACACAGCTATTGTTCGAGCGTCTGGAGAGCAGCCAGCCTGCGGAGAACGATTCGGATCTGGAATCCTAAGTTCATAAAATTCAAAAGACAGCCAGTCCTTACGTTGTTGAGGGCTGGCTGTTTGGCATTTTAAGATGCATGATTTTCCGCCGAAGGGTCATACTATTTTTGCCATGATATTCTATAGCAAAAGGGTAGGGAGGACTCGCCAGTGTGGAAATGGATCAGTATCGCCATCATCATCTTTATATTCATCGTACTGGCTATTCTGCTCTCTCGTATTCGGTTGAAGCTGGAAATTGCCAAGCATGACAATGATGATCGGGCGCATCTAGAGATCAGAATTCTATACGGGTTGGTCAAAATGGATTACGATATTCCAGCCATTCTCATAACAGGTTTGAAAAAAGGGCTTCTCTATCGGCTTGACCGCAATAAAAACATACATAAAACGGATGCTTCTGTGGATAGCGGAAATATTGATATCGAAAAAATTAAGCAATTTATACATGATATACGGGTTTTGCTCAAGGGAACACAATCTTTACAGCGATGGCTGCGACATACATTGGCCCATGTAACAGTGTCCAAAATGGAGTGGTCTACCAATATTAGTCTGGCTGACGCAGCTTATACAGCGACCTCAACTGGTATGTTATGGGGACTGAAAACGACCTTGATCGGTTTTGCTTCCAGCATTGTGCGCATGGACTGTACCCCAAAGGTGTTTGTTGTGCCTTATTGGGTGGACCGACTACGTTTTACTACCATCTTGAACTGTGAAGCAAAAATATCGCTCGGTTATTTAATCTTTTCCATGCTCAGATTAGCTTTCCGCATATGGCGTGTTCCGGGAGGACCAGAGGCATGGAAGCGGGTTATTTCCAAAAATCCTGAGCATCAACAAGCCAGCAGTGAGGAATAAACAGTGTAGAGGATTAACATACATATTTCCCTGAACCTTTGCGCACAATAGCGAAAGAAAAGCAGTCTACGCTTGAGATAAGCAGAGGAGGAATAAAACATGTCAGATCATCCGATTCAAGGGCTCATGCAAACCGCGATGGAGAACATCAAGGCCATGGTGGACGTGAATACGATTGTGGGAGACGCGGTGGAAACACCCGATGGTTCCGTTATTTTGCCAATCAGTAAGGTAGGATTTGGGTTCGCAGCCGGGGGAAGTGATTTTAACGTAGATGAAGAGGCACTCCATACTTCCTCAGCATCCGGTAATCATAGTGGGAAGGAAGTACATCCTTTTGGTGGCGGTAGCGGTGGTGGTGTATCTATTCATCCCATTGCCTTTCTAGTTGTTGGCAAACAGGGAGCACAAATCGTTCCGCTGGACAATCAAACGCATCTGTTTGAGAAAATCATCGACTCCACACCATACCTGATCGATAAGGTTCAGTCTATCTTCCAGAATTCAGGCAGCAACATGCAGACTCCACCTCCACAGGTACCTGCAAATGCTAATACTGACCAAAGTCAATCTGGACCGGCTTACTTGTAAAAGTTATTGAAATTAAAAGTGTGCTCTCAAGAAGGTATCCCCAAGGCGAGCGTGGCCTAGGAATACCTTCTTTTTAGTATGAACTCGGCCTCTATTCCTGAATATACTGCCTTCCACCAATGACAGCATGTATACAGTGACTGAATTCTTGGTAATAAAATGTATTCATTGATAGTTCATTTTTTCGGTTTTCTTCGGGTGCGAACTGGGATAGGTAAACGAAGTCAGGGTAGATCACTTCATTCGTCAAATAAGCAGATACCGTGGCATCCGGGCGACGATGTCGATTAAGAGAATCAATAATACCTTGAGCCGGCAAGATGCCAATCCCATGGCCATAGAAAGAATCTTCCTTCAGTTTGACGACATTTTCTCCCTTCCATTCCAATGCATCGGACGACACATCTGGATTTTTAAAATACAGAATGTCCCCAGAAACCGCTTTATGGCTACCTTGCTGTTGTATAAGCCTGAGATCACTGTCATAGTGCCAATCATACAACAGCATATCTGCAAAAATCTGATTAAACTCACTTTCTAGAATGGAATCCAGTACTCCTTTGTACAACACAATAACCATTGCTGTTGCACATTCAAAAGCGTATTGTTGACCGTTTATAAAGATATCTCTGATTCCTTGCGCCGGAGTGACACCTGCTTTGATCCGAAAACCGCCTTTTTCCGTTAACTCCCAAAATTGTGGGTTGCAACGCGCGGTAGCAAAAGTGGCAAAGGATACACCACTTTGATGCAATGCTTGCGCGGACTCTACAATCCGCGATCTTAAAATCATTTCAAACTGTAATCGCTGCATGTTGTAACCCCCCGATTCATATTTAACGTTTAGTAACTAATATTATATGTGTTCAGGAGTGCAAGTTGCTTGGTTAACATAGAAAGAAAGCAAAAGAGGAGCGGCTAATGACTGTCCTGTACAAGGAATTTTCTGTTATAAAGGTGGACATACTTTGAACAGCTTGGACATAGAATGGTACAAGACTTGCTCAAAACCGGAGGAATCCAAATGTTTAAAAAAAAACAACATATCCATGCGGACCACAGCCATTTTAAGAATAAGGCACGCGCATTTGTTTTACCGCTAGCGCTTATGCTTGTTTTGTCATTGCCGCTTACATTGCTGAGTCCACAGCCTGTTCTGGGAGCGGTGACAACAGAAGCAACACCACCCGCGTTAGGAACTCATGCACAGGCTGCTTCTTTAATTGATGTCACATCAGGACGGATCATATATTCAGCTGAAGGTGACCGGGAGCTCCGAATAGCTAGCCTAACCAAAATTATGACGGCTATTGTAGCCATTGAACATGGACGCTTGCAGGACCGAGTAAAAGTGAGTTCAACGGCGTATGCCAAAGAAGGCTCCTCGCTTTTTCTGCAAATGGGTGAACAAATGACGCTGGAAAATATGCTATACGGCTTAATGCTCCGTTCGGGTAATGATGCAGCTTCTGCCATTGCCGAGCATGTTGGGGGGACAGAGGAGGGATTTGTCCATTTAATGAATGACAAGGCGGTTCAGCTTGGGCTAAACCATACGCATTTTGCTAATCCTCATGGGCTGGATGCCGATGGACATTATTCCTCAGCCAACGATATGGCCCGGCTCACTGCTTATGCGCTGCATAACCCAACTTTTGCCCGTATCGTAAAAACAGAACTGAAGAAAGCACCGAACCCCAACGATTCCTGGGACTATTCATGGCATAATAAAAACAAAATGCTGCGGCTGTATGAGGGAGCTGACGGTGTAAAAACAGGCTTTACTAAAAAAGCGTTTCGTTGCCTGGTCAGCTCAGCTACGCGTGAGGGGCGCCAGCTCGCTGCTGTTACCTTGAATGACGGGGACGATTGGAATGACCATGCCCGTATGCTTGATTACGGCTTTCGATATTATCCTCTCATTCCGATTACGGACAAGCAGCAGCCTATTGATGGTTACCCCCTCTTGACAGGGGCGAGTTTTTCTTATCCTCTACATGATGGTGAGAAGACTCAATTGCACAAAAGACTGGTGTTGTTTAAAAATTCCGCTTCGGCGGATAGAGCTGACGTGTCTTTTGGTTTACGAGGACGGGTCGAATTTTTACTGGAAGGTAAATTGATCGGTTCTGTTCCTGTATATGAAAAAGGTAGTAAGCTGCCTACTCAAACTATTGTACATCCACAGCAGGAGGCTCCGACTGCACAAGTTCCTGCAAACCATACTCAGCCACGAGGTTGGACGAGCAAATGGAATGAAATTCTTAAAAATCTGTTCAGATCATAAGGCAAGTAGGCTTGATGTTATAAAGCTGCGGTGTCACATCATTGGGAAAAGGGGGAATCAGTCATGATTCATCTCATATGGGTGGCTTTGATTTGTATAGGATTTGTATTTGCAGCCGCACAGGGAAATATAGAGGTGGTGACGAAGGCGGCTTTTGACGGGGCAACTACGGGTGTTACAGTATGCTTTGGACTGATAAGTGTGCTGGTATTCTGGATGGGCATGATGAGGTTGGCTGAAGACGGTGGGCTCTTGCAGAAAATATCTAAGCTGCTTTCTCCTTTGGTCGCCTTTCTCTTTCCTGATGTTCCGCGTAATCATCCCGCTATGGGCTACATTTTGTCCAATATGAGCGCCAATCTGCTCGGACTGGGGAATGCAGCAACGCCCATGGGGATCAAAGCGATGCAAGAGTTACAGACGCTCAATCCTGATAAGCAAACCGCTACACCTGCCATGTGTACGCTGCTAGCACTGAATACAGCCAGCATTACGCTTATTCCTACTACGTTGATCGCCATTCGGCTAAATTTTCATTCCGCACACCCGGCAGAAATCGTCGGAACGACACTGGTGGCGACCGCAATAGCCACCTTTGCTGCCATTGCGGCGGATCGTTGGTATCGTAGTCGAGAATTGCGCCGCCGTCCTCCAGCGAATCCGCCATCCCAGACCTCCTTGGCGCCACGTACCACGCAAGCACCAACATCTGTGGCTTCTTCACATGTACCGCCCATATCTTCACCTGCCGTGCCGCGAACGCGAATCACAGCTACCAAGGGCAGGGAAACCACTTGGAAAGGATGAGGGAGGCATGCTGAATTTTATTAACCTCGTATCGACTTGGGCCATCCCGGTTATTCTTGCTTTTATTCCTTTATATGCATATGCCAAAAAGGTCCCTGTCTACGATTCTTTTGTAGATGGAGCCAAAGACGGCTTTTCTACCGCCATCAGCATTATTCCTCATCTTGTAGGCATGATGGTGGCGATTAGCATTTTTCGAGCATCCGGCGCTTTGGACTATGTAATATCCTGGGTAACCCCGTGGATTAAAAACTGGGGCGTACCTGGCGAGGTGCTGCCTTTAGGCTTGCTCCGTCCATTGACGGGCACTGGTTCACTTGCGTTCACGACGGATCTAATTCGCACTTATGGTCCCGATTCCATGATCGGTCGGATTGCTTCAACGATTCAGGGCAGCACAGATACGACACTGTATGTATTAACTGTATATTTTGGTGCGGTAGGTATCCGCAATGGACGATATGCCTTGAAGGTGGGACTATTTTCAGATGTGGTTGGTTTTGTGGCGGCTATTGCCATTTGTTTGCTTGTATTTTGAATTTTGCATCGTTTTTTGAACGGGGGTTGTGATTTTGCTCATGGATGGGTATCATTAGCATGAGGTGAATTAGCGAACATGGAAAGATTGCAGAAAATATTGGCCCAAGCCGGTGTAGCTTCCAGACGTAAATGTGAGGAGCTTATTCAGGCGGGCAGTGTGGAAGTAAACGGGGTTACCGTAACTGAGCTGGGAACGAAAGCAGACCCTGATCAAGATATGATTACAGTAAAGGGACGCCCGATCAAAACTGAGAAAAAAATCTATTTGATGATGAACAAACCCAAAGGGGTCATTACAAGTGCTTCCGATCCGGAAGGTCGCAAAATTGTGTCTGACTATCTAAAAGGCGTCAAGGAACGCGTATATCCGGTCGGACGTCTTGATTACGACACCGAAGGGCTGCTGTTGCTTACCAATGACGGAGAGTTCGCCAATCTGCTCACCCATCCCAAGCATCATGTGCCGAAGACGTATGTGGCTACAGTCAAAGGCGTTCCGCACGGTACTGAGCTGGACAAGCTGAAAAAAGGAATCGTGCTGGAGGATGGTATTACTGCACCGGCCGAGGTAGAATATAAGGATGTAGATCCGGACGGTAAGGAATCTGTGATCCAGATTACCATTTATGAAGGCAGAAATCGCCAGGTAAGACGGATGTTTGAGGCCATTTCGCACCCAGTCATCAAACTCAAGCGGATTGCTTTTGGGGATCTATTGCTGCAAAACTTGAAGCGTGGTCTCACCAGACCCCTAACCAAGGACGAAATCAACCGTCTCATTCAACTTGCCAAATCAGACAACACGAAAAAGAAACGGACAGGACGGGGGTCATAACCCCGGCCTTTTTGGCGTAAAGAGACTATTGGATGAGAGTAAAGTTTGACCAAGCACGGGAAAATAGTAAAATAGAGAGAATGCTTTTTTTAGCGAAGGGGCTGGGAATATGTCAGAACAAAGCAACCGCATATTAATTGTAGATGATGAAGAACGCATTCGCCGCCTTCTGCGGATGTATCTAGAAAAAGAAGGATACGAGATTGAAGAAGCTGAGGATGGCGAGATTGCTCTCCAAAAAGCGACTGCAAGCGATTACAGTATTATTTTGCTCGATGTGATGCTTCCGGGTATGGACGGGATTGAAGTGTGTACACGGCTGCGCCAAACCAAATCTACACCTGTGATTATGCTGACAGCCAAAGGCGAGGAAGTGAACCGCGTGCAAGGCTTCGAAGTCGGAGCTGATGATTACGTGGTCAAGCCCTTTAGCCCGCGAGAGGTCATTTATCGGGTAAAGGCAATTTTACGACGGTCGTCGGAGACTGCTTTTTTAACGAAAGAGGCTGTGCCAAGCAATAGTATTGTTTTTCCAAATCTTATTATTGAGCATGATGCACACCGGGTAACTGCAGGCGGAATTGAAATCAGTCTAACGCCTAAAGAGTACGAGCTGTTGCATTATTTGGCGGTGTCGCCAGATAAAGTCTTCTCACGCGAAGAACTGCTGAAAGATGTTTGGAATTACGAATTTTTTGGTGATCTACGCACCGTGGACACGCATGTGAAACGGCTTCGTGAAAAGCTGAATAAGGTATCACCAGAGGCAGCGGCTATGATTACGACCGTATGGGGCGTAGGTTATAAGCTGGAGGTTCCAAAATAACGTGAACTTCTGGAGATCGCTGGTAGGCAAGCTGTGGATCACCATCATTTGTCTTGTAGGTTCTGTGCTTATTTTTCTGGGGCTTTTTTTATTGCCGTACATCAACAGAAATTTTGCAGCACATGAATCGACGGAGATCAAGCATTTATTCACCTATACATGTATTGTCGGATTTTTATTGACGACCTTTTTTGCTCTATTTCTTTTTACTAAAATCACACAGCCTATGCAGCTGTTGATTCAGGCGGCGAATGCCATCCGTGAGGGAAGGTATGATACTCGGCTTTCGCTGGTGACCAGCGATGAAATTGGAGAGCTGGCGAAAACTTTTAACCATATGTCTACGGAACTGGAAGCGACGATCCGCAGTCTGAATGAGGAGAAAAACCACTTATCCAGTGTGCTGCGAAGTATGTCTGATGCCGTATTTACCTTCGACAGAAGTGGACAAATCATCTTGACGAATCCGCCTGCACAAAGTTTGCTGGATATTTGGGAAAAGCTGGAGTGGCAGGGGCGTGATCTGGAGGAATTCGGAGCTTCTGTGCCTGAGCCTTTGCTGCCTTTGTTCCATACGGTTATGGACAGAGGCGAGGATGTCGGAGACTACATCCATGTCAAGAAAGGCTCGTGGTCAGTGCAAATGGCGCCGCTGTATACAGATAACGCTATTCGTGGTGCAGTAGCTGTACTTAGAGATATTACAGAAGAAGTAAAACTTGAGAAGATGCGTAGCGATTTTGTAGCCAATGTATCCCATGAAATCCGTACACCCTTATCTATGATGCAGGGATACAGTGAGGCTTTGCTGGACGGCATGGCAGGTTCACCGGAAGAGTCTGAGGAGCTAGTACAGGTTATCCATGATGAATCATTGCGTATGGGAAGATTAGTCAAGGATCTGCTGGATCTGGCCCGAATGGAGGCAGGTCATACAGACATGTACCGTCAGGAAGTGGACGTAAATGAACTGATCGAGCGTGTTCACCGGAAATTTACGGTTCGTTCCAAGGAACGGGGACTGATACTCGATTATTATGAGTCAGATCAACACTTGCTGTTGCCTGAGGCAGATGAAGACCGACTGGAGCAGGTGTTGACCAATTTGCTGGATAATGCGTTCAGACATACACCCTCTGGGAAAAAAGTTACCATTGCGGCGGATCAAATTCGGGGAGAACGGAATGAGTTAATCCGCATTCGTATTAAAGATGAAGGTGTGGGCATTGCCAGTGAGGACCTACCTTATATTTTTGACCGCTTCTACAAGGCAGACAAGGCTAGAGTACGTGGTGAGGACAAAGGGACTGGGCTGGGGCTTGCCATTGTTAGAAACATCGTAGAGGCTCACGGAGGCTCTGTCTCAGCTGCTAGCGTGCTGGGAGAAGGGACGGAATTTACTATTTTGCTGCCAATCACCAATAAAACAAGACAGGGCTCTGTAACAAGCTTATAACGACGGCTCATATGTCCCAGTTTGCAGGCATCCTCGGAAGAGGATGCTTTTTGTTGAAAAATCAACATTTATCTTGTTCAACGTGGAACATTCAGTTTCAAGATGGATGCTTCTATGTTAGATAAGGGTATAAGAAAAGGCGCCTCGGTAGCCGGGCGCCTCTCTTTATAAATAAAACCAAGGAAGTTTTCACACTGACTGGAACTAATCCAGCACTACTTCTTGGGCAGTATTCAGTTCTGGCAAGCCTACGAGTTGAATCAGCACGTCTTTAGGCACAGCTTTGTCAACGGTCAGGATCATGATAGCTTCACCGCCAACAATTTTACGACCTACTTGCATAGAAGCGATGTTGACGCTGTTCTCCCCAAGCAAGGTGCCGACACGGCCGATAATGCCGGGTTTATCATTGTGTGAGATGAGCAGGAAATGAGCCTCCGGTGCCACATCTACCGGGAACTGGTTCAATCGAACAATACGTTCACCATAGCCTGCGAGCAGGGTGCCGGAAACACGTTGTTCTTCGCCGCTTTGCGTTTTGAGCGTAACGGTGATCAGGTTGGTAAAGCCCTTGGTGGCAGGCGCCTGAGAGACAATGAGATGAACGTCACGTGTTTTGGCAAGATGCACAGAGTTTACGATGTTCACATCGCTGCCCAGATGACGGCTAAGTACGCCTTTCAAAATATAACGTGTGAGCGGCTGTGTATCCACAGAAGACAAATCGCCAGCGTAATCCACCTGGATTTCACGTACAGCCTGGTTGGTGATCTGAGCGGCAAAGCTGCCCAGCTTCTCTCCGAGTGAGAAATATGGCTGCAATTGCGTCATGACATTGGATGGTACTGGAGGCATGTTGACCGCATTTTTAAACGGCTCATCCCGTAAAATATGCAGCACCTGCTCAGACACGTCGATCGCCACGTTCTCCTGAGCTTCGACAGTCGATGCACCCAGATGTGGTGTAACGATAATTTTTGGATGGCTCAGGAACGGATGATCCTGTGCTGGTGGTTCCGACTCGAATACGTCAAAGGCTGCACCGGCAACGATACCTTCATCAATAGCTTCAACAAGTGCCATTTCATCGATAACTCCGCCTCGGGCACAGTTGATGATGCGCATTCCTTTCTTCATCACTTCAAACTGCGGACGTGCGATCATATGCTTGGTTTCTGGTGTTAATGGCGTGTGTACGGTCATGAAATCTGCGTTGCGGATAATTTCGTCCACGCTGGCCAGCTTGATGCCCAGCTTCTCAGCGCGTTCTTCAGTCAGAAACGGATCATAACCGAGGATGCTCATGCCAAATGCTTTGGCGCGTTTAGCTACCTCACTGCCGATACGTCCCATGCCGAGGACTCCAAGTGTTTTGTTACGCAGTTCGACACCGAGGAATGTTTTACGATCCCATGTACCACCGATGGTTTTAGCGTAAGCCTGTGGAATATGGCGAGCCAGTGCCATCATCATGGCAAAAGTGTGCTCACATGTCGTAATGGTATTGCCGTCAGGAGCATTAATAACGATAATCCCGCGTTGTGTTGCTGCTTCAAGGTCGATGTTGTCCACTCCGACCCCGGCACGTCCGACAACCTTGAGGTTTTTACCTGCCGCCATGATGCGTTCGGTTACCCGGGTTTGGCTTCGGACGAGTAATGCGTCATAGTCACCAATAATTTGAACCAATTCATCCTCGCTGAGACCTGTGTTCTTGTCCACCGTGACATCGTCTGCATCCATCAGCTGCTGAATGCCCAGGTCACTGATTGGATCGGATACTAACACTTTAAACATTTGGTTTCCTCCTCAAAGTTAACTTCTTTTATGGACAGGATGTACTTCAAACTGAAATACATTCCATAAAGAACATGAAAAAACTTGAAATGCTTCTAAAAAGTACAGGAGAGCGGTCGAAACACTAGTGTGATAACGCATTGACGCAGAAAAGGAATAAAATAGTATTTTGCACCAAACTGACAACCAAAGGCCTTATGCGGAGTCGCTTTATGGTTTTCGGGCATCAAAAAAACTCCCGAATCACATACTATCTCCATAGTAAGGGACGAGAGTTATCGTGGTACCACCCTAATTCGCAGCCATTTCGCAATGGACTGCCTTCAGCGGTCATATAATGACCGAAAGGATAACGGTTTTCTGCCGATTGCATCTAATGTCGGAAAATCCTAGACCTCGATGCAATAACTCAGGAGCGCTGAAAGTAGTTACTTCGCCACCGGCTTCCACCCAAGCACCGGTTCTCTGAGGACGAAATCAATACCTTTTCTCCATCATTGTTGTTGTCGCTAATAATTTTTTCATAATGTATCATGGCTTACATGGGCATGTCAATAGGACATGCGACATGTGTGGATAGACGACTAGATACATAGCTACAGAATGCGGAAAAATTAAGATTTAAGTCTTCTTGAATCCGCCCGACTTTTTGGCTATGATGCTAAAGAAGACTAAGCAGAGGACTAACTAACTATGAAAAAGCTTAAAGTGAAATGGAAAAGAGCGCAAATTCATCAATTGAACGACCGCTTGCTGCTTTACAATTTGTATCTAACTCAGGGTCTGACCCTGCTGATTGGCGCAATCTGGATTATATTTCAGAAAAGAAATGTGTTTGAACTGTTTGCATTGCCCAACACTGTACACGTCTTATGGTGGGGATTGGGACTGGCGGCCGCTATGCTATTAGTGGATCTGCTGCTATCTCGGATCATGCCTGAGGATGCCATGGATGACGGTGGTATTAATCAAATGCTGTTTCAAAATCGACCGGTTTGGCATATTATTTGTATAGCTGCTATCGTTTCCATCTGTGAGGAACTTTTGTTTAGAGGTGCGATTCAGTACAGCTTTGGTCCTTATTGGACAAGCATTTTGTTTGCGGTTATTCATATCCGATATTTACGGCATTGGATTCCCACGGGCTGGGTTTTCCTTAGCAGTTATGGATTGGGATATATATATGTGCAGACAGGCAGCCTGTGGGCACCAATCATTTGTCATTTTGTGATTGACCTTATATCTGGCTTAGCGTTACGTTTTCGGAGGTATGAAGAATGAATCAGGAACTTAGCAGAGTGCAGACCTATGGTAGCCGCCGAAATGGTCGCAAAGGCAAGGAGGAGGACAGGTCAAAGCCCAAACCGGTTCGCTCCCGTGCTTCACGGCCCATGCCAGAATTGGCTGACGTTGCCGCTGCACCAGAAGTTGCTGTGACAATGGAGGAAGACATTCCTGCCAGTGAGTACCGAACACGGACAGAAATGTTTCCGTCCCGCCGTATTCGGGTAAGTAAGTGGTTTTTAAATTTTTTGAGCACTCTTTTTGTGCTTATTACAGCAGCGTTACTATGGTGGGGAATTAAGGGTGCACCACCCATTAGTGAAATGCTGTGGTGATATAAAGGCATTGTGACAGCTTGTGTCTAGTACGTGCGTGCAACGTTACTCTAAAAAGGCCTCGATCTCCCACAAGTTATGTGGAGATGGAGGCCTTTTTACATTATTTATTTTTACGTCATCTACATTTGACCATACGAGCATATGCACAAGTGACTATTAACTGGCAGGAATCTCAATGCTTTGTGGATCGACAAATTGATAACCCTTCTGCTCAAGGCGCGTCAATAGACTGTCCAGTGCCTCCGCTGTCCATGGCAGTTCATGCATCAAAATATTGCTGCCTGGATGAAGTTGTTCTGTTACGTTTTTGAGAAGTGTCTCCGTTTTATGAGGTTGATTTTTTTTCATCGTCCAGTCCAGAGAACCAACGGACCATGTCATATATAAGAGCCCATTTTCCTTCGCCACCTTGCGACCTACGTCTCCACCAGCACCATGAGGCGGACGAAAGAATACGGGTGCTTGGCCTGTAGTATCTTTAACGATTTTTTGTACCGTTTCAATCTGTTTTTTGACCTCAGCCTCAGACTTGTTCTTGAGAACGATGTGGTCCCAGCTATGGTTGCCAATGGGCTGTCCACGATCATGGATGAGCTTAAGCAACTCAGGATGTTCTTTTACACGATAACCGTTTACGAAGAAAATCGCCTTTGCCTTGTGCTTATCCAATGTATCTATGATTTTGTTAATCATGACGGCTTCCTTCGGACCATCATCAAAAGTCAGCAACACCACTTTTTTTTCGGCACCTTGTTGGTTAGGAATTACATTATAAGCTTTGTCCAAGTGATACATTTTGTTAGTGGTAACCGCAGTTGTCGAAACTGTAGTTCCGTTGCTCCCAACGGCGGTTTTGTCATTTTGTGTATTTGTTGTACTCACTGATTTTTGCTCATCACTGTCTGCTTGCTTACTGCTTCCTTTTGGGGAAGATATACTGCTCTGATCTTTGGCACTGTTACTTGAATCAGAAGTTACTGAATCCTGATGGTTATTGGAATCCGCAGATTCCGGCTTCGTCGCAGTGCAAGCACTAAGCAGCAGACATGCTGTTAGCAAAATGACTGCTGTTTTTGTACCCATTAATTCATCTCACCTTCCTATATTTATACCGTATGAGTTTGTCTCTGCTGACGAACACTATGCTTGATTCTACCACAAAGGGAGGTTCTAATTGTGAAAACATCTTCATTTTTCCTGGGAATCGTCTTGGGGGCTGTCGCAAGCTCTCTGATCTCTCGTAACCGCAATGGTTTGGGCTTATCCATGGACATGGGCGGAAAAAAAGGCGGAAATTTGGTGCAGAAAGCTCGTACAAAAATGATGGACGCCGCTTTTCCAGGCATGGGTGATATTGCGCTGAATACACAAGACACCCACAAGGATCATGATCATCGTTCACAAGCAAATAAAACCGTTCATAACGCCCAAACTGCCAAGAGCAAAGAAGAAAATATGAAGTTGATTAAAGAGTTTATAAGCACAAGTCCCGATGTTAAACGTGAGGTCGAGCAAATACTGAAAGAAACTCATACAGCCGTACCGGGATTGTAACCCGAAACCTCTATTCCGAATCATTTTGCGGCTTTTTTGTTAAAGCCGTTCAAATGATTCTTTTTTTTATCATTTTTATTCGTGCATTTACGATTATAAAATGATAACATGATTACATAGAACCATTTTCATCACAGGCATCATATTTTGAATCATAATCTGCTAATAACACTCGGCTGCCAGGAGGAGGGTCCAGTATGAAAATAGAAAGATTAAGTCAGGACAAGATACGGATTTTCCTTACCTTTGACGATTTGAGCGAACGGGGTATCCAAAAGGATGATATGTGGCAAGAAATTCCAAGGGTTCATGAGCTGTTTACTGAAATGATGGATCAGGCATACAGCGAACTGGGCTTCGATGCCACGGGACCGTTAGCTGTTGAAGTCTTTGCGCTTCCTGCTCAGGGAATGGTTGTTATCGTCACTCGGGGAAAATACGATCACCAGCAGTACGGTTCGGGTCCCGATGAGGAGCTTCCAGAGGAAGTCTACGAAATGGAAGTCACAATGGAGCACAGTGATTCCATCGTTTACGCGTTTAGCGATTTCGAAGTACTCATAGAAGCGGCTCATATGCTCCGCAGCAACACTACGGAAGCAGGTAAGCTGTATCATTATAGAGGAAAATGGATTTTGCATTTGGAGCCAGAAGAAGTAGAAGAGTCCAAGCTAGCAGCCTTAATTGCGATTCTGGCAGAATTTGGAGAAGGTTCATCCGTAACACCAGCTATGCTGGAAGAGTATGGCAAGCTGGTCATTCCTGAACAGGCAGTTGCTGTCATTTGCACCCATTTTGACAGCCGTTCTTGATTTGGTTTAGAAAGTGATAATGAAGTTAATTTGTCGGCTCTGCGCTGAAAGCAGGGCCGACTCATTTTTATGGAGGGATGATCGGTGCTTCTGTTTTCTGTTTTAGCGGCAGCTACAGCGCCGGGTCTCGCCTTATTGATGTACTTTTACTTAAAGGATCGCTATGATTCGGAGCCCCTGCACATGGTTATTAAAGTATTTTTGCTCGGTTTTTTAGTGGTGCTTCCGGTCATGATTTTTCAACGTGGGCTGCTGATTTGGCTAGGAGATGACACTTTAATTCAGGTGTTCGGTATTTCCGCTGGAGTGGAAGAGTTTTTTAAATGGTTCCTGCTGTATCACATCATCTATAACCATACGGAGTTCGACGAGCCTTATGACGGGATATTGTATGCAGCTGCAGTCTCACTCGGGTTTGCCACGGTTGAAAATCTGCTATATGCCTGGGCGGGGCATGCTTCGATCAGCATGATGTTAATGAGATCATTGCTACCGGTATCCGGTCATGCGATGTTTGGCGTTATGATGGGCTACTATATGGGGAAAGCCAAGTTTTCGGTAGACCTGAAGAGTAAATATATGCTGCTTCTGTCATTAGTGCTTCCATGGTTTTGGCACGGAGTATATGATTTAATTTTAACGAAATTTTCACACGACTGGATCTGGTTTATCATTCCACTGATGGCATTTCTATGGTATGGAGGGATGGCAAAAATCAGTCGAGCGAATAATCGTTCTCCTTTTCGAATGTTAAAACGGGAAGAAAAGGTTAATATGTAACGAAATGGGACACACTGATCTGACAAACCTGTTAGAGAAAGAGGTGTCTTTTTTGCGTATAAAAGTAAGAATTCATTGTAAAAGATGCGGAGAACGCTTTGTGCTGAGAGGGCGAATGGAGCAAGGGCAGATTCAGACCGGCTTTAAACGCTGTATTTGCGATAACTGTGAGTTTATTGTTGAAGTCATGGAAAACCATGCATAAGAGAGCTTTCTTCTTGTCACACTATCGGTAGTGTATTTGAAGAAAGGAGACTCCCAATATGTATAAGCGACTTAGTGCCGTATTGTTCCCGGTGGTTACCCTGATTATGATAGGAGCATTTGTGTGGGGTTATCAGCAAAGCCAGATGAGAAGAGAGGTGTCTTCTCAGGCAAATAGAATGTCAATTAAAGCGGAAAATCAATACCAGCGTGCGTTTCACGATTTGTCGTTTCATATGGATCAGTTGCATTCCCAACTCGGTAACGCGGTTGCTGTCCATACTACTTCACACGCAATGCACCGCAAATGCTTGATGAACGTGTGGAGAATTGCAAGTGAAGCCCAAAATGAGGTTAATCAGTTGCCTCTCAATGTAATGCCTTTTAATCATGCTAAAGATTTGCTGTCACATCTATCTGCATTTTCGTATCAGACCGCTGTTCGTGATCTGGATCACGAGCCTTTAAACGAGAAAGAAATTTCGAATCTGAAAACGTTGTATAACAATTCCAAGGAAATTTCGAAAAACATGCATGAGGTGCAGCAAAAGGTCATTAGCAAAAACTTGCGTTGGATGGATGTGGATATGGCGGCAGGTTCTCAAACTGGACCGAAAGACAACACCATTATTGATGGCTTCAAAACCGTGGACAAAAAAGTAGAGAACTACAAAGAACTGGATTGGGGACCGTCTGTTGCGAGCATCTATGATAAGCGCTCAGTGAAAAAGTTGAGTCTCCCGGCGGTGGATGCTGGACAAATTAAGCGGAATGCCGCTGACTTTACAGGAAAACCAGAAAGTCAGATTCGTGTGAACGAAAATGGTAAAGGAACAGAGTGGGCGTCTTTTACGGCTACGTTGCTAAATAAGCAGCAGCCTGTGGCCACAATGGATTTTACGAAAAAGGGTGGCAAGCTCATTTCTTATCATGATATGAGATCAGTAGGTCCTAAAAAAGCAACTCGTAATGAAGCGGTTCGCTATGCAAGTGAGTATCTTGAACAAAAGGGCTACAAAGGAATGAAGCCCGTAGCATATGATGAAAGCGGGAATTTAGCTAACATTACATTTGCGAGCCAACAAGGGGATGTGATTATCTATCCAGAAAAAATCACAGTCAGATCAGGCTTAGATAACGGACAAGTGATTGGTTTTCAATGCAGCGATTATGTATATGAGCACAGTCACCTCCGTCGTATTCCTCAGGCAAAACTGAATTTAAATGAAGCGCGAGCGAAGTTGAATCCTGAGTTTCGCGAAACTTACCACCGCAAAGCACTAATTGAAAATGAACTGTCGAATGAAGTTCTGTGCTATGAATTTGGCGGTAAAATTAACGGTTCCATTTATCGAATTTACATTAACGCGAACACGGGAATGGAAGAAACGATTGAACAAGTAAAAGATTCAGATGAAGCACAAGTTACGGCAAGTAATGCCTAGTTGATTACACTGAAATGAATCTATAGTCACTCTAAGCCTCCTTTATTAAGGAGGTTTTTTGTGCTTTAGTCATAGTTCTAGCAAATATAATGCTTAATATAGGCACAAAGTCGTGGTATTATATACCTTAATTATAGTTTTGAATGGACAAGGATGGTGAATCGTTTGTTTCCAAAAATTAATGATGTGTTATACATACAAGTTGCCGGTACCGATCAGAAGGAGGAATCTTTTGAATATAAGTCGCGTATTGCGGAAGAGGACTCACAGAACTTTCTAATTGAAATTCCCATGTCACAAACAAGCGGACACTTGAAAAAGCTGTTTCTTGGGGAAGAACTGTCTATATTTTTTATGAGTGAGGGTGGAATTAAAAACTATTTTAATACCCACGTTACGGGCTTTAAAGATGACGTCCTCCGGATGGTTCGCATTCACAAGCCTGCTCCGGACAGCATCAGCAAAATTCAGCGTCGAAACTTTCTTAGGGTAAAGGCCAACTTGGAAATTGCGGTTAAGCATGGTGCAAACGAATCTAGATTTGTAGCAGAGACGCATGATGTGGGAGGTGGAGGCGTATCTTTTCAAACTCAGGGCTCACATCATCTTGAAGAAGGAGAATCATTGTCTTGCTGGGTTTTGGTTCCATATAAAAACGGCACTCAAGAGCATGTTCCGTTCCAATCTGAAATTGTACGCATTCAGCAGATGGAAAATGACCGCAAACTCATTATGTTGAAATATGAGAAAATCGCTGATCAGGAGCGCCAAAAACTGATTAAATATTGTTTTGAAAGACAGTTAGAGTTCCGGGGGAAATCGTAATCATGCGAAGCTTTTCTTTTTTAGTAAACCTGTCGCTTATTTTGCATCGCCTATAAATGTGTGGTATAATTTTCACGTCGCAGGCAATGCCTGCTTTTTTCTTGAGGTTAGGTTAGGAGGAATTCCCTGTTGGCAAGGCAACATGCATCTTCAATTAACAAAATAAATGTAGCCATTGATGGACCTGCTGGCGCAGGGAAAAGTACAGTGGCCCGCCTGGTGGCGAAAGCACTTTCCTATGTATATGTAGATACCGGAGCCATGTATCGAGCAGCAACGTGGTACATGATGTGCAAAGAAATTCCTGCAGAAAATGTACAAAAAGTGCTTCAACATGTACCTGAGCTGGTGATTGAATTAGTACCGGACCCCACAGGCCAAAAGGTTTATTGTAACGGGGAAGATGTAACCACTGTGATTCGTTCGATGGAAGTGACTAGCAATGTGTCACAGTATTCAAGTATTGCTGGTTTACGTACACGCTTGACCGAAAACCAGCGGGAAATGGCTGCGCGTAAGGGTGTCGTTATGGACGGACGCGATATTGGAACAACTGTGCTTCCCGATGCGGAAGTTAAAGTGTTCATGACCGCAAGTGTTCAGGAACGTGCCTCACGTCGTTTTAAAGAACTGAGCGAAACTGATGATATCACTCTGGAACAGCTTGAACGTGACATTGCGGCACGTGATAAGTTTGATGAGGAGAGGGAGGTATCCCCGCTTCGTTGCAGTGAGGACGCCATCGTGCTTGATACGACCCATATGGGCATTCAGGATGTCGTTGATACGATCGTATCTTATTGCTTAACGGAGAAGGATGGAGAGATCAGCCAATGATATATACTGTATGCGCCAGTATTTTGCGTCTCATTTACCGCGTTCTGTTTAGGCTTGAGGCGGTAGGCAGGGAAAATGTTCCTGCTGAGGGTGGAGTGCTGTTGTGTTCTAATCATATTAGTAATCTTGACCCTCCTACAGTTGGCATTTTGCTGAAGCGAAAGGTTCACTTTATGGCCAAAGCAGAGCTGTTTAATGTTCCTGTGCTGGGACCACTGATCGACAAACTGGGAGCTTTTCCAGTCAAACGTGGTGGTGTGAGTAAGGAATCCATTAAGCTGGCATTGAACATTTTGCGTGACGGTAAGGTTATGGGGATTTTTCCCGAAGGCTCCAGAGGAGCTGGGGGAATTGGTAAAAAGGGTGCTGCCAGTTTTGCACTGCGTAGTGGAGCGGCTGCCGTTCCAGTCGCCATTATTGGTGATTACAAGCTTTTCCGTAAAACGAAAGTGATATACGGTAAACCTGTTAATTTGGACGCTTACCAAAAGGGTGCCGATGTCGAAGGAGATCCTCTTGAACTGGCAACAGAAGCAATTATGTCACGTATTCGCACAATGAAGGAAACTGGTGAGCCTACGAATGATTGAAAGGCTTGCATGAATTGTGTCTAAGCTTGGAAAACTAGAGCAAAAATGTATTTTGTTTTGAACTCTGCTATGCGCAGGTTTAAATAAATGGTTTTTTTGAATTGAGGAGGGTATTGACATGTCGGAAGAAATTAAAAATCAAGAAGCTGCTGAAGCGGCAAATCAAGACGAGCTCGATCAAATCGTTTCCCTGAAAAAAGGTGACACCGTTAAGGGTACAATTGTGAAATTGGAAGATAACCAAGCGGTAGTAAGCATTGGATATAAATACGATGGAGTTATTCCAATTCGCGAATTGTCTTCTGGTCTGGATAATGCAGAAGAAGCAGTACAAGTAGGCCAAGAGGTTGAAGCTAGAATTATCAGCATCGACGACGGCAAGGAAAAACTTGTTCTGTCCAAACGTGCAATCGACAGTGAAAATGCTTGGGAAAAGTTGGAGCAACTGTTCGAAAGCAAAGAAGTATTTGAAGTTGTTGTGAATGATGTTGTTAAAGGCGGCATCGTAGTAGACGTGGGTCTGCGCGGATTCATCCCTGCATCCATGGTAGAACGCCATTTTGTTGAAGATTTCAGTGATTACAAAGGCCGCACATTGCGTGTTGTTGTAAAAGAACTGGATCGTGAAAACAACAAAGTGATCCTTTCCCAAAAAGACGTTCTGGAAGCAGAATTCGAAGCTAACAAGCTTAAAGTAATGGCTGAGCTGAAAGAAGGACAAGAAATCGTTGGTACGGTTCAACGTCTTACTCAGTTTGGTGCTTTCGTAGATGTTGGCGGAGTGGACGGTCTGGTTCACGTATCTGAAATTGCTTGGACTCATGTTGATAAGCCTTCTGACGCTGTTTCCGAAGGAGATCAAGTGAAAGTGAAAGTCTTGAAAGTAGATCCTGAAAAAGGAAAAATCAGCCTGAGCATGAAAGCTGCACAGCCTGGTCCTTGGGAATCGGCTGCTGGACAATTCAATAACAATGACATCGTAACTGGTGTTGTTAAACGTTTGGTTAACTTCGGTGCATTCGTTGAGATTGCTCCTGGTGTGGAAGGTTTGGTTCATATTTCTCAAATTTCCCACAAACACATTGGAACTCCACAAGAAGTTCTGGAAGAAGGACAAGAAGTTAAAGTTAAAATTCTTGAAATGAATCCTTCTGAAAAACGTGTTAGCCTGAGCATTAAAGAAACTGAGGAAGCTCCTGAAGCCGCTCCAAAAGCAGAAAGAGCACCACGTGCATCTCGCGCGCCTCGTGAGGAACTGAATAATCCTAACGTTTCCCTCAACAATTCCGGACTGAGCATTACGCTTGGCGAGCGTTTTGGCGATAAGCTGAACAAATTTAAATGAGTTTAAATCAATACATTTTATTATAAGCATAACGTACACCATCGGCGGACCCAGAGGGTTCGCCGATTGTTGTTACGTCACTATATCGCCAATAGGTATGTTTTTTGCTATGATGATAGCGGAAGAATTGACAGGAGGAGTGAATTTATGGCAAGACCCGTTGTGGCTATCGTTGGTCGTCCGAATGTGGGTAAGTCCACGATTTTTAATCGGATTATCGGGGATCGTTTGTCCATCGTGGAAGATAAACCGGGAATCACTCGTGACCGTATTTACGGTATATCGGAGTGGAATGGTAAATCCTTCAGTATTATTGACACCGGCGGCATTGAGATTGATGGTGAGGATGTTATCTTGAAGTCCATCCGTATGCAGGCCGAACTTGCAATAGAAGAAGCAGATGTTATTGTGTTCATGAGCGATGCAAAAGCAGGAATAACGCAAGCGGATGAAGAGGTAGCTCAAATGCTATATCGTTCGGGTAAACCGATCATCGTAGCAGTAAACAAGGTGGACAACCTCAGTCGCGCCGATCTGATCTATGAGTTTTATTCTTATGGATTTGGTGACCCAATTGCTGTTTCTGGTAGTCATGGCACAGGGATCGGTGATTTGTTGGATGCAATTACGACCAATTTACCTGAGCTAGAAGAAGATCATTATGACGAAGACGTTATACGTGTCGCTTTGATCGGACGTCCGAATGTAGGTAAATCTTCACTCGTTAATGCCATTCTAGGTGAAGAACGGGTTATCGTCAGTGACATTGCAGGCACAACACGTGATGCAATTGACACGCCTTTTGAAAAAGACGGACAAAAGTATGTACTGATTGATACGGCAGGTATGCGCAAACGTGGTAAAGTATACGAAACGACAGAAAAATATAGTGTAATGCGTGCGATGCGTGCCATTGAGCGTGCAGATGTTGTACTGGTCGTTATTAACGGCGAGGAAGGCATCATTGAGCAGGATAAACACATTGCTGGCTATGCTTATGAAGCGGGTAAAGCCTCGTTGTTTGTCGTTAATAAATGGGATGTCGTAGATAAAGACGATAAAACGATGCACCAGTTTGAGACGAAAATCCGTGACCACTTTCTGTTCATGACCTATGCTCCGATTGTGTTCTTATCTGCAAAGACAAAGCAACGTCTGCAAAAGTTGCTTCCAGTTGTGCAGCATGTGGCACAGCAGCATGTCATGCGTATTCAGACACATCTGCTGAATGATGTCATTTCCGACGCGGTTGCCATCAATCCACCACCAACAGACAAGGGCCGTCGTCTGCGTATTAACTATGTGACTCAGGTTGCTGTTAAACCGCCTACGATGGTTGTATTCGTAAATGATCCAGAGATAATGCACTTCTCTTACGAGCGTTATCTGGAGAACAAAATTCGCGCCGCCTTTAATTTTGAAGGAACTCCAATTCGTATATTTACCCGGCGCAAGTCTGACGAAAGTTAGGAGCGAATAGGTTGATTTTACAGATCGTTGCCATCGTACTCAGTTACTTGCTTGGCTCTGTCAGCTTTAGTTTGCTGTATGGAAAATTAAAAGGAATCGACATTCGCCAGCATGGAAGCGGCAATGCCGGTGCGACGAATACGCTGCGCGTGCTTGGAAAAGGCCCAGCTATTCTGGTACTGCTGCTGGACGTACTTAAAGGGGTTATTGCGGTGCTGATAGGGCACTGGTTGGGTGGAGAATCATCCTGGTTACCGGGTTTGTGTGGCATTGCGGCGATTGCGGGCCATAACTGGCCGGTATATTTTCACTTTCGCGGAGGCAAAGGGATTGCGACTGCCATTGGTGTATTGGCATCGCTTGCCTTGCTCCCGGCATTATATGCCGGAATCATTGCGATACTTGCCATCGTAATAACGCGTTATGTATCCCTGGGATCGCTAATTTTTGTTATTTTGACCCCTTGGATATTACTCGTACTTGGTTATGCTTGGCCGTTATTTTGGACGGCTCTAATCATTTGCCTGTTCGCTGTGTGGAGACACCGTACTAATATAGTCAAGTTGGCACGGGGAAATGAGAATAAGCTTGGCTCCAAAGGAGGAGATCGTCTTGTCTGAGAAAATAGCTGTGCTGGTAGCAGGTAGTTGGGGAACAGCCCTAGCTTCCGTACTTGCGACCAATAACAACGATGTCTCTGTCTGGACGAGAAGCGAACAGCAAGCTGCTGAGATCAATGAGAAGCATACGAACGAGCATTATTTACCAGGCTCTATTTTGTCTGATCGCATTTCAGCTACAACGGATATGCAGACTGCGGTATCTGGAGCAAAAGCGGTGATCATCGTATCTCCTTCGTCTGCCGCTCGGCAGGTTGCACGTAGTTTGAAGGCTCATTTCACCAAGGATATGCTGGTAGTACATGCCATTAAGGGCTTTGAAACAGAGACACTCAAGCGTATGTCCACGGTGATCTCGGAAGAGCTGGAAATCGCGGAGGACGATATTGCCGTGCTATCAGGCCCGAGTCATGCGGAGGAAGTGGTGAAGAAATGTCCTACAACGGTTGTTGTAGCTTCTTCCAATGAGAAGGCAGCACAGGCTGCTCAGGGGCTGTTCATGAACTCCTATTTCCGCGTCTATACAAACCGGGATTTGCTCGGTGTCGAACTGTCCGGTGCTTTAAAAAACATTATCGCACTGGGTGCGGGGATGTCGGATGGACTTGGCTTCGGTGATAATGCTAAAGCGGCTTTGTTGACCCGTGGATTGGCTGAGATTACCCGTGCCGGAGTTGAGATGGGGGCTAATCCATTAACCTTTGCCGGACTTGCGGGTATAGGTGATTTAGTTGTGACGGCAACGAGTCGTCACAGCCGCAACTGGCGTGCAGGGTCATTATTGGGACAGGGCCAACAGCTTGATGCCGTACTGGAATCTATGGGTATGGTCGTAGAGGGAATTCGTACGACAAAAGCAGCATACGCTATCTCACAAAAATTAGGTGTTCAAATGCCTATTACAGAGGTGCTGTATGGAGTGTTGTTTGAAGGACGTGACGTCCGCAAAGCTGTTGAGGCATTAATGGGTCGCGATCCGAAAACCGAGATGGAAGTCATGCCGCTTCAAACTTGGGAGCAATGGCATTCATAAGAGTACAGAGGAGTTTCTAAAGTATAAAGGTTGTCTCATGAGTAGATTTTTCTACGATGAGATAGCCTTTTTTAGTTAGGCGTTTGGCATGTCTTTTGTATGCTTAATCACCTTTTGTCTCCGTCACTCATAGACTGAGTTGAGCAATGGCGGAGGAGGGGAGATTGTGAGTAAAAACTTTCCGAAAGATGCATTGAAGGCCATTAACAAAAAAGGCGGCAAAAACATATCCGAAAATGCAGTGAAAAAGCTGGCAGGCACGGTAAAGCCGGACACGCTTCAAAATGAAACACAGTTGCGTCAGCTTATAAAACAGGTGTCTGCGATGGCTAACATTCCGGTATCGGAAGATACAGTCAGGGATATTGTCGGAGCCGTCAAAAAGAGTGGAATGAATCCTTCCAATATGGAAGCGTTAATGAAAATGATGATGAAAAAATAAAACCCTGGCCGCACGATGGTTCGTTTTTTTTACCGTGAACCGGGAAGGTTCGCGGTTTTTTTTATATTTTGAGGCAGGAAAGTGCTATTCCAGTACACAAAATGTCGAACTGCCATGTCTAACATGTTATAATGATGCCCATCAGGAAACGGGAGGAAAGATAGCAAAGGAGGAAACGATGTTGAAGGAGGCAATATCATCAGTGTTAGTGGACAGGCTTCCTCATGATCTGGCAGTTGCGCTGGGTAGCTTGACTGAGAGCTGGTCAGCGGTGTCGGTTCCATGGATGCTGGGGGGGAGCTGTGCACTACTTGTGCAAGAAGTTGAATTGGATCGTCTGCCTCGGGACATTGATATTTATGCGGATATTCATGCAGCAAAGCTGTTACACGCGCACTCGCCGGGTGTGAGTATAGACCAACAGCAGGTTGATCGTAGCGGATCTTACGTTTCGTTGCTAAGCCACTATGAGCTGGAGGGATTTCCAGTCGAATTGGTGGGAGGATTTGAGGTTTTATGTGATGGAGCTTTATACCGCTTAGAGGTCGAGCGCCTACTCTGGTCGGCTGGGATACAGCTTGATCTGGAAAATACCTCATTGCGTTTGATGCCTCTCAGTCACGAGTTGCTATTCAATCTGTTGCGAAATCGCCCCGACCGCTATCAAGCGATTGCAAATGTCATGAAGCGAGACCCGCAACGACACATAGGGATACTAAAACAGCTATTGGTCAGTAACATTTGGAATAAGGAGCAGTTGGGCAAGCTTGGAGAGCTTCTCCCTTGGCCAGAACTTCACTCCTTCATCCGAATGAGTAAAAAAATATAAGTTGCGTGCGTATTAAGAGGAAAGGTGAATGGAGGACCGTTCATGAATGTGCAGATTACGTTCAAGCCGTCAGGCAGGTGCGTACAGGTCAGTCGGGGTACGTCTTTGCTCCAGGCTGCCCGTAAAGCAGGTGTGTATATTCCCACACGTTGTGATGGAAAAGCAGCCTGTCTGATGTGTAAGGTAGAGATAGCACCGGAACGGGCTGAGCTTGCAGGTCGCCCTAATGATGCAGAGCAGCGTAAGCTGGGGCCTTTACTGAATGAAGGAATACGTTTATCCTGTCAGGCCCGAGCTCAGGGTGATATGGAGGTAACCATACCGGAGGATAGGCTCAAGGCAGCTATTAGACGGCAACTGGAGCGTCAGGGGCTGGATGACGAACTGTGGTAATATCGATTATATCAGTAGAACAAAAAAACAAAGGATATTTCTCGACGGTTAGAAACGGTCTGAGAAATATCCTTTTTTTATTTAAGTCTAGCAACAAAGTCATGGAGAAATCTTGCTGTGCATATATTAGGTGAGTGGACCCAAACGTAAAATATCGTTTCTGCATTGATCGCTGTTACGTAATCTATTTTTAAAAAACTAAACATATTTTACGGAGGGGATACATATGATGGTATCAGTCCAAATGCATGTACGAGTTTACGCCGTTTCGCCGATTCCATCAGTCTCCTGAATCTCGGCGGCGGACGACTTCCGGGCATTTTAAAGGCTGTTCTGCCGCATCTGGGATCAAGCAGTTGGTTGAACACGAAGCGGATGCTCTTTAAGCATTTTTCCTTCGGAGACTTTTGAGGAGGGGATTTCATTGGAGAAAGTGGACATTTTTAAAGACATTGCCGAACGCACCGGAGGAGACATCTATCTTGGGGTCGTCGGCGCAGTCCGAACAGGAAAATCAACGTTTATCAAGCGGTTTATGGAAACGATTGTACTGCCCAACATTACGAGTGAGGCGGACCGTGCCCGCGCCGTAGACGAGTTGCCGCAAAGTGCGGCAGGGAAGACGATCATGACGACGGAACCTAAATTCGTACCGAATAATGCCGTCCAGATCAAAGTAACGGAAGGACTGGACGTGAATGTACGTCTGGTTGACTGTGTAGGATACGCAGTAGAAGGTGCAAAAGGCTACGAGGATGAAAATGGTCCAAGAATGATCTCTACACCATGGTTTGAAGAACCCATTCCTTTTCAGGAAGCGGCAGAAATTGGTACACGTAAGGTTATTCAAGAACATTCGACACTCGGTGTGGTCGTCACTACAGACGGTACCATTGCTGAAATCCCGCGTAGCTCTTATGTAGAGTCGGAGGAACGCGTCATTGAAGAGTTGAAGGAAGTTGGCAAGCCATTTGTTCTGGTTATCAACTCCACGCATCCACGCAGTGATGAAACACTTCAACTCCGCAGTGAACTGGCTGCCAAGTACGATATTCCAGTCATGACACTCAGCGCGGCAACCATGACGGAAGATGATGTTACGGGTGTACTTCGTGAAGTATTGTATGAATTCCCGGTGCATGAGGTGAATGTGAACCTGCCGAGCTGGGTTATGGTATTGAACGAAAATCACTGGTTGCGTAGCAACTATGAAAATTCCGTTCGTGATACGGTTAAAGATATTCGGCGCCTGCGTGATGTAGATCGGGTCGTTGGCCAGTTTATGGAGTATGAGTTCATCGACAGGGCCGGATTAAGCGGAATGAATATGGGGCAGGGCGTCGCGGAAATTGATTTGTATGCGCCTGATGAACTGTATGACCAGATTTTGGTTGAAGTCGTCGGGGTAGAGATTCGCGGCAAGGATCATTTGCTGCAGATGATGCAGGATTTTGCCCACGCTAAACGGGAATATGACCGTTTTGCCGAGGCTCTGGAAATGGTCAAGACAACAGGATATGGTATTGCTGCTCCGTCACTGGCTGAGATGGCACTGGACGAACCGCAGTTGATTCGACAGGGTACAAGATTTGGAGTGAGGCTTAAAGCGACAGCCCCTTCCATTCACATGATCCGTGTCGATGTGGAATCGGAATTTGCTCCGATTATCGGAACAGAGAAGCAGAGTGAGGAACTCGTACGTTACCTGATGCAGGATTTTGAGAATGATCCAATCAAAATTTGGGAATCAGACATTTTCGGACGTTCGCTGCATTCCATTGTGCGTGAAGGTATTCAAGGCAAGATTGCCATGATGCCGGACAATGCACGCTATAAGCTGCAGGAAACGCTGGGTCGCATTATCAATGAAGGTTCTGGTGGTCTTATTGCTATAATTCTTTAAGGCTAATCCATTACCAAAAATGTGTAAGGGAAATACCGTAGAGGGCTGACTGCTCTTTGCGGTATTTTTTTACGGGATTTGTAGTTTTTTGCCATGAGAGATCGCGAATTTTTCTATATTTAATAAAACCTATTTACATACTTGGTTTAACGCGATATATTAAGTATCAAATTTGAAACATATTAGTGGATGGAACGAGGGGGAAACAGATCATGTATATCCAAAAAGGGCTCCAAAAAAACAAGAAGCTAGGGCTCGGAGCCATTATCCTACTGGTGCTGATTCTGCTGGTCACAGCATGTGGCGCGCCTAAAACAGAGAGCGGCGCTCAAGGGACAAGCACTGCAGGAACGAATACAGGGGACGGAAAAACAGATAGTTCGAATCTAAAGGGTAAACGGGTTGCTTTGATCATGGAGTTTAACACAGGTACGTTTTCGCAGCAGTATGTTCAAGGTGTGGAAGATGAGGTTAAGAAATTTGGCGGTACGCTGACCAAGTTTGTTGCAAATAACGATAAGGCAAAAATGGCTTCCTTGCTAGATAGTGCGATTAACCAGCAATTTGATGTCATTTTGACTGATCACGGTGACGCATTGCTGGAGCCAGGACTTAAAAAAGCAATTTCCCGCAATATTCCGGTTATCGTGTTCGATGCTGCGGTCAATGTTCCGGGCGCGGTAGTGCTTTCACAGGATGATCAAAGCATGGCGGAACTGACGCTGGAGCAAATGAAAAAGGACATCGGTGGCAAAGGAAATATTGTGAAGGTATGGGTTGCAGGGTTTGCGCCAATGGAGCGCCGTCAGGTTGCTTATGATGCATTTTTGAAATCCAATCCAGATATTAAAGAGATTGCGACTTTTGGTTCGGCTGAGAATCCTGCTTTGGATACGCAAGCCAAAATGGAAGCTGTGCTAAAGCAATATCCTAAGGGCGAAATTACGGCAGTTTGGGCGGCTTGGGATGAATTTGCCAAAGGTGCAGCTCGGGCGATACAACAAGCTGGGCGTACGGAAATTAAAGTTTACGGGATTGATATGAGTGATGAAGATTTGCAAATGATTCAGGACCTGAAAAACCCGTGGGTGGCTTCAGCAGCCGTCGATCCAACAGATATTGGACGCGTACAAGTGCGCTATGCATACCAAAAGTTGCATGGGGATAACCCTGAGGAGAAAGTTGTACTGAAGGCAGTATATGTGCAGCGCGAAGAGTTGCCAGATAAGCAAATTTCCACATCCGAGTTGTCTCAATATGTGAAAGGATGGGGCAAGAGTGAGCAGGGTTACAAGGATTGGATGAAGGAATATGAAACGTCCAAATAAATTGATTCATAACGCAAATGCAAAGGCGCGCTTCGGCGCGCTTTTATCATAAGCGGGAGTGAGGGGGCACCATGAGTTCACCAGTATATACATTGGAGATGAAGAACATCAGCAAACGGTTTGCTGGTGTAGATGCGCTGCGAGCCGTGAATTTTACGGTTCAGGGTGGCGAAATTCACGCTCTGCTCGGTGCCAACGGGGCAGGGAAAAGCACATTAATGAAAATCTTGTCCGGTGCGTATCGTTACGATCAGGGAGCGATCGTTGTGGATGGCAAGGAACTGATTATTAGTTCACCGTGGGAAGCCAAAAGAGCCGGAATTCACTGTGTGTATCAAGAAGTCGATTCGGCACTTGTGCCTCAGTTAACCGTCGCTGAAAACATTGTAATGGACGATTTGTCTGCACTTGATGGTCGGTGGTGGGTTGCACCAGCGTCCATGCGTAGGCGAGCACGTGAGGCATTAGCGCGTCTGGAGGTTGATATAGATGTACGACGATATGTGTCTGAATTGACGTTGGCAGAAAAGCAGCTTGTACTTATCGCACGAATTTTGACACAGCAAGCGAATACTATCATTTTTGATGAGCCAACGGCACCGCTGAGCGAGGAAGAAACGCGGCGTTTGTTCCGTACGATTCATACCCTCAAGGATGGGGGAGTAGCATGTATTCTTATCACCCACCGATTGCCGGAGGTCATCGAGCACAGTGACCGTGTTACGGTAATGCGTGATGGTGAGCGCGTGTTCTCGGGACCTGCTTCTGATTTAAGTGTAGGCGACATTGTCACGTATATGCTTGGGAAAACATTTGATGAGGAATTTCCGAAAACAGAGGCGCCTATTGGTGAAACGGTATTGGAAGCAAGAGGGCTCCGGAAGGGATTGCGGGTTCACGGTGTTGATTTGCAGGTCAGACGCGGCGAAATTCTGTCTATTGTAGGTTTGGTCGGTGCGGGCAAGACGGAGCTGTCACGACTTCTTACAGGGGCAGACAAGCCAGATGTGGGGGAACTGACCTTCAAGGGGCGCTGCATTCGTTTGCATGAGCCAGCGGACGCGGTAGCTCAAGGAATTGTGTCCATACCCGAGGAGCGGCGTAAGCAGGGGGTCTTGATTGAGGAAAGCGTGGACCGAAACCTTAGTCTTCCGCTCTTGGGCAAGCTGAGTGCCCTTGGTTTCATTAGTCGGCATAGAGAACGTAATAACGGTAATGAGGTTGTCGCCTCTCTTGGTATTAAGACGCCTTCACTGCGCCAGCATGTTAAGTATTTGAGCGGTGGGAATCAACAAAAGGTTGCGATAGGAAAATGGCTTCATTCTGGAGCGGATGTCTTTGTTTTTGACGAACCAACCAAGGGTGTAGATATAGGGGCAAAAAGCGATATTTTCCGTATCATTGGAGAATTGGCAGCACAAGGAAAAGCAATCATTTATCTAACCTGTGAATTTGCAGAAGGTATTGGCATTGGTGATCGGATAGCAGTCATGTATGACGGCAAAATAATAAGGGAATTTGCGCGAGGCGAAGTCGAACAGGAACAGCTTCTGTTGTACGCCAGCGGTGGTGAAGAGGTGCATTCATGAAGGAAAAATGGTTAAATGTCTCGTTTCGTTACGGTGCTGTAGTGGTCATTATAGGTGTGTTGGCGTTTTTCTCAGCCACCTTACCTTATTTTTGGACGTATGATAATTTAATGGATATTCTTGGCTCAATTGCGATTGTAACTTTTGTAGCCATTGGTGTGACATTGTCACTTATCGTGGACGGTTTTGACCTGTCGGTTGGTGCAACGGTATCTTTGACGACAGTCGTCTCAGCTTCGTTGATGGTCTGGTATGAACAGCCTGTTGCAGTGGTCATTATTGTGGCTCTGGTTGTTGGAGCTTTAGTTGGACTATTAAATTCACTTTTGATTATTAAACTGCGTATCCCCGATTTGCTCGCAACTCTAGCCATTATGTATATTGTAAGCGGGGTTCATCAAACGTACGCGCAGGGCTATACTATCTACAATCATATGCAGTTTCCTGATGGCAGCAAGGCCCCAGGCGAGATATCTCCAGCATTTCTTTTACTAGGTCAAGGTAAATGGTTGGGTATCCCGATTTCGGTTATTTTACTGTTGCTAGCTGTGGCAGCGGTGCATGTTTTCTTGACCTATACGAAGCACGGGCGTCAAATGTATGTAACTGGCGGGAATGAGGAGGCTGCTCGTCTGTCGGGTATACGGGTAAAAAAAGTCCGTACACTGGCCTATATTGCTTCAGGCGTATTTGCAGCAATTGCTGGTATTTTGTATGCTTCGCGTGTAGGCTCGGGTCAAATTGACGCTGGCTCTCCCTTGCTCATGGAGGCGGTAGCTGCAGTATTCGTCGGCTTTTCAGTGTTTGGAGCGGGTAAACCCAATGTTATTGGTACATTTATTGGTGCGGTGTTGATCGGCGTATTGGTTAATGGACTGACCATGATGAATGTGCAATATTTTGCCCATGACATTGTCAAAGGACTAGTGCTGGTGCTTGCGCTGGCTGTTACTTTTTACGTGCTGAACCGTCGTCGTACTTGAAATTGTCTGTCGACTGTATTACTATAAACCTTGTTCCACGCAAGAAGGGTGCCATAAAACGCCAGTTTCGGCCTATATGGCGGTGGTTAGGTATATTATATGTATATTTAACGACGAAACGGAAACAGATGATAACATTATGGAAGGCAGTATGCCGCCCGGGTTATTTTATACAGGCGACTTCATTATCGGTGGAGCACACCGATAACCTTAATGCTGGACTACACTTGAATTGGGAGGTGAATATGTTGAATAAAACGGATTTGATCAATCAGGTTTCTGAGAGCACTGAATTGTCCAAAAAGGACGTAACCAAAGCAATCGATGCAGTATTTGAGGCGATCGCTGGTGCACTGCAAAACGGAGACAAGGTACAACTGGTAGGTTTCGGGAACTTTGAGGTTCGTGAACGTTCCGCACGTAAAGGACGTAACCCGCAAACAGGAGAAGAAATCGAAATCCCTGCGAGCAAAATTCCGGCATTCAAACCGGGTAAAGCGCTCAAAGACGGAATTAAATAAGATTTCTTACATATTCCCAATGCGCTGAAAGGACCGTGAATTTGATTCACGGCCCTTTCTTTTTGTCCTATTTACTTTGTGGTAGAGGTGCCATGGACTGAAGAAGAGGAAGTTGTCCTGCCGTTTCGGGAGGCATAAGCGATCAGTACCAGGGGTTCACCTGTCAGCTCGGCAAATTCATGTTCCAGCCGTTGAAGCTGCTCAATCTGAGCAGGACTGAGATTGGCGGGACGATAGTTTTCCATCAGATCCGTTCCTTTCGTTAATAGATGGGATTGCACAGATAGTATGGCACAGGAAGCACTATTTGTTGCAGGCAGCGTGGAAAGCATGAGTTGACAAAACAATCTTAAATCTCCATCATAAAAATATAGTTTCGGCTCTCAGGGAGGAAAAGAACATGGAAGATAACGTGACGGGCAGCAGTGAGTACGTCGTAATTAAAGCAAAAAGCAACGGATGTCAGGTTTTTGGTCTGACGAGAGGTCAGGATACACGCCTGCATCATTCAGAAAAATTGGACAAGGGTGAGGTAATGATCGTCCAATTTACGGATCATACTTCTGCCATCAAAATCCGCGGCAAGGCCGTTGTGATGACCAAGCACGGGGTTGTAGATACAGAGGAGTAAAATGCAGGCATAGCCTGCTTTTTTTTGTTGTACAATGAGAGTGAGGACCTTTACCGTAGCAAACCCACATTATGGGGTAGGGGTCAGGGGAGGCTCTGATGAAACCTTGGACTGTACTCGGTGGTTCCATTCTCATAACCACCGCAGCAGCAATACTGCTGCCGTCCTTACAGATGCTGGACTCGGGTACCGCAGCAGTTCGTGAAACACAGGCGACAATTTCGCCCCAGAAACGAGTACTGCTGACGGATGACAATCTGGTAGATACACTGAATGAGCTTCCATTAACTACACCGATTGCAAGTGTAAGCTGGGAACATTCAGTCTTGACCCTGGATGTTAAGTTGTCCAAGGAAGAAACTACGCCACTGGAGATTTATCAAAACATGGCGGAGCTTGCCGCCTTTAGCTTCTACGGAACGACGAATGTACGGCAATTGCTGTTGCGGGTGGTGACAGAGGACGAATGGTCAGGAGAACGCCATTTGCTGCTGGCATCCGATATACGCCGGAACGAGTGGACGAACGAGGCACTGGAACAACTTAGAAATCGGGAAGGCGCCGAACTGCCAGAAGATTTGAAATCTCGTTTCCGCATTACAGTAACGCCCATGTGGCAAAACAGGTTTAGCGGTGTATATACAAACTAGATGTTTTCTACCGCTGGACCTACAGTACTTTAGTCGCGAATCATTTTAAATTGTGATATAATATAAGGCATTGCAATTATTTGAGTATACCAGAAAGTCATGGCTCGGAGGCTTAGGATGAAACCGTATCGCGTACCTCAATTAGCAAGGAAATATGTGGAATACGACATGATTCAACAACATACGGAAATGCCGGCTTTTCCTGACAGCCGTACCCGTTTGCTGTTTGAGTTTTTGAACCGGAATGCGCAAGGGCTGCATGCCAGTGAGGATGAACTGTACGCTTTGGTAACATCACTTGTGCAGATGGGACTGGATACGCATGATATGATTGATACTTTATCCGGTATACGAAGCCCGGAAGAGATGCGTTCCAGACAGCTGAAAGTGTTAGCCGGTGACTACTTCAGCAGCCGTTTTTATCAGCTACTTGCACTGGCAGGCCGAATCGAGGCCATTTCGAAGCTGAGTGATGCTGTATGTGAAGTGAACGCAAGGAAAATGAGCTTGTACTGGGAGATGAAGCATTTTCGTTTGGATGCTGCTCAGTATTTATCTCAGATGGTTTGCTTCAAACAGGAGCTTTTTTTATCATTGACTTCACTTATTGCAGAACAGGATCAGGAAGTCTGGAAGCAGCTTCTTAACGAATTCGCTCTCTGTGATACGCTGGTGGAGGAATGGGAGAAGCGGGCAGAACCAGACAAGTCCCGTTTCGGATATATGTTCTGGCATATTTACGGTAACGGAGACCAGCATGAGCAGGCGCTGCTTTCAGAGGGTGGTACTGAAACAGAAGTTTGGCGTAAGCTTGTGCTGAAATACAAAGCCGAGGATGCGATACTGGACAAGCTTCGCACGGCTGTTACACACATCCGGCAGACCCTGTCAGATGAACAAAACACGGGGATTGAGGAATTTGAATGCATGCTTGAGCCTTTCCTAAAGCTGCTACATAGTTCGCACCCGGTTGTGAGGGAAGGTTAGGTGAACGTCATGGGATCAAGCGACACCAAGCCGAAAGAGCAATTCGTTCATGGCGTGTTTGAAAGTATAGCCGGTAAATACGATTTGATGAACGATATACTGAGCTTTCGCAGACATAAGGCTTGGCGGAAATTTACAATGAAAAAGATGGACATGCATCGCGGCGATACGGCAATCGATCTTTGTTGTGGGACATGTGACTGGACGCTTGCGATGGCGCGTGCAAGTGAAAGTGGTCACATCGTAGGACTGGATTTTAGCCAGAACATGCTAAATGTTGGCGAGCGAAAGATTACATCAGAATCCCGAGAAAAGCAAATCAAGCTTGTTCAAGGCAACGCGATGGATCTACCTTTTGAAGACAATTCATTTGATTATGCGACGATTGGTTTCGGTCTTCGCAACGTGCCTGATCTGCGCCGCGTGTTGCAGGAAATGCAACGAGTCGTTAAGCCTGGTGGGCAGGTCGTATGTCTGGAGTTGTCTAAACCTACTTGGCAGCCGTTCAAGGGAATTTACTACGCATATTTTCAACACATCTTGCCCATGCTCGGCAAATTGTTCGCCAAACGTTATGAGCAGTACAAATGGCTCCCTGATTCGTTGGCGCTTTTTCCAGGAAGGGATGAACTGGCTGACATCTTTCGTGAAGTCGGATTAAAGGATGTTCAGGCTCATTCTCTCACCGGAGGCATTGCGGCATTGCATATTGGAATCAAGGAGAGTCTGCATGTTTAAGAAAATTGCTATTTTTTTAGAAATGATTAAAATTGAACATACCTTATTTGCGCTCCCATTTGCATTTATGGGGGCTGTATTGGGGTCAGTTGTCGTGACGGACAACCTTCCCTCATGGCCGCAGATCGGTTGGATTTTGTTGGCTATGGTTGGCGCTCGTAGCGCAGCCTTCGGCTTTAATCGTATGATTGACCGTGTAATTGACGGGAAAAATCCGCGTACAGCAGGACGCGCCATCCCGGCAGGGCTGCTCAAATCGAGCGAAGTGGTAATTTTCATCATCGTTAGCTTGTTGTTGTTATTCTGGGCCTCATTCAAGTTAAGTCCGCTGGCGTTCAAGCTGTTCCCGCTGGCCTTTTTTATGCTTGTTTTTTACTCTTACACCAAGCGTTTTACTTGGCTGTGCCATATTGTACTCGGTTTGACCATTGGTTTGGCACCATTAGGCGCATGGGTTGCAGTAACAGGACAAATGGATTTGACTGCTGTCGTACTTTATCTCACGATTGCATTTTGGACAGCTGGATTTGATGTTATTTATGCTTGTCAAGATATTGATTTTGACCAGAGTGAAGGGGTTTATTCTATTCCTGCCCGTTTTGGTGTAGCAGGTGCTCTGAACATCGCCCGGGTGTTCCATGTCATTACGGCGATCGGATTTATTGTGCTGTTCTTTATTGCAGATTTGAGCTGGTGGTATCTGGCGGGCATGATTATTTCATACATTATTTTATTTTATGAGCACTATATCGTTTCTCCAAAAGATCTAAGTCGCTTGCAGACGGCATTCTTTACGATGAACGGTGTACTTAGCATTGTCGTATTTGCTTTTACACTGATTGATTTGGTGGTGCGTTTATACTAATGAATAATCAGGTGAGCAACCATCAAGGCAAACGAATCGTTATTGGGATTACAGGTGCGAGCGGAAGCATTTATGGTGTACGACTGGTAGAGACACTGCTGGACTTGCAGTATACAGTTCACCTGATTGTTTCTAATGCTGGCTGGCGGGTATTGAAAGAGGAGCTGGGCTGGAATGTGACTGACCGGGAAGGAGCTTTGAATGAACAATTCGGAGACCGTCCCGGTTCTCTTGTATACCATCCCTTTACAGATATTGGAGCTTCTATTGCAAGCGGCTCTTATTTGGTCGATGCCATGATTATCATGCCATGCTCGATGGGGACGTTGTCAGCGGTAGCGCACGGTTCGTCTGATAATCTCATGGCACGTGCAGCAGATGTGATGATGAAGGAGGGTCGTCCGCTGATCCTTGTGCCTCGTGAGACACCATTGCATGCTATTCATCTGGAAAATATGCTTAAGCTTGCGAGACTCGGCGTCAAAATGATTCCGGCCATGCCAGCTTTTTATTTTCATCCAAAGACGCTGGATGATATTGTATTGTTCCTCGTAGGCAAAGTATTAGACAGCTTGCGTATAGAACATCAACTGTTTACGAGATGGGGGGATTCCGATGCCGATACCGGACACCAAGACAATCACAATCGGAAAAATTAAATATACAAACGCTTGGCCTATTTTTCATTACTTTAATCCTTCAGAGCTTCTCCATTCGGCGGAGATGGTTTCCAAAGTTCCGGCTGAATTGAATCGAGGCATGCTAAATGGGAGTTTGGATATGAGTGCGATGTCCTCCTTTGCGTATGCATCAGGTGCTGAGGAAATGCTGTTGTTGCCGGATTTATCCGTCAGTGCAGACGGTCCAGTCCAATCCATTTTACTATTTTCACGCAAGCCGTTAAATGAAATCATTAATGGCACCATTGCACTGACGAATACTTCAGCTACATCGGTAAACTTGTTGAAAATTTTGATGCAAAAGGCATGGGAAGGCCAGCCTACTTACTTTGACTGTGAACCAGATCTTGATTTGATGCTGGAACAGGCAGATGCAGGGCTGCTGATTGGAGATCACGCGATCAAGGCGTCCTGGCGAAGTGAAGGCCTGTATGTAACCGACCTCGGGGAAGAGTGGAAACGCTGGACGGGCTACAGCATGACATTTGCTGTATGGGCAGTTCGACGTGCTGTTGCTGCTCAGAATCCCGCTGCGGTGGCTGAAATTGCGAGTGCGTTCCGCGTAAGCAAGCAGCGTAGTCTGTCTGACCTGGCACCTGTTATTTCTGAAGCTTGCAAGGAAATTGGAGGTTCGGAAGATTATTGGGAGCGCTACTTTACGAATCTGTGTTATGATTTTGGAGAGAAGCAACAACAAGGTTTAGAGCTTTATTTTCAGTATGCATATGAACTGGGGCTGCTTGACCGACGAGTGAAGCCGCTTCTCTGGAGTGACAATACGCTGACACGGGTGAAAGAATGAAACGATTGGATTTGTTCGGTTTATTAAAAAAGGATATGAACTTCATAGAAGAAGAGCTGTACCGCAGCATTGACAGTAGGGAGCCGTTGATTAATGATACGTCGCTTCATCTGCTTAAAGCAGGGGGCAAGCGATTGCGTCCCGTGTTTGTATTGCTGGGAGGCAAGTTTGGAGAATATGATCTGGACAAGCTCAAGCGCATAGCGGTACCTCTGGAACTGATTCATTCTGCCTCTCTCGTTCACGACGACGTGATTGACGATGCGGAAATGAGACGCGGCCAACCCACCGTGAAGTCCAAATGGGACAATCGGGTGGCTATGTACACCGGAGACTACATATATGCACGCGCACTATCTATTGCTGCTGGACTGCCGAATCCCGATATTCACCGGGTGCTGTCTAAGGCGTTGGTACAGATGTCGATTGGTGAAATGGAACAAATACGTGATTTTTTTAATGTGGATCAGAGTGTGCGCAATTATTTGCTGCGCATACGGCGCAAAACGGCTTTGTTGATTGCAGTTAGTTGCCAATTGGGAGCTATGGCTGCAGGAGCACGGGAAAGAGTCAACTCTCTGTTGTACACCTATGGCTATAACGTAGGTATGGCTTTTCAAATTCAGGATGATTTGCTTGATCTGTGTGGAACAGAAAAAAAGATCGGCAAGCCACCAGGCAGCGATATGAGACAGGGCAATATTACTCTTCCGGTCATTTATGCGCTTGAACAACCCGAACTGCGGGATGATCTGCTGGCTGAAATCCGGCGAATTCAGGATGGGGACGGGCAAGGAGACGCCCGTAAAGCGGTGGATATGATCAAAAAAAGTGAAGGAATCACTAAAGCTGAAATTCTCGCCGACCGATATATTAATAAAGCGCTGAACGCGCTGGACTTACTACCAGATGTCAAAACAAAAAAGACGCTGCGCGATATTGCTCATTTTGTAACACGCCGCTCCTACTAAAGTTGTATTTTAGGTTTGCTGTGACAAAATACTTTAACCGTTTCCAAACTTTCTGTTACAATACAGATTAGTACTGTATAAATACATTAGATTGGATTGGGAGTGAGCCGATGGATCGTACGTTTTTGATGGTTAAACCGGATGGTGTACAACGCGGACTGATGGGACGTATTGTCAGTCGTTTGGAAGACAAGGGCTTCAAAATGGCGGCTGGCAAGCTTGTGCAGGTATCTAGAGAACAAGCAGAACGGCATTATGCGGAGCATGTGGGCAAGCCTTTTTTTGAAGAGCTTGTAGGCTTTATCACATCAGGTCCTGTATTTGCCATGGTTTGGGAAGGGGATAACATTGTTACGCTTTCCCGCTTGCTGATTGGTAAAACACAAGTAACCGAAGCTCTTCCGGGCACCATTCGTGGAGACTTTGCTGCACATACACCGTTTAACCTCATTCATGGTTCAGATTCACCGGAGAGCGCAGAGCGCGAGATTGCAAATTTTTTCACACCGGAAGAATTAGTTCGGTATGAAAAAACGGTAGCGACCTGGGTGTAAGTTTAATTACGTATGAAGAAGGATGGTAGCATGACAGATCTGGAACTGGGTCAGACGGACCCCGATTACACAGCGTTTATCCGCAAAATCAAAGACAGCACAGGTATTGATCTTGCACAATACAAAGAAGCACAGATGAAAAGGCGGTTAACGACGCTTCGCAACAAAAACGGGTTTCCCAGTTTTGTTTCTTTTTATGATGCCATGATGAAGGAAAAACCTCTATTCTATGAATTTCTGGATCGTATGACGATCAATGTTTCCGAGTTTTGGCGAAATCCTAATCGTTGGGAAGTGCTGCGGGATATCATTTTGCCACAGTTGCTTGTGGGAAAGCAGAAGCTTAAGCTGTGGAGTGCGGCCTGCTCGACTGGTGAAGAGCCTTATAGCCTAGCAATGGTTCTCGACGGTAAAGGAATTTTGGGGAATTGCTCCATTACAGCTTCCGATATTGATGATGGCGCATTGGCTAAAGCCAAGGAAGGTAAATATTTGGAGCGTTCGCTCAAGGATGTGCCTGAGCAGGTAGCTAGCAAATATTTTAAACCAGATGGTGCCATGTATCGGATTGATGACCGTTTAAAACAGGCTGTGAAATTTCAAAAGCAAAACTTGCTGCTGGATCGATTTGATGATGGGTATGATCTCATTATCTGTCGAAATGTTATGATTTATTTTACAGAAGAGGCCAAACATGCGTTATATCAAAAGTTTGCTGCCAGCCTTCGTCCCGGCGGTGTTCTATTTGTCGGCAGTACCGAGCAAATCTTTTCTCCTAACCAATACGGGCTGGAATCGACTGAAACCTTTTTTTATCGCAAAAAAGCATAAGCCTGTACATATCATCCATCGTTTCGTAGGAACTTATTTGTATCCTTAAGTAATGGATGGCTGGCTTATCAACAGCGCACGTCCTTTAGCTCTTCTGGCTGAAGGACGTGTTTTTTTGTTTATCTGCCTCACACGTGGCTTTTCTTGTCAAAGAAAGGTGCGTATACTATAATGAAGCACAGTTAAAGATTTTAGCGATGCACAGTTTAACAGTTTAAAGGGGGAACGCGTCATGAGTTTACGTTATTTAACCGCGGGGGAAACGCATGGTCCCCAGCTAACTGCCATTGTAGAGGGTATGCCGAGTAATTTAAAATTGGATTTTGAGGAATTGAATTTTCAGTTGCACCGTCGTCAGAAAGGATATGGACGGGGGCGGCGTATGCAGATTGAAAAAGATACGGCGAAGATTGCCGGTGGCGTACGTCACGGATATACCACAGGTGCACCAATTGCGCTAGTTGTGGAAAATAACGATTGGAAGCACTGGCAGAATATTATGAATATTGAGCCTATTGAAGGTAGTGATGAAGAGAAGCGTCGGGTTCATCGGCCACGTCCGGGCCATGCGGATTTGAATGGCGGAATGAAATACAACCTGAAGGATCTTCGTAACGTGTTGGAACGCTCCAGTGCACGTGAAACAGCAATTCGTGTGGCATGTGGCGGTTTGGCTCGTCAATTGTTGGCTGAGTTCGGAATCAAAGTGGCAGGTCAGGTCATCCGTATTGGTGAAATCGAAGCTCCTTATCGCGATTTGCCGATTGATGAACTGATTGCTGTAACAGAAGCTTCTTCGGTGAGAGTAACCGATCCGGAAACGGAGAAGAAAATGGAAGCATATATTGACCTGATCAAGCAAGAAGGCGACTCCGTCGGTGGGGTAGTGGAATGTATCGTGGAAGGTGTTCCGATTGGTCTAGGCAGTCATGTACAGTATGATCGGAAGCTGGATGCGCGTATCGCACAAGGAGTCATGTCGATCAATGCATTTAAAGGTGTGGAAATCGGCATCGGGTTTGAAGCAGGAGAATTACGCGGTTCACAGGTGCATGATGAGATTCTGTATGATGAGGAACGTGGGTATCATCGTCGTACGAATCGTTTGGGTGGTTTTGAGGGTGGCATGACCAACGGAATGCCCGTGGTGGTTCGTGGCGTAATGAAGCCAATCCCTACACTCTATAAGCCGCTGCAAAGCGTCGACATTGATACGAAGGAAGCGTTCACTGCACAGGTTGAGCGTTCGGATGCATGTGCGGTACCAGCGGCAAGCGTAGTCATGGAGCATGTGGTAGCTTGGGAAATAGCCAAAGCTTTGCTAGAGAAATTCGGCGGGGATTCAATTGAAGAAATCCGCGCGAATATTGCATCCTATGAACAACAATTGGAGCAGTACTAAGATGAGTACGCTGACGGTACAGCTTGGCGAACGTTCTTATCCTATTCATATCGGACGTGGATTGTTGCATCAGGCCGGAGAGTCGTTGAAGGAACGAGGAATTGCACAAAAAAGCCCATTATTGATTGTTTCAGACGAAAATGTAGCGGGATTTTACCTGGCAGCATTGGAGAGCAATCTTCAGGAGTCGGGATACAAAACGGTATCATTTGTCGTTAAACCAGGTGAAACATCCAAGTCGCTTGCTGTATTTGAGCAGGTTATAACAGCAGCCATTGAGGGCGGCCTGGATCGGAATTCAGCCGTTATCGCTCTTGGTGGTGGTGTGGTGGGTGATTTGGCTGGATTTGTGGCGGCATCTTTTATGAGAGGCATCAAGTTCGTACAGGTTCCAACTACAATCCTTGCTCATGACAGCAGCGTGGGTGGTAAGGTTGGCATCAATCATCCCTTGGCAAAAAATATGATAGGAGCCTTCCACCAACCGGAACTTGTACTGTATGACGTAGATACGTTGTCAACATTACCTCCTCGCGAGGTATCTGCGGGACTAGCTGAAATGATCAAGCATGGCTTGATCTGGGATGCCGATTTCGCTCAGTGGTGCCGTGAGCAAGCGACGGATTTGCTCGCACTGGATGCGGCGACACTGGAGTATGGACTGGAAAAGGGATGTTCCATTAAAGCCGAAGTCGTGTCGCGCGATGAACGAGAAAACGATTTGCGCGCTATTCTAAACTTAGGTCATACGATTGGTCATGCGATTGAAGCGATTGCGGGATATGGTGAGTTTTTACACGGGGAAGCCATTTCTATTGGTATGGTCGGCTCCGCACTTCTGGGTGTGAAGCTGGGGGCAGATCCTTCTTTGGTAAACGAAACGAAGGAGATGCTGTCTTCGCTGCGCTTACCGACTTCTCTTCCATCACATCTCGATACAGATCGACTGCTTGAAGCGATGATGCATGACAAAAAGTTCAAGGAAGGCAGCATTACTTTCGTTGTCCCACGCAGTATTGGGCGTGTGGAGGTTGTGAAGGATATTTCCGTCTCTTACATCCGGGAAGTCATTGAACAGTTAAAAGAGGAGGCGTAACGATGTACAATCGTGGTATTCGTGGCGCGACGACCGTTGCAAATAATGAAGCAAACGAAATTTTGGAAGCAACAAGCCAACTGCTGGAGGAAATTGTATCCTACAATGAAATTCAGCCAGACGATATTAGTAATGTATGGATAACGGTGACGCATGACCTGGATGCTGCCTTTCCAGCCATGGCCATCCGTCAGCTTGACGGCTGGGATATGGTTCCACTCATGTGTGCATTAGAAATTCCTGTGGCTGGCAGCTTGCCCAAGTGCATCCGTTTGATGGTACAGGTGAATACTGATAAATCTCAGCGTGAAATGAAACATGTATATTTGAACGGAGCACAGATGTTAAGACCGGATCTGGCTTCCCAAGGGAAATAATCGCCCGTTTTTGAAGTTGATGGTTGCCAAAGTAACATTCTATGAGATATAGTGTGTGTAGCAGAGTTGAGTAGAGTAGAGTTAGCCAGAGCAGAGTTGAGATGAGAAGAGTGTAGCCTTAGCCAATTCCATATGAGATTACAGAGACCGGCGGTAGCGGGTAAGCTTTTGTCCATGAAGAGACTTTCTTCTAAAGAGAAGCTTATTTGAGGTAACCTGCGTGGTTATGCAAAGGGATGAGTATATGCTTTTGTCTATTTGCTGTAATCATTTTACATATGGAGCATTCTTATAATTTCAATAACTGACAGCCTCTACCTTACGGGTAGAGGCTTTTTTATTCTCTCCATAGGGTTCTGCGCCAATTTGGAAAGGAAGTGATCTCATGTTAACGCCGCATGTGGAGCAAGTGATAGCAATGGCGAATGAATTTAACCTGATTCCTGTGTACAAAAAAGTGCTGGCTGATATGGAGACGCCGATTCGGATATTCCGCCGGTATGCTGAGCGGGACCGTGCCTTTCTGCTGGAGAGTGTAGAGGGAGGCGAGCAGTGGGCGCGACATTCCTTCATCGGAACAGACCCGTTTCTAATGGTCTCAGGTAAAAAAGGTCGATTGATTCTGGAACAGCACGGTAAACGGCAAATATTAAGCGACAAGCCGATTGAAGCGCTCAAAGCATTGCTTCGTAAATACCGTAGTCCGAAACTGAAAGAAATGCCTCCGTTTACAGGCGGGGCTATCGGATTTTTTGGATATGACCTTCTTCAATATTACGAAAAGCTGCCGGAGCATTCGGTAGATGATTTGAATATGGATGATATTCGTTTTATGTTCTGTGATCAAGTCATTGTCTTTGATCATGTGAAACAGCAAATTTTGCTGGTTGGCAATGTTCATATAGGTGAAGGGTTCCGCGAGGAGGACATACGTGCTGCTTATGCAGATGTGGAACGCAAGTTGGAGAACACGGCGCAGTATCTGCGCAAGCAGTCCCCACCGGAGCGATTAGGATCAGCTTCCATTCCTGATGATGTGGAACTGGGTGAGATTCAATCCAATGTGACGAAGGAACAGTTTATATCAAACGTGGAACAGGCAAAGGAGTATATCCGCTCAGGTGATATTTTTCAGGTTGTACTGTCCCAGCGTTTTCACATTGATACAGAGGCCTCTCCACTACAGGTATACCGCGTGCTGCGCACGATGAACCCGTCGCCATATATGTATTATTTGAAAATGGATGACGAGATCATCGTAGGCACTTCGCCGGAGGCACTCGTCAAGGTGGAAAACGGCCGTGTAGAGACCCGTCCGATTGCAGGAACGAGACCGCGTGGTGTAACGGAAACAGAAGATGCGGCACTTGCTGAAGAATTGTTGAAGGATGAAAAAGAACGTGCAGAGCATCTGATGCTGGTCGATTTGGGAAGAAATGATCTGGGCCGTGTATCCCAGTTTGGCACCGTAAAATGTGATACGTTCATGGAGATTGAACGCTATTCCCACGTGATGCACATTGTATCGAATGTGTCAGGTGAGCTGCGTGAGGACAAAGATTTCTTCGATGCTTTCCTGTCTTGCCTGCCTGCCGGCACCGTATCAGGAGCTCCAAAGCTACGGGCCATGGAGATTATTGCCGAGCTGGAACGGGAAGCACGCGGAACCTATGCAGGAGCAATTGGATATTTGGGCTTCTCAGGCAATATGGATGCTTGCATTACGATTCGCACAATTGTGTTTAAAAAGAACCGGGCCTATGTCCAGGCAGGAGCTGGGATTGTGTGGGACTCAGTACCAGAAAGCGAGTATCAGGAGACAGTGAACAAAGCAAAGGCACTGCTGAAAGCAATCCGCACGGCGGAAGCGATGTTCCCAGCAACGACACAGCCTTACAACAGCGTCATCAACCAAGATTATTTGTACACTCCGTAACACACCAAAATCTGATTCTGAGGAGGAGACGACAATGGAACGACATGACATGATGCAAGTAGGGTTAAGCCGGATCATTGAGGGACAGCATCTTTCGCGTACGGAGGCCCGTAGCGTGATGGAACAGATTATGAGTGGGAGTGCTACACAGGCGCAAATCGGCGGGCTCCTGACGGCTCTTCGCCTCAAGGGAGAGACGGTAGATGAAATCACCGGTTTTGCCGAAGCAATGCGCAATTACGCTAGCCCAGTGCAAGCTGGAGAAGGGAACAGTCGTCTACTGGATACATGCGGCACCGGGGGTTCAGGCATTCACAAGTTTAATATTTCCACGATATCTGCTATTATCGCGGCTTCGGTTTCCGTGCGGGTAGCAAAGCATGGCAACCGTTCTGCAAGTGGCCGTGCCGGAAGCGCTGATGTCCTGGAGGCACTCGGAGTCAACATTCATTTGACAAGTGATCAGGCGCGATCGTGTCTGGACCGCATTGGCATTTGCTTTTTATTCGCACAGCTGTATCATCCGTCTATGAAGCATGCCGCAGCGCCGCGTCGCGAGCTAGGTGTGCGGACAGTATTCAATATGCTCGGTCCATTGACGAATCCGGCTGGTGCGGATCGACAGCTGTTGGGCATTTATGATGCCAGCAAAACGGAAGTGATTGCCGAGGTATTGAACCAGCTCGGCTCCAAACGAGCCATGGTTGTCAGCAGTTTGGATGGACTAGATGAAATTAGTATCTCGGCTGCGACGCGAGTATCCGAGCTCAAGGACGGCAAGGTTCACACGTTCGAGCTTCATCCGTCCGATCTGGGCTTGCAGACACATTCTCTAGATCAGGTGTTAGGCGGCGATGCACAGGTTAACGCAGATATCATACGACGAATTTTGAACGGAGAGCATGGGGCCTATCGTGATGTTGTGCTAGCGAACGCAGGAGCATGTATTTATGTCTCAGGCGCAGCAGCTAGCTTGACAGACGGAGTAGCGCGAGCAGCAGAAGCCATTGACTCCGGACTGGCACTTTCCAAGCTGGATCAATTAATACAGGCAACGGGGGAATATCAATATGTATCTTGATAAAATCGTGGTGACGAAGCGACAAGAAGTGGAGCAGCTGAAGCAGCATTTTCAAATTAATAAAGCCGAACGCTTAATTGCGGATTTACCTGTGACGAGAGGATTCGAAAATGCGCTCGCCAGCGGACGCAACCGTCCGCTCGGGCTGATTGCTGAAGTGAAGAAAGCTTCCCCGTCAAAAGGGTTGATTCGACCTGATTTTCATCCGGTGGATATCGCACGTGCATATGAGGGGGCAGGAGCCGATTGCATTTCTGTACTGACAGATGTGACGTATTTTCAGGGAAGTCCTGAATATTTGCAGCAAATTCGCGATCAGGTGAAAATTCCGCTGCTGCGAAAAGATTTTATCATTGATGAACGGCAAATATATGAAGCTCGTCTGTTAGGAGCAGATGCGGTACTGTTGATTGTGGCTATCTTGGAACCCCATGTATTAGGGTCATTCTTACAAATCGCCAAGGATCTTGGGCTGGATGCATTGGTAGAGGTTCATGACAGTGAGGAACTTAAAACAGTGCTGGATCTTGGGACAGCAACCTTAATTGGTGTGAACAATCGTAATCTTCGGACATTTGAGACCCGTCTCCAGACGACAGAGGAGCTGATCTCACTGATCCCTAAAGGGGTTACATTCATCAGCGAAAGCGGCATTGCAGGACCGGAAGATGTGAAGTATCTGCATTCGGTAGGTGCGCACGGCATTCTGGTAGGGGAGCATTTGATGCGTAAGGAAGATGTAGGACAGGCTGTAGCCGAATTGATGGACGGGGTTAGAGCATGAACAAAACGGGCGTAAAAATTTGTGGACTTCAAAGCGTTGAAGTGCTAAAATCTATTGTAAACTTACCGGTCGATTATATAGGTTTTGTGTTTGCTGACAGTAAGCGCCGGATTGACGGCGCACATGCTGGAGAGTTGCTTCGCGTATTGGATGAATGGACTCCAGGCAGCAGACCTCGTAGCGTGGGCGTATTTGTGAACCCTAGTGACGCAATGCTAAACGATGTGATGGAGAAAGCACCATTGGATGTCATCCAGCTGCATGGACAGGAGAGTCCTCAGCGTTGTCGGGAGCTTAAGGAACGTTTTGGCATACAAGTATTCAAGGCCTGGTCTGTGGATAGCCAAGGGCAGACCGTGAAGGGGAAGATCGAATACCGAGCGGACGAATTGGAGGCTTATGTCGGAACGATCGATGCTTTACTGCTGGATACATACGATCCCCTGTATGGTGGCGGTTCTGGAAAAACGTTTGCGTGGGATCGAATTCCTGCCTATCAGGCTTGGACTCATCAACATGGAATTCCTTTGTTTGTAGCCGGGGGACTGACTGCCGATAACGCAGAAAAGCTGATTAACGAGTATCATCCCGAAGGGCTGGATGTGTCCAGCGGTGTAGAGACGAACGGAGTCAAGGACATTGCAAAAATCACAGCATTCGTAGAAAGGGTGAAGCAGGCATGACACAATTACCTGATAACAACGGACGTTTTGGAACTTTTGGCGGACGTTATGTACCGGAAACGTTGATGAACGCACTGATTGAATTGGAGGAATCCTACCGAAAGTATGCGGATGATCCTGAATTTAAAGCAGAGTTGAACGGACTTCTAAAAGACTATTCGGGTCGGGAAACGCCGCTTTATCATGCGGAGCGACTGAGTCAACATCTGGGCGGGGCTAAAATTTACTTGAAGCGCGAAGATTTAAACCATACTGGCGCCCATAAAATTAATAATGCATTGGCCCAGGGATTGCTGGCGAAGCGTATGGGTAAGCAGAAGGTTATTGCCGAAACAGGTGCTGGGCAGCATGGTGTTGCGACGGCTACTGTGGCTGCATTGCTCGGATTGGAATGCAAGGTGTTTATGGGGGAAGAGGATACAGTTCGTCAGCAGTTGAATGTATTTCGGATGCAGCTTTTGGGTGCAGAAGTGATTCCGGTGACATCCGGTACGCGTACACTGAAGGATGCCGGGAATGAAGCTTTGCGTTATTGGGTGAGCCACGTCCATGATACGTTCTATATTTTGGGTTCGGCTGTCGGCCCACATCCGTATCCGATGATGGTGCGGGACTTCCAACGTGTGATAGGCGATGAAACACGCCGTCAGATCTTGGAGAAGGAAGGTAGACTTCCGGATGTAGTCGTGGCAGCGATCGGTGGTGGAAGCAATGCTATCGGCATGTTTTATCCTTTTATAGAGGATCAGGGTGTCGCTTTGATTGGCGTGGAGGCTGCTGGAAAAGGCGTCGAGACGGAATTCCATGCAGCTACCATGAGCAAGGGAACACAAGGGGTCTTCCAAGGCTCTATGAGTTATCTGCTTCAGGATGAGTACGGACAAGTGCAGCCTGCGCATTCCATCTCGGCTGGACTGGATTATCCAGGTGTTGGACCGGAGCATTCATACCTAAAAGATATTGAGCGGGCCAAATATGTTCCGATTACCGATCAGGAAGCACTAGATGCACTTCAGCTCCTTTGCCGTACCGAAGGAATACTTCCTGCATTAGAGTCGGCGCATGCCGTTGCACAGGTCGCCAAGCTGGCACCTACATTGACCGCAGATGATATTATCGTTATTTGTTTGTCTGGGCGCGGGGATAAAGATGTGGACTCCATCATCAAGTATTTAGGGGGAAATCCGTCATGAATTTAATTGATCAGGCGTTTGAACGCCTTAAAAATGAAGGCAAAACGGCATTAATTCCTTTTCTGACGGTAGGCGACCCGGACGTAGATACTACGATAGAGATCATTCGGCAGTTAGAGTCGGCCGGAGCCGATATATTGGAACTAGGCGTACCTTATTCGGATCCGTTGGCTGACGGTCCTGTGATTCAGCGTGCGTCTGAACGTGCATTGAAACGGCAAATTTCGATCCGCACCTGTATGGAGACCGCGTCTCTGGCTAGAGCGGCAGGTTCAAACCTGCCTTTTATTCTGTTCACATATTATAATCCTGTATTGCAGATGGGAATGGATTCTTTCTTTGCTGGCTTGCAGGAGCACGGTATCAGTGGTCTTATTATTCCGGATCTTCCACTTGAAGAAGCAGAAGAGCTGGGAGGACGTGCAGCTGAGGTGGGTGTGCATCTGATCCCGCTGGTAGCCCCAACGTCTGAACAGCGTATCGAACGAATTGCCCGTCAGGCCCGTGGATTTGTATACTGTGTATCTTCGCTGGGTGTAACCGGAGAAAGAGCTTCTTTTTTTGAAGGTATAGAGGGCTTTATCGCGCAGGTCAAACGGCATACCAGTGTTCCGGTGGCGATAGGCTTTGGTATTTCAAATCGTGAGCAGGTTGTCCGGTTTTCAGACATTTGCGATGGAGTTGTGGTTGGCAGTGCCATTGTGCGCCAGGTGGAGGAAGCCATTCCATTGCTGGAGGATTCTGCACGCAGAGAAGAAGGGCTTTTGCAAATTCGTGATTTTGTGGCACAATTAAAGCAGTAATAGGGTCAAAATAGAAATTTTAAATATAGTTCTGATTGGATAGAGGAGGTAGGGGCATGCAACCTAAACCGCATATTGTACATTTGCCAGTATATCAGCCCGGTAAACCGATTGAGGATGTGAAACGTGAGCTGGGACTCGATGAAGTAATCAAGCTCGCCTCAAACGAGAATCCGTATGGCAGTTCTCCTAAAGTGTTGCAGGCCATTCAGCAGGAGTTTGCTAACATCAGTGTGTATCCTGACGGAAGTGCAGTTGCTCTGACACAAGCACTAGCTAAACGGACGGGTTTAAAAGAAGAACAGTTTATCTATGGCTGTGGCTCTGACGAAATTATTGCGTTGATTACGCGTGCATTTCTCCTTCCAGGGGAAGAAAGCATCATGGCTGATCAGACATTTTCCGTATATAAAAGTAACGTGGAAATTGAGGGAGCAGTTGCAGTTGAGGTGCCTTTGCGTGACGGTGTACATGATTTGGATGCCATGCTATCTCATATCAATGACCGTACAAAAATTATTTGGATCTGTAATCCAAATAACCCAACAGGAACGATTGTACCCGAAGCCGAGTTGATAGCGTTTCTGAACCAAGTACCCAAGCATATCATGGTGGTGCTGGATGAAGCCTACGCTGAGTTTGTAATAGATCGTTCGTATCCAGACGGCATTCGCTTGTTGTCAGCTTATGAAAATTTGGTTGTACTACGTACCTTCTCCAAAATCTATGGTCTGGCTTCGCTACGTATCGGATATGGTATGGGGGCCGAGTCAACCATTCGCTTGATCAATCAGGTTCGGGAGCCATTTAATACCTCACGGGTAGCGCAGGCTGCGGCCATTGCTGCCTTGGAAGATCAGGAATTTGTTCAGGAATGCCGAGATCGTAATGCAGAGGGTAGAGCTTATTTGCAAAATGAGTTGAAACGTCTGGGGCTGGAGTCTTTCCCGGCACATGGTAATTTTATTATGCTGGATGTACGTCGTCCATCCGGTGAGGTATTTCAGGAGTTGCTTCGTAAAGGTGTGATCATTCGCGCAGGTCATCACAAATATCCGACTTATATTAGGGTGTCGGTTGGATCACAGCCGCAAAATGAGTTGTTTATTCGCGCGCTGGAACAGGTCCTAGGGGCGGAAGCGGCGAAAGTACGCCTATAATTTCCGCAGATGGGATTTGATATTAGATGAAGATTGCTATTTTCGGCGTGGGACTGATTGGCGGGTCCCTCGCACTTTGTTTTAAAGGGAAACCGGATATTACGGTAGTCGGCCACGCTCATCTCCCTGAACTGATGGAACCGATGTTAAGCCGTGGTGTCGTAGACACTGCGACTCTTTCGGTTGAAGAGGCGGCAAAGGATGCCGATTTTATTTTTTTATGTGTCCCGGTTGGTTTACTGGAGCATTATCTCGAGTTGTTAAGTCAGCTACCGCTTAAAGCGGGTTGTATTATTACCGACGTAGGCAGCACGAAATCGGCGATTGCCAAAAAAGCATCAGAAATTTCTTTGCGCAACGCTTATTTTATCGGGGGGCATCCGATGGCCGGATCAGAGCGTTCCGGTGTCAAGGCCGCTTCTGCGTTGTTGTTTGAAAACGCATATTATGTACTTTCCCCTGCAGAGGGTGTGCCTGAGGAAGCATACAGCTCGCTGGAGCATTTGTTGAAATATACAGGTGCTCATGTTGTGCGTGTCCAACCTGATATGCATGATGATATTGTCGGTGCGATTAGTCATCTTCCGCATATTATTGCAGCAGCGCTGGTGAATCAGGTGCGAAAGCACAATGATGAAAATCCGTTGTACCGTACATTGGCTGCTGGTGGATTTCGTGATATTACACGGATAGCCTCTAGTGATCCGGTTGTGTGGCGGGACATTTTGCTGAGTAATCGTGATGTTTTACTGGGTCTGTTGGAAGAGTGGAATGGGCAGATTGAGCGTTTTACTCACTTGCTGAGAACACAAGACGGAGAGGGAATTGCTGACGAATTTTTGACAGCTGGGCATTTCCGTAGTGAACTGCCAGAGCGTCGTAAAGGAGTTATTGTCTCTACGTTTGATCTGTATATTGATGTACCGGATACCCCAGGGATTATCGGAAGAATTGCAATGGAACTGGGAAATCACAGCATTAATCTGAGTAATATGCGAATCATTGAAAGCCGGGAGGATGTTCCTGGCATCATGCGGCTTTCCTTTCGTCAAGAGCAGGATTGGGAACGTGCCAAAAGGTTGCTGGATTCGATGGGCTATAAAGTGGTGGTTTGAAGGGTGAAGTGGAATGAGTATTCGTTAAAGAGATACTCCGCTCCGCGATTCATTTGATCTTACGATCGCTGTTGCCTGCGGATTTTCTGATTATATGTTCAAAGGTGAAAATCCGCAGGCAAAGGCGAACGCTACGCTTCTCCAGATTCAAATGAACCTCTACGCTACAGCCGCCATAAAAGGACCACACTTTCTGGGAGTGAGTAGTAAGAAAAGATCTAAGGCGGGCGAAGGTTCTCTTCGCTCGCTTTTTTGTTACTTGAAGAGGTGGTGAAGCTACGCCTTATTTTGTAATTACTATCTTTCTATACATACCGTTGAACATTATAGGTGCATCCTCTTTGATCCGCAGTTTTGTTTTTTGGGTTTCAAACAGTTCTTCAAAATTCAACCCTATATCGGTTCCTAACACCTTAATAACGGGTCTTATCGTTTTTTTGAATAATGAGGGCTTTTTTCCTTTAGGAGAAAACTTATCGAAAATAATAATTTCCCCGTCCTTTTTCAAAACCCGCACCATCTCATCGAAGCATTTATTTGCGTTAGGTACTACTGAGAGAATTAAACTTCCTACTACTATATCAAATTGCTCATCCATAAAATTCATTTGTTGAGCATCCATTACTAAGAATTTTATGGAGGTGTTAATAAATTTCTCTTTTGCTTTGTTAAGCATTTCAGGTGAATAATCTATGGCAGTAATATCCAGCCCGTAGTGATTTATTAATTCTAAATCTGCTCCAGTTCCTACACCTACAAAAAGTATTTTTTGCTCGCTATTAAATGACTTTTCTTGAAATATGATCTTTCTAGAATTGAGGAAGCTGCCTGAATTGAAAAACTTATCATAAATTGGAGACCAAATCTTATATACAGCCTTGTTCCACTTATTATTCATTACCTGCCCCCTACCTATTGAAAAAATTTATTATATAATAATGTGTTTCAATAGGATAATCAAATAATTAGTAAATTATTGATGTATTTTATCAACCCACATATGGGTAGGTGAGTAAGGTAAAGAGGAGTATTGGAAAACAAAAAAAGACCACCCGGGTAAAGCCCCGGGTGGTAGCTACTTTCAGTAAAGTAGCTGAGTAGGATAGGAGTGGAGAGAAACCATACTGTACTTTTATTATATGTATACGTTTTCATTTTGTCAATATTTTTTAAAGCGTTTTCTTTTTTTTGTGTAATTATCCTTACTGGTGCTTTATATGGAACACTTTCATTGGGTTTGTCATTTATCTTGAAAAAACTAAAAATCCATTGAAAAGCTGTTTAAATGAATTAGCTGCCAGCGTTAGGGAGCCTTTGATGGAAATCGTGGGGATTTTGGACTTTTTTACTGGCGGCCATTTTGTGGTACAATGGGTAAGTCCATTTTGGATATTGAATATTGTTGGGGATAGCACCGTTAATGTTGGCACTACATAGGGTAAGAAAATAACAAATGTTCCATGATGCTGTTTCATCCATTTGCGCAGAGGGCGCAACTTTTTTTGACCTGTTCGGTATATATAGACAGAATCGAACGGGAAAACAGCACATGTATGGGCGAGGAGGGTCTCACTCGGATGATGACAGATTCCCAGATGATTCAGGAAATCAAACAAGGTAATGTCGAGGTTTATTCAGAATTAATGAGGCGACACCAACGTAAAATTTTAGCTTTTGTTTATCATATGCTGAAAAGTTCGAACCTGGAAATGATTGCTGAAGACTTATGCTCGGAGACGTTTTATAAAGCGTATCGGAGCCTGCATTCTTTTCGCGAGGTAGATGCATCGTTCTCCACTTGGCTATATACAATTGCACGCAATACGGTGCTAAGCGAGCTTCGCAAGCACCGTAGTGGTCAGGTTCCATTGGAAGAGAGCGGTTATGTACCGGTAGCTCCATCGGATGTGATTCCGGAGCAGGCTGTTCTTCGCGGTGAGAAGGTAGAGATGGTTCGTGAAGCAATCAACAGATTGCCTGAGAAGCAGCGATCTGCGCTGATTTTGCGTGAATATGAGCAATTGGATTATCAGGAAATTGCGACTATTTTAGGACAGACGGTCAGTGCGGTGAAGTCATTGCTTTTCCGGGCAAGAACCAGTGTGAAGACGCAGTTGGAGCCTTATTTTTTTGAGCCTCTCTATGAGGAAAACGAAGGGATGAGCAGCCAATGAAATCCAGGGACGCTGAGGATTTGTTCGCTACAGGCAAAAATGTATCGAAACAAGACTCGGAGCGCAGACGGGCCAAAAGCTCGTCTGCCGGGTGGGAGCATGGTTCGGAAGAGAATGATTGGAATTTGTCAAAAGAAAGTCGATCAGCTATTCGTGATATTTCCTTTGAAATAACAGATGATAAGCTAGAGGCAATGAATCGTAGAGTCATGGATCGAATTTATGAAGAATCACCGTGGCTTGTTCCGGGCGAGCATCGACGTGCGCGAGTGAACCCAGCAGCCCGTAAGTATATGTCTGTATGGATCGCCGGCTTCTTGGCCGTATTCTTGTGCAGCTTTTTATTTTTGAACTGGAATGGAAGCTCCTCTCAGGAAAATCCCCCCCAAGCGGCTCCTGTCATGGACACGGGTATTTTACCGACAGGCCTGCTGGAAACTACAAGTACATCTCCACAGTATCAATACCACATTAAAGATGTGAACAGTGGCATTATGGATCCGCTGGTTGCAAGCATTGTTCCTACTTACCCGCAATACTGGATGTTGCTGTCTGTATTGGCACTTGCGCTTGCTTTATTTTCTCTGGGCTGGATCCATCGGACGAGAAGAGTTAGAAATTAGCTGGCAGATGGGCTCCATATAAAATTCATTATAATGCCTGAATAACACAACAGCGGGGGACTAACACAATGCTTATTGGCTTGATCAGACATGGATTGACGGATTGGAATGCGGTAGGTAAAATCCAGGGCCACAGTGATATTCCATTGAATGAGGAAGGGCGTCGGCAGGCACGCTTGCTGGCAGAACGATTGAAGGAAGAGCCTTATCATTGGGACGGGCTTATTACAAGTAGCCTCTCCAGAGCGAAAGAAACGGGGGATATTATTGCCTCTGCTCTGCATTTGCCGTTGCTGGAACCTGATGATCGACTAAGAGAGCGTGCTTATGGTCAGGTCGAGGGGATGACGCAGGCCGAACGCGAAGAAAAGTGGGGAGTTGACTGGCATCTGCTGGATTTGGGGCAGGAGAGCGATGCAGATCTTCAGCTTCGCGCGCTAGCTTTTATGGAGGCTCTTTGGACGGAAAATCGGGACAAGAATCTGCTGGTCGTTTCCCACGGCGGTTTTTTGGCTAATTTGTATAAGGCTCTGTATCAGGAAAAATTCACGGAACGTATTGGCAATTTGTCACTAAGTGTACTCCAGCGTGAGGATGCGGACTGGGAACCGCTTTTGTATAATTGTACAAAGCATTTGCAAGAGAAAAAGTAACTGCAACTTGAATAATTTGTGAAAGACCACGGCTTCTATTCATCATAGAGTCGTGGTCTTTTTGTTTTTTAATTATACCTTTGCCAAAAAAGAGGTTTAGAGTCTGAAGATTCCGTCAAAGCTGTGGGTACAACAGGTAAGAATCATTTCCGGATGACAGTCCAGTGACGAGGCGATGGAACAATGAATCTGGCGGATATGCTGACATTTGCGGATATTTTGCATTTGAACAGAATCGCAGTGTATTACGATTGTGACTGCAAACCTAATTCCAAGCATGAGTTGATCCAAGGGATTTTGACAAAGCTCGGCAGTAGTAGTTTCTTTGAGACGCAGGTCAAGGAGCTGAGGTTGTCAGAGGTAAGGTTTTTGAACGCGCTATTGTTCGATGACCGACCTTATTTCAGTATGGAGGAATTGATTGCGATTGCCAAACAGTCGGTTGAGAATGACGGAGATGCTGGTGAGCGACCACGAGATATTGTGACCCGTCTGCGTTCTAGCGGCTGGTTGTTCAACGGTTCGACGCACAATACGAGGTATTTGTACCAAATTCCGTCGGATATGAAAGAGCGCTTCCGGCGTGTTATGGTACATGGCTTTCAAAACGGGATGACTCGAGTAAGCGAACCGTCGTCGTACCGGGATGAAGGTCATCTACTGGCGGAGGATTTACGGCTTTTCCTTCAATATATGAGACAGCATGAGGTTCTGCTTAATCCTGAGGGAGCTTGGTACCGTCGCAATCAGCAGCAGCTAATGGAGCATTTGCACATTGCGGAGCCGTTGTTGGGTAAAGGAGGATGGCGTTTTGGCTATGGTTCCTCTTTTAAGTTTTATCCGGATCGAATGGCATTACTGTACGATTACGCCCGTCACTCCAAGTATATTGAGGAGAAGGGAGACCGGGTTGAGCTGACCGAAAAAGGGGAGGCACAACAGGAAATTGCAATTGAGGATGAAATGATACAGCTATTCAGGTTTTGGTTAAGATTGTATAAAGGAGCCGTACCCAATCTGCTTTCACTAGTCTATTGGATTGGAGAATGTGCCAGGCCATGGACATCCTCGGAGTCGCTTTTTGTGCATATTGGTCCACTGATCCGACCGTTTTACTATGACACCCCCCGTTCGGTCTTTGATCAGAGGATTATACGAATGATGCTTCACTTGGGTATGCTTCGACAAGGTGAGCATTCAACAGGACCTTCTGTACAAATGACGGCCTGGGGGCAGAAGTTGGCGGGAGAGTGCCGCCTTGGGCGAAACGACTCGGGTATACGGCTCCATTGACAAGCAGTACACATGTTGATAGAATTTCACCCAAAATATGAGAGGGTGAAGTTGATGCTCATTCACTACAACGGAAACATGCCACAGCTCCATTCATCTGTCTATGTGGCAGAAGGAGCAAAAATTGTCGGAAAAGTAACGATCGGCCAAGAGTCCTCCGTATGGTTTAATGCCGTACTGCGCGGGGATATGGCGCCTATCATCATCGGTGAACGCTGCAATATTCAGGACGGCGTCGTGGGACATGTGAACACGGATCAGCCCCTGCTGCTGGCGAATGATGTTTCGGTAGGACATGCTGCCATTATCCACGGTTGTACGATAGGCAAAGGCACTTTAATTGGTATGGGGGCCATTGTACTCAACGGAGCGGAGCTTGGTGAATATGCTTTAATAGGAGCAGGGTCGGTCGTTATGGAAAATACCAAAATACCATCCTATACTCTTTCTATCGGTACACCTGCCAAAGTGGTGCGCGAATTGACAGATGCAGATTTGCAGCGGATGTCACGAACGACACTCAGCTATGTGGCGAAAGGAAAAGAATATAGGATCTCTTAAACTCATGTTGGAGGTGCATCCTATGGATAAAATGAAGGTTACTTATGAGGTAATGTTGGGCCTGTCTGCTGAAATGGTTTTGGACGAGGCATTACGTAAACACCGGAGTGAAAAACTTTACAAGGATATTGATGAGGCGTTAGCCTCCGGAGATGAAGTAGCTTTTCGTCATCTTACGGATGAGCTGAAAGCAATGAGTTAGAACGCTTTTGGTAAGCTTAAGTTGGTCATAAATGACCAAGCGCCAGTTTGAGATTATATCATCAAACCTGACCCGTAACGGCGGTCAGGTTTTTTTGATACGCTTGGATATGATATAGTCTTTGTAAGATAGTGCCTGTGCAAGGTATCTGTCGTATGAACGGAGGATGAAGGGCGTGTCGTTATCTTATTTGTGGAGCCGGTCGTTCTTGACGAGCCGGCCCTTTTTGTGGCTGCTGTTCTGGTGTAATTTAGTTGGAACGGTGTATGGATACATATGGTATGGAGGACAGCTGGAATATACACTGAATTATCACCCGATGTGGCAGATTGTATTTGTGCCTGATAGTCCGACAGCCAGCCTATTTTTTACAATTTCCATAGCCTTTTTGCTCTATCCTCCGCGGTTCAAGAGCTTGAAGATCTTTCGCCAGATTATGGAGGCGTTGGCTGTCGTCACGAGTGTAAAGTATGGCATTTGGGCTTCGGCTATTATTTTGTGGGGAGTTGCGCAGGGGGGAACTATGGTATGGCAGGATTGGATGCTGATAGCATCTCACACGGCAATGGCGGTCGAAGCGTTACTGTTTGTACGTTTTTTTACCTGCAAATGGATTGCTTTATGCTTAGCCGCACTGTGGACCTTGTTAAATGATACGATGGATTATACCTTTGGCATATACCCTTATCTTCCCAGAACACTAACGGATGATGTACCGCAAGTATGTGTCTTTACCTACATGCTGACCCTTGTTAGTATTGTAGCGGCATGGCTTGCCATGTTGGCGCGTAATCGAAAGGTATCGTCTCATCGTGATATAGCTTGAGTCTTTTGAATGGAGAAATAGAGATGCATATAGTTATAAATCAAAAGGAATATGTATTCCAAAAGGGCATCCGTGATGATCACAAAATAAAAACAAGTTTTAATGAATTAGCAAAACAGAGTTTTGGCTTTGATTTTGAAGCCTGGTTTCAATTGGGGGATTGGGAGGATAGATATATTCCTTATGTCCTTTTGGATGAGGATTGTGTTGTGGCCAATGTATCTGTAAATCTAATGGATTTTGATGTATCAGGCGAGAAGAAAAAATATATTCAGATCGGGACTGTAATGACGGATGCAAACTACAGGAATCAAGGTTTGAGTCGGTTTTTAGTAGAGCAAGCGCTGAAAGATTGGCATGGCAATTGTGATGGTATCTATCTGTTTGGAAATGATAGTGTGAGGGATTTTTATCCTAAATTCGGCTTCGCTTCGGCACCCGAGTATCAATATAGCCGGAAGGCACCTAACAGCTTGGACATAAGGATCGAGAAATTGAATACAGAAGAAATGTCGGATTTGCAGTTGTTGAAGATGAAGAGTGCTGACTTCAATCCGTATTCACTTTTTTCTGCGGAAAACAATGAGTGGTTGGTTTTATTTTATAGTACCTTATTTTTTAAAGACAAGTTCTGGCACATACCTCAATACGATACGATTGTTGTTGCAGATTTCGAAGGGGATACGATGAATTGTTACGATATTTTTGGAGCGGGTGACATTTCTTTAGATGAAATTCTAGGGGCAGTCATGAAAAAAGATACGAAAAAGGTTGTTTTTGGCTTTACACCAAAAGAACAGGACGGCTGCGAAATGTCTGTGCTGAAGCAGGAAGATACTATGCTGTTTTATATGACTAAGCATCCCAACAGATGTAATGAAAATCCACTTATGTTTCCTATTTTGTCCAGAGCATAGCCGGTTTCTAACGTTTCACCTAAAGCCAGTTCTAGTCCCGTTAACCTTGCCATACAGTAAGGTGAGGAGGGATGTCCCATGATTAGGGGTCGGGGGGTTCGTATTACGTTACGTGTGGTTTTGAGTATTGTGTTATCCATGGTCCTGCTGCTGTCCGTCTACGTCCCTCCAGGTATGGCAGAAGCGCGCGATCAGTCAAAACCCGAAGGTAATACCAAGGAAATTGAAGAACTGGATCATGCAGCTGCGACACTGTACCGTGACGTAATGGACGGGAATATTGAAAAAGCACGCGCGGATGTAGCCGAGGTGAGCAGATGGTTCAGCACTGGACAGGTGCAGGCAGCGCTATCTGTAGAGGCCATTCATGCTCTATCCGGCAGCATTCTGGAGGTGCAGCAAGCTACACAGTCGGTTCAAGCATCACCGGATGAATGGGTGAAGGCAGCTGCGAATTTACGGCTTGCGACAGATGCGCTTGCGCACCCGCGCCAGCCCTTATGGCAGCAGTATTATAAGATTTTAAGAGAAGATGTTAGCGGCTTGAATAACCAGTTTGCTAAAGGGAACATGAAGGGATTCAAAGCTGGTACCGAAGTGCTGGAAGACCACTATGAAACGATTCGTACAGCAGCATTGATCCATGGCAGAACAACCGAGGTCGTGCGGACTGATTCCTGGATTTCCTACGTCAAAGGATTGGGAGATCAGCAAAATGCAGATGCCTCAGCGATTAGAGGAGCATTGGACCAAGGCAACCCGACATTTAATGCCTTGTTTGGACGTGAGAAAGACGCTACCGCACTGGCGCCATTTATCCCGCGTGAGAGTGAGCGCCGGGCTGAATGGGCCATCGGCATGATTGTTCTGCTGGCGCTGGCTTACGCAGGTTATCGTAAATATCGGGCTGGTTTCATTGGGTAACGATGAAAGTTTGAACATTCGCATCGTTGGCTGTGGATCCATCCATATATGTCAGCCCATTGCCCGGATTACCGGGCTATTCCTCTTTGAACCCTTCGCCATGCACATCATGCACATCCTGAATGATAATAAACGCTCGTGGATCAACCGCCTTAACAATTTGGTGCAGTCGCCGTATTTCCTGACGGGACACGACACAATAGGCAACATGCTTGGCCTGTTTGGAAAATGCACCTACAGCCGGAATAATCGTAACTCCGCGATCCATGTCCCTGGTAATAATATCTGCAATGTCCATCGTGTGGTCGCTGATAATCATAAAAGCTCTGGCGGAATAAGCTCCCTCTTGTATAAAATCAATAATTTTGGACGCAATGAACACAGCGACTAATGTATATAGAATTTTTTCTTTGGGTATGTAAAGTAGTGAAGCGCTGATGATGACAATGTCAATGACCAGCATAATCCTTCCCATACTCCAGCCAAACTTCCTGTTTAAAATACGAGCGATAATATCCGAGCCGCCAGTAGTGCCGCCAAAGCGGAACACAATACCTAACCCGGCCCCCAGCGTAACCCCCGCATATAATGAAGAAAGTATAAAATCGTGTTCAGTCTGAAACGTCCCCATCCATCCGAAATGAATCATTTTTTCAAATAACCACAGAAAGAATGTGAGCGACCCAATACCGACCCCCGTATATATAATCTGCTTGCCCCCAAGCATTTTCCATCCAATTAAAAATAATGGAATGTTCAGAAACAAAGTGGAGAGAGAAGGTGAAATCGAAAAAGCATAATTTAACAGCAGGGTGATCCCTGTAATACCGCCTTCCATCAGTTTACTGGGTATAATAAAATAAAGCAGACCGAATGCATAGATGGCGGTGCCGAATACGATGGGCAAGATCAATTTAAGCTGTTCCATGGACTTGGATATTTTCATAAGATCCCTCACAGTAGCAGTTTAAGGATGAGCGACTGAATGCAAATTTTTGCTAAATCGCAGGCCCTTATGTTTAGTATACCTTTTTGCGGCAGCTTTAAAAGACAGATGACTGTAAGTTGGCATCGTAAGTTCACAATTAAAAAAAATTTGTTTTAAAATGTGCTTTACGATAACATATGAATAAACCTGCACATGGGGGGATTGCGTGTTTCATGGAAAAATCGTTAGATGAAATTCAACGTGAGGTAGACCAGTATATCTCTCAATTTAAAGAAGGGTATTTCAGCCCTCTGGCCATGTTGGCCCGGATGTCCGAGGAAGTCGGTGAACTGGCAAGGGAGGTCAATCACTCCTTTGGTGAGAAGCCGAAAAAAACGGATGAGGCGGACAATTCCATTGAGCTGGAGCTGGGGGACATCTTGTTCATCACAGTTTGCTTTGCGAACTCATTAGGTATCAATTTGACCGAGGCACATGATAAGGTTATGCATAAATTTAACACGCGTGATGCGAATCGCTGGACCAAAAAGGACACCGATTAGGCATTTTGTACATATGCTGTACCAAACCGGTTACCCGGAGGTGCAGTGTCATGAAGGCGGAGGAATACGTTCAGAAAGCTTATCAGTGCATTTTGCAGAACGATTTTGAGCAGGCGGTGGAGTGGTTTGAAAAAGCGATTTCAGCCCAGCCTGATCATGCGGAGCATTATTTCCGTTGCTCGGTTACCTACGCTCGCAGTGGACGCTTGGAGCAGGCCCTTGCATATGCAGAGCATGCGGTTCGTCTCGCGCCACATCAGGATGAATATGTTCTCCATCTGCATGCGCAGGAAGCCAGGCAGTATACAGAAAAGGCCAGAAAAATGCTGGAGGTCGACAGAGCTACGCCACAGATGCACCAGGATGCGATTTTGCTGCTCGAACGGGCAATTTCTCTTGATCCGCTATGTGGTGACGCATTTTTGCTGCTCGCATTGATTTATGACGAATTGAATGAATATAAGCTGGCTGTGCAGGCTGCTCGTGAGGCGGCAGCGCTGTTTCCTCACAATGTGCAGCTTGCCAACCTCATGAAGAAATTATGCCAGCAGATGAATGAACAAATCTAGCACAAATGGATGCATAAGGAGTTGTAGGGATATGTCAGAACCAATAAAAGTGGCTGTCGTTGGAGCAGCAGGGCGTATGGGCCGTGAGGTGGTCAAATTGGTTCTTCAGGATGAGGAACTACAGCTTGTAGCCGCAGTGAACAGAACACACGCCGGCAGTGATGCCGGCCTTCTCGTCGGACTACCGGAAGCTGGTATCGCTATTATGGAGGATGTAGAGCAGGCTTTACTGGAGAGCCGAGCAGATGTCATGGTCGACTTTACGGGGCCGCGCTTCGCGTACGCACATACAGCGCTTGCTATTAAGCATGGAGTTCGTCCGGTTATCGGTACGACAGGATTTACTCCTGAACAAATTGATGAACTGGACAAGCAGTGTCGTAAGCAACAAATTGGGGGTCTGATTGCGCCTAACTTTTCGATCGGAGTCATTTTGATGATGCGGTTTGCGGCTCAGGCAGCGAAATATTTCCCGCATCTGGAAATCATCGAATATCATGGTGATCAAAAATTGGACGCGCCATCAGGCACAGCCATTAAGACTGCAGAACTGATCGCTGAGCAGCGTGAGGAGCTACGACAAGGCAACCCGGAAGAGGAAGAAACGCTAGAAGGATCGCGTGGCGGTTACTATCAAGGCTTTCGCATTCACAGTGTTCGTCTTCCCGGTGTGTTCGCACAGCAAGAAGTCGTATTTGGAGGATTTGGACAATCTCTGAAAATTCGTCAGGACTCCTATGAACGAGCTGGTTATATGCCTGGTGTTAAAATCGGTATCCAGAAGGTAATGGAGCACCCGGGGCTTGTATATGGTTTTGAGCATTACATCGATTAAGAATATACGAATGAATTGATGAATGGAATTATAGAATGAGGCAGGAGGAGTTTGGAATGTTAAAGATTGCATTTATAGCGCATGATCGCAAAAAGGATGAAATGGTTAATTTTATAACGGCATATGAGCATGTTTTTACAGATCACCAATTATATTCAACAGGTACAACAGGTCAGCGCATTATGGAGCAAACCAAGCTTCAAATTCACCGCTTCATGTCTGGGCCGCTTGGTGGAGATCAGCAAATCGGGGCTATGGTTGCGCAAAATGATATGGACTTGATTATATTTTTGCGTGATCCACTCATGGCACAGCCGCATGAGCCGGACATTAGCGCATTATTACGTCTGTGTGATGTACAGGGGATTCCTTTGGCAACCAACGTTGCAACTGCTGAAATACTGGTTAAAGCGCTGGATCGTGGCGATTTTGCATGGCGTGAGCTGGTACATAAATATAAACCGGGCATTGACCAGCAGGGTGATGTAAAATGACGCTGGACATCCTGATTTTCGGAGCCCATGCCGACGATGCAGAAATAGGAATGGGAGGCACGATTGCCAAGCATACTGCCGCTGGGTTAAAGGTGGGGGTGTGCGATTTGACACGGGCTGAAATGTCATCTAATGGTGATGTAGATACTCGCATGGCAGAAGCTGAACACGCTTCGAAAGTGCTCGGGCTTGCTGTGCGGACGAATTTGGGTCTGCCTGATCGTGGGTTATATGTAACTCCTGAACATGTAGCTGCAGTTACAGCAGAAATCAGGCGCCATGCACCAAAAGTTGTATTTGCCCCTTATTGGGAGGATCGGCATCCCGATCATGTCATGTGCAGCAAGTTAGTAGAGGAAGCTGTGTTTAACGCCAAGTTGAGACGTTTTATGCCAGAAAGTCCTGCGGTACAGGTAGAGCAATTATATTTTTATTTTATTAATGACATCGGCAGAACGGACTTGATCGTGGACATTACCGAGCATTATGAAGCCAAGGAGCAGTCGTTGTTGAGTTATGCTTCGCAATTTCAGGCAGCGCCTGGGAAGGATACGGTATCCACACCACTGAATCAGGGGTACGTGGAACGTGTAAAAGCTCGGGACTCGTTGTTGGGTCAACGTAAGCTGATTTCATATGCAGAAGGATTTGCGTCCAAAACGCCACATCTGGTTAAGCTATTCACATAAGGATTTTATACTTACGCATGTTGTAGAATGCTGAAATACATGGGCATACGAGTGATTACGGATGGACGGAAGGAGGCAGCTTAGCTTGAATGACAAACTGAAAATTGGGATTACCTGTTATCCGTCGCTGGGTGGCTCTGGCGTTGTGGCTACTGAGCTGGGTAAGTTGCTGGCAGAAAAAGGGCATGAGGTCCATTTTATTGCTAATAGCATTCCGTTTAGATTAGGCGGGGCGTTCCAGAAGAATATTTTTTATCATGAAGTTGAGGTTAACGATTATTATGTGTTTAGATATCCGCCATATGATTTGTCGCTAGCGACAAAAATGGCCCAGGTGGCACAAATGAAGAATTTGGATGTACTCCATGTCCATTATGCTGTCCCGCATGCAGTATGCGCTTATTTAGCGAAGGAAATGGTGGGCGATCATTTGAAAGTGGTGACCACCCTGCACGGTACAGACATTACAGTGTTGGCACAGGATGAATCATTAAAGGATCTGATTCGACTGGCTATTAACAAAAGCGATGCTGTGACAGCGGTCTCCAAGGATTTGATTCGTGAGACGATTGATGCGTTGGAAATCTCACGACCTATTGATTTGACTTACAACTTTGTAGATAAACGAGTATATTATCCACGAGATGCTGCTGCGCTTAGGAGAGATTTTGCCCAACCGCACGAAAAAATTATGATGCATATTTCCAATTTCCGTCCTGTCAAAAGGGTGGGGGATGTGCTGGATATATTCGACAGAGTGCAACAAAAGATACCTGCGAAGCTGCTGTTGGTGGGAGAAGGACCGGATCTTCCAAAAATTCGTTGTAAAATCGAAAGTTTAGGCTTGCAGGACAAAGTCTTCTTTTTGGGTAAGCAGGATCAAATCGCAGAAGTGATTTCTATGGCAGATGTGCTGCTGCTTCCCTCGGAGAAAGAAAGTTTTGGTCTAGTTGCACTGGAAGCAATGGCCTGTGGAGTACCAACAATTGGTTCCCAGGCAGGAGGAGTACCTGAACTTGTCGTGCATGGAAGTACGGGGTATCTTGCTGAAATCGGGAATACCGAGGCGATGGCGGATTATGCAGTAGAACTGCTGTCCGATGAAGCGATGGCGGAACGTTTCCGTGAAGCGTGCCTGACACGCGCACGTACTGTATTCTGCGATGAGCTGATTACCCGTCAATATGAAGAAATCTATTACCGTGTGTTGGGACGCGAGGTGCCGGATCTTAAACCGATCAGCGTTTAAGGAGGCGGACTCGCGTCCGTTTTTTTATTGAATACTTGCAAAGGGGGAAACCCTGTGAATACAAATACTTGGCAACATGCTGATCCAGAAATGGCTCTTCGCGGCAGAGAGGTCATACATACACTAACCACAGCTGGCCACGAAGCTTATTGGGTTGGTGGCTGTGTGCGGGATGAGCTATTAGGACGAGCTATTCATGATATGGATCTGACCACTTCGGCTGAGCCTGAAGAGGTCTTAGCGCTGTTCCCTCATGTGATTCCGACAGGAATCCAGCATGGGACGGTAACGGTCATGCAGGATGGTCATGCATTCGAGGTGACCACTTTTCGTACGGAAAGCGGTTATACCGATCACCGCCGTCCAACGGAAGTATCCTTTGTGAAGGACATCCGTGAGGATCTGATGCGGCGGGACTTCACGATGAACGCGATAGCGATGGCTGAACATGGGGAGCGAGTGGACCCGTTTGGTGGGGAAGCTGATTTGCGAGCCGCTCTCGTTCGTTGTGTGGGACGAGCCGAGGAACGCTTTGAGGAGGACGGGCTACGAATGCTGCGTTGCATCCGTTTTGCCTCTGTATTTCGGTTCCGAGTGGCCTACAATACCTGGAAAGGTATGATCCGTCGCAGAGAGGGACTTCGACACATAGCCATGGAACGGGTACGAGTCGAGTTAGAAAAGATGCTAGCGGGGCCTGACCCATTACGTGGGTTAGAGATGCTGGGTCGTAGCGGATTGCTCGGCTGTACAAAAGTTCCGGTTCCCTGGGAACAATGTGACGCACAGGCGCTCAAGGAGATCGTGCAGCTGCCAGCAGAGCTGCGGTGGGGTTTGCTCCTTATGTCTTGTAGACTTAGCTCCGAGGCAGCGGACGAGCTTTTAAGAGCTTGGACCTTCTCCAACGCCGTACGTTTGCGTTTGGTTCATTTATTGGAATGGGAGACCGAACTCATCAGCCATGCTGTTGCCATAGCTGACAACTCTGTTTCGAGAGATTCTGACCCAATCAACGACAAGGTGCTGCGTCGTAACTGGATTCGCTTGTTAATTAAGCTGGGAAAGGATACAGCTTCAGACTGGCTGGAGCTTCACAAGACACTGCCTTCTTCGTTCCGTGGATTACCGCCATGGGTAGAAAAGCATGTAAAGAAAATTGCCGAACTGGCTAACTCGTGGACACAGCAGGCTGTCGTCGTTCGTATCAAAGATTTAAATATTACTGGAAATGAACTGGTTCAGGCAATGAATCGACCAGGTGGACCTTGGCTGGGCCAGATGATGGAACGGCTTTTACAAGCGGTCGCTTGCGGAGATATCCCGAATGAAACAGAAACATTGCTTCAGGAAGTGAAACGGGTGATGAGTAGTGAATAATCATGAAAGATTGTTAGGCATACTGGAGGAAGGTTCATCCGATTACGTATCCGGGGAGGAAATTAGCCGACGACTGTTGGTTAGTCGTACAGCGGTATGGAAGCAGATCAACAAACTGCGTGAACTGGGTTATAATATCGATGCCTCCTCACGTCGGGGGTATCGGCTGATTTCTCAGCCAGATCGGCTGGAAGCCTCCAAACTGGCAGATATGTTGAATACTCAATCGTTTGGCCAGCGTATCGTCGTTCTGGATTCAACGGTATCTACCCAGCAGGATGCTATGCGTTTGGCAGAAGAGGGTGCGCCGGAGGGAACGTTAGTGCTTGCGGAGGAACAAACGGCAGGTCGGGGACGTCTGGGGCGGAAATGGTATTCCCCTCGCGGCAAAGGTATCTGGATGAGCATTGTATTGCGCCCAGCCCAGCCCTTGGCCTTTACCCCCCAGCTAACGCTCCTTACAGGTGTTGCGGTGTGTAGGGCTATTCGCCGACTGACGGGTGTGGAGGCAGGCATTAAATGGCCAAACGATCTGCTGATTCATGGTCGCAAAGTATCCGGTATTCTGTTGGAATCTGCAACAGAGGATCAAAGGGTTCGCTATTGCATTGCAGGCATTGGCATCGACGTTAATTTGAATGTAGAGGATTATCCGGAAGAGTTATCCCATGTAGGGACATCTTTGAAAATAGAGGCAGGGCTTGAAGTTGACCGTACTGCGCTGATTGCTGCTGTTTTGGAAGAAATGGAGCTGCTAAGCAAGCTATATGCCGAGCAGGGGTTCCAGCCAATAGCCATGCTGTGGGAGGCATTATCTGTGACGATGAACCGCAGCGTACGAGCACATACAGGACAAGGGATAGCGGTAGAAGGTACAGCGGTTGGCTTGGACCCTTCAGGAGCGCTCGTAATAGAAACGAACCAGGGTGAGCGGATTCAGGTTATTTCAGGGGATATACAATTGTAGAAGCGACCCTAGCTGAGTATACGACCACAATCTTTCTGTTTCCTGTGTAAAACTTCACGTGAAAAAGCTGGTGTTTTTTGTTATACTGTGCAGGAGGCGGCATCGGACGGTCCGAGCTGCACTCCAAGGGCACATTGCTCTACTTTAGCAAGTTTGTAAGACCATCATAACTTCATTTGAAGGTTACGTTGGATTCTGCTCTGAGCCGAACAGGACCGAGACAGAAGGGACGATCTCAAAATGAGTGTCTTTTTTGGCTGTTCGGACCTTTTGATGACGCAGATGTACAGGCGTTCATAAAAGGTTATTTTTTGTGCCAAAAAAAGATGGAAGGGAGCCATTCACAATGGCAGGAAAACAAGCACTGAATATTGTAAAAATGAAAAAAATGAAGCAAGAGGGCATTCCGCTCAGTATGCTGACCGCCTATGATTATCCATCGGCTAAAATAGCCGAGGAGGCCGGAATTGATATCATTCTCGTGGGTGACTCGCTGGGTAACGTAGTTCTTGGTTACGATTCAACCATCCCTGTGACCTTGGATGATATGGTGTACCATTCCCGGACAGTCGCAAGAGGCGCTGAGCATACATTTATCGTAGCGGACATGCCTTTTATGACATATCACAGCAGCATATCCGAAAGTCTTCAAGGCATCCGCCGTCTGATGCAGGAAGGACATGCGCATGCTGTTAAATTGGAGGGCGGAGCTGAGATTGCCGATGTCGTAAAAGCGACTGTTCAGGCAGGTGTGCCTGTACTGGGACATATCGGGCTTACTCCGCAATCGGTTAATCAAATTGGCGGCTATCGCATTCAAGGTAAGGACGAAGCAGACGCACGCCGGTTGATGGCAGATGCCAAGGCATTAGAGCAGGCGGGAGCCTTTGGTATTGTCTTGGAATTGGTGACTGAGGAAGTGGCAACGGCGATCTCTAAAGAACTTTCCATTCCAACCATTGGAATCGGTGCAGGACGTGGCTGTGACGGTCAAGTACTCGTTTACCACGATCTGATTCAATATGCATCGCCATATTTCAGCAAACGTTTTGTTAAAACTTATGCAGATGTAGGCGGCATGATCCGCAGCAGCATTGAGCAGTATGTGAGCGATGTAAAAGGGCGGGCATTCCCGGCCGCAGAGCATGTGTTCAGCGCGGATGACCGTGTTGTGGAGTCCCTGGAGTCCTTGTACGGACAGGCAAAAGGACAACCGCAGGAACAAGCTAAGGAAAAGGTGGAATCTCAGTCATGATCATCGTAAGAGAAGTGGCTCAACTACGCAAGGTTATTGCCGAACGTCGCCAACTTGGAGCCAATGGAGCAAAAACTTTACACGATTCTGCCTCTTTACTGCAACATAAAGTCGGCTTTGTACCAACCATGGGATACCTGCACGAAGGGCACGCAAGCTTGATGCAAAAGGCGCGTGAAATGGCAGATACGGTGGTGCTTAGCATTTTCGTAAATCCGATTCAATTTGGACCTACCGAAGATCTGGACAGCTATCCTCGCGATGAAGCTCGTGATCTGGAAATAGCGCGACGTGAAGGCGTGGATATTGTATTTATGCCGACTGTAGCAGAAATGTATCCGCAGCCAACTCAAACTAAAATTCACGTATCCGCTCTGACAGACCGCTTGTGCGGCGCTTCCCGTCCTGGCCATTTTGATGGTGTAACTACAGTGGTAGCTAAGCTGTTTAACATGGTAGGTCCTGATTTGGCTTTCTTTGGAATGAAGGATGCGCAGCAGGTTGCTGTGCTTCAACAAATGGTGGCTGATCTCAATATGAATGTGACCCTCATACCTTGTCCTATCGTCAGAGAGGCCGATGGTTTGGCTCTTAGCTCCCGCAATGTATATTTGAGTGCGGAACAGCGTGAGCAGGCGTTGGTGCTGTCCCAGTCACTGCGCAAGGTGCAAGAAGTGAGCGAAGATATTGTACAGAACACCATTACGATTGAGCAGTTACATCAAATGGTGGAGTCGACCATCTCCTCATCTCCTTTGGCAGATATTGACTACATTGAAATATTAACTTTTCCTGGCCTGGAGCCCCTTCGTCCTGAGCAGCGCCTATGTGATGTGCAAGAAGATGTCATTGTTGCGCTAGCCGTAAAATTTGGGAATACCCGACTGATTGATAATATAAGAATACAGAAAGTGGAGGTACTTTCCCATGTTTAGAACCATGATGAAATCTAAAATTCACCGCGCGACGGTTACTGAAGCTAACCTGAACTATGTGGGCAGTATTACCATAGATGAAGATTTAATGGAGACATCGGATCTGCTGGAGAATGAAAAGGTTCAAATTGTAAACAATAACAATGGAGCTCGACTGGAAACCTATGTGATCCCCGGACCGCGTGGGAGCGGCGTGATTTGTCTCAACGGTGCGGCAGCCCGTCTGGTCCAGCCCGGTGATACAGTCATTATTATTTCCTATGCTTCCATGTCAAATGAAGAGGCCAAAACATACAAACCAACTGTGGTATTTGTGGATGAACATAATAAACCAGCCCAAACGATGAACAAGGAAGTACACGCAACGATCATGTAATGAATGGGAATGCGGATGAAACCCGTCTTTTAAGCGAAAAATGTGAGTGTATTAATCCATCTTTCGTAAGGGCGGGATGCACATGTTCCAGCATGTATTCGCAGAAATGAACAGCATGTTAGATGATATCGTGAAGCATTACCCATCAGCCCAGGGCCCCCGCAGACAGGAGCTGCTACAGCACTGGAGTCTGCTGCGGAGAATGAGTGACGGAATTATGGATGAGTGGCTGGCCTTTGAGGAAAAAATGGTTTGCCTGCGTGCAGCCGGCTTTTCCGCAGAGGCCGACATGTCTGACGCTGAGCTGCCTGAAAAGGAGCTACCGGCATTTGACCGGGGGCAGGGGTATTATCGATTACTTATGTACCCGGAGGCAATCCAGCAATTTGAGCAGGTGCTGGAGCATTTTCCGGACAGCTGGCAGAGTCGCATCTATATGGGAATGGCGCATTTTCAACTGGATGATCCAGCAGAGGCTATAAGCCAGTTTCAAAAGGTGCTACACCTGACTGAACAGTCAGGGCTAAAAGCGGTCATCTATAATGCGCTAGGCTGTTTGATGGCAAAGCAGGCAGACGTAAAAGAGGCGCAAAAATATTTTGCTCTCGCGCACCAGTTCGATCCAACGCTGCCCGAGCCACTGCACAATATGCAAGCCTGTTTGTCCGGTGCCGAAAAGCTTCGCTACGACAGTTCCTTGTTGACTTGGATGTAGTTGTCAGACACCGAGTAAGACGATGCATGCTCACCTCCTTAGGCGGTGTGTGCATCGTCTTTTTTGGCTGTCTTAATTTCCAAACAGACAATCTTCTGCTATGCTATTATACAGAGTTATTATTTTTGTATGTGTCATAAGAAAGGATTAAGCTCGAATGAAATTTGCGGTATTGGATTTTGAAACGACAGGCACCCAGTCCGCGGATGACATCATTCAAGTCGGACTTGCAATTATAGATCATGATCACAGCATTTCCCGTGTTTACGGCTCTTATGTAAACCCTGGCAGATCTATTCCACCTTTTATCACCGGATTGACCGGAATTACAGATGATGACGTCAAGGATGCACCTGCACTCGAAGAAATGATGATGGAGCTCGTGCCTATGCTGGACGATGTCGTACTGGTCGGTCATAATGTGGCGTTTGATTTCAATTTTTTGCAAAGCGCTTTGGACCGGTGTGGATATTTACCCTTTAGCGGTAGAATTTTGGATACGATGGATTTTCTGAAAATTATGTTTCCGTCGTTATCTTCTTATCAGTTGGGTTTTGTTTCCTCAGAGTTTGGGCTGGCGCATGACCGCCCTCATCAAGCAGACAGCGACGCGTTGGCTACGGCTGAGGTGTTTTTAAAGTGTCTGGGTGAGCTTCAGGCATTACCTCTGATAACGATACAGCGGCTCAGCGATTTGTTCGCAGAGGAAGACAGTGACCTGGGTTGGTTTCTTGACGGCATACGAGAAGAGAAAGAGCTAGACCCTATTCAGGATTTGGAGAAACATCAGTTTTTTCGTCAGCTTGCGCTTAAAGTGGAAGATTGGACCGAATTGGCTACTCCACGTAGAGAAGATGATCCGAATCCACTCTCAGGCGTTTCCTTTGAGGAGTATATGGATGATGTGCGGGACAATTTGCGTTCATCCTTGAGCCAATATGAGGAGCGCGAGGCGCAAACACAAATGATTGAGGGTGTAAATCAAGCCCTGAGTCAAGATAAGCACTTGTTGATCGAGGCGGGTACAGGAACAGGGAAGTCCCTAGGCTATTTGCTTCCGTCACTGTATCACAGTGTAAAATATGGGCAGAGGGTCACAGTAAGCACACATACCATTAATCTGCAGGAGCAATTGCGAGAGCGTGATATTCCGATGCTGACAAAAGTGATTCCGTTCCCGTTCCGGGCTGCCATTTTTAAGGGTCGGGGGCATTATTTGTGTCTGCGTAAGTTTGAACATAAAATAAACAGAAGAGACTTCGCGACACCAAAGGAAGACTTGATTACAGCGGCTCAAATGATTGTCTGGCTGACTCTGACAGAAACCGGTGATGATGAGGAACTAAACCTGAGCAACCGTGGAGGGGATTTTTGGGAAACAGTAGCTAGTGATTCCGAGTCCTGTCTTGGCCGTTCTTGCCCATGGTTCCGCAAATGCTACTATCATCGTGCACGTCATGAAGCAGGAACAGCGGATGTGGTTATAACGAATCACTCCAAGCTGTTCACCGACGTCAAAGCAAGTCACCAGCTATTGCCCAGCTATGAACATCTGGTCATTGATGAAGCACATCATCTAGAGGAAGTAGCCGGTAAGCACCTGGGCATGCATATGAAATATTTCACACTCGTGCATACGCTGACTCGATTGTTCAAGGACAGTAAGAACGGACAATTGCCTTCGTTACGTCAGCAGTTGGCAAAGTCGGGGCATGAGAAGTCGACGGAATGGGCCTCGACCATTGATCAGCTGTACCCACTCGTGTTAGAGGTTAAGGAAACTTGGGACCTGCTAAGCGATAAGCTGTTTGGTATGTTGCCAGAGCGGTCTGATGCCACACCGGGTGAAACGGGACAATTTTCTTCGCGTCTCAAACCGTCGGCCAAGCCTGCAAAGTGGGATCAAGCGGCGGCGTTGGAAAATCAGCTTTATGTAACGTTGAGTGAAATTTTGCGCAAGGGCGACAAGCTGATGCTGGATGTCAAGGAAGAACACGACGATTATGCGGCGGATAGTCTCATTACAGATATCACGGGTCTGCTTAAGGATTTGGCGGGGATTAGGGAAAATTTGCGCTTCTTTATACGACTCGATGATGAAACAACCGTATATTGGCTCGAAGCGAGTGGGCAATTCCGTAGTAAATCATTGCAATTTTATGCAGTGCCCGTCGATGTGAGCCGCCAGTTGAAAGAAATGTTTTTTGACAAAAAAAGAAGTATTATTTTGACATCTGCTACTTTATCGGTAGATAAGTCGTTTCAGTACATGACCGATCAACTCGGCTTGCAGGAGGCCGCGGATCAAGGACGATTAATGACGTCACAGCTCCCATCACCTTTTAATTACAGGGATCAGGTGTTGCTGGTCATTCCGCGAGACTTTCCGAGTGTGAAGGGCAGTGTAGGGGATGCACATTTTGTAGAGATGCTCGTTAGCTCTCTAGGAGCGACTGCCCAGGCGACGCGGGGGAGAATGCTTGTTCTGTTTACTTCCTATCGGATGCTCCGGCAAGTGTATGAGCCACTTAAAGAGGCGTTAGCATCCAGCGATATTACCGTGTTAGGACAAGGTGTAGACAGTGGGAGTCGGAGCAAGCTAACCCGTCGTTTTCAGGAAGCCAAGGCTTCTGTATTGCTGGGAACCAGCAGCTTCTGGGAAGGCGTCGATATTCCAGGGAAGGCTTTGACTTGTCTGGCCATCGTTCGCTTGCCGTTTCAACCGCCCAATCACCCGTTACTGGAGGCAAAAAGCGAGCTGCTCCAGCAGCAGAAGAAGAACCCATTTATGAAGCTGTCTGTACCACAAGCAGTTATTCGCTTCAAACAGGGATTTGGGCGATTGGTACGTACAGCGAGCGACCACGGAGTCGTTATCGTTTACGATACGCGTGTGATCGAATCCTATTATGGAAAGCACTTTTTGTACTCGTTACCGGGACCAAAAATGGAGCATATGCCATCGGAGCAAATGGTGCCCCGCATCGCCGAATGGCTCCAATCCGCCCCGGAGACAGAGGCACAACGGACGGACACCTAAAGTCCGTTACAATTAGGGGGAGCAAGTATGAAATCAGATAAAATTTCAGAGGCTGTCGTACGGAGATTACCCGTATATTTACGTTATCTGAATGCACTGCACAAACGGGAGGTGGCTACGGTTTCTTCTCAAGAGCTGGGACAGAGGTTAGATTTGAATCCGGCCCAAATTCGTAAAGATCTTGCCTATTTTGGCGATTTTGGTCGGAAGGGTATCGGTTACGATGTTTCTTATCTAATTGAGAAAATACGCCATATTCTGAAAATCGACCAGCAAATTAATGTAGTATTGGTCGGAGCGGGTAATCTGGGTCAAGCCCTATCAAACTATAACGCTTATTTAAAAGACAATATGAAGATTGTGGCGGTATTTGATGCGTTCCCGGATAAGGTTGGGGCCAGAATCAATACCTTAGTCGTTCAGCCGATGGATGAATTGGAAGCGACTGTGAAAGAAAAAAATATCCGAATCGGGATTATTACTGTACCTGATTTTGAGGCACAACACGTAGCTGATAGGCTCATTGAGAGTGGAATTGGAGCGATTTTAAACTTTGCACCTATCATTCTCAAGGCACCGGCTAACATTCGGATACATGCCACAGACTTTACAACTGACTTGCTTAGCCTCGCTTATTATCTGGAGGACGGAAAGGAAGAAGCACAATATGACAGTGAATAAATGGATGATTAAAAACGGTTCTTTTGCCGTGAATGGAACTGAAGCTGGGGTAATCCATGGTTTTATGATTGTGGAGGATAGCCGTATTACTTACATTGGCGAGACTCTGCCTGCGGGTGAGGAAGAGACAGAAGCAATCGATGGTAACGGGTTATTGTTTTTGCCTGGTCTGATTAATACTCATGGTCATGCGGCGATGTCTCTGCTGCGAGGGTATGGAGATGACTTGGCACTTCAAGTGTGGCTTCAGGAAAAAATGTGGCCTATGGAAGCCAAGTTTACATCTACGGATGTTTACTGGGGAACATCCTTGTCAGTGCTGGAAATGCTGAAAGGTGGAACCACAACTTTCCTGGATATGTACGATCATATGGATGAGGTGGCACGTGTAGCTGAAGAGTCGGGCATCCGTGCAAGTTTGATGCGTGGAGCCATTGGACTCTGTTCAGAAGAAGAACAGCGGATCAAGCTGGCTGAGGCCGTGACTTTTGCCCGTAACTGGCATGGAAAAGCAGACGGACGTATCACAACGATGATGTCTCCGCATGCCCCATACACATGCCCGCCAGCGTTTATTGAGAAATTTGTTCAAGCAGCACATGATCTCGATTTACCATTGCATACGCACATGTCCGAGACGATCGCCGAAGTTGAGCAAAACGTACGCGACTACGGTTTGCGTCCAGTTGCACACTTAGATAAGCTTGGCTTTTTCTCCCGCCCTTCACTTGTTGCCCACGGCGTACACTTGAACGACGAAGAGATAGCTTTATTAGCGGAACGAGGTGTGGCGGTTTCACATAATCCAGGCAGCAACTTGAAGCTGGCAAGTGGTGTAGCTAGAGTGCCTGAATTGCTGCGTGCAGGAGTTACTGTTTCTCTTGGAACAGACGGTCCTGCCAGCAATAATAACCTGGATATGTTCGAGGAAATGCGTCTGGCGGCACTCATTCACAAGGGAGTATCTGGCGACCCAACAGCAGTTCCTGCAAATGAAGCACTGCGTCTGGCAACAGAGTATGGTGCAAAGTCGATTGGTTTAAAAGAAGTAGGAGCGCTGGCAGCAGGCAACAAGGCTGACTTTATCGCGCTAGATCTGAATCAGGCCCATTTCTTGCCGCGTACAGATCTTATTTCCCATGCCGTATACTCTGCAAGTGCCAAAGACGTGGCTCATGTGTGGGTAGACGGTCGTCAGGTTGTGAAAAACGGCGAATGCCTGACGATGGACGAGGAACGTATCAAACATGAGGCACAAGCCGCCTTTGAAGGGCTGCTGTCGCGCTAATTCAGGTGTCACATCCCCTTAGAGAGGAAGCACAGGTTTGAAAAATAAGAAGAAATGGATAGCGGTCGCCATTTTGGCCGTAATACTGATCCTGGTCAGCATTTTCTGGTATTATTCCTACGTTACTCAAGACCAGGTGGCTGAGAAAAATGCCGCTATCATTAAGGCCAAGCAATCAGGTGGTCTGGTTAGCACGACTCAGACTTGGAAGTCTGTGTGGGATCAGATTTATTGGGTGGTTCAAGGAAAAAACGCACAGAATGAAAATATAATGGTGTGGGTTCCTTTTCAAAAAATGGAAGGACAACCTAACGTACCTGTCGCAGATCCAAGCGGTGTTCATACCGAGCTGATGAAAAACGGAGTCGACGAGCAAAAAATGACAGCGATAATTCAGCAGCAACTTCCAAATGCAAAAATTGTAAGGCTCCAACCGAGTGTGTTCAATGGCGAATATGTATGGCAACTGTTTTACGATGATGAAAGCCATCATAACTATACCTTTTACCGTTTCTCAGATGGAGCATCGACGGGGATAAAGTATACTTTGCCCAATAATTAGAGTGATGTAGGGAGTGGCTATGGTGATTAGCAGGGTTTGGAGAGTTAGAATCGTTAGGAGCGCAGCGTAGTCCATTTGATCTTATGGTCGTTGTTGCTAAGGGATTCGTTATTATATTAAATATTTCAAGGGTAAAAAAGACGTGAATACGATAAAATTCGTATTTACGTCTTTTTAACTACCTACCCCGCGAGCTTGGCTGTAAGCCAGCGAAGCGCCTTTACTTGCCTACTTAACTAACTGTTATGTGAAAATAAAGGCTTAGACTGAAAAATTGAATCCTAAATTTTCAATTTGATCCTAAGGAATAATAGATGCTTGATTCCATTCAGTGTATATCGCTGGGTCTTCCCTCTTAACATAGTGAATAAAAGGGGCTAAATAACCTATATTTGCAAGACTACTTAGCATTCTTGCCGGATATGGTTGAACTGTCCTATACGAATTCACATGGTCAATCACCTTGATCTGTTCCTCGGGCGTAACGTATACATGGCGCAATGCAGTATCAATCCTAGTAAATCCAACTCGTTTCATTTCATAAAGTATCGTTAACAATCCTTTAGCAAGAAAAAAAGGAAATGATTGTTGGACAGAAAGAAATGCTTTAATGCCTTGTCCCTGAATAAATTCCATTATGATATAGTTTTGACCGACTTCGTAAACTTGGGGAACAAACGATGCGGAGGAAGCTCTAAGGAGGGAGTCAGCCTCCTGCTGAGTATCGAATTCATTAGCATAGACCTTGACACAAGTAGTTGTCGATAGTTGAAAAACTGCACCTTGTGCGCCTGCCCCAAGAAAGGGTAAGCCAGCCGGATTGCACCACTGTACCTCATAGGGAGAACCAGGCCGATGAACGCCAGGGTATACCTGGATATTGAAGACTGTCATACTTTATCACACCCCTCCGAATGACCTTTCCACACTGGAAAATTAGCTTGCAGGAGACTCAGCCAATAGGGAAGATTCTTATTTCGGCTATTTAATGCATACGAGACTGCTGTGATTTCCTCATGAGTAACCCCCCATTCAATTGGCATTACAGCCATAACTTCAAGCAGATCGCCTATAGGCAGCGCTTTGATGTTAGCTATTGCTTTCCCAAATGGATCAGGACCATCCAAAAAGGGAACAAATTTAGCATACAAAGGACCCCAAAACGTGCGATGCATAGAAACTGAACTTAACATCGACTGCACCGTCCAGTTTGGTCCATTGAATATATTGGCATTATCAATCATCCACAGTTTTGGAAACTCCCCCCTAGATACCAAGATATTTTGACCAGATTCTTGCCACAAATAGCGGTCATTGTTATCCAACCAGTGGTCAAATGCAATCATATCAGCGGCCTGAGTAATGTTAATACAACTGGCAAGTTCTACATCTGTAGGATGGTGCGTACAATCAGGAACATATCGGCTACCAAAATGAGGACCATGTCCTAGATTGTACCCTAGGTTTAAGTGTTGAATCCTTAAAGTGTCGTGAATGTAGATAACTTGACTATCGGGAACAGGGAGATTTAATCGCTTTGCTATCCAGCAGGATATCATCTCATTCGCAAGAGCCCGAACTCCCTGAGGATTGCTTGACAGTTTGACTACATATAAATTACCATCGCTGCATTCCATCAAGTGAGGTAAACTCCATCCAATAAGTGGTCTAATATATTTGACGGCCTGAATCATGATCCCTCCTCCTCCAAAGTGGGTCTATTTGATTCTAGTTCTAGTGTATGTCCCTCAGAGAGAGTTGGTATAGATATGATCCTATTGAAGAAGAAGAGCTGCTTCAACCCAATTCTATCCTTGTATTTACGAAACAATTCGGTAGTTAAATTATCGTAGATATCGCCTTGACAAGGTTGTATTGTTTCGGTTGTGATCATTGAATCAACGAACCAGCAAATTACGAGAGAGCAAGTATATCGGACTGGACACAAGCGGATGCTACCCAATTGATTGGAAGCATGTATTATTCAGGGCAATGGTTCTGAGGTAGGTCTTCAATGGTTGTTTTTTAGGTCTGTATTTCTTGTGGTTATGTATGAAGTTTCTTAAAAAAACAGCTTTGCATATTTCAGTCTCATACTTATTTACCGAAAAAACTAACTACTCTCTTTAAGCAAATTCATCTTTATAGCGGGCAGTAGCGGAGTGGAGGATTTGAATCTGGAGAAGCGGAGCGTTCGCCTTTTCCATGGGATTCTAATCCTTAAATGTTTTATACTATCAAGAGAATCCCATGGCAACAGCGATCATAAGATTAAATCCTACACGCAGTGTCTCCCCCTCCTCACCGATAACCAAGGATTTTGGCTAACCCCAACTCCAACTCAACTCCTCCACACATTGCCTTCGATATTAGATTCACGTTATGATATACTATATTTTATAAGTGATAGACAAAAATGATAGAAAAATGAGTTGCTGATCTCTATAAGATCATGCAATTTGGTTGTTTGTTGACATTCGTCCCGTTTCTTCTGGGTTTTACATTTTGAGAGGAGGATGTTGTTTGAAATTGCGTGCAGTTCCTATTGTTGTGGCGGCCGTTTTGGCAGCCTTGTTGATGTTTGGGGGATGGTTCATTTACCGTCAGGTTACAATGCAAAGTCCTCTGGAAAAACTGGTATCTCAATATCCAGGCGTGACAAGCGCTCAAATAGATATTAAACAGGATCAGGTCGTATTGAAACTAGATCTCAAACCGCAGGCGGATGTGGCCGGATTGGTCGATGTGGTTAAGCAAAAAGGGCAATCCATCATTGGCAGCCGTACCATTAAGCTGGATATCGCAGATCGTTCCAATTCAGCACTGAATCAATGGTGGTCTGAGGCTATGTTTCCTGTAGCCGAAGCGATGGAAAATAAAAAGTATACTCAAATTTCATCTACAGTTGAGCAGATGAAAAAGAAAAAAGCAGGTATCAAGGCTGATACAGATATGGATTCAAACAATGTCTATATCCGACTCAGCGAAGGCAATGCGACTAAGTTTATCGTTTTGCCACGTCAATCTCAGCAAATGGGGGTATGGCCTAATGCCTAGATGGATCAAGGAAATATTAATCGGTATTGTGCCGGTGACCATTATATTTCTCGTTTTTATTGGGGTGAATATTATCCCTCTTCTGGTTGCGGGCGTGATGCTCAGCGGCTTGTTAATGCTCATGCATGCTCGTGGCGGCTTGGCCGTAGGTGCCGGGCAAGAGCGCAAACGTAAAAAAAATGGTCCGGACAAGCTGACTTTTGAGGAAATTGGTGGACAAGAAAGCGCTAAACAGGAATTGCGTGAAGCCTTGGATTTTTTGAATCGGCATGATGAAATTTCCAAATTTGGTATTCGTCCATTGAAAGGCGTTTTGCTTACAGGCCCTCCGGGAACAGGAAAAACGCTGATGGCGAAAGCAGCTGCACACTACACCAATTCTGTGTTTGTTGCAGCTTCAGGCAGTGAATTTGTTGAAATGTACGTGGGTGTCGGTGCAGGTCGTGTCCGTGAGTTGTTTCGGGAGGCTCGCACTCGTGCAGCCAAGGAAAAGAAAGAAAATGCAATTATTTTTATTGACGAGATTGATGTTATTGGTGGTAAGCGTGAGGGTGGACAGCAACGAGAATATGATCAGACTTTGAATCAGTTGCTGACAGAAATGGATGGCATTTATTCGGCAGATACACCGCGGATATTACTTATTGCGGCAACAAACCGTAAAGAAATGCTGGACAGCGCCTTAACGCGTCCGGGACGCTTTGACCGCCATATTCAAGTAGACTTGCCTGATAAGAAGGGCCGTCTTCATATCCTTAAAATTCATGCCAAAAACAAACCGATTCAGGAAGATGCTAATTTGGACAAAATCGCTGAGGAGTCTTACGGTTTTTCCGGTGCACAGTTGGAGAGCGTCATGAATGAAGCGGCCATCTATGCAATGAGACAGGATCGTCAAATGATTGCGCAGAGTCATCTATCCATGGCGATTGACAAGGTGATGATGGGTGAAAAAACAGACCGAGAATCAACATTGGAAGAGAAAAAACGTGTAGCGATTCACGAGCTGGGACATGCTATTATGGCTGAAATCGTCCGTCCCGGTAGCGTAAGTCAAGTAGCGCTCAGCCCGCGTGGGAAAGCGCTCGGTTACGTGCGTCACAATCCACAGCAAGAACATTATTTATATACCAAGCAGTACCTGGAGGAGCAGATTATGATCTCGCTCGCAGGGGCTACTGCGGAAGAAATGTACTATGGCGGTCGAAGTACGGGCTCAAGTAATGATTTTGAGCAGGCGCTGAACATTGTTCATACGATGATGACTTCCGGTTTGACTTCTCTTGGGATTATTAACATGGAAATGGTTACAAAAGAGGAACTTATGCGGGAAAATGGCGAAATTATGAATGACCTGCATAATCGGACTTTGGAGTTGCTGGAAAAGCATCGTCCTGTGTTCGACAATTCTCTTGACATTCTGATGAAGGAAGAAACTCTGTCCGGGGATCAATTTAGATGTCAATTTAGTGAAAATGCTTTATTACCAGCATAATTTTTTATGCTGGTTATTTTTTTTTACTTTTAGTCCGTGCTAAGATATTATTATCTATTGGGACATAAACATGTATTTTTCGACAAAGAAGGATACAATATATGAGAGTGACCAGGAAAGGGTGGAGTTAAGAACCATGCAATTTAAAAAAATCGGCGTCATTGGCGGCGGCACCATGGGACAAGGTATTTCTGAAATGCTCGCGTCCAAAGGAATCGATGTGCTGCTAGTAGAGCAGACACCAGAGAAACTAGACTACGCTTATAATATGATTGAAACAAGTCTAGACAAGCAACTGGAAAAGTGGGCAATCACCCAAGCAGAGAAAAAACTGATTTTATCTCGCATTGAAAAAGTATCCCATTTGGCGGAGCTCGCTAGCTGTGATATGGTCATTGAAACCATTACAGAGAATCTGGACGAGAAGAAAGTTGTTTTCCAAGAGCTGGATCATGTGTGTCCAAGCAACATTATTCTTGCAAGTAATACATCCACGCTGAGCCTGACCGAGCTTGCCAGCTCGACCAAGTATCCAGAGCGTGTTATTGGTATGCACTTTATTTATCCAGTATCCCGTATTGATCTGGTAGAAATTATTCGTGGTTTGAAAACTTCAGACGATACCTTTGAAAACACGAAAATGTTCGTAGAAGAAATCGTGGAGAAAAAAGGAGTCATGATTTATGAATCTCCTGGCTTTGTAACTAGCCGGATTATCTGTCTGCTAATTAACGAAGCAGCTCATGTACTTCAAGAGGGCGTAGCTTCCGCGGAAGACATTGACGATGCTATGCGCATCGGCTACAACTTCCAAAACGGTCCTTTGGAAATGGCTGACCGCTTTGGTCTGGATTCCGTTTTGGCTGCTTTGGAGCGGATGTTCCGTGAATTTGGCGAACTGAAATACCGTCCGTCCATCGTCCTGAAGAAAATGGTGCGTGCAGGTAATCTGGGCGTAAAATCGGGCGAAGGCTTCTTTAAGTATGACAAGGATGGTGACCGGATATGAAAATTCTCGTAATCAACGCAGGGAGTTCTTCCCTGAAATACCAATTGTATGATATGACGGACGAGTCCGTTTTGGCAAAAGGATTGGTAGAGCGTATCGGTATGGACTCTTCAATTCTGACGCATAAACCAACCAATAAGGAAGAATACACTGAAGTTAGCGAAATTTTGGAGCATACTACTGCCATCCGTAAAGTGCTGAATGCACTCACAGATGCAGAGCATGGTGTTATCTCCAGCATTAGCGAAATTCAGGCTGTGGGCCATCGTGTGGTTCATGGAGGCGAAATCTTCAAACAGTCAGCGCTCGTAACTCCTGAAGCGAAGAGTGAAATCCGTCGCTTGTTCGACCTGGCTCCACTGCATAACCCAGCATCCATGATGGGGATTAAAGCGGCTGAATTGAATATGCCAGAAGTCCCGCAAGTTGTGGTATTTGATACTTCGTTCCATCAAACCATGCCAGAAAAAGCTTATATGTACGCCATACCGAGAGTGTTGTACAATAAGTACAAGGTACGTCGTTACGGTGCACACGGCACTTCCCATGACTTTGTAAGCAAGGAAGCTGCCAAATTTGTCGGCCGTCCTTTGGAAGACCTGAAGATTATCACTTGCCATATCGGTAATGGTGGTAGTGTAACAGCAGTTCAAGGCGGTTTGTCTGTAGATACTTCCATGGGTATGACTCCACTGGAAGGACTGATGATGGGTACTCGTAGTGGTGATTTGGATCCAGCAATCGTACCTTATGTCATGAACAAAGAAGAATTGACTGTCAATGAGGTCAATTCGATGCTGAACAAGCATAGTGGACTTCTAGCTATTTCTGGTATCAGCAGTGATATGCGTGAAATCACTGAAGGTATGGAAAAAGGCGAAGCTAATTCTACATTGGCATTTGAAATGTATGAATACCGTCTGCGCAAGTATATTGGTTCGTATGCTGCGGCAATGAACGGGGTAGACGTAATTGTATTTACGGCAGGCGTAGGCGAGAACTCCATCGTTCTGCGTAAGAGAGTGTTGGAACAACTGACATTCCTCGGTATCGAGCTGGATGAATCATTGAATGCTATTCGTTCTGGCGAGATTCGCCGGATTACAACTGCAAATTCAAAGGTAGAAGTACTGATCATTCCAACAAACGAAGAACTGGTAATTGCCCGTGACACGTTCCGTCTGGTTCAGTAGTTCGGTCCCTAAGTGTAAACTTTATACATGTGGAACTATGGTTTAAGTACCACATGCACCAAACAGCGAGAGCAAACAGCCTGACCCAAGGGGAAGGGCTGTTTGATTTTCGGTTCAAGGAGAGAGACGGTCATGACAAATAAAAGTACGATTGCCCAAGTGGGCCGCCATGTAGGGGAAACGGTTACAATCGGCGCTTGGGTAAACAATAAGCGATCTAGCGGTAAAATTCAGTTCCTGCAACTACGTGATGGTAGCGGGTATATTCAAGGGGTTATCGTAAAAAGCGAAGTGTCTGAGGATATTTGGAATGATGCCAAATCCTTGACTCAAGAAAGCTCCCTATATGTAACTGGAATCGTGCGTGAGGAGCCGCGCAGTCAATCGGGCTATGAATTAACGGTTACAGGTATAGAAATCATTCATTTGACCGAAAACTACCCGATTACCCCTAAAGAGCACGGTGTAGATTTCCTGATGGATCATCGCCATTTGTGGTTGCGTTCCGCCAAGCAACGTGCAGTTCTGATTATACGGGCGGAAATTATCCGTGCTGTACAGGAATTTTTCAACGGCAACGGTTTTACGAAGGTAGACCCGCCTATTTTGACTCCTTCTTCTGCAGAAGGCACAACAGAGTTGTTCCATATCAAATATTTTGACGAAGATGCCTATTTGACACAAAGCGGACAGTTGTACATGGAAGCTGCGGCAATGGCGCTGGGTAAAGTATATTCCTTTGGTCCAACCTTCCGTGCGGAAAAGTCCAAAACACGTCGTCACCTGATTGAGTTCTGGATGATCGAGCCTGAGATGGCTTTTGTGGATCATGAAGAATCCTTGCGCGTTCAGGAGCAGTTTGTAAGCCATATCGTGCAGTCTGTTCTGAAAAATTGTGCGAAGGAGCTTGAAGCCATCGGACGCGATGTTTCGAAGCTGGAGCAAATTCAAGGCGAGTTCCCACGGATTACGTACGATGAGGCGATTGCCTTCCTTCAAGGTGAAGGATTCGATATCCCGTGGGGGGAAGACTTTGGTGCTCCTCATGAAACAGCTATTGCCGAAAGATATAACAAGCCTGTGTTCATAACGCATTGGCCGACTCACATTAAAGCATTCTATATGAAACCTGACCCATCCCGCCCAGAGGTTGTTCTGTGTGCTGATATGATCGCTCCTGAAGGTTATGGCGAAATTATCGGGGGTTCCCAACGGATTGATGATCCAGCATTGATGGAAGAACGTTTTAACGAGCATAACCTGGCACGTGAAGCCTATCAATGGTATATGGATCTTCGCACATATGGTTCCGTTCCGCATTCTGGCTTTGGATTGGGACTGGAGCGTACAGTAGCATGGATTTGTGGACTCGATCATGTACGTGAAACGATTCCGTTCCCACGCATGCTGTATCGTTTGTATCCATAATCAATGACAGGATCATTCGACAAGACATCAGCGGCAGAATGGGCGGAGGGAGTAGCCTATGCTATGGAAACCGGAATGGTTCAAATTCCCTACGCTCTGCTCAAGCATTATCGGACGCTTCGGCTGACGGATGGTGAAATGCTGCTACTGATGCAGTTACTTGCATTTAAACAAGCGGAACGTAATGAATTTCCGACATGGGAGCAATTGCAGGCTCGTATCGGATGCACTGCAAACGAAATCGCGCTTTATTTCAGTAAGCTCATGAAAGAAGGGTTTTTGCGAATAGATTCCGTGGAAGACCGCAGCTCATCCGTCCAATTTGAACGTTATAACTTGGCGGGTCTGTATCGCAAGCTGGCTGAATGTATGATCGCCGAGCGTTCGGAGCAGCGCGATGAAGATGACATTTTGTTTGCCGGGAAGCCCGATTTACTGAATGGATTATCAGAATCCCCAATTACAGAAGAACGAAATTTATTTACGATTTTTGAGAAAGAATTCGGACGACCATTATCACCGATGGAATACGAGACGATCAGCAGTTGGGTGGATCAGGATCGGTATCCGGAGGAACTGATTTTACTGGCTTTGAAGGAAGCGGTGTTTGCTGGGAAGGTACACTTCCGGTATATAGATCGTATTTTGCTAGAATGGAGCCGAAACCGGGTCCGTAATGCACAGGATGCGAAAGAATATGCCCAGCGATTCCGTGGTGGCGGTCGCAATTAAAGTAGCAGACTGAGCCTTTTAGGTAGTAAATTGATGCACTATGGCTTTCACATTGAAAGGGCGATACATGGACAACCGGGGAGTTTCGCCTGTGCAGATGAAGGGCAGAAAATTAAAGTGATTAAGTAGACTTTAATGATAGAGGACACACCTTTCCGATTTGGAGGGTGTGTCCTTTTTAAATTTTTTTTTCGAAATATGCAGGGGGAGAAAAATTCCTGGCGTCTATAGTATTGGGAAGGGGGAGAGCGTCATTGATATAGAGAGAATCATTGAACGAATCCGGTCTGGTGATCGGCAGGCGTTCCGTGAGATCGTAGAGCTGTACAGCAAGCATGTATTTCATGTGGCCTATTCGGTACTGCATGACAGCAAGGAAGCGGAGGATGCCGCGCAGGAGGCGTTCGTTCAGGTGTACAAGTCTCTCCCCCAGTACCGGAACGAAGGGTTTAAAACGTGGCTGAGCCGAATTGCGCTTCATAAAGCGTTGGATATCAAACGTAAACAAGACAGGCGACCCGCAGAGCTTATAGACGTGGCGCAATCCCTTGTGCAGCTCCCTTCCCCGGATGAGGATGTACTGGCCCGTCTCATTCGCGAAGAGCAAACGGTAGAACTATCACAAAAAATCGCCCAGTTACCCCAGCAGCATCGGGATATTATTCAAGCTTACTATATGCAGGGTAAAACCTACGACCAAATTGCAGAAGAGACGCAGGTAGCTTTAAAAACGGTAGAGTCCAGACTCTATCGGGCACGACTATGGATTCGAAATCACTGGAAGGAGGAGGAATGGCAATGACTGACCAACAGGATAGACCGTGGATGGAAGGGCAAACGAATGACTGGCATGCATACATTTCAGGAGCTTGTTCGATAGAGGAATCTACCCGACTGGAAAAGCTCTTATTGGAAGATGAACAGGCGCTTATGCTATATCTTGTCGCACTGGAGCAATTAGAGCCAACCTTGAAAGATTACTCTGCCTGGATGGACACGGAGCGCTTCACAGATCAGGTAATGGCTGTTCTTCCCGAGATAGAAATGGAACCAAATCAAGTTTTGTTCAAAAAACGCCGCTGGTTTGAAAAACCTGTGTTTCACTATGTTGTTGCCGCAAGTCTGACGTTGATCTTGCTTTCCAGTGGAGCCTTTGACAAAATGATGCCGCAAACAGGCGATAAGCCGATTCCTCCAAAAGAACGCGTCTCTTACAGTGAAGAAGTCATGCAAGCTACGACAACCTGGCTCGATAAATTAAAGCCCTAAATTAAGTTAAGGGTAAGATGAACAAGTTTAAAGTCAACCATCTGTTGGGAATTTGTATCAAGATCCCGTAAATAGAAAGGAAGTGTAGCAATGCCTTATACGGAACGAAGCAAGCTCTTGGCATTTCTATTGAACATTATTCCGGGTGTAGGACACTATTACTGGACCAGAAAAGCCAATGCGTTTGTATATACCATTTTGTTTTTCGGATGTCTGGCAGGGGGAATATTTTTTTCAGTGGTAGCAAGTGACGGAACGCCTTTTTTGGTGAGTATTTTTATTGCTGCTCTTTTATGGGGACTCAGCATGCTGCATATCGTGATTAGCTTATTACGTTACGATCCTCGCGCAGTCGCTGCTCCTTATCCCCCTCATGCAGGACCCAATCCATATGGCTTTTACTCGCAAAGTGGACCTTATGGACAGGCTGATTTAACAGGAGAGGTACCAGAGGGGGCAACAGACACAGGCACGAATGCCCCGCGGGCAGGTATGGGATATGCGCCGGGGTATAACCATTATCAACAAGGACATTATGGTATGGCAGGATCACCTGCTTTTCAAAAAGGATCGGACAATGAACGATTTTTTACGATTTTGCTGTCATTTATTCCTGGATTGGGACACCTTCATTTGGGGCTGATGCAGCGTGGTTTGTCTTTTCTGCTATCCTTCTTTGGCTTTGGAGCGATCCTTGTCTTTATCACGAGCATTACGAACGAATCCGGATTTTTGGCGTTTGCGGGCGTATTGCCGATTATTTGGTTGTATTGCATGTTTGATGCGGTGCAGCATGTACATCGTAAACAAGCCGGAGACATTCTTCAGGACCGGACTTTGTTTGAGGAACTGGAGTATGGAAGAGTTGAGGGACGTCGTAGTAAAATGTTGGCTACCATTTTATCGGTATTTCCCGGTGCTGGGCATATGTATATTGGTTTGCAAAAACGTGGACTCCAGCTCATGCTACTGTTTTTAGGATTTATCTATATACTGGATGTGCTGCATCTTTCACTCTTTTTGTTCCTAATTCCGGTGGTGTGGTTTTACAGCTTTTTTGATGCATTGCAGCAGGTAAGCCGTTATGGACAGGAGCAGCTGATCGACAAGCCTGTGATCGGTATGTTTGCTCAATATCACCGTTGGGTAGGCTTGGGACTGCTTCTGCTAGGTGCATACTACATCCTGATTAACGTACTTGTTCCCACACTGGACCGTCTGTTCCCGGATGGACAAATTTACAATATAGTTGACATGTATTTACGAACCATTATTGTCTCCTTCCTATTAATTGGCGGCGGTGTTTGGATGATGATCGGTAATTCCAAATCTAAGCGAGCAAAGGAGAAACGATAAAATGGATACTGAATTTTCAAAGAGTGAGGCTTCCTTTAAGGGAGCCCATCACTCTCAGAACGATGTGAATGGGGCGATAGGCTTATTGGGCACTTCATCCCATAAGAATGGTCCCTCTAAGAACTCCAACGCGCCAACAGGGGTGTGGAAAGTCGGAAGGCTATCCATGGGGCTGTTCTTGGTGCTGCTGGGCGGTATAACGTTTGCTTCCAAGTTTTGGGGAGCAGGCATACTGGATCAGGCGCTAACCTGGTGGCCTGTCGTATTTGTTTTGCTGGGACTGGAAATTTTAATGTATACTGCTTGGAAAGGGACACGTGAGCGCATTCGCTATGACCTGTTCAGTATGTTTATTACGGCGGTATTGGTTTTTTGTTGTATCGGATTTGCATTGGTCAGTTCACTGGGGATCACTCCGCAAGTTAGAGAAATAATGAGTTCGGTTCAGGAAACAAGGATTCTTCCAGACTGGCATGAAAAACTGCCTGCCGGAGTAACTAAGGTGATTGTGCAGGGTGAAGATCCTTATGCGGTCAAAATTGACGCAACCACCTCACCGGAGGTGCATGTGTTCGGGAGTTATGTATATACAGGCAATGAGGATGATTTCAAAGGAACCGAGCTGTATCAGACCAAGCATATTGGAGATACACTATATGTACTTCTCAGTCAGGTTCCCACACGTTTTATGCAAACACATCATCAGCTGGACGTTACCATTGCGGTACCTGAGGGAATAGCGGTTACTGTGCGTGACAGTCAGGGAAATGTGATTGAAAAATAGAGAGTGCTTCCAGCTTCAGCTTTACATTTTATATTATACGCGCGATACTTGGTAGGGAGCGTAACTTGATGATATGCATTCGAAGAGCGAATGTAACCGGAAAAGAGGGAAAAAATGATTTCATTGAATCCTGACACACTTACAGAGCGTGAAAATTATAAGCTGTTGACCGGAAGTATTATCCCAAGGCCGGTAGCGTTTGTAACGACTTTGAGCAGCGAAGGTGTGCTGAATGGTGCTCCGTTCAGTTATTTTTCCATCGTTGCCGCCGAGCCGCCACTGCTGTCTGTATCTGTACAGCGTGTCGATGGAGTTTCCAAAGATACAGCACGTAATGCGATGGAGCATAATGCTTTTGTCGTACATATTACAGACGAAGACAATGTGGGGGCGGTGAATGTGACGGCTTCCCGTCTGGCGCCGGAGGAGAGTGAGGTTGCACTGGCAGGTCTTACCCCGATTAAGAGTACAAAAATCGCCGTTCCTGGTGTGACTGAAGCGAAAATACGGTTGGAATGTATTTTGGAGAAAGTGATACCGCTGGGAGGCAAGGAGGACACACCTGCCTGTGATCTATTAATTGGGCGTGTAGTGCAGTATCATTTGTCGGAGGAAGCGTACCAAAATACATATGTGATTGCCAAGGAGTTGCGTCCGGTGAGTCGGTTGGCTGGAAACAACTATGCGAAGCTAGGAGAGCAATTCACGCTGGAACGTCCCCAATAGGGGACGTTTTTTTAAAACATCAAGTAAAAGGAATTTGCCAGGCAATGAAAATATTCTAAGATGTTTGTAGGATTTAGGAGATCGAGGGTTTAGAATGGGCTCCTACTGGGTTGGGGTTCCCTGATGAAAAATCATTTGCCATTGCCCTTCATTTAATTTCCAAATGGAACTTCTTAATGACTTATTTCCGGTATCAATCGACTCAGTACAGTATGTTGCATGTACAAAATCTGAAGATAACACCTTTATGTTAAAGTCAGTAATCACAAATGGTATCCTCTAATTCTTTACTCACCTTATCACCCCAGTTGCCTTTCAATTTTCAGTGATATCTTCATCGGATTTAAAAGCTCAATTTGAGAAAAATAGATTAGATTTTATGTCGCCAGTAGGACAGGTTGCTTTTTTAATAAAAAAAGAACGTTCCGTGCTTTCGCTAGGTTCCGTTCTCGATATTCACTGACCACTTTTACAATTCAATGAAATGCATCTTTAATATTTATGATTTATTCATTTCGAAGTTTTTAGTAGTAGGGAGCGATAGGTCGTTTCAAACAGAAATTCAAACGCCTCTAGATGCTTTTTAGCTTCAAACACATCACGACCCCATGCATAAATGCCATGATTACGCAATAAAATTCCTGGAACCTGATCATTCAGCACGCCTGGTACCAGCTTGGCAATCGAGGCGATATCAGCATAATTTGGCAGCACGGGAATCTGGATGGCGGCATTTTCCTCCCAAATGTTAAAAGCCTTAATGAGCTCGATGCCTTGCACAGGTACAAAGCCCTGCTCGCCGTAGTATTCAGAAATCAGGTTGTTAAACACGGTATGCACATGAAAAACTGCTCCACAGCCTGTCAGACGGTAAATTTCGCAATGGATGAGCGTCTCTGCACTTGGCTTGAGGTTTGTGGCTTCTGCGGCTTTTCCGTATTGGTCTACGAACAGAAAATCCTCAGGAGTGCGTTTGGTCTTATCCTTGCCGCTAGCGGTGACTGCAAAATAAAATTGTTCAGGATGAAAATCACCGATTCGGATCGACAGATTGCCGCTTGTGCCTGGGAACCAGTTACGAGAGGCGAATAGCTCCTTGACATCAGCGAGTTCTTCCAACGAACGGCGTTTTTCCTCGAATGAAATGTCTGCCAAGTTAAAACTCATTACAGTACCCCCTGCTCCTGTTTTTGCTTTAAATCCTCGATAATATCATCAAATGTCTCAAAGGGTACATGCGGTACGCCAAGCTCTTGACACTTTAATGTCAGATGCGAGCGGGAGTACACAAGATCGGCAATTTTGGCACCTTCAAAATCGGTCAGACTGTCGCCAATCAAAATCCGTTCGTATTGCTCGGGAGGGTATTGACGAATGACGGTCGTTTTGCACATGCCGCAGTCATTCTTACACGGCTCATTACATGGATGCGGCCACGTGATCTGGATGTGAGCCCCGGAAAAGTCCGCTCCGTTGCAAAAGATGTGATCCTGCGGAATGTCGAACGGTTCTAGCAATGGATCAATAAAAAAATCAATGCCGCCGCTAGTAACAAAAAATTCAATCTGCTGCTCTCGTACAAAGTCCAAAAAGCGTGCAAAGCCCTCACGTATACCCGCTTGTCCAAGTACATATGAGATAATGTCTTCTTTAAGCTCTGAAGGCATCAGGGCGAACATCGCATCTACGCCTTCACGAATGGACATATGTCCGCTCACGATTTGATGCATGATGGGCTCATAGCCCGCAGGCTTAAAATGCTTCATAATAGCGACAATATTATCGCTGTTTGTAATGGTCCCGTCAAAATCGCAAAAAATGACAGGCTTCTTGGCAGTGCTCATCGTTCGCCTCCCCACGTGTCGAGCGCAGATTGCAGCTCGGGATGAGTGCGGGCGTATTGTGCCAGCGGGACATTTTGCTGGACCGCTTCAATCGCTTGCACAAAGGCGCGTCCGCCAGCTTCCGTACCCATCGGATGTCCGTGAATACCGCCTCCAGCGTTAACCACCACATCGGTACCAAAATCGCGGACAATGAGCGGCACTAGGCCGGGGTGTATCCCTGCGGAAGGGACAGGCATGCAGGCCTTCAGCGGTGAATCAGGGGTGATCAGCTCATCGCGGATCGCCATGTTTTCCTCGCGCGGCATCGTCACTGAACCGTAAGGAGAAGGGAAGAGGACGAGATCAGCGCCAGCCAGCCGCATAAGCTGACCAAGCAGGACGGACGCCGAAATACCATAATGAGGCGAGGGGTAAGCAGCACCCGCTAATGAAGGATGGGCTGCAATCGGTACTGAAACGGCGGGATCGCTGCTAAGTTCATGCAGCACATCATAACCGTAGGCCAGTACGTTAAACAGTAACGCGTTCGCGCCTGCGTCGATAGCTTTGAGGGCTTGCGCCCTGAGCTGCGAGGTTGGACCGGTTAAATTAGCAGCATACAGCAGCTTTTTACCAGTCTCACGCTCAGCCGCTTCGGCAGCTCGGATACAAGCTTCGACACGTTTTTCAATCGGCGTCAGCGCATTTTCAAATAAGATCTCGTCGTCCTTGATCAGATCGACGCCGCCGAGAGCCTGACGGGTAAACTGTTCACGCAGTTCGTCCAAATTGAGCCCGATCACGGATTTAAAAATGCTCATGAGCAGAGGCCGGTCATACACGCCAAGCTGCTCGCGCAAGCCGCTGATACCGAATTTCGGTCCTGAAAAAGCAGAGAGGAATGCTTCCGAGAACCCCAGCTTCATCAGCTTAATTCGGCCGTCCATCGAAATTTTGCCGAAGACTGTAACTAGCAATGCGGGAATGTCTCGGCTGAAATTGACATCAGGGTAAGCAATCGTCAAGTCGGCGTATCGCTCACCGGGGCCTCCATCGTGAATATCTACAGATTGAACAGAGCCGAGATGTTTTTGCATCGCATCCCGCTTGGCCTGCGGGAGCTCAGTCCAGCTGCCCACCGTCATGCCGATGGCAATAGATTGGGCCTTTTGGTTAAAATCAGCTTTGTCATCGTATATTCGGTAGGTCGCCAGGCAATAGCTCACTCAATTCCCTCCTTAAGTACAGCTCCCATCTCACGGGATCGTTCAGCGCAGCGCTGCACCGCCGCAATCACTGTTTCGTAGAAGTCACCTTTGTCCAGTGTCTCCAATGCAGCTACCGTGGAACCATTAGGAGACATGATTTTGTGACGAAGGGCAGAAGGCTCCTCTCCGGTCTGCTGCACCATGCGTGCTGCACCAAGCGCAGTTTGCACTGTTAGTTCGTGCGCTTGTTCAGGAGTCAAGCCACCGCGGATTCCCCCAGCAATCATGGCTTCCATTAAGTAGTAGACATAGGCAGGGCCGCTTCCAGAAATGCCGGTCAATACATCCATTTTCTCTTCTTCTATAACCGTGACTGTACCTACAGATTCGAACATTGTAAGCACGTTTTTACGTTGACTTTCGCTGATCTCCTTGGAAAAGCTGATGCCTGTGGCTCCCAGTCCAATCGAGCTGGATGTATTGGGCATCGTCCGCGCGATTGGCTGCTTACGACCAAGCAACGTTTGCATGGTACGAATAGACAATCCGGCGATGACTGAAATGATCAGCTGTTCATCTGACAGGAGGGGACCAAGCTGTTCAAGTGCTCCGGCAGCATCTTTAGGCTTCATGGCAAGCACGATCACTGGAGAATGACGCAGCAGTTCTGTTTTGGCGGCATCTTCAGTTTGAAACAATACTCCGTATTGCTGTTGAAGTTCTTCAAGACGAGCCTGATTACTGCGGTTGATGACGGTAATACCGCCACGTTTGACGACAGAACGATTCGTCATCCCACGAATAATAGCCTCAGCCATTGAACCTGCCCCGAAAAACGTAATTTGCTCGTTAATTAACACTTTTGTTTGTGATTCACACATGGATTCATACCTCCAAAGATACGGATTGATTTATGATATTATTCCCTGATTTGTCCAGTACCGTACACGCGGTATTTGGTTGAAGTCAAGGCAGGCAATCCCATGGGGCCGCGGGCATGTAATTTTTGTGTGCTGATTCCGATCTCGGCCCCAAATCCAAACTCGAAGCCATCCGTGAAGCGGGTGGATGCATTGTGGTACACGGCTGCCGCGTCCACTTCTTGCAGAAAACGATCGGCATGAGCTTTATTCTCAGTGACAATACACTCTGAATGCATCGTACCATAACGGGCAATATGCTCCAGTACTTCGTCCAAATTGTGTACGACTTTAACGTTTAAGATGTAATCATTGTACTCGGTACCATAATCCTCTTCCGTGGCAGGAACAGCCCAAGGAGCCAGTTCTCGTGTCCGTGCACAGCCGCGCAGCTCAACCCCGGCATCACGAAAACGTTCAGCCAATCCTGTTAAATGTGCTTGTGCATAATCCGAGTGTACGAGCAGTGTTTCCATCGAGTTGCACACGGACGGTCTTTGTACCTTCGCATTGAGTGTAATCGCTTCGGCCATTTCTGTATTTGCTGTAGCGTCCAAGAATGTATGGCATACGCCAGCCCCGGTTTCGATGACAGGCACGGTAGCATTCTGAACAACATTTTGAATGAGTGAACGCCCGCCGCGTGGAATAATCACATCCAGCAAGCCGTTCAAGGTCAGCATTTCATTGACGGAGGCACGATCTGAATCTTCAATGAGTTGAAGCGCCTCGCGTGGCACGGCTGTTGCGTCTAGCGCCTGCTGAAGCACTTCAATGATCTTGCGGTTGGAGGAGAGAGCAGCCGAACCACCGCGCAGTACAACCGGATTGCCTGTTTTCAAGCACAGGCCCGCTGCATCCACGGTTACATTTGGACGCGCTTCATATATGATACCGATGACACCCAGCGGTACACGTATTTTTTCAATTCGTAGACCATTGGGACGTTCAATTTGCTCAAGCGTGTCGCCGACTGGATCAGGTAGCGCCGCAATCTGGCGTAATCCTTCGGCAATAGCCCCAATTCGCTCCTCGGTCAGCTTGAGGCGGTCAAGCAGTGATTCGGATGTTCCCAGTTCCCGTCCACGTTTCAGGTCATTATGGTTTGCTGCAATCAGCTCTTCTGCATGGTTCACTAGAGCTTCTGCCATAGCAAGCAATGCTTCGTTTTTTTGTGCTGTAGTCAGTCGGTTCATAACCCCGGCACTTTTTTTCGCAAGACTTGCTTTGGTGCGTACTTCGCTGAAATGGTTATCCGCTGTTGTTGCTGTGTTTGTTGTTAAATCACTCATATTATGGCCTCCCTACATACATAATGTAATCCATTCATCCCTGTGGATCACCTCAAGCCGATGGATGGGACCAATTTTGCCCACAACCTCGCCGCTAGGTAAACCTTGTACCATTCTAAGCTGTTCATCATCATAATTGACGATGCCTCGTCCTAACACCTTGGTTTCCGGTCCCAGTACCTCAACGACATCTCCGGCATGAAAGCTGCCCTCGACACGCCGTACGCCAACCGGAAGCAGACTATGTCCCCCGTGTACCAACGCTTCTTCGGCCCCAAGGTCTACATGCACCGAGCCTAGAGGGGTGGACATAAATCCAAGCCATTGTTTTTTCATCGGCAGTGAAGAGAGGTGAGTATCAAAATAAGTGCCCGGTCCGTGTCCTTCGACAGCTGCGTTCAGATCACCATTCGCGCTTACTCGGCCCACATATACAGGCACACCGCCGCGTGTAGCAACTTTGGCAGCCTCAATTTTGGAGCGCATGCCGCCAGTTCCTACTGCTGATCCAGAACCTCCGGCTAATGCATAAATCTCTTCAGTAATTTCCTCGATACGTTCAAAACGTACGGCGTTTGGATGCTTGCGCGGGTCAGCCGTATATACACCATCGGTATCCGTGATGATAATCAAATGCTGGGCTTTGACCAGATTGGCAACTAGCGCAGACAGCATATCGTTATCGCCGAATTTCAATTCGTCAATCGATACGGTGTCATTTTCGTTAAAAATCGGGATAACCTGCTGGCGCAGCAATTCTTCTACAGTCATTCCGGCGTTGTTCATCCGTTTGCGGCTCAAAAAGTCACTACGGGTGAGCAGAACCTGCGCGATCACGAGGTCAAAATTTTTAAAAGCCTGCTCATAGGCTTGCATGAGAAGAGCTTGGCCGACGGCAGCTGCCGCTTGCTTCTCATGCAGCAGTTTGGGCCGAAAGGGATACCCAATCTCTCGGAATCCGGCGGCTACAGCGCCTGATGTAACCAGCAGCACTTCATGGCCTTTTGCACGAAGCAAGCTGATTTCCCTAGCAAAATAAGCGATAGCTTCCCGATTTAGGCCACCTTCCACTCCAGTCAGTGAGCTGCTACCGATTTTAATGACGATACGTGTTGACAAGACGTCCACTTCCTTAATTTTACTCTTTTTAATGCAAAAAAACTTCCATCCTTTGTATGCAAAGGACGAAAGTTTGTGCTTCCGCGGTACCACCTTCATTGATGATTCATGATCATCCCACTTAAAACCTGTTAACGGCAGGGACCGCCTGATTGCGCAGGGCGCTCGGGGATAGGAGTTGGGAGAGAGTCCAGGTAAATTCTTGCAGCCTATCGGAATTTACTCTCTGAACAGGACCGGGTCTCTCTTAATAGTCCCTTCAACGCGCTAAATGATATTGGATACAGAATACCACGAAAAGACCAGGTTTGGCAAAGAAGTTGTAGCTGGAAAATACGGCTTAACCAAACAGGTTTAGCTTGCCAATTCGATCAACTGCCTCGGTCAGTCGGGCTTCTGAGCTCAGAAGCCCTGCCCGCACATACCCTTCGCCGCCGCTACCAAAGCCGATCCCTGGAGCGACAGCCACCTTGGCTTCACGCAGTAGCAGATCGGCAAAAGAAGCCGAGCTATAGCCCTGCGGCACAGGTAACCAACTGAAGAAGGAGCCGCTTGGGCGTGGCGCCTTCCAACCTATATGCCCAAGTGCATCATAAAAAGCGTTACGGCGTGATTCATAGCGGGCCACCAGCTGGCTTACGCACTCCTGCGAAGACGTCAGAGCTGTCGCCGCTGCTGCCTGGATGCCGCCAAACAGGCTTACATAAATATGGTCCTGCAGCAGATTAATCAGTGAAATAATTTTGGCATTACCGAGCGCGAAACCAACACGCCAGCCGGCCATGTTGTATGTTTTGGACAAGGTATAGAACTCAATTCCCACGTCCTTAGCCCCCTCAGCCTGAAGAAAGCTCACTGGCCGTTCGCCATCGAATCCAATAGCACCATAGGCAAAATCACTGGCAACCACAATACCGTTACGTAACGCAAATTCAACCGTATCCTCGTAGAAGGAGAGTGGGGCAGTTGCCGCAGTGGGATTGTTCGGATAATTAAGAAACATTAATTTGGCGCGGCGGCGATCTTCTTCGGCAATGGCCTCATAATCGGGCAGAAAACGGTTCTCTTCCTTTAAGGGGAGAAATGACATTTCCGCTTTAGCCAAGGCTACGCCCGACCAGTAATCCGGGTATCCGGGATCAGGGACGAGACACACATCGCCCGGATTGAGTAAAACTTGCGGTAGCTGAACCAAGCCTGTTTTCCCGCCAAACAGGATGGCGACCTCGCTTTCCGGGTCAAGCGTTACACCGTAATCCTCCTGATAGCGCTGGACAACGGCTTCTTTGAGAAAGCTGTAGCCGCGAAAAGGTGAATATTTATGATACAGCGGGTTATCCGCCGATTCCTGCAAAGCTTTTACAATATGAGATGGAGTAGGAGTGTCCGGGTTTCCCTGTCCTAGATTAATGACATCATGCCCTGCTGCAATTTCACGGTTTACATTTTGTACAAGTGTGGCAAAAAATTGAGTGGGTAACTGTTTCATGACGTCAGCCGAGGGAATAGAAAAATGAGTCATCAATGTACACGACCTTTTGGAATAGTTTATGAAACAATCTATCACGATTTTACCGAGTTGTATAGGGGGAATTGAGCTTGTATGGTTGCATAATCCAGACTAATCGGGCTATGATGGGAGAAAATACCGGACAATGGGACACGGGAAGTTCCGGCTCACAGAGAGGATGAAGAACTTTGACGTATCAGGAAGCTCAGCCATTCGGTGTGGCACTTATTCAAGCTCATATAGAGATAGGAAATCCCTCCGAAAACCACAATCATATCCGTTTTTTAATGGAACAAGCGGTAAAGGCCGAACAAAAGCCAGATCTGATTGTTCTACCGGAAATGTGGAATACGGGTTATGCCTTGGATCGCATTCATGAGCTGGCGGACGAGGAAGGAACGGAGACTCGGGCATGGATAGCGGCATTTGCCGCCACTTATCAAGTGAATGTAGTAGCAGGGTCGATCGCAGAGAAAAAAAGCGACGGTCATGTATACAATACGATGCTCGTTTTTGACCGTACAGGCAAAGAGGTGGCTTCGTATTCTAAAATTCATCTGTTCCGACTTATGGATGAAGAGAAATATTTACAGCCTGGCGAGGAAAAGGTTGTATTCGCCCTGGATGGCGGAATACAGGCTGGGGCGTCAATTTGTTACGATATCCGTTTTCCTGAGCTGGCTCGCAGTCTGGCCCTGTCTGGCGCAAATTTGCTGATCGTACCTGCAGAATGGCCTCATCCCCGGCTTCACCACTGGCGTACCCTGCTGACCGCACGGGCTATTGAAAATCAGATGTATGTCATCGCTTGTAACCGGGTAGGTCGTAGCGGAGATACCGATTTCTTCGGGCATTCGCTCATCATTGATCCATGGGGAGAAATGATTGCCGAGGGCGGAGAACAGGAGGAAATTCTCACAGGATCAATTGAATCAGCCTTGGTTCAGGACGTGCGTGGGCGTATTCCGGTGTTTGAAGATCGGCGTCCCCTGCTGTATGACCGATAGTCAGTGTAGAAAGGATAATCCATGCTTAAGGAACGCATTGAATTTTTGTGTAAAAAGAAAAACCTATCCCGTAAAGAGTTAGTAGACGGATTAGTTACACCTGCACATTTTGCGAATATACTGGCTGACCGTTACCCGCTGGCTGAGGATTTAGCTGAGCAAATTGCTGAGCGCCTAGGTGTACAACCTTCTTACCTATTGCGCGCATCGGCAGAGGACGAGGAGACGCTGGCTACAGCGGATAAGATTTTCACAGAGCTGTCCAAGCTGGCTAATCCCGCTACGGAAAGCTATGTGGATCAGTTGGAGGATCGCAACGATTCGCTCGTGGTGGAAATGACGATTTATTTAATGAAGGCTGTTTATTTTCAACAGTTAAATGACCCAACGGCCTATGATTATTTGCATCAAACCTATTTGAATTTTTACTTGGAGAAGTTTGGTCGCTCGGATGAGGTGGAGCTGCCTGTACCGCTAAAAAAAGCAATTTTATTTTATAAAATTCAGTATTTCCGCTCTAAAAATCATTATTATGATGTACTAAATAATGTTACGCAGCTCATCCCCCTGGTGGAAGAAGGGACGGAAAACTGGCTCAATGCGCAAAACATTATGATGGAGGCCTGCATTCAGGTCAAGCAATTTGATCAGGCAAAGCAGGTATTTGAGCAGACGATGCGCAGAGTATATGATGATCGGCTTTTTCACCGTTTGACGGGTCTGTATGTGGCTTACAGCGGATATTGTTTTGCTATGGGTTCTGTACAGGAAGCACTGTTAACGTTGTCTATGGCGGAGGCCAATTTGGTCTATTTGGAAAATGCAGCAGATATGCTCACGACGATCCTGAACAATCGGATTATTATGCTGACGTCGATTGGCGAGCTGGATAAGGCCTTGGAGGAAGTGGTGCGTTTTGAAGCACTGGTGAGTCGGGAGCGAGAGGAAATGCAACAAATGATGCTGCCCGTTACGCTGATATATCGCTGCGAGATTGCGTTTGCCCGGAAAAACTGGGGGCTGCTCTCACAGCATCTGGATCAGCTGCGTAAAACTAATCTGACAACGGATCAGCAAATGGGGCTTGATTTTTATGAAAGCCAGCTTGCGCTTGCCCAGGGAAAACAGGATGCTTTTTGGAAGCATGCTCAGCAATGCTTGCCTTATTTTGAAGCCCTCCAGCATCCTGCGCGGCTTGAGCAACTATATGAAACGCTGGCTGTAGTGTCCGAGGACAGTCGTCGTTATAAAGAATCATCAGCGTATTATCGTAAACTGGTCTATCTTTTGCGTAAAAAATAGTCTGATGCATTCGTTTTTCACAAAACGATCAGATGATCGTGTAAAAGAATGCTCCGAAGTGCGCAAAATTTTGTGCAAACTGCCCCAAAGTTCAAAACTAAACCGACAAAATACAGTTTGAAGCTGCTGTTTTTTCGGTTTTTTTGTATGTGCCAAAACATATTGTGATGCCGGATACCGTCTTCTATACTGAATTCATAAGGCACAACAACAATACAAAATATGAGGTGCAGCCACATGATGAACTTTTTCGGCAAGAAGAAAAAACAGCAGGATGCGATAGAACATGCAGATCAACTGATGAATAAGGGCTTATCCGGATTACTTATGAAAGGTCTGGTCCCCAAAGAGCATCGGGAGCAGATCAACCAGAGCTTAAACTCGGCAAGACAAGCTCAAGCAGCGGCTAACGGTGGATTGGCGATGGCAGCGACTGCGGTTGTCATTTCGGTAACAGATACCGGGAAGCTCGTAAATTTTGATCCGATTGTGGTGCTTGTACTAGATGTGACGGAAGTTAACGGCAATCGATACCAAAAAACACTGGAAACACTCGTTTCCAAGCTGCAAATTCCGCGGCCCGGAGATACAGTGGGGCTGGGTAGCAATCCGGTAAATCCATCAGAGCTGATTTATATGGGGCTGGTGACAGCATAAATGATTGGAGCGTTTCACCATTCTTGCGGGCATATTTTTAAAATAGATGATTGAAAAAGGGGTTTTGGAGGATGAAAGGATTTTTGAGTCTGATTGGGGTACTTCTGGTGTTTGGCGTAGGGTTTTCGCCTTTTCTGGCTGAATATTTATGGGATGATCCATTTTTGATTATAGATGCTCCGTGGTATCGGCCGTTAATTTATACAGGATTTGCGCTTATATTTCTACCGGGTATTTTAGGTCTATTTTTTGGAGGCGGTAAAGTCAAGAAGGGTGTTCCTGGAGTGGGAATCATTACAAGTGTTCAACAAACAGGGACTTATGTAAATAATCAACCGCAGGTAAAGCTCGGGTTGACCGTAACCAAACAGGGAGAAGACAAATATGATACTGCTTTGACGACAATTATTCCTTTGACCTCCATGGCTCAATTTCAGCCGGGCTCGATCGTTCCGTTGATCGTATCTGAGAAAGACAAAATGAAGGTAGGTCTTGACCTGAAAGGTCAGGTGTCGCAAATGGATTTGCAAGCGTTAATGAATGAGCAGATGGTCAAGCAGGGCGTATCGCCTGAGCTGATGGAAATTGCCAAAACCGGTGAGCAAGCCTATGCGAAGATACTGGATGTCACACCCATGGGGGAAGCGGGGCCCAATAAAATCAAGCTTCAATTTACGCTGACGGTGACGAAAAGCAGTGGCGAAACATTTAATGTAACCACGCAAAAGGATGTTTTCTCTTCCCAACTATCCAAACTGCAGCAGGGAAGTATTATAGAGGTTATATATTCGCCTCAAGATCCTTCGAAACTGGTTATTAAGACACAAGTGAGTGAAGCTGACGTGCAGCAAGCATTTGGTTCTTCCCGATAAAAAAATTGTTCCGCCTGTTTCAGATACAGCCTATGGGTGTATTATAATAGTATCCCGACACCAGGAGGTTGATAACGATGGATAACCAAAGTAGATCCGAACTGGCGAACAGGGATGGCCTGTCACGGCCGAGAGGCTTAAATAGACAGGTTGTCGGAAACAACTATGAAATGGGCTATGATCAGGACAAAAGTCCACCACATCTAGGGAGACCCTGATCACAACAAGGCGAGGACAGACACTTTGGGATCACACAGCACATTGGAACTGAGGTAGGACATTCTTGGATACCAAGACTAGAGACCTTAAGGAAAGAAGTGATGCGGGATGGATAAAGTGGAGTTTCCGAGCAAGCGTAGAGTAATCAGGCGAGGCTGACATGAATTTCAAATGAACATGAAATGTGGTTCGTTCAAGACAGATGGAAGCAACATCGCAACAGTGTAATCGAACCCGTGATCTAATTGCAGTATTGAAAGTATAGGGGCAAAGCCCCAGGACCGTCTTCCTCTCTGGTTTGGGCTGGGGAGGAAGACGGTCCTTTTCACGTTCGAGGCTACTTTTGAGAAAGTTGCTTGACCGTTTCTCGGAAGGTATCAATAAAAGCTTCGGCAGCTTTAGACAAATAACGTCCGTTCCGGTAAGCAATCGCTAAGGTGCGGCTGGGGGTAGGTTCGGCTAGTGGCAGCAATGCTGGAACAAACTCGCTACTGGCGGCCCGTGCGATAAAACGGGGGACGAGTGTCACGCCCATACCTGTCGCGACGAGCGATTGGAGTGTCTCCATATTAGTGCTTTCAAACACCACATTGGGTTCAAAGCCTGCTTGATGACACAGATCCATCGTCAGCTTGCGAAAGCCTTGCCCTTTTTTCAGGACGACAAAAGGCTCGTCTTTAAGTTCTTCCATATGCACGGGCTGCGGCTGGTCACCGATTTTACGCACGGCTAGGGGATGACCCGGAGGAACGGCGAGATCAATCCATTCTTCACCGATAGGTACATAAGAAAGTGTAGGTTCTACTAAGGGAAGAGAGAGCAGGCTGAGATCTGTATCGCCACTTGCCGTTTTTTTCTCCAGATTCATGGAGGAATCTTCGACTAACACGATTTCAATGTCTGGATGAGCCCTCTTGAATACAGGCAGCACATGCGGCAGCAAATGGGAGCCCGTGATAGGCATGCTGCCAACGACGACCTTCCCTTTTCTCAGTTGAGAGATATCGTCCATTTCCTGTCGGAGTTGCTCCACCGCGTCGACTATTTTTTTTGCCTTTTCCACAAAGCTTGCTCCGGCATGTGTTAATTCCACCGTGCTGGTGTTGCGTTGAAACAACAGCACCCCAAGCTCTTTTTCCAGTTTGGACAATTGCTGGCTCAAAGAAGGCTGGGCAATATGCAGTTTTTCTGCGGCACGTGAGAAGTTTTTTTCCGCTGCAATTTGCAGGGTGTACTGAAGCTGTCTGAACTCCATCGAATTTCATGCTCCTTATCTTATAAGCTTTTCCTATTACATTATAGACTGATTATACAATAATAAAATTAAATGCCCAATCCTAACGAATCTCATGTGTCACAAGTTTTATATAGATGAAGTGTTTTTTCACAAATAGCGCCTTTTAATACAGATAATGAATTCCCTTAACATTCTCCTGATAAAACCTAATTAATCTTAGTTCTGGTTGTACAAAAAAGGTCTGGGAGGAAAATGAATGCTAAAATGTTGGGGGATACATACGAAAAAATCGGTCGCTGCACTCGTAGCGACAATGATGCTAACCGTAAGCGGCGGGACAGCGATGGCAGTCGAGAAGGATACATCAATTAAAAATGTAATTATTCTGATTCCAGACGGTATGGCTAATGACGCTACTGCACTGGCTAGATGGTACAAAGGATCATCTTTAACGTTAGACAGCATGGCAAGCGGCATGGTGCGCACGCATTCCGCGGATGCACCGATTGCCGATTCTGCTCCAGCGGGTACAGCTTTTGCCACAGGACATAAATCACATACTGGCTATGTAGGTGTTCTTCCGGATGAAGCGACGATGCCTGGACAACAACCGATCGCAGCAGGTGATGCCAAAAAACCTGTAGCTTCCATTCTGGAGGCTTCCAAGCTAGCAGGGAAATCGACCGGAATTATTGCTACTTCGGAGATTATGCATGCGACACCAGCTGATTTTACCGCACATTATCCTGACCGTAAAAATTATGATGCACTCAGCATGCAACAAGCCTACAACGGAGTTGACGTTGTGTTAGGTGGAGGCGGCAAGTTTTTGGAGCCAGCAGGGCGTAAGGACGGCCAGGATATAATTGCTCAAATTAAAGACCAGGGCTATGATTTTGTCACAACACCTGAAGGGTTGAAAAATTCGACCTCCAACAAGCTCTGGGGCAGCTTTTCTCCCGAAGCCCTCGCGTATAACTTGGATCGCGATGCATCCAAGGAACCTAGTTTGGCAGAAATGACAACGAAAGCCATTGATGTGTTATCCAAAAATGATAAAGGCTTTTTCTTAATGGTAGAAGGCAGTAAAGTGGATTGGGCTGCACATGCTAATGATCCAACGGGAATTATTAGTGACGTGCTTTCATTTGACGATGCCGTGAAAGTGGCTCTGGATTACGCCAAGCAAAATCAAAATACTGTCGTCGTAGCAGTGACAGACCACGGAAACGGTGGATTGACGATTGGTAGCAGTGATACAACTAGCAATTATGACAAAACGCCTTTGGCTTCTTTTATAGACCCGCTGAAAAAAGCGAAGCTGACGGGGGAAGGCTTGGAAGCCAAGCTGAATGCAGATCGCAGCAATATTAAAGAAGTGCTTTCCACGTATTTTGGCATCACCGATTTGACAGACGAAGAAGTAAAGACAATTAAAGATGCCAAAGAAGGCAGCATGAACTATGCCGTCGGTCCGATGATTAGCAAACGTGCCAATATTGGCTGGACTACGGGTGGGCACACAGGAGGCGATGTTGTGTTGTACACGTACGCGCCGAACGGAGACCGTCCATCCGGTGTAATCGACAATACGGATGTAAATAAGTATATGACACGTGTACTTGGACTGGATTTGGATACAGTCAACAAGCAACTGTTTGTTCCTGCAAAAGCCGCTTTTGAAGCTAAAGGAGCCAAGTTTACTGCAGACACGAAAGTCATTACAGTGACCAAAGGCAGTAACAAGCTGGAGCTTCCAGTATACAAAAATATTGCTACACTCAATGGTAAAAATTCTACGCTCAACGGTGTAGTCGTATTTAACGGCGTTGATTATTTTGTACCCCAGCAAGCGATTGATTTGATTCAGTGATAAACAGAACCATCGACAGAAGCTGTTTCTTCCATAAGGGAGGAGGCAGCTTTTTTTTTGTGTGTAGAGATGAATATGTAGTTTTTAAGTTGAGAATGAAATTGGTTTTCAGAAAATGGGATTTTTTGTGAAACTAGTCACGTTATATTCTCTCTAATGTTGCTAGAATAATACATGTACGATATAAGTCGCTGATGATGTAAAGTCCGGATGGACGAGGGAAGAAGGGATGAGTCACGGACGAATTATTACTGCGTCTGGCTGATGGCAAGGAATGGACGCATACAGAAATGACGGAACTGCTAACACGTCTGGATAGTGAGCCGGCGCTACGAGCTCAACTGCGTCAACTGGCAGCTCGCACCAAATTGGAGCGTTATGGCAAAGGTGTTTTTTTACGAGGATTAATTGAATTCTCAAGTATATGTCGTCAGGATTGCATGTACTGTGGGCTGCGTGCTTCGAATAAACAGGCAGACCGTTACCGTTTGCAGCCGGAAGAAATTCTGGCCTGCTGTGCGGAGGGGTATGAACTGGGTTATCGGACCTTTGTTTTGCAAAGTGGGGAAGATTACTGGTTTACGGCTGCTCGGCTGACGAAACTAATTCGGGAAATTAAAAGCCGTTTTGCAGATGTGGCGGTTACATTGTCCATCGGTGAACGGGATGACGAAACTTATGAGCGATTATACGAGGCGGGTGCGGACCGTTTTTTGCTCCGGCATGAGACAGCTTCACCCAGTTTGTACGCCAAGCTGCATCCGACGATGACGATCGAAAGCAGGCGTAGCCGTCTGCTGGCTTTGCAACGTATCGGCTTTCAGATCGGGGCTGGATGTATGGTGGGATTGCCAGGACAAACGAACAGTGAATTAGCAGACGATTTGGTCTATTTGCATAGCCTGTCGCCAGATATGATCGGGATTGGTCCCTTTTTACCACATAGCAACACGCCGCTTCGTGAGGCCAGCCAGGGGAGCATGGAAAAGGCACTTGATATCATCTCATTATCCCGATTGGTCGTTCCAGATGCGCTTATTCCGGCATCCACGGCCATGGGGACGATTCATCCCCAAGGAAGGGAGAAGGCGCTTCAGGCGGGAGCGAATGTGGTGATGCCTAATTTGTCGCCACTGGCGGTGAGGCCTAAGTATGCGATTTATGAGAATAAAATATGTTTGGGTGATGAGTCTGCCCAATGTAGACATTGCTTGGAGCTGCGGATCCGTGGAGCTGGATTTGAAGTTGATATGGGGCGCGGTGATAGTTTGAGAGTGCAACGACAGCTTATGAGACAGGGGACAGTGTGAAAAGTGACGGAAACAGTGCAGTAACCATAAATAAGGAGATGGGTATACGTGAGTGGAGTACGGGAGAAAGTGTCGGCGGATTTTATTAATGAAGCAGAGATTATGGCTGCAGTGGAGCAGGGGAAACAAGAGGCAACCAATCGACAACGCATTTTGGAAATTTTAGAAAAGGGTAGAGCCTGCCGCGGACTGAATGCAAGTGAAGCGGCGGCTCTTTTGCATGTGGATGATCCTGAATTATTGGAAGAGATGTTCAAATCTTCGCGGGCAGTCAAAGAGCAGATTTATGGCAATCGGATTGTGCTGTTCGCTCCTTTATATGTAAGCAATCACTGCGTTAATAACTGCGAATATTGTGGTTATAAACACACCAATGATAGCTTTACGCGTAGCCGCCTAACCCCGGAGGAATTGGTGGAGGAGGTCAGAGTACTTCAAGAACTGGGACACAAGCGACTCGTACTGGAAGCGGGCGAAGATCCAGTCCATTGTCCCATTGACTATATCGTCGATTGTCTGCGCCAAATCTATGAGGTCAAAGTAGATAACGGCAGCATTCGGCGGATCAATGTGAATATTGCATCCACAACCGAAGAGGACTATCGCAAGCTGGCAGAGGTGGGCATTGGTACGTATATTTTATTTCAGGAAACGTATCATCGGGAGAGCTATCGCAAATTTCACTTACAAGGACCAAAACGGGACTTTGATTGGCACACCACCGCAATGGACCGGGCTATGCGTGCAGGTATAGATGATGTGGGGATCGGTGTGTTGTACGGTTTGTATGATTTCCGCTATGAAACTGTAGCCATGCTGAAACACGCCGAGCACTTGGAAGAAGTCTTTGGCTGTGGGCCTCACACGGTCTCGGTTCCACGCTTGCGTCCGGCTGAAAATGTAGACCTGGAGCGATATCCGTACCTGGTCAACGATGATGATTTTATGAAAATTGTATCCGTCCTTCGACTGGCTGTCCCTTATGCTGGTATGATTCTGTCTACACGCGAGGAGCCGGAATATAGAGACCGTGTCATTGGTTTAGGCGTGTCACAGATTAGTGCTGGATCAGCTACGGGCGTAGGTGCCTATGCCAAACAGGACACGGAAGATAAGCCTCAATTTGAGGTGGGAGACCATCGCTCACCATCGGAAATTATTAAAAGTCTATGTCGTGGCGGATATATGCCAAGCTACTGTACAGCTTGCTACCGTGAGGGACGAACCGGAGATCGCTTCATGGAGCTTGCCAAATCCGGACAAATTCACAATGTGTGCCAGCCGAATTCGCTGCTGACCTTCCAAGAATATCTACTAGATTATGGGGATGAGGAGGCACGTGAACTGGGAGCTGCCGCGTTGCGAGAGAATCTGGAGCGTATCCCACGTGAATCGACACGCCGTTTGACGCTTGACAGACTTGAACGATTAGAAGCAGGCGAGCGCGATTTGTATTTTTAGCATTATATAATATGGGTAGTATCATTTCACGCTATGAAAATTCTTATTATTTATAATAATAGCATTTGAACATAAAAAGCAGTCGCGTTGGAATCAGCGCGGCTGCTTTTGTATGTCTAGAGAAAAAAATATTAATGGCGAGTTATTTTAGGAATAACTTCCGGCTTCAGCCGCTTGCTCCCAGGCCAGCATAGCAGATGGAAAGCATTCAATAGCGCGGGGAAAGACCCCCTGTACATAAGCGATAAAAACACCATAGTTAACAATCGGCACGCCGGCCGCTTTCGTTTCAGACATTCGGTGAAGCATTGTACGCCGATTGAGCATACAGGCACCGCAATGAATAACCAACGCATATTCACTCAAATCGTCAGGGAAACTGGAGCCGGATGCATGCTCGATAATGAGACGTTTGCCTATCGTTTGGCGGAGCCAACGAGGGATCTTCACTCGACCAATATCGTCAGATTGGCATTGGTGAGTGCAGGCTTCGGCAATGAGTACACGGTCTCCATCCTTGAGGCGATCAATGGCTCTTGCCCCTCGCACCAGTTCGTCCAGATCGCCTTTATGACGGGCAAACAGAATAGAGAAAGAGGTAAGAGGTACATCCTTGGGTGTGTCGGCTGCGACTTTCATAAAGACCTGTGAATCTGTAATGACCAGGCGGGGCTTGCGTCCCAGTCGCTCCAGCGTCAAACGTAGTTCATGCTCTTTGGTCACTACAGCGATGGCATCGCTCTCTAGCGTATCACGGATCGTTTGCTGCTGCGGCAGAATCAATCGACCCTTTGGCGCAGCTTTATCGATGGGAACCACCAGCACGACCAGATCGCCAGGTGACAACAAGTCACCTACGATGCGGAAGCGATCTTCGTTTTGGGGGAGTGTATTCGTGATGGCCTTTTTCAGTTCAGTGTCCCCCCGAAGCATAGCGGCACTGAAAGGAATCAGTGTGAGATTCAATTCGTTCCCCAGCGTTGCAGCCATCGGATCTGATTCAGCAAGGGTATCTATTTTATTAAGTACCCCAATGACAGGAATCTTTTTAGTGCGTAGCTTTTCAAGCAGCTCATGCTCGAATGGTCTGACGCCAACAGTGGCGTCGATGACCAGCAGAGCCAAGTCTGTACTATTAAGAATTTCTAGCGTTTTGTTGCGGCGCAGCTCCCCGATCTCACCCTCATCGTCCAGTCCGGCGGTATCCACCAGAACAATGGGACCCGCAGGAAGTAGCTCCATCGGCTTGAAAACGGGGTCCGTAGTCGTCCCTCCTATAGGTGATACCACAGCGGCGGGCTGGCCGGTCAAGGTGTTCAGAATGCTGGATTTGCCTGCATTTCGGCGACCAAGCAGAACGATATGTGGTCGGTTGCTTCTCGGGGTATCATTCATTCCCATGGTGAGTTCCTTCTTCCTGCCCCGGAATTCCGGGCTTGGTAACGGTATAGGGATGGCACAATTGGTCAATTCGCGCACGGGTCAGTTGACCGCGATCCTCTGCAATATCCTCTGGTGAGCGCCCCTGTGCAATGGCTGCTGATGCAATGGAAGCAGCTTCATCATAGCCAAGTTCCGCGACTAGCGCAGAAGCCATCACAGCTGAGCTGTGCAGATTAGCAGAGCAGCGTTCCTCATGTACGATCAGACCGCGCACACACCGTTCCTCGAACAGTTGAACGGCATTGCTGAGAATGTGCAGAGATTCCAGCAGCGACTCGGCAATCAACGGTAGGAACGCGTTCAGCTCCAGCTGTCCAGAGGCAGCAGCCATCGTGATAGCCGCATCATTGGCCATCACGCGCATCGCTGTCAATCCGGCCATTTCTGCCATCACCGGATTGACCTTGCCTGGCATAATAGAGGAGCCAGCTTGGACCGGAGGCAGCATGTATTCACCGATACCACCGAAAGGACCAGAGGCCAGCAGACGAAAATCGCCAGATATTTTGAGCAGATTTACGGCAGCGGATTTAAGTAGACCCGATACCTCAACGAAGACATCCATATTTTGAATCGGGTCCATGGGGTGGTCGCTACGACATAGTCCTAATCCAGTCTCGTCCGCCAGCTTTTCGACCATCCGGTAGCTGTAAGCCCGAGGCGCATTCATACCTGTGCCAATCGCCGTGCCTCCAATTGGGATTTCTCGCAGCCGTTCTTCGGCTTTATAGAGGCGCCAACGGTCACGCGCTATAGCTTTTGCGTAGGCACCAAAGCCTTGCCCGGCCATCATAGGCAGGGCATCCATTAGCTGTGTGCGGCCTAGCTTGAGCAGGTCGGCATATTCTATTTCTTTTTGCTGTAAAGTATTTTGTAACGAAGACATCGTGTCACATAAAGGGCGCAGCAGGCGTATCGCAGCAATTCGTAGCGCCGTAGGATAGACATCATTCGTAGATTGGCAGCAGTTCACATCATCCAGCGGATGTACAAGCTCATATTGCCCTGGCTGCCCCCCTAGCTGTACGATGGCCAAATTAGCAATGACCTCATTTACATTCATATGGGTACTGGTGCCTGCGCCGCCTTGCATGGCATCTACGGTAAACATATCTTGATGCCGTCCAGCGAGTAATTCATCGCAGGCATTTACAATGGCAGGCACCCGGTGAGTAGGTAGCCGTTTCTGCTCACCATTGACTTGAGCGGCCGTTTTTTTCACCAATACAAGAGCGTGAATCAGGTTTCTGTTCACGGGCCTGCCGCTGACTGCAAAATTGTTCATCGCACGTGCGGTGTGAATACCGTACAAGGCCTCCGCAGGAATTTCCATGTCTCCTAGTGCATCCCGTTCGGTCCGCATAACTTTGACCAGAGGAGAAGACGGAGTCATGTTATAGACCCGTCGCCGGAATACGTGTCATATGCAGCAGCTGACGTGCACTTGCAGCTCGTTTTTCCTCAACCCGTGCATGAACCAGATCTGGCTCGACCAGCTTGAGGGCTTGCGTTGGACATTTTCCAATACAGGCCGGTCCGCCATCCACACCTTCGCACAAATCACATTTGCTGGCAATCATGCGTTCTTTGGGTTGCAGACGACCCGACACATTAGTGTACAGTCCGTCTTGCACGACCGGCTGTCCGTCTCTATATTGAGGCACCATGGTAATCGCGCCGTAAGGGCAGGCGATCATGCAGGTTTTACAGCCAATGCAACTTTCGCTGTTAATAAGAATGCAGCCGTCTGCGTTCGTAATGGAGCCGTTCGGGCAAGCATTAGCACATGGAGCATCCTCACAGTGACGACACTGGACAGGTGCGGTGACTCCAAAGGATTTGATCACCTTTAAGCGAGGGTGAAAATGAAACTCGTCATCTGGCGAGATAAAAGGGTTCTCCGATGAATGTGCGATAACACATGCGATTTCACAGGTACGACAGCCGATACACTGATCGGGATCAGCTAAAACAAAGCGATTCATACTAACTCGACTCCTCTCTAACTAACGGCAAATTATAATTTCTAATGATTATATCTATGTGTTGAACGTACTAATGAATGGGATAATCGATATGTCCTTTGACGGACATATCACTGCTGCTGCGGCTCTGCCTGCCGGGTCCACGCTTTTGAAAGGACGTGTGCAGCAGATGGTGTGATACATGACCTAGCGGCTCACCTAGAAATTCATCGTACAGCTTGATGATAAAAGGATTCTCATGCGATTTGCGCACCTGAGATGCAGCATCATGTCCATAGATGGACGATTTACGCGCACGATAAGCCTCGATTTTTTGTTTTTCTAACATGAGCTTGGGTTGCCCTCCTCCGCTGATACATCCAGCTGGACAGCCCATCACCTCAATAAAATGATAATCACATTCGCCTGCCTGCACACGATCCAGGAGCTGATAGGCATGCTGGAGTCCAGCGACGACCGCTACCTTGAGCTGCAATTCGCCCACCTGTACCTCCGCTACTCGAATGCCTTCCTCGCCACGGACAAAATCCAGCTGGAGCTTTGGCAGCTTCTCATTCGTCAGCAGTTCATAACCTGTGCGGATGGCAGCTTCCATAACTCCTCCAGTTACACCAAAAATAGTACCTGCGCCTGAATATTGACCTAGCGGTGCATCAAATTCCTCATCAGGCAGGTTCATAAAATCAATGCCTTGTTGCTTGATCCAGTATGCAAGCTCACGCGTGGTCAATACCTCATCCACATCACGATAACCATCGGATTCCATTTCGGGACGATCGCATTCAAATTGTTTACAGGTACATGGCATGATCGCGACGCTGTAAATATTCGCAGGTTCCACCTCATCCAGCTGTGCACCATAGGTCTTGACCAGCGCTCCCACCATTTGCATTGGCGATTTGCAACTGGATAGATGGTCTAGCAGATCGGGGTATTCAATCTCGGCAAAACGGACCCAAGCTGGACAGCAGGATGTGAACATCGGTAACGGTCCACCCTCGGTTACGCGGCGAATCAACTCAGTGCCTTCTTCCATGATGGTTACGTCAGCTCCAAAATTCGTATCATATACTCGATCAAAGCCGAGGCGACGAAGGGCAGCGGCCATTTTGCCGGGTGTTAGGGTACCAAACGGCATACCAAATTCCTCCGCGAGTGACACACGAATGGCTGGGGCGCACTGCACGATTCGAAGCTGTCCTGGCTTCTTCATCATGTCAGCTACCTTATTCAGACTGTAGCTATAATAGGCAGCAAAGAGCGGTTCGCCGGTGTCGGCAGGCATATCGCGTTCACGTATACGTTCCTGACGTTTGATGGCGGCTGCCTGCGGAGATGAATCTGCCCAATCTGTGGCGTATACGCTGCAGATTTGCACACATTGACCGCAAATAACACAGCGGTCTGCGTTCACGGTTTGAGGTTCTCCAGGCAGTCCCTCTATGGCATCTACCGGACAAACACCCGCACAGCGTCTGCATCCAGTACAGAGCGTTGGGTCAATATGAATGACGGGGTCTGTAGAATCAGACGTCCTCATACATGGAGGCGAAGAGATCTTGTCTGTTGTTGACATGTTTTTCTACCTTTCTGCGGCTGATTTTGACCTTACAGGCGTGGGAAAAAGACTTCCCGCCGAGGCTCTGGAGGCGAGTCGGATATACCATTGGCCAGCCGTAGCACATGATTTGGACAGGCCTCTACACAAGCAGGCTGTCCGTTCTCTGTTTCCGCGCACAGATCGCATTTGCTTGCCGCAGTGCGGGGAAGCGCGGTTCGATTCGCACGGTTAGTCAGACCGGACTGCGTGACAACGTGCCCGGCTCGATAGATTGGAGACACCTCGATTGCTCCGAAGGGGCAGGCCAAGACACAGGAGGTGCAGCCGATGCATCGGTCCTCATCAATCATGACTACGCCATCCTCCTGGCGAATGGCCTGCACCGGGCAGGCATGTGCACAGGGGGCATTTTCACAATGCCGGCATTGCACTGGCACGTACGTATCTCCGGCGCGCACTACATATACCTTGGGAAACACAGGCACACTGACGGTTCCGACCGAAGCGCCTATGCCGCCTGCCTGCCCATGAACGGCAAAACACGCCAGTTCACAGGCTTTGCAGCCAATACATTGCCCGCCGTCTGCAACGACGAATGAGGAAGCAATAGCACTTGTTCTATCGGCTGACCCCATTCTGTTTGTCGGACGGCTCAGCGTGTTGCGCGCGCCGCTCATCTCGTCACCTTGTCAGCTAAAACGGCTTCCTGAACGTTCATTTGTTTACGAATCTGTTGGTATGATTCATGTACATCACGTTCAGCCTGCGCTTGGTCGGCAATCCGCTCCAACCGGATGGCACAGTATTTTAATTCCGGGGTTTTGGATACCGGGTCGAGAAAATCGGCGGTCAACTCGTTACATGCTCCGACCCACCAGTGATAGGTCATGTAGGTCGCACCTTTCTGCACACGGTCACTGATTTGTGCCCGTGCCATAATGCGTCCCCGACGCGAGGAGATAGCCACAATTTCGCCATCTAGAATGTTTAGATCTGCTCCGTCTTCCGGACTAATCTGAATAAATCCAGGCTCATCAGACAACTGGCGCAATGCACGACAGTTACCAGTCATAGTACGTACGGAGTAATGGCCTACCTCACGTACTGTAGATAAGACAAGCGGGAATTGTGCATCCGGCTGTTCTTGTGGTGGTCGCCATTCGCAGGCGAATAATCGGCCTTTACCACTAGGTGTGGAAAATTGGTTGCCTTTGTACAAATACGGTGTACCTGGATGATCCTCTGTAGGACATGGCCATTGTACGCCGCCTTGTTCCTCCATTTTCTGATAGCTGGCACCACTGAATAAGGGACTTAGGCTTCGCATTTCATCCCAAATTTCCTCTGTGTTTGCATAGGACATAGGGTAGCCCATAGCGGTAGCAACCTCGCTAATAATAGCCCAGTCTGGCTTTACATCACCCTGAGGCTCGACGGCCTTGCGGATGCGCTGAAAGCCACGGTCTGCCGAAGAATACACCCCGTCATGCTCGCCCCAAGCGGTAGAAGGGAGGATGACATCCGCATGCAGTGCCGTCTTGTTCATGAAAATATCCTGCACCACGACAAATTCCAATTTTTCCAGCGCTTCACGCAGCTCGGCAGCGTTCGGATCACTTTGTACAGGATCTTCGCCGAAGATATAATAAGCCTTCAGCTTGTTCTCTTTCAGAATGAGATGCGGTACTTCTGTAAGTGAATATCCTTTTTTACGCGGCAGTTCAACACCCCATGCTTTTTCAAACTTTTTGCGAACTGCAGTATCGATGACATCCTGGTAACCAGGATACACATTGGGTAATGCACCCATGTCGCAGGAGCCCTGGACATTGTTTTGTCCACGTACAGGTCCAATACCTACATTTGGCTTGCCCAGATTACCAGTAAGCAGGGCAAGGGATGCGAGCCCTTTTACCACATCAACGGCCTGTGAAAATTGACATACGCCCATTCCGTATAGAATTGTAGCGGTAGGAGCCTTGGCATATTCCCTCATAGCCGCCCGAATGTCAGCAGCCTTGACACCCGTAATACCTTCCGCATATTCAGGTGTATATTTTTTAATGTTTTCTACATATTCGGCAAAGCCTTCTGTGTTTGCTTCGACATATCTTTTGTCGTACAGCCCTTCATGTACTAGCACATGACCAAAGGCGTTCACCAAAGCCATGTTCGAGCCGCCTTTTAGAGGTAGCCACATATCCGCGATGCGCCCTGTTTCAGTCATACGAGGATCACATACAATAATTTTGGCACCTCTTTGCTTGGCAGCTACAATACGTCTTGCGACGATTGGATGCGTTTCTGGCGCATTGTATCCAAATACGAAAAGGAGATCAGAATGTTCAATTTCAGGAATAGAGTTGGACATAGCCCCATCCCCAAGCGAGTAGGTTAAGCCTGCTACGGAAGGACCGTGGCAAACACGGGCACAGTGATCAATATTATTGGTGCCAATGACTGCCCGCATGAACTTTTGCATGACATAATTGGCTTCATTCCCCGGACCGCGTGCGGAACCCGTCCCCATGATAGAGTCAGGTCCATACTTTTCCTTAATTGCTGACAGCCGTTCGGCAGTATACTGAATGGCTTCATTCCACTCCACTTCCTCCATGACTCCATTTTTGCGAATCATGGGCTTGCGCAAGCGTGCAGTCAGAATCTGTGGATCATTCAAAAAATCCCACCCATAATGTCCTTTCAAACACAATGTTCCTTCATTTGTACGACCATTAGCCGGCTCTGCGCCAATTACCTGTCCTTTGTCCACTAGCAAATGAAGCTGACAACCGCTTCCGCAGTAAGGACATACTGTTAATACCTTGTCTGCCATGTGTGCAGCACCTCTTTTTATATGAAATAGATGAAACACGTAACATAAAAAAAGCCAATACAAAAATGCCGCTTTACGCTGCATTCTGTACTGGCTTATCCGCGAGCGAGGAGATAATCTCCTTCCCGCTAATCCAACCGGGGTATGTGTTGTAGTTCAAGAGTAATGATAATATGTCCGTCTCCATGGACGGAGGGGCAGACCTCCCAAGTGTAAGTGAAGGGACTGCCAAGTGTTTTTTCGGCTTCCCTCATAAACTCCTTTTCCAGATAAGGACGAAGGACATTCCAGTAATCACTGACCTTTTCCACAGCGCCTTCATGAACGAGAATTTCGGACAGATTAGACAAAGTACCTTGGATCTCTACTGTAACTCGGAGTGGTGAGTTCAAAGAAACCTTAACGTTGTCCGGTCCTTTTCCTCGGTAATGCTTGACAATACATACGGCCAGCTTCCTGATGCGCTCACGGTATTCCAATTCGGTATTCAACATCTGGACACTCCGCTTCGAATCAAAATAAAGGCGTACTTGCCGCGCATGCTAGACAGCCTCTGTAACTAATTTAGAACAGGAAGTAAACGTCCCGACCAAAATGGTCTGCCCAGCACGGCGTATCACTCTTCTATGGTAGAACAGGTTGACCCGGAAAGATGTGAAATTCATTACACCCAACCAAAATTTTACATAGTTTAGATTAGAGGTAGGTATGCTGGGAATTTGCGAGCGAGAGAGTTCTGAAAAGTAGCCATTGGTTTTCATAAAGAGTGATTATGGTCGGAGGAAATCTACACACTAGCAAATACATTGACCGAGGAAAAGTATGGATGATATAATCAAAAAAGGAAAAATCATCGATTATTTTGGATCCGTATTTAAACGGGCTTTTTTAAGAGTTTATTTTGTAAGCGTGTACAATGATTTTCCTTATATAACACGGGGGAGGCGATCAATGGATTCATTTTATCCAAAATAAGTGTCTTTCTTTTTTTTTTTTTTTTTTTTTTTTATGCAACCGGTTGCACTATCTAGCTACTAAATTTTATCAGGAGGGTGTTAACTTGCTAAGAAAAAAAACAGGGAGTTTTATTTCTTGGTTGATTATACTGTCGCTTTGCTTGAACTTTTTCGGTTTACCTGGCGGTGCTTCGGCCAGTAACACCGATCATACAGCCGCCTATACGAATTCCACAGTGAATGTTCTTCCATTGCCGACCGCAGCGGTCACGTCTACCGTTACTGCGACGTATGCACCTACAGCATCACCTACATCAACTCAAAATGGATTAACGGTTCACTTTAAAAAGCCTGCAAGCTGGAATTCAGCAATTCGAATCCATTACTGGAATTTGAATCCGGCAACCGTTCCGATTAGTGGGGCGTGGCCCGGAATTCTGATGAAGTCGGACGGAAACGACTGGTATAGCTATACCATTGCCGATGCGACAGGCTCAAGTCTCATCTTTAATGATAGTAGTGGCAAACAGACGGCCGACTTGTCCCGCAGTGTGAAAGAGGGCTGGTATTACACGGATAACGTATGGTATGATGCCAACCCGGAAACTCCAAAAGTTCCGGTGGTTTCCATCTCCCCCGAGCCGAAAACATACGATTCGGCCCAAATGGTAACGCTGTCCAGCACCAACAGTGGCGATAAGATTTATTATACGATAGACGGTTCGACACCTACGACCTCCTCGACCTTGTATACCACTCCAATCAAGGTTGCTTCCTCTTTGACTATCAAAGCCATCGCTGTCAATTCAATCGGTCAAACTGGAAATGCATCCTCTTTCGATTATGTAATTGATCTAAATGCCGATCTGCAAGCTCCGACAATCACGGCGAATTTGCCTGCCGGGCATTCCGGTTCCTCTGTGACGGTATCCTTCAACCTGAAAGATAACAAGGCAGCAACGACCAAGGCATACTACACGGAGGATGGTACGGAACCTACCACAAGCTCAAAAGTCTACATCCACGGTAACGCACTGGCCGGATTGACCGGTCCGTCCATCCTTATCTCCAAGACCACGACATTAAAATTTCTTATTATAGACGGTGCTGGGAATCAAACCAAACAGAGCTTTGTTTATAATATTGGAGACAAGGGGGATTTTCGGGAAGACACTATTTACTTCGTGATTACTTCCCGGTTCTATGACGGTGATCCAAGCAACAATGTGCATGCATGGGATGATACCAAGGCGCGTAATCCGGAGTCGGACCCGGCTTGGAGAGGAGATTTTAAGGGACTGATTCAAAAGCTCGATTATATCAAAGCCCTCGGATTTAGTGCCATCTGGATTACACCTGTTGTGCAGAATGCCAGCGGTTATGATTATCATGGTTACCATGCTATAAACTTTGCCAAAGTAGATCCAAGGTATGAATCGGCGGGAGCTTCTTATCAGGATTTGATCAATGCGGCCCATGCCAAAGGGCTGAAGGTTATTCAGGACATCGTCGTCAATCATACCGGTAATTTTGGTGAAGAGAATCTGTACCCCATGTTTAAGAAAGATCCGGCTAAACCGGATACCGGTAACAACTTGGTGAAAACTACGGATAAGCTGCCGTCAAACTATGATTCCATGACACCCGATCAGCAGTATCAGGCAAGGCTCGCTTTAATGAAGACCGCCGAAACGAATAATAATATTTACCATACAGAGAAAAGTCTTTCCTGGGAGTCCTATACTGTTCAGACTGGTCAGATAGCGGGAGATTGCGTGGATTTGAACACGGAAAACCCTGCAGTTAACAAATATTTAATTGATACCTACAATCACTATATAGACATGGGCGTTGACGCTTTCCGTGTCGATACAGTGAAGCATGTGAGCCGATATATTTTCAACAAGTACTATATTCCTGCCTGGAAGACAAGAGGCGGCTCGGATTTCTATGTTTTTGGAGAAGTAGCCACCCGGTACAGAGATGTTTGGAACAGCGGGATTCCAGCGATTTCAACGCCATTCTATACTTGGAAGGCTTCAAAATCATATCCGGGCGATGGGAAAAATGACTATGCCTCTAATAAAATGTCGGTTGAACAAGAGTGGACGGATAACTCTACTACAGCAGGACAGCCAACCTCGAACAATGCTTTCTTAATCGGCAATACCTATCATACGCCTGACTATTCGATGAAATCGGGTATGGATGTGATAGATTTTCCTATGCATTGGGCATTCAAGACCGCGCATGAAGCCTTCAATATGAGAAGTGGAGATCAATACTACAATGATGCCACCTGGAATGTAACCTATGTCGACTCTCATGACTATGCGCCCGACCAGGCTCCGGAAAATCAAAGATTTGCGGGCACACAAGATACTTGGGCCGAGAATCTCGATCTGATGTTCACCTTCCGCGGAATACCTGCCATCTTCTATGGCTCCGAAATCGAATTTCAAAAGGGGGCAGTCATTGATCCGGGTCCAAATGCACCGCTAAGCAAAACGGGACGGGCTTACTACGGCGATCACATAGAAGGCAGTGTTATGGTACAAGATTATGGCAAATACACAAACGCTACTGGCACGCTTGCGGAATCACTCAGCCATCCTCTGGCGAAACATATCAGACAGCTTAATTTAATTAGAAGAGCTGTTCCTGCCTTGCAAAAAGGCCAGTATTCTACAGAAAATGTAACGGGTAATCTTGCGTTTAAGAGAAGATATACCGACAGCGCCAAAGGCATTGACAGCTTTGCGTTGGTCACGATTTCGGGAAACGCAACGTTTTCCGGAATTCCGAACGGAACCTATGTGGATGCAGTGACCGGTGATTCCAAAAAAGTTACGGATGGCAAAATTACCTTGACTTGCTCCGGTAAAGGAAATGCAAGGGTATATGTTTTGAATGGCAGTGGTGGAATTGGAGAAACGGGAACCTATTTGAAGTAAGCAGTCATCGGAGATTGACGGTGTACGGTATGGTGATGCACTCAATCTCAATGTTTTAGCGCAAAACGATAATGATATAAAAATAGAGTCATACCAAAGGTCAAAAGGAAAAATAACCTTCGGCCTTTGGTGTTTTAGTCTTGCCTCAATATTTTCTTAAGCGCGCTTATAGGTCAAGACTATCACTTCTATAGATATCATATCTTAGACCAATCAGACACGTCGTGGTATATTGTTGACATCCAAGAGAGAGCCGTACAGCTTCTCTCCACTAGGTTCGAAAAACACAGGGGTGAATATTGATGAGTAAAAAGACCATGTTCGAGAAAATTTGGGATAACCATGTCATCTATCAGGAAGCGGGCAAGCCGAGTATTTTGTACATTGATCTTCACCTCGTACATGAGGTAACTTCGCCGCAGGCGTTTGAGGGACTACGTCTTAGCGGTCGCAAGGTGCGTCGTCCAGAGCTGACGTTTGCCACAATGGATCATAACGTACCGACAAAAGATCGTTACAACATTACGGACCCGATTTCCAAGCAGCAGATTGATACATTAACTCAAAATTGCCGCGATTTCGGTGTCACACTATATGATCTGGATACGGTGGATCAGGGTGTCGTTCACGTTATGGGGCCTGAACTGGGGCTGACTCATCCGGGAAAAACGATTGTTTGTGGTGATAGCCATACCTCCACACACGGGGCGTTCGGAGCGCTCGCTTTTGGTATCGGAACCAGTGAGGTAGAGCACGTATTGGCAACGCAATGTCTCCAGCAAGCAAAAGCAAAAACGATGGAAGTTCGTTTTGTAGGGCGTCGCAAACCTGGTGTGACGGCAAAGGACATGATTTTGGGTGTCATCGCCAAATACGGTACAGATTTCGCTACAGGCTATGTTATTGAGTACACAGGTGAGTCCATCCGCGAGTTGAGCATGGAAGAGCGCATGACAGTGTGTAACATGTCTATTGAAGGCGGAGCCAGAGCAGGTATGATTGCGCCGGACGAAACGACCTTCAACTACTTGCGTGGACGTCAACATGTAGCCCAAGGTGACGCATTTGAGCAGGCGGTTGCTGAGTGGAAAAAGCTTGTCACCGATGAAGGCGCCGAGTTTGATGTCGTGCTGGAGTTTGACGTGGATTCCTTAATTCCACAAGTAACGTGGGGCACCAGTCCCGGTATGGGCACAGATATTTCCTCAACCGTACCCATTCCGGCAGAATTGCCGACAGAAAACGAACGTAAAGCAGCTGAAAAAGCGCTTGAATATATGGATTTGAAGCCAGGCACACCGATCACGGATATTGCGATTGACTACGTGTTTATCGGCTCCTGTACCAACGGTCGGATTGAAGATTTGCGCGCTGCAGCCGAGGTAGCCAAAGGTTACAAGGTTTCTGACAAAGTCACGGCAATCGTCGTACCAGGTTCGGGTCGTGTGAAGATTCAGGCTGAAGAAGAAGGGCTGGACGTCATTTTTCAAGAAGCAGGATTTGAATGGCGCGAAGCGGGTTGCAGCATGTGTCTTGCGATGAATCCAGATGTGCTTCAACCGGGACAGCGTTGTGCATCAACTTCTAATCGCAACTTTGAAGGTCGTCAGGGACGCGGAGGACGTACTCACCTTGTATCTCCAGCAATGGCAGCCGCTGCGGCGATTCATGGACATTTCGTCGATGTACGGGATTGGAAATTCAAGCAGGAAGAAGTTGTCCGCTAGGATACGGAGGAGGAATTAACGATGGAAGCTTTCACAACTTTAAAAGGAATTGTAGCGCCTGTGGATCGGGTCAACGTGGATACGGATGCTATTATTCCTAAGCAATTTTTGAAACGAATCGAGCGTACAGGCTTTGGGCAGTTTTTGTTCTACGAGTGGCGGTTTGATGAAGCGGGCAATATTAATCCTGAATTTGAACCGAACAAGCCTCGTTATGCAGGGGCATCTGTTCTGATCTCTCGTGCCAACTTTGGTTGCGGCTCCTCCCGTGAGCATGCGCCGTGGGCAATCATGGACTATGGGTTTCGTTGTGTAATCGCACCGTCTTTTGCGGATATCTTCTATAATAACTGTTTTAAAAACGGTATTTTGCCGATCAAGCTGTCTGAAGAGCAAGTAGAGGATTTGTTCCAGCGCACGGCGAAGCATGATAATTACCAATTAAACGTAGACCTGAATGAAAAAACGATCACTGACGATTACGGTCTGCGTATTGAATTTGATCTGGATGAACATCGCCGTCAATTCCTGCTGCAAGGCTTGGATGATATTGGCTTGACCCTCCAGCACGAGTCTGAAATTCTGGCTTATGAGCAAAAACGTGCTGCGAAACAAGGCGCCTAATGTTCATCTCCAGTCCAGCTCCATTATGAAGAAATATAGTTGATTTATTTGATAGACAAACAGCCCGTACTGGCAACTCTTTTGCCTGCGGGCTTTTATCATGTTTAGAAAATAAATTGGTAAATAAGGGGTTGACGGTTCGACTCATCATGGTATTGTAAATGTAAAATGGTTGAAGGACTATGTCTGTAAGTAGCACAAAAAATACATAAATAAGTTAGGGGAATGAGGATGAAGAAATATGGTTGGGTGATACTAGCGGCTATTTTGATTTGGTTGTGGCCGTCCTCCCCTCATGTGAATGCGGCTGGAGCAGAATTGTTTTTGGGTGGCAAAAGGGTGGAAGCGCCTGCAGATGCCAAGCCTGAAATGGTCAATGGTAAAGTCATGGTACCGCTCAGGGTGGTGGGGGAGCAGCTTGGATATCAGTTTAAGTGGGAACCTCAAGCCTATAAAATTTCAATACAAAAAAACAGTACCGATATGTCTATGTATGTAGGCCGTACATCGGCTGATGTGAACGGAAAAACAGTTAGTTTGGATGCACCACCTGTGCTGCGGGGCAGCTCGACCATGGTTCCATTGCGTTTTGTTGGGGAGCAAATGGGGTTAAAGGTGGATTGGAATAATGAAAATAAATCCGTAAATCTCAGTCAGAAGACTGCAACTCAACCAGCGAATAAACAGTCTCAGTCCCAACAACCGTCGCAAATGTCAACACAGAGTCCAAAAAGCACAAATAAAACGTCTACAGCAACAGCGACGACAATAACTCCAGTTGAAGCAGACAAGCATACGGAAGTTGTATCGTCAACAACCAAGGAGCAAAATGTAGAACAGACCACTGCAAATGCGGTGCTTGTACAAAACATTTCTTTTGAGAGTGAAAGGCTAAAGATTTCTCTGAACAAAGACCTAACTCCTAAAGTATCCAAAATGACGGGACCTGACCGCATAGTTGTAGATTTACCGGAGGCTTCACTGTCGACAGATCTTCTCCAGTCGTTCCCGGTTCGCAAGGATGGCACGCGGGCGCTGACGAATAGTGACAGTGAGGATGTACAGGAAATCAGATTTGCTCCTGCGGATGGAACAAAAGGAGGAGCACGTATTGTCATTGCTTTGAATAAGGCACGTGATTACGATCTTTCAACAAATGGCATAGGTGATATCACCCTTCAGTTGCGTGAACGTAGTGTGAACCCGGAGATAGTAGCTCCAACGAATGTCGAAGGACGGCGAATCGTCGTAATTGATCCAGGACATGGTGGTAAGGACCCTGGAGCAGGCAGTGTGACTGGACGACATGAGAAGGAATTTACGTTGGCGGTAGCGTTAAAAGTCCAGCAGCTTGCCCAAAATGATCCTGATATTCAAATTGTATTGACTCGCAATGGAGATACGTATCCCACACTGGATGAACGGCCACAGCTCGCTAATAATCAGCAGGCTAGCGTGTTTGTTTCCATTCATGGTAACAGTATGCCAACTTCTAATAACGGAAAAGCTAATGGGTCTGAAACCTATTATGCACGTCAGGAAAGTTTGAGCCTGGCCACGATCATGCACAAGCATCTTGTAGCAGCAACCGAGTTTAAGGATAACGGTATTAAGGTGGCAAACCATGTGGTGACGAGAAAATCACAAATGCCCGCTGTATTACTGGAATGTGGCTACCTTAGTAATCTGTCAAATGAAGCGGCCATGTTCACAGAAGAAACACAGCAGAAGATTGCCGAAGGTATTGTCGATGGCCTGAAAGAGTACCTTGGAACAGGCACAGGAGTAACTGAATCACTCAACTAAGAAAGTTTGCAATAAAAGCTGCTTTTTCACCTTTTAATGAAAATTCATGAGGGTAAAATAGTAGCTTTTTTTATTTTTTTGCTGTGACTTTTGACGGGAAGCAAATGGTCCATATTTTTAGTCAAAATTCGACAAAAATAGTTCTTTGGCACGTATATTTCTGTTATGATGGAATATATTCGCAACTTTTGGTGTGAGATAACGTCTATAAGGTTGTCTGATATTACATAAGCGCGTATATCAGGTCGCCGCACCGGAGCATGTGGCAAAAAAATTATGAATGGAAGGGTGACGAATGAAGAAATTTGGTTTTTTGTTGTTATTATTTGTCTTCATGTGGGCGGTTCCGGGTTATGGACATGCGGCTTCGAGTGGAACACAAATCTATCTCGACGATCAACAGTTAAGTGTCCCTAGTGGTGCTAAGGCACAAGTAATTGGCGGAAGTACGATGGTTCCGCTACGCGTAATTTCTGAAAATTTGGGATATGACGTGACATGGAAGCAGCAGGCGCGAACCATAACGATTGAGAAGGACAGTACCTTGATCCGAATGATAATCGGAAGTAAGACGGCGACTGTCAATGGAAGCGACATTAGTCTGGATGCTTCGCCTCTGCTGCGTTCCAATTATGCCCTTGTACCGCTTCGTTTTATCGGCGAGCAAATGGGACTGGACGTAAAATGGGACAGCAGCACCAAGTCCGTAAAATTATATACCCGCAATAGTGGGTCTGGAAACGGGGAATTTACACCTCCTAAGTCCGGAAATAACAGTACAGGTACAAGAAGTGTAACTGCGCCAACCAATAATGCGAGTTCAGGTGTGACGCAGGTGCAGGGAGTCAGTTTCAGCCAAAACCGATTAACCATCACAACAGCGGGTGCTGTCAAGCCGAAAGCGTTTACGATGACAGGCCCTGATCGGGTAGTGGTGGATTTGCCAGCGACTGCATTTGCGGACAATTTTGGAGACCAGCAGAAGCTGGATAGCAACTTAAATGGTTCGCTGGACATTGAGAATGAAGCGGATGTGTCCGGTATCCGATATGCTTTATTCCAAAAGGAACCATCAACGGTGCGAGTTGTTATTGATTTGAAACATGCCATGAATTATACCGCATATAATGATGGATCGAATCGTGTTATCGTCGATCTGGCTTCCAAGGATTCAGTGAATACAACGCCAGACGCAACGTTACCGGATGGGTCAGAGCCGGACGATACGCAGACATCTCCAGTTAATAGCAATGGTAAAAAAGTCGTTGTTATTGATGCTGGACATGGAGCAAAAGATTCTGGGGCAGTTGGTATTTCAAGAAAAAATTATGAAAAGACCTTCAACCTGGCGATGGCTCTGAAAGTAGAAAGCATATTAAAACAAAACCCCAAGCTTGAGGTTGTGTTAACACGTAGCGATGATACATTTTTGGAGCTTAAACAGCGCGTAAAAGTGGCTGAAAATCTTAAAGCCAACGTGTTTGTGTCCATTCATGCTAACAGCAGCGGTAGCTCAGCTTCCAACGGCACAGAGACGTATTACCAGCGTAGTGCAAGCAAAGCGTTCGCCAACGTTATGCATAAGTACTTTGCTCCTGCGACGGGTCTGACAGACCGCGGCATTCGTTATGGAAATTTCCATGTAATTCGGGAAACGACTATGCCAGCTGTTTTGCTTGAAGTAGGATATCTGAGTAATGCAAAAGAGGAAGCAACACTGTTTGATGAAGATTTTCAAAACCGGGTAGCTCAAGGGATTGCAGATGGAATCACAGAGTATCTCGACGTAAAATAAATCTTCAACAAATCGCTTGCCAACGTCAAGTAAGGAGGGGGACAGACATATGAACAAGAAAATCGTAATTGCAGGTCTGCTGGCACTGTTTGCCATTGCAGGTGCAGGGTGTGCCTCTAAGCAAACATCGGCTCCTGCGACTCCATCTCAGGAAACACAAACTTCAGCTGCACAAAATAGTACACCCGAACAGACGACCCCTGATCCATCAGCTCAGTCTGCTGAAAATAATGGAGCGAGTCAAACACCTGCAACTCCGTCGACGGAGCCTACAAAGACCAAGACGGACACGGAAAAGTCAGGAGATCGTCAAACACAGCAGATCACGGTGTATTATACGGATACACAAGAGAACGGTTTGAAAGAACAAAAAAAGGAAATTACCTATCCGAGCGAGCTGGAAAAATTCCAAAAAGCGTTTGAAGCTCTACAAAAGAGCGGTGATTCTGCTCTGATTCCGTTGTGGTCCGAGAAAATTACCGTGCATAAGATCAAATTGGATAACGGTGCATTGACCTTTGATATTTCCCTGCCGGATGAGGCTCGATTGGGAGCTGGCGGCGAGGAATTGGCTATCGATGCTTTGAAGCAAACGATGTTCCAATTCAAGGAAGTCAAAACGCTGGATTTGCTCGTAGATGGTCAATCTCTGGAGTCCTTAATGGGACATGTAGATTTGGAGCATCCAATGAGCCGTTAATCGATCAGACTGTATGAAAATTTCTTGAGAATTTACACACTTTTCACGTGCAATCTGTGACAGATAATGATAATATAGGAGTGTATTTCTCGCCTATGCAGGCAGTCATGCACAAATAGTATTCGTTTCTTTCCGGATGATTATTTAGAGTGACCGTCTTGATGCGGGCTATCCCGTATCAAGACGTTTTTTTTGCTAGGAGGTAGGATTTCCGTGAATGCAGCAACCGCACGTCATATATTGGACACCATCGGTACGATGTTTCCGGATGCCCATTGTGAGCTGAACCATGACAATGCTTTTGAATTAACGATTGCCGTGTTATTGTCTGCTCAATGCTCCGATCAGATGGTCAATAAAGTAACGGCAGACCTGTTTCAAAAATACAAGTCACCTGAGGATTATTTGGCTGTTCCTCTTGAGGAACTGGAGCAGGATATTCGTAGAATCGGCTTGTACCGAAACAAGGCCAAGCATATTCATAACCTCTGCCGGATTTTAATAGACCAGTACGGGGGAGAGATACCTTCGGAGCATGATCAACTGGTCGAGCTACCCGGTGTTGGCCGCAAGACGGCTAATGTCGTAGTATCTACTGCCTTTGATGTACCAGCTATTGCGGTAGATACGCATGTAGAGCGCGTTTCCAAACGGCTCGGCTTTGCAGGGTGGGATGATTCAGTGCTTGAGGTGGAAAAAAAGCTGATGAAAAGGGTACCTAGGGATGAATGGTCTGTGACCCATCACCGGCTCATTTTTTTCGGACGCTACCATTGCAAAGCTCAAAACCCTCAATGTCAGGTGTGTCCATTGCTGGATGTGTGCAGGGAAGGCAAGAAACGTATGAAAACGTCTCTTATCAGAAAAGATAAGAAACGTAGAGCTTAAAGACCCGAAAGACCTATAAAGGTAATAAGAGGGTTTAACCATTTATGTGTAGAAAAGGATGAAGAGTAATGAAGTGCATTTCGGTATATACAGATAATTTTGAGGCGTTCTCCGATATTTTTGAGCAAATTGTAACAACAGAGTTTGCTGAAAACGAAGAGCGCGAGCTAGAGGGAATCACAGTTAGTCATTCTGGTGATGTCCCTGAGCATTACCTGGAGCGTATGTCACAAAAACCAGAAGTGGTCGTAATGAAGGATAAATCCCGTGGAATTACGATCTTACAGCATGGTCAAGTATTTGAAATTTTGCTGCCAGTACTTGAGACTGCAGCTAATTAAGTGTAATTAGCGGACGACATGCGTTGCATGTTCCGGTATAGGCGGCTCGGCTGGTCTAACCAGCCCGCAGGCGCATATACGAACCTTGAAGACCGTCATAAAACGCTGGATATGGATGATTTCACATATTTAAATATGAAATCTTCGATTACATTTTCAGAGGAGTTTCTTAAATGAGCATTTATGATTATTCAGCCATTGCGATGAACGGCAAGGAGATCACCCTTAGTGATTATAAAGATAAAGTAGTGTTGATTGTAAATACGGCCAGCCAGTGCGGTTTTACATTTCAATATCAGGATTTGCAGCGTCTATATGATCAATATAAGGATAGAGGCTTGGTGATTCTCGGGTTCCCATGCAATCAATTTGCCGATCAAGAGCCGGATTCCAATGAAAGGGTGCAAACATTTTGTACTCTGAATTATGGTGTCGCATTCCCCATGTTCCAAAAGGTGAATGTACGTGATGAGCAGGCTCACCCGTTGTTTACATATCTTGCTTCGTCGTTGCCCTTTGAGGGCTTTGATGAAACACATTCGGTTGCCAAAATACTTATTCCTTTAATTCATGAGCGTCATCCTGAGTACTTACCAGGAGATTCGATCAAATGGAATTTCACAAAATTCCTGATTGATCGGAACGGGAAAGTGATCAAACGATTTGAAGCAACGACAGACCCTCTGGATATGGAAGAATATATTGAAGCATTACTGTGATGATCTGTTTTGGACATTATAAAATAAACTTATGGTTTGCCATTTACAAGAACGCGTTCCCGAAAGCCAGGTACAGGCAGGGAGCGCTTTTTTTAATTTTTTAATGTGATGATTCTCACAGTGGCTTAGGAATGCTACAATATAGCTATTTGGTGCAGATAAGAAACAAGGAGTGAAACCGTAGCTTATGATGCAAACGATTACAGGAGATGCGGAAAAGTGGTTGAATACGATAGAACAGATACAGGATAACTTGCGTAAAACAGGGGATAAAGCGGGAGCGAGGGCGCTAGGGGATTTACTGGAAAAAGCGCATGCGCAAGAGCTGACCATTGCCTTTTGTGGACATTTTTCAGCAGGTAAATCGAGCTTGATTAACAGCCTGTGCGGTAAAACCGTGCTCCCATCTGGACCGGTGCCTACAAGCGCTAATGTAGTGTCCATCCGTCATGGACGTTCGAGAGTGCTTATTCATCCAGCCCGATCGTTGGAAAACCCGGAGCCGGAAATCGTGGAAGCTTCCCTGTCCGAGCTTGCTGAGTATTGTAAAAATGGTGGAGCCTATGAATCAGTTGAAGTATGGGAGGATATACCGATATTATCTGGTGAAGGAGTGCTGCTGGATACACCCGGCGTAGATTCCACAGACCACGGACACGCGATGGCGACACATTCAGCTTTACATTGGGCTGATATTGTTTTTTATGTGATGGACTACAATCATGTCCAATCTGAAAATAATTTGTCTTTTGCCAAAAGTTTGTCGGATTGGGGCAAGCCATTATATTTGATCATCAATCAAATCGATAAGCACCGAGAGCGGGAGCTATCCTTTACACGTTATCGTAATGAGGTGGAAAGCAGCTTTCATGCCTGGCAGGTACATTACACGGACATTCTGTTTACTTCCTTGAAGGAACAGAATCACCCCTGGAATCAGTGGGAGCAGTTGACGTGCTTGATTTCGAATTTGCTGGAGCGCAAAGCAGAGCTTTTGGCTTATAGTTTAGTGTCTTCTATGCACCATTTGGTAGAGCAGCATGTGGAGACGGTGCAGACCGCTGAAGAAGAGGAACTAAACGCACTGCTCAAAGAAGCAGGTGGAGAAGAGGCCATTTTGCGCCTGGACATAGAGCAGAAGGCCTTACAGCAAGAGGATGAACACTGGAGGATGCTTCCAGAGCAGGAGCATAAACGGCTTCGTCAAGAGCTGGATCATCTACTGGAACATGCTCATCTCACGCCTGCGGAGCTACGTGAAGCGGCTGGCGAATATTTAGAAAGCCGCAAGCCGGGCTTTAAAACAGGGTTATGGTTTGCCGGAGGAAAGACGGAGCGAGAAAAGGAGCGCCGTTTGGCCCGGCTGGCAGGGATGCTGAGTGATCAGGTGGAGGGACAACTGTTGCCTCATGTGCGTGAGTTACTGAGGTCATGGGGAGAAGGTCAAGGGCTGTGGACCGCTGCGATGGAGCAGGAGCTGGATGACATCCGCCCTGCAATGGATCGGCAACTGGTAGAGCAGACAGTAAAGGAAAATGCTTTGTCTCCGGAGTATACGTTGAACTATTGCAAGGACCTGCGCGCTGCTGTGACCGCTGATTGCCGCCGCAAGGCGTTGGCGCTGGTAGACCGCCTGCTGGCCCAGCTTGCGGTACGGGCCGAAGCCAGCCGCGAGGCTCTCGCGGATGCGCGCACTGCGTTGCTGGCGCAGGCGGACGCGGCGAGCCGTTACAGCACTCGCCTGCAAGCCTTGGCTTCGCACGCCGACCTGCTGCGTAGCATGCTGCCGCAGGCTTCCGCGCCTGGCGGGTTGCCCCGTGTGGGCACGCCTGCTCCTGCGGCCGACACCAAAGCTGCTGCCCCGACAGATACGGCTTCAACAGGTGCCGTGCGTCCAGACATTGCTGGCTCGCACAACGCATCGGTGCAGCCACAAGCAGGCATGACGACAGCGCAGTCTGCCGCCGGGGGCCGCCGTACGCGGCTGGATGCAGCAGCGACAAGATTGAAGGCGGCCGCTGCATTGGTAAGCCCGTACCCTGCGATGCAGGCGGCTGTTCGGGATTTACATGCGCGAGCTGCTGCACTGGAGGACGGGCGCTTTACACTGGCGCTATTCGGAGCATTCAGTGCCGGCAAATCCAGCTTTGCCAACGCTTTGCTGGGCGAAGCGGTGTTACCCGTATCGCCGCATCCGACGACAGCGGCGATTAATCGCATTATGGCGCCTACAAGTCATGAGCGCCATGCCACGGCTGACGTCCACATGAAATCAGTGGATACGTTGCGGGAAGATCTTAAATACTCATTTCGGTTATTAGGATTGGGAGAGCCAGCATCCGTGGGCTGGCAAGAAGCCGTAAATTCGTTATCACCAGAAGGTATTCATCCTGCGGGAAGGCCTCATTACAGCTTTTTGAAGGCTGCTGCAGCTGGATGGGAAGAAGCTGAAAGCTTGCTAGGACAACAGCTTCAGGTGAATCTAGAGCAATATCGAGATTTTGTCGCATCCGAGCGCAAATCATGCTTCGTGGAGCATATCGACCTTTATTATGATTGCACTTTGACTCGTCAGGGCATCGTGCTGGTGGATACGCCAGGTGCCGATTCTGTGAATGCACGGCACACAGGTGTGACCTTCAATTATATGAAGCATGCAGACGCCCTTGTATTTGTGACATACTATAACCATGCGTTTACGCAAGGAGACCGGCAGTTCTTGAATCAATTGGGCCGAGTCAAAGAGACATTGGCGCTGAATCAGACGTTTTTTATCGTCAACGCATCCGATTTGGCGTCTTCTGAAGATGAACTATATTCTGTGACTCAGCATGTACAGGAACAACTTCAGGCGAACGGAATCCGAAAGCCGCGTATTTATCCGCTTTCCAGCATGCTGGCGTTGGAAGCAGCCGAGCAGGGAGAGGCTTCGCTACGTGCAGCTTCACGGTTTGATGTGTTTGAGAATGATTTTTCGGCATTTGCAGCCGAAGAGCTGGCAGGTTTGTCTATTGCATCTGCTATGCAGGAGCTGGGACGTCTGCGAAGCCGAATAGAGCAACATGCTGCTGATGCCCGGTATAGCGCTGAAGAGCGTGAGCTCCGATTAGAGCAATTAACTCGAATTCGTGGGGAACTGGAGAATGTGCTCCTTGGTTCGACTGACAACAATGGTGGATCTGTGCTGTCGGACGAAACCGATGAACTGTTGTATCATGTACGCCAAAGGCTAGCCTACCGGACGGGTGAATTTATGGCAGAAGCGTTCCATCCATCTGTTTTGCGTGAAGGAGTAGGTGATCTTCGTTTGGCCTTTGCATCTTGTGGTCGTGAGCTGATGCGATTGATCGAACTGGAGTTGTCTCAGGAATTGCTGGCAACCACCCTCAGACTAGAAAAAATGGGGCAAGCCTTGGTGCGTAAAGCTATCCAACAGTGCGTAGATCACATGAACCTTCAGTTGAATGGGCTAGATTGCACAGTTCCTGGATTTAGAGAATGGGTTGTCCCCGAACTGAGCGATATTTCCTTACAGGAGTCCATTCAGTGGAAGGATTATTGGAATAGCTTTAAAAATCCAAAGCTATTTTTTGAAGGGACGGGTCGGGCGAATTTACAAACTAGACTGGAGCCCATATTACGCCAGTTAATCGGAGAAGCTGTGGATCAGCAGCGAGAACGAATGTCTTCTTTTTACGTTGCTATGATGCAAGAGGAACAAACGTGGCAGAAAGCACAGCTACGAGAGCAAATGCTGGAGACGATTCGTGGTATGGAACATGCACTTAACGGCGGTGAGGAGCCACAAGTTTGGGAAGAGCTTGCTGATCAGCTCGCGAATTTAGTGTCAATATAAATATGTTCATGATTGCATTAAGGTCAAGACACCGGGTTGTGGGACAATCCGGTGTTTTAAGCATACTTCAAAAAGAAAGGAAAACTGAGGAAATAGCCATATTCAATGATAAGAAAGCGATTTAATTTGTCTAATCACCTACCAATTGCGAACCTGCCTGAAAACGGCCCGTTATCCTCTTTGCCGCCTTGGAACACGGATGGTAAACTTCACTAAGCCATATAACAACGTCGTGCAACTAATGGAGGGACTTGACATGGAAGTGCTCAGGCAACTGCAAGTTTTTTTTCGTGAGAGGAGACATTATCTATTTCTTTCCATTCTATGCCTTGCGATAGCGACGGCCTTGGGACTGGTGTATCCGAACCTGCTCCAACGGCTCATTGATAACGCTATCATTCCCGGTGACTTCGAGAAAGTTCCGGTTCTGGCTCTGACTGTACTGGGAGTCGTGATCATCAAAGGGTTTATGCAATTTTTACATGGTTTTTTTGGTGGACGGCTAGGTAACTATCTGGCGTATCGACTTCGCAATGCCTGTTACGAAAAGCTGCAATTTCTGTCCTTCAGATATTATGACACCGCCAAAACGGGGGATCTTATGTCCCGTCTGACTGGTGATTTGGAGGCGATTCGCAACTTTATCGGGTTTGGTTTTGCGCAACTCCTCAATGTGCTACTGATGGTCGTATTCGGCTCTATCATGATGCTGTATATTAATTGGCAGCTCACCCTCTTTACGATGATCAGCATGCCATTGCTACTCTTCGTCACATTCAAATTTGAATCTCGGATTCATCCCACCTTTCAGGAAATGCGAATTGCTCTCAGTGCCCTGACGACAGCGGTACAAGAAAATATTACAGGTGTGCGAACCGTTAAATCTTTTGCTCGCGAATCCTATGAAGTGGAAAAATTCTCCGTACGTAATGAGCAGTACAAAAGTAACCAAATTCAGGCTGCTTCCTTATGGAGTCGATTTTTTCCTGCGATGGAACTGATTGCCTCGGTCAGTGTGGTTCTTCTCTTGGGCATGGGTGGATATCTAGTTATCCAGAAGTCAATGACCTTGGGGGAACTCGTCGCTTTCTTTAGCTTAATTTGGTATATTATCGGTCCCATCTGGAGCATTGGCTTTCATATCAATAACTATACGCAGTCCAAAGCTTCCGGTGAAAGGGTTTTGGAGTTGCTGAATCAGTCTGTAGATGTAACCGATGAAGCTGATGCACTTACACTCAACGCCGATCAGGTGAAGGGTCATGTGACGTTTGATCATGTTACCTTTGCTTACGGAAATAAGCTACCTGCTGTTGTTGACATAAATCTGGATGCGCCACCGGGATCGGTCATTGGGATTTTAGGAGGAACAGGTTCCGGGAAGTCGACCATTATTCAACTACTCATGCGAGCCTACAATGTGAATGCAGGAAGCATCAAGCTGGATGGGACGGATATACGTCATTTGAAAATTCGCGATTTACGTGCTCAAATTTCTTCTGTGTTTCAGGAGACGTTTCTGTTCTCGTCCTCTATACGCAACAATATTGCATATGGGTTAAGTCATGTCAGTATGGATGACATCATACGCGTTTCCAAGCTGGCTCAGGCGCATGAATTCATAACTGAATTACCGCTGGGCTACGACACTGTTGTTGGTGAACGTGGATTGGGACTGTCTGGAGGGCAGAAACAACGGATCGCCATCGCGCGCGCACTACTCAAAAATCCGAAAATTCTCGTGCTGGATGATGCTACCAGTGCGGTCGACATGGAGACGGAGCATGAAATTCAGTCCGGTTTTCAAGAGGTTATGCGTGGACGCACAACGTTTATTATAGCTCATCGAATCTCTTCGCTTCGTCATGCCAATGAAATTGTAGTGCTTGAGGAAGGACGAATCGTCCAACGTGGAACACATGAACAGCTCATTGCTACTCCAGGTCCATATCAAGATGTGTATCATATTCAATACGCCGATTACATAGCGGAGGCTCCAGACGGTGTATCCGAAGGGCAGGTGAGACCATGAATATTCCAGTAGAAAAAGCCAAACCGTTAAAGAAGCCGACCAATGAGCGCTTTGTCTATCAAGATGATGAGGTCATTGATAAACCGTTTAACTGGGCGGAATTCAAACGTTTGCTAGCATACATGAAACCTTATGCCCGTCAGATTCTGCCGATTCTTCTGGTCATGATGATTCTCGGCACGATTACTAAGTTGACGGTTCCATATTTGATCAGTCTGGCCATTGACAAGGCCATTGCTCCCGCATGGCCTGCACTGCCGAGCGTAAAGTTATTGTTGCTCATTACGGGTGCCGTGCTCTTGTTATATTTAATTCAATGGGCAGCCAGTACGTACCGCATTAAATTCACCAATATTATTGGTCAGCGGGTTATTTACGATTTGCGTGAAGATTTGTTCAAGCATATTCAGAAGCTTTCCTTTAACTTTTTTGATAAAAGACCGGCGGGTTCTGTATTAGTACGTGTGACGAATGACATTAACTCGCTACAGGATTTATTTACGAATGGTGCAGTGAATGTCCTGATTGACTGCGTACAGCTTTTCGGAATTATTGTTATTTTGCTGCTTATTAACTGGAAGCTCGGTTTGGCAGTGATTGTGACCGTTCCGATCATGTTTTTGATCTCGACCAAGCTGCGAGTACGCATCCGTCGCGCCTGGCAAGAAGTACGCATGAAGAACTCGCGTATCAATTCTCATTTGAATGAATCTATTCAGGGAATTCGTGTGACACAAGCATATACGCAGGAGCAGGAAAACATGGCTTATTTCGACGATATGAACAGCTCCAGTAAAAAATCGTGGGATAAGGCTTCTGCTATGAATCAGGTCTTTGGACCACTTATTGATATTACCGGAGGATTAGGTACGCTTGTGCTGTTCTGGTTTGGAGCGCATTTAATTCAGACAGATCAGCTTACGGTGGGGCTGCTGGTTGCATTCGCCAACTATGTAGGGAACTTTTGGGAGCCAATCAATCGGCTGGGTCAAATGTACAATCAGCTACTGGTTGCGATGGCTTCTTCAGAAAGAATTTTTGAATTCATGGATGAACAGCCGAATATTGCAAACAAACCGGGAGCAAAAGCCTTACCGCCTATCCGGGGTGATATTCAATTTGAAAAAGTCATTTTTGAATATGAAAAGGGACGTCAGGCGCTTAAAGGTATTAATCTTTCTGTCGAGGCGGGTCAATCTATAGCGCTTGTAGGTCATACCGGATCAGGTAAAAGTACAATTATTAATTTGCTCAGTCGTTTTTATGACATTACGTCAGGGCGACTTACCATTGATGGTTATGATGTGCGAGATGTCACGGTGGAGAGCTTGCGCAGCCAGATTAGCATCGTGCTTCAGGATACATTTATTTTTTCGGGGACGATACGCGATAATATCCGATTTGGCCGTTTGGATGCAACGGATGAGGAAATTGAAGCGGCTGCGAAGGCGGTCAATGCTCATGAATTCATTGTTCACTTACCAGATGGCTATGAAACAGAGGTAGAGGAGCGTGGAGGGATGCTGTCCATGGGCCAGCGCCAGCTCTTATCCTTTGCTCGTGCCTTACTGGCTAATCCGCGAATTCTTATTCTGGATGAGGCCACAGCTAGCATTGATACGGAAACGGAGCTGAAAATTCAGGAGGCTCTTCAGGTTCTATTGGAAGGCAGAACTTCTTTTATGGTTGCTCACCGTTTGTCCACTATTCGGAATGCTGATCATATCGTTGTACTGGACCATGGGGAAATCCAGGAAAGTGGTAATCATGAACAATTGATGAAAAAACATGGAATATATCGGGGGCTGGTGGAAGCACAGTTCAGATTTTTGTAAAAAAAAGATCAAAAAATCGCGTTTTTTGTAAATTAAAATGCCGAGCACTATTGCATTCTTGGAGCTAAACCCTGAAAATAAAGATGAAAAGAGATCAGAGCAATATCGTCAGAGGGGGAAGAGTTCAAGATGTGGGGTGCTCCTTTTTCTGCCAAGGCTAAGAAGATGCTACTGCTGGGTAGCGGCGAATTGGGAAAAGAAGTCATTATTGAAGCTCAGCGGCTTGGCGTGGAATGTATTGCTGTAGATCGCTATGAGCTGGCTCCAGCAATGCAGGTGGCTCATCGCTCTCACTGTCTGGATATGCAGGATGCTGAGGCGTTGAAGGCATTAATTCGCAAGGAACAGCCCGACATAATTGTACCTGAAATCGAAGCTATTGCTACGGGTGCTTTGGAAGAATTAGAGCAAGAGGGATTTCACGTAGTACCAACGGCCCGGGCCGCCCGTCTTACGATGGACCGGGAGGGTATCCGCAGGTTGGCTGCCGAGAAATTACAGCTTCCGACTGCCGCCTACCGTTTTGCAGATCATTTTGAGCAGTTACGGTCGGCGGTTCAAGAGCTGGGCACGCCATGTGTGGTCAAACCCTTAATGAGTTCGTCGGGTAAAGGGCAGTCTGTATGTCGGACACTCGAAGACGCAGAATCCTGCTGGAATACGGCGCTGGAAGGCGCGCGTGCCAAAACGACACGTGTCATTGTTGAAGCTTTTGTCCCGTTTGAGAGCGAAATTACCTTATTGACCGTCAGATCGGAATCAGGCACGACTTTTTGCCCACCGATTGGCCACATTCAAAAAGATGGGGATTATGTCGAATCTTGGCAGCCTCATGGCATGACGGACAAGCAGCTTTCGGAGGCGCAAGACATTGCCCGTACGATTACGGATGAACTGGGTGGTTACGGATTGTTTGGCGTAGAGCTGTTTTTAACGGCTGATAGCGTCATATTCAGTGAAGTATCACCGCGTCCGCATGATACAGGTATGGTAACCATGATCACGCAGGATTTGTCTGAATTTGCGCTTCATGTACGGGCGATTCTCGGATTCCCGGTGCCTTCGGTCACGCTGCTTACACCAGGAGCTTCAGCTACCTTGAAGGCAGAAGTGGCTACGCGCGATTTCGCAATAAGCGGTCTGCATGATGCACTATTGCTACCCCGGACACAGGTGCGAGTGTTCGGGAAGCCTGAAACCAAGCCGGGACGCCGGATGGCTGTAGCGCTTAGCGCTGCAGAAGATGTGGAGACAGCACGGAAGACAGCCAAAGAAGCTGCCAATATGCTGAAAGTGGAGGTAAATCATGTCTAACAGTGTGATGATTCCAGTACTGACAATTCGTTCCGTAGAGCTTGGCGATTGTGAAGCCGTAACTGGACTACTTAGAGAAGTCGGATACCCGATGACTTGTGGCGTTATGAAAGAAGTTATGGGAACAGCGCAGGAGGACAGTCAAGCGAATATGATGGTTGCAGAAATGGATGGTTGTGTTGTCGGAGTAATCGGCATGCATACGGCTCAAAGCCTGGCCTATCCTGATCCTGCTGTACAAATCACCATGCTGGTCGTGAGCGGGGAGTATCGCGGCGAAGGCATTGGCAAACGATTGGTTGCTTGTGGTGAGGAGTGGGGGCGTGCGCAAGGCTGCTATCATTTATTCATTACTGGAGCGAATAACCGCATCAAACAAGTAGAGGCCCGTGCTTTCTACAACCGAATCGGCTTTGAGAAGCAAGGCTACCGTTTCAGCAAAAAGCTTAGATAATCAGCTTGCAACAAACAATCTAATACTTAAAGCCTCAATATTTTTAACTTAGTCCTGTTCGCCATTGCCGAGCAGGCTATTTTTTTTCCAACTTTTATACCATTGATGATGCTATAAAACATGATATACTGCTAGAGTAAAGATTACAAAGTTGTAACCTGAGACGTTCACACCAAGGCACTTATACAACAAGGAGATGACGAAATGAAGAATATGTTGAAAAAAACACTGGTGATGGGAAGCTTAAGCGCCGTTTTATCCGCAGGATTCATCGTTCCGGCATCAGCTTCACCAGCTGACGATTTGTCTGCCCAATTACAACAGTGGTTTCAAAATAACGGATACACAGTCAATATGTCCAACGGGACGACAACAATAACGAAGACTGTCATTAAGGATTATTCTGAAAAGGACAAGGCTAAAACAAAAACAGCAAATTCTTCTTCTGGCAAGCAAACGACGAATCAGGCTAGCCAAAAGGCTTCAAAGACTGTTACCAAGCAACAGACCCAAACACAAAACGCCAACTCAGGTGCAGGTCAGTCTACAGATTCTAATGCACAACTGAGCAAGTCTCAATTTGCAGCCGAGGTGGTAAAACTTGTAAACAACGAGCGCAGCCAAAAAGGTCTGAAGCCCCTCACCTCTAATGCGAAGCTTACAGAAGTAGCCTTAGCGAAGGCGAAGGACATGAGCACGAACAATTACTTTTCCCATACATCTCCGACTTACGGTTCACCATTTGATATGATGAAAAAATTCGGTGTAACTTATACGTATGCGGGTGAGAATATTGCAATGGGACAAAAAACACCACAAGAAGTAATGAAGGCCTGGATGAATAGTCAGGGACATCGTGAAAATATTTTGAAGGCAGAATATACACAAATCGGTGTGGCTTACTACAATGGATATTGGGTACAAGAGTTCACACGTAACTAAGTTGATAGAAAAAACGTTTCAAACGTCATTTCTGTTTATAAAAAGATAGTGACGAAACGTAATTTAGAGACCCGCTGACAACGTTCAGCGGGTCTTTTTATGTCGCTTATGACTCTTCAAGCATAAACCATTTCTCTATCCCAGAAAAGACATATGGGACGCGCTTATAGTATGATGACAGTAAGCTGAATGGATAACAGACTACTTTTGGAAAGCTAGGTGAACAAATGAGCTACGAAATCGTGCATGAAGGTGCCTTTGCTATGCTCAAGGTACAGTTGAGCCCCGGAGAAACCATTAAAGCGGAAATGGGAGCGATGGTTTCCATGTCTTCCAGTGTAGATATAAAGGGGACGGTAGACGGTGGACTGTTACGTGGTTTAGGCAGAATGCTGAGCGGAGAAAAATTCTTTTTTCAAGAGCTGAGGGCAGCCCGGGGACCCGCTGAAGTACTGCTAGCCCCCGCAAGCATAGGTGATGTACAAGCAGTGGAACTAGATGGCACGTATAGGCTGTTGGTCCAAAAGGACGGTTTTTTGGCCTGTACAGAAGGTATTGAGGTTAGTACCAAAATGCAAAACCTGATGAAAGGTTTATTCTCCGGTGAAGGTTTTTTTATTGTAGAAATCAGTGGCCGAGGCACAGTATTCCTATCCTCTTATGGAGCCATTCACCCTATTTATATTGCGCCAGGAGAAGAGCGTATTATTGATAATGCTCATCTAGTGGCGTGGCCGGATTATATGGATTATAGAATTGAAAAAGCATCTAAAGGCTGGTTGTCCAGCGTAACGAGTGGGGAAGCCCTTGTATGTCGTTTTCGCGGTGAAGGCACAGTACTGATTCAAAGCCGAAATCCGGGTAGTTTTGGACAATGGATTAGAAGTTTCATCCCTGATAGCAAATAGTTTCTTTCCGTCTAATCCCGCTGATGAGAGGAAGGGCTATTCGCACAAAAAGTATGATAAAAGGATGGGAATTTGCCATCCTTTTTTAGTATGTTCATGGAAAATTATATGAGATTGTAATCATTGATTTTCGCTTGAACCAGAACGGTTTATTTGCAAAATGACAGGAGAAGCTTTATGTTTATTTCACCAAGCTATCAGGAGGGAACACGAGTGAATTCATCAAAATGGATTTGGCGGTCTGTCGGTTCCGTTTCCATTGCCGCCACACTGCTATTATTGTACGGATTTATTGCAGCAGTACGAAGTATCACGGCTCCAGAGCCATTGGTAAGTACTCAACCTGTACAATCCGGTTCATCGCAGACACAAACTGCACCATCGGCTACTGCTCAGACGGAAGAGTTGCGCGTAGCTGCCATTGGCGATTCGTTAGCCAAAGGAACGGGGGATGACTCCGGAAGTGGTTTTGTGCGTCGGTCGGTGACTTTGTTAAATGATCAGGAAGGACATAAAGCTCGGCTCATAAATAATCTAGGGATTAATGGACTGACGACTCAAGGACTATTAACCAAGCTGGATGAGCCTGGTGTGTCTTATGTACTGAAGAAGGCTAATGTGATTATAGTTTCGATTGGCGGAAATGATTTATTTCAGGGCGCACAGGCGGCCCAAACCGGCAAAGAGCCACCTACACTCAGCGGTTTGCGCAAAGCTCTGCCTGATGCAGCCAAACGTCTGCAAAAGGTGCTAACAAAGGTAGGGAAAATCAATCCGAATGCTAAAATTGTCTATGTAGGATTGTATAATCCATTCAGTGATCTGCGGGAAATGAAAATTCCCGGTAATCTTGTGGTAACTGAATGGAATATGGCTGCCATGGCAATTACCAACCAAAACAGTAACATGACGCTGGTTCCAACTTTCGATTTATTCGAGCAAAATTTGCCCGTCTATTTATCATCCGATCATTTTCATCCCAACGGACAAGGCTATCAGGCAATCGCTGAGCGTATCGCACAAGGATTTGATGTTACCGCAACGAAGGGTACCGATCATGTAAATCCTAATCAACAGTCTACAAGTAGCCAACCTGCAGAAGCGAAAAAGGGAGGGAACAAGTAATGAGCATCCAATCTGCTGACAAGACCGAGGCTGGCGTGACCCAAGATTCGACATCCACGAATGCAGTGTCCAGTCTTCATTCCTCCAATCAGGTTGGTAGCACAGACAGAGACAGCAGCAATAATGAAATCGTGCTCTCTGTTCAGCATGTTAAGAAACGCATTAAACGCAAAATGATCATTCATGATGTAACGTTCGACGTTCGCGCAGGTGAAATTTTCGGATTTCTCGGCCCCAATGGAGCAGGAAAAACGACGACTATTCGTATGCTGGTCGATTTAATTAAGCCTACGGAAGGGACAATAACCGTATGCGGTCATAATGTAAATCGTGACCCTGAGCAGGCTTTACGGCATATTGGTTCTATTGTGGAAAATCCAGAGGTGTACAGCTACCTGACAGGATGGGAGAATTTAGAACATTTTGCCCGCATGCAGCCTGGTGTAGATGAACAGCGCATCCGCGAGGTGGTTGAGTTGGTTCGGCTCGATCGTCGCATCCATGATAAGGTAAGTACATATTCACTGGGGATGCGCCAACGTCTTGGTATAGCTCAAGCCTTGCTTGGCAGACCTAAGCTACTCATTTTGGATGAGCCGACGAACGGGCTAGACCCTAAGGGAATCAAAGAGATGAGAGCTTTTATCCGTTTGTTAGCGGCAGAAGGCATGGCTGTATTTGTTTCCAGTCATTTGCTCAGCGAGATCCAGTTGCTATGTGATCGTGTGGCAATTATTAGTCGGGGAAAGGTGCTGGCTGTTGGTGGGGTACAGGAACTAGTTGAGACACACTCACATATGGCTGTATGGCAGCTGGAGCCTCGCGATCAAGGCCTTGCCCTATTGCAAAATTCTCCGTATGTGCACATAATTACGAACGTCGATGAATTAATTGATGACAGCATTGTTGCAGGCAGCGGAGTCGATGCTATTTTTACAGAAATGGATGAAGAGCATATTGCGAAGCTGGTCGCACACATGACAGCTTCCGGTATTTCCGTTAAAGGTGTAACCAAAATTAATCCTACACTGGAGCAACTATTCCTGAAAATGACGGAAGGTGAGATACTTGAATAATATTTTACCGCTCGTACAAAATGAAACCCTTAAAATTATCAAGAAGAAACGATTTTATGTCATTTTACTTGTTTTGCTTGTGCTTGTGCCGATTTTTACGTACGCTCAGATGAAAGTGGCAGAAAACAATCGCAAGAAATTCGGCAATGATTGGCGGCTGGAACTGCGTCAAGCCATTACCGATAACCAAAACTCGCTGGGCAGCGATAGGGTTCCCGAAGAATGGAAGACCTATCGTCGGGTCTTTGTGCAGCAGATGCAATATTATCTGGAAAATGACGTGAATCCTAATGAGCCGAGTGGCGTCACTTTTACCAGAGAGTTTATGGATAACTCCATAAATCTGTTCGTTCCGTTGTTGATCATGGCCATTGCTTCGGACTTGGTTTCAGGAGAACGGACGACAGGCACGATAAAAATGTTGCTGACTCGGCCGGTCAGGCGGTGGAAAATACTGCTGAGCAAGCTGCTGACACTGTATATGTTCGTTTCGCTCATCATTTTGGCCGTATTTGTCATTAGTTATCTCATATCAGGCTTGTTTTTTGGTTTTCGTGGTTTTAATGTTCCGGTATTTACCGGCTTTCAAATTGTTGGATCGACGGTGGATTTGTCTGCTGTACATGCAATTCCACAATGGCATTACCTGATGCTGCAAGCCGGATTGATCTGGTTTGTCAGTCTGGTGGTTGCTTCGTTAGCCTTTATGGTATCTGTTCTGGTACGTAGTACAGCTGCAAGTATCGTGGTCATGATGGCCGCGCTCATTTCGGGCACTATACTGACCAACATGGCTTCATCTTGGCAGAGCGCCAAATATTTATTTATGGTTAACCTCGGATTAACCGATTATTTATCTGGAAGCCCTGCCCCGATTGAGGGAATGACCCTGCCGTTTTCTTTAGCTGTACTGGGCATTTGGGGGGCTGCGGCGTTGATTGTTTCATTCGCCGTCTTTACGAAACGGGATATATTGAATTAAAATGGACAAGGTAAAAGAAAACATCTGTTTGCATTTTTGGTGAAAACCATCAAGAATAAGGCAAAACACGGTTACGATTAGACAAAGGGGGAGCATGAATGGTCGACAAAATCGACTTGTCTGCGGGAGCTTCCGGTACACAGAACGGAGCTTCAGAATATGGCGCGGACGACATTCAAGTGCTCGAAGGGCTTGTGGCAGTTCGCAAACGGCCGGGCATGTACATCGGGAGCACCAGTTCTTCGGGACTGCATCATTTGGTATGGGAAATTGTAGACAACGCGGTGGATGAACATCTCGCCAAGTTTTGCTCTCGCATTGATATCACAATGCATAAGGACGGTTCTGTTACAGTATCAGACAACGGGCGCGGTATTCCTACGGGAATGCACAAAATGGGAATTCCTACGCCTCAAGTTGTATTCACCATTTTGCACGCCGGAGGTAAGTTTGGCGGTTCGGGATATAAAAAGTCCGGGGGTCTGCATGGGGTAGGTGCGTCTGTAACGAACGCTCTTTCGGAATGGCTTGAAGTGGAAATCTACCGGGACGGCAAGATTCATCGTCAGCGGTTTGAATATTGGCAGGACAAGAAGGGCGTGGAGCATGTCGGTGAACCGACCACAGGCCTTGAAGTGCTGGGCAATACTAACAAGACGGGCTCGAAAATTACATTTAAACCGGATATTCGCGTTTTTCAGTCAGGAATTCATTTTAACTACGATACGCTGGCTGAACGCCTTCAGGAAATTGCTTTTCTGAATTCCGGCCTTCGTATTCAGCTTAAAGACGAGCGCAGCGGAAAGTCAGATGAATATTTTTATGAGGGTGGAGCAAGTCAGTTTGTTTCTTTTTTGAATGAAGGTAAGGATGTACTGCATGATGTTATTCACTTTAATGCCGAGAAAGAAGACATTGAAGTGGAGATTGCCATCCAATACAATGCCGGCTACACAGAGACGATTGCTTCGTTCGTTAACTCCATTCCGACACGTGGCGGGGGTACGCATGAAACAGGCTTCAAAACCGCTTACACTCGTATCATGAACGACTATGCACGCAAAACAGCGATGTTGAAGGAAAAGGATAAAAACCTGGAAGGTAACGATCTGCGTGAGGGTATGATGGCTGTAATCAGTGTCAAGATGGCCGAGGTTGAATTTGTCGGTCAGACAAAAGATCAGCTGGGTAGTGCTTCGGCGCGGAGTACAGTGGATGCCATCGTATCTGAACAAATGCAGCGCTTTTTGGAGGAAAATCCACAGATAGCGCAAACCTTGATCAGAAAGGCAGTTCAAGCATCCAAAGCGCGTGAAGCTGCACGTAAGGCTCGGGACGAAATGCGTTCTGGCAAGAAACGCAGTGAAAGTTCTAATTTGAATGGCAAACTGTCGCCTGCGCAGTCCAAGGATTTTACACGTAATGAGTTATTTATCGTGGAAGGCGATTCGGCTGGAGGATCGGCCAAACAAGGACGGGATTCCAAAATCCAGGCAATTTTGCCGTTAAAGGGCAAGCCGATGAATCCGGAAAAGTCAAAGTTGGCGGATATTATGAAAAATGATGAGTATCGTGCGATTACGGCAGCGATTGGCGCGGGGGTAGGAACTGAGTTCACGCTGGAAGACAGCAATTATTCCAAAATCATCATTATGACCGATGCAGATACAGATGGCGCGCACATTCAAGTACTGTTGTTGACGTTCTTTTATCGGTACATGAAAGAACTCATTGATGCAGGACGCATATTTATTGCTCAGCCGCCATTGTATAAAATAACCCGCAAGTCGGGTAAGCTCGAAACGGTTCGTTATGCCTGGACTGACGAGCAGCTTGATAATTACTTAAAAGAATTTGGACGGAATTTTGAGCTTCAACGTTATAAAGGACTCGGGGAGATGAACCCTGATCAGTTATGGGAAACGACAATGAATCCCGAGTCACGCACCCTGTTGCGCGTTCAGATTGAGGATGCTGCCAAAGCTGAACGCCGTGTGTCCACATTGATGGGTGATAAGGTGGATCCACGTAAGCGCTGGATCGTGGAAAACGTGGATTTCACGGAATACGTAGAGTAGTGCTATTAAATGAGGTGTAGACATGAGCTTATCGGAGCAATTTTTGCCAGCTTATCTGGAGGAAATGGTCGGTGACCGCTTTGGCCGATATTCCAAATATATAATTCAGGATCGGGCGATACCTGATGTACGGGATGGATTAAAGCCTGTGCAACGCCGAATACTGTACGCGATGTACGATTCGGGTAATACCCCTGAAAAAGCGTATCGCAAATCCGCCAAAACCGTTGGGGACGTTATGGGTAATTACCATCCTCATGGTGATTCATCTATTTACGATGGGATGGTACGGATGGCGCAGCCTTGGAAAATGAGCCACGTACTGGTGGATGGCCACGGCAACTGGGGTTCTCAGGACGACGATCCTGCGGCAGCTATGCGTTACACGGAGGCACGCTTGTCTCCGATCGCAATGGAAATGCTGCGTGATATCGAAAAACGTACGGTTTTGTTCAAGGATAACTTTGATAACTCGGCAAAGGAACCTGTTGTGCTGCCATCCCGTTATCCTAATCTGTTGGTAAACGGATCCAGCGGGATTTCAGCTGGATTTGCAACGGAAATTCCAACTCATAGCTTGCGTGAGGTGATTGACGCCACCATCGCAGTGATGGAAAAGCCGCAGATCGAGCTAGAAGAGATTATGACCTTTATTAAAGGTCCGGATTTCCCGACTGGCGGACTCATTATGGGTGGCGAAGGCATCAAGGATGCTTACAGAACAGGCAAAGGACGTATTTATATCCGTTCCAAAACGGAAATTCAGTCTTTGCGTGGAGGCAAGCAGCAACTGGTTATTACAGAGATTCCATACCAGGTTGTTAAATCCAGGCTCGTAACCGCTATGGAAAACATCCGTTTGGAGAAAAAGGTAGAAGGGATTGCCGAGGTTCGTGACGAGAGCGGGAGAAATGGCCTGCGTATTGTTGTCGAGCTGAAGAAGGAAGCGGATGCGGAAGGTATTTTGGCATACCTGCTGAAAAAAACCGATCTCCAGGTGGCTTATAACTTCAATATGGTAGCCATCGTAAACAAAGCACCACACCAGCTTGGATTAAAGTCCATTTTGGAAGCGTATATAGCTCACCAGCGCGAGGTTGTCACAAACCGTATCAAGTTTGAACTGGAAAAGGCGGAGGATCGCGCACATGTACTGGAAGGTTTAGTCAAGGCGCTGAACATTCTGGATGAGGTCATCGCGGCTATTAAAGCTTCTAAAAATCGTCAGGATGCACAAAATAATTTGCAATGGATGTTTGGCTTTAGTGAACGACAAGCGGATTCCATTTTGACTCTGCAATTGTACCGTCTTACGAATCTTGAAATTACAACTCTCGAAAAAGAACTTGCTGACATTCAGAAGAAAATTACTCAATATCGTTCTATTCTGGATAGCGACCGCAAGCTGATCAGTCTGATCCGCAAGGAACTGCTGGAAATTCGTGAAAAGTACGGTATTGACCGCCGCTCGGAGATACAGGGTGAGGTAGAAGAGATTAAGGTAAACCTGGAGGTCATGGTTGCGGCAGAGGATGTGTTGCTAACCCTCTCGAAAGATGGATATGTGAAACGTACGAGTATGCTGTCGTTCACTCGTTCTGGCGGGGAACGTTCAAACTCAGGTGTTAAAGAAGGGGACTACATTACCCAGTTCCTTGACGTGAATACACTCGATGTGCTGCTCGTCTTCACCCAGCGTGGACAATACTTTTTGCTGCCTGTGCACCAGGTACCAGAGTATAAGTGGAAAGAGCCGGGCACTCCAATTGTCAATGTCATTTCGCTAGCGAAGGAAGATCGGATCGTAAGCGTTATTCCGATCAAAAACATGGAGGAAATCGGCAAAAGTCTTGTGTTTGTAACGAAGAAAGGGCAAGTCAAACGAACTGAACTTACAGAATATGCCACAAAGCGTTCCAGTGCTGTAGCAGCCTGCAAGGTGGCTGGCGACGATGAGATACTATCAGTAACGTTAAGCGACAATAGCAAGGATATTATGTTGATTACCCGTGCGGGGATGAGCATACGCTTCAAGGAGCAAGAGGTTAATGCCATGGGCCGCGTTTCAGCGGGAGTCAAAGGTATACAACTGGCGGAAGGCGATGAAATTGTCGCAGCACTATGGGTAGAAGAGGATGAAGGAGAGGTACTGGTACTGACCGAATCCGGTTACGGTAAGCGTACGCTACTGCTGGATTATCCTTCTCAGGGAAGAGGCGGTAAAGGAATCAGCACCTTCGAATTCAAGGAAGGCAAGCGGGTGCGTTCGAACGGAACACGAATTGTGGCTGCTTTCTATTGTCGTGAAGCTGTTCAATTATTTGTCATCACATCAGAAGGGCAGACGATGTCCTTCCTTTCGGAAAAAGCTCCTTTAACCGACCGCAAGGATACAGGCAAGCTGCTGGCTCCTGTGGAGAAGAAGGACGAAATTGTAAATGTGCTGCCGCGTAGTGAGCCGCAGAGTTCACAGACTGTAGAATAATTGTAAAGTCAAGCGTTTTTTAGCTCGAAAAAGAGAGGTCCTCACGTGCCATTCCGGCACGAATGAGGACCTTTTTGCCGTCATGCTGTCGAACCTTGACCTGCCTCCAAATCCGAAGTGAGACTTCCTTCCCCTTTTCATTTGATGCTCCAAAAACGGCAGGAAACTGAGGGGAAATGGCGAAAATTTAATGTGATGAAATACAATCCGGACGGTGGCCCATACGGTAACTTTGATGCTTTTACTGACCCTGTTATTCAAAGGAGTGAGGCAAAATGCAAACGACCGAATTTGCAAAAATCTGGTCCAGAATGGCTAAGGACTACAAGGTTCATATGGAGCAGCAACTAGCTCCATCACTAACTGAGGCTCAACTCACGGTGCTGGAGGTTCTGAACGAATACGGCCGCATGAAGCCGTCTCAACTTATCCCATATCTCGCCACCACACCTGCGGCAGTTACGATGCTATTGGATCGGATGGAGCGGAATCGACTGGTCACCCGGTTCAGAGACGTAAAGGACCGTAGAATTGTATGGATTGTTATTTCAGATCAAGGTAGAGAAGAAGTGGAGCGTGGATTGCAAATCAGGGACGATTTTCTGGGTTCTGCGCTAAACCGAATATCTCAGCACAATCAGAATTTGCTGGTTTATTTGTTGGGGAAAATTACAACGAAGTCGAAAACTGCTGTATCAGCCAGTGAAAACGAGGGAATAAAGGAACAAATAGAGCGAGCAGAATAGCTTTCTAAGGCGAATAGAAATGCGCGGGTAAATGCCGGTCGTGGTATTCATTTCCGCGCTTTTTTGTGTTCAAGCATAGGTAGTATTTGGGGGAATGTTGACATTTACATAAGAGATGATAAAATAATAGTTATAAATAAATAACATTTCGTATACGAATAGTTACTAGTTTGTGTATATGGGAAAGAATAAGTATTGGGAAGAAGGATGGTTCTAGTGAGTGACAGAGAGGAAGACAGACTTGAGGTGTACCGGATTATTCAATCGGTAAGGGAGGTTAACAAGACAATATTTTATGCTTTCTGGAATGAGGAGCAGCATTTGGATCTGACGGCGATTCAACACATGGCTTTGGCCATTCTAAATAAACGTCCCAATATTGGGTTATCCGAGCTGGCAGAGATAGCTCATGTGGGAAGCAGCTCTATGAGCGGGGTGGTTGACCGCTTGACCAAGGCGGGATATATCGCTCGTGAACGGCATGAGCATGATCGCAGAACTTTAGTACTGGCGCTTACGCCAGAAGGAAAAGATATCATGCAAAAGGTAGACACCATGTGGATGGAGCGCGTCTTGCCAATTCTGGACATCCCGAAGGAGCAGCTAGAGTTGCTCTTGGATGTTCATAAACAAATGATCATGAAATTAACACCGAAGGGAATGAATCAACTTGAGCAGTCCTCAAATGACACTACCAGGTAATGTCCGCAGAGCACCCATTGTGGCCGCTCTGTTGATTGGCGCAATTGTTGCGATTTTAAACCAGACGTTGATAAGTGTGGCTTTACCGAAAATGATGAGTGACTTGAATGTAGATGCCAGTATAGCTCAGTGGCTTAGCACAGGCTTTATGCTCGTAAACGGGGTATTAATCCCAGTGACCGCATTCCTGATTGCCCGTTTCTCTACTCGTAAATTGTTTATTAGTGCGATGACTATTTTTTCAATCGGCACGCTGTTATGTGCAATAGCGCCGAGTTTTAGTATCTTGCTAATCGGTCGGCTTATTCAGGCTGCGGGTGCAGGGATTATGATGCCATTAATGATGGTCGTTATCTTGAACATTTACCCAATAGAGCGTCGTGGCCGTGCAATGGGAACGCTGGGGCTTGCGATGGGGTTTGCTCCAGCCATTGGACCAACCTTATCTGGTTATATAGTGCAGCATTATGACTGGCGAGTATTGTTCTGGATTATCCTGCCGATTTCCGTGATTTCGATTGTGATCGGATTTATTTTTCTGAAAAATGTAACCGAGCAATCCAAGCCTAAGCTGGACATTCTCAGTGTTATTTTGTCTACACTCGGTTTCGGCGGGCTGTTATACGGCTTTAGTGATGCTGGAACATCAGGTTGGGGAAGTATTCCAGTCCTGTCTACACTCATCGTCGGGACGATTGCGCTTATTTTATTTATTGTCCGACAACTGAAGGTAAATGAGCCTATGCTGGAGTTCCGTATCTTTAAATACGATGTGTACAGCTTGACGACAATCATTAATGTTATTGTGACGATGGCTCTGTACGCTGGTATGATATTGCTTCCGATTTATTTGCAAAATATTCGCGGATTTACACCGCTCCAGTCTGGTATGCTAATGCTACCAGGAGCGATTCTGATGGGGATCATGTCTCCTGTGACGGGGGCTATTTTTGACCGAATTGGAGCGCGCTGGCTGTCTGTAATTGGGTTGTTGATCATGACTATAACGACTTGGGAATTCACACGTTTAACCGAATCAACCACCTATTTGACACTCTTAATCAACTATACGGTACGGATGTTCGGGATGTCGTTGCTGATGATGCCGATCCAAACAGCCGGACTGAATCAGCTTCCACAACGATTGAATGCCCATGGTACAGCGATGGGCAATACGCTGCGTATGATTTCGGGCTCGATTGGGACAGCAATTCTAGTGACGGTAATGTCTACTCAAACCAGCAATCGTTTGACCACGATGGTTGCATCTGAAGGACTGAACGTTACGGACAAAGCGGGAATGCTGGCTGCTGGCAATCAAGCTACGATTTACGGTATTAACTCGGCTTTTATCATTGCTACACTATTGAGCGTGACAGCTTTGGTTTTAGCGTTTTTCATCAAAAATACGAATGCACAAAACGCTCGTTCCCGTCAACAACTGGTCAACAGCGAGAAGGGGAAGACCGTGGCTTCCTCATCATAAGCATGGATACATTTTAATTTGCTTTTGTGAAAAAAGAGAACCCGCATTGCATGTTTGATTACTTGCAGTGCGGGTTCTTTGTAGTAAGTCTGCTCAATTTTCCGACGTAATCATCTTCTCATAAAGCGACAAGGGCCACTCACTCCAAGGAAATTGGACGGGAGGCAGTGAGTGGAAGCTCATCGCTTCCTTGCTGACCGGATGCGGTGCTCCAGCGAGCAAGGACCAGAGGGCCAGCTGTTGACCAGGACGGCTCAGATTACCGCCATATTTTTGGTCTCCATAGAGGGGACAGCCGATTGCCTGCATCTGTACGCGAATTTGGTGCGAGCGTCCGGTGTGTAGCTTAATTTCCACAAGACTGAGTCCAGCAGCCTGTCCGATAACGCGGTATTCCAAAATGGCTTCCTTGGCACCGGCCGTGCCGGGTCGAACCGTTTTGACCGTGTTGGTACGGCTGTCCTTTAGCAGGTAATGGGTTAGCCGGCCTTGAAGAGCCGCAGGAACGCCATTCAGAACAGCTGTATACAGCTTGTGAAAATGACGACTTCGAACCGACTCTGACAGGCGAGAAGCAGCTTTGGACGTCTTAGCAAAAATCATGGCTCCGCCTACAGGCCGATCCAGCCTGTGAACTAAACCTAAAAAGACGTTACCAGGCTTATTGTGTCTGATTTTCAAATCTTCCTTGAGTAAAGACAGCAGATCGGGATCACCGCTGGCATCCTCCTGTGTCGGAACATTGACAGGCTTTACAACCGCCAGGACATGGTTGTCCTCATATAGTACGGGAATATTCGGCTGTGCATGCTCTTGCCGAGTAAGTTCATCTTGATTCATAAGAGGAATTAAGCCTCCCAGCGTCCGAGAATACCACAAGGCAAATTCAATCCTGAGCGTGTGATCGGCAATCCGATTTCACCAGCGCTAATTTGGCCCCCATACTTTTGTTGCATCGTCATGCTCAGCATGTTACGCAATACAGTAGGTGAAATACCCGTCGTGTAGGAGTTGATCAGCATAAACAAGGGTTGATCTGAAATGATGCTCATGCAGGATTCAAGGAACGGATATAAGCTTTCTTCAAGCTTCCAGGTTTCTCCATTAGGTCCACGTCCGTAAGAAGGAGGGTCCATAATAATGGCATCATAACGGTTGCCTCGACGTTGTTCCCGTTGCACGAACTTGAACACGTCGTCCGTAATGAAGCGTACCGGACGGTCAGCCAGGCCGGACAATTGAACGTTTTCCTTTGCCCACTGCACCATACCTTTGGCGGCATCCACGTGAACTACACTGGCTCCGGCATACGCTGCGGCAGTCGTGGCTCCTCCTGTGTATGCAAACAGGTTCAGTACGGAAATGGGTCTGCCCGCGCCTTTAATTTTATCCATCATCCAGCTCCAGTTGGCTGCTTGCTCTGGGAAAAGGCCAGTATGCTTGAAGCTGGTCGGTTTAATGTGGAATTTAAGCGGTCCATAGCTAATCGTCCAGCGCTCGGGGATAGGTTTTTTCATATCCCATTGGCCTCCCCCGGAAGAGCTGCGGTGATAATGCCCATGAACATTGCGCCATTCCGCTGTTTCCTGGGTCAAAGGCCATATGATTTGCGGATCGGGACGACGCAGGACAATATTGCCCCAACGTTCCAGCTTTTCACCACCGCCTGTATCCATTACTTCATAGTCTTTCCACTCTTGTGCTACATACATGTACAATCCATCCTTCAGCAGTCAATTCAGGATTTAGGCAGTAAGCTGCGTAAAATCCCCATATGGAGTCTATTGTACAACAAACCTTAGCAACAATCGAATGATTCCACGAATAAGTAAGTAGTTAAACAGAGCAAAAATATTTTTTTCGGATGTACTTGTAATTAGAGCGCTTCCATATTAAAATGAAATCAATCCCACTTGTACGTACAACTATCCGATTTTCATTCTAATTATGAAAGATGGATTATGTTGTACGTACATAATGTTTTCGCATCTATCCATAGATTTTAATTGTGAACAGTCGCATATAATGCGACTTTTTTGCGTATATGTTTACCAAAATACAGTTGATGATTGAAATTAGTATTTGACAATGAGAATCATTATCAAATATTATTTGAGTAATAGGGAATGAAAGCATCCCATATTTCAAATAAAGGTGAGGGATGAACTTGGGTAAAATCATGATTGCTTATGCTAGCATGACCGGTAATACAGAGGAAATCGCGGAATTGATCGCCGAGGGTGTTCGTCAGGCAGGGCATGAGGCGGAGTTGAAGGCTTCGTATGATTGCAGCGCGCAAGAATTGCTTGCATATGATGGATTCCTGTTGGGTGTATATACATGGGGAGATGGTGAGCTTCCTGATGAATTTTTAGATTTTTATGAGGAACTAGACGAGCTTGATCTGTCTGGTAAAAAGACTGCTGTATTTGGCAGTGGAGATACATCTTATACACAATTCTGTGGCGCAGTGGACTTGGTAGAGGAAAAAGTCAAAGAACGCGGCGCATCGGTCATTCAGGAGAGTCTGAAGATTGAATTCAATCCACTCGATGATGAGAAGGAGAATTGCCGGGCTTACGGAAGGCAATTTGCGCAGGCTGGTATTGGAGTGTCCTGAGAAGAGAGTGAGGGATAGGTATGCGCAATAGCGATAGCTTAAGCGGCTTTCCTCTTCTGCACGACTATCAGCTTGAGGAGATGTGGAGAACTCCGCAGCCAATCCGTCAATCACAGAGAAAACGAGGGCGTGAGGGTTGGAATTGGCGGCAAAGGGTTCAGTATGCGATAGGGCATGCGCTGAACGAATACTTTGGAATGGAAGTAGAGGTACGGCGAGAAGTCCCTGTCCAGTATGTGCTGGAGAAGTGGTGGCCTAAGCAGTCGAATAGTTTTGAATCCTTGTTCCATTACTGGGATGTCAAAAATAAAGTGTCAGGCGAGTTGTCAAAAATATGTGCCTTAAATAATGACTTATTGGTGCCTGTGATGTTGTATGAACAATTTTGTACAGCGGTGCCTGAGTTGGAGGTCGATATTTCGCTGATTATTCAGGCAGCCTGGCAACAATCAGAACAAGCAGATTCATTACTGATTCAAAAGTATATGGTGGACTACAACCCTAACGTTATTAGTACTTTTCAACATTTAACAAATATATTTTGTTATTATGCATTTGGAGCTCTCCCTCAGCTTATCGAAGTATACTGTCTGCTAGAAGGCAGGAAGGTTCGTTTTCTTCCTGGTTCGGCTTCTTTACAGCAATCTTTGGATTACGTACGACTATTAAAAGACTCCAGAGAGGATATGCATGGGATGGCAGAACGCTGTCGTTGTAGGGGATGTATGGGGCAGCAAGGTTCTCAGCAGAACAGAGCGAATAAGGACAAAAAGGAAGAACGGGAGGCGAAAAACTGTAGGGATCGGTCATTTGGACCTACGCTTTTCTCTTAGGTTTATTGTGTGAACCTTTAAATGTAAACTATCCCTTTTCATGAAAGAGCCTTGGAAACAAGGTTCTTTTTTGTGAAAAAAAATTCTGAAAAAACTGAAAATTTATATTGCCTGAATAGATAAATATATCTATAATATTTCAATGTACAATAGTTATATGAAAATATTTAAATATAATAAAGACGGTTTGTGGACTATGGATCAGCTTGTCCTACGTACATAAATAAGTCCTGTCTTGTGCATGGCTTGCTGCCATGTGTTTATTTATGCTCTAGATTTGGTTTAATGCCCTAATATTTCAATTTTAAAATATTAGCGTTGAATAATAAAAATTTTTTGGACAACAGGGGTGGAACAAGTGAGTAAGAAAACTGTATTGCCGATTCTCATCGTGCTGCTCATTCTGAGTGGTGGAGCTATTGGCTACTATTATTGGTATCAGGCAACACACTTTGTTAAAAGTGACGATGCGCGCATTCAAGCCGATCAGTATAAGGTGATGCCGCAAATTTCCGGTGAGATTAGCCACATTGATGTTGAAGAAGGCGATGTGCTGCAACGCAATGAACCGATTGCCGAACAGGATGTATCAGGACTGGATGCAAGCATGATTAGCAAGTCTGTGCTGCGTGCGCCGATTAGCGGAACTGTTATTAAGATTTATTCGAAAGAACATGAAATTGGAACACCGGGTAGTGCTGTAGCGACTATGGTTGATATGAACAACCTGTATGTATCCACGAATATTGAAGAAACCGATATTAACCGTATTAAACCAGGACAGCTTGTTGACATTACGCTTGATGCTGCAGGCGATCAGGTCATTCAGGGTAAGGTTCGTAAAGTGGGCGAAGCTTCCAATGCAGTGTTTTCGCTCGTTCCTGCTGTGAACACAAGTGGTAACTTTAATAAGGTGACTCAACGTGTACCTGTAGAAATTGCTGTGAACAAGCCGAAGGACATGAAGCTTATCCCTGGAACGAACGTGGAAGTAAAAATTCATACATCTTAAAAAGGAGGGGTCCATGTGGCTGCCAATGAAACTGCTGCTGCTCCTTCGACAGATTCTTCCAAAGAACGCTGGCTTGCCTTTTTTGCTATCGTTTTAGGCGCCTTTGTCGCCATTCTGAACAACAGTCTGATCAATGTCGCCATTCCACGATTGACGACGGATTTAGGGTCAACGACGACACGTATTCAGTGGGTTATTACAGGTTACACGCTTGCATCCGGCGTAATCGTCCCGATTACCGGATATATGGAGCAGCGTATCGGATACAAGAAGTTTTTGATTCTTGCGCTCAGCGTGTTCTCGCTGGGGACAGGAATATGTATTTTTGCATGGAGTGATTCTTCCCTGATTGCAGCGCGTGTATTGGCTGGTCTGGGCGGCGGTGTCATTATGCCGCTGAGTATGACGATTATTTACAAAATTATGCCGCGTGAACAAATCGGGATGTCCCTTGGTATATGGGGTATCGCTGCAATGGCCGCACCAGCTGTAGGGCCTACGCTGAGTGGCTACTTAATTGAATGGTTTAACTGGCGTTTCTTGTTTATTGTCAGTCTGCCGGTTGCTTTATTTGCCATTTTAATGGTCATCCTTCTCATCAAGGAGCCGCCTAAGGTTACGCCGAAACCGTTTGATCTGCCAGGATTTTTACTGGCGGCAACCTGTGCAGGAACACTCTTGTACGCACTGACAAACGGCCAGCGTGATGGCTGGACTTCTTTTGGGATTGTATCTCTGCTGTTTATTTCTTTCTGGGCACTTGTCTTTCTCATCTATGTAGAAAGCGGCAAGGATAATGCTGTAATTGAAATTTCATTATTCAAGAATTCAAAATATACGATTAGTGTTATCGCCTCCAGTCTGGTCATGATGGGGATGTACGGAGGAACGTTCCTAACACCGTTGTTTTTGCAAAATATTCAGCGCGTGTCACCGATTGATACTGGTATTATCCTCATTCCACAGGCCATTGCCATGGCGGCGATGATGCCTATTGCCGGGAAGCTGTTCGATAAGTTCGGCATTGTGCCTTTGGGACTTGTGGGCCTGACGTTAACCAGCTTTATGACCTATCATCTTCATCAGCTTACGCCAGATACTTCGCATGCCTGGTTGGAAACCGTAATGGCATTACGGGGTCTGGGAATTGGTATTTGCATGATGCCATTGTCCACGGTCGGCATGAATGCTGTTCATCCGAGCAAGGTAGCCAATGCGTCTACAGCGTCCAATCTGGTACGTACCGTGGCTGCATCTATGGCGATTGCGGTACTGACCGCCATTATGCAAAGCCGTTCAGCTGCCCATGCCCAGCAAATTTCGGAGTCCATTACACAAGACTCGGCTCATACGCTACAAGCGACATTGGGTAGCTCATGGATGTCATCCATAAGTAGTTTAATCACACTGGATGCTACATCGAGAGGAATTGGGGATACGTTCCTCATTTCATCTATACCGCTGTTTTGCACGATTCCACTCATCTTTTTGTTTATTCAGAGGAAGAAAGCAAAGACACAGCCGGAAGCTTAAAAAAGAGAAATACAAAAATATCGACTGGATGGCTTACATTATTTCCACGGACAGAAAGAAAGGGAATTATCATGAAAATATTGAGAGTAGAAAGTACATTAGCGGCTTTAGTCCTCGGCGGCGCAGTGCTGGCAGGCTGCTCCAGTAATAGCGGAGCGGCTCAGGACATGGTCGTACCGGTTAAAATTAGTCAAGCACAGCAGGGGATTATCGGACAGGGCAATATTTATACAGGTACGGTAACTCCTTCGGAAACAGTCAATATTGTGCCTAAAGTAGGCGGTAAAGTGGTTGAGCTGCCTGTGGATATTGGTTCTGAGGTTAAAAAGGGTCAAGTACTATTCAAGCTTGACGATAAGGATATGCGTAACAATGTTGCAAAAGCCCGTGCCGCCGCCGCAGCAGCAGCAGCAGGCGTAAGCACCGCTCAAGCATCCCATGAATCAACGATGGTTCAAGCAACTTCGGGCTTAGTGCAGTCCAAAAGCGGTGTGATTCAATCCCAAAGTGCAATCAATCAGGCTCAGGGAGCTATTAATCAAGCAACTACAGCCGTAGAACAAGCGACACATAGTGTCTCCTCGGCAGCCAATACGGTGAAACAAACACAGCAAGCATTGGCAGATGCACAAAAGAATGTAACCCGTACACAAAGTCTGTTTGATGCTGGTGCGAGCACCCAAGCACAATTAGAACAAGCAAAAACCGCAGTTGTGAATGCGGAAGCGGCTTATAATAATGCACAAAATGCGCAGGCTAATGCAAAAGATCAATTGATAGCGGCTCAAAAGGCCCTAACTACAGCCCGCAACAGCTATGAGTCAGCAAAAAATAGCTACAGTAATGCCAACAGCGGCTACAGCAATGCGCAAAATCAACTTAAAGTATCTCAAAATACGGCTGGCATCGAGTCTAGCCAACAATCTCTTAAGCAGGCACAACTGAATGTAAACATTGCTCAGGATGCATTGGATGACACCGTTGTTACATCACCGATCAACGGTATTGTGGGTACGAAAAATGCAGAAGTGGGCGAAATGGTATCCGCTCAGTCTCCTGCGCTTGTCATTGCTAACCTGAGTACGGTCAATACATTGATCTATGTCCCTGCGGAACAGATCAACAATGTAAAAGTAGGTGACAAGGTACAGGTTCGTGTTGCAGCTTCCAACATTGTAACAACAGGTACAGTCAAAAATGTAAGCCCGTTGGATGCAAGCGGAAAAGGCTATCCTGTAAAAATCTCAGTAGCCAATCCAGATATGAAACTGAAATCCGGCATGTTGGCTGATATCAGCTTTGTCGCTGCCAATGCGCAAGAAGGTATTGTTGTTCCTACTGCGGCAGTGCAAAAGGATCAAGGTAAAGAATATGTATATGTGGTAAACGGCGACCATGCGAAACGCAAGGAAGTGAAGACTGTTCAAACGACAGGTTCACAAACACTCATTACCAGTGGCTTGAGCAAGGAAGAGAATGTGATCGTGAATAATCTGGCATTGCTGTCCGATAACTCACCGATTACAATTACCCAATAACTTGGTTCTAAACTTGCGTTCTTTATAATAGTAGAAATTTATTATGGATACATCCCAAGGCAGCCCGTAAGTGGGCTGTCTTGTTTTTATTTCATTTGCACATTTTACATAGGATTAATGTCGATCTGGGACTTTTTTTGACGAACATTGGTAGAATAGGATAGACTAAATTGGAAATAGATAGTTTACGAGATCTCAGACAAGCGATCGGAGGAATTGTGAGATGGAAGTGAAATTGGTTGTAGATTATGAAGCTTATGAGAATGGCCAAACGATGGCTAAATCTATTGAGGAACTGGCAGCCAAGCCGGAGAGTGCCCAAGTTACGGATCTGATCATCGGAGATTGGGGAGGCGCCTATGAAAACTCACCAGATGATTTTATACCGGTGTTAGTGAAGCTGAAAGATCAATTTCCTAAGGTGCGCAAGCTGTTTATTGGTGATATGGAATATGATGAGTGTGAGGTATCATGGATTAACCAAACGAATCTGTCGCCGCTGTTAGAAGCGTTTCCAAAGCTTGAATCCTTACATATTAAAGGAAGCCAGGATCTGAGCTTGGAACCACTTCGCCATAATCATCTTCAAGAATTGGTTATTATTTGTGGCGGTCTACCTGTGAGCGTTCTTCAGCAAATCATTAATGCCGAACTGCCTGAACTGCGCAAGCTGGAGCTGTATTTGGGTGTCGAGGATTATGGTTTTGACGGTAAACTGGAAGATATTTTACCGTTTTTAGACAGCAATCCTTTTCCCAAACTTACATACTTGGGACTCAAAGACAGTGAGATACAGGATGAAATTGCCATTGCTGCTGCTAATGCCCCTGTGATTGGACAACTGGAAGTGCTAGATCTCTCACAAGGTACATTGTCTGATCAAGGTGCAGAAGCGTTGCTGGCTAGTGAAAGTATAAAAGGGCTAAAACATCTGGATTTGAGCTATCATTATATGTCTAGTGAAATGATGGAACGCTGGAAAAACTCAGGTTTATCTGTGAACGTAGAAGATCAACAAGAAGCAGATGAAGAAGATGATTGGCGCTATCCATCACTGACAGAGTAATTTGCTCCAATGGATTTCTAAAACGGATTGACTTTAAAATTAAAAAAGAATAAAGTGAGGCGGCTCTATGGTGATGATGCGGGATAGTAATGTCAATGAGCCGTTTATCTTGTTCGGTAATTCGGGGAATCGTCGAACTACGGGACTGCAGGAAGCACGAAGCAGATTAATGCTTCCGTCTGCTCTGGAGGTTTCCTATACAGATGTATTGGGGGCCATTCGAGAGAAGCACAGTCTGCGCGAACTGATGGTCAGGATAGCTGTACAAGCTGCGCAAAATAGCGTGAATGGCAGTGTCCATGTGCAAGAGAGTATTGATCAATTACTGGCAGGGCGGGTGGACAGTGGCCCGTTGCTACGTCTGGATGCACCGGGCGAAAACTTTGAGGTAGAGCGGGAATTGATTGCTCTGGGCGCCCCGGATGCCGAGGGAGACGATTCTTTGTTGCCATCGCCGGAATGGGCACATGGCACAGGTATACTGGCGGCAGAAGCGCGCCGTTTGCAGGAGCAGCATGGTCGCATTTGGCACCCGGCACAATGGTTCCGGGGCTATTGCCGTCTGCTGGCTTGGCTGCGGCATGAAGTAGATCGGCTCTGGCCCTCGTCGCGCTGGATGAACGATCCTGCGGAAGTAGCCGTCATGTTTGACAAACGGCGTTGTAGCGCCGTATTAGACCAGGCAGACATCAGGGTCCCGCCTGTGCTTACAGCTTCAGGCGGTGCTTTTCGTGATGCTGTCGATCTCCATACAGCTATGAAAAAGAGTGGGTTTCACCGCGTATTTGTGAAAATATTTTGCGGGTCAGGTGCTTCTGGTGTCATGGCATATCAGGTACATCCCCAGACACATGCAGAGCTGGCGGTAACTACGATTGGAACAGAGATCATACACGGACAGCGTGTGTATTATAATGCCGGACGATTGCGTCGTTATACAGACAAGCAGGACATTCATGCCATCCTTAACTGGCTATGTTTGGAAGGGGTACATGTGGAACGCTGGATTCCCAAAGCGACCCTGAACGGACGTGTTTATGATGTGCGTCAACTCGTGTGTGAATCAGAAGCTTGTCATGCGGTTTTACGTTTGAGTCACAGCCCCATTACAAATCTACATTTGCGTAATGAGCGACTCTTGCTGGAGGAAGCCGGACTACCACAGAATACGATAGAATCGGTCCAGCATACTGCAATAGCCGCCATGAGGGTTTTTCCGGCGTCTATGGTTGCTGGACTGGATGTGCTCGTTCCAGCTCACGGTGGTCGTCCCTATGTATTGGATGTTAATCCGTTCGGTGATTTACTGTATCGGGTTGAGCATCGGGGTTGGAATCCATATGAATGGGAAATGCTGCACCTTGCTAATAGGAGCGTAGTTTTGGAAAGGAAAGACAGATAATGACTGATATGAATCAAATTGTCGGCTCTCACGATATTGTCATGATTACGCTGGATACCCTGCGTTATGACGTAGCCAAGCTGGAGGAAGAAAACTGCCCGAATTTATGCGGCTCCGGGTCGTGGGAAAAGCGCCATACACCAGGGAGCTTTACATATGCTGCACACCATGCTTTTTTTGGCGGATTTTTACCGACTCCGGCCAATATAGATAAGGCTTCACATATCAGGCTGTTTCACACAAAGGATACGGGATTACGAACGCATCCACATACCTGGCTGTTCGATGCTCCGGACATTGTGTCAGGGCTGGAGAACGAGGGCTATCGGACCATCTGTATCGGTGGCGTTATTTTTTTCACGAAGAAGAACAAGCTGGCCAAGGTGTTGCCCGGATATTTTCAAGAGAGCTACTGGCGCATGAACTTTGGCGTTACCAACCCTCGTTCAACAGAGCATCAGGTGAATCATGCCTTGAAGCTGTTGGAAAAGGCAGACCCTGCACAGCGCTTGTTTTTGTTTCTGAATGTATCAGCAATCCATGGGCCTAACCATTATTTTGTAAAGGGCTCTTCAAAAGATTCAGTAGAGTCTCAACGAGCAGCTTTGCGGTATGTGGATGGTGAACTTGGACGCTTGTTTGATGTTTTGCGTAAGCGTGGCAAGACGTTTTGCATGGCTTTTTCCGATCATGGTACAGCTTATGGCGAAGACGGCTACGAAGGGCATCGTCTGGCGCATGAGGTAGTGTGGAATGTGCCTTACCGCGAATTTATACTGTAGGACAAAAAGAAACGTAGTTTGCACTGGTAAATGATCAAGAATCCAATCCAGCGCGAGGAAGGAGCAGAAATGAAAGCCATGAATCTGAATCACCTACATCCGATGGGCGCAGCAACCCAAACTTCTCCGGGAATGGACACAAAATTAGTAACGACTAGATTTCAGTGGCCGGATACTCCTGTAGAATGGGCACGTACGATCCGAGAAGCTCCCTATCGCTCCTATCTGTACTCTTATCCGCATAAAACGGCCTATCGTTCGTTCGATACACCGCTCTCATTGCAGGAATTGTGGGAGAAAGAAGAGTTGGAAAGCTATTTTTTGTATATGCATATACCGTTTTGCGCAGCTCGCTGTGGATTTTGTAACCTGTTCACTTTACCGGATAAGCGCCAGGATGTGCACAAGGAGTATGTGGATGCGCTAGAAAGACAAGCTCGGCAATGGGCCCCAATTATGGGCGGTCGGCCTTTTTCGCGTTTTGCGATTGGCGGTGGTACGCCGACCTTATTGGAGGCTCCTTTGGTGGAGCGTTTATTTGACATTGCGGAAAATATTATGGGATTGGACCCCAAGCGAGCTTCTATTTCAGTCGAAACCTCTCCCGATACTGTAACTGAGGATAGGCTGGAGGTGCTCAAGCGCCGCGGTACAGATCGTGTCAGCATGGGAATCCAGAGCTTTGTGGAATCAGAAAGTGCCGCCATATACCGACCTCAGAAGCCCAAGCTTGTTAGAGATGCACTTGAGCGGCTGGTAGAATACAATTTTCCTTTGCTCAACGTGGATCTGATCTATGGTCTGCCTGGTCAAACGGTGGAAACCTGGCTGTATTCTCTCAAGGAAGCCCTGTCCTATTCGCCAGGAGAGATTTTTCTTTACCCGTTATACATTCGTGAAAATACGATTTTAAAGCCTGGCTATACTGGGCTGGATCATGATATTCGCCTCAGCTTGTATGAAGTAGCGCGCGAACGACTCAAACAGGCAGGATATGTACAATATTCCATGCGCCGTTTTGCTAAAAATGAGGGTACATCTAGCAAAGAGCTTTTACCCTACAGTTGCCAGGAGGAGGGCATGGCTGGATTGGGGTGTGGTGCACGCTCTTATACACGCGATGTACACTATGCCAGCCGGTATGGTGTCAGTACAGCAGCTACACGTAGTATTATCGCGGATTATGTGGCGGCGGAGCGTCATGATCTGGCTGACTACGGCTTTATTTTAAATGCGGATGAGCGTAAGCGGCGCTTTATCCTGAAGGCGCTTCTTCATCGGGAAGGTTTGGAGCTATGTGCCTATGCAGAGCGCTTTGGTGTATCCCTGGAAGACGATTTTACAGGAATGTCGCTGCTACTGGAATCGGGTATGGCTGTGGTCGAGGAGGGCACGCTTCGACTTACGGAGGAAGGAATGGCCTATTCCGATGCGATTGGAGACTGGATGATCTCCACATCAGTACGCGAGCGTATGGAAGGATATGTAGGCGCATGAGATCGACCTTATATTATCGTGGTTCGTTGACCTCGTGCAACTATGCTTGCCCTTACTGCCCATTCAGTAAAAACGTCGATAGTCGGGAAACGTTGAACAAGGATCGGGCGCAGTTGGAGCGTTTTGCTGATTGGGTACGGGAGCAGGGTGCTTTGGGGCACCAGCTCTCCATTTTTTTTAATCCGTACGGAGAAGCCTTGATTCATTCCTGGTATCGTAAGGCTATGATTGAGTTTTCTCATATGGCGCATGTGGAAAAAGTGGCGGTACAGACGAATCTATCGGCTAAGCTGGATTGGACAAACGAACTAAATCCAGATACGGCTGCGCTGTGGGCTACTTATCATCCTGGAGAAACCAAAGAGCAAGCTTTTATATCGCAGGCGATGAAGCTATATGAACTTGGCATTTCCTATAGTGTCGGTACAGTTGGATTGAGACAGGCGTTCCCGGCTATTCGTTCCTTGCGGGCGCAACTTCCAAAAGAAGTTTATATGTGGATCAACGCCTACAAGGACCGACCACATTATTATACGGATGCCGAGGTTACCGAATTAACTGAGATAGATCCCTATTTTCAATGGAATTTAAAGGATTATAGCAGCCAGGGGAGAGCATGTCGCGCGGGAGCAGATGTATTCTACGTCCAAGGTGACGGGCGAGTAAAACACTGCTATCAGGATCGACGTGTGATTGGGCACCTGTACAGAGACGGTCTGGAGGGGCTGAGCGCCCAGCGTCCGTGCCGGATGAAAGAATGTGGCTGTTATATCGGTTATATCCATATGGAAGAGCAGCCATTTCGGGAAATGTATGGTAGTGGTTTGCTTGAAAGGGTGCCGCGTACAACCATGACGATCTATTAGAGAGAAAAGAGCAGAAAAAGAACCGCCCTTGCCACCAGGCAAAGAGCGGTTCTTTTGTTTTGAAACAAGTTTGTACGACGGTCCTATGCAATTTAATTAAGTTTGGACAATAGCGGTAATTTCTTCATCCAGATCCAATCTGACCTGCTCGCGATAGGCACGAATATTGTATTCGCAATGAAGATATCTCAGAATGGCTTCAATCATATTGGCTTCCACCAGATATTGACTGCGTCCCTGGACATGAACTTCGGCTGTATAGCCTGTATCCTCTTCCCAGCTTAGCTCCACAACCACATCGGTCGGTCGTACGCCCTTGCGTTCAGCCATATGCAGGCAAATGGCATTAACAATCTCATCCATGCTTAAAATCATAACTTAGTAACGTCCTCCACGAGAATCATCGGGTCTACGGCGATTTTTGATAGCTCGGTAGATCCCTACACCAACCATAATCAGGACATAAATAGCTAGAACGTTAACGGCCAGGCCAAGTAAGCTGCCCAATGCACCCATGTTGCCGAACAATCCGCCGAAAAGCATACCTGCCAAGCCGCCCAGCATCATACCTTTGAGGAACCCGCCACCGCCACCGAGGAACCCACCGGTTCTGCTTGTGTTGCCCGTAGCCGCACTAGATTTAGTTCCGCTATCAGACTTATTGATGCCGCTGCTGTCATTCGCCTTGCTTGGTGTAGATTGGTATGATTTTGGTCCGGATTTAAATCCGCCACCACGCCTTGCATCAGCTGTAGATGGTGCGATCATAGCAATGAGTAGGGTGAAAGCCATCATCAGCATCATCATATTTTTCAAAGTGAATGTCTTTTTCATGTAAATATAATCCCCCTAGTAATTTGTGTTATAGGTCAAACAACCGCTTACCCGTAATACGATATAGTATGGAAAAGGGTTTCAAAGAATTTTAAATTTTAAAAAATTAAACGATAACGTACATAAATCCCATGCATGGATTGATAAAAGCATTTTGCTTTAGGGTTTAAGTAAAAACGGATTAGTGTCCGCTCTGACATCACCGGCAAGCAGCATGCGCAGCACCATTTGGCACCATTCCAGGCCTGCTTTGGCATTCATAAGCCCTTTTTGTACTAGAATATAGTCACCGAAATTCTTACTGCCAAAGTGTAAATTTTCTGCGGGAATGTCGTTCAGTATATCCTCTAGATGACGGATTTTCTGAATAAAATAACGTTTGCGTTCCTCTAGCATACGATTGGCGCTAGTTTTGTCCGTCAACCAGAGACAGAATAGTCGAAGGCTTAATTCATCCCGTGTAACCGGAGCAGCTAACGTTTCCTGAGACCATTGCTGAAGCATATGGATTCCCTTGTCCGTAATGGTATACATCTTTTTATCAGGCTTGTCGGACTGCTGAATCCATCGGGAGGCTAGCAGTTCCTTGCTCTCCATACGGGCCAGTAGCGGATAGATCTGGCTGTGCTTGGCCTGCCAAAAAGGCTGAATACGCAGCATCAGATCATAGCCGGAGGATTCCTCTCTGGCGAGAAGTCCCAACAGACCATACGATAGTAAATTCATATATCTTATCTCCTTCATCCATCAAAGTAACGGTTGTAACAGCTCTGCGGCAGGTAATCTGCGGCTCCATAAAAAGTGTACACTGAAACTGTATGGTTTGACAACTTTCACACCAGTCGTTCACAGGTTAGCCAAAATTGGCTGGGGTCATTCGGTATGTATATGTGCTTTTTTTCATAGAAACAGGGTAGTTTAAGCACGTATATACGCGCCTGAACTACCCTGATAACTTTTGAGGATAAGGATTCTGTTTACTGGTTATTCCCATCAACAACAAGGGTTAACGCGCCTGTATCCGGATGTATTACCATACCATGAACGGGCGTATTGGGAGGGAGAAGGGGGTGGTTTTTAATAAGCTTCACTGTAGTCTGTACCCCTTCTTCAATGTTGTCAAAACCCTTCAACCATTTATTTAACTTAATACCTGAATTTTCTAATGTACTTAGCACTTCCTGCGAAATTCCACGTTCCAGCATCTCATTAACCATATGATCAGCGTTTAGTGCAGCCATGCCGCATTCATAATGACCTATAACGAGTACTTCGTCTGCTCCCAGCTCATATAAAGCGACTAGCACACTGCGCATTACACTTCCAAAAGGCTGTGAAATAATGGCACCCGCATTTTTAATAATTTTGACATCCCCGTTACGCAGGTTCATGGCTTTGGGGAGCAATTCCGTTAGCCGCGTATCCATACAGGTTATGATGACCATTTTTTTGTTAGGGAACTTGCCCGTTCTATAGGCCTCGTATTCTTTGTTTTCTACGAAAACACGATTGTACTCTAAAATTTCTTGGATGTGATCCACGATAGTTCCCTCCAGATTCTAATAAAGTGCAATATGTACTGCCCAACGTTGATCCAGGTATTAGGAGTTGGTCGTACATGTTGTGTGTTGATTATACTTTTTAATATAAGTATCATCAAGTATAGGTAGTTGTAAAGTTTTAACCATTTTAAGTTAAAGAGGTGACCCTAATTATGGAGCAACAGACGTTGGATCAATGGACGGCTTTAAAGGAAATCTCACACAAAATCAGCAGTTATGGCGAAGCAGTCGGCTTGCTGCACTGGGATTTACGGACAGGAGCTCCACGCAAGGGAGTTGACATTCGGTCCGAGACGTTGGGGATGCTGTCCACGGAAATGTTCAAGCTGATGATCTCAGATGAAATGGGGCAGTTGCTGCAATTTTTTGCCGCAAAAGACAAGCTGGAGCAACTGGAGGACAATGATCGCAGATTGGTAGAGGAATGTCGCAAAAATTATGACTTGAATCGTTCAGTCCCAGCAGACCGCTACCGGGAGTATAGCATTTTAGCGGCTCAGGCAGAAAGCAAGTGGGAGGAAGCAAAGGAACACAGCGACTTTGCTGGATTCGAACCGTACTTGTCTAAAATCGTAGACATGAAGCGTGAGTTTATCGGCTACTGGGGTGTTAAGGATACAGAGTACGACACACTTTTGGATCAATATGAGCCAGGGATGACGGTTAAAAAGCTGGATGCTGTCTTTGATCGACTCAAAAAGCGCCTTGTACCCCTTTTGTCTAAAATTCAGGCTTCACCCAACCAGCCGGATAAGAGCTTTTTAGACGGGGTATTTGATGTGAAGCAGCAGGAAAAGTTCAGTCTGTTCATTTTAGGGCAGATGGGTTATGACTTTGATGCAGGTCGTTTGGATGAGAGTGTGCATCCTTTTGCGACAGGATTAAATCCAGGTGATGTGCGTATAACAACACACTATTTGCAAGATGATGTAACCAGTGCTATTTTCAGCTCGCTGCATGAAGGAGGCCATGCACTGTACGAACAAAACATTGCTCCTGAGCTGGCAGGATCACTACTGTCCGGAGGAACCTCTATGGGGATTCATGAATCCCAGTCCCGCTTGTGGGAAAATAAAATCGGACGCAGTCGTGCTTTCTGGGATCGGTATTACGATGATCTGCAAAAGCATTTTCCTGATCGTTTGGAGAAGGTCACGGCAGAGCAATTTTACCGGGCAGTCAACCGCGTGGAAAATTCATTGATTCGTATTGAAGCGGATGAGCTGACATATAATTTACATATCATTGTCCGCTATGAAATTGAGAAAATGCTGTTTAATGAAAAGCTGGATGTAAAGCGTCTCCCCGAAGTGTGGAATGCAAAATATAAAGAATACCTGGGGCTTCTACCCCCGAACGACGGGCTGGGCGTACTTCAAGACGTTCACTGGTCCGGTGGTGATTTTGGCTATTTTGCTTCTTACTCACTTGGCAATATGTATGCAGCCCAGATTTTGGCGACTCTGCGTAAGGAGCTGCCGAACCTGGATGAGCTGATTGCTGCTGGTGAGCTGGAGCCGATCAAGCAATGGCTGACTGAACGGATTTACCGTTACGGCAAGAGCCGGACGCCGTCTGAGTTGATTGTAGCCATTACGGGTGAGGATCTGAATCCTGATTATCTCGCCGACTATCTGGAAGATAAATATACATCCATATACAAGCTCTGATTTAGAGCTCTTATACAATCGCACACAAAAACCTCGCATTCATAGGCAAATGCGGGGTTTTTGTATACAGTTAACCATTATAACGTCAGCCGCATAACAATATATGAAGTCAACGATGTAAAGGTGGGGAGGGAACAAGGATGAATTACGGCGCTCGTTGCAAAGCAGTGGTGGCTGCGGCACTACTCGGATTACTGTTGCTCAGTGGGTGTGCCCCCAAGGGGGGGCAGACGATTGAGATCAGACTTGGCGAGGTAGCCCGTACGGTCTTTTATGCGCCGCAGTATGTAGCCTTGAGCCAGGGGATGTTTGCTCAGGAGGGACTGGATGTCCAACTGGCTACGATCCCTGGCGGAGACAAGGCGATGACGGCGTTGTTGTCCAATCAGGCAGATATCGCGCTGATCGGCGCGGAAACATCTATTTATGTGTATCAGCAAGGAGCAGAGGACCCTATCATTAATTTCGCTCAGCTGACACAGAAGGACGGAACCTTTTTGTTTGCTCGGCAAACAAAGGATAGCTTTGACTGGGAAAAGCTGAAACAACAAAGTTTTTTGGGACAACGCAAGGGCGGAATGCCACAAATGTCACTTGAATTTACGCTTCGCAAACACGGCATTGATCCGCATAAGGATCTGAAGCTGATTCAAAATATTGATTTTGCCAATGTCGCCTCTGCTTTTGGTTCGGGTACAGGGGATTATGTGCAGCTGTTTGAGCCACAGGCGTCTATTTTTGAAAAGGAAGGTCGAGGTCGGGTAGTTGCCTCTATCGGCGTAGAGAGTGGCGAGTTGCCGTATACGGTATATATGGCGAAGCAAAGCTATCTAAACACCAATAGCGAAGCCGCTCAGAAATTTACAAATGCCATATATCAGGCACAGCAGTGGATTGCTGCGCATTCACCTGAACAGATCGCCGAAGCTATTACACCTTATTTTAAGGATACAGAATTAGCTGTTTTGACGAGTAGTATCAAGCGCTATAAGGAACAGGGTACCTATGCAATGAACCCGATGATTGAGGAAAATGAATGGAATAATTTACAGGATGTCATGGCTTCGGCAGGTGAGCTGAAAAGCCCGGTTGCACTAGATAAGCTGGTAAACCCAAGTTTTGCAAAACAGGCGATCTCCTCCAACTCTATCGGGAATACTGAGACAGATGTGAAAAAGAGCACAACCGAAGCTACGGATACAGCTGTGGATGCAGGAGGTTCACCATGACGGAGGAACAGAGTGGTCTCACTGCGGATGTGATGATCCCGATGGTGAGAATGGAGCAAGTGACCCATGTATACGTAACAGATCGGGAAGCTTCATTGGCGGTTGAGAATATCGATTTTTCCGTAAATACAGGGGAATTTGTCAGTTTAGTCGGTCCAAGCGGCTGCGGAAAAACGACGATCCTGTCCATGATCGCCGGGCTGCTGCGTCCAGCGGCAGGTCAAGTTATGTTGCAAGGTCAGCCGGTAAGTGGCCCGAGTCCTGAGGTCGGTTACATGTTGCAGCAGGATTATCTTTTCCCGTGGCGGACGATCATGGATAACGCATTGTTAGGTCTGGAACTAAGCAACAGAGTAGATGAAGCTGCGCGTGAGCGGACGCGATTATTGCTGGAAGGTATGGGTTTGGGAGGAAAGGAGCATTTGCATCCATCCCAGTTGTCTGGAGGAATGCGCCAGCGTGTGGCGCTGGTACGGACGCTGGCGACGAATCCGGGATTGCTGCTGCTGGATGAGCCGTTCTCCGCGCTGGATTATCAAACTAAGCTGCAGCTGGAGGACCTCGTTGTGCAAACCTTGCGCGAACGAAAGAAAACGGCGATTTTAGTCACGCACGATTTGGCCGAGGCCATTGCAGTCAGTGATCGGGTTATAGTGATGGGGCGAAATCCTGGTCATATCCGGCGTACTTTCGAGATTCCGGATTCCATTCGGGAAGCGCAGCCTTTTTATGCGCGCGAACAGCCGGGCTTTAATGAGCTATTTCATGAAATATGGCGGGAACTGGAGGCTTCGGGAGCAAAGGAGTGAGTTAACGTATGAAGAACGAAGCTGATCAGCCTGAGCAACGTTGGATTCAAGGACTGCATCAGACGTATTTGCGTAACAGGCGTATGCAACAGTGGTTAGTAACAGGTGTGCAGATAGCTATTTTGCTGCTTTTATTTGTATTGTGGGAAATTGCAGGTCGTTTGAAGTGGATTGATGTATTGTTGTTTAGCTATCCTAGCAAAATTTTCACTCAGATTGGCAAGGATGCGGTCAGCGGGGAATTATGGGGACATGTAGGTGTCACTGTTGGAGAAACGATGGCAGGTTTTTTGCTCGGTACTCTGCTCGGCACATTGCTCGCGGTACTTATTTGGTGGTCGCCGTTTTTATCAAGGGTACTTGATCCATATATGGTTGTGTTTAACAGTATGCCCAAGGTAGCGCTAGGGCCAATATTTATCGTCATGTTTGGGGCGGGTTTTACCGCGATTCTGATGACAACCCTCTCCATTACGGTTATCATTACGACCCTTGTGGTATACAACAGTTTTCAGGAAGTCGATCCCAATTTGGTCAAAGTGGTTCGCACGTTTGGAGGAACACGCCGGGATACGTTTCAAAAGGTGATTTTGCCTGCCTCCTTTCCCGCAATTGTCTCTACGCTGAAAGTGAATGTCGGCATGGCATGGGTTGGCGTGATTGTTGGTGAATTTTTGGTTGCTAAAAATGGCTTAGGTTATTTGATCATTTATGGTTTTCAGGTGTTCAATTTCACACTGGTCATGTCCAGTCTGTTGATCATTGCTGTCGTAGCTACATTGATGTACCAGGCAGTTGTGTATGTGGAGCACCGCTTGCTTTCAGGTCGCCCTCATCGGTAATTATTAAATTTCTGAATATTTGTGCAAAACGTGAAAATAAAGTACCATGAAAATGAAATACTTAATATTTATGAAAATGAGAAAACAGATTTCATCTAGAGGGGACAGAATTTTTTCATGGGCTTTCGTACGATTAAAACGGCTATTGCCGCATTAATGGCCGTACTTATTGCGGAGGGAGTAGGCATTCACGGAGCCACCTCGGCAGGGCTTTTAGCAATTTTGGGGGTGGATGTCACACGCAAGAGAAGTCTCCGCACCATTTCGGCGAGATTTTTTGCATCCGTCGTGGGACTTCTTTTTGCTTGTGTTTTGTTTGTGGTATTCGGATTCCATGATTGGGTGCTTGCATTATATATTTTAACGGCGTTTCCGGTCATTGTACGGGTGGGCTTTAAGGAAGGCATTGTCACGGGTTCGGTCGTGGTTTTCCGAGTATTCAGCGGCGGTGTGATTGATATGGAGGTACTGCTGACCCAGCTGGCTCTGCTGGTGATTGGGCTGGGTTCTGCGATGGTTGTCAATCTAGCTTATATGCCGCGTTCTGATAATACAATGCAACAAATCCGGCAGGAGGTGGATCGGACATTTTCTGTTATATTCAGAAATATGGCCAACACGCTGCGTAGTCCGGCATACATATGGGATGGCAAGGAAGTTATTGAAGCGGACAGCGTGATCACCAAAGGGGTCACTGAGGCGGGTCGTTCATTGGAAAATCAAATGCTTCGTCCCCAAGAAGGCTGGAATGTGTATTTTTATATGCGCAAAGAACAGCTGGATTCGATTCAAAACATGATGCAGTTGATCGCACAAATGTATCAGCACATGCCGCAGGCCAAGCTTCTGGCCGAGCTGTTCGACCAGCTTAGCAACGACGTTTTGGCTGGACATTATACAGGACAGACCGAGAAGCTGTTGGAGCAGGTTCGTGAAGAATTTAAAGCCATGGAGCTTCCCGCAACTCGGGAGGAATTTGAGATTCGTTCAGCATTATTGCAGCTTACACATGAGCTTCACCAGTATTTGAAAATCGCTAAAAAGGACAAGGCCCCTACTCCGGTGAAAAATTAGAGTAAGGACCTTGAGCGGCTACTATCCATGACGGACAGTAGCCTTTTCTTGTTCAGTAACGGCAGAATTCGGATGAGTGAAAGTCCGTTTATGCCGAATTCGATCTGTGATCCACAAGACAACGGTGATCAGGCAAGGGTAAAGCATGGCCCACCCGACAAAGGGGAAAACAACTGCCGTGGAAATGAAGGAAATCCAACTAATGGAAACTCCCCAACGACTCCCACGTAGGAGCTTGATTCCTGCTGCACAACCCCCTAGATAGGTCAGAATGAAGGTAGCGTTCGGCAATTGGATCAGGTTGGTGAGTGAAACAGCACCGCTACTGTACAACACCATAATGATCACGAAGCAGACGCTAAGAAAAGCAATGCCCCCGATGGGGGTATGGAAGCGTTGGGATAACACGCCCATCCAGCGAAAGGCCTGTCCTTGTCGAGATAAAGCATAAGCGACTCGTGAAGCGGCACCCACGTAAGCAATAATAGTAGCGGTGCAAATAAAGATCCCCGTCAAGCCCGCAATGATCGCACCCCATGGCCCGATAGCCCGACTAATCACCCATATGAGCGAAGCATCCGAACCTCCTGCAAGGTAACTTTGTGTGCCTACCGTAGCAAGCGCAGTAAGGAAATAAAGCAAACCCACAATGATGGCTGCAATGGTCACACCTCTAACGGCAGACCGCTCGGGATTGGTAAATTCCTCTGACATATGGGACACAGCCTCCCAGCCGATAAAGCACCAGAACAGAATCGCAGCTGCTTGGCCGACAGAAAGCCAGCCATGTGGAACAAACGGCGTGAAGTGAACAGTTTTCATCTGAGGGAGTGCTGCGGCAATAGCGAATATCAGGACGGCAACGATGGCTATAACGACGGCAATCTGAATACGTCCGGCAACCTTCATACCAATCCAGTTGATGACCAGGCCCACCGCCAGCATGGCAGCGGCCAACATTATGCGGCTTTCCTCTCCCCAGCCCATAGCTGCGGTCATATAGCCGGCTCCGGTAAGTGCGGCAACAGGGGCCCCAATTGGAACCGACATGAGAAAAAACCACCCGATATAAGCACCAGCCCGTGGGGAAAAGGCCAACGTCACAAAATGCGATACCCCTCCCGCATTTGGGAATTTCGCGGATAGAAGTCCCATGGAAAGCGCCATTGGCAGAATGAGCAGGGTCATGAATCCCCATGCCAGCAACGATGCTGGACCCGCCATTTGGGCGGCAAGACCAGGCACAATCAATACCCCCGAACCCAATACAGCTCCGATATAGAGCGCAATGGCCTGTGGAAGACCAATAGTGGATTGAAGCTTATTTTCATTCGTCATGCAGAAAGGCCTTCTTTCTCTTGTTATTTTCTCCAGCTTATCAGATAATCAATCTATCGGAAAAACGGAATATTACGATTGCTTGCATCGGAAAAATCGATTGAAGGAGCGGATTATGGAATCGCGGCATTTGTTTACCTTTATAAATGTAGTGGAGGCAGGCAGTTTTACGCGAGCAGCGCGTATACTGGATTATGCACAGTCAAGTATTACTGCTCAAATTCAAACACTGGAGACGGAATTGGGTACGCCGCTGTTTGATCGCATTGGCAAGAAAATTATGCTGACCGATGCCGGACGACGCCTGCTGCCCTATGCGCAGGAAATTTCCAAGATGCATGCTATGGCCAAGGATGCGCTTCGTTCAGAAACAGAATTAGCAGGAACGCTAAAAATAGGAGCACCAGAGTCTCTGGCTGCTTTTCGTTTGCCGAGTCTGATCCGTGAGTACAGGGAGCGGTACCCAAAGGTTAAAATTGTACTTAAACCCGGCGAATGCTGGGAATTACGTGATTTGATCCGTTCCGGTGAATTGGATTTGGCTTTTATGCTTCAACCTGAGACGGAGGATAGGGAACTGAATATCACCACGCTTATTCATGAGCCGATGGCGCTGGTTGCGCCACTGAAGCATTCGCTGGTTGCCTATACACAGGTAGAGCCTGCCGACTTGAAGGACGAAACCATTTTGCATACGGAGGCTGGATGTACGTACCGAATCCTTTTTGAGCAGTATTTGAACAAACACGGTATTTTTGCAGATCCTAGTCTGGAATTTTGGAGCATAGAAGCCATCAAGCAATGCGTCATGGCTGGACTGGGTATTGCGCTGCTTCCGCTGGTTACGGTACAAAATGAGCTGCGAGAAGGGAAAATGGCACGTCTAGCCTGGGATGACAGTGAACAGCAGGTGGCTACTCAGGTCGCTTATCACACGAAAAAGTGGAAATCGCCAGCTCTCAGCGAATTTTTACAGATCGTTGAGCAGCATGTAACACATTGGCGTGCATGAGTTCAAGCCATGGCGGCATATGCTTATACAAATAATATTTTTTCCTTTTCGCCTATTCACTCAACATTCGCCCACAACCTGCATACATATGTATGGAATGATTGATTGTATGGAGGAGGTTCAAGAATGGCATTAAGTCATAAAAATCGTAGAGAGATTATTACCAAAGCGATCTGTGGTAAAGGTCGCAGATTCTCTACCGTAACCCATACCGTAACTCCGCCGAATAATCCGACCAGTATTTTGGGGGCATGGATTATTAACCACCAGTATGAAGCTGTGGCGGCTGGAGACGGCATTGAGGTCATCGGGACGTATGATATCAATATTTGGTACTCATACGATAAAAACTCGCAGACCGATGTGGCTAAGGAAACGGTGTCGTACGTAGAAAATGTGCCGCTCTCGTATCTTGATCCGAAGCACCGGGCGTCTACAGTGGAAGTATCCGCCGAAGCTACACAGGAGCCAAGTTGCGTCGAGGCCAGTGTGTCTTCTGGAGGTGGCAGCGTAATGATCCGGGTCGAGCGGGAATTTGCGGTGGAGCTGGTGGCGGAAACGAAGATTGTTGTAGAAGTATTCCCGTATGGCAGCAGTGACGATTTTGACAAGGACTTTGATTTTGGAGCGGAAGAGGGGGACTATGAGGAGCTCGACCCCGACCTCATTGACGACGAGCTCTGACAGGAGTGACCAAAAAGAGGGCCACTTTACTCTTTGCGCCGGCTGATATTGCGCAGGGGGCAAAGGCCCTCCTTTTTTGTCGTTTGGATTGTTTAAGTCCGTACGTAGATCGGTAAGGGGGAGTTATGATGCGGCAACCGGGACAGGCGCTCAGACGTTTCAAACAGATGACGGACGATGAAAAAATGCGCAGATTGGAGCGCTCAGGTATTTCGGTTCGTTGGCTGGATGAGAGTACAGCAGATTTTGCGATCGGCTACGCGGTGCAAATCCATCAACTACGGGTGCTGGAAATCCGTAGACGTGCCCTCGAAGGTTCTACTAAGGTTAGTGCATATGATCGGTCTGATCTACATTATCAATCACCGCTCTATGTCCGGATGGAGCGGCTGGCTGTACGTGCGTTGTATACTCTCGGTTTGGACAGTGGTGAGGTAGTGCTGACGCTGCTGGGAGAACGTAATTGTCAGGTTCGCCATGTCTTGGCACAGCCCTGGCTGAACGATAGACGTTTGGCCACGCTATATGAAGCTGCTGCTCGTGAAGAGGATGCTCCGGGAGAGGAACTTTCAGCGGAACGGGGCAGAGCGCGACTATTAATCGGAATGGATCCCGAATTTGTGCTGGTTCGTATGCCAGAGGGGAGGGTTGTTCCGGCCTCTCGATATTTGGGCCGATTAGGCGTAGCCGGCTGCGATGCCGTTACCCGCCGAGGACGAACGCTATACCCAGTCGCTGAGCTTCGTCCTGCACCAAGTGAAGATCCGGCCCGTCTGCTGAGGCACCTGCGCCAAGCTTTTGCGATAGCAGCTCGGCAGATAGATGACCATACGCTCATCTGGCAGGCGGGCGGAATGCCGCAACCGGGTTTTCCCTTGGGCGGACATCTGCATTTCAGCGGGGTTCCGCTAAATGGTGCCCTACTCAGGGCACTAGATAACTATTTGGCGTTGCCTCTGGCGCTGCTGGAAGACAAGCGCTCGGCTCGGCGCAGACCGCATTATGGCAATTTGGGCGATTTTCGCCGTCAGTCTTACGGAGGCTTTGAATATCGAACACTGCCCAGTTTTCTAATCTCGCCACAGCTGGCGAAAGGTGTGATTGGGATGGCGTTTCTGATTGCTTCCCAATACTCACGTTTGCAGCGTAGGCCGCTGGGAGAAGAAGAGGCTCACAGAGCTTTTTATGAAGGGAATCAGGTTGTACTTAGAGAGTATATGGAGCCACTTATTTTAGATATGATTTCATTAGAGATCTTTTCTCAATATGAAGCTTATATAGCGCCACTGCTGGATAGCCTTCGCAAGGGAAAACAATGGGATGAAACACGGGATTTGCGCCCGTACTGGAAGCTTTCGTAAAATCAAGTGTCAACACCCGAGAGGGTTTCATGTTATCGACTGTCATTTTTGATATAATGAAAGGTAAATATGAGTTTAAACGGAACAAAGTGTGGGGGTTAGGAAACGGTATGTCTAAATATACACCGATGATCGAGCAATATTTATCTATAAAAGAGCAGGCTAAAGACGCATTTTTGTTTTTCCGCCTGGGCGATTTTTACGAGATGTTTTTTGATGATGCGATTCTTGCATCCAAGGAGCTGGAAATTACACTGACTGGTCGTGAGGGTGGCGTCGCGGAGAAAATTCCGATGTGCGGCGTGCCTTATCATTCAGCAGAAAATTACATACAACGCCTTATTGAGAAGGGTTATAAGGTGGCCATCTGTGAACAAATGGAGGAAGCCTCAGCTACCAAGGGAATGGTACGGCGGGATATTGTCCGTGTTGTGACCCCGGGTACGGTCATGGAGGGCAAGGTGCTGGGTGATAAATCCAACAATTACATGGTATGTGTCACAGAGACGGACGGGATGCTGGCGCTGGCGGCATGCGACTTGTCGACAGGTGAACTCTATGTGACTTCCGTACCTGATTCGAAAGAATGGCTATTAGATGAAATTAACATTTATGAGCCGTCCGAAATGTTGGGGGATGGTCATTTGCTTGATTTTGTGACCTCCCGTATGTCCCCTGTTGGAAGGCGGGTTGTGTATACGGCGTGGGACAAATCCAAGGATGATCTGGTACGGGATCAATTTGGTGAAGCCACGTGGGCAAGGCTTACGGAGGAACGCAGACGGTGCGTATCGCGCCTGATTTCCTATTTAAATGAAACGCAAAAAAGATCGTTAGGTCAACTGACCCAAATCTCGGTCTATGAGCCTAATCATTTTATGATTCTGGATCCATTTACCCGCCGGAATCTGGAACTGGTGGAGACGGTGCGTGAGCGCTCCAAGAAAGGCTCGTTGCTGTGGTTGCTGGATCGGACAGAGACATCCATGGGCGCACGTTTGTTACGTCGTTGGATCGACAAGCCGCTGTTGAGTAGCAATATAATTGAGGAACGGTTAGAAGCGGTAGACAAGCTATACCACCAGTTTATTTTCCGCGAGGATGTACGTGCTCAGCTTAAAGAGATTTACGACCTGGAGCGTTTGGTAGGACGGATCGCTTTTGGTAGTGCTAATGCACGAGATTTGATCGCCCTCAAGCTGTCTCTGGCCCAAATTCCGTCTTTACGCGAGCTGTGCGCTGAATCTCCGTCGAATACGCTGAGACGGATTGCACAAACATTGGACAGCTGTGCAGACCTGTGTACGCTGATTGAGGAAGCAGTGGCTGATGAACCCCCGATTTCCGTAAGAGATGGAGGGCTTATAAAGGAAGGCTATCATCAGCGTCTAGACGAACTGCGTGAGGCGAGTGTGAACGGTAAGCGTTGGATTGCTGAGCTGGAGGCCAAAGAACGAGTAGCAACCGGCATTCGGTCACTCAAAATCGGATACAACAAAGTGTTTGGTTATTACATCGAGGTGACCAAATCCAATTTGGCATCATTACCGGAAGGTCGATATGAACGCAAACAGACATTGGCGAATGCAGAACGGTATATCACACCGGAATTGAAGGAAAAGGAATCGCTGATTTTGGAAGCTGAGGATAAGATGGTGGATCTGGAGTACACGCTTTTCTCAGAGCTACGCAGTAAACTGAACGCTGAAATTCCCCGTCTGCAAAAGCTGGCAGAGCAAGTTGCTGAAATTGACGTGTATCAGTCGCTGGCAACGGTTAGCGCGGAACGTGGATTCGTGAAGCCTGAGCTGACAACAGGATATGATTTTGTAGTGGAACAGGGACGGCACCCCGTTGTGGAAGCCGTCATGAAAGATGGCGGCTTTATCGCCAACAACACAGTGTTGGAAGAATCCGATGCGCATATTCTACTCATCACCGGTCCGAATATGGCTGGGAAAAGTACGTATATGCGTCAGGTTGCACTCATTGCGATTATGGCTCAAATTGGCTGCTTTGTCCCGGCTGCACGTGCTAAAGTGCCGATGCTGGATCGCATTTTCACACGGATCGGCGCAGCGGATGATCTCATTGGTGGACAGAGTACGTTTATGGTCGAAATGGCAGATATTCAAGTCATGACGGACAAGGCAACTCCACGAAGTCTGATTATAATTGATGAACTGGGACGAGGAACGTCCACCAGCGAAGGGATGGCAATTGCACAAGCGGTCATCGAATTTGTGCATGATACGATTGGCTGTAAGGCGCTGGTATCTACGCACTTCCATGAGCTGGCCCATTTGGAGCAAGGTCTATCTTCGCTGCGAAATTATTCCATGGCCGTGCAGGAAAGCGGCGATAAGGTGAATTTTCTACGCAAGCTCATACCGGGCGCGGCTAGTAGTAGCTATGGTATTTATTGTGCCCGACTTGCAGGTTTGCCTAATAACATTATTGAGCGAGCAAATGGTCTACTGTATGGTTTTGAACAGGCGGCAGCTCAAGTAACGGCAGGCACCGAGACAGCAAGAGTAGCGAAGGAAGGGACTGATCTTCGTACAGTGCCAGGGACAGAAGAGATTTCTCCAATGTCCGCAAAATATGCGGACCAGACATTGCAAGCAAACGGAGAAACTGCACCACCAGTCCAGTCTGGATCACAGCAAGCTACCCTGGTAAAAGAAGATACACTACAGAATGTGGAAGATTCAGGTGAGTTGGAGCATGCAGCTTCTGACGTGGTACAGCTGTCCATTTTCGGAGAGCAGGACCTTGCTCCCTCCAAGCCACACTCAGAGACGGTAGAAGCTAATCCGATCGTGCGCCAAATTTTGCGGAAGGTGAAAAATGCTGATGTCATGAATATGACACCCTTACAGGCGATGCAACTGTTAAATGAATTAAAGAACAAGGCCAATGGTCTGTAATTAAGAATATTAGATATTATTATTTTGCTTATTTTTCATCACACTTTGAAGTCAGGAGGAGGTTAAAAGGATGTCTAAAATTCGAGTGCTAGATGAGCATATTGCGAATCAGATTGCTGCCGGTGAGGTCGTGGAACGTCCAGTCTCCGTCGTGAAGGAGCTGGTGGAAAATGCGATTGATGCGGGCGGTACACGAGTGGACGTATGGGTAGAAGAGGGCGGCCTGCAAAGTATTCGGGTGACGGATAATGGCAGTGGGATAGAGCCTGAGGACGTGGAAACGGCATTTTATCGACATGCGACAAGCAAAATCGGACATGGCCGAGACTTGTTCCAGATCACAAGTCTCGGCTTCCGGGGAGAGGCATTGCCAAGTATAGCGGCTGTCTCAAAAGTAGAGCTACTCACAGCAGCAGGAGATGACGGCCGTGCCCGTAAATTGGTGATTGAGGGCGGTAAACTGATGCTTCACGAGGATGCTGCTGGAAGGCAGGGGACGGATTTTACCGTACGCGATCTGTTTTATAATACACCTGCACGGCTAAAATATATGAAAACGATCCAGACGGAATTGGGACACATTTCGGATGTATTGTACCGAATGGCGCTTTCGCACCCAGAAGTGGCCTTTACATTGCGGCATAATGGTAATACATTGTTGCAAACGCTGGGCAATGGTGATTTGCTCCAAGTGATTGCTGCTATTTACGGAACTTCTGCGGCGAAATCAATGTTGATGGTGGAAGGAGAGAGCCTTGATTACCGAATTAGCGGCTATGTCAGTCGCCCAGAGTGGACCAGATCGAATCGAAATGCAATCTCGACAGTAGTGAATGGACGATTTGTGCGGAGCTATGGGCTCAATCAGGCACTGCTCAAGGCGTATCATACTTTGTTGCCGATTAATCGTTATCCGCTGGCTGTGATCCAACTGGACATGCATCCTTCTTTGGTGGATGTTAATGTCCATCCAGCCAAGCTGGAGGTGAGGTTCAGCAAAGAAGCTGAACTGTTTCAGCTGGTTGAAGATTCGGTAAAAGCTGTTTTAGGGCAGCAAGTGCTGATTCCAAAGGCAGTCAAACGCGAAATTGGCGGCAAGGATAGCGGCTCATTTGTGCAGGAGCAGTTTCATTTCTCGAAAGGAAATAGTGCAAAAGTAGATACTTCTGCAGATAATATAAGCAGTAATGAAAGTAATGAAAGTAATGAAAGTAATGAAAGTAATGAAAGTAATGAAAGTAATGAAAGTAATGAAGAGAGTAAGAAGTTTAGCCATGAACATGAGCAACTTCCGAATAGGGGGAGCCATTCCGTCATTGGACAGGCCAACACTCTCGCTCGTCAAAGTATCAGTGATGATGAGCTGGATGCAGATTTTGTGGAAGAAAACAACGAGGGTGATGTTAGAGGAGGCGTGTCGCTTCCTGATGGGACGACTACTCGGATATCCACAGGAGATCATGCCGAAACAGATGTCTCTTCCTCGTACAGCGAAGGGATACAGGAAACGGCTGCTTCTGCTACTTACCGTCCTGCTGTTTCACCAATTGCAGACAACACTACTAAATTCACGGATCAGAAGCCGCGCCAGGAGCATCTAAATACAGAGCAATTGACAGCGTTGTCGGGGGCAGCCCCTGAGGTGCCTACTTTTCCTGAGCTGAATTTAATCGGTCAGCACCATGGGACCTATCTGATTGCGCAGAATGACCAGGGCTTGTATTTAATTGATCAGCATGCCGCCCATGAGCGGGTCAATTACGAATTTTATTACGAAAAATTTGGCAACCCTGAATCAGTATCACAGGAGTTGTTACTGCCAATTACATTGGAATTTACGCCTTCCGAGACGGAAAAATTGAAAACGAGGTTGCACTGGTTTGAACAGGCGGGGGTGTATTTGGAGCATTTTGGCGGGCAAACCTTCCGTGTCAGCTCATATCCGTACTGGCTCCCCAAAGGAGAAGAAGCGGATGTCATTGAGGAAATGGCCGGATGGGTACTGGAGGAAAAAGCCATTGATCTTGCTAAACTGCGGGAAGCAGCCTCAATCATGTGCTCCTGCCGGGCTTCGATTAAAGCAAATCAGAAGCTGACTGACCGACAGGCTGCCGTGCTGCTAGAGCGTTTGGCAGCCTGCAAACAACCCTATACCTGCCCGCATGGGCGCCCCATCGTTGTTTCCTTTTCCACATATGATCTGGAGAAGCTGTTTAAAAGAGTAATGTAAGGGAGTATAAATATGTTGCAGGATTGGGAAAACCGTGAAGAAGAAAAGCAGATGATGCTTCGTGATAAGCAAGCTGAATTACTGGTCACGACAGGAGATTCTCCCTCGGACGAGGTTGTGGAGCGCGCGAAGTTGCTTGCAGCCGAGCTTGGGGTGCTGTACGCTCCACGTCGCGGCATATCAGTAGCTAAGCTAATCGCTGTTCACAGAGTCCGTCAGGCTCTGGTGCTGGTGCAGGGCGGGGTGAGGCTTATTGGCCCGGAACAATCACCGATGATTTTTCATCCAAGCATGGGATTCATTCGAGCTAAAAGGGTATTAAAGGGCGAGGCTGATCCGATGTTGACGGCTGCCCGACTTGCCCCGGGTGATACCGTGCTCGATTGCACGGCAGGGCTCGGTACGGATTCTCTTCTATTCTCGATTGGAACGGGAAGCTCTGGACAAGTTACAGCTGTGGAGAGTTCCTTCCCTGTCTATGCATTAATCAAGGATGGGATGAGGCATTACCGTTCCGGTAACGCTGCAGTGGATAAAGCCTTTTCAGACATTGACGTTCGTTATGGTCATCATCTGGACTATTTGCGTAGCTTGCCGAATCGAAGTGTAGATATTATTTATTTTGACCCGATGTTCCGTGATCCGTTGCTTGATTCCAGTGCAATCGGTCCATTGAGAGGATTGGCTAATCCAGATGCGTTGAATGAAGAAAGTATTGCTCATGCGAAAAGGGTTGCACGAAAAACAATCGTAATGAAAGAAAAAAGGGGTAGCGGAGAGTTTGCCCGCCTCGGCTTCCGTGTGGAGCAACGGGGCACAACGAAAACAGTGTACGGAGTGATTGATATTGACAGTGGCATCTAAGCCTAAACTACTTGTTCTTGTTGGCCCGACTGCGGTTGGCAAGACGAAACTAAGCATCGAAATGGCTCGACAATTTGAAGCAGAAATTATTTCCGGGGATTCCATGCAGGTATACCGTCATATGGACATTGGAACTGCCAAAATTTCCGAACAGGAAATGAAAGGAATCAAGCACCATTTAATCGATATTCATGAGCCTGAATACCCATATTCAGTAGCCCAATTTCAGGAAGACTGTCGTCGTCTCATACCTGATATTCAATCTAGGGGAAAGCTACCTTTCATCGTAGGCGGAACGGGTTTGTATGTAGAATCGGTTTGCTATGAATACCAGTTTTCTGAGGTAGGGGCTGATGAAGCTTTTCGCCAGGAACAGCTTGACTATGCCGATCAGTTTGGGGCCGAAGCGCTTCATGCGCGACTACAGGCAGTTGATCCCGAAAGTGCACTTCGTCTGCATCCTAATGATCGTCGTCGAGTCGTGAGAGCGCTGGAAATTTACCATGTTAGCGGAACAACACTTAGCTCTCAACTTGCCAGTCAAAAAAAGGAATCTCCCTACCAACTCTGCATCGTAGGTTTGACAATGGATAGGCAAATGCTATATAAACGTATTGAAGACCGAATTGACGGGATGCTCGATCAAGGGCTTGTTGCTGAGGTAACCTCCTTAATGGAACGGGGAGTGCGAAGCGATGCCATCTCCATGCAAGGTCTAGGCTATAAAGAGATATCCTCCTACCTGCGGGGAGAGGTGTCTTTGGAGGAGGCGGTGACTTGGCTAAAACGGGATACGCGTCATTTTGCGAAGCGACAGCTCTCGTGGTTTCGCCATATGAAGGATATCCAGTGGGTAGATGTCACTGATTTCGAAAATTTTTCTGCTCATGTAGCCCGAATACACGAAATTATAGCAGGAAAGTTCCGGACAGACCTTGAATATACTTCAAAACAATCCAAATGATTATTGGGGGTACGGCTAAAATGAACAAGTCTATTAATATCCAAGATACGTTTCTGAACCAATTGCGCAAGGATTCTATACCTGTAACGGTATACCTCATCAATGGATTCCAGGTGCGAGGAACGATTAAAGCATTTGACAATTTTACAATTGTTATCGATTCGGATGGAAAGCAACAGCTGATCTACAAGCATGCCATCTCCACCTTTACACCGCAACGCAACGTATCGCTTGTACAACAAGATAACGCTAGCGATAACTGATTACGGCTGGGCGGACGCCCGGGTAATGAAACTTTTCAGGCGTCCGTCTCGTCTAACTGTATAGGAATGTGACCGGGAGCAACCTGATCAGGGTTGTTCTTTTCATTCCGTTTACTTTCATGCTGCCGACAGCTAGCTCTAAGCTTAGGCTCGGTGACATAATGATTATTCGCGAAAGGGAGTCAGGGGAATGCCAAACGATTCATTGTCCAGATCCGGCAATCGCAATAGAAACACATCTAAAGAGAAGCCGAAGGGCAAGAAAAAGAAAATAACAGGTAAGCGAGTTGGGTGGACGCTTTTTATTACAGCAGCATTAGCCATATTTTGCGCACTTGGTGGTTATTTATTTGTCATGGTTAATGGCGAAAAAATCTACAAAGCCAACAAGGACAAAATTACAGTGAACGAGACATCAAAGGTTTATGACCGCAACGGTGTGCTCATGGGTGAGCTGTCTGTGCAAAAAAGTGACCCAGTGAAAAGTGAAGAAATTCCACCGTTGCTCAAAAAAGCTTTTATCGCAACTGAGGATAAGCGTTTTATGGAGCATCAAGGAGTTGATATTTGGTCTATCGGTCGGGCGGCAGTGAAGGATATCGTTGCTCGTTCTGCGGTGGAGGGCGGCAGTACGCTGACTCAGCAGTTGGCCAAAAACTTGTTTTTGACACGTGACAAAACCTTTTTCCGTAAAGCGACAGAGGTATCCATCGCAATGGCGCTAGAGCGGAATTTGACTAAAGATGAAATTATTACGCTATACCTGAATCGGATTTGGTTTGGACGCTCGTATTCCGGTATTAAAGCAGCCTCGGAAGGCTATTTTGGGCAATCGAACTTAAAAGAACTAAAATTGTGGCAGATTGCTACACTGGCAGCTATTCCAAAAGGGCCTTCCAAGTATAACCCGATCAGTAACCCGGAAAACTCAAAGGCCCGACGTGCTGTGGTTCTCCAGCTGATGTTTGAGCAGGGAATGATTGGCAAGCAGGAAATGGAAGAGGCCAAGGCTATAAATTACGATTACAAACAACCGGAAAAAGTGCAAAAGTATCAAAATTTTATGGAATATGTCATGGATGAGGCAGAGGATGCCTTGCCAGGAGTCAGCGGCAATGATCTGATTATTGGCGGTTATAAAATTCATACGACAATGGATGCTCAGGCTCAAAATGCGCTGGACCAAGCGATGGCAGATGATGATATGTTCGAAAAGAGTCCAGACGATCAGCCTGTTCAAGCCTCTATGGTTATTATTAACAACCAAACAGGTGGTATTGCCGCGATGGCACCCGGACGGGATTATAAAAAGGGAACCTTCAATCGTGCGACACAGAGCCGCAGACAGCCAGGATCGGCCTTTAAGCCGATTGTAGCCTATGCGCCAGCTCTTGAATCCGGTAAATTTACGATAGATACTCCTTTGAGTAACGAACGGCAGAGCTTTAACGGATACAGTCCGAAAAACTTGCATGGTTACTCTTCGACCATCAGCATGATTGATGCCATTACGAAGTCTGAAAATATACCACCTGTATGGTTGTTGAACCAAATCGGTGTGGAAAAAGGGGTTCAATTCGCCGAGAGCGTAGGCATACCGATGGACAAAAATGATCACTCGCTTGCTATCGCATTAGGGGGATTAAGCAAAGGAACAAATACCCTCGAAATGGCGCAGGCCTATAGCGCTTTTGCCAATAAGGGACAATTCCAAAAAGCTTACTCCATTAAACAAATTAATAATAGTGATGATCAAGTGGTTTATACTCATAATGAGGAATCCAAATCTGTTATGAGTGAGAAAACGGCTTATGAAATGACAAAAATGATGCAAAATGTGGTCAATAGCGGTACAGGTCGCAAAGCACGTATTGACTGGCCTGTAGCTGGTAAAACGGGTACGACCCAAAGTGGAATCAGCGGCAACAGTGGTAACCGGGACATTTGGTTTGTCGGTTATACGCCGGAATATACCGGAGCTGTATGGATGGGGTATGACAAGCCGGACAGTAAGCATATGTTGAGAAACTACAGTGGGCAGTCGGCTGCCTTTTTCGGAAGGGTCATGGGTGAAGCTCTCAAGGGGCATCCGGTAACGCAATTTAGCGAGCCGAAGGGATATGAACCACCGGTTGAAGAGAAGCCAGAAGAGCCGGTTCAGGCCACCGCTCCTAGCGGACTGAGCGGGTCTTATAGTCAGGATACCCAAATTGTATCGTTGTCTTGGAATGCGGCAGAGGGAGACAATGTACAATACCGTGTTTATCGTAAAGAGTCTTCCGAAGGAAGCTTCCGGACGATTATGGAGGCGATGAGAGGCACGAGTGGTGAAGATACGTCTCCTGTAGCTGGAAAAACGTATCAATACTATGTCGTAGCTTATGGAGCGGATGGTAAAGAATCCGCAGCTTCCAATACGATTAGTGTTGAAATTCCGGCAGAGACTACTCCGATAGATCCGCAGCCAGGAAACGATCCTAATCAGGATGGAATCGTACCGGATAATGGCGAGAATATAGACGGTCAGAACGGCACAGACCAGGGGAATACGATTCCTGGAGGTACTGATAACGGTACTGGTACTGACCAAGTTCCAACGTCTCCTGGAGGTAACAATGGAAATGGTACTGGAGGCACAGGCAACAGTAACGACAATTTTGGGAACGGAAACGATACAAATACGGGGAATGGTCAGACGACTACACCGGATTCAGGTATAACTGATGAAAATACTATGACCAATCCAGAAAATACAGATGCATCTACCACAGGTGCTATTATGGATGGAAGTCAGGAAGGCACATCCAACGGTCATTCAAACTCCAATCGTGGACGTCACAACCGGGATTAGCAAATATGTTTTATGTAAGATGATAGTGGCTTCAAATCAAAGGTATTTTCGGACTGTTTTGACAGTCTGAAAATACCTTTTTTGCTGTAATACAGGGGTTATTTTTGAGTGTACAGTTTAAATATGGTAAGCTGGTTTTACCAATGTTGGAGAGGAACATCATTTATGAAGCGCAAATTCGGAGACCGGGCCAACTGGCGCAGAATCACCAATCGCAAGTTTGCTTGCCGGTATGTAGAAAGTGATGCGTTTACAGGATATGTGACCCTGTATACTATTTTGAGTCTCAAGGAGCCATTATGGAAAAGTTATGGTGGTCATACGTTTTGCATAGCCGATAAAGGTTATTCCTGGTTACAATATTATCCCAAAGGTAAGCATTATGTGGTGACTGCTATGTTTGACAATCGAGAGCAAATCGTTGAATGGTACATTGACACCTGCCGAAATCAAGGAGTAACCGATCAAGGAGTTCCTTGGTTTGATGATTTGTATTTGGATGTGGTCGTGCTTAAAAACGGTGAAATCTTTCTGGTGGATGAGGATGAACTGGAGGAGGCGCTACAACGGGGACATATTTCTACGCAAGAAGCAGAATTGGCTAACCGAACGGCGGCTGACTTGTTACATCAGATCGATGCTCATATGTTCCCCTATTTTAAAATGTCGCTGAAACACCGGGCTGAATGGTTTCACAACGGTGATTTTAAGAGAGAACGGTGAAATTTTTGCAGTGGATTAAAAGCACTGGGCCCCAACGCCATGAGCCAAAAAGCAGGCAAAGTCGCAATGGGAAAATATTTATGGTATCGAAGCGTTTCATACTTGGTTTGATGATTTTTATTTTGGTCGGATTCGTATGGGCAGGTATCCGAGTATGGAATATGAATACAGCTGCCTCTACCAATCCACTCCAGCATGCACAAATTGGTATCGTACTAGGTGCCTCTATGTGGGGAGCTGAGCCCAGTCCTGGTTTAAAAGAAAGGTTAGAAGAAGCCTTGCGGTTATATCGCAACGGGACGGTGCAGCGGCTAATTGTAAGTGGAGGACTGGATCAACCTGATTTTCCGTACACGGAGGCCGAGGGGATGCAACACTACTTGGTAGATAGGGGAGTCCCTGTACAGCATATTCTATTAGAAAACCAGGCGACCAGTACTTACGAAAATCTGCTCTACAGCCAGCGTATCATGAAGGAATATGACTGGAACTCCACCGTAATCATCACACATAGCTATCATGGACCTCGGGCGATGGAGATTGCTCAATTTTTGAATTTTGATCATCCTCAGATGGCTCTGACCGAATCCAAAGTGCTAGATATGCCAATCCATCAATCAAGAGAAGTGTTGGCTTACGCTAAATGGACGCTGCAACGGTGGTGGATCAGTGCTCAAACTTGGATTGCCTGAATTGAGGGAAGGCTTAGTGCACGTTCTCGTTGCTTTTATGCTAATAAGGACATGCTGGACCGAATACATTAATAGGGTAAGCTGTGCCTGAAGAAATGTTGAGGTGATGGATGCATGAACGGACGGGGAATCGCCGCGGGCAAGCGGTCGGAGGAGAGACCTTCCAGACAAATCAATGTCGTGCTGCGTAGCCCGGAGCCGATCGCTTCGGTGACTGTGGACGAGACGGAATCAGTGGCTTCGACCAAGTCGCAGGCGCTACCGCAGTATCTCAGTCTTTATCAGGAAATTCAGAAAGAACTCGATCATCTCGTCGGCTTGGATAACATCAAAGAGCTGGTATTTGAGGTATATGCCTTTTTACAAATCGCCCACATGCGCACTGATGCAGGTCTGTTGAGCAACGCACACGTATATCACATGATTTTCAAAGGAAATCCAGGTACGGGGAAAACGACAGTAGCCCGCATTATCGCTAAAATGCTGCAAAAAATGGGGGTGCTGAGTAAGGGCCATCTGATTGAGGTGGAGAGGGCTGATTTGGTAGGTGAGTATATCGGCCACACCGCACAAAAAACGCGGGACCTGGTAAAGAAATCTCTTGGCGGCGTGCTGTTCATTGATGAGGCTTACAGTTTAGCACGCGGAGGGGAAAAGGATTTTGGAAAAGAAGCGATTGATACCCTGGTAAAGACGGAAGTCTAGTAATCTATGCTTATGATTTAATAGAGTTAGATAAGCCAAAGTGGGGAGGTGAAGACAGAAAGAATAAATGGGAAGAATACGAGAGTCAACTAGAAGAACTATTAAAGCTATATCAAGTCGATCTATTAAGCTTTGAACAAATTGCCGAGAAGGTTAATATAGACTGGTGGACAGTGAAATCGCTCTTCAAAGCAAAAGGAATTAAATTGATAAGTCACAAAGAAAGATCAAAGATAAAGCGCGCCAAAGACTATCCCTTACTGTATGACCTACACTACAATCAAGGACTAACGTTGAATCAAATCTATGCTAAATATAAGTATAGTCCTCCGTATGTAAGACAAGTATTTAGAGAGAATCATACTTTACCATAGATGTGGAGGTCACAATGATCCACAAGTGCCTAGAACGGGAAATTAACGTGAATTCTGTTATTGAGAGGATTCCTATTAAGCAGTGTATTTGGAGGCTTTAAAATAGAAGATAGGGGCTTAATATGTTGTTAAATATGTCTCCAAGGTGGTAAATGAGGGTTTTCTCATTATGTGGAAAGCATAAAATACTTATTAATTGTAATTATTGATGCCGAAAACAATAGAGAATGCAATAGATTATTAAAAAGAGGGTTGCCTGTAGCTAAGCTATCCTCTTTTTATGATAAATGATATAGTTACATAGAACTATGTTTATGGTATAATTTTCCCATTACATAATAGGAGGTTTTTTAATGGCAAGAAGGATAGGAGTATTTAGTACAGGAGAGTTACCATTAATTCTAGTGTCTGGAGTAGAGGAAATGAAAGGCGCTCACAGTGCTGTTCCTTACGAAACACATTATGGTTTAATGACATACCATGAAGAAGAATTTATTATTATTACTGTAACAGTCAAATATGATAACGAAAAAGAAGAAAGAGTATTCACTGTGAATTTCAATGCACAAGCCAACAGACAAGCATTATTGAATTTTGCTAAAGGTGCGCCAATTTGGTTTACAGCAGCAGACGCTGGTTTCATTAAAAATGATATGCTAGGTGCAGAAGTACAACTTGAACTTATGAAACTTGGATGTGTGCATATTATCCCACCAAATCCAATAGTTGCCATGAGTATAAACGCTTTTTTAGAACAACATCAATAAGACCCTAATTGGGTCTTTTTATTTTCCATACTTCAGTTTATTTATAGTTTGCTCAAGCTCCTGTATAACTTCCTCTTTAGTTGTGTCATAGAAAAGCTGCAACTCTTCTTCGCTTTGACTTCTCATTTTAACGCCTTCGTATTCTTTTCCTTTTAATATCCAATCAGTCGAAACCTCAAAATAATCTGAGAGAGCTATAATTAAATCTACATTGGGCTTGTTTCGATCGTTTTCAAGGTTTCCAATTGTACCTTTTGTTACTTTTTTAAATCCTATATGATTGTTGTTTTCGTCATACATTGGAATCTTTAAATCCTCAATTAGCATTTCGACAGTAAGCCCTTTTCTAATCCTAAGAAATCTAGTCCTACTTCCAATTGATTCTAACATGTATTTATCACCCCAATAACCATTCATCTCATTATGTACAATATCATTATAGCGATATTCTGATATTTGTATACGATTTACATACAAAGTTTTGTACTTTTTCTTGTTGACAATATAATAGATTGGTCGTATGCTGATGACAAGGTACAAAACTTTGTACTTTTTAATTTGGGAAATATTAAAACTTTGTTAGTAAAAGGAGGGCTACATACAAAATCTAAATTCGTCCCAAAAAAGTCCTCAACTCAGTAAAAAATCGACCTGTGATATGAGGAAGGGAATGTGTGATCAACTTTGACCTAATTTGTTTCATCCAAATATATGAAACCATGTGGGTACATTGGCGTATATCCATATATAACCTTTGACGCATAACATACTGGTTACAATATTACAAACTTCGCAGATGCGAATTAAAAGGAGATAGTGCATGTGACAATTTTACTTAATAAGAGCTACGTAACTTCCCTGACCATTACAAACACAAAGCGAGATGGATTTGACCCTAATCTGACTTTTGAAAAACTTTTGGTCCTTCTCGACATTTCGCCTAAAGCTGAAACCCTTATTGCAACAATGAAATTTACACTCAATACAGTCGAACGCTTAAATGAATTTTTGGAGCGCAAGTCGGATGTGATACATGAATTGACTTTATTAGTTCAGATAAGAAAAGAGTATATCGACGCTTATGGTTACAAGGATAAAGCTTCTTTTGTTCGTGACTATTATCGCAATAAACAATCTGCATTCGAACGAATGTTTCAAGAGGAAGTCTTTCAATGGAAAATGGACAGATACCGCACCGATGATCCTGAGAGAATATACGATACATACGTACAACAAGGGAAATATGCACACATGACCGAAGTGGCTTTGTTTGCTTAGTTATGTTTAACAAAAAATAGCCTTCCACGAGAACATTGTCTCAAAGAAGGCTATAAATAATAAACTGGAGAGAAGAGGTACAAGCAGTATATGCTTTATTTTTCTATTTTATACCCTATCATTCTTATAAAATTATCATTTTATCGTAACAACGTATCGTACATACTACACTGTACTTGATGAGCACTATAACGACGAAGATACAATCATCGAACGTTGCAAAATTACGAACAAGTCCGCATAGCCTTTGTTTATCTTTCGGGAGGACTTAACTGTGTCCATTCTGAAGCGTCTCTATCCGTAAATATATACTCTGTGTTAGGATCATCTCTAAACCTAACTGTAACAGGATATTTAGGCATTAAACTGAGCCTTGCTTTAATACTTAGAATATCAGATTCAGAGTATCTCTTCTCATTAATAAGATAGGATTTTAAGCCTTGCTCCAGAGAATTCAATTTTATTTGCAAAGACAAATATAAACCACCACTAACTACGATAATCAAAATTGACAAGGTAATCATAATTTTTTTCTTTTTCAATATATGACCTCCTTGGCATTAGTGTATCTATCTGGTCTGTTAACTTTAAGTAGCGATAAATTGCATTCTGATTTCCACAAATAATAAAACTACATAATGATACTTTTAATCATAAAATCATCGCAAACTATCCCAAAAGGTATCTTGATATCAAATATGAAAAGTATATGATTTTGTACCAAAAGATGGTACAATCAAAAGCGATAAAACAAATGTATTTTACTACTTGTTTCATAATTATAAATTATATTTATCTGTGCATTATATAGTGAGTTCACGCTGAAAGGGTGGTTTATCCATGAAAATTACACCCACGATAAGAGCAGAATTGGAACAATATCTAAAACAAGAAGGCTTAACATTATCGCAATTTGGACAAATCGCAGGGATGAATAGGGGAATAATAAGTAGCATTGTTACAGGTAATAAATCTATGTCTATTAATCAGCTTGATCGAATTACTGAAGCTATGGGTTTACCAGAAGGCCACCTATACGATCTATTTATAGAAAACTACATTATTGACATTCCTCCAAATATGAGACGAATAGAGCCATTTTTGTATCGTTGTGCGGAATTGGACAAGTTGGATGCAATCCGTCGAGTGGTGGGAGCCATCATGGACAATCTGCTGTATTCACCCAAGCTATTTGAAATAGCGGAAGAATTATTGTCGCAGGGACGACATGAGGCTGCATTGCTGCTCTATGAGGGGGTAGCTGAAGCGGAGAGATATCAACATTCTGAACGTTTGGCAGTCTGTCAATATCGTATATTCACGATTCAGATTGGTGATGACCAAAGCCGAAATGTCAGGGCGGCTTCGATATTTGAAGCTTTTGTTGAGCGTCTAAATGAAATAGACCAGCTCGATGCATTAAAGGACTTGGCAAACGTGTACAGGTCTTTGCGTAAATGGGACAAGGTTGATGAAATGGCAAGGAAAATGAGAAGAAAAGCGGAAATCCAATATTCGATCAAACATCAGCAGAAGAAACGTGAGCATAATGAGTCTGAAAAGAAGCTAAGTCGTCCCATGTTTGTGTACATTAGCTATGCAGATTTATTATGTGCAGGTGTATGTGAATCACGGGAAGATTACGAACAGGCTCTACAATTTACATACGCCTACGCAGAATTAGATTGGGTCAAAGAGACAGACGAGGACACACAACACTGGATTAATTTGTTCAAAGGTTGGGCGCAAGCTAACGTTACCGCAAATAAGCTTTTATCTGGAGATATAAGCGCCTTATATGATTATGTTGAATATATTGGTGCACCGTCAGATACATCTGAACAAGATAAGGTTACCCAACTTTTGAATATTATGATGACGGCAAACCGATACCAGATAGACGTAAATGATATACTTCAGCGTTTTGAAACAGATATTAATTCACTTTTGCAATTTCCGCAATCCAGTGATATGTATACCCAACAGGTGATACCAGAGCAATATGCACGCTTTAGTTATGAATTGGCTTATTATTATTTACATCGAGGTTCTTACAGTGATGGTTTTAAACATTTGATGTATTCAATGGTAAGTTATCATACACTAAATAATGAGACTTATTTTATAAAATGTATGGTGTTGTTTGAGCGTTATCGAGCTTATGCAGTATCCGAAACTAAGGCAGCATATTTAGAATTTATTGAAAGGGTGTGGATAGCTGATGTTAAGAAAAATGGTGCTATTGATCGTCGCAACTAGTTTTTTGTTTATCGTAACTGCACCTGTTCAGACTCATAGCCAACACCAGAGTATCGGGCTGTACGATCAACAAGGGGGGGCTTAACATTTCAAAGGAATGAGGAAAGATAAAAAACCAGCATAACAAAAATACGCTCCCTAAAACGGATATTGGAGAAACCTAACACAGGTTTAGCCGATAAAATTCTAGGGAGTGTATTTTTATATATATGAGTAATCAGCATACATATGGAATTGGTGACCAAAATTATTTTGCTCACCAAAACTCAAGAGGATATTGCTATTGATTTGAATATAACCACGCAGCAGCTACACAACTACAAAAAACCTCTAATTCTTATTCCTGAGTTGCAGGATATGGTTGGGGCTTAGGAGTTTTGTTAGTAAATAAAGTGAATAAGTACAATACAAAACCACAACTGCGTGACAAATGTTTGTTACCTAATACATATCTTTGCAATAGGAAAAAGTGCATTATTTTTTCTGTGTGATGAAATCCAACCATTTATTTAAGTTATCTTTTGAAAACACTATTTGACCATCTAGATCAGCGTAAGGAATAAATTGATAAGTGTCATAAACCGATAGTTTCTTTTTTTGTTCTGTGTCTCTTTTTATAATATTGTCTAGTTGTGTCACGGGAATCTTTAGATATGCTGCTGCTTCTTCTTTGTTTAAAACGCTATCGCTTAAAGAAGATTGCGATATCTGAGGGTTGAGAATTTTTTCGTTGGAACTAAAATGTGCGTTAATATAGCTTCCAATTATAAAAGAACCACCAAGTATTATTGAGGATATCACTATTTTGAAATCTTTATCTTTATTCATTCACACCACTCCTTGGTAATAATACCTATACTATATCATTTTTTTCTATTTTTATGCTACAAAAAGAAGGAAATAGAATTTTTATGCAGAATATATTTATTGTATTACAAAAAATAGAAAAAGGATGATGATTTTTGAAGAAACTTACCGCAGTAATTCTATCCCTATCAACCGCTCTAGCTGTCTTTGCTCCAGTGTCTTTTGCTGAAGAAGATTCAGGCAATACCATTCAAAACACAACCGCTGAAATTACAGAGTCCAGTATTCAAGATGTTCCATCATCTGCAATTACCAGATTTGAACAACAAGGCAATCCAAATGCACGTGTTGAATTTGTTGATCCAAAGCTTGTTGAAAAAAATTCTGTGATCACACCTCAAGCTGGGGATCATCGCGTTTATGTAAAGTCAGAATATGCACTTGGTAGTAACAAAATTACTGGATATTCTGTTGGGCCAATTCAGAAACAAACACTTATTGTTAGTGTAGCTAAAGGACGGACTGCAACACGTAGTTCTAGCCTAACAGTAAGTGGAACAGTTTCAATTACAGCAACGGTTGATGCGAATATTGCATATATAGTTAAAGAAAGTCTTACAGGAAATGTGAGTGGTACAGTGTCTAAAACTTACAATACTACAGATGTATACTCTGGCCCTCCTGAAAGCTCACCGTACAAAACAAGAAACTATTACGCAGCTATCAACTACGATCAGTATAATACAACTATTGTTCGATATGATTATTATGATTATTATCTTGGAAATGTTTACCAAGGAAGACAAGCGGAAAATGCTGGGTACACTTATGTTAATGGAACAAAAAAACCTATTAATATTGAGTATCCAATAGATGTAAATTACTAATCTGACCTGAGTTTATGTGTATGTAAAGTGCATACAGCTTTGCTTCAAACTAGTTTTAACAAAAAAAGGGGAACCCTCATTTAATATTGAGAGTTCCCCTTAGTTATTATTTAGTAACTGGTGTGGCGGATACTGAGGTATCCAGTAATCGAATACCTTCATGAATTAGAATTTCGATTAACTTCAATTCTTTATCGGTCGGTGTAACTTCCAGCCTATTCAACAATCCATCAACTGTTTCAACGGCTACCTTTTCCTTTTGTTCAAATGTCAAAGCGTCATTGGAATAATTATGTACATATTCAATTACTTCACTTGCCACATCTAAAACAAAATTAGCTTTGCCTTTATGCTGTTCAGCAATTGGAAGTACCTCTAAAATCAATTTGCCTACATCGACACTCCCAAGAATACTATCCGTATCACTCAGATTGACACCTCTCTTTTTAAACCAAGTAATAACCAATACGCCTAATAGCACAAACAACACTGTTCCACCAATAATATAAATATCATTCACTTTACATTTCTCCTTGTTATAAGAATAAAAAGAGAGGAACCTTTGTCCCTCTCTGTCTAAAACTATTATTTATCCATGACATACTGTTCAGTATCATAAGCTCGTGATCTACCTGCTGAAACATTCTCTGTACGAAGAGTTCTTTTCTTGCTCCATGTAGTTCCTTCTTTTGGATTTTTGAGAGGGGCTACCTTCTTTGTTTTTAACGTTTCTATTTTACCGGGATCGTACCACATATTTTTTATTTTCATTAGAAGTTCTTCACTTTTATTGGCCCATTCATCGCCTAGTATTAAAAGACCCAGTTGTTCAATGGTTGGATTGCTAATTCCTCTAACTTCGAAATACTTATGCAATTTTTTTAGAAATTTATTATAATCTGTTGCTTCAGGCATAGTGGGGAATATTATTAATCCAACCATTGATTGAATTTCATGTTTTAGAGAATACTCGTCTGCTTTATTTTGTAAAAGCGCTATTCCAGAACTTACATCGACGATTCCTTTTATGACATTGAATCTTATTATGCATGTTGAACCAACACAAAGTTTACTTCCAGTTATTCTATTATGTAGTACAAAATTGTGCTTTAGATTGGAAGTATGACACAATTGACACTTATCATCGAAGTTATCAGAAGTTGAATCGATAACATCATCTATTTCCCATTCTTTTTTTGCATCATCGAAGTTTTTAGCATAACTTCGCCTTAACATATTCTTTACAACTAACGGTCTGGGGGTTGAATGCTCCACTTTAGCATCGTATCTAACAACTATACGTTTGTTGCTTGTGAAAGGCTTCAAGTAATCACTCTCCATACTATATTTAGAGGGAACACATTGTTCAAACTCCATATATAGTATAGCCCAAAATTTTCCGACTGTAAACGACAAATTAAGATATTTTATGTCGATTAATGTCGAAATGTGGATTATTTAAAAAATCCTTTGCGGTACAACACAGTAATTAACCGATAAAAGTCATAACTGCCGCCAGAAGTCGTATCAACCGCTCCAGCATTTTTGGCTGCTACGCATGCTTCTATTGCCCAATCTGGAATCTTATCCAAAGACAACTTAGAGGTTAGACTTTTTACTTGCTCTTGTAATGCTTGAAAATCTGCTTTTTCTTCTTTTGTCATGGGTTGTTCATCCTCACTGATATTATTTTTTCCTTTTAATTTATTTAGTTCAGCTTGAATTTGGGGTAGAAAGTTTTTCTGTGCTACTGCAACTGTATTGCCATCTCCCCAGAAATTCGTACCCGGGCATGTCTTACTCGATTTGCCGGGAGTATAGTCGCTCAAACGTATACCTGTCCTAGTAAACCAACTATGGTAAATAATATGATCTGTATTAATAGGAAGGTTGAATCTCTCAGCTAAACAGGCATAAAGGTGAATAATCGTCTTCTTTTGATCATCTGTGATTTTGTCGGCACCAGAATCGAAGTTTCCGACATGCTCAATACAGATACACTTATTGTTGAACCCTCTTATTCCAGCAGGAATCCTATTCAAGGGTCTATCAAGACTAATTGCGATTTGTCCATTTTCCAAAGTAGTGATGTTTTGTCCAGTAGCAGCCCAACCTTCGGACAGATGATAATTTCGCATTCCCTCCAGACATTTAAAAGTGTCTTGTTGAGCAATTCCATTTATCATTTTTCTTGTGGAATAATTGGGTGAAGCAGTGTGATGAACTTGTAAAAATTGAATAGGGCGAGTAACGACTTGTTTCTTTAACCAATCTCGAAATTCATCTCTCTCCATAAGTAAGAAGTTACCTTGTTGAATCACAAATCATTCCTCCTTGTCGTCTTTTAATGCTTCATTTTCTTTTCCTTTTAGAATACGAACAGCTTGCTTGATCTGCGGTGGGAGATACCATCCCATTCTCCCGTAATTCTCAACCAAGCTAATTAATTCGTTACCTATATAAAAATATGTCACACTAGTCATCAAGCTTAATGCACCTGTTAATCCGAGCATTATATCAACACGGTAGAGTAGGGCAATAGTGAGAAACATAAAAACCTTTTTGAAAATTCCCCAAAATCCTTTACTAGAATTCCATCCTTTATCCTTATCATTTGGATTTCTCCTACCTTCAACATACGCTGCTGCTAAACCAGACAAATAATCTAAAAATACTAGAAACGTAAGTACAGTCAATGCTTCGCTCCAACCACCAAATAAAAATGTTAGAATAGAGCCACCTAACGTATAAAATAAAAACTTACCAACAGATTCAAGCACATAGTTTTCCTCAATTCTTGTAATATAAAAAGACTCCTCATTAGAAGAGTCTTCGTAAAATGTCTCTTTTATAAAATGTACCAATACACACCAGACGATCTACCTTTGACTATAATAAAGCTGCTTAAGTCGCTTACGTCTCTTTTTCTGATTTGTGCAACTGCATTTAAATCATTCTCTCTGGCTAACCTTGGATACAAGTAGCCACCTAATTCAGGTCTACTAATCATTACTTCAGACTCAACGTTATGCACATTTTTGATATCTATAATTGAATCCAAGTCACTCTTCTGGCGAATATCAATAGTTGCTTCTAAGTATTCTCGTTTCTTTACATATAGTGTACTGTCAACATCATAGAAGTTCTTAACTTCAATCCATGATCCCAAGTCTGGACGCGAAATAGTTACATTAGCTTCTCGATAATCAAAGAAAGGCACCTGAACAAATGAATCTAAGTCATTATCACCGATGGCTCTGATAACAACACTACTGTTCAAATCAGGTTTATTTACGATCAAACTACTTTCAACATCAGAAAATCTAATACCTTGAACCATTAGACTTGATTCTATATCGCTGTTAACACGCTTATACTTAGATACTGTTAAGCTTGCATTCATTTCTGGTCTTGATACAGTAATTAAGCCATCGATTATAGATTCTCGTCTGTATGCTACTGTTAGTTCACTTTCCAAACTTATCTTAGGATTAACTGTTAACCTTGCTCCCAAATCAGGTCTAGATATAATCACCGATGAGTCGGGGGCAGATGTTCCAAAGTTGGCAACACTAATAGAGGCAGATAGATCGCTATCTTTGCGATAAACAACTTTTAATGAACTGTTTATGTCTGGTCTGGAGATTGCCAATGTTGAATCAGTATCATGCTGCATAAAATCTTTGTACTTGTGGACATATAAAGAAGCAGGGAGATAGTTAAATCCAAAATTACTTTTAACCGTAAGACTACCCGTCACTTCTTTTCTACCAGCACCATAAACGAATAGAGTAGAATTTAAATCTCCTCGTCCAAAACTATAGTTCTGACTTGTGATGTACTTAAGCTGGAGAACAGGAGGTTTAAGTGATTCTCTTGTATTAAAATATGTTGGATGTGAACTGTCAGACTTAATTATCAATCCATAGTTGATTAGTGATTCATCTTGCCAGCGTTTGACCAAATCAAACACATCGAATTCAATGTACTTACTCGTTCTGTTAACGATGTAAGAGTCTAATAATAGCTCAGTTCCATAAGGCTTGTTGGCATATGTAATGCCGTACTCACGCCACAATGTATTGGGCTGGTACACCTTAATATCCGTGTCATCTGTAAAACTTCCACTATAATATAGTCGTAACTTGGCTTCTTCGAGCTTATTTAGATCTGGTACAACAACTTTCAAATCACCAAAGTTTACAAAACCCTCAAATTCTTCTGTATCAGACTGTCCAATCATCATAGATTGTGTATCGCCATAGTTTACCGTTTGTAAATCTGAACGGCTTCGTGTTGTGGCATCCTCGATTGGGTTTAAGTCCTTGGTGACTCTAGGAGCTTCCATTAGCTCAAACTTACCTAATAGCCGATTATGTGGTCTGACTTCTAATGTACCAGCTAGATAATTAATAGAGGTCGATTCTAATACTGAATTGATTTCAGCATTTCCTCTATACTTGATATCTAATTGGCTGCTAACATCTGCTGATCGCTGAACACGTATAGTAATCGTTGCATCTACAGTTGTTTCTCTACGATAAGCAACCAGCATTTCCGAATTTACTTCAGATACTTCCTGCCGATAAAGTACAAATTTACCCTCCATACGATTGGAGGGCGATTTTATAAATATTTCACCGCCTAAATCATTGTAAACATCCAATTGCTCACTTCCTAACATCACATTGTATTGTGATTTTAAACTGCTGCTTTGTTTGAGTTAATCTTAAGTTCAAATATACCGTTTGGTACTGGCTTGGCCTCTATGTCTGCGACGATTCGCACATAAAACTCTTGTGTTTCTAGTGGCTGAGTCAATCCGTATGTAATATAATCTGTTGCTAAAAATGGCGATTGAGTACGAGACAATTCTACGGTTACACCTTCGGGCAATTTCTCTTTGTTTACTTCCAACAGTAAATTATCAATTGGGTATCCTAGCTGATTCTTGATTACAACTTTTTGGTCTAGAGTGGTTTGACCAGCGAAGATCATACCGAAGTCTAAATACTTAAGGATGCCTCCAAATGTATCAGACAGATATTCGCCTGTTTCATCCATAAACATTAGCCCTGTATATGTTCCAGCAAAAGTTGTTTGCCAATAGTCTGTATTGCCCCAATAATCTTTAAACTCTACACGTAGTTTATTGTCTTTATCAAAGTGCATATCTCGTTCAGATATATTGAGATTGATATCAACAGGTGATGGTGCTAAACGAGTAAATGAACCATCATCCGGGAAATAGGGCAGATCATTGAGCATCACCCGGTACTGTACTTTACCCTTATCTTCATCGTTTATTTGTCCTAGAATCTTACCGCTGTTAAATGTGAGTTGAATTGTTGCTTCAGTGTTAAGGACATAAAAAGATAAATTTTGAAACTTAGTGTCATCAACATTTGATTTAATAACCAGTTGAGTGGCATCAATTTTTGTGGGGTTGAGCGATTCTTGTTTCTTGTCTTCTATGTAATATCCAAATCTAACTTTGTCACCTTGATTCTTAAAATTACTTTCAAACAGTTTTGAGATTTCCTTATAGGACATTGCTTGCTTTTTAATTGTGTTCATATCATCAACAGTTACTTCTATCCACTTACCATAACGGAATGTCTTCCAAGTCAAACCAGAATCAAATGACAGCAAAAACTTTGCATTATTACTAGCGCTCTTGACTATCACAATCGCCTGTAGGGAACCGGGTAGAGTGAAGTCATTAGGTTGCTTAATGAACTGATTGACTGGCAAAGCACCAAGCGAGAGATTAGGTGGATTAATTGGTTCATCATTCCACGTTACAACTTCAAAATTATTTTGGATATCATCTAATGGGGAATAATTAACATTATACTCTAAAGTGGCTGCCGTCTTAGTTAATTCATCGCTGTAGTAGAGGACATCGATATTGTCACCTAGTTCGTCATAAAGGATAAAAGGTTCAGTTTCCATTGAAATGAGCGATTCAGGTTTTAGCGGATCGTCTGTATATTCAATTATTTTAATTTCTTTTTCCTGCCATTCCTCAGCAAGTGTAAATGGTTCAGTGTCAACACTAAACTTTATCGTTTTCTTATTCGGATTGTCAGAGTAATAGGATAGTTCAATTTCGGTACTGAAATAACTCCAGTCTGATTCATTTATAGTAGATACATTAGTGATTCCTCGATTTAAATATGTTGATTCTGTAATAAGACCTTCAATTGCTTCCCAACTCCCAGAACTATAAGTATAATAAGCATCATTAGCTTTAACCAGCAATCTTTGTAACTCATCTAGTTTGCGATATCCACTTGGCATGGTGTACTTAAATGCTGAGCCTCCAAAGTTAAACTCACAGGATGAAGGATAGTAATTACTGAAAATCGGGTAAACGGGTGTATCGGTTGGAATGCCTGTGGCAACATTCCCTTGAGAAACACCATTTTTGTAAAATGTAATAGAATTGGAAGTATAATCATATGCGATTCCAATAATATCTCCTTCTTTATAGGCGATTCCATAAGCCTTAGCACCCGGATAAAGTTTGCCTCCATCTCCATAGTAAGAAATATAGTTTACATAACCCATTGTACCAATGCCTAATTGAGTAGTATATCCACCAGTCTCACCAGCAGCACTATATACTTTTGCTTCCCAATATACTTTATCTTTTGGAAGAGGTAGGTTGGTCATAGCCCATGAATTATGATTCGCAGCATCTGAGATGGTCACCCTTAAACCTGAAGAATCGATCGCAACTGCATTGATAGAAGCATTCTTCGATTTACTTGAATCGAAAAGGTAGGTAGTCATTTTGATACTCCTTTCTTAAAAAATTTGTGATTATTATTAATGCTATAAACTAGGTAACATCTAAACTTTTTATTGGTAATGTGTTTGTATTTAATTTTTGTTCGAAAACCTTACCTGAACCAATCGTTTTTGTATCTTGTACAATAAATTCACGGACATTCATGACTTCATTGGTTTCAATTACATAGCCACGATCCATTCCGTTCTGCACAAAGCTTTGTTCGGTTGAAGGGCAATGTAAAAGGACAGGAGGCATTAACCCATAAAATTGCACAGAATAAATACTAATCCAGTCATTACCCGTGGTCGCTAAACTCGTCTCTATTTTATATTGAGTATATGATTGATCATTCAATATATCGAAAGTTTGGGTGTCGGTTATGTTTGCTGTTAAAGAACTTTTGGTGTCCAACACATCCCAATTAACCCCGTTATTTGATGCCATAAATCTAAATGTCCTTAAACCAGCCCGAAAAGAATACCGTTTTACACAAACAGCTTCATTAAATTTAAATCCTATGAATGCAGGATAAGATGAACTTGGTGTAAAATTTGTGGCGTAAACTGTAATATCATCGCCATCGAATGCTTTCCAAGTATAGTTTGTCGAATAATTAGCCGAACCAATTACACTACCACTTGGACTATCAAAACCATTCATTAATGAGACTAGGGGTCTTTCGGCCTTTTTATATAAAGAATAAAACTCATCTGTGTTGGTTGAAATAAGAAACTTACTTTCATACTGCTTAGCATACATTTCCATCTCGCTTATTCTTAATAAACCGCCACCATTATTTTTAGTTATATTGATTCGGTAATATGGATAAGGGGCACCATTTGTAAAGTCGAAACTTTGACTTAGATTGGTTGAAAAACTTATGTTACTGCGAGTGTCTAAAACCGACCAAGCGGCACCGTCACTAGATCCTTCAAAAGTCCAAGTGTTTGGTGATTCTGCATGAGAGCCACTTCTCATTGTGATTGTGTATCTTGTAATTCTAAGACTAGAAGGGAATTTGTAGCACAGCCATCCAGTTGTATTACCACTTGCTGCGACCCAACCATAATCATCAACCAAATGATCGAATGCATTCCATGCTTTCCAACGATCCCCGTATTCTGTGCTTGCGCTGGCGATACCGCTTGGAGCGGTATTGCTTGTCATTGTTGGAATTAAGTTTTCACTGTAATTTGCCACTTAAGATTTATCCTCCTTTATTAAGCGTTATACTATTCACTCTATACCGATTCAAGTCAATGACATGAGTAAATGTTTTACCAGCACCCAAACTAAAATTTGATGACTGTATATCAATACGTTTATTTAAACGGTTGCTTAGGTTTAATGCACTGTCAAAATTCATTCCATATTTTTGAAATGAGGATTCACTGTTATGTGTCATTTCAATTAAGCTAGGTACGCTTAATAATTCAAACATCTTTAACTCCCCAACACTGGTGTAATCTGTAGCGCCATTATTTGCTGTCCAATTCAATCTATACACATTAAAAGGTTTTATATTATAAATTTCAAACACCTTGTCAGTTGTAGGAGTACTCCAAATTTGTTTGGATTGTCTATCTAATACTTCCCATGTACCATCAAATCCATTTGTACTATCGTTCGAACCTTCAAATGTCCAGTTTTTAGGCAATCGATTATAGCTAGTTAGAGTACCATTTCGAACGGCATATTTGCCAACAATCTTAGGTGTCGTAAACTTATACCCTAAGAATCCTACTCCACCAGAGCTACTAGTAGAACAGTAGCCCTCAGTTTCGTCTGTTTGATTAAAGGCAAGATAAGCTTCGTTTATGCCAAGAGCACCTTTTGAAAAAGCTAATCCAGACGGTGCAGCGTTGTTTGTCATCTTAGGGATGATTGTTGTATCGGAAATTTTATTTGGAGTAGTAGAATAAAACCTATTATTCGATGAAAGTATTACTTTAATATACTTCATACTTCCCCAAGCAAATTCGCCGTTATATACGCCGTTCGTAGTTGTTTGAGTAGTCGGATTATAGTCAGCATCAAAAGAAGTAACTGTGTTCCCAACATCAGTCGTGAAATTATTTGCTAATGCACAATTAATAAAGTCGCCTCTTGTGCTTCCGCTATTGGTATCAGTGGACGAAAAACTAGGTAGTATCGAACAGTTGACATATTCTAGTTTTCTAATTGTTGCACCAGCAGAATTACCAGAAAAAATAATAAACGATGTAGGAGAATATGGTTTGTTATCCCACACACAATTTCTAAACGAAAGATTAAGAACCGAACCATCAAAGAAATACTCATACGTTCTTGCATCTCCTGTACCACTTTGTTTTTGTATAATTAACCCAATAAATCGATTTAGCTTTTGCATAGCATATCCACCAGAAGTTGTACTGGTTAAGCTCAATACTACACGCTTAGTTTTATCTCTAATTGATATACTTGCTACAGTAATCTCAAAATTAGCATTAAAAATTGATGTTAGTCTTGGCTCTGTATAAATGCCTTCTTTTGCTATATAAATCAAAGTATTGTCCATAGTAACCGAGGAAACTGCTTTGCTTATCGTTTTAAATGGAGAAGTAGCAGAACCATTATTTACATCATTACCTGCTGTACCATCTACATATAGAACTTTTGCGAATGATTCAAGAAATCCGCTAAAACTAGGCATTTTTTATCACCTTCTTTTGAGTAAAATCGTTATTTTATTGTGATGCTCGTAATGTCAAAATACTTCTTTAAGTCTATAGTTGACTTAAAAACCTTACCTGAACCTAATAACCCATTTTCGCTCATGGGTTGATTGATCGTTTTGGCATTTCTATTCAATACACTCAAATCGTCTATCCCTTTTGTTATAAAGTTGTCTTTAGTGGGTGAGGTTGTAGTAACAGTTTGCCATGATCCGTTTATATAGGTTTTATATGTACCACTATCATTAATAAGGTGTTTTTGCATGTAATCCTCCTAGCTTTGAATACTAGATAATGAGTCTACTTTCTTAAAAATAGACTTATCAATTGTTGCTCTATGTAGTTGTCCATCTTCAATCCAAGCCGAGTCCTTGACATAATCTAATATGTAGCTTCGTTTCATTTCTAAATAGTCGTTGGAAGTATTCAAAAATGCATTGTCGTAGTGATTGTCATTGAATTCATCAACAGTGAAGGTTAGATTCTCAGTGGGAGAGCTAAACATTTCAATCTTAATACGTGCATATGTATTTGTAGGTGATTGGACAGAACCATCAGTACCAACCTCAATATAAGGAGACCATTCGATACCATCATCAGATGATTGAGTATATATTTTAACTGTTGAGCTTGTACCATTAACAATTGTATTTTTTACAACCTTTTCAAAGGCTTTGATCTTGTCGGCAATGTAAATCATCTCAGATTGCCAAGAACCACTTGAAGCATAAACTATCTTACCTGTATCGCTTTTTTGTAGTTCTACTAGTTGAAGCTTACCGTCTTTATAAACAGTGTTTTCGTATTTACCTTTTGATAATTCTAAGGGTATGCCAATCTCACTTACTACAGTCATTTATCTCAACTCCCAATGAATGTTGCCACTCGTGTTGGCTTTAAGTGGAGCATGTATTTCTTCTGAAATAATACCGTTGCAACGTATGATTAGTTTACCGTCCAAGTCTTTATTTGAAGTAATCTTGATTTGGAAAAAACTCGCGTTTCTTAATGGAATAGAACAGATACATTGAAAGTTTATATTTACATCCTCTAATAGCATTTGTTTTTTATAGCCAATATTATATTGATCAATCTGACTATCAAATCTTCCATGTTCCTTTTTTGTGAGTAAATTAGCATCTGACGAAGCGTCCTTGTATTGAATGATGTCGTTATATAAAAAAGTTCTTCCTGTTAATGGATATTCATTTTCTTCGGTTGCATATGAAATCATAAAACGATGACCATTAATGTTAAAAATGCCATTTGCTGCATCAAAATAGACCTGTGATCCTTCACCAATATAACCAAAGGCAAGCAATTTATCTTTTTCGATAGAGGCAAATTCATTATGTTTGTTATTACGTGTATCGTACTCAAGAAGAGATGTAGAATCCCAGTAATCCGCAACCCAGATGAAATTTTGAAAGGGAACAGGCGAACGACTGTATTGCATGTTACCTAGAATCATATGTAGCCTCCCTAAAAATAAAAATAGACAGGGAGATTATCCCTGCCTCAATGATAAACATTGAATTTACAATATTTTACACATATCTGTAAGAAACACGCAGTTTGAACCTTTGTTGGCCTGAGGAAGCATCTAAAGGTACAGCGCATTGCAATGTCACTGTTACATAATTACCTGCCGCATCCAATGGTGTGCCGTTATTGGCTACTCCCAAAATCTCTTTGGCTCCCGGCTTAAATGGAGTATTATAAACTGTACCATCCCAATTTTTCGTTGTGCTACCAGTTGTGCCAATTGGCTTGGAGGCAATTTTTCCGATTTTAGAACTATCTTGATCAAGGTCGGTTTCATTAAGTGAGTCTACCTGAACATGAAACCAACTATTTTTTACTACTTCTACTACATTACCAACTGTATCACCTGTACCACCTGTCATATCTCTAGTGGTAATTGTGCAATCTTCCATTTTTGCTACATCTGTTTTACCTGTACCTTTTGCGGCATCATATCTATTGTTCCAAATATTAAATGTAAAAAGGGGAGATTTAGTATCCGCATCAATAGAACCGAAATCTTGTGTAATAATTTCGGTAGTGTGCGTAGAATTTCGCCATTCAATCAGTGGTTGAGCCATTATGTATCACTCCTAAGTTCTAACTATAATATTGATATTTAAGTCTTGTATGTTGATCCCATTCTTCAATACGTTAATCCTGAATGTGTCTCCAGCATTTACTATCTTAATTCCTATTTTTGATGTCTTGTCATCGTGATGTTCCAAAGCATTAAAATGGATATTTTTACTTAAAATATTTGTCCAAGTAATATAATCTCTTGATTTCTCTATCGCGATCTCAGTATCTGTATCTCCTGTTGTACCTAAGTTAGCTTTAATTTCTACTATTTCTCCATTAAAAGGGAAGACTGATAACCCGAATGTCTCTTGAGAAACATCTGAGTGTTTTCCAATTTGAATAACTCGATCCTGCACCTCTAATGGAATATCATTTACCTTTTCAAACAAAGCTACCGTCATCAGTCCATCTTTATCTTTGCTAACTGGCTGAAGGTTGTCTCCAAATAAATCAATTGCAATCCAACGATTTCCGTCATAGCGATATCGAATGCCATCTTTTGTGGTTTGAACTGTCCAGCCAAGTTCAGGGTGAGGGTAAGTAGCAGTCAATTCTTGCATGTCTCTAACGTAAGGCTTGAATGCCAGTTTTGTTGAATTGACAGCATTATTTGCATTGTTAGCTGCATTATTAGCTAAATCTGCTGCTTGATTGGCATTGTCTGCTGCTTTTTCTGCTGTACTTGTTGCTATTTGAGATTGCTTGATTATTTCTTCAAGTCTACTAATTGCTAATTGAGTGTCGTTTAGTCGTTGATATGCTTCATCTACAATATCTTGTAGAGTTTTTACGATGTCGGGGTGACGTTGCACCATGGCATAAATACGTGATGCAGGTTGCATGACTAAACCTTTACCCATATAGCGACAAAGTTTAGTTGTACCTTCAAGGGAAGGATGGACTTGAATTGCTCCAGTTTGGTATTGAACAAGGAATTCATTTTCATTCAGATAAGGACGATTTTCAAATGTTTGCTGACTAATTTCAGTCATTCCTGCAATTGATACACCGTGAGCAGAAGAGGGGAGTTCGAATAGTGTAATTAGACCATTCAATACGACGAGAGAATCAGCACGAGATTTATACGGATCTTCGGGTGTACCCTTGCGAGTAATCATAATAACTGGGTCATTTAATTCTAAATATGTATGTAATTCTGGCAATATTTCACCTCCTAACTTGAAATATTTATCTTATCGTTTCCTGTTTCGATAGTGGTATCTGTGTCTAACATAGTTTTCACAATAGAACCTACTAGTGCTACAGCTTTACCATTATAGAAAACCTTCTGACTGCCATTGGTGATTTCACCATTTCCACTGCCCGATGTACCGGGTGAGATAGATGTAATATTTCCTTTTGGTGCAGTAGGATGAGGGTTTGCTTCCCAATGTTCATCAGTTTTGTCGCCTACTGTGGCGAGAGAAATGCCATTCAGAAATATTTTATTGGAACAGACAATTTTTCCAGTAATATCTGCGTCTGTAGAGCCATCACCGTATTGGGGATAATCGCGCTTCTTACGTCTCTCGATCCACTTATATTTAAACTTTACATAATCATTCTTGGTAGATAATTTTGTTGTTGAGCCATTCAATGCTACTCCAGCCATAGATCGCACTCCTAAATTCTCTTGTACTGATATCTCCATTTGATATCAGCATTTCCATCAACTTTGAATACATTCTTTCCAACAGGTAACTCTAAATAGTTGTCGTTAAAGTCTTTATATCTATAGGTAACTGCTAAAGATGTCTCAATATCTTGTCTCTCATTGTTTACATATACGGTTTCCCCATCCACAAGCCCAACAAACTTAAACTGCTCGTTATTATGAGATGTGTTGGTCATAGTAAAATCACCGCTACCAACTTTAGTAATCCATATTTCAGGCTGACAGGAGAGGTCACCTTTGTTGTGAAACACAAGTACTGGTTGAAAATGTAGGGTTATATTCGGGTCAAAGAAGGGGCGAATACTGTAATCTGTCGTTTGAATGATTGCACGGATGCTTAGTTTCGTATTGTAGAGAGGAGTATCTTCATTTATTTCTGGTATTTCTCCACCGTTAACACAGTTACGCCATTCAGACCAATTGTAGCCATCATTAGATTTGCGAGATTGTACGACTATTGTTGATCCTTCAGGTTGTATCTGAGACCAAGATATTTTGCTTAATACACCGTCTGTTACAACAGGAATAGTGACGGTAGGATATGTATAGATACCATTTTTATTAGTTAGGGATTTTAACATTGTCATTGTTCAATCAATCTTTCCAAAAGGTCTGAAGTTTGAAGCCACGCCAGCTTCTTTCCATTTCAGAATTTTATAACTAACCCATGATGCATTCTTATCGTAAGTTGTTTGACCATCAGCTAAACCCCATTGTGGTTCGGTATCTCCTGTTTCGCCGGGTTGTAAACAAACGTAGAAACGACCATTATCTATAGTGGGCAGTCTAATTTCATCTTTGTTGCAATAAGTTGAGGCTTGCCATGTAGTCGCACCACGAATATCACTAAACTCAATACCTTCCGAAACAGGGAAGATCGGTTCGATTAGTCCTGTGTATCCAGCCTGCGAGCATTTATAAATCTTCCCGTTATCAACGTTTGGAACAATTAGATAGCCATTTGCACAGTATGTGAGTTTTGACCAAATTGGAGCACTTGTACCTGAACGTGTATTAACCCACCCTATATAATCGCCAGACTTTGGGGTTTTCCTATAGAATCTCTTTGCAATTGGGTATGTACCAGATAAGGGAAGCGAATCAATATAGTCATCTGATACATCGTCAAGTTTCTGAAAGTTTGAGGCTAAATCATTAACCATTCCTTCAACATCATCTGTTTCAAAATTTGTTTTCTTTAACCCTAATTTTGCTGTTGTTGTTGACATGGATTTCTCCTTTCTGTGATTTATAGTTCATAAAGTTTCTTTCCTCTAAATTCAGTCAACATTGTCTTGTTCGGATTCAAAGTTAACTTCCCATTTTCGATTATTATCTTGCTTTTCTCGCCACTTGTATCGTTAACCAACACATCAAAAGGTTGATAACGCCATTTATATACTGGTGGATCATAAATAGAAGAGTAAGCGTAGGGGGCATCGCAACGGAAAGTGAGCGTAATATATCCCTGTCTTAAGCAGTTGTGTACGAGGTTTATGTCATCAACACAAAGTGCATAATATATCTTTTCAGGATCTTCAGAAAAGAAGAGAGGTTGATAATAAGACTGTTCCGTTAGCCATATGGCAACTTCTCTAATTTTTACATCATCCCATTTATCTTCGAAAGCAAAGGAAACATTAAACTTAAGTGGTTCTTTTTTTGTGTTTTGAAAGTATGGCTTGTCTCGACCTTTAATAGACACTTCGTTAATAGAACGAGAAGCAGCGAATATTTCCTCCTGCATCCCTGAAGACATATTTACATTAACAATTCCATAGAAATCAGATTGGATGCCAGCGTAAGAAAAGAAGAGGGAGTCACGTATTGTAATATTGATCACCTCCATATTAAATTTGAGCATAATAAAAAAGCCTTTGTTTATAAGGCTTTTGATAGGGGAGAAACATTATAAAATTGGGATTTTACAGACTATTCTCGTCTAAAAATGATGGGTTATTGAGGGATATTTCAAGTTGAAATAAGCCTATCTAATACTCACTTAATTCATCCAAAGTTTTTCGATATTTTTGTTGCCCTTTTTTAGAGATTTTAATACTGTGGAATCGGTGAATTTCTTACTGCTATCAATAGGCTCAATCTTATCATATCCATTTCCGACTTGTCTAATTGTATAGTTATCATGCAAATCAATGGATTCATTCTGTCTTAGTCTATCTATCATAGGAATATCCATAAATGGATTGGCTAACTGATGTCTGTTTAGAGGTAGCTCATTACATCTAACATTACTCTTCATATATAGTACCTCGTTTCTTTAGATCATATAGCATGAAACTCAAATTTAATCAGTACTTTCTTTGGCACATTGGCAATTGAGTTTTCGTGTGATAAAATATAGTCAAGATGTATATACTAAAAAAGAGCAGGATGCGCTAACATCCTAACTCTTTTACAACAGCCGCCTTGAAGAGCGGTCGGCAGTGGTTGGGCTTAACGAAATAGACCGTTTACCTTTGCACAGGGCGGTCTATTTCTTTTTGTGGAAAGAAAGTATTAACACAACCAAAGTCGCAAATGAAATCATAAGCGTCAATGCTTGATATACCTCCACAGGCATCACCTCCTTTGCAGGAGACTAGCCGACCGCCCATCTAAGCCATTCTGTTGTAGGGATATTATAACATATTATTTTTTATTTCTCACTGGATTGAGTATTGATAACTGAAGTATTTCTACTAATATCACTTACAAGACCAATGAGTTCGCCAAATCCAAGAACTAATACACCAACAATAAAGGTTATAATGAATGACACAAATCCAGATATAGCATTAAAGTTACTGTTTACGTCACTAAACACAAAGCCAACAATAACCAAAACAATAACTGATACAAACATTATTCCCATTCCAATCCACTTGATCAACATACTAATTCTGCTATCCATTTAAATAGTCCCACCTCTCAAATTATACCAATAGTTTACCATGTCTTGGGTAATGGGTCTATAGTATTATGAGAGGGAGGAGAAGTGGGACTAAATAAACAAAGCAACCTCTAGAGATGTTGAATATTTCCCCCTTGATACATATATGTCATAAATAAGTTCTGGATCATCCGTTTTGAAACGATTGAGTTTGAAAGGATCTATAGGCTCTTGGAACAATTTCTCGAGTGCTGATTTTTTATCTCGATAATAGTCGAAAGTAAAGTCAGACTTGTTGGTGTAACTATAAGTATCAATATGTTCTTTTCGCATTTTAACCAGTAGGGTAAGAGGATGCTTGGAAAATGATGATCGCTCTAGAAACTCATTAAGGCGTTCGACGGTGTTGAGCATAAACTTCATACTGGTGATAAGGTTAGTCGCCTTTGGTGAGATATCGAGAAAGTAGCAGAGCTGATCCAGTGTAAGGTTAGGATGATAGGGAACTCTCCGAGTTTGTACAGCCACAGCATTTACGATTGACATATGTATCTTCTCCTTTGTAATTGGATTAAGATAGAGCAGGGGAGACAGGTAAGATGTTTAGTTGGGCAAGTTTTTCGTCGAGTATAGATTCGATGTTATCAAATTCGGTATACTTGATTCGTATCAGTGGGATGTTATGTGACTTGCAATAGTCGTCTTTGATCTTGTCGCGTCTTCTTATGTTGTTGAACGTCTTTTGTCCACCCCAATATTTAACAGGCTCATAATGTTGAAGACCGTCAAATTCGATTAATAGAAGGGGAGATTCATCTTTACTCTCTAATACAGCAAAATCAAATTTAAGAGGAGTGCGATCTCTACAATCTTCAAATTCAAATTGAGGTACGTAAGTATAATTATTATTGCTTAAGTGCAAACGAATCCGTTCTTCACCTTTTGATTCAGATTTTTTAGGTGGTCTACATCTTGGACAGCGCGCACCTCCTTGAATGAAGTAGGAGGGCACAGTATTGTAAACATGTCCACATTCAAGGTGTTTGAGCTTTACCTTGTCTGAATCAGTAATATATTCGCTGACTAATTCGTAGCATCCATTAGTCAATAATTTAACTTGATGTGCGAATACTTTAGTGTCTTTCTTAGTGTAACCGTGACATATAGGGCAAGAAGCACCCATGAGTAACTTATTTGCTCCTGATTTAAATTCGCAGCCACATTTAATGTGTCTTACTTTCATTTTTGTAGATGTTCTAATATACCTACTCAATATTTCGTATTCATCATAAAAATTAGGCCTTTTTGAAATTAGTACATTAATAAAGTCTTCATGACTGTAAGAAATGCCGCCATTACAGAAATGACATCTGGCTCCCTTTAAAAAACTTGCTGGCGTAGTGGAATAAGATTTACCGCATACATTGTGGAGCAGCTTTATTTTCTCGCTTGAACTAATATATTCTGTAAGTAAGCTGTATTCAGTACCAACCAATGAAGCAATCTCATTTTTAAAACTTTCTGTAGTCTTTTGAACAACTCCTGCACAATGGGGACATCCATTGACACTTCTGCTATAAATAGGAGCCTCCCATTTATGACCCTTAATACATTTCCAATTTATTCTCAAACTACTACTCAATGTTACATCAGAGGGCAACACTGAATTTCTTTCGTGATCCCATTCAGCCAATAGCCTTGGAGAATTGCTTTCTAATGAATTTGTGTTATTAACTCTACGCCCGGCACAATAAGGGCAATTTCTACCTCTCATTCTTTCGTTTGCAGGCATATCATAACTACTTTTGCAATTTGGGCAAATCCACCAATATCTTTCATGACTAGAACCATAAATTTCGAATGCAGAAATTCTATTCTTTATAATATCCCATTCGCTTAGCAATTCTGGACTAACAGAACCTAAAGACCTTTCTAACGGTACATTTTCTTTTTTTGTGTTTACTGATTTAATTCTTGAACATTTGTAACACCTGTCTAAACCATCACCAGTTCTTCTATTTTTTAAGATCATTCCATAACTCAAATTCTTCGTTTCTACTCCACAAACATCACATATTTTAGTAACCTTATACCTCATGGTTGTAGGGGGAAGGTCGCATACTTTCACTATAAGTTTTGTTCCGCTTGGAACAGCTATTCGACCTTTTTTGTCTAGGCTTCTGGGAATATGATATCCAAGACTTTCATAATACGTAATTGTTTTTGAGATTAAAGTTACTTCAATATGTTCTTCTTTGATACCCAACCGAATACTTCCTTTCTTTATTAGTTATATAACCTATATAACTAATATAACCATACGATTGTTTGTTGTCAATATAAGTTGTATAACTTATAATACTTTGTATCGGAGGTGTGCTTAATTTGGCAATTGATAAAGATAAGAATACTCAAGTACTTGTAACTTTTCCAAACGATTTACTTGATGAAATAGAGATGTTCTGGCATGAAAACAAATTAAAAAGCCGTTCTGAGACGATCAGAAGATTGGTTGAAATAGGTTTAGAAAAGAAAAATACTGAGAAATAATTTTATATTGAAGCAAAAATAAGAAAAGAGCCTATAATTAGGCTCTTTCATTTACCTACATATTCACTTTAATTACATCATGTATATCTTCAATGAATCTCGCTCTGTGGAATTTGGTGCGGCGTAATCAATTGGCATTTTTCCATCAGCATCTTTTAGTTTTGGATTTGCTTTATAAGTCAAACCTGTTAATTCGCCTTGATAGAAATTGTTTTTATCAATAATTGTTTCGTGCAAAGGACTTTGTTTTTTATTATTCAAAATGTTCACGTTCAACGCATTCTTCTTAATCACAAGGTATGTCGCATAATCGTTCTTGCGAATCACCCAGTGCAAGATACTATCGCCATTAGCATCCTGTGAATTAATCGTCAACTCACCACTAGCAATGGCTGCTGCAATTTTCTCTGAATCTAACTTATCTCCTTTTGCATACTGATCCACGTTAAAGGTTTTACCTCCTGACTTAACCGCTGTTGTTGCTGGTGATTCACTTTTTGTGGTTGCTGTAGCTGATGGGGTAGAGGAGGGAGCAGTTGTTGTACCATTACTTTTCACCAACTCAATTTTACCGCCACTAGCGCTTGCTACATTATAGCCCATTGCCGATGCTGTATCTCTAAGAGGGAGATACGCTTTACCATTCACATTGATCGGGCTGTCACTGAGCTTTGCTTGTTCTCCATCAACTATAATCTTTGTAGGTGTCAATGTTGCTTTTAAATATGTACTTGCTCCTGCTACGCCACTAACTGCTACTGCAACGCCAAATATTGCACCAGCGAGGAACGTTGGAATCCGCTTTTTCATTGTATATCCTCCAATTATTCGATTAGCATATGATTTTACACATACTTACAATATATATCGGATAGGAGGGAGTGGAAGTTTATAGGATGCGACCTTGCTTCTAAAGAGATATTTATCAACAATAAAATTGATTACTAAGTCAACCAAATTCTTTTTTGAAATATATTAAAAGAGCCAACCCATAATTGGATTGACTCTATGTGCGTTAACTTACTTCGTCTTCTTGAATGTCTTCTCCGAATCCTTCAATGAAATCTTTCGCTGTTATGCCTATAAAATCATACTCGGTTAATTTAATAAGTCCGCTTTTCAAATCATTTGTAATAAGATAGTCTGCGTTCCCTTTGATTGCACATTTTAAAAACATAATGTCATCGGGATCTTTTGGTAATGTATTGGGTGATATCTTAGAGTCATTGTATGATTTCGATGTATAAAATAATTCCGCTATGTTTTGAAGCAGTTCAATACCTTCGTTTTCATCTAAGTTGTGACGAGAGAAGTTCTTTAATATGTACATCAATTCACCAATTGTGTCTCTCGAAAAAAGTAAGTTTAATTCATTGTTTTCAACCATATCCATAATCTTCAGGCAATTTTCATCTTCATAGAATAGTGCATGAACAAAAACATTAGTATCAACAACCGCAGTACAACCGCTCATTTGTTATTATTAAATGACTTTTCAATATCTTCCTTAGTTAAACCTTTTTCTTTTATTGCTTTTTGAATTATTCTCCTCGAATCCGAAAGAAAAGTTCTTTTTTTAGTGTTACTTAAAGTGGATGGACTCATTTTTCTTCCTCCTTTTTTCTTGCTCATTTCTATCATCTCCTAGCAATTTAGATGGAAGATTATATGATAGAAAACAAGAAAATATGTTCAATAAATATATAAAAACATTTTTATTGTACATTTATTGTATCACGTAGCACGTGTCACGTCCATCCAGAATATGTCACGATGAGCCAATGTGTGTCAGGGTTTGTCACGGTAATTATGAGTTACATGAAGTCGTAGCGAGTACCGTTGAAGGTGATTTTGCCATCAGCAGAGAGAACGATGGAGGCTTTACCGTTGGAAATTTTGATGTCTCCTTGGTCACCTATGATGTTTACATCTTTGCTGAGAACGTTAAATTTCCCCGAGTCAGATTTTAAAAGAATACCTTCATCTGTCAACTTCAAACTTCTTTCTTTTCCGGTGTTGCTTGCTCCATACAAAAAATCAAAAGAACCATTAGGTTTATTTATAAAACCTTTGCCGCTTTTCTCAGTTGCTCCATCACCAATACCCATTTGGATATATGGAGTTGCAGCATCGCCAGAACCATCAAATGAAAACTTAGCTTTTACTTTTTCTTCCATACTATATTCCAAGACGGGCCATTCAGTTTCATCTACGGTCATTTCTCCAGATTGAGTTGAGTTTTTCCAATACAAAGCTCTGCCATCAGCCAATTTCTTTTGTGTGCCAGCACCATTGACTTTCCCAGTGATCCATTTTGCTTCGTTACTTTCTATTCGAATGTAGTTCGACCAATCAGTAAGAGCAGCATTTGTTAAAGTCGATAGTTTACCCGCTACAAGCGAGCTTACAAAGCCCTCTGTGGCGGTAACTATATTAGCTGCCAGCAATTGAGTATCAATCATCCCGGCACCAATCAGATCCCACCCATTGAGGTCAAATTTGCCGTTGCCAGTGTCGGCGAGAAATCTACCATCAGGCTTGGTGAGTAACAAATTTTTAAATCTGGCGCGACCGTCCATGTAGATCGCTGCGGGACTTGTATTAATGTCTTCGCCGCCCATGGTCAACCCGTTACGATCAATTATACAAACTCTATTACCACTGCCAATGATTAACTTCCCATCTTGAAACACTCCACCTTTAGCATACATTATACCGTCAGGGGATACGTGGAACGGGGCAGAGTTGAAATTTTCATCTCCTAACCTCATACCCTCTGAATCAACTTTAAATACATAATTGTCTTTACCGATAGTTATTGATCCATCAGCAATAATACTATCACTAATCCTCAAATTTTGAGCATTTAATAATCCATCCAAACTCGTCCACAATGTTTTCTTATATGTTGTTCCATCCTTTTGATCAATAAAGAAACCTGAATCGCTATCAATCCCTACATGATTGATTACACTAGTATTGCCACAATCAGTAGAGGAGTAGTGATTGAATCGCAATCCAAACTTATCTGGATTCTCTTCCAATAGCCCAAGCTTAACAACTTCACGCTTACATCTGTCTTGAATAGTTAGTTTAGAACCTTCAATTGTAAATACACCAGTTGTATCACCAATTACTATGCGTTCTCCAAGAATGAGCTTCCCTAGTACCATTTCTGCAATCAATCCATCCGCGGAAATGGCAGTTTCGTACTTGTTGCCTCCTGAGCGAGTCAGACCCAGTACGCCATGCGTTAGCTTGAGCCATCTCATAGGATCTTTGTCATCAGTAATTGTTATCCCAGTGTGATCAAAGGTAACTGTCTCATTAATCGCCATCTCTAAACGTTCTTTTTCTCTATTCCATACATTTTCAAACAGCTTATTCATTTCACTTGAATCAAACACAGCTTTGTCATACTTGAACTTATTCAAATCTAACGTAACTCCATGAGTCCTTACATCTTGGAACAACTTATCAAATTCATTTCCCATTCTGCTTACGTCTTTAACATTGGATATTGTCAGACTAATATTCGATTGTTCATAGTCATATTCAATCTTAATTATTCTTGCCGTAACATCTACGCCTGTCGGTTCATATTTGATGTTAACGAAATCTCCAAGGTTTAGCTTCTTCCAGTCATATTGGGCTTCAATTATCTCTAAGAAGTTAACAATATCAATTTCCATGCTTAGTTGTGGACGTAGCAATTCTTTGAATTTCTTCATTGTTTCGTCATACAAATCTTGCTCATCTATGTACTTACTGTCTGAGTAGTCCTGTGTAATAATATATGAGTCGCTTAACTCCATCATTTGCTCATGTGTAAAGTTCTTGTCATAAGCGAATGTACTTCTCAGGTTGCTTATCTTGTTGGAAACGGTAGTCAGATTAGCTTTAACAACATCAATTTCTGCTTGTTTCTGTTTAATCTGCATTTCCTTATTATCTAAACTGTATCGCTCAATAATCTTTGAATCAGTGCCAGAATCATACTCATCTATGCTAATATTGCATACTTGAATGTATACACCTGTATTGCCACCGCTAATAGAGACATTGACATGATCCTGATATCGAACTTTACCCAGAAGTCTCCATTGATTAGAAGAAACAGCTTTACTCGATCCATCCAAACTAACTGTAACACCAGTTGTATCATCGACCTTGATCATAACCGCATAGCCAAAATCAGAAGACAATTTGAAGCTACGTGAACTGCTACCAGAATGCTCATACTTCTCAAAGAACATCTTCAAATCAAATTGTTGAGATATTTTTGTATCTGCAACAACAACTTCATTTTTTACTAACTTATCCATATCGACTTCTAGAAGAGCTATTTGTTTTTCATACCCTTGTTGCTCTTTAAGATATGTATTAAACTCTATTTTCTTTGATTCAATAAGGGCTTCAAAGTCGAGTAGGGCATGACACAATGAATCGCTCATGTAATCACTATGCCTAATGACATTACGGTTCGCATCTCGTTCAAATGGATACATGAAATACTGAAAGCTTTCCACATAGTTTTGACCAGTAGGATTCACCTTTTCAAATGTCATGTCATCTTGACCAAACCCCTTTAACCTTGTGACTATAGGTTCAGAGGTTGAATGTCTAGTCATTGACTTTAAATACTTATTCCAACTGAAGGTCAATCCTTTATTTGTTCCAGTGAGTTCAGGCTTTTGTAATGAAATGGTGTTTTTATCAGTATTGAAAATCGTTATAGCATTATATGTTTCGCCCACAGTCAAAATCGCATCCAAAACATTTGTGCTTGAGAAATCAAACGCCCTATAAGTTAATTTGAAATCAGCATCAATGTAGTCGATTTTCCAAGTTGTTGGGGCAAGAATCTCATTCAATATTTGCTCAGCATGATATGATTCTACAGTTAACCCACGAATAGCAAAACCAACTAGAAGGCCAGCCGTAGAAATACAATTCAACGTTCGAATGTCGGATTCATCTGAGCTAGAATCTTCAATGCTTTTAATATAGTACCAGTCAATATTATTTCCACTTACAACCTTGATCAGATATCTTTCTCTAATTAGGCCGATGTTTTTATTCGGTACTAAGCGATGATTGACATCAATGTAAAAGGGAATGGACAATTCTAATTCATTAATATCGTGCCATGTTGTAGAAATCTTATCATTAAACGCCTCACTTATTTTGCTTATGATTGTCCTGTCTGGTCTACATAAGAAATACTGAGGTTGAATAGGTTTTAAATTGTAATCAATTTCTCCGAGCAATGTATCACCTCTTTAGAATAGTGGTGGGGGAGAGGTAATCCCCACCGATTATAGATTGAAGCCATAATTATTTCCTAGAACGCCTCTCTTTGATTGTGCTTTAGCGGCATCAATTAATTTGGTTAAGATAGTCGATCCTGACTCTTTATCATTTGCATGAATTTCAACCTTTTCAAAATGGAAGCTGTTAACATTAGAGGCAGTGGAGGTACTATTGTTTTTAACAATATTGGGGTTGAAAGTACTCTTAACCGAATCGACGATGCCACGGGTTACATCGATGATTTTCAACAAGTTCCCTGTATCGCTTTTATTTAAGATTAATTCCTTTTGGTGAGCCAATAAGAATTGACCTTCTTTAGGCATATTAGCAGGAGTCATACCGCCAGTTTCAGCAGAGAACGGTTTGATCTTATTTAAATAATCATATGATCCATCTGGAAATCCCCATTTAGATCGCATCGCATCGTTTTCTTGTTTCAACTGCTTGAATTGAGCCTGAAGACTTTTTATCTTACTGGTGTCAGGCTTTTTCTCTCTTTGGAGTTGAACTACTTGTTTTGAGATATTCTCAGCCTTTTGTTTGTTAGACAAATACTTGTCCCAATCACCTTTTTGGCTTGCCTTGTCATCACCTTTACCTGTTCCTGCTCCATCGCCAATTCCTATTCCAATATTATTACCGATACCACTATCGAGGTTTAAGAAGTCATCAAGTTTGCCCTGATCCATAGAAAGACTATCCAACATATTTTGCATTTGCTTGCTTGTTTCTAACGATTGCTCTTGAAGGAAGGTGAAGAACTTATAATACTCGCCCTTTAATTCATCAATCACAGACTTAACTTTGGTCTTATCATTAGACATGAGATCTTGCTTCATTCTATAGAAGCGTTGTTCGTCTTCAAGAATGTCATCATACTTCTGCTCAGTCAGTTCTTTTTCTTTTTCAATGTTATCTGTAATTGCATCATGATTTCGATCTTCAGCATCTTTGGTTTTATCAAGGTACTTTTTACGATCTTCTAACTGGTCATTCAAACCTTCTTTACGCAATTCACGCTCACGATCAAGTTTAAACTTATCGATTTCTTCATTCTTTACATCTAGCTGATCGGTTAATTCTTTTCTCTTAGCCTTAGCTTCATAGGAGTTATTTAGAGCAAGCTCATTGATTTTATCCTGAATCTTTTGACGCTCATCCAGCTTCTTCTTTAAATCTTTGTCATAGTCATCTGAGTCACTGGTTCGATCTAATTCTTGAAGCTGTCGTTTGATAATCTCTTCAAATCGATCAGATTCTTCTTCTAAATTCTTGAGTCGTGCTTCATGCCGTTTATCTTCAGCTTCTTTTTGCTTATCGATAGCCTTAAGCGCGATATCTTTCTGCTTTTCAATCTGCTTCTTGTACGCCTCGATAATCTTATCGGCAGCATCTGACTTGATGGAGTAGATAGCATTGTTATACTCAAGGTTCTTCAACGTCAGATCTTGTAGACGTTTAGACAATTCCTCTTTATTCTGTAGGCTCAACTTTTCATTCTTCAGTTGTCTCTCTACAGCTAAAATTTCTTTTTCTGTAGCAACACGCTGCTCATTAATCAGCCCAATCTGAGTAACAAGTTCCTTCTGATACTCCTTAGAATTTTCGTCTAACGATTCCATACGAGCCTTAGACAGAGCTATCTTATCAGAGGCAGCATCGATCTTTTTCTCATATTCATCAAGATTACTCACAATTACAGCATAGTATTTTTCTTGTTTCTGTTGCTCTAACTCCCACCACTTTGTACTATTGGAAGCCTTTTGTTTATCAAACTCACCAGATGTAATCTTATTTTGCTTAACCAGATTATCCAAGTTGATATTCTGAGCAACCAATTCTTTTTGCTGTGCTGTCAGCGACTTAATCTGAGTAGATTCCTCTTTACGCCAATTAGCAGATACTTGATCATACTTAGCTTGTCTACCTTGCGACTTCGATATTTCCGCATCTAAACTATCAAGCTTGTTTTGGCTGATTGTTACATAGTTATCAATGTAATCAATTCGCGCTTTATAAATGTTGTCGTATGTAGTTGTTCTTTGTTCACGTGCATCAGCTTGAGCTTTATCCATATCAGAAGCAGAAGGGAGGGTGTACTTGTTTTTAGATTTGCCAACTGAAACAGAGGAGGTATCACCATCATAGTATCTCAATACGTTGCCAACATAGTTGACATCGCCATAAACCTTGCTTCCCGTCTTGCTTTTTTGCAGAGCAGAGAACTTTTTCATGTTCTCAACGCTGTATCCACCGTTTTTATTAAAATAGTCCAGTATTCCCGGCCCCATGTTGTACATAGCCAAAGCAACGTCTACATTACCCGTTTGATTTAGATACTTAGCAAACATTGAAGTTCCAGTTTTAATACTGCTTTCAATACTAGTGTTTTTACCAAGACTGCTAACCTGCATGACATTTTTAATGCCATTAGCACCATTGCCTGACTCTTGCTGAATGATTGCCTTAATTAATGAAGGATCTACACCGTTAGCTCCAGCATATTTATTAATTAAATCAGCATTTTTACCAGTTACTTTTGTTGATGTAGAAGTGGAGGGAGGTTGAACTTCTGGAATAGCATTAGCACCGGGGATACGTCTAGCGCCACTATATTTATCTGCCCAATACTTGTCGTTCAGGTTCCCTTGCTTTAAGCCAGAATCACCCATCTGCATAAAGTTTCCGTCACCCATATACACACCAACATGTGAATTAGCTTTGCCTTTGACAGTGTTGAAGAATACAAGGTCGCCTTTTTGCAAATCCTTTTTATTGGTTACCGCTTGCCCTTGTTTAACTTGCTCCTGAGTAGTTCTAGGCAGTTTAATATCAAGGAACTCTTTAAACATTTGCTGTACAAACAAAGAGCAGTCGGATACAGCAGTAGCCGTGAATTGATCGTAGCTAACATTAGATTTAGCAGCTTGACTATACTTAAATGTTTTAGACGATGACAAAGAAAGAGCTTCAGATATCATCGAGTCTAAGCCAGTTCCACCTTTTGTAGTAGTGGTAACTTTCGTGGATACCAATTTGGATGGATCTTTAATACCTTCGGTTAGCAGTGCGGCTTGCTTCTCAAGGAGCTTGATTTCCTCTTTAAGTGCTTTACCGTATTCCTCTGATCCCTTTTTCAATCGGCTCTTTTTACTATTCAGTGCATCTTGAGCAGCTTCAACAGCTTTTAATTTCTTCTGTGTTTCAGTAAGGATTTCGTTAGTCTGCGACATAGAATCGTTATATTGATCATTTTTCTTTTTAGATTCTTTCGACTTATTGGTTAAATCCTCCTGAGCTAAAGTCAACATACCCAATTTGAGTTTAAGCTTGTCTAGATCAGCTTTCTCAACATCGAAGTCAAGAACATCGTCACTACCGATATTGAGTAATGCATGAATTTGCTTTTCCGCTAATTCTTCTGTGATTTTTCCTTGAGCAACTAATTCACCCAACTCATCAATCTTGGGTTGAGCCATTGCTTGACGCTCTTTTTTAATCGCAGAAATACGAATCTCCATATTCTTCAATCTGTTCTCTGTCTCTTTAATCTGAGTCTTCGTCATTTCAATTTCGTACTTATTGGAGTCAAGCATTTCTTGCTTCTTAGCTTTTATGTATTCAATAATTTTATCTTTGCTGAGGCCAGTTTTTTTAATAAAATCATCATATTTCTCGCTAAGTGCTTTGACGGTACTCATAGACAGATTATTGGAATCAGCCAACTCTTCTTGTGCTTTGTTTAGTTCATCCATATCTTTCTTTGTGGATTCAATTGAGTCGGCAAGGTTAGATAATTCAGATGCTGTATCGCTTAATTTTGAAACGGCATTTTCTGCATTACTTGCCGATGAGGCAATTCTGTCTAAAGCAGAAGAAAAATCAGCGTTACTCCCAATAGAAGGAATCTCTTTGATTTCTTTTATTACATTTGTCAAATTGCTTCCATCGAATTTAAGAACTGATTCAGAAATTTTCTGTAGACTATTCCCAAATTCTTTTGTTGGCTGATTCGCTACAGCTTTGGAAATGGAGTTGAACAGTTCATCTTGAGTATCATTAAATCTAGTTTGCTCTAAGACTGTCTCTTTTATTTTTTGCTTTTTGTCATCTTCAAGTTTATTGATTTGGCTGATGGTTGGCTTGATCTCTTCGATCTTTCCATTAACGGTTGCGAGAGCATTTGCCCATTCTTGAGTATTTTTAGGTATAAGAGCTTCAGAAGCAAATATATCCTTGTTTCTTTTTTGTAATTGCTCTTTTAATGATAAGAGTTTATCGTAGTATTTTTCGACATCTAAATCGCCTTGTCCAAAACCATCGGCAACTTGATAATTCTTATTCCCTATTCTGCCGAGTAGTGGAACATCTTTTAAAGCATCAGAAAAACTTTGACCGAGAATAGGGGAGCTATATTTTTTGTTTTTTAGATTATCTACAACAATTTCATTTTCGGCAATCTCATCGTCTAGTTTCTTACCTTTAAGTTGATTCAACTTATTAATCTGCTCATCGTATTTACCATTTACCAAATCCAAACCAGCAGCTTCTGCACCAAAGGAATCAATTAATTGGTTTTGAATTTCATACATGGTGTCTTTTACTTTTGAGTCTTTGCTGACGGCTTCATGATTTGCTTCGTAGTATGATTGAGCGTCTTTAAGAGTGTTAGTAAGCTCAGAGTATTTGGAGTTGGTTTTATCAATGATGTCTTGGTTCTCTTTTTGAGCGTCGCTTAATGAAGAGAAACCAGCCACAATAGCGGCAATAGCTAGAGGAATGCCAAATGTCAAAGCTCCTTGTAAAGCGATAACTGCAACTCTTGCGGCAATAGTCGAACCTGTGAATAATTGAGTTGCAAGCGCTACTGATTTCAAACTTAGCCCAAATGTATTTAAGATGCTTGTTTTTAAGCCGCTTTTAAATGTAAGGAGAGCTAGTGTTGCGACTCCTAATATTGTACCCATACCACCGAATGTTTGAGTTACTTTAGCTACAGCACCAATTAGCACAGTAAAAGCATCGATAATAGTTCTTAGAGTATCGGAATCAAAAGTGTCAGACCACAATCCCTGCATAGCTACTTTCATTTTGTTTAAATGTGCTTCGGTTCCTTGTTGCACTAAATTAAACTTTTCATTAGCAATACCAGCAGAATCAAGAGCACCTTTATACAGTTCAACGGATTGCCCGTAGTCTTCCATTAGGTTTAAAAATCTTGCTTGTTGGTAGGAACCCGCCACAGTTGTGGAAACATAGGCTTTTTGACGTTCACTTAATGTATTCCATTTTGCACCTAGTTCATCCATTACTGTTCCGAAGTTTCTAAAGTTTCCTTGAGCGTCAACCAATTGTATTCCGACTTCTGCCAATGCCTTAGAGACTTGGTTTACCTGTGTGCCATCTTCAGAGTCAAATCCTCTTTCTTTCAAACTTTGAACACGAGCGATAATTGATTTAATCGAGTTACCAATAGTAAATGAGCTTTCCCGTGTATTTGCAGATATAGTAGCAATCCACGATGAAACTTTTTCAAATTCAATTCCTATTGAACCAGCAGTACCACCAACCCTTTGCATGGCCTGCCCAATCTCGTCGGCCCCACTTGCGGTCGCATCTCCAAGATAAGAAAATACATCAGATGCACGATCTATATCAACGTTCATACTGTTAACAGTAGCAGTTAATATTTTTGCACTTTCTGTAAAACTAATATTTGAAATCTTAGCATATTTGACTGCTGATTCCATTCTACTAATTGTCTCAGTTTGGGACAGACCTTGACGAGCAAACTCAACAGCACCTTTGGCTACTTCGTCAGTAGTTACACCCATCTGCATTCCAAGTTCTCTGAACTGGTCTGCGTATTTCTTAACTTCTTGTTGACCTTCCATGTATACAACAGACAATTCTGTCAGAGATTTATTTAACTCATTCACATATGAAATGCCCTGTGTAAAAAATTGAGTAACACCAGCAAATATTCCACCTGTTATCATCCAAACTGGGAAGGAGGCAAACGCACTTGTTAATGATTTCCCGAAACTATTGGAACTTTTATTTGCTTCATTCAATGTTTGAACAGTTCTCTTCAAATCATTATTCAAATTGCCTAATGGCGACTTGAAATCACCAATGTTTTTTATTCCATTAAGTCTTTGCTCTAATTCATTAAGCCCTGACATTGCATTGCTATTTCCACTAAATTTACTTCTGGCATCATTAATCTTCTGTTGAGTATTTGCTACAGACTGTGCATATTGTTGATCTCTTTTGGTATTTTGTTGTAAAGCTAAGGCGTGTTGCTTTTCTTGTGCAATCTGTCGTTCACTATTCGACTTCAAAGCCTGATAGTGAGCACGATCCAGTGATTCAGCAGCTTTCAACGATTGCTCTTGACTTCGTCTGTCGATTTCTCTATTTCTTTGCAACGCTTGATAATGCAGCTTATCCATAGCTTCAATACGTTGCTTGTTGGACTTCAATGCATCGTAATGCGCTCTGTCCATAGTTTCAGCCGATTTAAGAGCTGCCTGTTGCTGTTTCAGTATTTCATTGATCTCACTGTAATTCTTAACATTACCTTGCTGATCTAACTTTACAGATATCTGTTGTCCAGAATCATTTTTATATGTATTAGTAGTACTATTTGTTTCTCCAAGCTTATTTTTATTAGCTCTTGTTTTCGCTAAGGTATAACCTTCAAGTTCTTTTTCTAACTGTTTAAGAGTACGAATTTGATCTTGTAATGATTTAGATTCATCATTTACAGCCTTTTTGTTGGCATCATGAACCGTTTTGGATTTTTCAATTACTTCACCGTTTTTTAATACTTGCTGAGTAACCTGTTTTACTGTGCCATCTAAATTCTTATACACATCTTGTGTTTCTTTTACAACTCTATTTTGCTGTTCCATTGCTACATTAAGTTTCTTTGTAGCATCAATAAATCCCTGAATTGACTTCACAAAACTTTGATCAATATTAATTTTCAAATCAAGTTTCTGAAGTGAAGGATGCTTACTCAACGCTTTAATAGAGGCATTGACATCTCCAATTGATTTACCAACATTTAAGCCAGCACTTATTAATATACGCATATCTGCCATTACGGTTTAAGCCACTTCCTTTTTTTACTTTAGATAAAATAGAAAAAAGAAGAGACTCAATATCTCTTCTTACTGTTCATCTTCATATTTGATTTGTTCAACGATTTCACAGAAACGGTCATACCAATCAGCAGCAATACCTTCGAACTCAGTGGGGCCACGATTGATTACAGATTCTTTAATAGATAAAAGCATTGCTTTTCGCTCGTTTGTTTCATCAATAACAATTTGTTCTTTGTGTAAGTTTTGTATCTCCGACAGACGCTTATGATTATTTTCAAACGTATATTTTTCATCTTCTACAACAGGGTTACCGTCAGAATCTTTAATGACATAATCCATGTTTATATCATTTGTATCTTTCAGAAATTCATCGTAGTGTTCTAGAAGGAGCTTCTTAAACTTTGCTTTATGTCTACTGTCAGTTCTATCTGTCTTTAAGGTATCGAGATAGGTAATAAAATTTTCAAGTTCAAATTTATATAGTTTCATTTCTTCTCCCTTAAAATTAAGATATGTAATTGTGATAAAAGGATAGTTTTACTAGGTGTGGTAATTAAAAGATCTTATTTTTTTCATCTTCAAAATCACGTAAATCATAAATGGACGTGGTGGAAATATCATTATGATGGGCTACGAACTTAGACACCAGATTGATATCAACGCCAGACTCAAGAAGATAGGTAATACACGAGTTCTTAAAAATATGTACGTTAACTCTGCGTTCAAGGATATCGGAAAGGGTGTTGGAGCAAAAGTCGTCTGCCCACGCTGGGGACATAGCTTTAATCTCATTGCCGTATTTGGTACTAAAAATATATTCACTCTCATATCCGCGAGAATCAACCCATTTTTTTAAGTGAGGAATAACATCGAGTGGAACCATGTACTGCAAAGGTTTCCCATCAATTGATTTACCTTTTCCCCGAACTGTATGAGTGGTTATGTAATTTTTATCTACTGGCACTTCGTAATTTAGTATTTCGGTCTTAAACTGAATGATTTCAGAGCGTCTTGCGCCAACTCTAAATGCAGTGGCTAGCCAAGCCATACCCAACCAGTTCTCATCTTCTTCTAGAACATTCATCATCATGTCATATTCATCTTTTGTAACTTTTATTTTTTCATATACTCGGTTTTTAGAGATAGAAGGGAGGCCGCGTGTGAAATTCCTGAAGGTCTTATAATTTTCATCCTCTTCTGCAATAATGTTTTCGATGTGATTACAAAAACTTGAAATGACAGATTTTCTAAAACTGATTGCTGACGAGGACATTTTTCTATTGTCGCGTATATAGCTTAGGTAACGAAGAAAGTCTCTCTTTGTAATTTTGTAGAATGGTTTGTTATTCATAGAGTTAACCATGTACCAACCAAACTGCCTAATTACACTTGTATACTGCTTACGTGACTGCGGAGAAAGGTCTTGTACAGAGACAAATTCTTCTGAGTTGAATCTATAATCTTCATTTACTTGTTGCCACATTTCATCAGTGACTTCAGCTTGCTTTTTGGCTGGTTCGCGCAAAGTATTCTTTTTTACTTCTTTTTTGCTCATTCACATCAAATCCTTATGTATTATTAATGAGTATTTAAGTGAACTCATCACGGTATTTTGCAGTCATATAAACACACTCCCTATGTTTTTATAAAATAGCTCTTTTACTTTATTTCTGCACATCTAATCCTCGTTTGCGTAATCCTTTATACATAGTAGCTTCGATAGCACCATTATTCTCTAATTCTTCTCTAGTTGCTTCAGTAAATGGTCGTCCAGCGTAGGGGAACGAATATTGATATCCTTCGCCTGTCTCAACAATTTCACTTACATTTCTACCATCATCCATTCGGACACTTTCAATAGAAACAGTATCCTTGCCAATCATTTTTACTTCAATATTTTCGTCATCAATCAATCCACCGTGCTCTTTTTGGCGCTGATAGACAGAAGGGTGAGGGTAAACTGCATACACTTCTTCTTTGATCTTCTCTTTCATTGTTTCTCGAACTGTTTTGCCTACATCAGCCTCTAGTGACTCAACAACCTGTTCATTCAGATGATTCATCAGATCCGTAAGATTCGTGAAGTCCACTTTTATCACCATCCTGATTTAAAGCATTGGCTAACATAATTTCTCCTACGGTTGCCTTTGCACTTTTCGCGGCTTGCTTAATCTTATCTACAATCTTCTGATATTCGCCTTCAGGAAACTTACTCAAAAGTGCCTCTGTGATACCTTTATCTGCAAGCAATTCAGATAGACCAATGATTTCTTTCAGTGTCGCTTTTTTTGGAACAGGAATATTGGTAAACTCTCTAAATGCTAAAACAGGAACTAGTTTCAATGTACCCTTAATCAATTCATTGTCCAGTTGATCATTTTTTGATGTTTCACGTAGCTCTTGAATGTATCCAATATAAGACATAGCAACGTTTTCGATTAGAGAGTCGCGAAATTCAACGCTTACAGCAACTTCGTATTCTTCTCCATCAATGGTTTTGATGTACTCATTTTTCTTTTTATTTAGACTTGATTTTAGTTTGCCAAGTTCAGACGCAGTTAACTTTTTAGCCAATTATTACACTCTCCTTTATTGCGGAAATGTTTCATCCAGTACTTTAGACCATTTTTCTTCCCATCTTTTACTATCAAACGCCATTGAAACTTCTCGTGCATTCTTACCAAATGTTTCGGCTTTATCTCTATTGTGATATAAATATTCAATTGAACTACATAGATTATCTACGGTGGGCTTAATCAGCAATCCATTATATCCATCAATAATTAGATCACTTAGTCCACCTACACAACTAGCTATAACTGGTTTTCCAAATGCCTGTGCTTCAATGCAGCTCAAACTTGTACCTTCTGCACCGAGAGTGGGGATTAATACTACATCTGCTTGTTCGTAAGCACGATACATTTTATTCATATCAAAATGTTCCCATCGAACTCGATCTTGAGTATTTACCCACCGCTTAAATTGTTGTTCGCCTTCAATTGTTCCTCTGCCTACAAAGTAAAATTCCATATCTTCGTACTTGGGGAGAAGTTTCTTAGATGCTTCAGCCGCCAATAAATATCCTCTTAATTCATGAAGTCTACGAGGAATAAGCACTGTAAACTTACCTTTTCCTTTTTTCTCTCTAGGTTTAAAGATGTCGGTATTGACATAGTTCGGTATGTATTCAAATTTATCATATAGCTTTGGATATAAAGCTTTAGTCCAACCAATAGTGTTTGTATCTACAGAAACAATTTTTCCTACACGGCGGTAGCAGTCTCTAATGTATTCGTTGTATCCTTTAGCGTGATACCAGTCTTGAATTTCATTATCCCACCAAATACCATGTGAAATAGCAATAGAGTTCTTTCGTGCTTCGGGAAAAGCTAGAGTAGCTACAAAATAGATAGTGTAATCATAATTTTCTGTCCGTTTATGAAACTCAATTGTTAGATCTGGAAAAGATTCTTTGTCACCAATGGGGCAGGGAATACCTGTTATCTTTACATCCTTGAAGTTCTTTACCCAAGGAGTAGTAGATGCTTGGAAAACGTCTACAATATAATTCTTTTTTCTTAATAGACGTACAAGATCAATTAAATACCTTTCACCGCCACCCATTTGAGTATATGTTCCAGTTAAATCAAAGAATTGCGTTGTTAAAAGTGCTACCTTTTTCATCCTTTTCTCCTTTGAAAAATTCCTTAATAGCGCTGTTAATAATTTCAAATCTATCATCCCATGAATTGTTTTTGGCCATTTTTTTAGCTTTATTTTTGTATTCGTTACACTTAGATACTTTAATTGCTTTTTGAATATTTTTAATGAATTCTTTATGGTTTCTGCTTACAAATACTACATCTTTATAATCATCCATTTCAGGAATATCGGTTGCTACTACTGGAGTACCATGAGCAAGTGACTCATAAACTTTTAAAGGATTGCTGAAGTCACTGATTTGACAGCGTTGGAAGGGGAGAAGGGTAACATCAGCGTGACAATAATAGGCTTGAAGTTCTTGGTATCCCTTTGAACCCAAATAATGTACCCCTTTAGGCATTTCTTTAATACCCCAAGGAAGTCCAACAACAAAAACTTGATATTTCTTCGCAACTTTCTCCGTAAGTAATAGATCACACCAATTGGATGTGAGCGCACCTGAAAACAATACAATAGGCTTATTCTTTTTAGTGTATGGAATCAAGTCTTCAGGAATAGGATAGTCGAGATCTCCTAATTCTTTAAAACAGGCATTTCGAACCAAGTGTACATTTTTATGTTGTTTACTTCTTAGTTCTAGCAGAGGTTTGGAGGCAGCCAATAAGATATCTGCCTTACTTATCATGTTGTCTTCCTCATGTTCATTTTCTGGGAAATTGTCCAGTGAATCATAAACAACCAAGTCGGCTTTAATACTTTCTAAATCTGTATGTCGCATAGCCCAAGATGAAAAGTAAATATCAACTTTAGGGTGTCTTTTTAAAAAAACTTCCCAATTATGATAAACCTCAAGTGTGTCAGAGATGCGATCACGCACTTTATCGGTTCGCTGTGTGTAGTTAACCCAATAGACCATATAGCCATTCTCAGAGAAATACTTCATTAAATGGTGTGGTCGTTGCTGCAATGGCTGGTCGTAATCAATTGTATTAGCATAAACAATCGTTTTTTGTTTCATTTAAGAACTCCCTTAAATATTCTGGACTCATTATATGATTCGAAAACACACTTAAATCACAAAAAAGCTCAAACCCTTTGTCCTGAGCCATTTTACAAAAGTATGCATCCTCGCCTTGCGGATGAAATCCGTATTTTACTGATTTATAGACTTTACGACTTAGCATTATAACTGCACCCGTTAAATCAACCTCCATAAGAATGGGGGAGGAGAGGAAGGGAGCGTTTTTGACGTAATTGTTTGCAATGTGTTCATAAAACCCATTACTATTGATTCTCATAATATTTGGATAGGTGTATGGCTTATCAGAAGTAGAAATATATCCATTCCATATCAACCCCGATACAATATCCTTGTTATGCTTGAGTAGATTATTAATAATATCAGGCTGCACAAGGATATCTGTGTCAATAAACATCAGATAATCAGTTTTAACTTTTGACGTGATATAATTCCGTAATTTACTCAAGTGAGTATATATGTAATTGTTTCTAGTGTTCAAATCTCGTTTGTCTTCTGGAACATTGCGGCTATATTTTTCAATTCGTATATTTTTATATTCGAGATGATTCTTCTTGAATTCTGTCAATAAATTTAATGATTCATCTTGAGAATCATTTAAAACAAATAATAATTCAGTTCTATTTTTTGGATATTCAATATTTTTGATGCATTCAAGATATAGAGGAAGTATCCAAGCTCTATTTCTGATTGGTGCGGCTATTGTAACTGTTGGTGTATTTATATTTTTCACTTCCTAAAATTTGTGGTTGGATAATAAATACCCAACCACTTTTCAGTTATAGTCTAACTATACAAGCTCATCTTCATCATAGATTGTCATGATATAGGTCTCTTTACGATTTACTGGTTTCAAAATCTCAATTGGAATGTCAAATACAGAAGGGTCTCCTTCGGCAGCCATAGTAAGGTTCCAATTATCTTCCATCTTAGCATCGAAAATTTGAATTTGTGCTGCAAAATCTTGTTTAGTGACCGTATCACGGATCAAGCAATCTAGAATCAATTCATATGTACCAGCGAACTTATCAGAGCTAACTGTTATTTGTTTTGCTGAAGCACCTGTTTGAGTCGTATAATAAGCAACCAATTCTGTGCCATTAGTAAACTCACCTGTTTTAAATGTTAATTCTTTACCTTCAATCTTGTATTGCTTATCTCCAAGAGTGCCAGTCGCAAATGTAATTTCTTCAAGATGAACTTGATCCTCAGAGAGCGTGTAAACACTATTTAGTCCATTAACAGGAGTTGCAGGAGTGTATTTCAATGTTGCCTTATCGTCAATTACTTTAATAATATCGCGATATTTGATAGGAACTTGTCCACTCTTAATATCATTACCAGTCATCATTGCAATAACTTCATTTGTAAAAATAGCATCTTGCAACGATACCTTACCGCCACGATCTCCAGAAAAACCAACAATACGGTTATTACCACGACCACCCATTGCATATACAGTGGTTGCAGTGTTCTCAATTCCCGATGTTTTAAGATTTTGAAGTTGAATTTTTGCTTTACCAGTTTTCTTATCATAAAACGTAGCAAGTGCAACCTCACGGATTGCCCAAGTATTAGGTGTCAATATGATCACACATCTTTCTTATTTTAATTTGTTTGCCCAATGTATGTCAGCCATCTTTATACTCTTTCCATCAATTGTTCCAGCATATAAAGCTGTTATTGTGTGGTGATAGTTATCGATATTGTTACTGACATACAGACCGTTGTAGATTTGATAAATATTCATTTTGTACAAATCAAAAAGGCTTAACCCGTTGTCCTTCCAAGCTAAACCTGCAACTATACTATGTAAGTCAATTTTTTCTTTTACTTTTGGTTGTTTGGCTCGATTCTTTAAAATCATCTCTATCATCTTCTTAGCCCGTGAGTTGGCAGGTTTAAATTCAGGCTCATTCTGTATCTCTACATTGTTGCCAAGTCGTATAATCTTTTGGATTAGATTAAAATTACTATGATTTATTTGTCCCTTACCAATCTCAATATAAACACTATCATCCGATTCTTTTAGGGTTGGACTCTCACTGAAAAACAAGTATATTGCTGCAAATGCATTAGCCTTAAACTCTTCATTGTGATAGCAGTTTGCATAAAAGATATCAAAATTCGTAACATTATTGTCTAAGTCGCTTTTTATCATACTTTTCTCAATAAGAATAGATGCCAAGAATGAGTTGTACAGAGACATGTTTATATCAACGATTTTTTCTAGAGAGGGGATTGTTAGGTAGCCAGCTTGCTCGATGTAAATTGGTCTACCGCCAAGCAACTTAAAATGGATATCTAATTCATCCAAATGACCACCTACTTAAATTCATATAACTTGTATTGTAAGTAGTAACCCACATAATTTGTATTTACGAACATCTCATCCATACGGTAGAACTCTAATTTTCCAATTCCTAAGCTTCGTTCATCGTTAAATAGTTCATCAATGGCAGCAATAATATCGTCGTATCTCAGATTTTCATAATCGGTTCTTATTAAATCTTTATGCACCAGAACTTGAAAGTGTAGCAGGGCAGACTTGAATTTCAAATTATCTGTCGGTCTGTATTCTTTAAAGGAAAAAGTAACATACGAGGAAGCGTCACTAGATAACTCAGGAACATGGTTGTATGGGTATATTTTATTGAACAATAGAGAAGATGGATCATCTATTGTCTCTCGATTTAAATAGTTGCTATTATCGTACTGTAAAGCCTTACATAAAACTTGTGAGCTAATTAGCTTTTCTAAGACCTTTGTTCTAAGAGATCCTAATTCTCTAAATCGAGACACGTTAGTTCACAATAAAATCTCTGGTCAGTACATATTCCAGAAAACCACTAGTGTTCATATCCCTTGTATCATCAAATGTAGCAACGACTTTATCTACCTGATCTAAAGTAAGTGGAGTAGTTCGGTGAATTTCCTCCCCAAGACTATTCCGAACTTTGACCTTGTAGTAATTACCGTTAGGTTGTAGATCGCCAAGTTCATATGTAAGAGCAATGCATTTTAGTGCTTCAAGTGCTGACCCTTTATCAACATGTGTTTCCTTAGAAAATGCTAATTTAAGTTTATTATCTGTAGCAATTGAATAAGCATATTTATACTGCGGATTAATAGCTACGTCTAGATCAGCATCAATGATTTCAATTGTGGGTGTTGCGCTAATAATTACAGAATTATCAATCCCAGATGAGTGCTGAATAGAGTAGGGAAGGGGGGAGAAGATGAGCCAATTATTTGTAGCCCCTTGAAAAAACTGCTCAAGTTTAAGTTCTCCAAAACGGATGATGGCTTGCATGGATACACTCCTTATAGTAATGATTTGATTTCAATTTCTTTTGTTGTATAAGCTAATCTGGTAGAGTTTTCGACATGTAAAATAACTCTCCCTTTCTTATTGTTAGCTTTAATTTTACAGATTTGTCCATCTCGTTCAGTTATACTGGCTAAAGCAGCAGGTGTTAAACCGTCAGCCTCGGTCAACCAAAAATGAGCCTTTTCTTGTCGATCAATTCCATTATCCTTAAACGAGCAAGCAAAGGATTTGGTCATATTGTATTTAATGAAGTCGTCGCCTGTAATGTGGGCAGTATAATTATTTGTAGTAGAGGACGTAACGTTTACTTGAATGGTTTGCGAGATATTTCTGAATGAAATGGTTATTTTACTTGTTCCTTTTTTCAAAGGAGTTACTAAACCCATTGGAGAGACTGATATAATAGTTTCATCAGTGACAGAATATGTAATTTGATTATCAATTTCTATTACCTTTGAATTATTGGTTAGTTCAATGTTCAACTGAAGAGTCTGATTTTCTTCTATAGCCACAACGTCCTTAACATTCAAAATCCTCAGTTGGTAGTCAGCAATATTGCCCATATAATCGGCAATCTCAAGTTCTAAATTATCAGTAGCATTGTTTATTAGATCTTCTTTTAATGTAAGAAAGTTAAGACCTGTATCTAGTTTGTTTATAGCAGTAATAGACCAAGCCCTACCATCAAAGATGAATCTTTTCTTTTTGTTAAGCGCATCCGTTTTCTCATTTGCGGAAATAACAATACTTCTTCTTTCATTTGGCAATTCAATGATTTTTCCATCGTCAACACCAAAGTTTGTGATATTGTCATTGGTTAGGGCAAACGGAAGTTCAACAATCTCACCACTGTTATCTAACCACCTAAGATATGATACACATTTTAACAACATACCCTTACTGTAAATATCATCATTGGGGTCACAATCAGTTATAATCCAATTTTTGTTTCTCCATTTTACAATATCGCCATTAGCAAGTGGCTCGTCTGGTTTCGAGATAATCGTTTTTGTTTTATCTTTGGTTGATGATGTTATGACTACACTTCTTTTATTGTTGTTAATCACTACATCAAAAACAGATGGGTTCTTTTCAAATTGAATGTTTATGGCTTTTTTAACATTATAAATGTCGATGTCTCTAGCGCTTTTTGTATTGTAGGCATTATTGATTTTTTTATAATAATTGATACTCATTCATTCACATACTTTGAAAAGTCAATTGTTTTAAGTTTGCCTGTCATTCTGTCACGAGATGCATATTGTGATATCATTTTATTATTCTCTTCAATAATTCCATAATACATATCCATGAACGTTTTCCTCTCATTAGCAGGACTAAATACTTGCAAATCTTTTGTTGAGAATCTAACTTGAAAAGCCTTTAATAAAGACATATCTTTTTCATAATATTTCTCTCTCATTATATTGGCAACAAGATCAATTTCTGTTGGGGTTAAATCGTCAACAAGCAGACTCTCTTTGTCATCATAGTCAAAACTAATATCGGAACTACATGAAAACTTAAGTTTCGCTAACGATTCCTTTAGGTACTCGCGTGATCTGCTAAGTGCAATTTCCATTGCCTCTTCTTCGGTGACGTTATTATATGTAAAAAAGTCCAAGTCTTTTTCGATTTTATTAAAGAATGCTGTTTGTAGAGATGAGAAGGGGGTTGGCATTTAATCACCCACTATACTTTTTTATTCATGGGTCTTTTTGTTACAACTGACTCTTTGTTTGCCTCTGTGTCATGTTTGTCTGGTTCACTCTGTTCTTCCTGTTGACTGGCTTGACTCAAGAGTAAAGCTTTTAATTCCGCAATTTCTTTTTCCAATTGCGAAACCTTATTGTCGTCAACTGAAGGATTGTTGATTTGTTTATCCACTGGATTTTCGCCATAAGAAGATATAATACTTATTTCAGAAATTCGTTTGCCCGAATACAGTTCCTTATATCTTTCTTCGATTAAACTTTTTACTCTCGTACTGATATCGTAAAAATTTGTATTCTCAAGCTGAATTACCAAGCCTCTCACACGCTCAAAAAGTGATGCCGATTGTATCTTAATTAGTTTAGTTAGTCCTTCTTTGGTGGGGCGCAAGATAATATTCTTAATATCTTGATTGGTAAGAATATCTTTATAATCTCTAATCGATAGTTTTTCATAGATCTCATCGGACAATTCATTGTCAAACCATAAAAAACCTTCCCTAAAAATATTTGATTGACTGTTTATGCCTCTAATTTCAGCAAAGGATAATTGTTGGGCAAATGGATATTCTTCGTTCGCTGGTTCAAATGTATAACCATCAGGCTTTATGTGAGAAGGAACAGTGATGACACTGTCAGAATAATTTAATACGTTGATGATTGTGCTGTCTGTAATAGTTATAGTAATACACTCCCTTAAAAAAGGGGATGAATGAACATCCCCTTATTATATTTTCAATTATTAGGTAAGAACAATTTTGGCGATTTTATCAATTTTGTTGATAGCAGTACCAAATTCAAAGCCAGTGATCTTAAGATCAACCTTTTCACGATTATTATCAAATGTTTCAAGAACACGTAACTGTCCACGCATATCCAGTGTACCGATTTTACCAGCGATACCGAATACACGTTTGTCAGGAAGCAACTGCATGTTATCACCAGTACGTTTTGCGCCAGAGATATGTCCAATACGAAGACCGTTATAGAAATTTACAAGTCCATATCGATTGAAATCATTTTTCATTTGTTCAGACATAAATGTGACTTGACCAGACATTTTAGCGATTTGTTGAGAGTATTTAGACAATGAAACTGTCATTGGATTCTCTCCTCTATCAATTAGATACAAAGCAAGTGCATCCAGTGCGGCAGGTGTAAGGGTAGCACCACCAGCATTAATTAGTTGCTCACCGCCGCCAATGGCTGCGTCAATCTGAGAAAAGATATCGAAAAACATTTTATTTTTAAGAGCCTCTTCAGCAAAGACTGTTAAGTTGGCAACGGTTTTTACACCGTTACGGCGCAAGTCGGCATATGTAATTTCTGTTTCAACTTGTTTGTGTTTCCAAACAGGAGCTACTTTAGTTACATCAATGTATGATTTATTTACATTACCGCCCTTTGTAGAATCATAAGCAATCAAAGTATTTTTTGGGTCTTCATTGATTTGATAATCATCAAATTCTCCGATAGAACCGCGATCAAACATAGAATCAAGCAATTCATCTGGAACATCGTAAACTTCTGGCGCAACTACTTTGACCACAAAATTAGAAATTTCCATATTAGGATCGGAGCCTTTTTCACCAATTTGTTTGGCCCATGCATCAACAACCGTAGAAATTTCTTTTTCTTCAGTATCTAGTTGTTTCTTATATTCAATCTTGGAAGCCCATTCGAACATTTTTCCTTTTTCGTTCATCAAACTTGCGATTTCTGTATGTAGCATTTATTTGCTCCTTATATGTATATTATTATTAAAGTACTTCTACTGAAGCTAGAGTGTAACCATTGTCAACTACTGTACCTGCAAATCTAAAACCAGTAGGATCGGTACTCTTCTTTAGTTTTCCTGCATCTACACCAGTTGTTTCGGCGGCTAAGTAATCTCCTACTACAAGTCCTGTGGGTAGATATTCTGTTATACCGTAAACTTCTCCACTCATGGGTTTTTCAAGTACAACTCGTTCACCAGCCTTTATATTCTCAAGTCGAGTGTCGTAGTCAGAAATTTCACCCTCTAGACTCATCAAACCTGTTGGATAATTATCTTTATTTACAAAATACAAGCCAACTTGAGAAGTTGGAGCAATAACTGTTTTTGTATTAAAATCCTTTTGAACTAGACGACCACGAACTGTTGGTGTGGCTGCTTGGAATGTAGCGTCAGCTACTTTATTAATGTGTGTTTGCAAATGTCTAAGCATTTAATTTATTCCTCCAGTAGTTATGATTTATTTATTGTGTAAAAAATGAGACATGATTTGAGCTGACTCATAAATATTTTCATCAGTATTAATATTTTTCTTGGTTGCTGAAACTTCGATTTCTGTATCTTTTTTTTCTGAGTTTTCGTTGCCTTGAGCCAGTTTTTGAATAAACCTTTCTGCGATAATTGCTTTGATTCCCTTTTCATCTAATTCATTAATTAGCTTTGAAATCTCTTCTGAGGTTTCGATTTCCTCTTTAGTAATAAAATCACCAGCAGTAGCCAAAACCTTTAAATCTTCTTTTTTTTGAGCCATTTCAGCTTCTTTTTGTGCTTTTTCAGCTTCTTCAATTTGCTGTTTAAACGGTGCTAATTCACTGATTTCCGTTTCTAGCTTAACAATCTTGTCGCTTGCTTCAACTAAAGCACTGGTTTTAACATCTAGTTCAGAGGTCAGCTTTTCATTTTCAGAGGCAAGGTTTTTATTAGTCAGCTCTTTTTCACTAAGCAATTTAGCAGTATCGTCAAGATTAACGCTAATATTCACATTTGTTTTTTCAGAAATTAACTTGCTTAGTTTCGTCTCAGTCTTTTCCCCAACAGAAACTACGTCTTCGCTGACGGTATAGGTGACTACTAGATAATCATCCTCTGAATCTCTGTCGATATCATATGCTAGAATTTTATGTTCTTCAGGATAAATCTCCCAAATAGAATAATACGGATTACTATTCCATCCTTTAGGATTTAGCGCCTCGTAAACTTTTTGGTGTAGATCTCTAGTAGTTAAAGAGGCTACTTGTGTTTTTTTCAATTCTTCTTCCTCCTTTGTTGAAAAAGCTATATCAGTAATTAAAGCATTGACTAACTCATTCTCAATATCGGTGTTGACTTTTGAGGCGATATTAATTAGACCACTTGAAGGATATGCAGGAGCAACGGTCTCACCTAAAAGTGCATGTCCTATAAATACTCCATTATCAATGTATTTAATTTGTTTACCATTTAAATCTTCATAGTGACTTTCAATCACTTGTACTTCCCATGACGTTTTTATACCCTCTTCAGAGGACATTCTTCTAGAAATGACGTCATATGCCTGAGAAAATCTTTTCCATATTTTTGCGTTTGCAACGATATGTTCTTTTCCATCAATTTCTTCAATACTAGCACTGTAGAAACTCCCAAAAGCAGAAGTGTCAAACTCGATTTCCTGATACGTGTTTCCATTTTCATCTTTTTTCTCTACAATCTTTACATTATGACCCGAAAAATCATTTCCATTTTGTGTAGCTATAATTTTCCCGACTACTGGTTTGGTGATGAGGGTGGTGAGCCAAGACTCTATGGTATCTCTAGTTAGTGCAACATCATTTCTATTTGGATCAAAATCACAAATAATAAATTTTGCATCCAATGTGTCGCTATCTACCGTGTCGCTAACATGTACTTTAAAATTACTTGTAAATTTAATCGTTTCCATTATTTCTTATCACCTCCTTAACCAAATTCTATACCAAATTCTTTAAGTAATTGTTCAACAGGAGGAGAGAGGCTATCACTCTTAGTGTGTCGTGTGTTATTCAAAACAACTTCAATTTCTTCATTACAGCAAGGGCAAACAATATTTAATTTCATTCTTTATTCCTTCTATCTTGATCTTGTAGTTGTTTATCGGGATTGTTATTATCCACTGGTCTACCACCAGCAGAATCACCGGAATTTGTATATGCTGTAAGCCTAGGAGTAAATATATCGTCATACTTCTGTTCATTTTCTTTTAGTCGTTTTTGCTTTTCGTCTTCGACATCTATTCCAAGAAGCCCATAAACTGTTGAATAACTGGCATTTAATTTGCTGTATAAAAGTTCAGACAATTTAAGTTTTAACTCTTTATCTAATTCCTCAGAACCAATGATTTTGATAGAAGGGCAGTATTCAAGAGGAATACCATTATTTTCGAGAACGACTTTATACCATTTCTCCAATATGTCTTCTAATTGTTCAGATATTTTGTTTATGGTCTTCATTAGTTCGTTCACAGAAATATTAGATGCCGTAAAAGATTGTCCCGACACTAAGTTAAGAAAGCTAATTCCCAAAGCAGTCATTTGTTTTTGTCTTTGATAATTTACATTCTCTATGTTCACATTTTCAGTTTTTGGTTCAACGTATTTTACATCTTCAACAAACGCCGCACCAGTGTATACAACGGTTTCGTTTTTCCAAGCATTCATTAAATTTGTATGTGCATATGCCATTTCTTCGAATGCTTGTTTGTCAAACTTTTCGCCTAATATTTCTTTATGTAATTTTTGGAATATGATCTTTTTAGCTTTAGCTTTAGCATTGATTCGATCAGTTCTTTCAAATGTCTCCAGCATTAAAGAAGGTCTCAAGGCGCGAAATATAGAGGTAAGACCATATTTTCTATTTAGATTGTTTAGTCTAACAATACCACTATTTTTAATATTCAACTTTGCATAAGGTTTCTTTTTTGTATATGCCTCATATATTTCAGAAGGATAGTTATTTTTAATCTCTTCATCTATTGTATCGAAAAATAAATTTTTTCCTTTTTTGTTTGTTTTTTTTAATCTTGTTTTGAGTTCATTTACATTAATCAATAAGTAAGGCTCTCCATCGATCTCGTAGTCGCTCACTTCTATTACACCTAAAGGATAGTAGTCAACAATATAAGAGTCTCCTTTTTTTCTGAGATACATGGGATAATTACCTTCTGAAAAAGACATAGGAATAACTTTGCGCATGAGTTGTTTGAGATTGATTTGTTTGTTAAAATTATTAATTAACTCTCTAGACTCATCTGAAATGTCTTGACTTTTATTTGTATCTACTTCGGGGAAAGATAGCCTATATTCAGTATTAACATTACTTTCGATAGTTTCATATACTTTCCCAATCAAATCGTCCTTATTAATGAAATATCTTACAATGGAATTAATCTTATTTATCTTATCTATGTCGTTTTGAGCGTTATCAGCCAACAGGTCTAGCTCTTCAGTGGTAAAAACAGTTCTCGACATTGAAGATTCATTAAGATAAGAGGAGTATTGATTAAAATTATTATCAAATTGATACATTGCTTGTTCTAGCCATAAGTGGCCTTGTTTTTGTGAAGTTACAATAATGGTGTCTTCATCTTTCTTTGAAGCAAAAACAACCTTAAAATCTTCTTCCTCTTTTTCAAGATTCATTTATTCACCTCGTTTCGTTTAGAAGTCAATTGAGGAAATAAAAGAGGGGGCATTCGACCAGTTGACTTTTGGTTTTTCCTTGTTAACAATACTTTCTCTTCTTAGATTTCTTAAATACCAAGCAAGCATAGCAATTGTATAGGCGCGGTCATCCCCGATTTTACTTTGCTTATCGGGGGGAAGATCATATCTTATGCTACCGTTTGTACTTTTAAAAGAATAGATGCTAACAAGTTCTTCCTTTGCAATGTCTATATTAACTAACGCCATCTCTTCATCAGACGATAATTTATATTGAGTATTTTCTCCATCATCGCCCAATAGAGTGATAAATCCTTTATTATCATAAGTTTCTGTGAATGATATTAAATCCAAACTCATCATTTCAATCAATGCATCAAACATATCTTTTTTGTACTTCTGAGGGGAAACAAGTTTGAGCTTGTTACTGGCAGTGGGGTATTGATGAGCGTGAATACTATATTCATCGTGAGTAGGGTCGATAAGTCCTTTATGTTTAATGCCTCGCACATCCGACCACTCTTCGAGCAAGCCATCAGCCCAAGCAGATACACCAGCACCCCCAGCACCAGAATCTATCAATACTTGAAGAATATTCTCATAGTCGGCAGATCTAGATCCATTATAATCAAGTAACATTTGTTTGAAGTGATTTATTTGATCTGGTGTTTTCATGGGTGTTTTTTTCTTTTTTGCTATATCTACAAAGCTTACCGAATTCGATATATTCATTTTCCAACCTTGATTGTCATCGTAATAAAATTCAGCAGGAGTACAAATAGAATTGTCATGTTGTCTAGCAGGATCTACTGCCAAGACGAATTTCCTATTTCCGTCATTTGCTAATACAGGAACTCTAACTTCGGAATTTCTTATAATTGTAGCTCTTTTAATAATCTGTTGGTCAGAACCCTCAGTTGTAAAAATGTTTTTGTACTCACGTAAAGCTTTTTCCTTGTTTTCTCGCATAGCTGTGTCAACTTTTTCTTGCGAGAGTAATGATACGGGATACAGTTTTCCGTTATAGGTTGCGCTTATAACCACATCACTGCTAATGTCAGCAACAAAATATCGTCTATCGCCTAATATCATTTTCTTTGAAAAATCACGATACTTTCTATAAAAATATGTGTCAGTAGATGAAGCAGAGGAGGCATATATGAGCTGATTTGGGAATTGCTTGGGTAACAATGTGACGTCCGTTTCTCCACCCAACCTAAAGTCACTATTCTGCGTTGTAAACGGTTCAGAAGTGGTAAATAACTCATCGGGCGCAAAACCACTTTCATCATAAAAATTTAAATTACTACGCTTACTTCTGTTATTGTCAAATGATCCATTCAAAGAACGAACTACACTGCCATTATAAAGTTTATACGAAAAAGAAGCGGGATTATGAGTAAATCCATCCGAGTTGGCTGCACTTTTCACTGTTTCATTGTAAAAAATATCTGTCAGGCCCGTAAAAGAAGCGATCTCTCTTTTTGCTATTTTTTCTATTTTCATAAACATTTCTTGTGATTGCGATCCCACGCCAGCCAAAATGTAAGCTTCGAAATTTGGAATTAGTGCAGATTTAGCCATTATAAATGGAGAGCCAAGAGTAGTCTTACCGCTATTTCTCCCCATACACCATAGAACGAAAGGGGTTGACCAGCTTTCCATAAATACATACTTTTGATAGTCTAGTAACTCTAAACCTAGAAATCTTTCTACAAATCTTACTGGATATTTGCGGCCCCATTGAATAACTTTTGCAAGTTTTATAAACCCTTCGATTTTTCTTTGAGACATATTATGGTCGTTCATTGAGGAACACCTTGGTTGGAATAACTTAATAATTGCTTTCTCATTATTCTGTTATCTTCTTCTAATTTAAAAGTTTTACTTTCTAATTCACTTATAAGTTCTCTTTGTTCCATTATCATTGCAGTGTAATCATTTTCATCAAATTGTAATTGTTTGAAAATACTCTCATTGCTAATATTAGCTACCTGTCTCATGCCTTCGCTAGTTTCAATATCGAAAATATTCACATCTGACTCTTCAAATCCTTTTTCTTGTAGCTGTTTTATGATTCCAGTCAATGTTCCAGCGCCCTTGCTTTTGTTATTATTGTGATTAACAGAAATACCATTGTCTTTAGCAAGTGCCAAAACAGATTTATACATCTTATCTTTGGCATCTATTAATGATTTAATGATCCCAGCATTATCGGTTAACATTTTTACATCAGATGTCATAGATGATATCGTGTTATTTATCTTATCTAATTGATTAAATGTTTTTACTATTTCAATAACAGTGGGGAGCTTAAAACCATCTTCAAGTGTACTTTCATCTAAGAAGTCAACAAGTTTATTGTATAAATGTCGTTTATCCTGTTCATTTTCAAACTCGAACGGGTCATATCCAACCATTTTTATTACATCTTTTCTGTTGTTGTCTTGCATTTCTACTTCAAAATTATTTAGTTCATTATCATTGCTTTCTTCGTTGTTCTTAGTTTTTAGTTCTACATTTGAAACTGTTTGGTCACTATCTTTCCAAGTTAGCTCTCTATACTTGGGTAATCCTAGTGTTTTCATATATATGCCAAAAAGATCATGATTTTTTAGCTTCGCTTCTTCCTCAGAAGAAATCCATAAGCTATGTATAAATGGTCTGTTGATTTGCATAAGTATATCTTTTGCGGTGTTTAAATCATCATAGTTAATCGAGTTCTTTAAACAATTTTTACAAACACTCAGCCGACCATCGCTATCGAATTTATTGTAGGACTTATAAAAATGCGAAAGAGCCAATTCTTTCTCGCAAGAAATACACATCTTCTTACTATCAGCCAATACTTCACCTTCTTTGCATAGAACAAACATAATAAAATTCCCATTTGATTGTGAAAAAGCATGGGGTAGGAGGGAGCAGCCTGTTTAAAGACGGAAGTCTCCCCATGAGAAACAAATAATAAAAAGCCTGATAGGACTCAGGCATTTGATTTATGTATTCCTCAGACTCTAGGTTACTTCAATTTATTCACAATCTTTGTGATTTCATCAGGAGTGACAATTTGTTTTGCTCTTTTGTCAGTTCGATTACCATAAATAAATGCTGCTCCATCTTCGGCATAATATACTACGGATTGTTTATTGATCACTGGGTATCCGTGTTCTTCTTCAATATCTACTTCAACAATTTTCTTGTTTAGAGCGTACTCTTCTGCTAGCTCTTTCTCATTAACTACATGCAAAATTTGATATTTATCTAAGTATGCGTACATTTTTTCCTCCAATAATATGTATGTGTTTTATTTTATATCTTGTAAGTTGATATCTATCTTGTATTCAATTCGTCCATCTTCATTAAAGATGTGCATTTTTTGCATTGCGTCCGCATACATACGTTTACTGATTGCGTAAGAGTCCGCGCCGCAAAGACTGCCATTAGAAATTACAGTTGTCCTACCAAAATCTTTTACTGTGTCGTGATGAATGTGGCCTTGAAAGAGATATTGAGGGATCACTCCGAGGAATTGAGGTAATTGTCGAGCAGCACTTGAGACATGATCTAGATCACCATGTACATATATGTGGGGCTTTTCAAATGATTCGTCGATAAAATAGCCATCTTCACCTTTTAATAGTTCAATATTATCGAATTCTCTTAGTCGAGTTTCCATGTACCAAGGAATAATATTTTCAAAATTCTCTTTTAATATTGCTTCATTTTTACTTTGAAAGGTACGGCTGTGATTACCGATTAGATTTATGACTCTTACTTTCGGTACATACTTTGCTATCTCTGCAACAGATTCAGACAACCTCTCTGATATGTATTGAGTTTGAGAGATGACGTCTTCACTCTGTTCAATTCTTGAAGTTAGATGGATAAACCCTGCGATTTGATCTCCAATAGAAGCTATTGTTAACTCATTAACATTATGTTTCTGACAATAATAAATCGTCTTAGATACAAGATAGTTAAACCGCTTATCAAACACATGTGGATTATATTTGTTTAAAGAGTTATCTGATTCTTGTCCATAATGAAAGTCTGAAAAAAGCACATTTGCGCGTATATAAGAGGAACTTTCCATGACAGGAGAGTAGGGGAGAGGCTTAACTTTCTCAAGTTGCTTTATGCTTGACGAAATTTCTTCTTTCAGATGCTCAAACTTAGCAATCATCTTAATTTTATTATTGAATTCGCGCTTTTGATCTTGAAATTGATATTTTTGCTTTTGTAATTCAATAGTTTTATCTTCAATTTCGCGTCTGTATTCATCAGTTGATGACTTGTTTACGCCAATGGAGATACCACGAGTAAGTAAATGAAACTCTTTACGGTATTTAGACTCTGTGAAATCTTCATTAAGATATTCATTCATAAGAGTAGCAATTTTAGTCCAAGATAGCTCTAGTGTGTCCTTATTAGAACCAATACGAATGAGATATTCTTCGTATGTCTCGTTGTGCAAAGGTTTTAAAGGAGTCATTCATTCACTCCTCAATATCTAGTCCAACTGGGATCTCATAATCTTCAATTGGAGCAACTTTGATTTTTTCTCCATCAATTGTAATAGTAATTTTTGACGCATTAGGATATAGACCAAAGGCAGCTTCCCGAATTCCATTCAGACCAACCAATTTCTCTTTATTTGATTCCATATATATTTACTCCCTATAATATGTATTTTTTGAGTCTAAGCGATCCGCTTTCTATAGTTTACCTTGATTGGGTAGGATAGAAGAGGGGTGATCACCCCCTCGAACTTACAATTTGCCCCGGACGGGGTCTCAATATAATGTATTGTTTCTTTACACAAGAGTGAGTTGAAATACGAGTTGAGGGAGATGGCAATCCCCATCTCTTTAATACTACTAGGGCGTGTAGACTGCCTATTTCTACTTCATTGACTTCTATCTGGCTTGCACCAACTTTACCACTCACTCTTTTCTGGCGGTGAAACACCAATCTAATGCTATGACCTTATAGTGATTAATGGACAACTCGAAGCCTAGGTAAACACGGAGATTGTGATCCCCCCGGAAGGGAACGCCACATTGCCCTGTGGCGCGAACCACAAATGGTTCTATTTATGTATTAAACTTTATAAAATTACTGTTTTACTGTATCTTTTAGTGCTTTAGCGGCTTTAAATGCAGGCTTTTTCGACGCAGCGATAGCAATAGTGGCTTGTGTTTTGGCTGTTTCAGCATCTACACCTTGCTCTTTGAGTTCTGCTAGTAGTTTCGGATTAATACCGTTTCGAGCAGCGGTTTCACGCACCTCAAATGTACCAAAGCCAGCAATCTTAACTTCTTCGCCTTTAGCCAATGCACTTGTAATAGTTGCAATTGTAGATTCGACTACAGCTTCAACGTCTTTTTTTGTGTAACCTGTAGTTTCTGCAATCACTTTCACCAATTCTGTTTTGTTCATAGTTATATAATCTCCCTTAAATTTTGTATTTTTTAATTTAAAAAGATAGAGTCGTCCGCTTATACTTAGCCTATAGCCGTTTTAAGAGCAACAATAATTTGGTTAACCTTTGCCATTCGGAAGTCTCTATCATATAGCAATAATTGATGACCTCAAAAAACCTAGTGTTTATATGTATTTTTTGACGATTTTAAATTAAAAGTGTGGAGTTTTTTTAAAAGCCATTAAGAATTTATCTTTTTGGGCCTTATAGATGATGTTCAGCATTCTCGATGAAATTTTATCTTTTTTGTGTTTTGATATTTTTAATAGAAGAGAGTACATAGTATCTTGACTGACTTTTAGTTTATCAATATAAAACTTATAATATTTCAGTATTTCATCAACACTTTCGTCGCGCTCTTCATCGGATAGAGCCTTATTGTATACTCCGTTAATCTTCATACACATGTCATCGACGTACTCAATAATTTTGGTTTGCTGCTTTCTATCTCCAGCTTTGAGGTTATGTTTGACCAGTGTATCTTTAAAATCAGCGTTCTTTCTATGACTTGCTTTATCAATTTCATCCATTTCACTGAAAAGGAAATCCATTGGACATTCATACTGTGCAGTTCTGACGGTTTTATTCTGGCTTACGTATTTCCAGAATAGAGGTTTTTCCTTTTTTAACTCTTTCGTCTTTGCAACAAAATCAATTTCTTTCTTAATATCTATCTCAAACATCTTTTTTGCTAAATCAATACATATACCAGAGAGAACAGTGACTACATCAATTTTTTTCATTAATTCTGACAGTTCAGATTCGCTACTCCCAGTATTCAATCTATCCCAATAAGTAGACATACAAAGCTGACCAACGTTAACAGTACGTCCTATGTATTTTTGACTCTTTGAAAGTTCTTTGTCAATCAGTGACATATCATAATTACATACTTGATATTTTTTTTTACTACTTTCAACTTGATTTATACATACTCTGTACTTACCAAATAACTTTTTGCTAATTTTTAAAAGATCATCATTGTCAATCATTAGTACAGTATCGCTATCGTAATCACACCCTGAGAGTATATCTTGCAGAGGGAAGCCGATAGCATTTACACAGACAATATTATCAGTTAAATTAAAATATTTTTTGATGTCCTTAACAAAAATATTTTTGGCAACTAACACGTTGCTTGGGCTGGTATGCGGATTTCTGAATCCAGTTATCTCTTTTAATCCGAACATGGTGGTATGTACTTCGTTTTCCTTCAAGGATGGATTGTTTATATCCAACTTACCAATAGCATGCGAAAGAAATTCCATTGGGTTACCTAACATGACTAGGTAATCCCCGTGCATCCTAATCTTTCCTCTTTTGATGTGGTTGACATGTGCGTTTATAGCTTCAGTTCTAAATTTACGGAATATCTTTGTGCCAACTATATCTCTATTCTGATAGTACAAATCTACAAACATATTGTTACTATTTATATCATTTGCCGATTCTTTTATAAACTCGATGAAATAATCGTCGTCATTTTTTAGTTTTTCTATTATATATTTGTCAAAATCAGAAAACCTCTTGATATCTTCTCTAGTTATTGGCAGAGAGTTGAGCATCTGATAACTCGTCTGCTGGAGGATATTACCATATTCATCAAACCCACGTTTAGATTTTTTTTCATGTTTGCAGACACCAAAGGAACAGTCATTATCTAAGACAATCTGTTTCCAGTGTTCCCACATGTCCAAATCTGAACCCAACAGATGACTAAACTTCAAAGCCTTAAGGCTAGTTGGCGTAATAATCAAATGAACGTCTCTTGCTAGTATATCTAACCCAAACATATTGGTCAGCGACCAGTCGTCATAACTAATGTGAGAGGGACATTGAGATTTTAAATAGTCTTGAATATTGCAGTTGAAGGCAGCGCTTTTGAACATGTGATTTCTTAAAAGCATCATTCCTTTATTATCCGTGAAGTATTGACTATCCAATAAAGACTCGCCATCGAATAGACTATTTTTTATTTCAGATGTGTCTGTGAAACTATTCAGATATCCATTAACATCTGTACGAATAACATTGCAGGTTTTTATGAATTTACTCTCAACGTCAGTAATAATTAAAATGTTATTTGGGTCAATTTTAATTACATCTTCAAGAGAAGATCCAACTAGACTCTCGTATGCTAAGAGAGAAGGGTAGTCCACTGAGACAGAGGGGTTCATAAAATTTAAATTCATGCGACTCCAAGTGATCATAGAGGTATACAACTCTTCTTTAATAAAAAGACACTGTCCGATCCTGCTTTTAGCACTCGATCTTTTATAAACAACATATTTCATACTATTGTAAACAAATCCCTCTGTATATAACTTTGTACGCAAATCCTCGTTGGACAACTCTGACCACTTTGGCGAATCTATATCCGACTCAATATTATGTATGAAGTCATGCAATTTCTGTTTGTAATCTACTTTGTCATTTTCCAAAGAATTCAACTTTGAAGTCAATGCCTTGATTAATTCTTTTCCTGATTTGACTTTTTGTTTAAATTTAACGTTTATGATATCTAAAGAGAATAGTTTGTCATTAGTTTTTTTCTTTGTTGTTTTTAATCCTATGTCTGCAAGTTTATTTAACTCCAAGCTACTTGGGATCATTCCGACATAACTCAAGTCTAAATCTCGATCCCTATACATGTAATTGTATATATCACTTCCTTCAACAGAAGGGATGTATACTGATTTGTGCAGTTTACTCAAAAATATAATCCCCCAATACTCAATTGCGAATATAAATATATTTTTATATTTGCTTAATAGAAGCAATCTCATTCTTTGTATAACTATCTTCTGGTTCGTGAGGCTTTCTATAATACTTCTTCTGCGCTTCATTTTTTAACCAAATTACTTCGACATCCATATATGTATAATCTATTTCTTCAATGTCTTTATCTAGTGAAACGTCTCTTTCATCATAGTAATCCAGTTCAAATCCGTCATAGTATTGATCCTCCCAAGTGATAATTGAATGATTTCCCTTATATCTTTTTACCATTATGTATTTTGTTCCCCTCAAGTTTTATTTTTATATTAGAGACGATTAATCTCTGTGGACTCAATATATCATCTCCCACATTTTTAGTCAACAAAATAATATATATTATTATATTTACTTATATGGAGATGCATTATATAATGAAAGCAAGCGAAAGGAGGTTGCGTGAGATGAGCGCAGCGTTAAATAATAATGTAGTTGGCTTACATACTAATAGAGTATCTGAAAGTATATCAGCCTATTTAATGAAGGTTAAAAGAAGAAATGAAAACACATACTACAATTATGAAGTTGCTATTCGTAGATTTTTTATTTGGTATAAAAATAAAACTCTAGAAGAATTAAAAGTGGAAGATCTTGATATCTTAAATGAACAAATGATTAGGTATCAAGCTCATTTATTGGATGATTATGATTATGGACATAACTATGTAAATGCACTGGTAGCTCCAATCGTTAAGTTGTATGAACATTTGTCTCGAAATAGGTATAACGTAAAGGCAGAAGATGTCCGTTTAGACAAACTCCCAGACGATGGAGAGAGCTATGGGGAATTGACTGTAAGAGAAGCAGAAACTATGGCTAAACTCGTTGTAAAACAAAAGAAAGGACAAGAGAAATCGGCCATTATTAGGTTGGCATATACAACAAGCTTTAGAAAGAGTAGTCTACTACATATTAAATGGTCTGATATAACCAAAGATCGTAGCGGTACTATCTACTTAGTTAAGGCAGTTGGAAAAGGAGGCAAGGCTCATACACGCCCCATATCTGAAGATTTGTATCACGAACTATTAAAAATAAAAACACAACCGTATTACCAAAGATATAATGATGATTACATTTTTCATCTATCAAAAGATACAATTCGAAATATGATGAATACATTAAAAGAAGAAATGCATATCACAGAGGAAAGAAATGTCGTTTTTCACAGCTTAAGGAACGTTGCTGCTGGTTATATTAAAGAGACTGGTGGAGATATTGAAGAAATTCGTGATCAACTTAATCATTCCGATTATAATTCATTGAAACATTACATGCATAAAGACACTGATTACTTAAATATGGCTGGTATACGAATGAATGAAGAAATTGAGGATGAGATTTTAGAAGGTCTAAGCAGAGAAGAACTACTGAGTTTAATCAATAACCAAAACGAGACTGTTAGGCTTATATTGAAAAGAGAGGCTAAAAAAATGATTAATGAAAAGGGGAGTAAATAATTGAACGATATTATTGACTTAAAATCAAAATTTGAAAAAGATAGTGTTCCCTAGGTGGGAGTCCCCCTTAGTATGTACAGTTGGATTATATGGGAACTCTAAATCATGATATAGGAAAGGAAAACAGCATGAAAATAAATGTTCGTCTGTTTTTGTTACTTGAAAATTAAACTATGGACGAAAACAATAAACCAATTAAACAGACCATACAAATCAGAACGGATGTAGTAAGAGATACTAACTTGAGTGTGAATGGGTTTGCACTTGTACTATACTTAAAATATTTATACTGGAAAACAGGGAACAAATCCGAGTTCGAGGCATTTGCTTCTGACATAAAGGATTTTTTATGTATCTCAGACAACAAAACATTGAAATCTATATTTATAGAACTATATAATTTAAAGTATTTAACGAGACAAATTGAAGAGCTAAAACAAAACAAGCCCTTATTAATTACATTGAATAAGGAAAAGTTTTTGACGGACTCCAATAAAGAAGAGACAGAATACTTTGCTCAATTACCAATCAATATTCTTTATGGTATGAGAGATAGAAAATTAGACAGAAAAGAAGTGAGAATACTTTATTATTTAAAGAGTTATATAAACTATTACACAGATAACAAGAAGATGTATTGTTACCCGGGAATTGAAACGACTATGACCAAGGAATTGAACATGAGCAAAAATACAATTCCTAAATATACTAAGTTGCTTGAGGGCAAAGGATTAATTAGTATTGAGAAAAATGTGCTACATACTAGTTATCAATATGATGATGAAGGTAAGTTATTATTCAATAGGTACAACAACCATTATTACCTGAATTACGAGGGGCTGGAAACCCTGTGAATTTACCTAGTCCCAATTTATCCAATATCCACTCCCAATTTATCCAACATCCATTCCCAAATCATCCAAGAACTACTCCCAAATCGTCTTGGAGAAAATGGGGACTAGTAAGTTAGTAATAGATCTTTAGATTTTTAGATGTGTATATACAGTATTTAGAGCATGGCTACGCTGGCGCTTGACCAACTCTTGGCTTCTGATTGTTTGTTGGTTGAGGTTAATGTTTAACCTGTTGTTAATTTGACTTCTATTACTCAAAACACTGATTAATCTAAAGAGATGAAATTATTAGGTGTCTGATTAATGGGAATGGTAGGGTCAGGGTATGGGATTTGAATTACTGATTAAATAATAAATATAAAATGATATATACAAATATAATAATATATGATATTGTTATTGTATGAAAGATTGATAGATTAAACTTTCATACAAAGGAGATGTGAATTTGACAAATGAAATAGTTTTATCAAATGACTTAAATATTATCACGGCAGAGATTAACAGTTACAAACAAATAGCCGGACAGTCCGTATTTGAGATTGGACGACGATTGAAGCATGTGAAAGAGAATGATTTGGTGCATGGTGAGTGGTACGAGTGGTTGAAGACTGTTGATATAACTCCTAGAACTGCAACTCGTATGATCCAAGCGTTTGAACAGTTTGGAAAACGGACGACGTCGTCCGATTTGGCGGTAGGTAAAATATTCGAAATGCTCTCTCTACCTGAATCCGTTGATCGTCTGGAGTTTATTGAACAGGATCATACTGTCCCTTCGACTGGTGAGCAGAAGACGGTAAGTGAGATGACTGTGCGTGAATTGCGTGAGGTTAAAAATTCACTCAAGGAAAAAGAAAATACAATTAAAGCTTTAGAAAATGACAAAAACAAACTAAATAACAAAATAAAATCATTAGAAACTCAAAGCCAACAGGCTGTTTACAGAGAGATAATTAAAGAAGTGACTCCAAAGAATGTACAAGATGAATTAAACGATCTACAGAGATCTTTAGAAACAAAAAATAGACAGTATGACTTATTAACTCAACGAGAAAAAATCTTAAATGAGAAAATTGAAATATATGAACAAAACACGGAGAGTTACAATCAATTGAAAAACCAAATTGAACTTTTAACTAAAGAAAAAGACGATGTTGGAAGACAGATTGAAGCAGCAGTTTCTTTATCAGGATACATAGTGGAGATCGAAGATTTCCTTAAAAATAAGTTAGCGCCAATACAATATTCAAGAGCCTTATTAGAGGTTAAACATAATCCAACAGTGATTCAGAATGTAAAAGATATAGTAGAATGTGTTAAAATGTGGTGTTCTGAGATCGAGAGTTATATTCCTAATAACAGAATTATTATTGAAAGTGAGGATATTTAATTATGAGTATGGATTTCGAACAATATGTAGAGATGAATAATAAAATGCTAATTAGTATGAATGAGATGATCAAAAAAGGAAAGGAAGAAGCAGAGACTAATGCAGTTAGTAAAGCGACGGAATTATTAGATCACTTTATAGGTGAATTAGCTTTAGTGAAAAACGATAATTCTCTGTTGAAAAATGAACTTGAAGAAGTAAAACAAAAAAATTTACTCCTGTCTGAAAGACAAGATAGAATGGAAGAAATAACTTTCATACTTAAAACCGATGAAGAAAAGAAGATTACACTGACTAAGTTGATTCAAAAACTAACATTTGCTAGTTTTACAGTCAACAAAAACAATATTAAGTATAAATTATTTCATAGATCGATAGTAACTTATTGCTATTCAAAATTGTACGATTACTTTGGGGTCAAATCCTATCAGAGTATAAAAATTAGTGATTTCGATAAGGCATTGACAGTAATATACGATTTTTTTAGAAATAAACTAAATATAAAAAGATGTGTAGATAAAAGATTAAATACATACATAAAAGACATTAACAATGGAAATTTAGATCCTCATGAAGAAAAATTGGTTAATAAATATCTTGATCAGATTAAAGGAGAACTAAAAAATGCAATTTAATGAACAGCAAAAACAAGCAATTGATTTTTACAAGGGAGCTTGTGCTGTTATAGCTGGTGCCGGAAGTGGCAAGTCCACAGTTTTGATTAACAGGATCAAAAATCTGATTGAGAATCATGCTGTTCCCGAACAAGAAGTTTTAGCAATTACCTTTACAAGAAATACGGCGGACGAACTAAAAAAGAAGTTATCTAGAATGGGGTATATAGATGTAAACATTGGCACATTTCATTCTATATGCTCAAGAATTTTGGCAAAAGAAGGTATAAATCTAACACAAGACAAGCTAATTAAGGAGTGGCAGATTGAGAAATTGTTTAGTGATGGAGAAAACAGGCTTGATGTAAAAGATATTATTAGTTTTATCAGTTATCAAAAAAACTATATGAAGACGTACACTGATACTTTTATGGTCAAAGAAAGTAACTATGATGAGGATGAATTAAGGGATTATTATAGAAAATACGAATTCTTCAAACAGGCAAATGATCTACATGATTTTGATGACTATTTATTGAATTGCTTAGAAGCATTAAGGAACAACCCCAATAAGCATACATATGATTTTGTTTTAGTAGACGAACATCAGGACTCGAATCTTGTTCAAAACTCTATTCTTAAGGAGATATGCAAGTCGGGCAATATGTTCTGCGTCTTCGATTACAGACAAGCTATTTTTTCATTTCGTGGAGGAAACCCTGAATATTGCATGAATTTTTCAAACGATTGGAATGATGCAACAATAATAAATTTAGATTTAAATTATCGATCTGCAAGCGGTATAGTTGAAAGTGCAAACACTTTTATAGAAAAGTACTATGGGGATTATGAGCATTATTCAAAGGCGATTCCTTCTAGAGAAGAGCAGGGAATCATTAAAATAGAAAGTAGCTACGATAGAGAATCTGAAGGAGAAAAAATAGCGAATGAAATTGAATGCTTAATAAAGAAATACAATAAACCAAAAGAGATAGCAGTATTATATAGATTAAATTCCCATTCAGGTTATATAGAACATGAATTACGAAAAAGAAATATTGAATATGACATTGTGAATGATAGCAGCTTTTTTAAACGAAAAGAGATTGCTGGTATTCTGGCCTATATGAAACTAATTGTTAACCCACATGACGATGGTGCATTTCTAGACATGTTTAGATTAAGGAATCAACCTTTGGCATATTTTAGTGAGAAGATTTTGAGTGAGATAAAAAGATTTTCTGGCGCTAATAATATGTCTATGTACGAAGCACTTATAAGTATGAGATATCAAAATAGTTGGCAAAGGAATAGCGCTCTACAGTTTGAGGGTTATATAAATAGACTAAGATTGCAATTGGATAAAAATATTACAACTTCATTGTTGGTGGATAATATTATTAAAGTATTTCAGATGAACGAATACATAGAAGAAAAATATTCAAACGAAGAAGATATTAAAGATAGAAAAGATTCACTAGAAATTTTAAAGACATTTGTTAAATCAGAAAGCCCAGTCAAATTTTTAGATTACATAAACAACAGCACAAAGAAAAAAAGTAAAGATAAGTGTGTTAAATTGATGAGTGTACATGCAAGCAAGGGGTTAGAATTTGATAATGTTTTTTTGATTGGAGTGGAAGATGGAAAATTTCCACATAATAAAAGTGATTTGATTGATGAAGCAAGGTTGTTTTATGTTGGGGTGACCAGAGCCAAAGAAAATCAAACAATAAGCCAAATAGGGGTAGATAATAAGTTCGTTGATGAATATTTGACATAATGCATGAATTTTTTAGAGCATTCATTTTATATGAGTGTTCTTTTTTTATTTGATGAATTATCTGTTCTAATCGGAAGGGTAAAAATGCTCAATCGCAAATGGGTAAAAATAGTGAAAAATTATAAATAAATAAAGGGTTTCGGGGAAAGGAGAGTAGATATCAATCGGAAAAGTGTATATAAACAAAGGGAAAATAGACTAGGAGGTACTAAATTTAGTGTAAATATAGTTGATTACAAGATTGTAATAATGTCAAAAATACATATAAAATGTGGTGTGTTACGATTGGAGTTACGATTGAGATGAGGGTGAATTATGAGATATAAGTTACAAACATGTCATATATAAAATTAGAGTAAAAAAATAACTTAAGTATGGAAGTGGATGTGCTACAGCATTATTTGTAAAATTTAGGTGTGCTTTGGATGTAAACTACCCCCCGGTATACCCTTCTAAATGGTATAAAACCATAGTTGTATACCATTTAGGATTACCACTCATTCATGCCTAGCATCAACACATCAATATATTACCAATTAAATTAAATGGAAATAATTTTCAAATTTATACTAAAACTCAATTTCAAAATTCATATTGATTAATTAAATTATAGGTTGGGGGTGTGAACTGTAATTCTGGATCGCATGGTAACGTTATAAGCGTGATACAAGACTTGTATATACAGGATGCATCAATACTCCATCACATTTAATATAATTTACCTATCTATCACATAACTATATTCCACCTAATCCATATCAATTTATATCATCCTATTATCTTTCTCCTATTTTCATCTATCACGATACATTATAAACTATAACTATACTATCTATCCTTATCTTAACAATCCACCTAACTTTATAATAAGCAAATATAATCATATAATATATAATGATTGACTTAATATAAATTCTAGTGTATACTTGAATTATAGATAAGGAGGTGATATCATGAATGAACAACAAATAATATCCAAGCTTCATCAATTGGCTCTAGATGGTAAATACGTCTACACTAAACACGCACGTATCCAAATGATAAAACGTAACTTAACTGAGTCTGATGTGTATGATGTCTTATGTAACATCCATTCAATATTACGCACTGATGCAGACAACCTTGACGGTATCACCTCATACAAGATTGAAGGAGGTAGCAATAATCATCGTTTAGCCTTAAAGGTTACAGGCATAGGTAATGAGACAATTGTCATCATAACAGTGATGGATAAACAATGAACACTACATATAAATGAGAGGTGTCACAACCTCTCTATAGGAGGAATAAGCATGAATCAATGTGTACAGTGTGGTTCTGCAAGTATGATTAAGTTCAAGGACACAATAGAACATGAAGAGAATGGAAAGGTTTATGTAATTGAAGGTATAGAAGCATTCAAATGTGAGTCATGTGATGAGGTATACTACACAACAGAAGGAAGCAAGCAGATTGATAAGCAGCTTACCATATTCCGTGCAGAAGGGTTTGACAACTCTTTACATGATGTTGCTAAGCAAAAGGGATTAACTCAAAAGGATCTAGGCTTAATGCTCGACCTCTCACATCAAAGAGTGAGCCAAATTATGAATGATACATCGACACTGGATGTTAAAACTATGATTAAGATAGCGAATACAATCAATGAGCCTGTGGATAGGGTGTTTAAGTTTAAACGAATAGAGAATAGAGATAATAAATATTACATTGTATAACCGTCTAATTGACGGTTATTTTTTGTTTAATCCTTATATACATAAATATAATCATAATGTTCCACGTGAAACAAATAATAAATGAATTAAACTCATTTAAGGCATCAGTAAATTATAATTTACATTTTATAAACAAAAATAATCGTATACATACTAAAAATTATATGGTATAATTATATATGTAAGGGAGGGAGGTGAAACCACTTGGACAACTGGCAGAAAACAGCAGTCATCATTTCCATTCTAACTTTCTTACGTCTTGTGTATAAGGACATATCCGAATACATAGCATCAAGAAAGAAGAAGCGGAAAAAGAAAAAAGCACCTACGTCTCGCACAAGACGTAAGCGCTAATCCAAGTCCCTAAAACTTGATGACAATGCAAGGACGGAAACTAACACCGTCCTACTCTTATCCCTTACATTGTATTATAAATTGTTGCCTATAGTCAATAAACATGTGAAGGAGGACAATAAAATATGAAGTCTGAAGCATTCACGAGGCTATCTATAGCTGTTATCATGTTTGCACTTGCGTCATTTTTGCCTAACTGGTGGTCTATAAGTATTGTTTCATTTGTTGGCTTGTATTCACTGATTACTGGTTTTATTAAGCTCAGAAAGGTTGATAAAGATAACTAAGATTAAAGTTGTAGATTCTATCATGGGTAGCGGTAAAACATCCGCAGCTATTCAAATGATGAATAAAGACACAGAACATAAATATATTTTTATCACTCCGTTTTTAGATGAAATAGATCGAATAAAGCATGCCTGTCCCAGCAAAAGATTTTTTGATCCTAAGAACTATGATGCAGAAGGACATTTTACGAAAAAACAAGATTCTTTTCATGAATTGCTGGCGAAAGGTGGCAATATTGCTTCTACCCACGCGCTATTTAAACAATCCAATGAAGAAACAAGAGAACTTATACAGGCAGGCAATTATGTTTTAGTACTTGATGAGGTTATGGATATAGTAGAATACTTAACTATTAAAAAATCTGACAAAGATCTTTTATTCGACAACAATTTAATTTATGTTGATAAACAGGGCTATATATGTTGGAACAATGAAGATAAGAAAGCAAAAGAGTATGATGGAAAGTTTAATGATATAAAAAATATGGCCAATAATAGAAATCTGCTATTCTATCGTGGAGCTATATTAATATGGACATTCCCACATTCCATATTCAATGCTTTTAAAGAAGTATATATTCTCACATATAAATTTTCAGGACAAATTCAAAAGTATTATTATGACTTAAATAATATAGAATATGAATATTTTCATATTAACTCATCATTTACTATTCAGAAAGGAAAATCCAATGACAAAGAAACTAGAAACAGGCTTAAAACATTGATTCACATTTATGAGGGTACACTCAATGATATAGGTAAAGAAAAATATTCTCTGTCTAATAGTTGGTATGAGAAAAGGAATCAATCTTTAATTAGACTTAAAAATAATGTATCTAATTATTTCAAACATAAGATGAAAGCAAAATCAAATCAAATTATATGGACAACTTTTAAAAACTATCAAAGTAAGATTAGTTCACCCGGTTATCAAAGATCATTTGTTTCGTGTAATATAAGAGCCACTAACCAATACAAAGATAGAACTTATTTGGCATACACAGCAAATCGATTTATGAATCCTATTGTAGAAGGATTTTTTAAAGAAAGAAAAATAGAGATTGATCAAGATACATGGGCAACGGGTGAACTAATTCAATGGATATGGAGAAGTGCAATTAGAGAGAATGGTCAAATACATATCTATATACCATCTCAGAGGATGCGCGATTTATTGTTAAGTTGGTTAGATGAATAATGGTTGGGAGATTTTACATTCCAAAGCCTTAAAAAAATACATATAAATAAAGGGTTTTTTATACCTAAGTGTTAAAGGAAAAGATAGTAATATATAATTATTATTAATGTCAAATATAAAGGGAAACTCTATCACCATCTCGATAAGGCACTACGCTACGCTTCGTAAACGCATTATCGACCTGCCGCCGTTTCCCTCTTGCCTACGGCAATTCACCCTTTGCGGCTCAATTTAAGCATCTTACTTTTCACCGTCTAATTATTAGGCGGTTTATTTGAGTTTATGGTAAAAACATATATACAAATATAATAACATAGTGTATAATAAGTATATGAAGAAGAGACGATAACGAGGTGAAAACACAATGAGTCAAACAAAATTGGCAGTATTAAAGAGCCAGTGGCAGCGCAAGCAAGCCCTGAAAGCTCAAACTGTATATGGTCACTTGGTAATGAGATAATCAAGCTAATAAACAAATATAATTATAAAATAAAGGTGGTAATTAGAATGATTTTCAACGAAATGAACATGATGGATAAATTAGATTGGTTGTCTGAATCTCTGGCAACTGTAATTGCAAATGTTGCATATACTTCGTGGAAACACTTCAGTAATGAACAAAAAGAGCTGGTAAAAGTGGCATTTCATAAAGATCTGGAATCCAATAATATCGAAGTTACCGACGAACTTATCAAAGCAGTGAAAGAAGAGTTTCTGGGGTCTCCTATGGCTTCAATGCTCATTGAATACATAAGTAAGTTCGCAAAGATAACTAAACAACTTAAGCAGGATTCAAAATCAACTATTATTAAATTTAATGAATTTGGATTCCCTATGATTCTTCACACAGTCATTAAGGATTTCAAAATTGAACCATATGCACAATATAGTGATTCACTTGTAATTGCTCATAAGCCCAAGCAAAGACGCAAAGTATGGGAAACAAGGGTTTTACCTTATGAAGAATTGATGATTTATGACGGTTGGATTGATATTGACACTGACAAGGTTTTGAATAATGTCATAAAATCTAATGATTTTGTAACAGTCAAACAGTCAAAATACCGTTGCTTCGATAAACGTTTTCTAAGTGATATCAGAAACCTTATAAATGTACAGCCGCTTGCAATTCTGAATTGATAGGAGGGGAAAACATATGAAATACATTAGAGTAATTCGCAAGAATGGTTTAACCGTCCTAAATAAAAAAGGTACAAATATGGATGTGCTAGAACTAAGCACATCCATTAATACAGATCGGATTGTGCATGAAGGTGAATTTGTTTATATATATTGTTCAGCTTAGCGAGTATTTTTTTATATACAAATATAATAACATATGATATAATGATATTATCAAATACAAGAGGTGACGGGCATGTACTATGGTGATAAACGAGAAGCAAAAGTAAATATTGCTATGGCTTTAGTTGAAAAAGGTTGGAAGATTTATGGATGGAAAGATGATGAATCTGATGCAATGACGGATTATTTTAGTCCTGCTGATTGGGATGGAGTTGCCGAGAAAAATGGATATGTATTATGCATTGATCAAAATAGTTTGCGTTATAGCGGATTGGAGAGAAAAGAATACATAGGCGGTAACGCCACATATAAGTCAAATGCACGTATTCAAAAACTTGAAGCAATGATGAATGATGAGGCTTCAACAGAAAATGAAAAAGCTTCATGTGCTGTACTGATTGAGAAGGAAAGAGAAAAAGACGCTTTTGTTCAAAAGTGGGCAGTAACTGAAACGTACCCTACATTCTCTTTTGAAAATCCACGTGGTACAAGCTGGCATATTGAAAAAGACGGTCAAATCATTGCGAAGGGTAAAGGTGTATTTGCAGTTAATGACTACGATTGGGAGAACAAAGAGAAGACCGAGAAGCAACAAAAAGCTGAGAAAGTAGAAGCATTGATCAATAGATTTGAAAAAGTTATTAAGAATACTGATGCATTGCAAGCAGAAGTAATTCAGGTGCCTGTTACAGTCACAAAAGAAATTGAAAAGACAGTTACAGAGGTAACAGAAAGTGATATTAAAGATGGGTTCACTTTTATTATGAAAGTTGGATATACACACGGTAAGTACAAAGGAAATAAATATACCTTTTCCTATAAAGGTGAACACTATAACGCATTTGCACAATTAACCAAAAATAATAAACCATCTACAAGCATGAGTAAATCGTGGAGTCTTACAGTTGACAGAATAAATGAATTACTTAAAAAGGGACACATTGCAGTAATTGAATTTGTTGAAGTTACAGAATATAAAGAAAAAACAGTATATAGAAAGACATCTCGTAAACAAACTGTATCAAATGTCCCAGCTATTGAAACAACAGAAGAGACACAGGAAGAAACTAATGAAATTACCAATGTGTCTACTGAAGAAGTGACCGTAACATACAATGAAGAAAAGCAAGGAGTTGAGATCTGTTTTACATCTAAACCCAACAGTAATGTTATTGAGCAGCTTAAAGCAAACGGTTTTAGATGGTCTCGCCGTGGTTTCTGGTATGCTAAACAGTCAGATAAAGCAAATCAATTTGCAAGTTTAATGAAAGCGGACTATAACAAACAAAACAATACTGAATCAAACGGATCAGTCAACATTGTAGTGGATGAAGACATTAATATTGATGATCTTCACATGTATACTGTTTCAGATGAATTACAATCACGTTTACATTCATCTAGTCTGTTTCAGGTAGATTATAAAACGGATTGTTCTAATACATTTAACGAACTCCAAAAAGCCACACTAAATGTTTTATCGCAAACAGACAATGAATATCTTCAATATCAAATTAAAAAGTACTTACAATCCTTTAAGCAGCGTTATTATACACAATATATTAAAATTCTTAATCATCGCGCCAACAATCCTTCATGGGCCGTTACTGGTCGAGGTGGATTAAATGTAAGTCGTTATAACAAAATGCAAGACAGATATGGGAATATGTTAAGTCAGCTTTCGGATATGAAAAAAGAGTTTTATAATCGTATGGATAAATTCAAAACTAGAATTTGGAAATTAGAAAAAGAAAGATTAGCTAAAGAAGTTAATGAAGTTATAGAAATACCAGAATTTAAGATAGATCGTAAGCAAATAACCTTAGCTGGCTTTACAGAGACAACAAGAGTGTACACTTACAAAAACTATATGATTGCTAAGTCGTGGGGAATGTATCGTGTTTTTAAGGATGGAAAAGAGGTAGATTCTAACTTAAAAACCACTAGTCGGCTAGATGAGGCAAAAAGATATGCTGCATATTTAATTAGCAAAGATGAGGCAGCAAGCACGAATGAAAATAATGATAAAAGACGAATTTTACAAGAAGAATCAGAAAGTAAAAATAGCAATCAGCAGCAATATATTAGCAAGATAAATAAGCAAATCGAGTCAGCACAAAAGAAAGTGAATGCCCTGTCTGGTGATTATCAGACTAACACATGGAAACGCCAGCAAGAAGCAGCCAACAGAGAACAAAAGAAAGAAAATTTAAACTTAGAAATTAAGATACTCGAGAATCTAAAAGAAAAAGCAACTAATAACACAATGGATGAATTCGACATAGCTCTATTGGTGGGTAGCTTTAGGGAAGATATGAGAATTAAATATAAATCCAGAGGTAAATACAATTATGAAATTAAATATCCAACTATTAATCTAGATGCCGATGTTAACGGCTGGTGGAATCAAGAGGTTCCGAAATTGCAGAAGCGATTGAACAAAGCAGGAATACACAATACAGAGCAATACAATGAAGTAATAGATAAATATGCTGCACTTGTAGACGATATAGAGACACCAGTCAATCCAGTCCAGCAGAAAATCAAGAAAATGGAAAGTGAAGTTAAGCTCCGAAAAATTGATGGATACTTTCCGACACCTAAAACAATTGTGCAGCGCATGATTGACTTGGTTGATATACAAGATGGTGAAACCATTTTGGAACCAAGCGCTGGCAACGGGAATATTTTAGATGGTATAAATGAATATATACAAGAGAATGACCTAAATGCAGAGTTACACGGTATAGAATGGAATCATACGTTACGTCAGATTCTTGAGTTAAAGCAATATAATATTATTGCTAATGACTTTTTAGAATTTATTCCCTTCACCAAGTACGACAAAGTAGTAATGAATCCACCATTTGAAAAAGGGAAAGACGTTGACCATGTATTGAAAGCATATGAATGCCTAAAAGATGGAGGCAAGCTTATTGCTATTATGTCGCCACATTGGACATTTGCTAATGATACCAAAAGCATTCAGTTTCGTAACTGGCTAAATGACAAGGGTTACTCTGAGAAGCTTCCAGAAGGTTCATTTAAGGAGTCGGGAACTGGAGTTAATACAGTTTTGGTTGTCATTGAAAAATCTGAAGAAGAGACAGCAAGAGCAAATTAGGTGATTTAACATGTAGGGGAGGAAAGTTGGTGATTACATGAAAAAGAAGAAGTCTAAGAAAAAGCCATCTAGTGTATCGCGACTATATTGGAATTTTTTACAGGGTAACTTAGATCCATCTGAATTAACACCAAAGCAATTTAATCAAATTGTATTGGAGCAATACATACAATATAAGCAGCGTGGTGGATATAAGTCTTTTGAAGAATATTATGCATATGTTCAGTCTAAACGAATATAAAACTGATATTTTACATGTTTATATAGACTGGTGAAAGTGCAAATTTAATAAACAAATATAATCATATACTTGAATATAATTAAATTGTGTGTTATAATGAATTCATAAGGTAAGTTAATACATAGGAGGCGGTTACGGTGAAAAATATAAATATTGGTGCATTAAGAGGAATGCTTGCATATATAAATACAATTACTAGAGATGAACGGAAATTTACCGAAGAGATGGAGAAAAAAGAACGTTTAAAAATTAAATTCACAGAAGATGAGAAAATTAAATTGTCCAATCTGATTGGTAAAATGAATGCTTGGTATTTTAGCTATTAAGTCGTCAGAGCGACTATAAACCGCATTAGGCTCTGAGCGTTAGCCAGTAACAAGCTGGCTAGGTTGCAACTGTAACAATGTAATGTAACGAGTAACGCTGTACTGTAGACAACTTAAAATACTCATTTTATAAGGATATGGTGGGATAAACATGTTAGGGAAAAAGGCATTTTATTATGCTGGTACTCAGCGCATTGATTCAATTGTAGTAGGTTTTGAAGGTGGATATTACAAGTTATCCAATGGACATTATTTTCATGGAGTAACAAAAGAACATTGGGACTATGATTCGGTATTGACAGATGCCGAAGGAAATCCTTCCAAGTTGATTTTTTCATAGTAAAAGAGTGATTTTACAAGGAGATGAATACAAAAAATGAATGCATCAATGATAGCGTTTATCAGTCAAAAGTTAGATATGGGGAATGTCGTCTGCCTGAACGACAGTGAAAATTATAGCTTCTTGGAAAACGATGTGATGGGAATCAGGGTACATAAAGAATCATCCCATGATCGACACAAGGTTGAAATTAAGGAACTGGGAACAAACGAAGAATACGGATTTTATTGCACCGTTCCTTCATATGTGTAATTTGGATAAAATTCTTGTTTTACGTAGATACAAATGTATGAATATGCAAAATTAAAAGTATATCACTCGAATTTTATGATAATTTTATCCATAGTAATGTATATTTATAATTCCTCTGATTAAGACATTATTGCAATATTAAAAGAGTCTATTAGTTGTGCGGTATATCACTCCACCCATATGGCGTAATCATGCTACAATAAAATAAAACCTAGAAGGAGCATTTAAATGACTGAGAGATACGGCAAATACATACTTGAAGATAACGACGACGATTCATGTGGTGACTGCGGATCAAACAGAAGTACAACTGTATTTGATAACGAATTAAAGAGAGACGTTGGTACATATTGTCTCAGTTGCCAGCAGGAAGAAATATATAATTTGATACACTCTAACGAAGATGAGGAAGAAGAAAACGAAGAAGAAGATGATGAGCTTGAAGAAGAGGATGAGGAGTATTAACAAGGAGTGGGAAACTGCTCTTTGTTAATGTCAAAGCACTATCATGAAAAATGAGTTGTATATAAACCAGTCTTTTACATAGATTATACATCATATTGAGCCGTATGTTATAATTAGGAAAAAGGTATAGGTGAATTATATGAGATTGAAAACAAATGATTGGTTTGCTTTTTTGGCGGGTAGTTTATTTCTTGGATATGCTATGTATTCTTTTAAGAATCCTGACACTAGTTCGGAGAACGTTGCCAATATAGCCACTACTGTTATGCAGAAATTTACTGGAATTGTTGCGACTTTGGCAAATGCAATACATATAATAATCAATTAAGCAGCCTTTTGAGGCTGTTTTTTGTTCGTGTACCATGAAAAGAGAGGACTTAAATATTTAATGAATAGAAGACTCACATACTATATAGATTTCTGTCTATCAACATTATTTTACGTAGTTGCATTAGTATATTTAGTTTTATCAGTAGTTTCAATTTGGATTAACGTATTAACTGGTTTAACAATAACAACGGGATTTGTCTCAATACTGCTAACAACTTTTGATTATTTTAAATCTTCTTACAAAATATCGAAAAGGGAACTGAATAAATTCGAGAAGGTGCTTTCAGGAATATCAATGATCATTGTGGTTTTGTTGATATTATTTATAACGATATATGTTCCAATAGAGCTTTATGATGTTCCAGAGAAGATATTGACCGAAAAGTTTGGGAAATTGATGAATGCCATAACTTACGCAACTCTAACTATCGCATTTATAAGTAAAGGCTTAGAAACAAGAACCAAATATTCATAATAAAATGTTACTTTGATCATAAAAAGAAGCGCTGAGTAATTATCTCAAACGCTTCTTTTTGTGTTGTTAGTTATGCCAGTTATTATATAGTAGTTTGGATAAAATATATAGAACAAGTAATACGCCAAGTACTATTCCTAAAATCATAATTGTCTTTTTTTTCATATTTTAAACTTATCCTTTATTATGACTTTGAAAATGATGCATCCCAAGTACCGTCAGTAAATCCCCAAATAGTATGTGTGCCAGTTCCGACAACTGCACCAAGCGACGAGTGTATAAAGTTCCAGGTGAAATATGCTGTCTCGTAGGCTCTAGTTTTATTTGAATTGATATATGGCTTATCTTCTTTGATGGTGATATTCACAACAGGGAACCAATTTCTAGTTACGATTCCACCACCATTCAATATTTCAGTCACTTTTCCTCCGCTAACTCTGTACTGAACATATACTTGAGTTGTGATAATATTGATGCCAAATGTTGAGGCAACTGTTTCGGCATGAGGTTTATATTCAGTTGCAAATGGAGTAATGGTATGATCGGGTTTGCTTTGGTTTACCCTCACTTTTATATCTCCATTGTATAGGTCTGCATTTTCGCCATTTTGCATTGCATTAAAAATAGCTTTAATTGCTTCAGGATTATTCATGTAATCAACAAATTTCTGTTGATCTTCTTTAGAAAGATTTGTGAACTGCTCTAGAACAACAGATGAATCATTCTCGTTCTGCGCGCTTAGACCTTTGCTATTGGACTTTAGATAGTTAATATAGTCCTCTGGGGTGTTAATGGATAAATCCTGTGCGTTAACTGAGTATGGAAGAATACCTAAACACAATACCAACACGACAAACAAACTTAGCAATTTTTTCACTTTATTAATCACTCCTTAGTAATAATAGTAAAACAAAACCATTCAATATCTAATAATGGATTTGATTTACAAGGAATATCCTACCATGCGCTAAAAAAATTATCAAATATCAAGAATAGGTATCAAATCTTTTTTATTTTATAAACAAATATAATAATATATATTGACTATAAAAGTGATGAGTGATATATTTATCTCAAGAGAACATTAAAATAAATTTTAACGGAGGTGAATACATGACGTTAAGAGAAAGAACACTTAAGTTAATAATAGAAAGAGGAATAAAGAAATCATTTATCGCTGGTAAGCTATCTATAAGTAAATCTTTGTTCTCACTATTCATAAATGGAAAACAGCCATTGCAAAAGCCTGAAATCATTAAGCTTGAAAAACTAATTGATTCTTATAAATAAACATAAACACATAAAAGGAGAATTGAATATGGGAGCATTATTGAAATTAAACGCAGACAACTTTGTTGAAGATAAAAATGTTAGAGATCAATACATAAATAAAACTGAAGTATTGCAGAAGGTAAAGTTACTTTCACTGTTGCCAGATAATCAACATATGACAGTAAAAGCAGTTGCTGAATATTATGAAGTTGAATATCAAACTATTATTAATGTTCTTAATAGACACAAATCAGAGTTTGAAAAAGATGGTGTTAAAACAATAAACAATAAAGATGAGGGTTATTTCAAAGTGAAAGAAGCCTTGTCTGCGGGGCAATTCATAGTTAAACTAGTGCCACGTAAAGCGATTTTAAGAGTTGGTATGTTGTTAAGAGATAGCAAAATTGCAATAAAAATTAGAGATTATTTACTTAGAATTGAAGAGACATCTACTGAAGATCACAAGAGAGGCGTGTGGACGGATAATGATATTGTAACACTTAACGAAATAGTGAACAATGAGATTAGTAAGGGAAACAGTAAATGGGGAGCAATCAGGATAGCTGCAAAAACATTTAACAAAAATCCACAAGCTGTTTATCAGAAGTTCCAGTATATTTCAAAACGGCACGGGTCACTAGAAAATTATATTAATATAAACAACTTAGTTTACTTTGATAAGAAATCAGAAGAACTCCTTCAAGCAGAAATACAAGAAAACAATCATCCAGATATATTAGGAAACAATCTCAATGCAGAAATGAGTAGATTTTTAGAAAGCTTAAATAATACGAAGGAATTAGAGTCAAAGATTAATCAATTGAAACTAGAAACAAGAGATATGAAACATAAATTAGAAATCAAAGATTTGGAATTAGAAGCTAAAACAACAGAAGTAGCCAAGAAAGACAAGATAATTAGTAAGCTGAAGAAAGACAAATTAGCCTTAGAAGTAAGTATTAAAGCAATCAGAAAGATAGTTCTTAATGGAGTAAAAGCAAGCAACAATGAAGAAACTGGAATCACTGAAGCGAAGACAGTGGGTCACACCTACACACGCGATAAGGGTGGTATGATTGAACTAAAAAATTGAATTTTGTAATTGAACTGGGTCTATATTCTGGACTCAGTTTTATTTTTGAGTAAAGGCTTATAAACAAAAATAATTATATTATTGAATATAAATAATGGATGTGGTATAATTTACTTAACGAATGAGAAACAGTGTACTATAACCAGTAACAGAGTATTATTCATATGATAAAACAACGATTTTACAAAGAGAGGTAGTTTATGGATCAAAGAGTTGAAAGAGATATTGTTTTGTCAATGTCGGATTTAGAAATAAAACAAGCTTATAGTGATTTTTTAATTTGGTCTACAAAGGGATATTTACCGAAAGATGGTTTGGTAATGAGTTTCTACAATAATAACAACGATTTAAATTTACCGAAATTTCAAAAAGAAACATTGTGGGAAATAGCAAAAAGGTATTCTGTCTTACAAACAAATAGCTAATATGAAAAGGAGACGATCATAATGATCATCAATTGTACAACTTTTAAGGGAAGAATGATTTGGGAATATGCGGACGGTAGTTTTAATGTCGAAGGAACGCAAGGAAAGGCATATAAGAGCTTGCGGAAGGCACAGAGAGTTGCTAAATACAGTCATCGCAATAACATTTGGCATTGATTATAAGGGGAGGAAGGCTGGATAGTAAGTTGTTGTTGGTCTTCCTCATATATCTACATAATTTTATTTAGAAAGGAAAGGATACATGATTAAACTTCTATCTTGGAATAAGGAGTTCGGAAAGCCTTACATTAATTATCAAGTGATCGATGAAAATAATATTGTAATCAAAGAAGGAAAGTTCAAAGAATATGAACAGATAAGCAATCTAAATAGTAAATTGAAAATCAATACGGTCAGAATAATGTTAAATTCTTGACCAAATAAAAACAGTATTTCACGAGGAAAAGGAGAATGAAAATGTATCGTGTAGTGAACTGGGATATCAATAATGAAGTTTGGGGAAAAGCTGAAACTCTGGAAGAAGCCAAAGAAATCCAAGGAGATAATTATTTTTTTATGACTGGAATCGAAAAGTTTGAAAATGGAATATGGGTTTCAGTCAAAGGTATTCATGAAGAGGCTTGGGAAGCACTTGCTAATTTCTAATTGAAAGCAGGATTTTAAAGTAACCACAAACATCAATACATCAAATAATATTGGAGGTTATCTAATGAATGACAATATATATAAGCGAAAAATCCCTAATGGCATAAGAAATATCCCAGCCTATGAGATCAGAAATAGAATAATGATTGTGACAGGTGGGAGTAAAGCTATTCACCTAATGGGGAACATCGGTAGGGAAGAAGATGAGCGAATTCATGTAGTTGCAGAAGACGAGGATTATTATATCGGTACATTCTGTGAGGGATTCGGATTTATGGATGTTCATTTTCCAAAAGACAAGGTTAGACTACTAACCAAGGAGGAAGTAGACAAACTCAATAAGACATACCATACGATTAATGGTAGGGTACTAGGGAAGAATCATTACGATTATGATGGATATTGGATGGGGAATCATTGATAAAACAGTTATTTTACCCTGAAAGGAATGTATATGGTGTGACGTATATCGAGGAGTTAGATGAAATATGGAATAAAGCATTAAAGGACAACCCATGTCCATGCAAGAATGATGACAAGTGGGAGCAAGATGTTTCGGGACGTATAAAATGTTCGAGATGTGAACAAATAGTGACTGAAAACAAAACGCGAACCCTTCTAAGAGAAATCAAAAGAATTAGAAAATAAATATAATCAACGGGAGGTATATACATATGACAACACATGATGATATCGAATTGTACCCGCACAATCAGGAGACATACGATAAGATCATTGAAGCATGGAAGACACAGAATCGCGTAGCAACTGTTCAGGCCACAGGGACAGGTAAGACATTTCTTATATTGAAGTGCCTGTTTACATATCCAGATGTAAATAAAGTTGTATTGGCTCCATCAAATCATATTCTGGATCAATTGATTAGCAAAGTTGATGTACTACCCAATACAAAGTTGTTAACTTACACTGAATTGTCGTTTATGTCCAAAGAAGCGATACATAAATTGAATATTAGTATGATTGTGCTGGATGAATTCCATCGTTGCGGCGCTGAAAAATGGGGAGAAGGTGTAAACAAACTTATTGCAGCTTTTCCTGATGCTAAATTATTGGGTACTACTGCTACGCCAATTCGCTACCTAGATGGTGCGCGGGACATGTCCGATGAATTGTTCGATGGTAATGTTGCAACAAATCTTAGTTTGACTGAGGCAATAGTCAAAGGCATTTTGCCCATGCCAAAGTATGTTTCAGCATTATACACATTTGATGAAGAGATTATGAATCTAAAAGATAAGATTGATAAATCTAGTAATACCGATGAAGAGAAAGAAGGTTTTCATAAGGAAGCAGAACAATTAAAAAAGGATCTGGACAAAAGCAAAGGCATTCCCGTCATCTTGAAAAAATATCTGGGTGACAGCACAGGGAAGTTCATTGTGTTTTGTAGAAACAAAAAACATCTTTTGGAGATGCAAAGCATTGTTAAAGGTTGGTTTAAAAAAGCCAAGTTAGGTAAAGGCATTGATACATATAGTGTATATACAGGTAAAACTGAAAGTGAAAATAATAAAATAATTGAAAAGTTTGTTTTGAATCAAAATAATTGTAATATTAGATTGCTGTTCACTATTGATATGTTAAATGAGGGGTTGCATGTCGAGGACGTCGATGGTGTAATTTGTCTCAGACCCACTGTATCGCCAACTATCTACTACCAGCAAATTGGACGGGCATTACAGGTGGGAAGCAAAGAGCCTTTCGTGTTCGATCTTGTTAATAACTTTAATAATTTAGGTGGTGATACGTTTGGTAATGATCTTAAAGATGCAGCAGAAAAAGAGAATAGACAACGTAAAAGCAGGGGCGAGAGTGAATTAAGACTGGATAATTTTATTGTTTATGATGAAATACATAATGCAATGAATTTGTTTAACGAGCTAGAAGGTAGATTGATTGATAATTGGGATACGATGTTTGAACAGTATATAAGAATAGGTTGGGATAATGAAGATCGAAAAATGATAAACTGGATTAAACATCAGAGAGCGGCATATCGAGAAGGTCGATTGAATATAGAAAGAATAAACAAATTGAATGAGGTTGATTTTATTTGGAATGAGCTAGAAAATTTATGGAGTCTAAATTACGAACTTCTTCTGGAATTTAAGGAAGAGCAAGGACATGTTGATGTACCTAACAGATTTGAATTTAAGGGTAACAAGCTAGGAAATTGGGTACACGATCAGAGAAAAAAGTATAAGAGGGGGAAACTAACCCAAGAAAGGATTGATAGATTAGAATTGATCGGTTTTTTATGGGAAGTTTTAGATTTGCGATGGGAAAAAGGTTTCAATGAATTACTAAATTTTAAAATGAAGCATGAACACGTAGATGTTCCATTACGATATCGAATCAACGATTTTAATTTGGGTCAGTGGGTGCAGGATCAGAGAAAAAAATATAAAAGAGGGAGTATGTCTAAAGAACGTATAAGAGCGCTTAGAGAGTTAGGATTTCAATGGGAAATTATAGATAATTCTTGGGAAAATTTTTACAGTGAATTGACAACCTTCAAAAAAATGAAAGGACATGTCAATATTCCTCAAAAATATGTAGTCAATGATTTGAAACTGGGGCAATGGGTTTCAAGACAAAGACAAGCTTACAAAAAGGGAGAGCTACCGCAAAAACGAATAAATAAACTCAATCTAACAGGATTCTTGTGGTATTTACCAACGAAAGAAGAAAAGTTGGCACAATAAGCAAAGTGAGTATTTATTTATAAAAATCTACTAATATAATCGAATGAATACAAGCGATCTTTTAAAACGATAAAAACGGACTTTTATCAGTGATACATAGAACGGAGGAGTAAATTGAGTAAAACTATAGTGAAGGCAATTAGGCCTACATTAACATATCTAGAGCCTGACAAGTACGATGAGTTCAATCAATATGCAACTAGCACAGAAATAACAAAAAGTGTCGGAATGAATAGGATGCGTAAGATGATGAGAGAGCATGTTAAGTCTAAACGCAAAGATTTGTAAATAAAATAAGTATTACAGGGAGGGAGTTAGCAGGGTGAGATTGCCTGACTTAAACCTAAGAGGAGTTATATATAATTGGAAAATAATATTCAGGTAGTAGAGCAAAAGCTAGTAGAGTTTAATGGATCTGAGTTGTTGGGCATCAAAGCAAATGATGGCAAGATTTATGTGGGTGTCCGATGGGTTTGTGAAGGAGTTGGACTATCACCAGATCAAACAAAAAATGAACGCAGAAAAATCAATAATGATATTGTACTCAGTAAAGGGGGGCTAAATTTAGCCCTCCCTACAAATGGTGGTATACAAGAAATATTAGTACTAGATATTGATTTTCTACCATTATGGCTTGCCAAAATCACAATTACCCCAAACATGCAAAAGAATCAACCAGAAGTAGCAAGCAAGTTAATTCAGTATCAACTAAAAGCTAAGAATGTTTTAGCTGAAGCATTCATACATAATTCAGCGCAGCAATATTTATCCTTGTCAGAGGAAGACCGCGCGATTGCCTATTTTACAGCTAAGAAAGAGCAGAAGAAGTTGCAGTTGCAGATTGAAGAGAATAAACCACTAGTTACATTTGCTGAAACCGTTCTTAAATCAAAGGATAAAATTCTGGTGCGAGAAATGAGTAAACTCATACAGGATGAAGGAATTAATATTGGTGAAAAGAAATTATATCAGAAACTGCGTGACTGGAATCTTGTATTAACTAATAGGAACGAGCCGACTCAGTACGCAATGAATCAGAAATTGTTTGTTGTTGAAGAAAAGAGTATAGATACACCATATGGGGTCAAATTGGTCAAAACTATGAAGATTACACCAAAAGGACAAATCCGCATAGTAGAGAAGATTAAAAAAGAATATAATAAGAGTGCTGCCCAAGTAATTGATACATAGAACACCCAGTAAAATGTTGATTCGTTACATGAATAATTGCTCTTTACAGTTAGGGAAACCTATGAGCTAATAAGATAAAGTGATTTGTCGCGAGGAATGATTTGTGTTGCAGGTGACAAATTATGTGCATTCTACATAGATAAACAACTTAGAGGTGAACAGCATGGATATACATAAGTGCAAGAATGAATATTGTTCAGGAAACATTGTATCTGATTACGAAGAGGCTGAATATTGTCTTAAATGCTATATGGATATGTTAAAAATTCTTCCCTTGTTTCATATACCAGTTGGATTTATGCCATATAAATCGACGGAACAGATGAGAAATAACCCAAATCAATGTAAGATGAAATTCTGTAAGAATAAGGCGCGGCTGAGAGGTAGATGTTTTAAGTGTTATATTGAGTTTATGAAAAAGCAAGAATCTGAAATAAAAAGCCAGATAAAAGATTAATTTGACCAAGATCGCTTAGGCGGTCTTTATTGTTACACAAATAAATAAATAAAAATACTCAAAATCATATATACAAATATAATCACATAGTATATAATGATTATATTGATAAGAACAATACATATGAGGTGATTACATGTATAAGGTAACTGTGTTTGAGAAGGTGTTAGGTAAATTAGAGGCGAATATATATTCGTTCGATGATAAAATAGTAATGGCTAAGTTTGCCGTTTTATGTGAAGCTGAGGGTGCTATGGTTGTCATGAATATCGATATAAAACAAACCGTGTAAAACTATATTTTTATAAAGACAGGGGCAAAAAAGATGTTCGAATATAACAAGGCAGCTCAATTGTTAGAAGTGTGGAAAAAACATGATTTAGATAATGGATTTTATAAGGGTGTTCCTAACTATCCTACTAACACTCGATTCGTTAGTGAACTCAATCAAAAGATCGCTCAAGAATCTGAACGAATATTACTTAATGTGCTTGAGGGAAAACAGTCACGTATCAACCCAAAGGAAATACTTGAAAGTGTTATATCTAATTATGTTGCAGGTACAGATTATACTGCAAAAGAAGTAATGCAAATTATGGGTTTTAGAATAAAATGATTCTTTCATTCAAAGATAGAAGGTGTAGTATGATCTTTTGGTCAATGCAGACAGCGGAAGCTTGGGAAGTCGCCAAAAAGGCAGGATACCTTGAGGGTAAAGTGAAATATGCATCGTATTCTGAAGAGTATAAATGGATGATGTCCCAAATGAAAATGAGAATACATAATTATCTTGGTGAATATCCCGTGTGGCTTTGGGTTAAAAAGCCGGATATGCGAAAAACAGGTCACTTTAGAGGTGGAACCAAATGTGTACGTTTAAAGCTTATGTTGGACAAGGAGGCTGTTCTCGTTTCGGATTTTTATCGATGGCATACGGTTCTCAATAATTCATTTTGTTCTGATAATGAGACCGAAGATGAAGCTTTTTATAATGGAGAATTAGAAATTACCAAAGAAAAAAGCTGGGAGCGAATTTTTGAATTAGATAGAGAAACCGATAAAGAATGGTCTGGCTCTGGGGAGTGTTTACAAGGGGTAACAGGAAGGATCTATCTTGAGAATGTTCTCAGCGTTGAATCTTTTGTAACCAGGAAGTCTTGGCTTGATTAGGTGACCATGAAATGAATATTTTACAAGGAGAGATTGAAGCATGGAACTAATTTTCAGAGAAAAAGTGATGATCTATAATCTGTTGAGCGAAAGATATCATGAATTAAAAAGCAAACCGGAATCAAGAGATGAGAATACATTTCAAGAGTTAGAGGACATGTACATTAAGTTTGGTGCTCACTTAGAAAAAGAGTACGGAAAAGATTGGTGTAAGTAGATAAAAAGATTATTTTACGAGGAGATGTAATTTATGAGTAAGAAGTATTTGAGTTATGAAGAACAATTTAATGAAGTTCTAAATCAGGAAGAAATAAATCGTATTGAAAACGCCGAACTTAGAGACATTAGAATGAAGTACTGGAAATTACAGCGAGACGTACTTCTTGATGAAAAAAATATATCAGATGAAGAATTAAATGAAGTTTCAAAAGAATTGCTTCGTAAAGAGATGGAAGAAATACAACGATTCAGAAACAATAAGTGAGTGAGTTTATAAAAGGATTCTTTTAATTGATTATACAACTAATTAATGGAGGTAAAAATGGGACAGTATACAGGATTAAGATGTAAAGTCATCGTTAAACCAGAGTACAGAGAGGAAATGGAGTTTTTAAATTCTAAGGAAATACAATATGAATGGTCAGAATCAAACATTGACTTTTTAAGAGAATATGGAGAATATCCAAGAGCAACATTTATTCCGAGAGGAATGCTTTCTTACATGCCCGATGATTGGGAAGACGAAAACGAAAGAGCAACAGATGGATTTGAACGCAATTTCAATAATGAATCAGGATTGTGGTCATTTCAATGCAGCCTTAAGAACTATGATCTAACTATTCAATATTTTTTTGAAAATGTATTAAGTAAGATCGCTGAATCTACAATCCACTTGGAGTATTACTATGAGGATGCAATTCGTAGTACGTTTTATGAACTTGTAGGTGAAAAGATCATAGAAAGTGATAGAGAGGGAATTGTTTATTATTAGGAATAGGAGCAATCAGATGAGTAAATTTGATTTATGGGAACACGGAATTGATTCATGGACAGGGTATTTTATCATTGAGGCATTAAGCGCGGTAGGGAAAAACAGTCCATTATATCAAAAAGGGTACGATCCTTCATCTATGGAAGCAAAATTAATTATTAATGGTGCTGAATTACCTTTAGTTAAAGTATTCGAATATATAGGTGAACAATTTGAGGATATGGTAAAGAAGAGAGCAGAAGAAATGATTGAGGATAAATTAGATAATGATTTTATGGATTCACTTCGTTCTATTTCTAGATTAACCGATGAACTTGAAGATAAGTTGAAAATAAAAATAAATAATTTGATGAATTAACAATAATGAAGAAGGGAGATGTAAAATGAAAACTGTAACACTTGAAGAAAAGTTGATTGCACAAGTTAAGAATATTGTTGCTATTTTACAAAGTGAGAATCCCAATGACGTAAAAATTATGATGTTAGAAATGCAAAAAGATTATCTCAATGCTTATATCAATAATATGGTCGAAGCTTTGGGATAAAAGAAGTATTTGATAACAAAAAAGAAGCGACCAAAAGTCGCAACTTAATCAAAGTATTTATTAGCAAAAATAATAGCTATACCAATCGCTAAGAAAATAAAAGCAAATGGAATAGACACAGTGTAGTCATTTAATGCTTGAACTAAATCTTTATTAAGCGAATTGCTAATCTGAGAACCCATAAATTCTCGTGTATCTGGAGTAACCCTTAGCAGATGTTTGATGAAGTAAGCATAAATAGCATAAACGAAGGATAATGCGCTTAATCCATAACCCAAATTTTTGATTTTTACTACCATTCTTATTTTCCTTTCTCAATTTAAGATTAATTTAATTATACTAATCTATTTGTATGATATGCAAATACTGGAATGTAATCAAGTAAGAAGGAGCGAAGAATATGAAGACTAGGGTTTTTACATGTTCTAACGGGACAGAGTTAATTGTTAAACATCGAAAATCAGCAGTGATACTTGAAATGAATCAAAATCAAATAAATAATAAATATAATGTTACATATAATTTTGAACTTAGGGATTTCGTAGAGTTGTATAACTACATTAAAATGATTGCGAATGAAGCTTGGACTAATTTATCTCCCAAGGAAGCTAACAGTTTAGGATCGGACTATTACGAATATTATGACAAAGAACTTGACACTAATGGCTATCTTCGTATCGGTAAAAACACAATTGTTATAGATAGACCAGCATTAAATGGACTCAAACTTTATCAATTCAATAAGAAGAAAATGGAGTCATTTATTTTTGACTTCGAAAAGTTTTTTGTTGCCTAACATTAAAAGTATATCTTATATAATAAGTCTTTGATTGAGAGGGTAACAAGCAAAAATAAAAAGGAGATTAAAAAATGTACACAATTATAAACGCAGAAACCAAGCAATATTTAAGAGGTGATTGGCAGCAATATAGAGGACAAATATATACACATGACATTGAACTAGCCGCTAAATTTAGCAGTTGGAACGAGGCAGAAGAATTTAAAGAAGACAGAGAGCTAATCTGTGAATTGTAGATATCTGCAATATGAATATAATCACAATAAAAAGGAGTGTATATAGTGGACTCTTATATGATAGTAGTAGACGGTAAAGTTGAAGAAGAAATTGAGACCGTTGGAAGATCCAAAGAAGTTATGAGTTTTATTTTGATTGATAGATACTACCATTATAATAGCCATAATTCAGAGGTGAATATTATTAGTTCACTCACTGGAGAGGAGTACGCTTATGTATAAACATGGAACAATCATTAATCATAAACTGTGTGTCATGGATCATGATGGTGAGTGGATTGAGTTGATTGAGGCTGCCGCTAGCTATGAAGAAGAGAGACAATATAAAATACATAAATAGCATATAGGCGACTTAACAGGTCGCTTTTTATTTTGTAATTGGAATATGATATAATTGGTTAAAACTTTGTTGTTAGGAGAAGTGAAGATGATGAATAATAACAAAGCAAATTTGATAGTTGGGGTGACAGCGTTTGGCTTATTGTTGCTAAGTATGAACGGAATTATTACAGACTCACAAACAATACTCAGATGCATTGTAGGATTGGCGTTCTTAAGTATTACATTAAGATGTATCGCAAAGTATTCATAAGGGCAAAACTTGCCCCAATAATATATATAAATATAATCATACATTGAAAATAATTATGATGTGTGTTATTATTTACTTATCACAAAGGAAACATTGTACAGTTTCACACTACATAGTATTGTAGAGTAAAAGGTTTATTTTATAAAGAAATGAGGTTTTTATATGGAGCTCGGCAATGAATCAATTTCCTTTTTGATCAAACTCATCATGGACGACTTAGGTGAATTTTTATCTGAGAGAGAGCGTTCATTGAATAAAACGGTTTGTAACACGTTGAGTATTTGGCTCGAATTCATTTATAAAGCTTCTGATGAGGAAAAGGAGATAATTTTGAATGAGATTCATGAGGCGCTTGGACATATGAGTGTTTGGGAATATGATCAGGATGAGCAAAAACGACTAGTAGAAAAAATGTACCAGTACTTTACCGAGTTTTATGGCTCTGAAGAACACATAAAGGATTTTGCTAACCTATTCGTCAATTATTACAAAAAGGAAGTAAAAGCTGAATTTATTTTCTGAGACAACTATTTTAATGAAAACAGAGGTGGTAACCTTGTTTGATTGGAGTTTTCTTTTAACGAGTACCGTAGTTAGTGCAATTATAACTACTGTGGTTGGCAATTCACTGAAGCATAGATTCGATAAAAAATTAGAAGAAAATAAAGTCACTTTTGAAAGAGAAAGATTAGATCTAACACATCAAATGCATAAAGAGTTAGAGGTGTTAAAATCAAACATCGGGCACTTAAGTATATTGAACCAAAAAAATATTGAACATTTTCAAACATTAAATCAGGTTATTCAGACCAATAGAATCGAAGCTCTTAAAATAGTTTGGAGTGAATATCTCGGTATCAGGATAGGCATGTCTCCAGTTTTGAATTTTTTCTCTATATTTTTGCCTGAAGAATACTTAAATATCATTGATAAAATCAACGAAAGCGATCGACTTGGACTAAGAACTATAAGTGATAGTGAAAGCAATTTACTTAATGGAATAGACACTGTTCCAATTTTACGCATGCTTGAAGAGCAACGACCATTTTTAGGTGAGTTAATGTACTACAAATTTAGATCGAGTATAGTAATTCAATTTAGATTAAAACTGATGTATTTAAAGATGGTAAAGAAAAGAGAGTTATACAATTGGTGTGAGGATATTCTGATTATGGAGCATCTTAAAGTCGTTTTTAGCTTAGATACAATTTCAGAAGGACAGATTCCAATCAATCTCGATAGTCCATTGAAATTGCTATCAGTTACAGGACTAGTGGAGTTTGAGTTAAACAAAACGATGGATAGTGTTTTATCTGGAGAAATTAGCGCCAACATTAGTCTAGAAAGAGCGAAAAAATTGTCCAATGGTTATACAATGAATTGACTGTTTTACCTTGAAAATAAATTATGAGAGAGGTACTCATATGTCTGAAGCACCTTACGGATATCATATTGTAAATGGAGAAATGGTTGCACATCCGTTTGAATCTAAGATAGTTAGGATAGCTAATGGGTTGGCACAGATTGGACTTGATTCTGAAGATGTTCAATCTCTGTTGAATGAATTTAGGGTTCCAAGCCGTGGAAAAGATTATAACTACGACATCGACGGGAATTTACATAAGATATACGTTGCTGGAGTTAAAGTTCTTATTGATCAAATTCAAGAAAAAATCGAAAGTGAGATAGTTTATTTGCCCGGCGATAAAGAAAAAACACAGCCAATCGTATCCGTTATTAGTTTAGCAGATATTTTTAATAGATTTAGAGGTTCGGATGAAATTCTATGAGACGGCTATTCAAAAGTGGACGGTGGTAAGAAAATGACTTGGTTCAAGAAGAAAAAACCTGTTTATGAGAAAACAAGAATAATGGTTCTAGACCCTGATTTGGGATTTGATGTTAGATGGATGGATAATCACATTAATAGCCTAGCTGAAATTATAGGAAACCATCCAATCGGAATGTCAATCAAAGGAACAAGTCTAAGCGCTCATTCAGTACCTGCTGTATTAAGTGATGACAAAAGACCCAATATAGAAATTGAGGGCAAACAACTTACAGGAATAGTTGTAATCATGGCAAACGAAGAAGAAAGGGCTGAAGGTGTGAGAAAAATAATTTCAATTTCAGCAGACGAAGTAAGATTTGTATTGGATGCATTTGATTTAAAGTGAAAGATGTGTTTTACAGGGAAGGATGTGCGACCATGACAGATAAGATTAACCTCTACGTAGATGACCTCAGAGACTGTCCAGATGGCTTCGTGGTCGCTCGTACATATTATGAAGCCATACATATACTTGAGACTAGAGAGGTGGCTATTCTTACATTAGACCACGATCTGGGTGAGGATGTAGATGGTGTAGAGTTACCCAATGGATATGAATTAGCCAAGTATTTCTGTGAACATGGGCTGAGGGCTGATAAGATCCACATACATACTGACAATCCTGTAGGAAGACAGAACATGTATGAGACATTGTTAGCAGCTCAGCGGAGAGGGTTCATTGATGAGGATATTGAGATTTATCATTATCCGATTACAGTGAATAGGTATTCAGGCGATTGATTGGATGGTAAGGAGGAACACATTTATTAAAAAGACATGTCAGAATTGCAAAGCTCTACGAATAGAATTTGGAACAGTTAATCCATATAGTTGTACCTTGGGCTATAGCGTTGATAATATTAATGGTGTTCCTATGGAGAAATGCCCTAAACCAAAAACATATGTGAAACTCAACGAATTGAACTCGATTAAGGATAAATACAAATTAAATAAAGATGAATTAGTAAATTGGAAGTTCATGTGAAAGGCATGTTTTATAATAACGGGAGGTGCCCAAAATGAAATACGGTTTACTGGAGAATGGGATTGATTCTTTAAAGCAAGCATATACTTGTATTGAAAAACTCGACGTAGGATTACACGAGGGAACTGAACATAACCTAAAAGATGCAATCCTATCATTGAATCATGCCATTGAAATATTATTTAAGATGATTCTTAAAAATGAAAAAGAATATCTGATTTTTAGTGATATAGGAAAATACATGGCTGCTAAAAGTCAGATGATCAAGCAAGGCAAACAAAACGTTTTTGAGGTAGGACATGATCTAAAGACTGTTTCGTTAATGGATAGTGTTAAAAGACTAGAGTTACTCTGTGACATAGCCATTCCAGATGTCCTTAAAGGAGCTATTGATGATTTTAATAAAACGAGAAACAAACTTATGCACTATGAATTGGAGTTATCTGAAGAAGAGGTAAATACAACTACTAGAAATCTTAAAGGGTTCTACGAGGAGGCTGTTACCTTCTTGGAACATCATATAGACAACATTGAAGAACTATTAGATAAAGCTAGGTTCGAATACTCTAATGATGAATATTTATCAGATATGGCTGAACACTACGAAGACATGATGTATGATGAATACAGAGAGATGATGTTGGAGCGGGAATAGTCTTATGAAATGCAAGTTTGATTAGTCCAATTTGCGAATAGTAGAGGAGTATAAAATCATGAAGGCTATGGCAATCGTAAGATCGTCTATCGAATGGGGCATAGACGAACAGAAAAGTAAAATAAATCAGTATGCAATGTCAGAAGATATCAATCTTGTTCACATTGTTTTGGTTGCAAATGATGTGGATTTAAAATTGGCTATCAATAATCTATCAGAAGTTGACGCTGTTATTGTGACCGACGTAACCCGAATTAGTAGAAACAAAGAAACCTTAGACATGTTCAAAGAACAGCTTAAACATAATGATACGCAATTGGTAATACTCTCTTGATCTTTATATCTTAAGCGGAAGGGAGAAAAATGGGTTGGTATCAAATAGACTAATAGATAATTTAAAATCTAAACAAAATAAATGGAGCTATAACCAACGCATATGGTTAAGAGGTGCTAGTATTGGATGGATAAAGGGATATTGTGATGTTAAAGACAAATATGCAGTAGAAAGAATGGTAAATGGAAAATTAGTAGTAAGGTTGTATATGTCTGAAAATATTTTAGAGTATGAACCTTGGGATGAAGAGAAAAAGAAGCAACATAAGAAGCATGTAGAATATATAAAAAGACAAAAGTATATAGAAGATTAATTTAGATTTTTTAAGGATGACAGTGTGAAGCAATTAAGAGGTGAGTTAAGAGGTGTATTGTGATAAGTGTGGCAAGAAACTAGAGGATGTGTTGGAACACGTTAAGCACATCCTCCATGAGTGTAATGGATAAAATACATACAAGTAAGGGGAGGCAGCAATAGTGGACGAAAAGGCTAAAGAGGTGCTAAAAGAAGCGATACAGCTTATAGGTATTGGTGAGGGATTGAAGGCGAGTGAAATGCTAATGGAGTTATTAAAGCGGTAAGATACAACTCGGCAAAGCATTGACTAATTACAGAATGAGCTATACACTTAACATAGGCGAGGTATTTTACTCTCTCCTTGTTATTTTTTCGTCAAAGTAACCGGCTGTCTCTTCCCAGGAGACCGGTTACTTTTTATTGTAGTAAAATATAATTTTTATAAAGAAACCTGCCAAGTTATATGGCAGGTTCTTCTTTGTATTGTTTAATGTTTTTAGGAAAACCCAATTGTTCAGCTCTGTGAATAATTTTTAATAAAGTATCTAAATCATCGCTGGCAATAGGTCTATCGTATTCCTTCCTATCTTCTTGAATTTCTATCGTCAGCTCATTAATTTTATTTTTTTGTGTTCGTATTGTTTCTTGCATATTAAGAAATTCGATTCGTAAGTTATTTAGCGCGCTAATAGCCTTATCTATTTCATTCATATAATTGATTTCGGTTTCCTCAGTTGTTTCAATGTTGGTTCTTCTGATTTTCGAACTACTCTTGTTATTCCTTCTTTCATCTTTGGCTGCTTTTATTTCATTGTAATAGTTATGCCTTAGTGTACTGTTCCAGCGGAAGCCACAAGCAGCAGGGGTACGGTTTAATCTTTCACCAACCTCCTGAAATGCAGCTAATTGTGTTTTGTTGCTACTTATATAGATTAATACTGTATCAGCTAGTAGAACATCTTCGGAATGTGTCCAAGCGTCTTGTCTATGCATATGTATTCCTCCATTTTCCTTTTATAAATATGTATATCCATTTGTCAATAGGCTTATGCATTTGGCCTACAAAAAATTCAGTTGATTCGAAAAAGCCTTGACAGAACAAATGTTCCGTATTGATAATTATTATATTTGTATGTATAATTACCATTATAAAGAGAAAGAATGAGAGATAGATAAGAGCAAGTAGTACATATTAGATTGACAAATAAATAGAATAAAACAAAAATAAAATTATCTTCATAGAATTAAGGGAGTGATTACATAATGGCGGTAGCAACGGAAAAAATGACAAGAGAGATAAAGAGACTTGATATTTGGAATGTTAATTTAGGGAAGAATAAAGGTAGTGTGCAAAGTGGTGAAAGACCAGTAGTAGTAGTCCAAAATAATGTAGGAAATAAGTTTTCTCCAGTTGTTATAGTAGCACCAGTAACTAGTAGAACTAAAAAGAAAATGCCTACTCATGTAAATTTCTCAAAAAAAGAAGTGAAAGATATTTATGATGATAGCACTATTTTGTTTGAACAATTATTCACGGTTTCAAAAGATCAACTGGACTTTAAAATTTCACAGCTTCCAGCCGAATTTAGCGACAGAATTGACAATGCATTGTGTATTTCATTGGGAATGTCTAGTTTAGTTGACTAAAATAACAGCAGCAAAGGAGATTAGTCCTCTCTACTGCTGTTATTTAAAACAAGTAACTCAGATATTTCAATACCAAGTTCATCGCAAATTATTGCAAGATTTTTTAGTGAAATTTGTTTTATATCATTGTTACACATGTTATTTATAGTGGCTTGTCTTATACCCGTTCTTCTTGCAACCTCTCTTTCACTTAAGTCTAGTTTTTCAAGAATTGCTTTAAGATTAATGTCAACCCATGACATAAACATATCCTCCAGTAATTACAAATAAGGGTTGACACGAAAACGGATAAATCCTATAATATAACACAGGTGATACGTTTTTCGTGTCACTAACATAATAAGACAAATACACTCCCTATGATTTGGGCGTAGGGTGTATTTGTCATTTTATTCTAGCAGAGTTTTCGGTGAAATAACAGTAAAAAAATACATCCTTAGAGGACAGCTACCATGAAAAGATATCGTTTAATGAAATTAACAGCTTACGATAGAGAGCACAAATTGAAAACATGGAGATTTGTTAATATTGAAGCAGAAAAAGCGCATGAGTTAAATAATTTTATGGCTAATGGTTTTCGTATATGGGATTCAGACAGAAATAAAGTAGTAAAAACAAATCTTGATCTAGATAAGTGGATAGAGGATCATCATGAGGAGTGAATGGAGAAATGGCCCAAATTCTAACAAGGCATATGATTGAAACCGCTTATAAATACTCTAGAAAGGTTTATCATAATGAGATGGAGCTTAGTTCTGCGCTCAGTCATATTTCACTGCTATCAGGTATGCATAGAGGGACAGCTTTGGCATACATTTCTGATTTTTGTTCAATGATGAAAGGCGAAGCATTTAAGAGAAAGATGACCACAGATGCAACAAAATATTACTTGTTAAATATCTATAAAGATTATGGTATAGAAGCTTTAAATGGAGCTGTAGCAGCAGTCAAGTTACATATAAAATATTTTAAAGAAGAGAAAAGTTTGAATCTGGTCAGACTTACAAAGGTCGTTAAAGAGTTTGACAAAGGGTTGGTTAATAATGTAATAGAAGAATAATTTAAATAAGTATAAGAAAGCGGGCATAAATTATGCTACGCTTATTTTTTACTCTTTGATAATAATTATCGCTTATAGTATATTTAAATGGGGGTGTATTATGGAAACTAATATTATGACCTACACGCTAAATAGCGGTATTAAAGGAACTGTAAATCTATCCACCAAACAAATAAAGGACTGGATAGAATCGTATCGTGTAGGCAGTAAGTATGTAACAACAGTGGGTAAAGAATACTTTGGATTGAATCCTGAGCTTGTAGCAGATTTTAAGGTACATAATGAATTTTCTGAGCAAAGGGAATATGTAGCAGCAATACAGCAACCAGCAGTAGCAAGTAAGGCTAAAGAAGAGTTAGCAGAAGCATACAGTCAGCATAAGACATTGATTCAGGTAGAATGTAAATGTGGAGCTTCTTATATAGAGGAATCAACATATAGAAGGAACAAATGGGGTTGCAAAGAATGTGGTGATATTGTGTTTTTGGATAGTAAGAAGGGGATGGTTGATACAGTGAAGGGTAAGGCTTGGTATATGACTAATAGGTATTTTGTTGAGAGATAGCAACAAAGGAGAGTTAAAAATGAATATAGATCATTTCATTCAAGAAGCAAAAGTTGCCGCAGAAAAAGCAGGGGGCTTCCTTACTGTTGAGTTATTCGATCAATTCAGAGATAAAAAGACAACAGTTACTTGGGATACATTTAATCGTAAAACTAAAATAGGATTCAAAGATTTTTTGAAACTGGCAAATATATATAGCAAAGATGAATATATATTGGTTAAGAACAAGAAAAAGGCTATTAGCAATTTCAAATTAATAAATCTAAAAAATGGAAGCGTAAATAGGAGGAGTTATGAAGAAAAAGATTATGAACCCAAGTGGGACTATATATCTGAGCATTTTGGTATAGATAAGATAGCTGTAGAAGCAGGAGTCAGAATATCAGGACAATATTTAAATGAAAACGATATTTTGATGGCTTTGAAAAATACAATTAAAGAAATTGGCTATATTCCATCCAAAACAGATTATATAAAATTAAAGTTAAAACCATCTGAAAAATCTTTGAGAAGTAAAGGTCTCAATTGGGATCAAGCTATGAGAAAATCTAAATTTCGACCAGAAGGGCATGCAACAAAAGATTTAATATGCAATATGGAGGATTGCTTTAACCAGTTTACTCCATCTGAAGAAGGAAATGTTTTTTGTGATTCATGTTATAAAAAAGTTAGATCGGGATTAATACAAAAAATTGAAAATATTCGCAACATAGATGAGTTAAGAAAAATAACCAAAAAATTGATTTGGTTTGGGAACAACCATGTAGAAATTTTTGATTTATATAAAAATGACACTTATTGATCCGGTATTATTTTATTATTTTTGTGTTATAATAATACAAAAGAGAAGTAGGTGAGTTAATGAAGAAAGATCGCACTGAAGCCGAAGAAATATTGATTGAGAAAATTAAAAAAATTAAAAGTAAAGCCAAAATTGTAAACCAAATTGTCGAGAATATTACTAATAAGGGGATGCCTTTTGGAGTTTTTAATGAAGTATCAAGAGGCAGTTTAAGTCTTGATACAGTTGATATTCCTTTTTTGGCAGTATTGATGAATGCCATATATGAAACTACTGGGGACAAAGAAATTGACCCAGATATTTTTTTTAGTCGAAAAGAAATTGAAGAGTCTGAATATATTATAAAAGATGTATTCAAGAGAGAGAGTTTGAACCTGCCAATTGTTTTAAATGATGTAATACAATTAGATGAACAGACCTATGTCACAAAGATAGAAAGTACTTTATTGGTAAGAATGTATCACTCTAATATAATTGAATATAATTTTGAAACTCAAAGAAGCGCAAAGTATAAAGAAGGCCGCGATGGTGTTGTGCCAGTCCCAGATGTAAATAAAAAAAGTGTAGCTGACATAGCCAAACACGTTTTGAACCAATCCTATTTACCAGACATGATGACATTAAATGTTTACTCTTTTGAAACTAACCCAGTGTACTTTGATTCCTCAAACCGAAATCTAACAATAAGCGAAGGAGCAATTGTATCTATACTAGATGGGTTTCACCGATTACAGGGATTTGTGAAAGCACATTTAATAAATCCAAATTTAAAATTCACAATGATTTTATCAGTAAGAGTGTATGATACGGACACTGCAAAAAGATATTTTGGACAAATAAACACTGTGAATATTGTAAAAAAAGAGCGCATAGAAGAATTGAAGGCAGAAAAATATTCAGATCAGGTTGTTAAAGACTTACAAACGAATCCGAAATCCGAGTTGAAGGGAAATAAAATTGCCTCCGCTCCTCGAATAAGTCAAATTGCTGATCAATTAACAACTTTCTCAATTCTTTCATATGCTATTGAACATACTTTTTCTCCAGCAAATTTTAAGGAGTATAAGGAAACTGCAAAATATTTAATTGAGTTTTTTGGGTATTTGTTAAGCTATTACTACGATGAGTTTTTAGGAGATCCGCAAAAATATAGAGATCAGTACAAAAATCACCCTCTGATGTTTTTAGGATATACGGTGATAGCAAAAAAATTCTTTGATTCTAAACGTGATATCTCAGAAATTAATGAAGTTATAGATGAAATTGATTTCTCGGATAATGCGTTGATTTCATTATTGAATGATAAAAAAGCGTATTATGCATCGAAAAGAGCCAAAAATAATATAATTGAGTATTTTAATAAAAAATATAACGAGGTGATTTAATATGAATAAAATATATGACAACGACTTTTTCAATGGAGAGCAGAAAAAGCGGTTTTTAAAAGATATGACAGAAAACACTTATATGGTTCATTCTAGGGTACTAAAAAGAGCAAGTCGCTTAGAAAAGAATTTGAACAAAGACCTTTATGATTTTAATTTGGATGAAATCGAAGAATTACTCAATTATTTATCTCCTAAAACTGTGCAGGCCTCACTTACTAATGGTTCGGTCATTAATGCTTACATAGGTTGGGCAATTCAACAAGACTTGAGAACCATTAACCTTAATCCGCTTGATATAGTAGGAGAAACTGATTTTTACAAGTCCTTTGTGGATAAAACAAACAAGTTAATATTCAGCGAAGAAGAAGTGAAAAAAATTGTATTCAGTCTTGAGAGTCGCCAAGATGCTGTCATCATACAAGCTTTGTTCGAAGGGATAATGGGTAGAAATAATAGCGAATTACTTAATTTAAAGTTAGTTGATATCGACGCAGACAGCCATAAAGTTTTGCTTAGAAATATTGATAAAGATAATACTGAACAAACAAGGTTTTTGAAAATTTCAGATCCTTTGTTAAGGCTTATGCAAGAAGCTAGTCAAGAAACCGAATATAAAAGTATAATGGGTACGGGTGGAAGAGTGAAAAAGTTAGTCCCTTCTCCCTATGTAATAAAAGGAGCTGGTAAAGCTTCAGCTGATGATGGGAAGACAGGGACATTTGCAATAAGACAAAGAATTAAAAATATTGGTATAATGGAAGGTTATGATTATCTAAGTGCAATAAACATAAGAAATTCAGGCATGTTAAAAATGGCAAGGGATCTATATGAAGAAACGAATAAACTAAAAAGAGAAGAAATCGAGGCAATATGCCGACATTTTAATGTGGGAATTGCTAAGGATGGGCACATAGCAAGCACACCATATACAAGAGAATTTTTAAATTTAGAAACTTTGTTTGATGTATATCCTGAGATAGAATAAGAATTTCTTATTCTATCTTTTTATATTTGTTTATTGACTAATTTCATTTATGATGATATTATGTATTTACAAGATATTATATTCGCTTATACAAAGGAGATTTAAATTATGCAAGCATTGTTATACATATTGTTATCAGCATTAGAAGGCTTTGTAGTATTTTATTTTGCTTTCTCAATATTTAGGATAAATATTAAAGAAAATTTATATGAAATCCTAATCACAAACATAATGATTTCTATTGCTACATATTTTTATAGTTTAGAGCCTGTTACAAGCAATCTTTCTCCTTTTTTTAATATGATTGCAATGATATTATGTTTAATTTTCATTTTTAAAATTTCACCGCTATACTCTATTTTTACAGCAGTATTGAGTTTAGTTGTAATTTTGGTTATACAAAGCTTGTTTGTTTGGTTTATGTATCCTGTTACACATTTGTCACTAGCAGATATAAAAAACAATGATTTTCTTCGATATGCATATCAAATCGGCAGTGATACAATCATCTTTTTGCTGGCAAAGAGGCTAGTAAAAAAAGGTTTGTGGTTTAGTTTTATTAGTTATAACTTTTCAATGAAATTCTCACTGACAAAAATTAATTTACTCATCACAATAATTCCCATATGCGTAATGGTATTAGTTGGTATTACCTATGACCTAAATAAATTTCTTTTTGGATCGATTATATGGCTGCTTTGTTTTATTAATTTGCTATATATGGGCATAAGAATGGAGAGAAGTAGAATTGAACACTGATACAATCACTGACCATGTTGCATACAAAGTGACTGATAGAATAATAAAATCGCAATATAAAGATAATTTTCCGGATGAAGAAAATACATTACATGTAATGAGATTTTTAATCAGCAACATTATACCTTTAATATTGATTCTTATAATAGGAATAATCATTGGTAACTTGTGGACTATAATTAGTGTAGTATTGGGTTTTGTATTGTTAAGAATGTTATCTGGTGGATATCACATAAAAAATGCAGACATTTGCTTTTTATTTTCAATTTTGTTAATTGTAGTATTAAGTCTTGTTCCTCTATTACCAGAAGTGATGCTTTACATTTTTCGGGTAGTTGCTTTTCTAATTGTTTTAATTTATGCACCATCAAATATAGTAGAAAATACCGTAGTAAGACCTGAAAAACACATATACTTTAAGTATGCATCACTGCTATTTGTATCTATATCTTTTTTTCTCGACAATGGTTCGTTTATATTGGGTTTATTCACACAATCCTTATCACTTGTGAACTTCAATTTTGTAAAGGAGGTGAATAGGATTGAATAAAAAACTAGCGATTATTAGTTTCGTTGGTTCTGTATTTACACTACTTTCAGTAGTTAATGTACAACCAGCTTCTTGGGCGCTTTTCAATTGTCCTCCTGCGCCTAAACGTAAATAATTACATATTATCCTACCCTCTATTTTTGAGGGTGGGATAATCATTTAGGAGTGATTTATTTAATGTTAAGATCTATTCCTGTACTAAAAAGAAATGGGAAAAAAATTAGTGAAGTTGCCGAGTGGCTTGACATAGATACGATAATTTGTTCAAAAAACGAGAAAATCAATTATACAAATAGGACTGTATACATAACAAGTGATGGGGAATATGTACATTGCATAGCTACCGATCAGATACACGAACTTCTTTCAGAACAAAGTGGATTTGCAATTACTGATAGAGGTACACTAGGCAATTTAAACAAAGACCATGAATATGATGAAAAAAATAACAACATCATTATGTGCGAAAAGCACGTAATAACTGTTTCGACACCTAGAAAGAGCAAGGTTAAAGAGGTGATTAAAAAAATACTTAGCAGGAAGTAACGTCAAATTTCTTTAATAAATAAATATAACAATATTTTATTTATATGAAAAACAAATAAAATAGTTGTTATTATTGCCAAAAGGTATTACAATGAAAAAAAGAGAACAAATGTTCCTCTTAAATGCTTGTCGACATTATTCGACTCATAATATACATGTAAATCCAAAATTTAGATAATGTCAATAAAAATTCGGTAGTACTGAACTCTAGTTGTCTAATTCTAGTAATAAAGTATAATTTAATTATAAGCACAAACCCACATCTAAGAAAAAGGAGATAATCTTATGGTTGAAAAGTTAATCATTGACTATAAAATTAAGAACAAAGCTGTTAATTTACTGGATACTATCTATTTTCTGATCACTTCAGATGCTGACATAGAAGATTTTCGATACAACTGTTCAGATGGAGGAATTCAAGAGATAAATAGGTATCTTATAAAAAAAAGAAAAGAAAAATTAGAAAAAAACAAGTATAAAAATATTGAAGAATTTATTGACAGCTATAAAATCAATAATCTCGCAGCATTAGAGAGGCTTTGTCAAGAACGCATCGGTATCAATAAACTTTCTAAGCTCAAATCTAGCGATCCTTCTCGTATATACGCCATACATAATGAGCGAGGCCCATATGTTAGATTTATGGAATTAGCACTATACGTGTAAGGTAAAAGCCGAGCAGAGTTGTTCGGCAAGAATTTTTATTTATAAATGAATATAAAAATATTGTTGACAATAATCTATGTGCATAGTATATTAAAAGAGTAGCAAGCAGCATCTAGTAAAAGAATACTTTTATCAAGATAGACAGTTACCAAAAGGCAATACATAAGGGTCTTTAGCTCAGTTGGTTAGAGCGGTCGGCTCATAACCGATTGGTCGGGGGTTCGAGTCCCTTAAGACCCACCAAAAATAACACACAGTAATGTGTGATTATATAAATGTGAATAAAATAAGAGAGGATGTGCTGAAGTTGATTAGATATTATATTGTAGCAACTTTGAATAAATAGGGTGGAAGAGAAAGATGAATTTATCTCCTACATACGGAAATTTTGTTCTTCGAGGAACTGTTGTTGGATTAGCCGATAAAAGAGCATATACAGAAGGTCAAACAGAAAGTGGCAAATGGAAAAGAGTGCAATTTGGAATCAAAGTGTCTGAAAGTTCAATTGTATATGTTGAGTTGTTTGGATCGAAAACGAGTAATGTAAAATTGTTTAAACGTGGAACAAATGCAGATGAATCTTTAACAGTTGAATGGGATGATTTATATAACAGCAAATACAGTAATTATCGTTATGCAAATCAAGTTAAAGTAAATCTTGGTTGTGGAAATATCAATGATGACTTCTCACTTATTGCATGGGACGCTATAGAATACTTTGAACAGCATCTTAAAGATGGCTCGAATGTGCTTGTAAAGGGTTCATTGCAATTGAACGAGTATAAAGGAAACTCACAAGAGCAATATGTGATTAGAGAAATATATGTTTTAGAAAACTATAATTTCAAAAATAAACATCCAGAAGCTTTCTTTAGTCAAGAAATTGTTTATGTCGATGCTATCCCATTAAATGAAAATGGGGAGTATACAGTCGACACAAGAGTAATAAATAGAAACTCTAACGATTGCGATGTTGTCCCATTCAACTTTTATATATATAACAAAGAAGTATATGATTATTTTAAGAACAATATTTCAAAAGGTAGCACTCTTAGAGTTCATGGCAACATACTCAATTATGTTCCACTAAAAATTATAGATGGACATACCATTATAAGTGGATCGGCAGTAAAAGGACTAGAGATAACTGGAGGAAATGTAAGATCCATAGCTTCGAATAGATACGATATAGATAAGCTTGATTCGATTAATGCAATTGGATCACCATTTGAGGAGGAAACAAACACTAATGAATGGGGATTTTGAGAGGATGTGAGAACATAGATATTGCGTCTATGCGAAGTCCACCTATTTAGATTATTGTTGCATATTTGTAGATATATCAAATAAAAACAATAATACATAAAATAGGAGAGATTTATTAATGGCAAACGAAAAAACACTACAAGAAGCAGAAAACACAGTACATATCGAAGGAACTATTAAAGAAGTACGAATTGAAGAAGGTACACTTCCAGATAAAAGAGAAGTAATTTCAGGAGAAATTGATATCCAAGTTGTTGAAAATTCTGTCCATACCATTCATCTGTTTTCCTTTAAATATAAAAAAGATAAAAGTATCAATGGGATTTACAAAGGCATTAAAACTATGAAGGATGAATACAAAACAGGAGATAAGGTTCGTGTCTCAACAGGAACAGTTAGATTGAATGAGTATGCTGGACAAGATGGAAGTTGGAAGTCTTATCCGCAGATTAACTCAAACTTTGTAAATCGCATCAAAGAAACAGATGTTTTTGAACCACAAGCTAAATTTTCGTTTGAAATGATGGTAGTCTCAGTAAAAGAGGAAATGAAAAACGACGAAGAAACTGGAAGAGCCATTATTAAGGGATACATTCCAATTTACGGTGGTGCAGTTATTCCGTTTGAAACTGTAGTAGCTGATCCTAATGCGGTATCTTATGTAACAAATACATATGAAAAAGGTAATACGGTATCATTACATGGTGAAATTGTAAATCAAAAGATTGCTACACGGCGAGAAATTGAAGTTGGATTTGGAGCACCACAGGAAAAGATTGATTACAAGACAGTTCGTGAGTATCTGGTAAAGGGTGGATCTGCTCCTTATGAAGAGGATGATAAAAATGTATTTGATACTAAGTTGGTAGCTAAAGCAGTTAAAGCGCGAGAGGCAGAAATTGAAGAGAAAAAAGAGAAAAAGAAGGCTAAGGAGAAACAGGCTCAAGGGAATAAATCAAATGACAATGGATTCGGTGGCCCTTTTGCTAAACCAACAAACGAAGACCCTTTCTCTGAAAGTAAGCCAATTGATATTTCAGATGACGATCTGCCGTTTTAATACATAAGAAGAATACGTAGATTTAAATAAAATAAGATTTTACTGGCGGCTAGTTTGCTGCTAGTCGCCTAATTTACATTAAAATTAGGGAGAGATTTTATACATATGTCAACATTAGATATTTTTAATCCACAAGTTTCTGTAGTAGCAAGAGGTCTAGAAGGTAAAATTATTACGATATATGGTAACAACAACTTGGGAAAAACCAAGCAAGCAACGCGTTTTAAGAAACCTTATTATCTTGGATTCGAAAAAGGGCTTAATGCAATTGCTGGTGTACCATTTGCCCCAATTAACACTTGGAGTGACTTCAAAAAAGTTAATAAACAACTAACTCACAAATCAACAGTAACTAAAGCGCGAGAAGTATACCAGACAATTATTTTTGATGAGGTTGAAGCATCGGCGCGCTACTGTGCTAAATATATTTGTGATAAATATGACTCAGATACTATTGCATCTGGACGAGATGGGTTTGGTCTTTGGAAAGAGTACGAAACAGCCTATTGGGAAGAAATTGATAAGCTAATCGGTGCAGGATTTACGGTTGTCTTCATTGCCCATCAAACCGAAGACAAAGAAGGTAAGATCTGGCCTAAAGGCGACAAAAGAGCACTTGCTCCTGTTATTGATAATAGTGATATTGTGGTCTACGTTCGCTCCAATGGCATTGATGAAAAAAACCAAGTAATCAAATCTTCCGCTTTTCTTGCTGAAACGGATAAATTCTTTGCTCGTAGCCGTTTTGACTACATTCAGACTGGACTAAAAGAATTTACTGCTGAAGCATTGGAAGAAGCAATTATCAAAGCAATTGAAAAACAAGAAGAAGTTGAAGGTATTAAGGCTGTTACCTATGATGAGCAGAAAGAGACACTTAAATCTCAAGATCTGGATTTTGAAGAACTGAAGACAAATATTATTGCTGCTGGTAGATTTCTGCACGAAAGCAGTAAAGGCGATTTGGTTACAGAGATCATCGAAAATGGACTTGGAAAAGGTAAAAAGGTCACCGACTTTACTAAGAACCATGTTGAGATGATGGTTGGTGTATTGGATGAATTGAATGACGCTGTGCGAGAATTTAAAGAATCACAGGCAGAATAGCATCACACAGTAAAAGACAGATTTTATCATAATACAACATCTATATGTGGTGTTCATCATTATGTATAAACACCGCATATAGAAAATTTAAGGGTAATGACCGATCAATAGGAGGATATATGAATAAAAGAACAGAAAATAGATTTCAGACAGATTTGCGGAGATTATTATTTCTTCTTGGTGAATTTAGAACAAAAGGAGCAGTTAAGGATTACAAATCAACCTCAGACTCATTTTCACAACTGTATAGTATTTATAAAAATGATGCTTTGAATCTTAATAAGGATTCTCATAATCATTTGCTGTTTATCGATGACTTTGCACCACAATTGGATTTTGAAATTCTTGCATTAGATAAAGTGTTGAGCAAAAATATTACTGCAAAGAACATGAGAGAATATAGAGAGAATTTGATTTCATTTGAAAAACTACATACAGTTAAAACGAAAATGCTATTAGATAAGAAGCATTTTAAGACTGAACAACCAGAGCCTACAATAGCCTCACTATAACAAGTGGGGCTTCATAATAAAACGGGAGCGTGATACGTTGGGTGAGCTAATCCTCTCTCTGCTTCTAACACTATCGGTATTTAATACTGAACTACAGAGTGTTAGCCAAGCACGAGAAATGAAAAACACGACTATTATCAAGCAAGAAACAAAGGTCGCCAAGTTGGATAAGATTGAACAAGTTAAAAACAAGAAATATACATATAAATGGGATCGCTTTGAGTTAACAGCTTACACTAATAATCAGGGTAGAAGTGTACATAGCAAAGACTATGGCAGAACTGCTTCAGGGAAGATGACAAAGGCTGGCGTAACAATAGCTGCTGACTGGAAGGTATTGCCTAAAGGGACAGTGGTTTATATAGATGGTGTAGGTAGAAGGGTAGTGCAGGATAAAGGTGGAGCAATTAAAGGTCACAAAATTGATGTGTATGTCAGGACTGAGCACGAAGCAAGAGATTTTGGTAGAAAGAAACATATTAAAGTAAGAGTGATTAAGTGGGGAGATAACAACAAATGAAAAAAGTATTTTTGCTAATGGGATATTCAGGTTCAGGTAAAACAGAGGTTGCTAAAGCATTGGAAGGACGAGGATATAATATCCTCCAGTCCTATACAACACGTCAACCAAGACATGAGAGCGAATGGGGGCATATTTTTACCACTGTGGAGAACTTTGAACAACTTGACATGGAAAATCGAATTGTCGCTCATAGTTATTTTGATAATAATCACTATTTCAGCACTAAAGAACAATTGCTAGAAACTGATGTGTACGTTATTGATCCTGATGGAATAAAGGATCTAAAAAAACGTGTTCTAGATATTGAATTCGTAACTATCTACTTAAAAGTGGACAAGCAGACGAGATACAAAAGAATGATTAAACGTGGAGACGATGTAGATAAGCGACTTAAACGTATTCATCAAGATGGTACTAAATTTAGAAAGAAGCGATTTGATTATCAAGTTATCAATTATGAACTAGGTAAGGCCGTAAATGTGATAGATCAAATTATCAAAATCGAGCGAAATGATTAAAGGAGGTACACCAATGCTACCGCTTAACTTTGAACGATTATCCGAATTATATAGTTACCTAGAAATTGATGATATTGATTATGGAGAGCTTCAGGAGTTACGCGATAAGATTTACGATTTAAAACAAATTGTTGAAGATAAAATGGAAGTATATTGATGAGCAGAACTAAGACGATTAAATACATAAACGAAACTTCGGTTGACGAGATGGTTAAACAGGTAAAAGCTAAAGGGTCAAACATAAAACAGGTTATTGAAGCAGCCAAAGAATCGAGAACTGAGTATGGATTAAAGGTACAGGAATTTATCGAACGGCTAGGTGAGGTAGAGGATAATGTATAAGTGGATAGCATATGGCTTAACTATGCCTAAGGACATCCTTTTTATCGACAAAAATAATGACGATATGTGGGCATCGCACGATAAAGCTTTGGAGCATCTAAAAGATAATCATATAGAATTTGATACTTTATGTAATTATGATCCAAAGATAGACGTGGATATTGACCTGATGTTGGTATTAGAAATTTAGTAAAACCTGTATTTGATCGGAAAGAATAGATGAAATATATGTATAACAGAACTATGTAAATGTGAGGTGTTTATGTGAATGAGTTTTTGCTTCATTTAGCTGATGCCAAGCACAGTATTTATGAAAAGTTATACGGGTCAAATAGATTTGTGTATTCAGAAAATGATTGTATTGAGCGGATTAAACTTATACATAAGTATGAGATGTTGTTGGATGTTATATCAATGTTACCACCAATAGAGCAAATAAATATACAGAAAATCAATAAAGGATTTTATGAAGAGTAAATTTATAAATTTGATGGAGAGGATGTGCTATTTATGGCTATGCCTATTGATGGATATGCAAAAGTAGTAACAGATGATAAAGGAAAAGTAATTCATATTTTTGATTATTATTTTAATAATGATAAACGCTTTGAAAAGTTTACAGATCAAAAGATTATTCAGTTAATTCATAATACAGGAATTTCCAACTCGGAACTTCTGGTGACGCTGCTGCATTGGCAATATGATGACAGTGAAGGGCTGGATATCTACGAGCAGTTTGTGCTTAAAGCCAACTACAAAGAGAGTTTAATTGAAGAAGTTGAAATTAAGAAAGATTTGATCGGGGATTGGACTTTTGAAGTTGGAGATCCTTTTGAGCCAGAAAAAATATACTTTCAAGTGGACGTAAGACGATTGTATGAAAAAATTTATAAAGAAGACTACCCAGTAAAATAAAGATTTTAGGAGAGATACTTAATTGAAATCACTACTAATTGAAGTAAAGAAATATTTAGAAGAAGATATGCTTAATTATGCAAGCGAGTGGGGAAATTATTCTTTAGAAGATTTAATTAAAAACGAAGATATGCCAAGTGTATACTATAAAGTTATTGATAAAATTAAAGAACTGTAAAATTGATAATTTATCAGGAAAGGAGAGATTTATCTGAGCATTCAAAGCGCAAAACATTTTGTTGAGCAACAGTTAGACTACTACGAAAATTTCATTCCTGATTTAGAGAGAGAAAAGAAAAATTTGGGGCATAAGTTGGAGTTAGTTCAAAGTCGAATTGAAATTTACAAAGAAAAAGTCTCTGATTATAGAACAATATTAGACCAATTAAAAAGCGATGAGTAAGTAAAATCGATCTTTGACCAAGAAAGGAATGAGATATCTGAAAACGGTAATAGAAACAAACGTATCAATGGTCGATGATCAAATTCATGATTTTCAATCCAGAGTGATTGATGTATCAAGTTGGGTTGATTATCAAAACGAGTTTATAGAAAACAAATCGGTTACACGAACGTCTTCTATTGGGAATATGTTCGGGGTAACAATTCCACAAAACGCTACAATTGAAAATTTGCACTATAACGACAATACGCTTAAATGTGATATTTATAGTTATTCTGGATTACATACTAAAAAGATTAGTTATTTAATCGAGTAAAATCAGCATTTTAAGCGAAGGAGGTTTTTTAATGAAAAATCTAATTGGAACATGGATTTACAACACTGGTAGTGGAGAAAATTGGGATTGTCCAAATGATGGTTTTGCTACGATTGAAGAGGCGATTGAGGAAGGTAAAAGATATTTTACTGATCTAAATAGAAAACATGATCTTCTAGTTGGTAGTTTTGATGTAGGACAAAGATCGGATTCATTTGTGAATATCTGCGGTTCAAAAATTATCGATCAAGCACAAGAGGACTCCTATGAGAGAGCGGGTGAGTTAAGCGACTATTGGTTATACAAGGTTTCATCTGAGAATGAAGATCTTCTTAGTGATATGATGACAAAAACATTTAGAAAATGGCTAAAGATCACAAATAATGAGCCAAAGTTTCATTCAATTGATGCAATTAAAACTATAAAAATGGAAGGCTAATAAAATGAAACTTTTATTAAGAATAGGAGAAATAAATTGAAAGAAAAATGCACTAAATGTGGCGAGGATATTTTTGAGTCTGGATCGGTGAGCAGATGTTTGAGATGCGGGAAGGCAACAAAAAGAGAGGTTTCAGGAGAAGAATACTTTAAAAATAAAAATAGTGTTAGCTTCAACACAAAGAAGGTATAATTTATGAATTGGTTTAAAGATATTCCCATTTTTGAATGGGGCGATTTAGACGGGAAGACTTTATACATACGAGTTGAGGAAGCTGAAGGAGTCAAAATTCTAAGTGGTTATGATCCTGTGGACGACAAAATGTATGTACTTGCAGAACAATATAATTTAGAAGGGAGCTGATTCTGATTGAGTTATACAGCAATTGAGCGCGAAACAGTATGTGTCTGTAACGATGAAACAAATGAGTGGGAAGTGTACAGTTGCTCCCCCAAAACAATCACAAAAATCAAAAAGGCTGGTTTAGAACTGCTTCGAGTTGATGCAGATGGTGGTCACTACTTCAAGGGTGATTATGGACAGGTTTCATTCCGTACTAAGAGTAATGGTCGTAACTGGACACCTGAACAAAGACAGGCTGCTGCTGAAAGAATGAGAGCTATAGTAAATAAAAATACATAGGAAGTGAAGATTAATTGAAAAAATTAAAAGAGATCGTGTTTGGTTTTGAAAATTGCGAATCTTTATCAGTTGATGCTAAATATATAGGAAATTTTAGCGTCACCAATGTTAGAAAAAGCATTATTCGACATTACGGCGACATTAGATTTATGGATTCCTGTGACACTTTTTCAATTGTTGTTAACAAAAATGCAAATACAGACTATCACGTGTCTGTTGTAGAAGGTAATAGCTATAAACAAAACACCTTTGATCGTCTAACTAATGGCGATATTGTTGTTATCGATATTGTGTATGATGATGACTCAAAGGATGAAATTTATGTTCAGTGGGAAGGTAAAAGTGACTATTTAAACGAAGCTCAAAAAACATACATAAGTAAGCTCGGGGATTTATTTATAGTTATATCCAAGGAAGAAACAGTAGAGTCGTTTTTTGAAGATTGGGGAATTGATAATCAAGACGGATACATGGATTTAATGTGGAGATCTAATCAAATAATTTTGTAAAATAAGAATTTTACATAGAAAAGAGGTAGTGAATGAACCTATTCAGAAAAGTGTTGAAGCATTTTAAACACACAGAAATTATTGATGATGATACTATACATAATAATAAGTCGGAGTCCGTAAAAAGAGAGCTAGAGCGTCAATACAATATTTTTGAACTCTTACTTCCGAAAGAATTTATCTTAGAGTTTAGAAATAAATCATACATATCTGGTGGATGTATTTATAGTTTGTATCATGAGCATGAACCTAAAGATTATGACTTCTTCTTAACATCCAATGAGTTAGCAGAAAAACTCAAAACGTACTTTATGGATCAAGCTGGATATCATGGTTCAGATATTAGCGGTGGAACCTACAAAGGGTTACCATTAGTAATTACTAAAAACGCAATTTCAGTTGGCAAATTTCAAATAATCACTCAATGGATAGGTGAACCAGAAGAAGTTGTTGGGGAATTCGATTTCAAACACAATCAATTCTACTATCGCAATGGGGTTATCGATGTTGCAATGTTGAATGATTGGGCGTATCTCAAAGGAAATAAACTTTCATATAATGAGAATCGAGCAAGAGATATTGTAGGTACAATTTTAAGAACACCCAAATTTGTTGAGCGTGGAATGACGATTACCCAAAGGGAAATGGCTAAAGTGTTACTGAGGCTAAATAAGGTCGGATTTAATGACAAGGAAATTGAGCAATTGGAAAGTCTTGATGTGGATAGACATTTTAGTTCATAGGAAGTGCAAAGATGGCTAAATTCAAAGGATTTAAAATTACTTGTACAAAATGTGGAAATGAAGATCAAGATATGATCGAGTGCATTGGAGATTATGATGGATTAACTCATATAACTTGCAGAGTATGTGATCATAAAGCAGTGGATAAGAAATATAGTTGGCAAGAGGATTAAACATAAAATCGCAATTTTATATGTAACAAGAAAAAAACAATTTTAAATTTAGAGGAGGATGAATTAATGCTTTGTCCATACTGTAATAAAGGTTTTAGTGCTGTAACAGAATTTCACAAGAAGCTCATATCAATAAATGAAAATCCATATTCAATTTTAGGGATTCTTTGTCCTTTATGTCATGAGTTATCAATTCTAAAATTTCCTCCAGATACCCTTGAAAGCCATAAAGCAGAGTCTATAAGACAAGCAATTTTTGAAGGAAAGTATGAATTTCTTGTCCCTCAAAAAAATCAAATAACATCACTATTAGTTCCTGAGCAATTTAGAAAAGATTTTGTAGAGGCGGCTGCAATCCTAGAAGAATCTCCTAATGCTAGTGCTGCGTTGTCTAGAAGGTGTTTGCAAAATATACTTAGAAATCACTTTGGAATTCAAAAGAAAAATCTTTATTTGGAAATCAAAGAGTGCTTGCTGTCAATCGATATGCCAAGCTACCTCTATGAAGGTCTAGAATTGATTAGATTACCTGGAAATATAGGAGCGCACCCTCTTAAGAATGAGACCACAGGAGAAATTGTAGAAGTAAAAGAAAAAGATGCGAAAATTATGCTATATATTATTGAGTTAATATTTGACCACGTATTTATTAAACCAAATAAACTTTTAGAAATAAAAAAATCATTAGAAGATATAGAATAAAAGAGGACTTTTAAAGAGAAGGGATGATTAAATGGGTAAATATAAATTTGTTATGTGGGATTGGGATGCTGGAGGATATGTGGTTATTCCAAAAGAAGACTTAATCGAAGCGCTCTATTATGCTTGGAACTACGAATGTAGTGTTTATACAATAGACAATAAAGTATTGATTTTTTCACCAATGGATGATAACGAATTTAATTCGGATTTACTTAAAGATTATGGTTTACGTCTTATTGATGGAGAAAAACTTAGAAACTTTCAAGACACTAAAACAGGCAAAATCTTTAATGCGCCATGGGAATCTTGATCAAATGTAAATTTTACTTAGAGGAGAAAGCCGAATGAGCTATCAAGCATGTACCACTAACAAAGAAGAGGTTAGTGATATCGTAAAGTTTATCCTTCATAATGAAGATCATGCCAATACTGAAATTCTAATTTACTTTGATGAAGATGACAGTGAATGGACAATTACTAAAGATAAACGTTTTTTCTCTCATGGCCTTAAAGTCGAAGATAAGGTTGCTCATCTAGAAAAACTAATTGAATCATGTAGACAGGAACTATTTAAATTCACTAAACCCATTGATGTAGATGATATGAGGGAAATTATTAATGGTGTCATGCATGACCTGAAAGATGGAATGTTGAAATACAGCAATAATGAAATTTAATGGACTAAGTAAAACATAGATTTTACACAAATAAAAATACATAAAAAGGGATGCTGTGAATGAGCAAACTTTATGAATTGGGAAATCAGTATAAAGCACTAAACGATTATATTGACGCAGCTTGGGATAATGACGACTTTACAGAAGATGATTTCCAGCTTTATGTCGAGACTCTAGAATCAATTGAAGATGAGTTTGAGCATAAAGTTGAGAATATTGCAAAGTTTATGAAAAATATTGAGGGAGATATTAAAGCTTTCGAAGATGAAGAGAAACGTCTAGCCAAGAAGCGTAAATATCTTCAAAACAAATACGATGGATTGAAGTCGTATACTCAAGCAGTGTTATTGGTAAATAAAATCGATAGTGTAAATGCAGGCTTGTTTAAAGTTCGACTTCAGAATAATCCTCCTTCAGTGAAAGTACTAAATGAAGGGTTAGTGCCTGATACATATAAAATCCCACAACCAAACAAAGTGGATACTAAAGGTTTACTGCAAGCTCTTAAACAGGGTGAGAAGATTGATGGAGTTGCATTGGTCACAGACAAGAAACATATAAGAATTAGTTAAATTGAATTATATAAACAAAAATAATCATATACATAGTTAATAAATGGTGATATAATAACTTTAGTGAAGTTGTTGTAACACCATTTATTTTAGGAGGGAAATACATAATGTACCGATGCATAGGAGTCCCTAAAAGACATTTATTTCACCTTTCTCATTATGAGGGATGTGGTGAAATATGGTCAGAGGATTATGGTATATGCCCGCATTGTAGAGGCTATTTGATCCCTGATTCAATGGCTACGGAAGAACATAGACAAAATGAAGATAAGCAATCAGATGTTGAAATAATAGAGGAGGAAAATACTAATATGCCGAAAATTAGATTTGAAATTGTAAACTACGAATATAGTAGTTATGAGGAATACCTTCAACATGCAGCATATATGACTAGCAATGGATGGGAATTTCAATCTCAAAACAGCAATCACAAAGAAGTATCTTGGACAAAGAACTATAAATAATCAGATAATGAGTTCTTTTATTAAGAATATATAGATTGGGGAGTAATGAAAAATGAAATTTATTATTGTTGGTGATATTGGCGTAACTAAGGTCTGTGAAATAGTTGATGCGGAATCTGTTGTAACGCGAGTTCAACAAGTGAAGAATGCTAAATTTGGAAACTTTACAGTTTATCGAATTGCCGAAGAAGTAGATATAACAGTTGCTTACCCCGATTATTTTGGTGGAGACGATACTGGTGGATGTAGATAAAAGGTCTGTTTTACCTGCAAAGTATGGAGGTGACTAAATTGTCTGATTGTTTACACACAAAAAGGATGGAAGTTATTCTGTCTAAAGAACCTGAATTTCTTGCTCAGATGCTTGCTTATATAAGCGGAGCTATGGGAGAAGATTTGGTTTTTCATGGGTCATTTGAAGATGCTTTCGATGTATTAAATGAGGTTAGTATAGATATGAAATAAAGATATAGGAGGTAATCAATGATTAAAATTGTCGAAGGTAATCTGCTTGATGCAACTGAAGATATTATTGGACACCAGACGAACACCAAAGGTGTGTGGGGATCAGGAGTAGCTAAAGCGATAAAAGATAAATATCCCAATACATATGCTGCTTACCGTGATCTTTGTCATGAGTACGGCGATAAGTTGCTCGGTAGCTGTTGGACAATTAAAGCGAGTGATAATAGGTTTATAGCTAATCTGTTTGGTCAAACAAACTATGGGAGAGACAAAAACAAGGTATACACTGATTACGATGCATTGAAGTTAAGTTTGGAAATCTTAAAAACCAGAGCGGAGAGGTTCGGGTATTCGGTAGCATTACCTTATAATATTGGCTGCGGATTGGCTAATGGAGACTGGGACATTGTATATGAGATTATTGATGAAGTTTTTAGAGACTACGAAGTGACACTTTACAGAATGTGAGGAAAATGAAAATTGAAGATTATTTGCAAGGATAATTTCGACAGAGAAAGTTTTAGTGATTCATTGGTGTGCGAAAAAATAAGTGAGTATTATGGTGAAATTGTTGTTAACTTCTTAAACGCAAATCTTTCAGGAGACTATAGCCCTAACTTTTATAGGCTAGTCGATGATGATTATGAACTTTACAAATGGGAGCCGTGAGACATGCCGTACATAAAAAGAGATGATTTCAGGCAGTTATGTCGTTACTTTTTCGGTCAGGGGTGTAATGCTGGATATGGAATAGATGTCTCAGAAACATTGTGGAAGCAAGAAGAAGAGGCATTTGAGCCGATATATCAGGAGTACCTAGATAGTTTCGTCTCTAAGAAAGGAACATAGTGAATGTATAAAAAATACTGGAACAAAGATGGTAAACGATACATGATAAAAATTGATAAAGTCAGAGTTAATACGAGTAGAGAACATGGGATGACATACTACAAACTTATTCAAAAACTAAAAATATTTCAGAAAAAGAAATACTTCTTGGGTTGGAAGTGTATTTATTTAAATCAATGGGACGAAGAAAAGGGAGCAGATTTAATTAAAAGAATCCGTGAGAGCACTAACGATTGTTTTGGTAAATAAAGGAGAGAAAATTTAATGACTATAAGTGTGTCAATTGAAATTATCAAAAATAATAAAACTCAGGAATTTATTGAGTTGCAATTAGCGCATGAACGTTTAGATAATGAATTACAAAGATGCGCTATTAAACTGGAAGAGTTATACGCTGAACTTAAAAGGATAATTAGTCCAACTGATCGTTATGGTCATTCATACACTTACAATTATGAGTACTTTAAAAAACGCAAAGCATGGAGAGAAGCGCTACTTATGCAAAATGCAATTAACGAAGTCGTGAACGTAGAAGGAGAGATCCAAGAAGTAAACGCTGCATACATAGAAGTCAGAGAGAAACTTAGAGTGATTTATAGAAAATGTGGTATGACAGATGTGGTTATTTAAAGTCTAATAAAATGCGTGTTTTACAAAGAGAAGACCAACCCTAAAATAAGAGTTGGTCGTTATGGTTAACTTTTTACTGTAGCGGTGAAAGTAACTTCTCGTTGAGTATTTGTATTGTTGTGTACTACTATGTGCCATTCATTTCGAGATGTTGGCAAGCTTTCAACCGCATAAGCTGACCCTATCCCTGTGATGCCAAAGCCTGCCGACAATACTTTATAGCTTCCTGTGTTAATAGTTGCTGTAAAATAAGTGTTTGGGCTAATAAAAAATCTACCCCATTTTAATGAATAAAATCCATCGCCTAAATCTGTTGTTTTAGTATCTTGAGTGATATACAGTTCTTTAGATTGTCTGTTTATTTGTCTATGACCGTATGAATGGAACTGTTGTGATGGTGGCTGGTTTGGTGGATAAGGGTAATATGTGTACATAAAGCGCCTCCTTTTTGTTCTAGGTGCATTCTATGCAAGGGTAATTTGTCTGGTTCTTAAATATTTTTTTAAAATACATATTTTTAAAAAAAAGGAGTAGATAAGAATGTTCTATTACATAATTTCAGATAATGAATATAATGATTACTACTACACAATGCTTGTACACGAGAATGAATTAAGTAAAAAGGAATTTTGTACAATTTATAATAATATTGTTAAAAGCCTTGGTAGAAACAGCCGTCATAGTCTTGTCGTAGAGGAACTATGTAGAAAATACGATTTTAAAGAAGTAAAGGAGAAATATGAGATTAACTCATGCTACGACAACCATCGCAAACTAATTAGCGACGATGAAATGGATGACGAAGAAACAAATTTTATTAGTGCGATCTAGATAAAATGAACATTTTAATATAAAGGGTGACAAAAAATTCTAATTTCTTATCTTAATACTGTTTTGGTATGTTGGCGGCGCTGGCAATATTATATCTACCTTGTCGCCTCATAAGTTTCACTAACGAGTCAAAATTCTCTCATAAAACATATTTCTATTTAATGATGGGGTCATTTATTTTAATTGTAACGTTACAGAGATTTTAGATTTTTAAGAAAGAGGTGATGCTAATGGTTGACTTTGCATGGTTAAACTCCCCTGAGGGAAGAGAAGAAATAAACAGAAGGCGTGAAGAACGCAGAATACAGGAGAACCTAGAAAGTAAAACAGTATCATTCACAGGACACCGCCCGAATAAATTAGGAAATTGCTACAGCCTTATGGATAAACAATCAAAATACATAAAAAGCAAAATTGAAACAGTGTTAATTGACTTAATTAAGAACGAGGGAATTGAACGTTTTATTACTGGCGGTGCTATCGGCTTTGACCAAATAGCATTCTGGACAGTTCAGGGGCTAAAGAACACAGATTATTCTGAAATCAAAAACATTGTAGCGATACCATTCAAAAATCAAGCAAGTAAATGGACTGATCGTGTAACTCAGCACTGGTACACGAAGATGCTTGATACAGCAGATGAAGTTGTTTATGTAGACGAGATGCCACTATATAGAGTAGAGGGAGTGCCGATTGGCGAGTATCATGTAGCGAAAATGCAAAAGAGAAATGAATACATGGTAGATAAATCACGGATTGTTGTCGCTGCTTGGGATGGAACGAAGGGTGGTACTGGTAACTGTTGTAGATATGCAAGAAAAGTGGGAAAGACACTCTATACACTAAGACCACAAAATGATTTTGAATTAGACATATTGTATGGATTCAATGGATAAACGAATTTATGACGGAGGAATGATAACAATGATTACGAAAGTTCAGGATTACGTTGATACTATGATCAAAAAATTGGAAAGCGAAGGACATCGCGACATTCAATTTCTAAGCGCTTCTGATTGTACGTTTGTGAAGAATGGAATTAAAGAAGGCTATTTAATGGAAGAAACAAATTTAAACAAAATATGTTCTGGAATAAACTTAAACGAAATAGAAGACGGAGTTGAAGTTGTGGGAAGCAAACTAAGAATCTTTAGTATTCCAAAAAGAAAACGTAAAGGCGTAACTTCTGTTTATTATGTAGTAATTCAATAATACTAAACTGATAAAATTGGGCTTTTACAAGAATAGAAGATGATAAGGAGATTGCTGTAGATGAAGGTTGTCTATTCGAAGTGGCATAATAATTATGATGAATTAGTCCTTGGAGAAGAATATGACGCTCAATATTACAAAAAAGGTTGGTTGTTAATTGGTACAGTTTTGTATAGAGAGGACTGTTTTCAGATGGTAAACAATTTGAATAAAGCAATCTCAATTGCTGCAACTATGCATAATGGGCAATTTGATAAGGGTGGGAATCCATATATTTTACATCCATTGCGTGTAATGATGAAATTGAAATCCAATAAGGAGCAAATCGTGGCTGTACTGCATGATATTTTAGAAGACACAACTATGACTAAAGAGAAGTTGTCTGAAGACTTCTCAAGCTCAATTATTGATGCAGTTATTGCCCTAACAAGAAAAGAAGACGAACCATATATGGAATTCATTCGACGTTGTAAACAAAATGAATTGGCACGAAAAGTTAAGATTGCTGATATTGAAGATAACATGGATTTGAGTAGGATTGAGCAGCCAACAAAGAAGGATTATGAGCGAACAAAGAAATATGAAAAGGCATTAAAGGAGCTAATGAGCATTGAAGAGTGATTTAGAATTGCTTCAGCAGATTTATAAAGTAGCAAGTGCTCTGGATCTTGAATTATGTACTGTATTGAATCGTGGCAAAAGTACTATGAGTGGTGCAGAGTATGAAGAGTTAATGGAATTGATGATTGAAGTAGAAGATTATTTAGAAGCTAAAGATCTGTAAAAGCATCGTTTTACCAAGATAGGAGAATAGATAATGGCAAAACAGAAGGCCAACACACAGTATCAATTTCCACCCAAAACGGACAATGTATTTCGAATTTACCTTAAAACAAACTCAATGGGAAGTTTGATTGTACTTCGATTTGAATTGTCAACGGGCGAAGCATACACGCGAAATTACGGCAATATTCCCTCAAATGAACTTTTAATTGAATACAAGGGAAATGAATTTGAATTATACATAGATGGCGAATATGTTGGACAAAGAGTTCTTATTGAGGCGGATAGAAATATGTTTAGATACGCTACTATTGAATAGTTATTTAGTTAGTTGTACACTATAAGAACAAACGTTCTAGGAGTGTGTGTACAGCATGAGCAATTATATAACATCTAATGAAGACACTCAGCTTGTAATTGATTTTATACAGCTACCTTATGTGTTGGATGTGCTGGAGCTTAACATAAACAAAATCAAGAAGTCTGACTTAAAAATGAAGGAATTGTTTGTTTTATATCTAGAAGGCTTGCAAAGTAGAGTGTTAATGGATTTGAAAGTTGTTCGTCAAAAAATGAGGCAGAGGGGAGTAAAGGTGTTTGATGGGGTTAGGTCAGACAAAGATTTGGTGACTGAGTATCTGTGTCGTGGATATACTCACACTATGCGATTTCTTTGGTCTAAAATCAGGAATGATGTAGAAGTAAGGATAGCTGCCTATATGGATGTTGACTTGAGTAAATTGGTCAGGCTGGAATAATTCAGCTTGACTTAAATAAACAAATATAATAATATTATTTATATAGATAATGAATGAATATAGAGCCGTACATAGGAAAATGTTGTATAATATGATGCAGAGGTAGGTGACAGCAAGATGGTAAAAGACAATGAAGAGATAAGAGAATATGTTCACCAAGCAATACGTGCTTTAGAACATTATCTTGAGTGCGAACTAGAAGATGAAGATAGATGTAACACAGAAAGTGCCATAGCTTATTTTGAATCGATTACAAAGTAGTAAAGAGATAATTTTATAAGGGGATGTGGCATGTATGGCTAAAAAATCTGATTTTGAAAAGGGATATCTAGAAGGCCAACTGGACTCAGCAGAGAGTGAGCTGTACATGCTTTGGAGAATAAAAGAACAATTGGGAAAAGAATTACATGAAGACGATGCTATTATAGTGCGAATTAGAGAAACAGAAGACTTTTTACGAAAGAATGGTAGAGATGTTGATGCCTTAGATTATGATATTGTTTATGATGAGGATTGATATTTGCAAATGAAATAACACTTTTAAGAGGAGAGAGAACTTACAATGAACAAGGACATGTTTAAAATTCACATGGATTATCGTGATCTTGAAAATGACCTATATTTTAAATTAGAAAAAGAAATTGGTACAGATAAGGCATCTGAACTGTTAGATTCATTCATGGAATATAGAGAACAATATTTAAAAATTGGCAAATATTTAGATGATAACAAGTACATTGGTAAGACGGGGTTTTTATCTAAAAAATATGAGGATTTTGAAAGATATCTTAGAGTAGAGGTTATCTACAATTATGAAGATGGGTATTCATTATGTGGAACAACGACAGGATTAATTAAATTGGTACCGACCGAATTAGTTAGTTTCGAAACAGATTAAAATGTGAGTTTTATGTTGAAGGGAGTTTACATATGGATTCTTATTGGAATTATAGAGTTGTTAAATATCGAGTTGGCAACGATGAGATAAATGAAGAAGTTTTTGAAGTTTGCGAGGTCTACTATGACAACAATATTCCTGATAGTTTCATTAAGGACAAAAACCCATTAAATCAGGACTCGATTAAAGATTTACATTCTGTAGTAGAGAGAGTAACCGCAGCCCTTTCAAAGCCTGTGTTAGTGTGGGATGGACAACAACTTATTGAAGAAGTTTAAATGAATAAAATATGACTTTTACAAGAAAGGATGAACGCAATAAGTGATCTATTTGACTGGAGACATTCATGGAACAATAAGTGTAAATAAGCGTCTTAATACTAGAAATTTTCCACAGCAAAAAGAAATGACCAAGAAAGACTATGTTATTATTGTTGGAGACTTTGGTTTACTGTGGAATGGCGATAAAGAGGATCAGTATTGGCTGAAGTGGTTAGACAAGACGAAACCATTTACAACACTCTTTATTGATGGCAATCATGAGAACTTTGATTTGCTTGAGGGGTATCCAGTGAGCCAATGGAATGGTGGGAAAGTACATAAGATCAACGACAGTATTATTCATTTAATGCGTGGACAGGTGTTCAATATTGAAGGTAAGAAGTTCTTTACGTTTGGAGGAGCTGCGTCACATGACAAAGAATACCGCAAGGAAGGTAAATCGTGGTGGAGACGTGAAATGCCATCAGAAGAGGAATATGAAGAAGGATTAAAGAATTTAAAAAAGCATGATTGGAAAGTTGATTACATACTGACTCACACGTGTTCAACCCCAGCATTAGAGTACATTACGCAACGTTGTGGCATTCACATGGATTTGGATGAAATGCATCCTTATTTTTATAATATAGAGAAAAAAGTAGATTATAAACAATGGTATTTTGGGCATTTTCACCATGATTTTGAGCTACCAAATAAACAGAGATTGATGTATACAGATATGATTGAGATTTGATTAAAAGCAAAAGTGAGGAGAGTGGCAACTTGATTAAACATGGGCTTGGTAATTTATACAGTCAACTAAAAGATATGGAATCTAGACTACGTGAATCGGAAAGAAGAATTATTGAATACACCATTGTCAATCAGAATCCTAACAAAGAAGTTTCTGACAAATTGGTTGAAGAGTACAGACATTTGAAAGAAGAATTCGATGCTTGGATGTCTAAGTGTGTCTATGAGGATGAAAGCAGTAGGTAAAACAAATATTTTATAGGGAGAGGAGCATATCCATATGAAAATATTGAATGGAATGAGAATTCGCACTGATGACAACTACGAGGGCATTGTCACAGGACATGGTTGGAAGAACAGAAAGCAAACAATTAGCTATGAGACATTAGATAGTCCTTTTGCTTCTCGCTTGTGTTACAGATATCAAGTAACGGAGTTCCAGCTAAAGAGTGGAGAGTGGATTCCGTATAAAAAAATACGCGAAAAACATTTGAGCAATACACAGATTCAATGAAGCGTACTTTTTAGGGGAAGGAAGCGACGAGGGTGCTGAAATATAAGCAACATGGTAGATGGCAGCACATTTATTCTGGCAGTTATAAAGACAAGAATATCAATGAAGCAACGCATGGAAAGTATCTATTCTTCTCAAACGATAGAGGCTCACTGATTCAGATAGCTGAAACAGAAATAAAGCATAATGGATTCTATTGGGCCAAAGTAGTCGATGAACCTCAGACACCCTCAAGTGGTTATGTTTTGTGCTTGTACTGGAATGATGATTCAAGATTGGATGAGCTTAAAGAGAGATATCATGACAAAATTAAATGGAAATCCGACGAGGATACTCGAAACGGAAAGTATTCTGAAGGTTACTCTACATATGATCTAATGGGAAGTGTGCCGTTTGATATAAAAGATAGACAGCTTTACGAGGACTACTATAGAACATGGTTCCATGACAACCGCCACGATGATAAGTATGACTTTGATAAGATTCTTGATGAAGTGCTAGATGAAGTCTGCGAGAACTTACCAGAGGAGTACTTAGCAAGAATGCCTCACTTTGACCTTTCGGTTCTATCAATAAAGAATAATCATCGCAAGGTGTATATTGAAGATCTTGTTGAGGCGTATAAAGACTCAAAGGAAAGATGAAATGAAACTTGGTGAAAAGGTAATATCAATTAAAGGTGTTACTGTGTAGGCAGCAAATCGGATGAAATTTTCCTTTCATTAGAATATAGAAAGAAGGATACAGGTGACACACGACTTTGATTCTGAGCGATTCTATACGATAGTTGGAAGGAATATTGAAAAGGCTAGAAAGAGTAAGAACCACACTTTACAATCTCTAGCGGATGAATTGGGAGTTACAAAGAAGACAGTTCATAGATACGAGAATGCAGAGATTAAAGTGAGTATTGATCGTTTAATACAAATGGCTGGTGTACTGAGTACAACAGTGGGGAAGCTCACTGAAGGTATTCTGTTGTATGATGAATCAAAGTAAAATCTTTCTTTTATGAAGAATGGTACATGGGGGAACCAATATGGAGAACAAGCTTTCTTATCTTGGAAGTGAAAGTAATCTCGGAATATTAATTTTAGTGAAAAAAGGCAGATATTTCGCTGGAATTTCAAATTCCGTACCCGGACGGAAGCCATTGTACAGGACCATGTACGAAGCCTACTTTTACAATTCTTCAAACAAAATAGTGGCTTGGCTTGGGTCAGACAAACCTTCTACTACGATAGTAACAACGCGTAGTAAAGCCAACATGACAAAATTTTTGGTTGGAAATGGATATACGGAGTTCGAAATAAAGGAATGAACCGACTAGATAAAATCAGTAAAAGTTTACTTTGATACAGACTAAATGAACTAATGCAATTTTATATGACAACAAGGAGACTACATCAATGAGCGAACAAGAGTATAAGATTAAGCTGCTTACCAGTAATCAATACAGTGAATTTTATTTTTATGCCTCTATCGATGAGCTAGAAGAGTATTTAAATGAAACGTTGGCAATAACTCCAGGACAGTTTTTAGAGTGTTGCACTATGGGGCAGTCACGACAGTTTTTTGAATGGATTAAAGCGAAATCTAATCAAAGAAATCAGAATGAACAAAAGGAAACAAATGAAGAACCAACAGAAGGAAAAGAACAAGAATAGTAAAAGGTTGATTCTACTATGAGAAGGAGGTGATAATTTGAGTCTATATGAAAATCTATCGGAAGTTTACCATCAATTAGGTTGGAAGTACGAGGAACTACATGTCGCAGTAGAAGATGATAATAAAAAAGAAATATTGCGACTTAATGATGAAATTAATTCACTAATGCAACAAAGCGAAGAATTATATATTGAAAAAATACATACTAAATTGCCGTAAGAATGTAGATTGTATATGAAGAAGAGATTTACTTGCTAGACATAAATGCTTTGATAAAAGTTCAATTTTATAAACGATATACATAATTTACCGCTAAAACAGTATATACCTATTTGATATACTGTTAAATGGGTGATGAATATGTTTGTGTCTCCAATGCTTCTACAAAAGGCAGATAACAATGAACCATTCAACAGTAATTTGCATTTAACAGAGTTGAAACTTGACGGGATAAGGCTTCTTGTAGATACGCAAGATGGAGCAAGACTGCATACACGACATGACAATGAAGTAACTGGTAAGTTTCCCGAACTTATTGATAACATTCCAATTGAAAGTGGAACAACTCTAGATGGGGAACTAATTGTTACTGATTCAGAAGGAAAACCAAATTTCGAATCAGTTATGGAAAGGTTTAAATCAAGAAAAAGCAAACACAAAGTAACTTTTTGTGCGTTCGACATCATTAAATATAAAGGAAAAAGTGTTACGCACTTACCGCTAATAGAGCGCAAAGAGATACTGGAATCAGCTTATAAAGATAACGACTATTACACAAAGACAAAGTTTATCTTAGGTCATGGAATTGAGTACTTTAATCTAACTAAGCAACAAAAGCTTGAAGGAATTGTTCAGAAAGATATCAATTCTAAATATGAGATCGACAAAAGATCAGACAAGTGGCTTAAAGTAATTGCCTATGATGTTGGAGAATATTACATTGCTGGCTATAAAAAAGATGAATTTGGTTGGCTGTTATCTGATGGCGAACGAATAGTAGGGGTCTTAACTTTAGCAGTAGGTTCAAACGAGAGAAAAGCGGGCTACAAGGTATTCCAGCAGCTTAAAGTAAAGGAAACAGAAAGTACAGTCTACATTAAAGAAGTTATTAAGTGTGTGGTTAAACATAGAGGGTTCACCAAAAACAATTTGTTGAGGTTGCCTGAATTTGAATGTTTTAAATTCTGAAGGGGGTGATTAAACTGGCAAGACCAGTTAAATGTCCGATTTGTAGTCAATATGGACTTAGAGAAGATATGATTTTAGAAAACAGGAGATATTACCACAAAGAATACTGCTTTGATAGGTTTAAGAAAGAGCAAGAGGCAACTAGAATTGAAAACGAGCAATGGGATGAGCTATATCAATACATAATAAAGTTTCACGATCTAGTTACACTATCAGTCGCAAATATAACAAGATTGAAGCATCTTCGTGCTGGCTTTGAGTATAAAAAAGGCAAGAAAATTCCAAAGTGGAGAACAGGGCCTGATTATGCTTTGATGCTTGAAGCATACAGGTTATCTGAGAAAAACAACTTATATGCAATGTCTACAAAGATTGGAGATTGGAATGATGTTAATCAGGTAAATTATACAATTTCTACTATGGTGGGTCATTTAAATGATGCTTGGAAAATTAGACTGAATAAAAAGAAGCAAATGGAAGCAGAAAAGCGAGTTGAAAAACAAGAGTCGAAGAGAGACCAGTCTCTTCCAAACAAAAATACATATAGTAATAAACGAGATGATTTAGACATTTCTGATTTTTTGTAAATCGTAAGGAGTGGTAACAATAGAATATATTAAAGAATTCGTAGATCCATCGAAGGTTCATGAGTCTATATTTATCGGCTATTTATGGAATACACCCACTCTATACGGTAAGTATAAAACCCATAAAATTAGCAAAGAAACCTTCACAGAAGGAATATGGTGGTACTACTTTTATATAGGAAAAGAGATGTATGAAAGTGGCATTCGACTATTTGATGATGTTACCACATACTCATTTATTACGTCTAAACCTTCTGAAAATGGTAAGAAATCATACTTTGATTATTATAACGATTATGGTGGCTTCTCAACAATTGATGAGGTTGTATCTGAGTGTGATGGAGACAAAGGGAACGATGAATACCATTTTAGTGAAGTGCAAAAATATGAGTCACTTCGAAACCTACAAAAGCAGGGATTATTGGATACTAGCAATCCTAGTTTAGTTTCGAAATTGGCTAATATGTCACTTAAACAGATGCAAAGTTTCTTTCAGTTTAAACATAAAGAATCGTTTTCTCATGTAAATAGCGGCGAAGTAATTGAATACAATCTTATAGATAATCTTGATGAAACCATTGAACAGTTGGAGGCAGGAGAGGATGCAGGAATTCCCTTATTTGAATCTCCTCGGCTAAATAAGAAGATTAATGGGCAGAAGCTTGGGAACTTGATGTACCTCGTTCTTCCTTCAGGTGTGGGGAAATCGAGCATATTAACTGAGAAGGGTGTATTGGGACTTCTAGAAAGTAAAGAGAAAGGAATAGTCTTTGCCAATGAGGAAGGCGTGAAACGATGGAGGACTAGGCTCCTAGTAACCGTAGCAGCGCGAATTTTAAAGAAACCTATTGCACGAGACACGGTTAACAGGGGTGGTTTCAGTCAAGAAATCAAACAAACGCTCAAGGAGGCTGCTGAATGGCTTCAGACGCACCGTCCAGACTTTATAAAGTTCGTTCAGCTCAAAAAGTACCGGATTGAAGATGTCATTAATAGGATTGAACTTTATAGACCATTAGGTTATAAGCATATTTATTTTGATACATTCAAACCTGACTTATCACAGAATGTTGAACGATGGCTTGCTTTTTCTAACTCAGCTCAAGAACTGTATGACTGTATCAAAGAAGAGTCAAATAATTGCGCCACAATAGCAACAGTCCAACTTAAGATTGGTAAAGAGTTTAGATACATAGATTTAGATTGTATTGGTAAATCACCAGAGATTGTAGAAGTAGCAGCCGTTGTAATGGCTGGCAGATTGATTTTTGCAGACGAATATCCCTCAGGTAAGAATGAGTTGCATCCCTACAACTGGGAAAAGGATAGCGGTTTTGGTGGATGGCACAAGAAACCGTATAAACTAGACCCAGAGAAAAAATATCTCATTCTCTTCTTACCTAAAAATCGTGAAGGATCTGAGGATGAACAAATTGTGTTTGAAGTAAATTATGACTTCAATATTTGGAAAGAGGTTGCATTAGTAGTCGTACCCAATAATGGACGTTAAACTCCTTCGGAGGAGCAGCATGAGCAATGATCTGAAATTAATTAAGGAAAGAATAATCGAAGAATCAAGAGTTGGAGATCTTTTAGAAGCAATGGGTTGCGAACATGTCGATAAAAAGAACAATCGATATGAAGCACAACTCCCTCTTAAATTTGAATCACCAAATATAAGGTCGGTTCAAGTGTATTTAAATGAAAGTCTTTCAAGTAGAATCAGGACACTTGGAGAGTCAGACATTGATATATATGGGTTAGTATCTTATATAGTTTTTGACCAGTTCACTGAAGAGGAGAGACAGAAAGGATTACCTAAAGCAAAAAGGTGGATATGTGAACAATTAGGCTACAAAGACCTTCTAGATAACAGATACATACCACCACCTAATCTAATCCAACTCAATTGGCTTAAAGATGTTAAGCGAAAGCGCAAGAAAAAAAGAGAACTGCATAATCTAGAAAACGACACTTATGAAGAACAAATTTTGGATCAGTATATCATGTACCCTCATCAATTATATTTAGATGAGGGGGTGTTATACGAGATACAGCGAGAATTTCAAATAGGGTTTGATTTAAGAAGTCAGCGAATCATTTTCCCCATACACAATCGCTTTGGGGATATTGTATCTATAAAAGGAAGAACCATATTTAGTGATTATGAAGAGAAAAACATATATAAGTTCTTGTATCTTATCAACTTCAACAAGATGATTGAGCTTTACAATTGGCATCGAGCCTTGTATTACATATTAGAAAGAAAAGAGATATTGATATTTGAAGGTGAAAAAACTTGCTGGTTAATTAGTCAATACGGTCATCGAAACTGTGTTGCTATTAGTGGCGATGATCTAAGTGAATGGCAGGTTAAGATGATAAAAGAATTAGACCATGATGTAGAGATAGTTATAGCCTTGGATAAAGATAAATCTATTGAAGCAGTAAAAAAACAAGCAGCCAAGTTTGGGAAAACTAGAAACGTTTATGCTTTATATGACAACATGGATTTATTTATGGATAAGGACAGCCCTTGTGACAGAGGGGAAGAAGCGTTCAAAACCTTTTATACAAAGTGTAAATTCAAAGTACCCATCTAAGTAAAATGTAGGTTTTATCACACACACTACATATAAACTAATATAATCACATTAAATGTTGACAAATGATATATAAACAAATATAATCGTAATATGAAACAAGGGAGATGGTCACATGTCTATTCTACTTGCTGATCTAATTCTCACAGAGAATTTAGACACGGCAACTCATGTTTTGATTAAATCGAAGATGCACCAAGGATTAAAGGTGACGGAGGGGAAGATTTATGAGTTAGGCAGGTGGGAAGCTAATGCAAGCAGCTTGGGGGAAGCGGAGCTATTCATAATTAACGATGATGGGAGAGAATCAACAACTTTCATGCTATGCTGCAAAAAAGAGTTTTATAAACAAAAATAATCATTAAAAATTGATACATAGTAGAGGTTGATCATAGACCATCCATAGTTAACAACCTCTCAATTTCTTTATCAAAGTTGGAATTTATCAAAACTTAGAAAGGGTGAATAGCAAATAAAGAAATGTAAGATATGTAATGAACTTAAAAACCTTGAAATGTTCTATTCACAAAATAGAAATTCAAAAAAACGTGGAGAATATATTTATTATTACCCCGAATGCAAAGAATGTAGTATCAAGCGTTCATTGAATTGGCAATTGGACAATCACGAGCATTACTTACAACAAAAGCACATTTACAATACCAGCCAAACCAAGAATAGTGAATCATGGAGACAAAGAGAAAGAGAGCATTCCAGAGAACAGCGCTTGGGAGGTTACCATAAAGATTGGAGAAAGAGAAATCCTGAAAAGTTAAAAAGATATTCTCAAGTTTACTCAAATAAAAAACACGACATCACTACTAAAGAATGGATTGCCTGTAAAAGCTATTTTGATCACATGTGCGCTTACTGTGGGATGTCTGAGAAAGAACACAAGGATCTCTTTAAACAGCAATTACATAAAGAACATGTAGATTGCAATGGCGCTGATGATTTAAGTAATTGTGTACCTGCCTGTAGAAGTTGCAATAGCAGTAAGCATGAATTCAGACTGACTGAGTGGTATGACAAAAAGAATAAGTATTTTTTAACAGAGAGATTAGAAAAAATACTCTTATGGATCAACAATGATTATGCAGATTATCTAGAATAATAGTTTGTAAAATTTGAATTTTACCAAGAAAGGTGGTAAGAACGTTGAATATTTTATTTATTGAAGACAGTGAAAAACTCAACATAATCAGACATTCTTTACCAAGCAAATCAATTACATGGACTCCAAGTGTAATTCTAATTGAACATCCAGATAAAGATCGGTACTATGTTTTGAAAAGTAGATATAGAGATACAGAGTTGTTAAATTTGTCAGAAGATTCATTTGAATACTTTAATGAGAGAAGAAGTTGGGATTCTGACAATAGTGACCTTGAACGAAAACATTTGATTTTTGATTCAAAAATGCTGGATGAGAGAGGCAGAGAAGCCCTAAATAGTTTGTAAAAGGAGCAATACATATGGAACAGTATCTGATTGATGAATATGGTGTAATTGAAGACGAAGTATATTTAACCAAAGAAAATGATATCGTAGAGCACTTTAAAGATATCGGTAGAGACTACTTAGATTGTGGACAAGGGTATTACGAGGATGAAGCGTCACTTATTTGTAAAGTAGCAGACAAATTTTATAGTGTTAATATTCATGCAGATATTGTAAGTGCCAAACAAGATGTTGGTGACAGATTGTATTGGGTTGATGAGATTTCAAGCGTCACATACGAAGAAATCGATAAGCCTTTACCAAAAGAAAAGACATTGGTAAATTATGCACTGATGTTGACCGAAGATCAAAAGCGTAGCCTAGAGCACATCATCAATGAATATAAGATTGAACAAATTAGTTAAAATAAATAAGGCAAATATATTAAAAGGGAGAATACATATGAACATTAGACAAGCTAAAGAAGTAGTTCTAGAAATGGAAAAAGCATTGCACAACCTACAAATTATCAGTTGGGATGAAGTTTTTGAGGACATTCCCGAAAGTGAGCAAATTGAAGACGATATTAATAGTGACCTTGGAAAACTTCGAGATGGTATTGAGGATCTAAAACAATTTTTCGAATAAAAATATACTTTTATCAATAAAAAGGAGAATAATACATATGACTAAAATTGCAATTGTAAAACATAATGGGAGTCCAACGCCATACGCATTCTACACTGATATTGAATTAAAAAAGGGTGATCTGGTAGTTTGTGATACCCAAAGAGGATATGAAACAGCCAAAGTGGTGAGTTGTAAGGAGCGCGCAGAGTGTAGTGCAACGAATTGGATTGTTTCCAAGGTGGACACCAAGAACCATACTGAACGAGTACAGAAAGAAAAACGGATTAGCTATTTAAAACAACAAATTGATATGAGAAGAAACGAATTTACTGATGAATATATTAATGAATTGATTTCTTTGAAGGATAAAGCGATGCATTCTCTGCTAAAAGAGCTTGATGAGTTAACAAACAAAAATAATACCAAGAGCGAAATTGAACTAAAAGATTCATTTTATTTTAAAAATCAGAATGGATTTGAATATTATGCTACTAAATTAGGAGATAAGTATTCTATTGTACACGTTGATACTTTAGATACCTATGAGATTAATGTAAATACAGTAAACAAATATATCTCTAATGGGGAATGGAGAATAATTAAGTATTATAAAATGGGTATCTTTTGAGGAGAGTGGGAGTAAAAACAAGATTTTATAAAAAGGAGTGATGGGTAACTATGAACAATGAAATGAGTATGACAATAGAAAGTATCTCAGTAATTGATAAGCAGATGAAAAAGATTGATAAAAAGATAAAAGAAGCCAGCAAAGGGTCAGTCGAATATGCTTTCTTGCTTAAAGAACAACTTAGATTGGCTCAAATGGAAATAAACATACTACGTCACAATATGAAAAATGGGTAAAACTACTATTTTATAAACGCTAGACGCAGCAATCGTCAGCTACACGCGACAGGAGGATAAATGAAATGAGTATATATGACGATCCAGCCGCCTATGCCCGTAAGGTGAGAATCACAGAACGGCTATCGCGCATTTGGTGCGAATATCAGGCAAAGATTTTGAAAGAACATGAAGCAGCTAAAAGATGTCCTTCCTGCGGCAAACATACTCTTGAGTACGAGGGTGGATCGTATGAAGAGTGTATACAACCATATATTTACTGTAGCAACGATGAGATTCTTGCTATTGATGAAGACGGAGTAGAATATTTTGCTGAATGTGATTTCTCAGCCGATTTTGACATTGAAAAGCACGAAGCGATACCCATTGATCACACATATGATCATATCTTAGCTATGAACTGTGGCACAATGAATGGCGTAAAAGAGTTTGGTGGGTTAAAAGCTTGGTTCGCATATGCCAAGCGCGATATTGAGAAGTTCGCGGGAGTGAATAGATTCGTAATTCAAGAAGCTGATACAGGAAGATATCTTTTACATGTAAAATCGGTTGTTGATCCTTATAAAAATGTTGAAACCACTGACAAAGCGACTGTATGGAGTTCATTGGAACACGTTTCCTATGTATTGTGGTGGTACGTGGATATGCACAGGGACTATCGAATTGTTAACTTGGATACGAAAGAAATCTTTATAAAGGATAAACAACGAGGAATTCCACATGTGATGACTATATCAAATTAAGGAGGTGTTTAGAATAGAAGCGTTAGATGTAATGCTAAATGGATATGGGATTGTTACAAAAAATAATGAGGGCAATTGGCGTGAATTTGGTTGTATTATGCTGGAGTTACAAGCTGCATGGAAGAATTTTAGCGATGTGCAGAAGGAAGAAATGTTGGAATACTTAGGACTAAACTAACCTGAACTGGAGTGATTGATATGGTGAATATCAAAATCGTAAATAAACAGACAGGAAGAGAAAATAGGTATCTCACTTATAGTTTTATGAAAGCAATTAACAATAACCTTAAAATTACACTACCTGAAAAATTCAAAATAAGTATTCAATAAAGAAGTATCAAGGAGTGATTAAATCATAGTCTGGAAGCAAAAGCAACCCAAAATTCCGTTTGAGTCTTATGACAATACATACAGTAAACTCGCTAAGATTAATGGAATTGAAGATATAGATCAATTTCTAAATCCACTCTCTAATGTTGTTCACAGTCCGTATTTGTTAAAGAACATTGATGCACTGGTGTCGAGGATTATTAAGGCAATCAAAAACAATGAAAAGATTATCATTTATGCTGACGTGGATTATGATGGCATTACTTCGGCAGTTATTCTATATAAATGGCTAATTAATTTCACTAACAATGTTTTCATTAAACATGTAGAGAGATCAGTCGGTCACGGTTCGGAGTATATAGTTGATAAAGTTGAAGATGATACAGATTTATACATAGCAGTGGACAGTAGTAGTAATGATGTAGAACCACTGAAGATGCTGGTAGATAAGGGTATTGATTGTCTAGTTATCGACCACCATACAGTCGACGTATACAATCCGTATTGCATCTTGGTTAATCCGCAACAACCAGAATGCAAGTATCCTAATAAAAATGCTTCAGGTGGACTTCTAGTGTTCAAGGTATGTCAAGTGTTAGATGACTATATGGACACATCATTTACCTTAGAACTAAGTGATTTACCGGGATTCGCTTTAATGGCAGATATGATGTCCATGATGGAAATGGAAAATAGGTATTATGCTAAGTTGTCACTTAAAGGATTGCGTCATGAAGGATTGAAGCTTCTGTTCGAGTCTATGAATTCTGACTTGAAGACTCTAACTTCAACAGATTTTCTTTATGGTGCAAGTCCTGCCGTTACTGCTGCAACAAGAGCTGATAATATGAAATTAGCTATAGACTTTTTAATGAGCGATACTATTTCTTCAGACACAAAAAAATATGTAAAAGAATTAATTAAGTTGAACGAAAACAGGAAGATAGTTCAATCTGAAGCGCTAGGAGCTATGAAAACTGGGTTGTGCGAAAGCGATAAAGTAATAATTGTTTTTGATCCCACTCTAGGCAGAGGGATAAACGGATTAGTGGCACAAGAAATTTCAAAAAAATATAGTAGGCCAGCAATCGTGCTTGGTTTTGGAAATAACAAAGATACATATTCAGGTAGCTTTAGAGGACTGGATGACTTTTCAATGTTAGAGTTACTGAGTAGATGTGAGAATACTACATATGCAGCAGGACATGACGGTGCTGGTGGTGTAGGAGTGTTAGTGACCCATCTTGAATTACTGCGTCAGGAACTAAATTCTAAATTAAGAGATTTCGTACCAGACAGCACAATGTATTATGATTTAGAGTTTAGTGCGAACGATGTAGATGAAAGATTCATCAACCATTTAATAGAGTTCTATCGCTACTCAGGAAACAACTTTAAGCCGGGAACATTTCTAATTAAAGACCTATTTATTTCAGACAAGAAACTAATGGGCAAAGCGAATAATACAGTTAAGATTGATTGTGGAAAGCTACAATTAATGAAGTTCAAAACAGGCGAAGAGTATTATGAGAAAGTGCCCGTGTTCACCGAGATCGAAGCATTAGGTTCATTGAATGTGAATATTTGGACTCAATATAGGCCAAAGAAGAAAGTCATTAAAACTTGCCAACTGTTCATTGAAGATTATAAAGAAGTAAATCTGACAAAATAAAAATACATATAAGAACGGAGAAAATATACATATGAAATTTTACGGAATCGCAGTAAACACACAAAACAAAAACGTGGTAATCAACAATCTACCAACTGACTATCTTGGAGCAGTAAAAGAGGCAAAACGAATCGCGACTAAAGAAGGATTGAAGTTTCAATTTGTTAAACCAGCCGCAAATGGACAAAAAGAAGGGTCAACACTCACGAAGTTTGCAAAAGTTCGCAAGGCTCGTAAGTCTGTAAAACGGTGATTTTATGAGAATCAAAGTGTCTGATCATGCGAAAATAAGATGTGAACAAAGTAACATTGGAGTAGGTCGCCTCATCAAAGAGGTGGCTTCCATTCCTAATATTGTGGGAAAGATTAGTTGGAAGACTAAGTTTGGAGTCATAATTGTGGAAAGAGTTAACGAAGGATTATTGCTCATCAAAACGTTTATTGCTCGGTTTAAATATAGAGGCAAACAATATCATAAAGGCTGTAGAACAATTTAAAGGGTGAAGAATTGTGAGCAAAATTACGATCAAATACAAGTTTGACAAGAAAGGGAGCATATATAAATGGAACTAATTATTTATGTAAATGACGAGTTTGAAGATGAGAAGGCGCTGTTTGATCTTAAGTCAAAGAAGGTTTTAGTAAAAGGAGACCAATATCATGACAGTATCAGAGGTAAAATTGAAGGATATTTGGAAGCTCTGAATGACTTTGAGATTTACTGTGATGAAGTTGAAGATAAATGGATTGACTGTAACCATGAACACTTTAATCTTGTTGGTTTTTATTCAGAATAAAATAGTGGTTTTATAAGAATAAGGAGTGGAGAATATGATTGTCAGTGAACCAGTAAAAGCAGAAGTTGAGATTGAGGATTTATCAACGGGCTGTTCTTACATATACAAAGGTAATTCCATAAAAGATTGTGTAGAATACTTTCTTTCGTTGTTTATAGGGAAAAGACCTTATAAGGTAATACATGTTAGCGCACGATGAATTTAGATAATTGGATTTAATATAGATATTGGAGGCCAATAAATGAAAAAGATTGAACGACAGCAAGAAGATTTTAAACATCTTCTCAAGTTAATTGAGGAGAATCCTGAACTTGAAATCATGGCAATGGTTGATTCTGAAATTGTCTCTGATGATGGACGACATATGTGGTGGGTTGGAGGTTGGGGGGCTGCATCAGTAGAAGAAGTTTGGAGTAACGATGAAAGAATGTATATTCTCTCTGAGGACGAAGAAGGACTTATTGGTGAAGTATGCGACAACATTTGCGATGAACCAAACTATACTCTTCTCACAGATGATGAATTAGAACAGGCAGCAAAGGAAATTATTGCAGGTTATGGTTGGAAGAAAGTAATCGCAGTCAAAATTAATACTCCATAAAATAATGCTTTTACTAAAAAGGAGAGTGAAAATGTTTGATGAGTACCGATCTAGTCCGACAACTCAGTATAAAGCAATTAGAGAAACTTACTGAAGACATAAAACAAGAAATAGAAACGCGTAAAAAGAATCAAGCTCTTGAGCAATGTGGATGGTATAAGCACACTGCTCTACAGTCAGCAGATGTTGATAATTTCGTAAGAGTAGAGGATCTATATGAAATAGGATTCTTAAGGTGGTTTTCTCAACACAAGTTACAACATAAAATTGATTTAGATAAATATAAATACATATTTAGAATTACAGATGAGAATTTAATTGATGCTGACTTAGATGTTTATGCATTTAGTAGTTATGCTCACGGCTGGCTTTTCCCAGCATTTGAAGAATGTCCAACAGTACAAATCTCGGAAGAAGGAAGAAGTTATTTATTAAAAGAGTTTTCAGAGTTTAGATTTTGAATATTGATAAACTGGGCAATGCGATCAACTAGGAGTGTTGGCTTATGCTGAGATGGAAAATACAACGATAGTGGGGATTGCACATGACTAGCAAGTGAAAAAATCTCGATTTGGGTGAGGTTAGTCAATACACATATAATGGAGGATGTCAATTTGAAAAGAATTCTTTCTATCGTATTCATTTTATTGGGGATTGTGTCGGTAGTATATGTAGGATTCTATATTATGTTTGTCGGAGGAATAGTAGGACTAATTAATGCCGTAAGAGCCACAACAGTTGATTCATATATCATCACTATTAATATTGTTAAAATTCTCTTTGCTGGCTTTGTTGGATATAGCATTTTTTATTTATCTGCGTTTATATCGACGTTTATTCTTGGTAGAAAGTTAAGAAGAAGATCAAGCAAGTAAAAGATATATTTTACGGAGAAAAGGAGAATGGACCATGACAAGTACATACGATTACTCTGTTTGTCAGGTGATTAAGAAGAACAATGAACTTATGTCTGAAATTCTTAGGGATGAATATGGAACAAATCTAAACATCGAGTCCGTGTGGAATGAATGGGAAGCAATTGAAAAGCATGAGATCAGACGAGGAGATGTGATGTTTTTTGGGTTTGATTTCCCTTGCGAACTCTATGTTGGGATAAGTCAATCAAATGAAAAGTTTATTCACTTCACAAAATACGGAATGACCGAATCTAGCCTTAAGAATGATGGATGGGGCTATCGACTTATAGGAACTCGAAGAGCAACTCAATCAAAGTGAGATTTTACTAGGAAAGAAGGAAGTATTTTGAACAATGAACATAGCGATGATGGCTTTATTAAAAAATATTGGAGCAGAAGGATATACGATGAAATTCTGTCGTATCCCGAAAATATGTATGAAAAATTGAGTTTTGATATTAAGGATATGCATACCAAAGGTAAAAGGTTAGATTTGGACATTAAATTATCAATACAGTTTGGGGATGACTGCAAAATAGATGATATTGATAATACCATGACAAAAATAACAAAAACACTAGAATTATTGATTAAGTAAAAGGCGTATTTTACATAGACAAAGGAGCAGAGAAATGAATCTGTATAAAATTATGTTTGAGCATTTTTCACAGAAAGATAGTCAAAAGGGTATTCTCACTTATCTTGTTGCGGATTCAGACAGCGAAGTGTACGAATGGATAAAATCAGAACCATCGTCTGAGATTTGGGGCAGTATATTCAATAGCTACAAATACAAAGAAAAAGACAAAGAAGTATTTGATGTTTACGACAACAACTATAACTGTGTAAGCCAAGAGGGTTTCAGAGATAGAATGATTAGATTGCATGGAGATATGTTTGATGAGGATGTCGAGTTGTGTGATTTATACTATGGAGTAACACTCTATGGATGGACTTTAGTAAAAGAAAATGTAGGGTATGATGTATTGCAAGCTGCCAAAGAAACAGGTATTAATATTGAAGTTTGTTTAAGCAATTAATTTAAAATACAAATCAAAGGAGTAACAATGGAGAATAAATATCTTTATAAGTTCAATTGGGATTGTGGTCGTCAAGGTGAAGTCGAGGGGTTGTTTGTTGCCACGAGAAAAGAGGTGGATTATGCAATAGGAAAAGAGGTTTACTTTGGTGAAATTCTTGGTAAACACAGTGAAGTTTATGGAACAATTGAAGAAGGGGAAATTGAAAAGATCGATATTGATCCATCTGCTGTCGAACAGGTAGCAAAACATCTGGGTCGAACGTGGTCAGGTTATAATCCACTCCATTACATCAGATATGAATGTAAAGTTTGTGGAGACAGACTTAACGGAGAGGAAATGTACTCCATTGAAGAAGATAATACGATATGTGATTATTGTCATCGAGATAAAAAAGAAGGTGATGAATAAGTGATTTTTGAGGAATTAAAAAATACAATAATTTGCTTACAAGAAGTTGTGGATTCGCTTAATGCAGAGATAGAAGAGAATTTCGATCCAAGTGAATGGTCTGGAGGTAACTTTGACGATTGTTATGAATTGGGACATTCACACGGCAAAAAGGTTGGCAGATTGGCAGCGTATAAAGAATTTCTACAAATGTATGAACAGCACCAACAGCAAGAAGCGAAGCAAAAGTGGGAAGATTGGGGCAGGAATAAGAAAACTCTAGACAAAGAAATTGAGGTTCTTATGGAATCAACACAACAGGTACTGAGAGGAAAAATAAATTAAGGGTTCTTTGTATTGCGTAGGATATAAAAGCTGCATTTTAAAATAATTATAAAATTGGAGGAATATGAATGACAGAGTATGAACTGGTAGTTCCAAAAATGGAGGAGTACAACAAGTTTATTGTAACCGTTGTTGCAGATTCAAATGACGGAGACTATATTACGACTATCAATACATATACAAAACCATATTTTGAAGAGGCAATTGTACGTGATTTGATTGACTTAATTAATAATTACAGTGGACACCATGAATTAGAAAAATATGATGGAGAATTTGAAGATTTAACCTTTAATCCTCACGATGATTACGGGCGATGTCATACATTAATATCTGTAAACATTCGCTTTATTGATAATAAAGGTTTTACGTGGAATGTGAAATTGTAAGAGAGTAAAAGTCAAATTTTATTAGGGAAGATGGAGGTACATATGATTATTGAAAAATTAACTATCACACAACTTGAGGATTTAGTTGCAGAGGCCAAAAAGCAAATTGAAAAAATTCGAATCGATACCGAATTAGCTAGATGTGGTTACATTCCAGAAGAGCAACATCTCACAATCGTACAAGATCCTTATGAAATTAATTTTTTGCGATGGTTTTCTCAAATTAAGCTGTCCAAGAAGATTGATTTGAATAAATATAATACAATTTTGAAAATATCAAAGGGATTTAAAATTACAGAGGATAAGGATTTGGTTTATTATATGTTTGGAGATTCACATCCCTATGGAATTTCAGTTGAGAGTTATCCAGCAATTCAAATTTCTGATACGGGACGAAACTATTTGTTAAATGAATATAATACATATGAATATAAATAAAATTACATTTGATAAGAGGAGTGAATAAAATGATCAAATTTGAAATTCCAACATACTATGGAGTCACTATTTCTTTTTACGAGGAAGGAAGCAAATATTATATGCAATATAATGAATGGTCTTCGGAAAGAGCAGAAATAAGCAAAAAGTTTTATGATGCTGCGACAGAAGAATTCAATGTTGAAAAAGAGTGGGAATAAGTATATAGCAGTAATTATCAACATTGAAAATCTACAATTAATGAAAAGTCTTTAAAATTACCTTTAAAAACAGAACAAGAATGGGAGATGTTTACTATAAACTATGGTCAACAAGTGTGGGGAACGATTGAAATCAATACATCGATTCCCATCACAAGCAGTAACAACGAATTTACATTTGCAATTGATGGAAAGACTTACACACTAACAATTCCAGTCGGCATATACAAAACAGTTAGAGAACAACACATTTCTGAGCTTGTTTCTACACTGAATACTCTAACTAGTGATCTAAATGTGCCAGTAGAGTTTAAATTGGGTGGAATGCATTACGACCAAAGATATAATGTCGTTGTAATTGAACATAATGACAAGTCTACGGGTCATGTAATTGATGGTTTTGGTGGTACAGCTAAAGACTTAATCTTTGGTGAAGCTAAATTTAACCTATCACCAAGAGATTGAAAATAAACAGTTGACTTAGGTTATATAAACAAATATAATGATATTATAAATAAAAAATAAGGTGATTATCGCATAGATTATATTTACTACTGGTGTGCAACAGAAAACTGCTCTTTATTATTCATACTAAGATGATAATTTCGCATTGAAAGCGAGGACTCAATTATGAGCCAAGAGACAAATAAGTTGCTTGTAAATGTTGCACTGTTAAAAGAGTCATTGGAAAGATTGAATAGAAATCTGGATTTACAAACAGAAGCCAGAATTAGACTGGAGAAGGCTCAAAGAGACAAAATAGACTTTATTAATGAAAGATTGGGACATATCAACATACAGAAGTGGAAGAAAGCAAATGACCGTAAGTTTTGAATTAGCCGAACATCTGATTAACTGTTTTTTGGATGACGTTGGCACAGAAAGCGAAAGAAAGCTACACGAAGACAACTACATAAAGAAAAAACTTAAAAAACACTTAGGCGATAAAAATTTTGATAAGTACGATGCATTGAAAGAACATGTATGGAAAGATGCATGGAGAGAATTTGATAAAGTAGCATCAAACAAAAATACATAAAAGAGGACAACTTAATATGAACTATGAGCTGAAGAGGTTTATTGTTGAGGATATGTTACCTCGTGAAGTCGAAGCTTTGACTATTGCCGCTGATTCATTGTATCTCAAGAGAGATAAGGATAGGGAGTATTTAGATGACTGGTGGCTAGTGGTTAGAGCATTACTAGGAGAAAGAGTAGAAGAATTTAGAAACTGTCGGATTGTAAATGAATTGTATAATTATTTAAATCATAGACAGAAAAATGAGGAGGCAAGGAAACATGAATTATGGTATTAGAGATATCATTGAGCTGCATGTGTTTGATGAAACAGGAAAATTTGTTTCAACTATCAGTACCTTAAAAAAAGGGAGCATAAGTGTAGCAAATAGAACGATCAGAGTAAAAGACGCACTCTTGAATGGCGACATGCTCAAGTTTCTAAATAAATCGGAAAACACATTGTCAGATTATGATAAGTTCTTTATTTAGTAAAACTCAAAATAGCGAAACCATAGTTTTTAACCGTAGAGTTGTTAATTGCAAACTTATAGCTGAAGGCTTTTATAGAAAACAAGAAAATCAAAAAGATGTATTAGTACAATATGAAATGCCAAAGTGCAGTATTGTAAGTGCTTATAACTTCAACCATTCTTATATGGGCGATGCAGATGATTTTGATTATGTATTTGAAATCAAGGAATTCAATGAAGAAGGCGATTTATTCAAGCTTCATATCGAAAAGTAATACATAGCAATTTAGATAAAACAGTTCTTTTACGTAGACATAATGAGGAGGTAGGAAGTTGGGTAATATTAGTATTGAAATAAGAGATAGTAAAGTATTTATGAAAACGAATGAACCAATGTTTAACTTGAGATATGCTTATAGAGAACATAGTAAAGATGAATATCGTATTAAAATTGATACTGAATTTAAAGAGCATAGCGTAGAAGACTTAAAGAAACTATATGAAATTCAGGTTGAAAATTATATGTCGTGTAAGTTGGACTCTATTAATGATGAAAAGAGTTTGATGCTTTCTGCGACTATTTTGAAAATACAGAAGTTTCTTATTCAAATTTTAGATGAAACTTCTTTTGATTTGTATAATAAAGATGTTATTGAGTACTTTTTGAAATATAATTCATGCAAAAAACTATACGAAGTCAACAAAGAAGAAATACTAAAACTGGAACAAGAGTGCGATACAATTAAAAACACAATTGAGTCAATAAAAAGCGGTAGATTGATAGATGAATTTAAAGGTGTTTTTTTAATGTCTTTCAATTCTAGCGTTGAGGAACTTGAAAAGGATATAAAGAGTATTTATAAGGTAATAAATAGATATCATACATTTATTGAAATTTCTAATAATTTTAACAATGTAGTTGAGCAAGACTATAAACAGATTTTACTGTAATGGAGATGATAAATACGCAACAATATAATGATACCGAATTGCATAACATTGGAGAAGGAATTATTTCAGGCAAAAATGAAGACATAACGAAAGAGAACGCAAATCTCAACGGTGAATCATATAGTGGAAAAATGAACAGATTTGGTTCAGAATTTAGCAAACTATATGCCCGGAATGTTGTGTTGCCTGAAAGACTGGCAAAGGCAATAGATGAAGGATATGTTTATGTACATGATTTAGACCACTATGCAATTGGGACACACAACTGTTTGTTCATCCCCTTTGACAAGCTACTCGCAAATGGATTTGAAGTTAGTGATAAAGGTTCTGTAAGATCACCAAATTCAATTATGACTGCAATGGCACAAGCAGCTATTATTTTTCAATGCCAACAAAACAGTCAGTATGGAGGCTGTGGAGCTTCAAAGTTTGACTGGGATTTAGCACCATATGTAACTAAGTCATTCAAAAAGCACTTTAAAAAAGGACAAAAGTACTTTAATGAGTTTTATTCAGAAGTTGAAGATGACCACCTATATATAGACAATGTAGAACTTAGCAAGGTGTTTCCGAAATCTTATACATATGCAACCGAAGAAACTAAAATTGAAACATATCAAGCATCTGAGAGTTTGATTCATAATCTTAATACAATGGCGTCTCGTGCTGGAGGACAAGTGCCGTTTACCAGTGTAACCTTTGGTCTTTGCACATCGACTGAGGGAAGGTTGATCTCAGATTCATTATTAACAGCATCAATCAATGGATTAGGACACTCAGAAACAGCCATATTTCCTCAATTAATTTTTCAGTGTAAAAAAGGAATTAACCAATATGAATCTGATCCTAATTATGACTTATTCATGAAAGCACTTGAATGTTCAAGTAAACGTCTTTTCCCGAATTTCGTTAACGTAGATGCTGATTTCAATCTTCAATATTACGACCCAGATAAACCAGATACAGCAATCGCAACAATGGGTTGCAGAACCCGTGTAATATCAAACCGTTTTGGTGAACCTTCTCAGTCTGGTCGAGGGAATCTATCTTTTAACTCTGTTAACCTTACGAAACTTGGAATTGAGTATGGAATAGTTAATGGTCGTAAAGAAAGAGATATTGATGGATTTATGGACAAGCTAGATGAAGTTCTTGATGTAGCTCTCGAAGGTTTAGTTCATCGTTACAATATTCAATGTGAGCAACCTGCGAAGGCAAGTGACTTTATGATGCAAAATGGTTCTTGGATTGGCGGTGAGAAGCTAAAGCCCAATGATAAAATTGGTGACTTGCTTCGTGTGGGTTCAATTAGTATTGGATTTGTAGGATTAGCTGAATGTCTTAAGGCGCTATTTGGAGTCCATCACGGTGAGAGTCCAAATGCATGGAAAGCAGGATATAGCATCATTTCTTACATCAAGAATTATTGTGATAAGAAATCTGATGAATATGATATGAATATCACATGCTTCGCTACTCCAGCAGAAAGCCTAGCAGGTAAGTTTGCAAAATTACTTCAAGATCAATATGGAAAAATTGAGGGTGTAACGGATAGAGACTATCTAACAAACTCTTTTCATGTGCCAGTCTATTATGAGATTAAAGCATACGAAAAAATTGAACGCGAAGCTCCTTTCCACAAATTAACTAATGCAGGACACATTTCTTATGTTGAACTTGATGGAAACGCGAGGAACAACCTGCAAGCATTTAAGAGAATTGTTCAATATGCACTAAGTAAAAACATGGGTTATTTCAGCGTCAATCATCCTATAGACAAATGTTTATCTTGTAATTTTGATGGAGTGATAAATAAAGAATGTCCTATTTGTGGAGAGAGTGATGAAGAAAATATCTCACGGATTCGTAGGGTTACAGGATATTTAGTCGGTAATCTGAATCGTTTCAATTCTGCAAAGAGAGCAGAAGAAAAAGATAGACTAAAACATAAGTAAATTGCATGGGTGGGCGGCAGGGCATAGGGAGGTTGAAATGCGAGAGATCAAATGTTGATTGTATATGATTCACTTACGGGCAACGTAGAACGGTTTGTAAAGAAATTAGGAATGAGAAATATTAAGATCAATGATGGATTACTCGTTGATGAACCTTTCGTTTTAGTTACGTATACAACTGGATTTGGAGAAGTACCCAAAAGAGTTGCAGAGTTTGTTAAAAATAATGAGTATTATATGAAGGGCGTTATATCTAGTGGTAACCGTAACTGGGGACTTAAGTTTGGTAGAGCAGCAGAAATTATATCGCATGAATATTGTATTCCTTTGATTCACAAATTTGAACTCTCAGGCAACCAAATGGACATTGAAATTATAAACGAAAGGATTAAAAATATTTGAAATACTTAGAATTGAACAACCTAATCATGAAGAAAAAAGACGGATTTTTTGACCTTGAAAAAGATTTAGAAGCAATCAAAGAGTTTGAAAAAGAAGTCATTAAAAATACAATACATTTTAATAATAACGAAGAACGAATGAAGCATCTAATTGAAAATGACTATTACATAGATTTTTACGAGTTTTATAGCAAGGAAGAAGTAAGTAAGTTGCATGAAATTGCTTATAGCTACAAGTTTAAATTTGCTTCATATATGGCTATTCAAAAGTTTTATAACGATTATGCATTGAAAACGAACGATAAAAACAGTTATCTTGAGGACATCGAACAACACAATTGTGTGGTCGCAATGTATTTGGCACAAGGACATTATGGAGTGGCAGTGAACATTCTAAAAGGATTAATGGAGCAACGAATTCAACCCAGCACTCCTACATATTTGAATGCTGGACGTAGCAGAAGAGGAGAAATGGTGTCTTGTTTTTTGCTTGAGATGGATGATTCTTTAAACTCCATTAACTATGTACTTAATACTTGTATGCAGCTCTCTAAGATAGGTGGAGGTGTTGCAGTAAACCTTTCTAAGTTGCGTGGACGAGGCGAACCAATTAAAGGAGTTGAGGGGGCTGCTAAAGGAATAAGTCCTGTTTTGAAGCTTATGGAAGATGCTTTTTCCTATGCTGATCAAATGGGGCAACGCAAAGGCTCAGGAGCTGGATACTATAATATCTTTGGATGGGATGTTCAAGAATTCTTAGACAGTAAAAAAATTAATGCCGATGAAAAGTCCCGACTTAAGACACTCTCTATCGGTCTCATAGTGCCTCAAAAATTTTATGAACTTGCCGAACAAGATAAACCTTTATATGTATTTGCACCATATTCAGTATACAAAGCTTATGGAATTCATCTTGATGACATGAATATGGACGAGATGTATGAAGAACTGCTGAAGAACGAAGCAGTTAAAAAGAAGCGCCTAGATGCAAGAGATATGATTACTAAAATTGCTGTATCGCAACTTGAATCTGGCTATCCATACATTGTAAATAGAGATAACGCTAATAGTACACATGCTTTAAAAGGAATTGGAAATATTAAGATGTCAAATCTATGTACTGAAATTTTTCAGCTACAAGAAACTTCAGAAATTAACGATTATGGACAAGACGACATAATCCGTAAGGACATTAGCTGCAATTTGGCTTCATTGAACATTGTGAACGTTATGGAATCTAAAAACATCAAGGAATCTGTATTCACAGGAATTTATGCAATCGACTCTGTGTCAAGATTGACCAACATCGGTAATGCTCCCGGTGTGAAATTAGCCAATGATGAGTTGCATTCAATTGGACTTGGAGCAATGAACCTGCATGGGTTTTTAGCGAAAAACCGTATTGCCTATGAAAGTAATGAAGCCATTGAATTCGTTAGAGCGTTTTTTGCTGCTATGAATTTTCACTCTCTTGAAGCAAGTATGGAACTTTCTAAGAAGTATGGCTCATTTAAAGGGTTTGGACTTTCCGAATATGCAAATGGAAATTACTTTACAGTGTACGAAAAAGAAGACTTCAATCCAGTCAGTGATAAGATCAAAAAGCTATTTGAAGGGATTAATCTTCCATCTAAAAAAGATTGGACGAAACTAAAAGCGCAAGTTGCTGAATTTGGTTTGGCTAATGCATACAGACTCACAATTGCTCCAACGCAATCTATAAGCTATGTGCAAAATTCAACTTCAAGTGTTATGCCAATCGTTGAACCAATTGAAACTAGAACTTACGCTAATTCAACAACGTATTATCCTATGCCGTTTTTGGCACGAGACAACTTCTTCTTTTATAAATCAGCATACAATATGGATATGTTCAAGATGATTGATTTGATCTCAGAAATTCAGAGACATATCGATCAAGGTGTATCAACAATCTTGTATGTAAACAGTGATGTGTCCACCAAAGAATTGGGAAGATACTATGTGTATGCTAATAAAAAAGGTCTCAAATCTTTGTACTATACACGTACTAAAAAATTATCTGTAGAAGAATGTACAAGCTGTGCTATTTAAACGAACAGGAGAGTAACTAGATGACATTAAAAGCTGTAAATTGGAACAGAGAAGACGATGGGTTTACTCAGACATTTTGGAAGCAGAATATTGAACAATTTTGGACAGATGATGAGATTCCACTATCCGATGACAAAATGAGCTGGGTTGATTTAATGCCGACTGAACAAGATGTATATAAAAGGGTGTTGGGTGGTTTGACGTTGCTTGATACTCTTCAGGGAGGGGTAGGAATGCCCCAAATTTTAGAGCGAGTCGAAGGACTTCAACGAAAAGCAGTATTTGGTTTTATGGGTATGATGGAGCAAATTCATGCCAAATCATACAGCAGTATCTTTACCACACTGGCTACCACTGAAGAAATTGATGAAATTTTTGAATGGGTGGAACAAAATAAACATCTTCAACAAAAGGCTAAAACAATACAGCAATACTACATTAATATTAGAACCAAAAGAGATTTTTATATGGCAATGGCTGCTTCTGTTCTTTTGGAAAGCTATTTGTTTTACAGTGGATTCTTTTATCCTCTGTACTTAGCTGGACAAGGTAAATTAACAGCCAGCGGAGAAATCATTGATCTTATTTTGCGTGACGAAGCCATTCACGGCCTATACACAGGCTTAATCGCTCAAGAAGTGTACGAATCCATGAATAAACGTGACAAGGATCGAGTAAGGGAGGAAGTGCTTGATCTCGTTGCCGAACTATACAAAAATGAAGCGGAATATACTGACGAGTTATATACCGTCATTGGTCTTGAAGAGGAAGTTAAAAAGTATGTACGTTATAATGCGAATCGTGCCTTGCAGAATCTAGGCTTTGATAATTACTTTCCAGTAGAAGATATTAATCCAATTGTACAGAATGGTATCAGTACGAATACAAAGCAGCATGACTTCTTTTCGAAAAAAGGGAATGGCTATGTCAGAACAACAAATATTGAAAGAATGACAGACGCAGATTTCAAGTTTGATTTTAATAAGTAGAATTAAAAAAAATATATAAGGGAGCAATTAATACATATGACAACTAAAAATAGCCAACAAGTAAAACAACCATTTTACGCAATTAATGAGACAGTATACATCAAGCCACTGAAGGTGAAAGGTGTTGTTAAGGGACATCTGGACGGTTTGACAGTGGTAACATACTATATCAATAACAAGAGACGGACAAACAAGTTTGACGTTTCCTTACTACGCCGTTACAAAGAAAAAATTACCAAGTCAATTAGTATGCCAAAATTATTCAAAGGTGAACTTGTCCTTAACAAAAAAGATACAGAAACAATTGCTAAAATTAGTGAAATTTTAAAATCTTCAATTAAAAATTACAAAGTACCTGAAGCCAATTCCGATTTCTTCAAGGTTCGCGAGTTTCAAAAGGCATTTAATTGCCCTGCTCCAGATGTGCCAACTATCCTGTCAGATAAATTGGCAATCAATCGTGCCTCTTTTATTCTTGAGGAAGTGATTGAGTTGTTGTATGCTACTGCTGGTAACAAAGAGAGATTCGATAAGTTTTTTGCTGAATTAGTCCTGAACGCCGAGAAAACCTACGATAAACAACTCACTAAGCCTTTCCCTGAAGATAATCTAATTGGGCAAATTGACGCTCTTATTGATATCAAGTATTTTGCTGAAGGTGGACTTGTTGAGGCTTCTGTTGTTCCTGATAGAATTTTTGATTTAGTTCATCAGGCAAACATGTCCAAGATTTTCCCTGATGGTGAGCCACACTATAATGAAGTAGGTAAGGTAATCAAGCCTGAAGGATGGGAAGCTCCAGAACCTAAAATTGAAGAAGAAGTCAAACGACAAATTAAGCTTGGAACAAAACGGTTTAACTAGTTATAATCTTGGGCGGTGGTAATTCCACTGCCTTTATAATTGATCTAAAGGAGAATTTAAATATGAATAAAATCGATGTGCTAGACAAGGGTTATGTAAGATTAGTAGATGTAATGGGTTCGGATCTAACAGTGGCTAATGCTGCTCGTGTATCCTATGCAAAAGAGTCAAAAGAATTAACTGAAAAGGATATTAAGCTAATTAAATTTCTAGCGCGAGAAGATCATACCAGCCCTTTTAGACATGCATTTCTCCAGTTTGAAGTATATGCACCTCTTATGGTAGCTCGACAATGGTGGAAATATATCGTTGGCTCTGACCATACAATGGACGCATGGAACGAGTCTAGTCGCCGTTACATCACTGAAGAACCGAACTTTCATGTACCAGCATTTAATGAGTGGCGTTCTAAACCTGAAAACTCAAAGCAAGGCAGCGGAGATATTGTTAAATTTGAGCTTGGCGAAGAAGCTACATATCGACTTATTAAAACCATTGAGGATGCAGAAAGTAATTATGAGTGGGCCATTGAAAAAGGGATCTGTGCAGAACAAGCAAGACTGTTTCTCCCAGCGTATGGTATGTATGTGCGTTGGTATTGGTCTACATCTCTCCAAGGAGTTTGCCATTTCCTAAACCAGAGACTTGAACATGATGCTCAAAAGGAAATCCAAGAATACGCAAAAGCAGTTATCGAATTGGCTAAAGAAAGATTCCCTGTTAGTATCGATGAATTAAATAAATAAAAACAATGAAATAGATATATACAAATATAATCACATATGATATCATGAGTACAGGTTAAACGAAGCCTGTACTTTTTTTATTAGGAGGTGGTTGAAATGAAAAACATCCACAACAAAGGGAGTGACGATATACGTTTTCCCTCATTATAAACATAGCACCAACGATAATCTTATGTTTAATACTGAAATACTGTAAGTATTGGTTCAGAGAAGATTACAAACAACTCAATACTAAAATAAACAGAGAATCAATATTTAATTCATTCTGTTTCGCCATTATGGGATTCTCTGCTCTAACCAAACTATCATCTTTGTTTATTATTCAGCAGCCATTAACACATCTTCAAACACCAATTATGTACATATACGCAATAATCTTTAGTCCTGTCATTGAAGAATTAATTTGTAGAAAGTATTTATTTGCGAAACTACACAAGAAATATAACTTTTGGGTCGCTTCAATTATAAGCTCTATACTATTTGCAATACCACACTGGAATCTAGTTGGTTTCCTTGGATACGTTTTTATAGGGATAGTTTGGAGTCACTATTACAATAAGACAAATAACATACTGGTTCCTATTTGCAGCCACCTGTTGTTCAATTACTTCGTCATTTTATTTATGTCACTGAGAGGATGAAAGAACATGCAATTAAGTCATGAAGCACAAACTCTGTTGGATATATGTTGGGTTGATGGTGACCCTAGATCAACAACATTTATTATTGGAGAGAAGACTAATTTTAAAGGCACAGAGTTTAAGCCTAACGAAGAAACCTATAATGAATTATTGGAATATCAATCCAGCTCTCCAAGGCCATATAAAATTGAGAAGTTTGGCAAGTTCGTTAATCTAACGGGAAGGAAGGTGAAATAATTTTGTTCAATTCGATTATACATAAATTATTTTGGAGTAGAGCATTTGATGAAGTTAGAGAAGGACATAGAAAGATGTGCTACGAATTGGGTGTAAAAGATGGCAGAGATCAAGTAAATAAAAATAATCAATTATATAAAGAGTTCTCGAACAATACATATGTTGACGAATGGCATTTACAATAATAATACATAGGAGATGAATTGGAATGAAAGTAAGCAACAAAGTTATTGATAAGTACAAAGAACTTTGTCCACATAGTTATCTCAAGTGCGACTCCATTACAGATGTAGAATTTAAAATTAAGCGAGCAATCGTACTAGGATGTCAAATCAAACAAGATGAAAATGGAGAGAAATTAATTCAATACTACTATAATTGTTTTGTGGTCAAAGATAATAATGTTATTGATATGTTCAAAAATATGAATGAATACATAGAAGTTCGTGAGAAAGTTAAAAATGCATACAATAAACTTGAGGGGAAACTATTGGTTTGAATCTTCGTAAAAGCCGTCTTTTATCAAGATAAATAATACATATAACAATGTATTGAGAACACTAACTTATACATATAAAAATTAAATACAACATATTGGAGGATAAATATTATGAGAAAAGTCATTTTTGGAGCTAATAAAGAAATGGTTGGAATGTATGTAGATCAAGTGTTAGAGAAATATGATGACAGTTTAATGGTCTTGGCTCCACCTTCAGGAACGATCAACACTTATGCGCCATCTAAGAAAGGAAAAAACAAAGGGTACTATCGAGTTAAACTTGAAGTTTGGATTCCTGAAGATGCAATTAAGGGAGAAGACGCATTAAATGATTTTGGTGCATCTGTATTAATGAGACTGCCTAAAGATAGAGTCGCAGACCATTTGAAGTAAACTATGCAAAACAAATAAGGAGATGATTCAATGAAAAGTAGTGTGGATTGTGAACTGATTAGTGTTTCACTTAGTAGTGAAAATTATTTTGGCAAAGATGATGAACTTAATGGAAGTGCAAAAATTAAAGTTGATATCTCGATGGGGAAATTATTTGGAAAAACATTGGAGTGTTCAGAAACAGAATATATCAGTCTGTCAATGTTCTCTAAAGGAACTCAACAAAAAGCAATAGAATTGTTTGAACAAATTAAAATAGAAATTAAGAACGAGATAAAAATCTAATTTTATTAAAATGAGGGAGGCACAGTATTATGAACGAATTAGAATTATTACTGTTGAAAATGTGGGAAGATTGCGGCATTGAACAAATTTGTAAATATAAAAATCGGATCAAAGCATTTCGGGAGTCTTTACCCAATAGAGAGTTGTTTTATGACTTAACCTATCAACTTTTTAAAGATGTTGAAGACATAGCGGATTATGATCATTCAAGTCCTGAAGAATATAAGGTAGAGGTCCAAAGCTTGATCAAAAGTAGAAAGGAGTTTGTAAAGCAATGAGTTACTTAGAAGTTACTATGCGTGGATTGTCTAATATGCTCTACAACATCTCGCAAAACCCAAGTAAAGAGAACTGCAATGTCATGTTGGACAGCATTAAGCGAACACTTGCTGACTACAATGAAGCGGGTGGGAATATCAACATTAAAGATTTTAGGGAGAAGGAGTAATCAATCAAATGTTTAAAAAAGAAGAAGTGGAATTTTATTTGAATTTACATGATGAGATTACAAATAAAATATATGACATCATTTGTTTACATGGAACAATCGAAAACAAGTATTACGAAGTCAATGAAATACAATATAAAAATAATACCATTATAGTGGATGTTGAATATTATAAATATGGAGATCTTGAATTAGATAGTATACATATCGATCCGCGAATGCTGTACGACGATGAATTGTTTAATGAACTCAAGAATGAGTCTGAGCAAGTGGAGAATGAGCGATCAAATCAAATTAAAACTAAAGAGCAGCAGAGAATAAAAGAAGAATTGGAAAAGGCGCGTCAGTTAATTGCTAAGTATGAACATCAATAAGATAAAAGTCTAGTTTGATCAAGAAAGGGGACGATTAGTGTAGTGGCGATTCTCATTAGGGGCAGTCTTGAAAGATGCGATTCATGTCACAAATCTAAAAATGTCAACGTCATTTATGCTGGAAGTGTTCAGTCAGGGATGAATCAGATGGTTTTATGTGACAACTGTGTTACCACTCTAATAAATATTATTCGATAAATTACCTGTTTTACAAAAAGTAAGATTGCGAAATGTCCAAAGTTAGGAAGGGGAGAATTATATGAATGAAGTCGAAGCGTTACTCAATAAGTGGGTAGATGAATTATTTAAAGGCGAGACGAAACTAAAAAAAGTTACCATCGATGAAGACGGCGATGTTCATCTTTCATTGATTAGCAATTGCTCACCCAAAGAATTTAATGTAATCACTAAGTTTAGTTATCCACCGGGCAACGTTATAGAAGAACTAGAAAAGTATTTTTATAGTGAATTCAGAGATTATGTTGAAGATATACAGAAGAAATTGAATAAAGAGTTTGCTGATGAATTTTATGAGTATGAAGCTGACAAACCAAGTATTGATGACATTGCCTATACTATGGGATATGAAATTGATGATGATGGACATTGGAAAGAATGTCAGAGCAGTAGTGTTGACTATCATTGGGATTTTGATGAATATCCGTATTTTGAATACGAAGAAATTGACGATGAAAGAGTATATGAGTATGAACATTATTTATTCTTTAAAATAGAAAGAGAGATTAGCGCAGAAGAATATAGGGAAAAATTTAAATATCGAGAAGAAGAGTATGACCCTAATAATCCATTTTCAATTGATTGGAAAGGTTTAAGTTGGATACTAGAATAGTTCGATGTTGAAATAGCCATTAAATATGGTAAACAAAAATATGAAAGGAAGATAGGAATTGAGTAAATATGAACTAAGTTTATCAAAAGACTATGTGCCTAGTTGGACGGTAGTCGATGCTGTACGTGAATTGTTTCAAAATGCACTCGATCAACAAACAACATCAGATGATAATAAAATGTTCTTCGAATACGACAACGAAACTCAAAAGCTATGCATTGGCAACAAGTCATCTGTTTTAAACGTGAAAACTCTTCTGCTTGGTTCATCAACCAAACGTGATGATCCAAATACAATTGGTCAATTCGGAGAAGGGTATAAAATTGCTACATTGGTATTGACACGACTAAATAAAACTGTAACGTTTTATAACTATGGAGCAAGCGAAGTTTGGAAGCCAAGATTTGTTAATAGTCGTCGTTATGGCGAAGAGATTTTAACTTTTTTCGTCGATAAGAAATATCCTTGGGACAAAGCGCCTGATAACAATCTGACTATCGTCATTGAGAATATCACTAATCAAGAGTATCAAGATATTGTTGAGTCTAATCTTTATTTGCAAGACGTTGGAAAAATAATTGGAAGCAGCTTTGGACGAATACTCGAAGAAGAAAGATATAAAGGTAAAGTGTTTGTTAATGGATTGTTTGTATGTAACTACAGTGAGTATACACAAGGATATGATTTCAAGCCTGAGTACATAAAGATTGATAGAGATAGAAAATTAGCAGATTCATTTGAATTGAAATGGCTATCTTCTAGGATGTTAAGTGGTGTTAACTCCAATAAGACTGTGGACATGATTAAAAATGGATCTCCAGATGTTCAGTTTATTACAAGCGCCTTTTCAACAAACGTAAACAATAAACTTAGAGAAATTGTAGATAATGTATATGACGATTTTATTAGTGAACATGGCGAAAATGCTATTCCTGTTTCTAATCAAGAGGAATATACGGAAGTGTCTAAATCAGTTAAATATAGACCAGTTTATGTATCGGGATCATATGCAATTGCCATTAAAACAAGCCACAAATATAAAGAACCTATTCTCGAATCTGAAAAGAAAAAATCAATAAATAAAAGACTCATTACATGGTTGGACAGTCACAAACAGAGTTTGTCTAAAAAAGCGATTAAACAGTTAGAAGAGATTATAGATGATGTCGTTGAATAAAACTAATTCACTAAAAGGGAGACAATAATGTGACAATTGAACAAAGTACAAAAGATGTAATTGCCTCAAAACTTCAGGATGGAACAGTTGAAAAACTTGTTGAACGTAATTTTGAGAAAAGTGTTGATGCTGCTCTTGGTGATTTATTTAGTTCGTATGGTGATATCACTAAAATTATAAAGGATAAATTGAAATCAATATTGGTTCCTTACATTGAAAACTATAATTACTCAGACTACATTATTAAACTAGATGATGTGCTGGTGGAGGTATTGAAACATTCTTCATTTGATAACAAAACAATTCTTGAAAATTTTAAAGACTTAATGACACCAGAGGAAAAATTAAAAACAATCACAGTTTCTGAATTATTTGAACGATGGACTAAGTATGTGGCAGAAAATGTGAGTACGGACGACCTTGAGGTAATTACAGATGATGGAGTATATTATCAAAATACTGATGTTAAATTTGAAGTTGATTTTTGCGAAGGAAAAAGTTGGGATAGCTATGAATATGGCACTATATATTTTGAGTGTGAACAAGACGAAGATGTAAACTTCTCCATTGGTCTCAAGCGATGGAAAGAACGTTCGGGTAAAGGTTGGGACATTCAGTATGACAAGACACCCGAACTCAGATCACTAAAAATTCTAAATGAATTTGAATTACTGATAATGAAACTAGCTCAGAATTACACAGAAATTATTATTGATGAAGAATTTGGAGAAGATGAAGTTCGTCCTAAAGCAGAACCAGAAGCAACATTTAGTTAATACATAATACAGTAAAACACTTGTTTTATAAAAAGGAGAGTAAATTTTGAAATGGTTGATTTGGTCAATTAAGTCTTGGTCATGTGAGCACGAATGGATATATGATGAGAGCATTTTTAAAACATACCATCCAGACTATAATTTCACAACATCCAAGACTAGAGTTTCAGCAACATGCACTAAATGTGGTTGGCATCGTAAATATGATAAATTCTAAATACATTAAAAAGAGGGGAAATACATATCAGAACATTAGCGGTTAGTGATCCGCATGGATGTAATGACGAATTTAATTCATTATTGAAAAAAGTAAAGTACAATCCTTCTCAGGATAAGCTCATTCTACTTGGCGATTATGTTGATCGAGGACAGAAGAGTAGACAGATGGTTGAGCAAGTAATGCAACTTAGTAATGAATGGGGCGTAATTGCTCTTAAGGGGAATCATGATGATATGTTTGTGGCTGCCATAAACAATGATAGTGAGGAGTTAGATGCCCAATGGCTTAATAATGGTGGATTTCAAACTGTAGAAAGTTATTGTGGAATTAGCTTTTTTGAAGAAGGATTTGAATGGGAACAATACATAAAAGCAAAAAAGTTTATTAGGAAGCATTATCAGCATCACATTGATTTCTTAGAGATGCTGCCTTTGTATCATGAAACAGATAAATACATATTCGTACACGCTGGAGTTAACCCTTTTTATGAAGACTGGCGAAATCAACCTGAGAGTGACTTCATTTGGATTAGAGATATATTCTTTAACAATAAGACTGGATTAGACAAGACGGTTGTTTTTGGTCATACGCCTTGTATTCATCTACACGATTCAGAAGATATTTGGTTTGATCCAAAAGGTGATAAGATTGGAATTGATGGAGCTTGTGCGTATGGATTACAATTGAACTTGCTTGAAATCACCGAAGAAGGGACATGCATAGAACATTGTGTGCGTAGAGGCGAAATACATGGTTAACAAGACCTTAGATTATACAAGAGATCCTAGCTTGAACAATGAAGAGATAATTAAAGAGGCAAAGCTAACAAATAACAAAGAACTAAGGGATAAGATTATAAATAATAATATTCCTTTTGTTAAAAGCCTAGCTGACCGCTGGTTTAAACGTGGAGTCCCAGAAGAGTTTGATGATCTAGTGGGTATGGGAATGATAGCACTAATGAAGGCTTATAATACATATGACACGAACAAGAATATTAAATTTACTTCATATCTTGGAAAAGTGGTATGGAAAGAATTTATGGCACATTTCAGATATAAAAGCATGAAATGTCGAAGCAAGTACTCCAGTATTAGTTTCAATGAAACCCTTCATAAATCAAAAGGCACAGATGAAGAAAAACTGCTTGCTGAAGTTATTTCAAATGACAGTCACCTAGATTTTCTGACAGTTGAGGATGAAATGTTCAATACACATTTAGTTGAACAAATGGATACATTGTTGGCGAAGAAGGAGAGAATCGTTGCTGACAAGTACTTTTTTGAAGGGAAAAGCATATCGGAAATAGGAGTCGAACTTGGCGTGTCACGTCAGGCAGCGCATCAAGCTTTCCAGAGAACGATAAAACGACTGAAACCAATCTATAATAATTGGGAAGTGGTTTAATCTGAACAGAAAACAACTTTTAACCTTCACTATTAACTTATTAACTATAATGACTGCTTGCTGTCTAGTAGGTGCAATTTTTGGTCTGATTTATCCCCAAACTACAACCCCTTGGTTTTGGTTTGGATTCTCTGGAGTTTGTTTATTAGGTGTTGTTTTAGATTATTTAGACTATCGAAAATTGAAGTAAAACTCATATTTTATAAGGGAAGAGGTATTTAGATGAGTCTTCAGAAAGAAGTTCATTATTATGATTATGGTAACAAGAAATATAAAATCATCCATAAGAATAAAACAACATATTGGGAAAGAGCTGGAGCTATTGTTGAGTTTAACGTAAATATAAAAATGAAAGTTTTTTGGATATTCTACAGAACAGTTTTTAATAAGGATTACCTTTTTCCAAATTTATCTGACAATAGGGTCGAACTTGCCAAATCTGAGTATTTTTACGGAGGATGTAAAGATGAAAACAACACTCAATTTACTAACTGATAGCTACAACTCATATTCAACAGAAACAATTGATTTTGAATCTTACAGTGATTCTTCGGAAGTGAAAATAAGGTTGGGAGACAGAGTGGTTGGTCTTGATAAGCAAGAACTATTAAAGTCAGTTGAAGCACTATGTAAGTAAAAGATGCATTTTACGAAGATTGGAGAGAGAAACATGGAAGGTAGTGTATTGGGCGACTTGTTTGATGAATTAGATAAAAAACTGTGTATATTAGCAGCAACGGATTCTGCTATAGAATATTCTCCACACATGAAGGAAGCGTTTGGAGATACTATTAGAGTATTAAATGAGATTAAAATGTATCTAGGCGGCAATTCTAAAAAAGTTGAAAGTTATTTTGAACCACAATAAAAGGCGACTTTGATCAAGAAAGGGTGTAGGTAAAGTGTTAGACAGGAAACATAACGAAGATTGGTATGAGATCGAAGATTGGTATGAGAAGAGCAAATCTATGCCTATGCCGAAGAAAGGCTTCTTATTAACTTTTAATTTAATCAATGGTAATTCAATTAGAGTAAAAACGTTTGATAAGGATGTTTTTGAGATAATAACTCATCAGTTGAGTAGTTCTTCTAAATATCATTTCCCAAAAACAGATATCAATGAAGAATTAATAATTTATGTTGATCACGTATTGTGGGCAGACATAGCGGAGATTGAAGCTAACTAAAGTAAGTGGAGAACTAATAGGGGTGAGTAAGCATAGAACTAAATAAGTACATGGAGATCATGAACAACAAAAAAGACTCAAAACAAATAACAGATGAACAATATGCAAAATACATAAGCAAGTTATGGCAATGGCAAATAAATAGCGGTACAGAATATTATCAATCGGAGGATGATCATTTTTGATGGTCTATAATACATATGAAATTTTTAAATCAAGATGATATTTTTCAAATTTTAAAAAAGTCTCTCAAAAAACACTATGGCTATTTCACTAGTGAACCCATAATAGAAATCGATGTCGATGTAATGGCAAGTAATTACGATTTTATTATAAGAAGGTTGGATCTTAGTGGAAGGATTCTTTCTTTTAAGTACAAAGAAGAAATATTAAAACGGAGACTTACACTGAATGAGATTAAAGGAATGTTGGAATTAGAACTTGGTGGAAAAGTAGACGTAGCTGCATACATAAATGAGATCGAACAAATTGAAGAAAATGTGAATAGTTATAACAACAACATTGTTTTAGTGGCTACTGTTATTCAAGAGGTGCCTGAACTAGACAAGGAATCTATTATGTGTTTGATTGATATGGCTATTGCTATGAATGATAAAGAATGGTTTATTGAGTTATCAAATACATATAAACAATTACGGTAAAACATGAATTTGATTAGGAAAGAAGATTGTGTATGATGAACTTTAAAAATGGTCAATGGACATTTAATGATAATGAGCATTGGGATGAGGGAATCGAAGAGTATTTTGATACTAGAACTGAAGCAATTGAAGCAGGGAAAAAGCACTTTGATTTCAAAAATTATTATGGAGATGAAGATAAAACTGGATTCTACGATTTCTATATTGGTCAAACATTTGAAGTATTAAATGATATTCGTATTAATTCAGAAAGGTTTTAGATGATATCTCTACATTCCTCTATAATCGGGTGAGCGATTCAGCGATAGATTATCTTAACGATGTGAAACCAGAAGACAGAAAAGTTTTAGATTTGCGGCTAACTCAAGTTGTTCATGAATGGATAAAAGAGTTTGGATATGAACCTAAGTTCTTCAAAATCGGAAATATTGAAAAGATCGAGATGAATTAGTAATATGTCCGATGAATCAAAATAGCTCTTTCAAAAAAGTCAATGTTTATAAGGGTTTTATGAATCAATTATCTACGTAAAATCCTGATTTTATATAAATAAATATAATCATATTTACAATAATAATACGATATGGTATAATCAATTTAGAGTTTGAGGCTACAAGTGTACACGGGTGTAACCAATTGTTCCTAATTGGTCTCTTGTATACACAGAACTTCTAAGGAGGTTGTACCATTTTGCTTAAAACCGTGAGTTTTGATCTTGGATTTAGTTGGACAAAAGCAGAGGGAGGTGGAATCGTCTACAGACAGCCATCTATTATAGGTGAGGCTAAGGATATGTTCGATCAAAACATTATGCCCGATCACTTTATATATAATGATGAGATGTTTGTTGGGAATTTAGCTTTAAACTATAGCGATATAAAATACTTCTCACTTAATGACAATAAGGCTGAAGCTAATACAAGTGATATAATTATGAAAACTACACTAGGTTATTTGGCTCGAAAGAACAAATTTGATCTAGTATCAGGGTTACCTATTAAATTTTATTTTGATCAGAAAGAAGCTTTCGAAGAAAAACTTTTGGGATTGGCTGATCAGGGAGAATATAGGATTAAAAAAGGTCGAGGTAAGAGTTACTTAGTTCAACCCGTAGTTGAAAGATGTAAACTCGTTCCACAAGGCTTTGGGATTGTAATGGACTATCTATTAAATGAAAATGGAAAAATCATTCGGCTTAAAGCAGCAAAACAAAAAATACTAACTATTGATTTAGGCTTTTATACTCTGAATCTATTAGGTCTAGATAATTATAAGATAATGAAAGAGTCTAAAAGTGTTATTGTAGGTGTAGAAAAGGCATATAAGTTATTACAAACTTACATACACAAAATGACAGGCAGCTCTCCAGAACTATATGAATTAGATCCCTGTGTCATTTCAGGAAAATATAATGGGTATGATATAAGGCTGCTCATTAAACGTGCTTTTAAATCACTTGCTTTACAAATTAAAAATGAAATTGAAAGTTTAAATATGAATTTCGATATTTTTTTGATTGCTGGTGGTGCGGCACATTTAATTTTTGAATTTCTTGATCTTCCTAACAAAGTTCTTATGGATCAATTGGCCCAAGAAAGAGGATACGGGAAAATAGGTAATAAAACATGGAGATAGCAGCCAGAGCAAGACTTAGACCAATAAAAGATAAAGATCTAATTGAAGCGTGGAATAATATCCCTCCACATAAAGATAAATCCGATGTGGTCAGAGAGGCATTGAGGCTATTGTTTTTTGGTAAAACAAGTCCTTCATACGTTGCACGAGATAATTTTTGGACAGATCAAGAAAAGTCAACTTCTTCTTCAGAAGCCTACACCATGAAAGAAAACGAAGAGGATGTAAAAGATTTAGGAATATTCGAACAAGACCATGAGGAAAAATTGTCTGATTTATTAAATTCATTTTAAAAGTGGGCTTTGTCCCACAATACATATACAAGGAGCATTGAATTTGGAGTAAAAATAATCGCTGGATTGATTTTTGATTAAAAAAAGCAAATCAAAAAAGTAATTGCATGTTGTAATCCCTCAGTGGCATATAATGTCTCAGCGAGGTGATTACTGCGATGGAGAATTCTAGACAAATTACTGTCAACGAATCTAGAATTAACATTACTTTTAAAAACCAACAAGAAGTACTTAACACAGAACAGAGCGAAAAAGCAACATTGACCAATAATCACTTTGAACCCGTATCAGATATTCTCCAAGGTATGAATGAAATGATCGGGCTAGAAAAGGTAAAAGATCTTATTTATGAGATATATGCTTTGATACAGGTGAATAAATTTCGCAACGAAGAAGGCCTAAAAAGCGGCAATCAAGTTTACCACATGATTTTCAAGGGAAACCCCGGCACAGGAAAGACAACTGTAGCACGTATTATATCTAGATTATTAAATAGGATGGGAATACTCAGCAAGGGTCATCTGATCGAAGTCGAACGTGCAGATTTAGTTGGTGAATACATTGGACATACCGCACAAAAAACACGAGATTTAGTTAAAAAAGCAATGGGGGGCATATTGTTTATCGACGAAGCGTATAGTCTAGCCCGTGGTGGAGAAAAAGACTTTGGTAAGGAAGCCATTGATTGTCTTGTGAAAGTAATGGAGGATAGAAGCGATGACCTTATAATTATCCTCGCTGGATATCCAATTGAAATGGAGATGTTTCTTCAAACAAATACGGGTCTACCATCTCGCTTTCCAATTCAGTTGTACTTTCAGGATTATACAGTGGATGAACTGATGTTAATTGCTGTTAAGATGGCGGTAGAAAAAGACTACAATATTACTGGTGATGCAATGGCTAAACTAAGAGAGATTATTCAAAACGAGGTTGAAACTAAAGCTAATTTCAGTAATGCACGCTATGTTCGTAACGTGATTGAAAAAGCGATTCGGCACCAAGCTGTCAGACTTATGAATAAACCCAGTAAGATTAACAAACAAAACTTGATGGATATCATTCCAAGAGACATAACAACGTCTAATAAGAATGAAAGTAGTATATCTCTATAGTCTTTTCCATCGCTTCATGAAGAGTAAAGCTAAATTTCAACATGAAGCGACTATGGAAGGAGGTGAAGAGAGTGAAAAAGTATCGTGATGAACACTACAATCACGAGATAGTTAATTGAAATGATGATGAAATTAATATTTGAATAGAAACGAATTTGGAGGTGCTTCACACAGTTGTGTAATCAGTGCAATTCAATACTACTTCATAATCACAGCGACAGAGGTTCTAATCTAAAACTTAGAGATACTACCAATAGAGTTGAGGAATTAATTCAAACTGTTAACGATATGGGCCACAGAGGAGTTGCTTTTACAGAACACGAATCAGTTTCATCTCATGTTAAGGCACTCCAAGCAACTGAGAAGTTAAAAGAAAAAGGCAAGATAGATAAAGATTTCAAATTAATACTCGGTAACGAAATTTACCTTGTGGAGAGTCTAGAAGAGGTTAGAGACAATTATAAATCTGGCGGTTTAACTAAGTTTCCTCATTTTATTCTATTGGCTAAAGACGAAATAGGTCACGAACAGATTAGATATATGAGTTCAGTGGCTTGGAGTCAATCATACTTCACTGGTCCAATGTTGCGTACACCGACCGTAAAGGATTTTTTAAAGTTAGTAGTAGAGAAAAATCCCGGTCACTTGATTGCATCGAGTGCGTGTCTTGGCTCACCCCACTGTCTCGGACTTCTTGAGATGAAACAGCACATTGAAAAAAATGATCAGGTTAAAGCAGAAGAAAGTTACAATAAGGTCTGTGAATTTACAGAATGGTGTATCAATGTGTTTGGTAAAGATGACTTCTATCTAGAGCTCCAACCAGCCTATAGTGAAGAGCAAATTTACTGTAATAAAGAATTATTAAAGCTAGCTGAAAAGTTTGGTCTCAAATACATAGTTACAACTGACAGTCACTACTTACGTCCAGAAGATCGCATCGTCCATAAAGCATTTCTCAACTCCAAAGAAGGGGAAAGAGAGGTTGATGCTTTTTATGAGGCCACATTTGTTCAGAATCATGAAGAAATCAATGAGCGATTAAGTTACTTGAGTCACGATATCGTTAAGAAAGCTTTAGACAATACAATGGAAATAGGCAACAAGATCAAAGAATATACAATCATAAAACCAACAGTTATACCCAAAATAGAAATACCTGACTTTGAACTACGGGGTTTGTTTAGATCGATCTACAGCAAATATGAATTTATCAATAAAATGGCCCATGCTCCAAACCCCCAAGACAAATTTATAGTTAAACTAATTGAAGATGGGTTTTATGAACATTTGCCCTACAATACATATAGCAAGACCAAGTTACATGAAGTAGCAAATAGGATTGATACTGAACTTGGAGAGCTTTGGAGAATTTCAGAAAATCTAAATCAGTCTGTTGCAAGTTATTACATTACGGTACGAGAAATTGTTAATGTAATTTGGGATGATGAATGCGGAAATAGCCTTGTTGGGCCTGCTCGTGGATCTGCTGCTGGATACTTGATTTGTTTCTTGTTGGGAATTACCCAAATTAATCCTCTTGAATATGGTATTGAGATGCCCCACTGGCGACATCTGACTTCAGAGCGTCCAGAATTCCCGGATATCGATATAGATACAGAAGCAGCAAAGCGAAATCAGATTTTTAGAGAACTTAAGAAATATTTTGGTGATGATCGAGTATTGCAGGTATGTACCTTTGGAACCGAGGCATCTAAATCAGCCGTTCAAACTGCCGCAAGAGGTTTGGGAATCGATAATGATACAGCAATGTATGTTTCTGGACTTATCCCATTTGAACGTGGAAGTAGTTGGACTTTAAATGAATGCGTCAATGGAGACGAAGAGAAAGAAAGAAAGCCAGTAACTGAATTTATTACTCAAATTAATAAACATGAAAATTGGCTTAAAGTCTCAATGAAAATTGAGGGTCTTATCAATAAACGTAGTATTCATGCGAGTGGTGTAATTGTATTTAATGAAGAATTCTATAAGACTAATGCAATGATGACTGCACCAAATGGAACACATGTTACTCAGTTCAGTCTTGAGGATTGCGAAGCAGTATCTAATATGAAATTTGATCTTTTGACAATTGAGGGTCTTGATAAAATTAGGGTTTCACTGGATAAGTTGCTTGAGAACAATCTAATGGAATGGCAAGGGAACTTAAGATCTACTTATAATAAATATCTACATCCAACAAACATTGATATTAAGAGTCCAAAAGTGTATGAGTTAATTGGTCAAGACAGTATTACCGACTTATTTCAGTTTTCTACAGAGATAGGAATTCAGACAGTTAAAAGAACAAAACCTTCAAATTTAATTGAGTTAGCTTCAGCCAATTCTCTTATGAGACTTATGGGCGGTGGTCATGGCAAAGAAACTCCGATTGACAGTTTTATTCGTTTTAAAAACAACATAAGTGAGTGGTATGACGAGCTCCGTAAACACTGTTTGAACGATGATGAAATTAAAATAATGGAAAGTCATCTACTTAAGTTAAATGGTGTTGCTGACACACAGGAATCCATCATGCTGCTCTCTATGGATAAGCGTGTGGCAGGGTTTACAATTAAGGACGCAAACAAACTGAGAAAAGTAATTGCAAAGAAGAAAGCAGATGAAATTGAAGATATTAAAAATACCTTCTATAGGAAGGGTGCCGAACTTGGAAATCGCAAAGAAATAATTGACTATGTATGGAATGTTCAGATAGTAAGACAGCTTGGATATTCTTTCTCAGTACTCCATACACTTGCATATTCAATAATTGCTCTACAAGAAGCCAATCTTAATATTAACTATGATCCTATCTATTGGAGAACTGCTTGTCTAACAGTAAACTCAGCTTCGATTGATGATGATAGTGATGAAGAAGAAAAACACAAGGCACAGTCCACCAACTACGGTAAGATTGCAGCAGCAATAGGTAATATGCAGAGTCGTGGTGTATTGATCGGTTTGCCAAGTATCAACAAAGCAGGTTTTGGATTTGAACCCGATATCCAGAACAATCAGATTATTTTCGGACTGAAGGGAATCAATGGAATAGGCGACGATGTTGTTCAGAACATTATTAAAAACCGTCCATACAAGAGCTTCAATGATTTCTTAGTCAGAATGCATGATTCATCAATAATCAAAAAGTCACAAGTATTGCAGCTTGTTAAAGCGGGATGTTTCGAAGAGTTTGGAAAGCGAAATAAAATTATGACTGAATTTATTACCAAGTTATATGTACCAAAAACGAAACTGAATCTTCAGAATCTAAATGCAGTTATTGAGAGCAAGATCATTCCAAATGAAATGAGCAAGTATGTTAAATTATTCAACTTTAGAAAGTATGTTATGAAACACATTCATAAAAAAGATGGTAAAGATAAACTGTATGCGCTAGATAAAACTTCGACTCCATTTTATTATGAACACTTTTCTGGGGAAGGTATCGTTGACTATCAGAAGAACTTTCCGATTATTAGAGAGTCGACTTTCAAAAAAGAATATGACAAGAAGATGGATGGCATTAAAGAGTGGCTTTCTACTCAAGAGGTCTTGGAGTTATTCAACACAAAGCAATATGAGAAAGAATGGAATACATATGCAGAAGGAACGATTAGTAAATGGGAAATGGATTCACTTTCATTTTATTACACAGAACATGAATTGAAAGATATCAATAAAGAAAGATATGGGATTGTTGATTATAGTAGTCTTCCAGAAGAACCCGTAGTAACAGAAATGATGCAATTTAGAAATGGCTCAAGACCTAAGTATAAATTGAGCTTAATAGCTGGAACAGTACTCGACAAAGATAAAAATAAAAATACAGTAACCGTACTTACAGTGGATGGTGTAGTAACTGTTAAATACTATGATGGAGCTTTTGCTCATTATAATAAACAGATATCAAAACCAAAGCCTGATGGATCTAAAGAAGTTGTTGAAAAAACATGGTTTGGAAGGGGTAATAAATTGGTTCTTTATGGATACAGAAGGGGTTCACAGTTCAGACCTTACAGGTATAGAGACTCACCTGTAAATCACACAACGATGTTAATCAACAAAATAGACTCAAATGGTAATTTAAAAGTAACAAGTGAGAGAGCCAAAATATAGGATAGGGGATAGCATAGATGGAAAACAACTTTAGCAAATCAAAGATTGAACAGATTATCGGACGTAAACTGACAGATGAAGAATACAAGGAAGTTGCAGGTACAGTGCTCAATCAATTGCTTAACGAAAATGACTCCAAGACAAATGGATAGATTCGATAGCAACTATCATTGTATGCACTTCCCTGACCCACAAGATAAGGAGGTGAATCAATTTTCAACTTGTGCGGGATGTAAAGAACCAATCATAAATGGAGAAGAAATACTAGTCTTATTCGATGGATTGAACGTTCATGATGACTATGAATGCCTAAAGAAAGCAAATGGAGCAAAAAGAATTATTGCAGGAGAGGAATGGTAATTTGAATTTAGTTGGTCATAATATTCAACTTGTTAAAGAATTGAAGATACATACATTAAAAAGACTTGAAATGTACAATAAATATGGATTTATAAAGGAAGATAAGTATGAGGAACTAGTAAAACTAGAAACAGATTATTTGGATGATCGATTGAAAATGATGGAGAGTTTGCTATGAGTAAGAATGAAGGCAAGCTCTTTGAGGGAGATTTTCAATCGTCTGCCGAATCAACTCAGAAGATATTTTTTACCAGAATTAAGGATACTCTTATCCCAGCGGAACTAAGAAACAGAATTAGGGTTACGAAAAATGATTACGACTGTATGATGTTTTCTGAGAAATATCTTTTTACATTGGAGCTTAAGTCCACAAAACAAAAATCGGTCAGTTTTGATGAGAGTGTAATTAAACAGCATCAGATTGACAAATTAAAAGAGGCTAGTGAGTACGACAATGTTATAAGTGGTTTTATTATAAATTTTAGAGAACCAGACAATAAGGTTTTCTTTATACATATCAAGGATTTTGTTAAGTATCAATTTATTGCTCAAAATCAGCTCAGTCACACATATAAGAGCAGAGTGAATAAAAGCAGCATACCCATAGGTATATGTGAAGAAATAGGGCTAGAAATTAATGGATTTAAAAAAAGAAGTAAGTGGCATTATTACTTAAATGATTTTGTTAAAAACGCAATAAATACATATGGTTCCAGCAAATAATTTCATGATAAAAGTAGTATTTTACAGACTGTAGACAATATTTAAAAGCCTTCTTTCAACACCAATAGAGAGGGGGGAGTAGATTGAAAAGAAGTAATATAGATAGTTTTGAAGTAGTAGTCCACGTTGTTGACGAAGAAGATGCCAAACCGATAGAAGAAATAAAGAACGAATTTTCATTGTGGCTGGAAAATACCATGAAAAAGTATTCTCATTTAGTACCAAAAGATATATAATTAATACATAAAAATAATCATAAAATAGATAATAGGAGGAACTTTATGCTCAGGACTTTAACTGGTTCAGAAAAATTTAGTAAAACTGAGCTTGAAGCCTTGGTCACTAAGATCAAGGCTCTTATTTATGCTCGTGTATCTACGGATGGTCAGGTAGACAATTACTCAATCGAATCTCAAGTTGAAAGATGTATGGATTTAGCCAAGCAAAAAGGTATTACCGAAGATGAAGTAGTGGTTCTAGTTGAAGATGGTGAAAGTGGAGACAATCCTAATCGTCCAATGATTAATTACGCTTTATTTTTGCTTGAATATGGGATTGGAGATCACGTGATTTTTTTACATCCCAATAGAATGAGTCGTTTCCTGCATTTACAAACCCAACTGTCTAATCGTATATGGGGTATGGGAAAAGACTTCTGGTTTGTGGAGTTCGAATTTGATAAATCGAGTCCCGAATCAATGTTGAACTTTAACATTCAAGGTAGTATTGCTGAATATAATAAAGCAAAAATTTTAGCAGATACCAAACGTGGAAGAATTACTAAAGTCAAAAATGGACTTATACCGGGATTAAATAGAATTTATGGGTATACTTACGACACCGAACTAGACACACTTGTTGAGAATCCAGAAGAAAAAGAAATTTATCTGAAAATGGTAGATATGCTCCTACATAAAGATTACAGCTGTTCTAGGATTGCCGAAGAGTTATCTTTACGTAATGTGTCAGCTCCTAAAAAAGACAGATGGTATCAGGTTACAATAAGCAGAATATTTAAAAACGAAACCTACACAGGAAACTTTTATTTTGGTAAATCTAAAGTAATAAGGAATGCCGATGGAACAAGGAAGCAAGTTCCACAACCAAGGGAAGAATGGAGACGTATACCTGTACCTGCTTACATTACAATGGAGACATATCATAAAATTCAAAAAAGGCTTGATTTTCTGAATAAGAACAAACCAGGAAGACCGACAGAAGATTATCTATTGCAAGGAATTTGCCGTTGTGGTCGATGTGGCGCAGCAGTATCGTCAGGGGTAACTACAAAAACTAAGAATGGACTGTTAAAATATTACGTTTGTCAACATAAGACGAAAAAATCATGGGAAGTCGGGACGGGAGAGTCCAATCCAATCTGTGAAGGACGTAATTGGAGAGTTGATTACGTAGATAAGATTGTTTGGGAGTATGTTAAAAACATAATATCTGAACCAACAGAATTTTTTGAACGTATAGTTAAACAACAAACAGAAAACTCGAACTCTGATGAATTACTTAAACAGAAAACCAAATTAGAAAAATCCTTACAAGAAAAAGAATCATCTCGTGAACGATACACTGAGATGTATGCGGCTGGAATTATTAAAACAATGAAGGACTTAGAAGATAAGGTCTCAGCGGTAGATATGCAGGTACATGACATAAAAGAGGAGTTACAAATAATAGAACAAAGTTTATCAACTGTACTTCATAAACAAAACCACATTGAATTGGTACAAAAATCGTTAAGATCTTTTAAATATTTGCTTGAGAACGACCATATAGATATGGAGACCAAGAGAAAAGTGACGCGATTATTTGTAAAAAAAGTTATACTTAATGAAGACAATAAAATAAATGTTTATTTACATTTAGGCTTTGTTGAAAATGATGAGAAAGAATCCGATAATCAACATATAAGTACTAACAATCGCCAAGGCCATGGAAGACCAAAAAAATCAATTTATTTTGATCCTCGCAGGGTATTCGGGAGAAATGGACTTTTTTTTACGGACAAATCCTGGTCTTCCTTCTCGTTTTCCAATCCAGTTGGATTTTCCTGACTACACTGTGGATCAGCTCATTCAAATTTCGGAATTGATGGCTAAGGAAAGGGATTATATTCTCATGCCTCAGTCTATACTCAAAATGAAAGAGCATTTGCTAAATGAGCGAAATGACAGTCTCCATGCATTTAGTAATGCACGTTATGTTCGTAATGTGATTGAAAAAGCGATTCGACACCAAGCTGTCAGGCTGCTTAATCAGTACAGGAGCGGGCAACCCGGTAAGCAGGAGTTGATGACGTTGCGACCAGAGGATTTGAAAATGGACAAAAGATAGGCGATAATAGGAATCTGAATCATATCGAATTGTATGACATCGAACGAGGGCCGGCCTGACATCAGGTCGGTTTCTGTTCGAGAGTTGACATGAAAATAAAGGAGCAAACAATATGGCGAACTCCACTCATGATACACAAACCGAAATGCAGGATAAGGCGGTACTGGTCAGTTTAATTACGGATGAAGTCAAACGATCTGGCATCAATACGGAATATTCGCTGGAAGAACTGGTGAAGCTGGCTGAAACAGCGGGAGTTGAAGTCCTGAGCGTCCTCACACAAAATAGGGAATCCAAAGACTCGAAATGGTTTATTGGCAAAGGAAAAGTAGATGAATTGCGTGCAGTTGCTGAAGAATTGGGAGCGAATACAGCTATTTTTGATCAGGAGCTCTCGGGAGCTCAAGTACGAAATCTGGAAGAGAGCCTGGATCTCAAAATAATTGACCGAACACAGTTAATTCTGGACATATTTGCTCAGCGTGCAAAAACACGGGAAGGTATTATCCAGGTTGAACTGGCGCAGTTGTCATACTTACTGCCTCGACTGTCTGGACACGGTAAAAACCTTTCACGGCTCGGTGGCGGAATCGGAACACGTGGTCCTGGTGAAAGCAAGCTCGAGACGGACCGTCGTCACATTCGTGACCGAATTAGTGATCTGAAACGCCAACTTGAGGAAGTGACGCGTCATCGGTATTTACACAGGGAGCGCAGACAAAAGGCTGGCATCGTTCAGGTGGCACTTGTTGGCTATACGAATGCCGGGAAATCAACACTGTTGAAGCAACTGACAGCTGCCGATGTATATATTGAGAACCAACTGTTTGCAACGCTCGATCCTACCTCCAGAACAATGGAATTGCCGAGTGGCAAAGAAGTTATTCTCACAGATACAGTAGGATTTATTCAAAATCTGCCTCATGATTTGGTAGCCTCTTTCCGGGCCACTTTGGAAGAGGCCAATGAGGCCCATCTCATTTTACATGTCGTGGACGCCTCTTCAGACATGCGTGACGAACAAATGAAAGTTGTAGAGTCAATTCTGCAACAGCTTGGGGCTGCGGACAAGCCTCAGATTGTATTGTTTAACAAAAAAGATGCTTGCACCCCTGTACAATTGGAAATGCTTCCTTCCGGGGAAGGCTATTTGAAAATCAGTGCATTTGATGAAGCGGATTTGCTACGCATTCGCGAACTGGTTCAGGAGCATCTGAGCGGTGACACACTGAGATTCCGTATTCCTGCGGAACGTGGGGATTTAACATCTGTGCTTTATCGAATTGGAGATGTACTGCTGACAGAGTATGATGGCAATGATGTCATTTATGAGGTAGAAATTCAAAGAGGCGAATACGAAAAGTATGGTCATGCTCTCAGTGAGTTCACAGAAAGTTAACATCTAATGACGTTTTTGGGTCAATAAGATGATAATGCTTATCGTTCAAAATTGAACAACAATATAACATGATTAGCCTAAGGCTGCGGAAGAGAGAGGGTCAAGAAGGTAAATGGTAGTTTTTAGTCCGGAAATTCAGCAAATTCAGGAAACGGTAGAACATAAAATACAAGAACGTATACAGCACATAGATCATATTGTAGATGCAAATCAGTGGAAGGTCATTCAGGCCTTCCAGCGCAAGCAAGTGAGCGATTTTCATTTTGCAGGTTCAACGGGATATGCTTACAATGACCGGGGGCGTGAAGTGCTGGAAGAAGTCTATGCAGATGTGTTCGGTGCGGAGGCAGCGTTGGTGCGTCCGCATTTTGCCTCGGGAACGCATACCATCGCCACGGCTTTATTTGGTGTGCTGCGACCAGGGGATGAGTTGTTATACATTACAGGGCGACCATATGATACCTTACACAAAGTGATTGGTAAGCCCGGCGACGGAACAGGATCATTGCAGGACTTTGGTGTTACTTATGGAGAGACAGCGCTGACAGCAGAAGGTAAAGTGGACTGGAAAGCGGTGGAGTCCGCAATCCATGACAATACCAAAGTGATTGGTATCCAGCGCTCACGCGGCTATGATTGGAGAGCTTCCTTTAGTGTGGCAGATATTGAAGAAATGACGGCACGAGTGAAAAAGATAAAGCCTGACGTTATTGTCTTTGTAGACAATTGCTACGGGGAATTTACTGAGAAGCTGGAACCTACTCAGGTCGGTGTTGATTTGATGGCAGGTTCGTTGATTAAAAATCCCGGTGGTGGCATTGCAGAAACGGGTGGATATATCTGCGGCAAACATCAATATGTAGAGCTGGCATCCTACCGATTAACAGCACCCGGTATCGGGGGAGAAGTAGGAGCGATGCTAGGTACTACACGAGGCATATACCAGGGACTATTCCTTGCTCCTACATTGGTGGGGCAAGCGGTTAAAGGAAGTATATTCGCAGCTGCAGTCTTTGAGGAAATGGGTTTTGAGACCAAACCGGCCTGGCATGAAGAGCGTACGGATTTGATTCAGGCCATTTCTTTTAGCGGAGCAGAACATCTAATTGCTTTTGTACAGGGCATTCAGCGCGCAGCCGCCGTGGATAGCCATGTGGTGCCAGAGCCGTGGGATATGCCGGGTTATGAGCATCCGGTTATTATGGCAGCAGGTACATTCATACAAGGTGGAAGTTTGGAATTATCCGCAGATGCTCCGATTCGAGAGCCTTATATTGGTTACATGCAAGGGGGCTTAACCTACTCTCATGTCAAATATGGAGTACTTATGGCTCTGCAAACGATGAAAGAACGTAAATTATTGTGAGTTTTTCTAACATATCATTGACACTTTGCATCAGCTAAATGTACAATAAGGTGAATAATAGATCACTGGAAGGTTGATGACAAATGGGCGACGAAATTCGCAGAAATATGGCCTTGTTTCCAATAGGTATTGTCATGAAGCTAACGGACTTGTCAGCACGTCAGATTCGTTATTATGAGCAGCATAATTTGATAGTTCCTGCCCGTACATCAGGTAACCAACGACTTTTTTCATTTAATGATGTAGAGCGTCTGCTCGAAATTAAGGCGTTGATCGAGAAGGGTGTAAACATTGCAGGAATTAAACAAGTCATGAATCCGGTTACCAAGGAATCGGAGGAAGCTACAGTTATTACTGCAGATACGGAAGTCAAACGCCGTGAAATGTCCGACACTCAGCTTCATCGTTTGTTGAAGCAACAACTTGTTGCAGGCAAAAGACCAGGACAGGTATCTTTGATCCAAGGCGAATTATCACGGTTTTTCAACAAAAGATAATGCTGTGGCTTACCTTTTGGCATAAGTTTATTCTACTTAAAAACGGTCTCATCATTTAAGTCATTTATGATACAGCCGATTTGCATATAGTCGTTACAGAAAGGGAGAGGTTAGTGTGAGTTATACCAGAGAAGATATCATTAGGATTGCGAAAGAAGAAAATGTTCGTTTTATTCGTTTGCAGTTTACAGATTTGCTGGGCACCATTAAGAACGTTGAAATTCCTGTTAGCCAGCTGGAAAAAGCTTTGGATAACAAAATGATGTTTGACGGTTCTTCCATAGAAGGCTATGTACGTATCGAAGAATCTGACATGTACTTATATCCAGATTTGGACACTTGGGTTGTATTCCCATGGGTAACCTCAGATCGTGTAGCTCGTTTGATCTGCGATATTTACAAGCCAGACGGCTCTCCATTTGCAGGTGACCCGCGGGGGATCTTGAAACGTGTACTTAAGGAAGCTGAAGAAATGGGATACACTTCGATGAATGTCGGACCAGAACCTGAATTCTTCTTGTTCAAAACCGATGAAAAAGGCGATCCAACCACAGAACTGAATGACCAAGGCGGATATTTTGACCTGGCTCCAATGGATCTGGGTGAGAACTGCCGTCGTGAAATTGTTCTTAAGCTTGAAGAGATGGGCTTCGAAATTGAAGCATCCCACCATGAGGTCGCACCTGGTCAGCATGAGATTGACTTTAAATATGCAGATGCAGTTAAAGCTGCCGATCAGATTCAAACGTTCAAGCTCGTTGTTAAGACCATTGCTCGTCAGCATGGTTTGCATGCAACCTTTATGCCAAAACCTTTGTTCGGCGTGAATGGTTCCGGTATGCACTGCAACCAATCGTTGTTTAAGGACAATGAAAACGTATTTTATGATGAGACGGATGAACTCGGATTAAGCCAGACAGCTCGCCACTATATGGCAGGTATTCTTAAACATGCACGTGCAATGGCAGCGATCACGAATCCAACAGTAAATTCCTACAAACGTCTCGTACCAGGTTATGAAGCGCCTTGTTATGTTGCTTGGTCTGCAAGCAATCGCAGTCCGATGATTCGGATCCCCGCATCTCGTGGCCTGAGCACTCGCGTCGAAGTTCGGAACCCTGACCCGGCAGCGAATCCTTATCTAGCCTTGGCTGTAATGCTGAGAGCAGGTTTGGATGGTATCAAACGTCAGATGGCTTTGCCAGCCCCAATCGATCGCAACATCTACGTGATGTCCGAGGAAGAGCGAATTGAAGAAGGTATTCCAAGTCTGCCTGCAGACCTGAAAGAAGCTCTGTCTGAGCTTATTCGGAGCGAGGTGATCTCTGACGCACTGGGTGATCATGCTCTGGCTTACTTCTATGAGCTTAAGGAAATTGAATGGGATATGTACAGAACACAAGTGCATCAATGGGAACGTGATCAATATCTGACGCTGTATTAAAAGACATAAAGCCTTGGCATTGCTGGTTTTTCTAGCATGTCAGGGTTTTTCTTTTTAGTTCAAGGGTAAGTGGCTTTTCTACTTTGACCGCGATTTTGACCGCGACTAATTGATTTGGGGATAGTTCATATAAGCTGCATAATTATCTATGCTACGTACCTCAATAAATTCAGTAATATGAGCATAAATGTCGGCAGTGACTTCTATAGATGCATGACCTAATCTTTCTTGGACCTCTTTCATACTAGCTCCCGATTCCAGCATCAGAACAGCGTGAGTATGTCTTAGTCCATGGATTGTGATGCTCTTATCTATGCCTGCGTTTTTGCATATCCTTTTAAAAGCCCGTTGCAAAGTTGATTTCGCAAATGGTAGTCCGTCGCCCCGATTAAAAACTAATCCAAAATCATTCCTGTCTACTTGATCAAGTTGCAATTCGTCTTCTTTTTGTTTTACTATGTGGCTTTTCAGCTCTCTTGATAAATTTTCCGTTATAAGGATTTTTCTGTTTGAAGCGTTTGTTTTTGGTGGAGAAAAAATATTTTCATATTTCATTTCATCATATACTAATGTTTTGTTTACTATAATCCTTTTTTCATCAATGTTTACATCATCTCTTTGCAAAGCGAGAGCTTCCCCCTTCCTTAGACCAGTTTCAATCAGAGTTTTGAAAAAAATGTAGTATTTCCAATTGTCTACAAAGGCAGCATTTAAAAAATCAAACACTTCTTTTTTCGTAAGGTATTTCAAAGTATCAGGTGATTTAAGTTTATTGATATTTGGATCAGGTATAGTAATTTTGGAACAAGGATTTTTTTTAATTACTTCTAATTCCACAGCTTTATACATAGCACTCAACATGGTTGTATGAATAATCTCAACAGTTCTTTTACTACGTTTTGAAATCATTTCATTAATGAAATTTTGATATTGAGCATTGGTTAATTTAGTGACTTTTTCGAATCCTAAGTTTGGAACTAGATGGTTTTTTATATTATTTTTATGTTGTTTATAAGTGTTATTTCTTACAGTCTTTCTCTTATATATTTCTACCCAGTCTTCAAGAAATGTACTAATTAAAATGTTTTTACTCTCATTTATCAATGTTCCATCTTGTAAATGAACCTCTAATTCATCAGCGGCCAACTTAGCTTCGGATTTAGAAGCAAATCCTCTTCGTGTTGTATTTGTCCTCTTCCCTGTTTTGGGATCGACTCCGGTATCAATTTTAAACATCCAGAGTGTTCCTTTTGTCTTTGTTTTGTATTTTTTAAACGATGCCATACTAAAACTCTCCTCTTAATAGATTGAGAAAATAACCATATATCCTCCTTTCTAGAATGTATGTTCGGTTTTATTTGTATAGGAAATAGCTTTTCAGCTATAAACCTAAAAAGTAGAAGTGATTTTTTGTTTAACGTTAGAAATCATTTTTGAGGTCTTTTTTCTCTTGGTCAATTAATGCTTCAGCATATCCTAAGATTCGTTGTTTCAACTCATTTGTTATTAACTTTCCGTTAAACTTTATTTCAGGTTGATTAAGGAATTTTTCTAAATCTTTAGTATCGTTTAATGAAATTTTCTTGGCAGCATCTTCAATTGAGTTTGAAGATTTCGATAAATTATGTCGTTTAGATATCTTTGTTAACTCATTTAAAATCGATTCTTTTTGTTCGAAATTTAATTTTTCTAAAATAACATCTTTCAGAATAGCGAAGTTGCACACTAAATTAAAAGTATCTTGAGTGAGTTCTATAAGAGTGTCAGGATCGTTTTCATATTCAACTAAACCTTTCTTATATAATTCGTAAAAAGCGCTAGTTTCATCATTAATCTCAATCGAACTAAAAATTGTATACAATTCTTTATGAAGGAATGATAAAAAATTACCGTTTTCATCTACAAGTAAACGTGCTACCTGTTTAATTTTTTCGTCAAGGTAAAGATTCGAATCATGATCATCAATCTTGATTAATACATCATCATCATTCACGTCGATGTGTCCAGCAATTATCATTAATTCATTAAAGGATATATCTAAAGCTGAAGAAATTTTCTTTAACGTATCAGGTTTTGGTACATTTCGTTTACCCGTCTCAATTCTTGACAATTGGGCGATACTTATCCCCGATATTTTTGAAACATCCGTTAATGTTAGCCCCTTGCTATCACGTACATGCTTAATCCAAATGCCAAGTTCGTTTGACACTACAACTCCACCTTTTTTCTTATTGGTAACATAATAACACCATTTTACCTAGAGGTAAATATTTAGTTAGGATTATTAAGGAAACAGATGAAATTAAGCGTATTAGCTAATTTTATACTGGAAAACGGCGATAAATAAATTTTACCAAAAGGAAAAGAAGTAGTATTATTTGCCTGTAGGGAAAGAGAGGGGCTTTTCAATGACCAATACTTTAGGTGTGTATTTAAAAAACCGCAGAAAAAAGAAAGGTCTAAACCTAATTGAGTTGTCAGAATTATCTGGAATTAGTATTGCTCAAATTTCAAGAATTGAAACTGGAAAGAGAGGAACGCCTAAACCAGATACAATAAAAAAATTTTCATACGCTTTGGACTTAAGTTATGAAGATTTAATGATAAGAGCTGGACATTTAGAAAAACAATAATGAGAAGGAATGATTAAATGGAAACGACAATGAATGTTCATATTCCTGAGATCGATAAGTATGTACAGGAACTTGTTAAGAAGGCTTATGAGTTAGGAGTGGAAGAAGGAAGAAAAAAATACAGCTTCCCCACATTGCTCACCAAAAATAACCTTAAAGAAATTCTACAAGTTGAGCTTTCGGCAGTGAATAAAATCGTAGATATTCCAACATTTCCGAAGTTCAAGCAAATAAGAGCAAGATATCCAAGAGATCATGTTTTCACTTGGATCAACGATAATTCTTCCACTCTTAAAGATAACTCATTAAAGAAAGGAGAAAAAACTTGCAAATAGATATAAACATGATCAAAGTCAGTAATCGAATCCGTAAGGATTTTGGCGGGATAGAAGAACTGGCTCGAGATATTAAACAGAATGGACTCATTAACCCTATTGTAGTAACACCGGATTATCAGTTGATTGCTGGAGAGCGGCGGTTGAGAGCGCACCAGTTCCTTGGACGCTCAGAAGTGACGGTAAGAGTTATGGAAATCAAGGATTTTGAGCATCAACTTCAGCTTGAGATTTCCGAGAATGAACATCGTAAGGAGTTCACTTTTTCCGAGCGAGTAGAATGGGCGCGGCGACTTGAAGAGGTTGAACGTTTGAAGGCCAAAGAGCGCATGTCTGGAGGTACGGAAAATTTTCCTGACCAACCTACCGGACAAGTTCGGGATATTGTAGCGGATCAAGCAGGCTTTGGTTCCGGTAGGCAGTATGACAAGGCGAAATTCATAGCTGAGAATGCTACACCGGAGATTATCCAGCAGCTTGATGAGGGATTGATTAGCACTCACAAAGCGTTTGTGGAGACAAAAGCTCGGTTGGAGGCCGCTGTCCGTGAAGCCGAGGAGAGAGCCGAGCAAGCAGAGCTGGACAAGCTTGAGTTACAAAGGCAGTACAAGGATGCTGTTCCGGCTGATCAGGTTGACGAGGCTGTACATGCAGCTGTTGAACGTCACGAGGAAGAGACAAGCATATTCATTCGCCAAAAGGAAAAAGAGGCAGAAGCGCAGCTCAAGCAACGCGACGAATACTGGAAAGGCAAGCTCAAAGAAGATTTGGAGGCTGAGCGTCTTAAAATAGAACAGTTGCGAGGTGGCTATCAAAGAGCTAAGGAAGAACTTGAGACTATCAAGCTCCAGCAACCGGACGATTTCGATGAACAGCAGGCAGCAGCTCAGATGAAGAAACTTCGCTTTGAGGCTGATAGCAATACGATTCAAGTCAGCATCCATGTAAAGCAGTTTCTACAAAAGGTCGGAATTACTTCATTCATGCTGGGTGCAATAGGTAGTTCAAGTAGTTCTGAAAAGAAGCGGTTGTCCGAAAGCTTGGACATGCTGGAAGCCTTTGTTGAACAGATTCGACCAGCCGTAAATGGTAGAAGGGCGGTAGAGAAATGACATTAATTAACCCTAATCAACAGCCTGATTTCTTGTCTGTTGTCGAAAAGCAAATGCAACTTACAGAGGCTCAAGGCATGGCAATTCGTGGCCTTGTGGACGGTATCAAGCAAATGCAATTGGATATAACCGAGAAAGTGGAAGAAGTTCAGATGATGGTTCAGGAGGTTCGGGATAGCGTGACGCTTACAGATGCTGAATGCTATCAGTTACAGGATGCAGTAAGAATAAGATCCAATGCACTCACGAAAGACCGTTACCAGGAAACTGACGGAAAGTTTAATGAGACGGTCGGTAAATATCGGCGAATGATCTGGAGCAAGCTGAAAATCATGTTCAGCGTAGCAAGGTACAGCCACATCCGGCGTATAGATTACGCCGATGCAATTTACTTTGTCCAAGATTTTCGTCCAGAAGACTATATCTAAAGGAGAGATTGGTTATGACTCTTCCAGAGTTGGCTCGGTTGTGGTTCAATAACCCTTTACAGCATGCCATTATCGTCCGTAATATCCGCAGGAAAAAGGGAGTATGAGCAATTCATTAAAAATGATTTATCCGATTCCTGTTGTAAATGACGAAGGGGATAAGTTCTTTATAGAAAACGAAGCTGAGTCTCTTATATTTGCTGTGCTGAAAGTTCATCGATTCTTGAATTGCCAGCATTCAGTGGATTTGGAACTGCTAGAGTTAACCGAGCAAGATAAGAAAAAAATTGCTCTTCAAAAGGAAAAAGAACTTACTGAGCAAAAACTTCAAGCCATATATAAAACTCAATATGCAATTACGGATAGTCTATGGCCTAATCATGTGTGCATCAAAAAAATGAATCCTTTGAAAGAACAAGAAAAACGATTAAAAGATAAAATATCCGAACTTGAAGCGGAGATATGGAGCTGAGAGAGTTGGACGATCATAAACAATCTAGGGTACTTAGAGCGCAATTACGTGAGTTATATGAGGACAGCATTGACGCTGTTAAATTTGGATTACCGAATGACGAAATTCATGCCCAAATAGATCTGCTTACTGCCCAATTAAATGAGTTGGAGCGGTTCAAGAATGAAGAATATGAAGGGCTAGAGGCTCCTAAGGAATCAGGATACAAGATATCCGGTAAAGGAATAGGTTGCTGCAATCATTGTGGTAAAGAGATATTCGAAGGTCAGAAACACCCCATTCCAAATGAAGAAGGACTTTTCTGTAATTACTATTGCCGTAGGTTATACCGCAAAAGAAAAGACAGAGAAGCCCTGACAAACAATCGTGCTACCAACACGATCATTTAACAAACAATTCAACGGAAGTATATCACGTAATTTAAAAATTGAAAATAGGAGCGTAATAATATGAATTTAAATAATTTGGTAAATGATGCGATGCAAACAATTCAAAAAGACGGATTTGTTGAGGAAGTCATTAAAAAGCAACTTGAGACTACTATCAAAAAAGTGGTAGAAGAGTATTTCGGCACTTACGGAGATTTCCGTAAAGAGTTAGAAAATCATGTAAAAGAGCAGTTGCAAATTGATATGAGAAAATTGGGTATAGGCGGATACAATCTTATGGTTATGAATGAAGTTAAATCTCAGTTGAATGCCGCTCTCCATATTCAAGGTGTTCAAAAAATTAAAGAAAACATGGAACAAATGCTTGTCGGTATTAAACCTGAATACAAGTTGTCTGAATTGATTGAAGCAATGAAGAAAGATGAGAATGATGGCCATGAACGAGATGGCGAAGAAATATCTTTCATTTTGGAAGGCAATGAGGACGGGTATCGACACATCTATTTTGATCCAGAAAGCGAAAACAGAGAATCGTGGCGTTCTGAAAAATCAAGGTACAGTTATAAGTATCAACTCCACTTAGATAAAGAAGGACGCGTCTATGACTCTAAAATTGATGGTCATAACCTCTCCAACAACAAAGAGATTATGACATCGTTTTATCATTTCGAAAAATTGATGTTCCAAATTTTCGCTACTGGAGCCAAGGTTATCGTGGATGAAGACGAAGTTGATACTTATTTCGGCGAAGAATATTAATAGAGGGCAAAGGAGTGGCTGCGTTGTCTCTACAAAAACAATATACGCTCGGAGAGCTTTATAGTCTTGCGGATCAATGCAGCCATGATTATCCGGCAACGCTGGCTCGAAAGATAGAATTGCTTACCGAGGTTCAGGTATTGCTTGGACGCAAAGCCGCAGAAGCGGTGAGGGAGTACAAATACATCTACGCAAAGAGAAAACGTGCATTTGCAGAGGCGTATATAGCTGCTGATAAGAATAAGGAACAACGGGCCGAATTAGCAGTCATAGACCTTCGTATTCAAGAAGCTGATGCCGAGGCGGATAAAGTACGATGGCATAACGCTGTAGAAAGTAATGACCAGGTAATAAACTCTTTAAAATACAGCCTAAAGGTGCTGCTGGCGGAGTTTGGAAGCCCCGCCAGTGGGACTAGATAGTATTCAGAAAGTTCCGGGGTGAGGTGAGTGGTAAGTCCCCAATTAAAAGATGGGTTCATAGGAATAGCCAACAGCATTTGGGATGAGATCATAAGCCGAAAGTTTACTGAGAGGCAGCAAAAGATATTAAAACTCATTTTGCGGCTTTCCTACGGATGCCAGAAGAAAAGTGCAACAATTCCTCTACTAACTAATTTTGAGCTGTGTGGTGTACGTATACAGGACGCTAAGAAGGAAATTACCTATCTGAAGCAGTGCAAAGTAATAGAGTGGGACGGTAAGCAAATTTATTCTTTAAATAAAAATTATGATGAATGGCGTGTAAGTCTCGTTAAAGAATGGAACGAGGAAAAATTCAAAGAACTTATTTCAATAAATCTTTCCGTATATAAAGTTACGAAAAGTGTAAGTAAACAGGCGGGTGATGGAGTGGGAAGTTACGAAAAGTGTAAGTCAGGAGTTACGAAAAGTGTAAGTGGCGACTTACGAAAAGTGGAAGTCAAAGAGGATGAAAACCCTTGTGGGAGTAAGGATGAAGGCACTCCTAAAGACATGTTTAAAGACAATATTAAAGACAGTAGTTGTTGTTTAACGCCTGATAATGATATCAATTCCAAAGATGAGGGGATACCGTCTTCCCGGCAAGGTACCGTTCCTGCCACTTCTGAAACAGATACTGACTCTGAACAGAATGAAATATCATCTTCGGATATTGACTATCACAACGCCGTTGCCAACAAGTACCTACAGCGCAGGGGGAAAGGATTATACATTACATCAGCCGACGAAACGAGCATTGATGAATTGCTAGCCGCTGGTGTACCGCTTCAAACCGCTTTGGACGGAATTGATCAGTCCTTTGACAAATTTAAACCTAAGCATAAGCGCGATGGGATACGTAGTCTGAGTTACTGTGCGACTATTATTTTCTCCTTACACGCCTTACGAGAAGATATTGGTAAGGGGGAGAGGACCGAAAGTGCTTTGCCTTGTAAGCCTGAGTCACAAATAGATGTGCCACCAAGCGAATACACCGAGTCGGACATTCAAAGCATGCTTGCAAAACTAAGGGCTAAACAGGGAGGTTGATGCCACATGGAGAGCTTCGGCAAAGAACTAAAGGCATTAATACCCGCTGGTTTTGCTAAAAGGCAGGCTGCGGTGCTGGAACGTCTAGCAAACCATCCTGAGGTTCAGCGATTAAAAAGTGAATTTCCTGACCGAACCGAGGATCTGACCGAACCAAAACGATATAGAGATTTGTCACAGCATATATCCTATTGCGATAAATGCAACGAGTGTCCAGGGTTGCTTGCTTGCCAGAACGAACAGAAGGGGCATGCAAGCGTTGCGGAGCCTAACCCGACCAAAGCTGACGAACTGGTCTTCCGACTTCGGAAATGCCCATTGTTGGTCGCTCACGAAAGAGAACAAGGAATAGGTCAGAGGATCAAGAGCCATTATATCCCGGCTCATATCCTGAATGCCACCTTCGAAGACATTGAACCTGACCCGCAGCGGATATCTGCAATTGCGGCGGCAATAAACTTTTGTGATGAATTTGTACCAGGTGAAACAACAAAAGGTTTGTACTTTTACGGTCAAATGGGTGTAGGCAAAAGTCGTATTGTTGGAGCCATTGCCCAAGAGTTGGCTAAGCGTGACGTAAGCGTACTGATGGTCTATGTTCCTGATTTTCTACTGGAGGTCAAGGATGCAATTGGCTCAAAGACAGAGACTGTTGAAAGCAAACTTGATGCTTTGAGAACTGTTCCTGTGTTGATATTGGACGATATCGGGGCCGAGTCATTAACGACTTGGACAAGGGATGAAGTCCTGGGACCAATACTTCAGCGGCGGATGGAACGCCTAACGACGATCTACACATCGAATTTAACCATGAGTGAGCTGAAACAGCATTTGGTGAATGTGAAAGACAGCAAGCCGAGCGAACAGAAACAGAATGACAAAAAAGCGGCCCGGATCTTTGAGCGAATAGAACCATTTGTAAAGATACTACCGGTGGGTGGTAGAAATAGACGGAGGGATTAACGGTATGTGTAGAGCATGCGGAGACACAAAGGTTGCATACAGTTTCATTGGCTCCATGATGATACTAGGTCCATGCCCAGAATGTAACCCAAATGCCAAGAAGGACACGGTAAAGGAGGACGGACCATATGAATATAGTAGTGGACAGCGCTCTATTAGCTGAGGCTTTAGAAGATGCCAGCAAGGCAATTTCAACAAAAGTAATAATCCCTATATTGAGCTGTTTTTTGATCGAAGCCACGAAGGACAGGCTTACTGTTACTGGTACCGATGACCGAGCAACTATCCAATCATTTGTCGAGGAAAACATAGACATCAAAGAGACTGGTTCGGCGGCACTGCCTAAAGTTCTATTGGATATTCTTCAAAAGATCAATGGGAAAATAGAACTGCAAGTTAAAAATGGGAATCAAGTCACCATAAAGTCACGGAATAAGGAAATTGAGATTACTGGAATGCCTCCAGAAGAATATCCTGCTCCTCCAGAGATAAATGAAAATGAGTTTGTAGAGATTAAGGGAAAAGACTTAAAAAATCTGATCAAAAAGACAGTTTTCGCGGCAGATATAGATGGAAAATCATTGCCTATAATTACAGGGGTAAACGTTATCCTTCAGACCGGGAAAATTCAAATGGTGGCAACGAACCGACACCGACTGGCCCATGCCGAAAGAGAATTTGATATTGGAAATATCGGCACGGCTGTTATTGAAGCTAGAGGAATAATTGAGTTACAGAAGATCGTAAATGACAACGATGAAGTAGAATTCGGTTTTTCCAAGTCTTCTGGCGGAGAAGTAATATATGCGTTCGCACGAACAGATAGATTTATATTTTATTCTCGTGTTCTAGAAGGGATTTACCCTGATACAACCCATGCTATGGCTATTAAAGCAGTTACCGAAATACAAGTGAATCGGAAAGAACTGATTGAATCATTGGAGCTTATTTTTACATTGGCGAAAGAAGAAAAAAACAACGCTGTTACATTCTCAGTTACAGAAAAAGAAATTAACATTCGAGGTAAGGGAAAGGAAACGGGTAAGGCAACAGAAAGCATAACACCAATCAGCTTCAACGGAGAAAATTTCAACCTGACGTTGAATGCAAAATATGTGCTGGATGCATTGAAGGTCTTAGAAAACGATGTAATTACACTCGGGTACACTGGTTCTTTAAAGCCTCTCACTCTTCGGAGTGACGAGTCCAGTTTCTACGTTGTTCTTCCTTATAGGGTGGCTGGATAGATGAGTAAATACAATGCCAAAAAAGTGATTGTTACAGCCGATGGAACACTATTCGAGGAATGGATTGTAAAAAGGTACGAATTAGATGTGATAGGCACACTCTTTGATAGCAAAGCAGAGGGAGAGTATTGCCAAGAACTCCTTCGTCAGCGCAAGTATGGAGAAATCAAAGACTTCAAGTGCCACCCTGTATTTATACTACAGGAGAAACCAAAAGTCACCTACATTGCTGATTTTCTGGTCACTAATCTGGACGATACTCAGCGAGTAATAGATATCAAGGGTGTGGAGACATCGACATTCCGTGTCAAACTGAAATTATTCCAAGCAAAATATCCGACTTTACCCATAGATATACTCATTAAAAAAACGAGGGGAATTCATTCCGATCAAGCAGTTCAAGAAAGAAAAAGCGGATCGGAAACGAGCTATCAATAAACTTTTAAAACAAGCAGAAGGAGAGAGGAAAAATGTCAGGACTAGCCGGAATGCAAGTAAAATTCACCGTATTAAAAAATGAGGATATCAATAAATACCTTGATGAACGTGAGAAAAGTGATCTATCTCGTATTTTGTGGAAGGTTCAGGAGCTGCGGCTTCTGGATGGAAAGCCTCCACTTAATACGTATCTGGTAGTTAACACAGACGAACCATATGCCACTGATATTGTTCGTATCATGCAAACCAATAACCATTGGGGTCCGGTGAGTGATCCTAATCAGGCAGAGATGGAGTATTACGGTGGTACGCTTATTCTACCGAGAACGGAGGAGGAAATTAAATGAAGCGCTCTCAAAATGAAATTAAACGTCCGGAAGTAACACAGCGGATCATAGAATTGCTGGATAAACAAAATGAGAAAGGTCTAAAGAAGTATGGAACCACCATAGACCAGGTATCAGATCAATCATATGACTGGAAACTCATGGCCTTGGAAGAGGCAGCTGATTTGATTCAATACCTTCAGAAAGAAGTTATGCGACTCGAAAGGCTTCTTAATCCGATTTAAACGGGCAAATAAAAAGGAGCATAGAGGTTATTTCTCCTCTTGCTCCGTCCTTAACTCTATTAATTGATTTGCATCCGTTAAACCGAAAGCATCTGCTATCTTCTCTAAGTGGTCACGATTTATAGAACGCCTCATATTATTGCATATTTCACTTATAGCAGCAGTTCGTAGATTCGTTTTCTCTGCTAAATATTTTTGAGTCCAACCACGTTCATCGAGTAACTCTTGGACTTTGATATAAATAGTAGACACTCGCACAGCACCTCCAATTAAGCCGATTTTAACATAAAGTGATAAATTACGCAATTTCGTATTTTGTATTGACATTACGAAGAAGCGTAATTATAATCAGAATATAAAATAACGAAGAAACGAAATAACGTAATTTATTTATGACCGCCTGACGATTAGGGATAGCTACCCTCTATGGAGTACATTCCACCTCGGCGGTGTGTATAGCAGTAACCACATAATAAAAAAATGGAGGTAATTATTTATGAGAAAGACGTTCAAACGATTGATGATTTGGGTGGATGGATGGTGTGTTTTTGAATTTTTGTTCATGCTTCTAACGGTATGGGTCAAGGAGTTAAAAACTCGTTTGAGCGAGTATAAACAGGTCATTAAGCTCAGAGCGTTCACCGGGATCATACGGTGAGGTTGGCACAAGCCAAGATCAGTTCAGGAAACTTTTCCTACGCTGAATGATTCGATTACGCAACACTGTATCCAAAAGAGCAACATTGTACTGGAACCAAAAACGTAATGGAGGCGTGGTGTATGACAGAACAAGAAATGGATGAGTTCACTACAGCATTGGTGGAACGTTACGTGGATATACAAAATTTCGCTTCACTTAACAGTGAATTATTAAACATTTGGAATGAGGTAATTGATACCTTACCGCCTAAAATAAAGGGTGATTTTCAAGAGAAATATAATCGCCGCATAAGGGAGAATAGTTTGTGAAAAAGCTCGACTTAAACAAGCTCGAAGATGAGCCTATCGAGGTCCAGCAGGCTGTAGCCTTCTACGCATCACATACGATAAAAAAAGTGCGTGTAACAACGTTAGAAAGATATAAGTATTATTCCATTTTGGAAGAAGCAGGGCTACTTGAACCTCTAAAATCCGTAGTGGAGCCGTAGTGGTTTAGGCTCAAAATATAAGCATGAGCAAAGGAAAAACGAATTTAAATTGTCGGAAAGGTGGCGAGGGGAATGTCCCATCAAACATTTTGGAAGCCGGAGAAAAAAACAAAGCAAAAGAAGGCTTACAGCAGCCTTGGACAACGGAAAAATGATAAAAAACCTGTTCCTGAATGGAAGAAAGATATTTTCTCTCACCACCAGTCACGGCCTAATACCAAGGAGCGCGGTGAATTCCCGAAGGATGTAATTGCGGAACTGATTGCTGATTCAAACGGAATCTGTGAATGTTGCAAAGCCGCCGAAGCCACGACTACTCATCACGTTTATCCGCGCGGGAGAAAAGGACGAGGAGTCAAGACAAACGGCCTGCGGCTCTGCTGGCCTTGCCATGATCGAATACAAATAAATGAAGAACTTCTTCAATTTTGGATATCTGCATTCCGTGATAAATACGGCGATTACTTTTGGTTCGATGAACAGGATTGGGAAGAGCACAACCGTAAACTGGCGGCGCGGCAACGTGTGGAATTCGAGAAAAAAGAACGCTTGGAGAGCATAAAGCCAGTCATTGAACTGATTACTTCAGCGGCAGGCCGAACTTTGAAGGCTAAGGAAGTACGTTTGCTGGAAGCTATGGATGATAAAGAAATGCTTGTTTTTACAAATATGATTTCCGATGCCTTGAACAACTACAGTAGACCAGCGCCATCTTATGGTTACGGAGAGCGCTTTGAGGATTAAATATATAGCCCCCAAGGGCAGAGAGGACAAATACATGGATAAAGCAATTTTAAACCAAGCGCAGGCGGAGGCAATTGATTCAATTCAAGCTGCATACCATTGGACAGCAGAGGCGTTTGTCAGCAGCCATGCAGAAAACCCGC